>CAWALG010000012.1:0-328993 GCA_963782815.1 uncultured Acidobacteriota bacterium | reverse complement strand
ATGCAATGGGAAGGCGCGCCGCTCAACCCGGCGTTGCAGGCGAGGTTCGGCATCGGAGCGGTCCTGTCCTGGAGCCTGCGTGGCGAGGCGATTGAAGGACGGATGTTCGCCCTGGACAAGACAGGAATGAGACCGGACGACCTGGTACTCGGCGAGATCGTCGCGGGGCTCGCGGTCGCGCGCATAGACCACTTCGCCCTGCGGGAGCAGCTGCGGGAGGCCGCTGCCACGGAAGAGAGGATTCGGCTGTCGAGAGATCTTCACGACGGTCTCCTGCAGTCGTTGACCGGCGTCGCCCTTCAGCTGCAGGTGTCGCGGCGGCTGCTCGAGCGCGAGCCGAATGCGGCCAGGGAGCTCCTTCGCGAGATCCAGGCTTCGATCGCCAGCGAGCAGCGCGACCTGCGCGCTTTCGTGGGCCGCCTGAAGCCGGCCCCTCCCGTCGGCCCCGAGGGTTGGAGCCTGCGACTCCGGCTGGAAGAGGTCTGCCACAGAATCGAGAGGCAATGGGGGCTGCGAGTGAAATTGAGCAGCGAGGATCTGGCGGGCGAGCAACCCGGGCGGATCTCCGACGATGTCCTGCGGATCGTTCACGAAGCCCTCGTCAACGCCGGCCGCCACGCGGAAGCCTCCTGCATCCAGGTCAACGTCGCGCGCGAAGCCTGCGAAATGCTGATCACGGTGGCGGACAACGGCCACGGTTTCTCGTTTCGCGGCACCTACGACCTTGCCACGCTTCAGCGAATGAAAGCCGGGCCGATTACGCTGAAGGAGCGGATCTCCGCGCTCGGAGGCGGCCTGGTCATTTCTTCCAGCGCGTCGGGGACCCGCCTCGACATCCGGCTCCCTCTGCCGGAGACGCGAGGCTGACATGCCGGTCAGGATTCTGCTTGCCGATGACCACCCGATCGTCCTGAACGGGCTGGAGCAGCTCTTGCGGCTGGAGGAAGACTTTCAGGTGCTCGGCCGCTGTGCCCACGGCCAGGAGGTCGTACCCGCTCTCGTGAAGCTTCGGCCGGACGTTCTCATCCTGGACATCCGGATGCCCGGCTACGACGGCTTTGACGTGCTGCGAGAAATCAAGGCCCGCTCCGTCGCCATTCGTGTGGTGATCCTCGCCGCGACGCTGACCGAAGAGGAGTTTCTGGACGCCATCCGGCTGAATGTTCGGGGCATCGTCCTGAAGGAGATGGCGCCGCGCCTTCTGGTCGAATGCATTCGCAAGGTGTACGGCGGAGGGCGGTGGCTGGAGCGAACGGCCGCCGGGGCGGCGCTCGATCGGCTGGCGCGGCGCGAGGCTTCGCAGAAGGAGCTGACCGAGATTCTGACGGGCCGCGAGCTCGAGATTACCCGCTTGATTGCCGGAGGCCTCTCCAACAAGGACATCGCGGTACAGCTCTTCATCAGCGAGGGCACGGTCAAGACGCATCTTCACCGGATCTACGAGAAGCTCGCCATTCATGGCCGTCTGGAGCTGGGCCTTTTCGCTCGGGACAAGGGACTGAGTTGGGTTTCCGAAGACTCCCCCGCAGTCCGTCCGCCGGAGGATTCCAAAGACTCCTGATTCCGCGCCACCCGTCGTGAGGCTCGGGTCGCGGCCGTCGAGGAGGTCGGCGGATCCTCATATTGCGCCGGACATCTCGCGGCGGAGCCAGGCCTGGGCGTGTCTTCCAGTCTCGGCTGACGGTGGCGTGGGAGCAGCCGAGGACCTCGGCGCTTTCTTCGATCGTGAGGCCGGAGAAGACGCGGAGCTCGACCAGGCGGGCCTGCCTTTCGTCGAGCGCGGCGAGACGGTCGAGAGCGATGTCGAGCGCGAGGATGTCGAGGGTCGGAGGATCGGCGGAGACGGTCGCGTCATCCAGCGGGAGGTGAGTCTCCAGGCCTCCGCGTTTGCCGGCGGCCCGGGCGCGGGCGTGGTCCACGAGGATCTCCCGCATCGCCCGTGCAGCCACGCCGAAGAAATGAGCGCGGTCCCGCCACTGGATGCCCTTCTGGTTGACGAGCTTGAGATACGCCTCGTGTACCAGGGCCGTCGGCTGAAGTGTGTGATCGGCGCGCTCCCGCCGCATCTGGACCATGGCTCTCCGGCGAAGCTCGCCATAGACGAGCGGCACGAGCTTCTTCAACGCTCCTGCGTCCCCCTCGCTCCACGCGCGCAGGAGCTCGGTGACATCTCCTGCCGGGCGGGCGGGGCCTGTATCGGACGTTCCGGCCATAGGAACAGTTTTGCCTCATTGTCTCATTTCCAGTGTTGCGAGGAGTAATCGAGTTTACGGACGCGGGGCGGCGAGCGGATCGATGAGCGCAAGGTCTGGAAAGCGCTCGAAGTCCTGGTCAACTGTGACGAGCGTTGCTCCATGCTCGAAGGCGAGCGCCGCCAGGTAGGCATCGTTGATGTCGTTGCCGCGCAATCGAAGTTGCTGGCAGAGACGAGCCAGGATCCCGTCGTGTTCGGGTCCCGGCTCGATCCGAACCGCCATCGGATCGCGGCGGAGGGCCTCCAGAAACGCGAACGCGTCGCGCGGGGCGGCGGCGGCCCTCCCGAGGGACGGCAGAGTCGTGATCCGGAGGAACGCCAGCTCGACGAGCCCGGTCGTCGCCACCGGTTCGCCTCCCGCAAGAGCGGCGCGAAGCCAGGCGTAGCAGGGATCGTGGGAGGGGCTGTCCCGGCGGAACGCGTAAATCAGAATGTTCGCGTCGAGCAGGAACACGACGCTCCGAGGCTCTATCGCGCCTTGCGGCGGAGAGCGACGCCGTCGCGACAGGTCATGGCTCGTGCTCGCTTTGCCGCGCGAGCTTCTTGCAGGGCCTTCGGCCAGAACGGGAAGCCCCTTCCCCGCCGCGAAGGTCGGCAGCTCGATCTCCTCCGGCCTCCGTGGAGGCGCCAGCGAGCCGGAGCTTCAAGCGAAGGGCGTCCTCGATGTATCGCGTGACCGTCGTGCCCTGCCGGGCCGCTGCGGACTTGGTCTCCCTGTAGAGCCCGTCGTCGATGTGGAGCGTTCGTCGTCGCCATGGCAGAATTATAGGCAAATTCAAGATTTCTGGATACACGGGCGCCGGCCGAGCGGATTTGCCCCGGTTCCTGGCCGATGCCGGTCAGCGCACCTTCTTGACGTCGGTGACGCGCCCCTCCCCCTCCGAGTACTGGTAGACGTCGATGGCGCCGTCCTCCTGGATGCGGAGCTGGGCCGACGGGAAGAAGCGGCCTTCGCCGCGGCCGAGACTGTCGATCTCGATCAGGACGATGCCGAAGGGATAGTCCAGGGAGGCCGAGCCCTGATCGGTCTCCTGGTATCGGATCGGCCGGTTCGTCACGACCAGGAGCTTGAAACCCTTCGACGTCGGTTTCGCCGTGACGAGATCGAGGGACCACTCCAGCGCTCCCAGGCGCAGCACCCCGTTCGCCCGTCCGCGCAGCGCGCTGGCGAGGCCGGCCTGCCCCTGGCTCTTGAGAATCTCCGCGGCCTGCCGGGCTTCTTCCACCGGCGTGTACCGGTTCACGACGATCGTGCCCCCCATCTGGCGGCTTCCCTGTTTCCCGCCGCTGAACTTGAACATCGCCGAGAACTCGCTCCCGGGATTGTCCGAATCGCTTGCCGACACCGCGGCGCACAGCAGCAGGAGGAGCAGGACGGCGGCCTTCAAACCGCTTCGCAGCGGGCTCATCGGGCCTCGAGCTTCAGGATTCGGACTTCCAGACTGGCCAGGGCGGATTCGAGCGTCCTGACACGCCGGTCCAGTTCGGCGTAGGAGAACTTGATCATCGCCTTCAACTCGTCGAAGCCCCGCTCCATCTTCTCCTCGAGCGTGGCGAGGCGGTCTTCGACCCGCCCCATCCTGTCGTCGAGCGCCGAAACCCCCTCGGCCACGAGCTGGATCTTCTTCTCGAGCCCTTCGGCGACGACGTTGAAGTGGCGCTTGATCTCGGCGAGTTCAGAAGTTTCCATGGAGTCCTCCGTCACGAATCTATCACCGGCGCCGGCCCCCGCCTCACGGATTCGCGACGCCCGGTGTTAGCATTCGCCGCCATTAAACGCTTTTCGATTCTTTTCATTCCTTCCCTCGCGGTGGCACCCGTCGCGGCCGGCGGGCGGAGTCCTGAGCGGCGCGGCGGCCCCGGCGGGGACGCCGTTCTCCGTCGTCGAGGCGACCATCCGGGAGATGCAGGCCGCGATGGCGCAAGGACGCGTCACGTCGCGGGAGCTCGTCCTCCAGAGCCTGGCGCGGATCGCGATGTACGAGGACAAGCTGCACGCGGCCATCACGGTCAACCGCGACGCGCTTGAAGGAGGCCGAGGAGCTCGACCGCGAGCGCGCGCAGGGCAAGCTGCGCGGGCCGCTGCACGGCATTCCCATCGCGTTGAAGGACAACATCCACACGACGAACATGCCGACGACCGGCGGCGCCCTCGTTTTCGAGGGGTTCGTGCCGCCTTACGAGGCGACGGTCACGAAGAACCTGCGCGACGCCGGAGCGATCATCATCGCCAAGACCGGCATGACGGAGCTCGCCAACTGGGTGGCCGGGTCGCCGTCTCCCATGCCGACCAACTACAACGCGGTCGCCGGCTTCGGCTTCAATCCCTACGACCCGCGGCGCGATCCGCGCGAGGCGACGGGCGACGGGCGGCCCGCGCTCATGACGGGCGGTTCGAGCTCGGGGATCGGCACCACGGCGAGCTTCTGGGCGGCCAACGTCGGTACCGAGACGTCGGGCTCGATCCTCACCCCCGCGAACCAGAACATGCTGGCGGCGGTCAAGCCGACGGTGGGACGCGTCAGCCGCTACGGCGATCATTCCGATCACGGCGGACCAGGACACGGCCGGTCCGATGGCGCGCACCGTGACGGACGCGGCGATCCTGCTCGGAGCGCTCGAGGGCGCGGCGCCGGACCCGAACGACCCGGCCACGAAGACGTGCGCGCCCCCGCCCGGCCGCGACTACACGAAATTCCTGGAGCCCGGCGCCTTGAAGGGCGCGCGCATCGGGATTCCGCGGGCCTTCTTCTATGACAAGGCGACGCCGCCCGGCGCCAAGGAGCCCCGCGGCGGCCTGAGCGCCGACCAGGCGAAGGTGATGGCCGAGGCGATCGAGGTCTTGAAGACAGCAGGGCGCCGTGATCGTGGACCCCGCCGACATCCCGAGCGTCGTGGACAAGGACGCGAAGAGCAACTTCCTGTCGTGGAACATCTGCTCGGGCTGGAGCGACGCGAAGGGGAAGGACGCGGATTGCTCGGTCTCCTTCAAGTACGGCATGAAACGCGACTTCAACAAGTGGCTGGCGACGCTCGGCCCTTCCGCGCCGGTCAAGACGCTGACGGAACTGCGCGAGTGGAACCTGAAACACACGAAGGCCGGCGCGATGAAATACGGCCAATCCAACCTCGACATCTCCGACGAGATGGACGTCCAGGCGGACAAGGCGCGCTACGAGGCGGATCGCGCGAAGGACATCGCGCTCGCCGGCGCGCACGGCATCGACGAGGTGATGAAGGCGAATAAGCTGGACGCGCTCCTCTTCCCCGGCGGGAGCGGCGCCGGCATCGCCGCGAGGCCCGGCTACCCGACCGTCATGGTCCCGTTCGGAATGGTGCCCAACGTCCCGACCGCGCCCGCCGCGCCTTTCCCCGAAGGCTTCAACGCGAAGCCGTCCCCCTTCGGCGTCAGCTTCACCGGCATGGCCTGCAGCGAGCCCCGGCTACTGGCCCTCGCCTACTCCTTCGAACAGGCCACAAAGCGCCGCGTCCCGCCGCCGTCGACACCCTAGAGGCGATCATCCCCGACTTGTCATCCTGAGCGAAGCGAAGGATCTGCTCACACGACCAGGGCAGATCCTTCGTCGCTTCGCTCCTCAGGATGACAGCGCGGGCGGACGTTGCCTGGATACCAGCCTGCGCCGATTCAGATCAGGAGCGAGGAAGGAGGGTTCGGATTCTCCGCGCCGCTTTCTCGGCGCAGGGAGGGTCGGCGTTGCACAGCACGACGACCGTGGTGCCGCGGTCGGCGTCGATGTCGAGCACGGCGTTGACGCCGGGACTGCCGCCGGCGATTCCGAGGGAGCCGGAGACGGGTCCCGTGGGAGCACCGGCCATCGGAGCGGCCGCGGCGCGGCTCAGGATCCAGGTGGCGTACGCGGGAGGGACGAGCCGGCCGGCCTTGAGCGCGGCGGCGAATCTCATGAGGTCTCGGGACGTCGAGTATCCGCCGCCGGCGGAGCTTCCCCGGCCGGGGTGCTCGAACATCGCCGAGCGCCAACGGCCGCCCTCCTTCGTGTAGGAGACGGCGCGGTTGGGGACGATCTCGTCGGCGAAGAAGGAGTCCGTATCGGCCATTCCGGCGGGGCGGAAAATGTGTTCCCGGACGTAGCCGTAGTAGTCCTGTCCCGAGACCGCCTCGATGATCAGGCCGAGCACGATGTAGCCGGCATTGGAGTATTCGTGGCGCGCGCCGGGCTCGAACTTCAGGGGATCGCCTTCGAAGAGAGGAAGGTAGTCCGCAAGAGTTCGCAGTTTCTCCTTGGGCGTGGCGTCGAACTTCGCGCCGAAGATGTCGCCCATGCCGGAAGAGAAGTCGAGAAGCTGCTGGATGGTCACGCGGCCGGCATACGGCGCGCCGTAGCGAGGCAGGTGCCTGGCGATCGTGTCCGACAAGCGAGAGCTTTCCTGCGGCGGCGAGCTGCGCGATGGCCGTCTTCGTGAAGATCTTGTTGATCGAGCCGAGGTTGAACTTCGTGTCCATGGCGACGGGGACGCGGAACTCGCGGTCCGCGAGCCCGTACGCCTTCTCGAGGAACGCGGCGTTGTTCCTGGCGAGAAGGACGACTCCGGAGAACTCGTCGCGGGAGGCCAGGTCGCGAAGAAACTCGTCGGCCGCGGCGGCGGCCTCGGCGTCCGAAGCCTTCGGCGCTTCCGCGGCCGCCTTCGGCTCCCCGGCCTGCGGCTCGACGCTCTCGACCCTCATTCCGGTCAGCCGGTGCGGAGGATCGGGCTCCGCCTCGAAACGGAACTGGAAAGCGCCTCCTGCTTCCGCCTTCATCCGCAGCGCGATCGCCGTCGGCGTGGATTCTTCGACGGCCGTTACGGCAATCGTCTTCATCTCTTCCCGCATGCGGCGGTAGACCGGAAGCCGCGCTTCCACCGGCCGCCCCTTCAGCGCCTCGGGAGTGAGGCTGGCCGTCCAGAAGGCGATCATGGTCTTCTCGTCGCCGCTGTTGAAGGCGGCGACGTACTCGGCGGCCCGGCGGCCGACCGGGGTGTCGGGAATCTTCACGCCGGGGCCTTGCGCGCCGGCGCCGGGCGCGAGAAGCAATGCAAGCAGGGCGAGAACGCGGGACGGGCCGACCTTCATGGAGGCCTCCTTCGAGGTCTCACATTACGCGGACTTATGAATTTCTGATGAACGGC
This sequence comes from uncultured Acidobacteriota bacterium, assembly GCA_963782815.1. Classification (GTDB taxonomy): domain Bacteria; phylum Acidobacteriota; class Thermoanaerobaculia; order UBA5066; family Gp7-AA6; genus JAWOLE01. Next base: position 321,591 of record CAWALG010000012.1, on the reverse strand, counting down.
AGCGTGAAACACACTGCCGTGCCCCGGCCGGGCTCACTCTCGATCGAGATCTCGCCGCCGTGCCCGAGCACCATCTGCCGGACGATGGGGAGCCCCAGCCCCGCGCCTCCGGTCTGCCGCGAGCGGGACTCGTCGCCCCGGTAGAAGCGCTCGAAGACGCGCGGCAGGTCCTCGGCGGCGATGCCGCTCCCGGTATCCGCAACGGTGACGAGCGCGCGCCCGTCGCTCGCCCGCGCCGTCAGAGCGATCGTTCCGCCGGCGGCGGTGTGGGCGAGCGCGTTCTCGACGAGGTTTCGGAGGATCTGGCCGAGGCGGCGCTCGTCCGCCCGCACGCGAGGCAGGGACGCGGGGACGTCCGCCTCGAGCCGAACGCCGGCCGACTGCGCCCGGCTCGCATGGGCGGCGACGGCGCGGCCGACTGCCTCTTCGAGGAGCACGGGAGCGAAGCGCATCTTCAGCTCCCCGGCTTCGGCGAGCGCCAGGTCCTGCAAGTCGTCGGCGAGGCGCGCGAGCGTCATCGCCTCTTCGTGGAGCGACGCGAGGGCGGCCGGGCGCGGAGAGACCAGCCCGTCCTGCATCGCCTCGATCTGCCCGCGGATGTTGGTCAGCGGCGCCCGGAGCTCGTGCGCGACGTCGGCGACGAGCCGCCGGCGCAGCTCCTCCTGGCGCGCCACGGCGTCGGCCATCGCGTCGAAGGCCCGGGCGAGATCGCCGACCTCGTCCTGCCCGGCGGCGCCCACGCGCCGGTCCCGCTCGCCCGCCTCCATCGCCCGGGCCGCCCGCGTCAGGGACTCGATCGGCCGGAAGATGCGCCGGGAAAGGAGCGCCGTCAGGAGGATCGCGAGTCCGCCGGCGGCCGCGGCCACGGCGAGGATTCCGCGGTCGAGCGCGCCGGCGAACTCCCTCTCGCGAGGCGACGGATCGACCTCGCTTCGCCGCGTCACTTGCTGACCGTCGGGCCCTTTCAAGACGATGACCTTCTCGAGCTGGTGGAACTGCCTTCGGCCGAGACGGCTCGACAGGAAGGCGACCGCGACGATGGACGCGAGCACGACCGATCCGGTCATCAGGATCAACCGGGTTCGCAGGCTAAGCCGCATCTCCACCCAACCTGTATCCGACTCCGAAAATTGTCTCGATCTCCGTGGAAGCCCCTCCGATCGCCGACATCTTCTTGCGGATCTTCATGACGTGCGCGTCGATGGTCCGGTCAAGGGTTCCGGAATCGTGCCCGAAGACGGCCTCCGCCAGCTCCGCGCGCGTGAAGGCGCGCCCCGGAAAGCGGGCGAAGGCTCGCAGCAGGCGGAACTCCGTCGCCGTGACCGCGAGCGTCCGGCCGCCGAGAGAGACGGCATGGCGCACGGGATCCACGACGAGGGCCCCGACCCGCAGCTGCCGTCCCGACTGCCCGGCGAGCGAGGGCCCGTGGCGGCGCAAGACGGCTTTGACGCGCGCCACGACCTCGCGTGGACTGAACGGCTTGGTGACGTAATCGTCGGCTCCGAGCTTCAAGCCGTGCAGTTTGTCGTCCTCGGTCGAACGGGCCGTCAAGAGGATGATCGGGATGTCCGACTCGGACCGGAGCGCCCGGCAGACCGTGAACCCGTTGACCTCCGGCATCAGGACATCGAGCAGAGCGAGATCGAAATCCGACTCTCGCGACTCTTCCAGCGCCTCTCGTCCCGTTGCGCAAGTCGTGACCGAGTACCCCGCGTTCTCCAGATACAGCCGCAACAGCTCCCGTGTCTTCGGATCATCTTCCGCGACGAGGACCCGGGTGCCGGCCTTCTCAGCTCTCACGACGGCATGAGAGCCTAGCAGGCCCGCCGGGGACGAGCCACGTTCGAATACGGCAAGACTTGACACCACCGCGGCGACTCTGCAAGACTGGCCGCAGTTTCCTCAAAGCAAGAGAAGGGGGAGAGCCGTGCGGAAGGCCCCTGTGGTGATGATGCTCCTGGCGGCGGCCGGGTCGCTCCTCGTTTCGCACCGGGCGCTGGCAGTTCCGATCACGGTGAACTCGACCTCCGACGGCGGGCCCGGCAACTGCACGGCAACTTGTACGCTGCGTGATGCCATCGCCACCGCCGCGTCCGGGGACACGATCAACTTCTCGGTCGTCGGGTTGATCACCCTGAACGGGACCGAGATCGCCTTCGGGAAGGACCTGACGATCGTCGGCCCCGGCGCGCGCGCCCTCACGGTGAGCGGCGCCGGCGCTTCCCGCATTCTCCACATCACTTCCGGCACCGTCACAATTTCCGGCCTGACGTTTACCAACGGCAATGGCCCCGACTTCGGCGGCGCCATCCTGAGCCTGGGGACGCTCAATCTCGCCAATTGCGCGTTCTCCGGCAACACGGCGGCGACCGCGGTGGGAGCCGTTTACAACAGGCTCGGCACGCTCAATGTCGCCGGCTGCACGTTCTCCGGCAACTCGGCGCCGGTCGAAGGCGCCCTCGGCAGTTCCGGCACGGCAAGCATTGCGGCGAGCACCTTTTCCGGGAACTCGGCAACGGGCGTCGCCGGCACTCTTGGCGTCGTCGCCGGCACCATGAACCTCGTCAACTGCACATTTTCGGGGAACTCGGCCGTGCTCGGCGCCGCGTACTACACAAACCCCGGCACGACCAACACGATCCAGAACACGATCTTCAATAGCGAGGCCGGAGGTGATTGCTTCTTCGCAAGCGGGGGCACGAATACCGGGGCCAACAACATGTCGGACGGGTCATGCCTCGGAACTCTCGGCGCCGTCACCGGCTTCGACGCGACGCTGCGCAATAACGGCGGGCCGACGGACTCGTTTCTTCTCATTCCTCCCGGCGATGCCGTCGACGCCGCGGGAAGCTGCAGCTATCCGGCCGGCTTCACGGCCTCGATCTTCAACTCTGCGCTGGACCAGCGCGGGATCGCGCGCCCGCTCGGATCGGGGTGCGACATCGGCGCCCTCGAGGCGTTCGCCTTCAGCCCGGCGTCGCTTCCGGGAGGCGTGTTCGGGATCCCCTACAGCCAGGCCATCAGCATCAGCGCCGGCGGCACCGGCCCCTACAATTTTGGCGAAACCGGCGCTTTGCCCACCGGCATCACCCTGAGCCCCGCCGGTCTCCTCTCCGGTCCTCCCGCCCAGCTCGGCTCCTTCCCGATCCTGGTGACCGGCACCGACACCAACGGCTTCACCGGCAAGCAGTCCTACACCCTGGACATCCTCGCCCCGACACCGACGCCCACAAACACCCCGACCGGCATCCCAACCGCCACCCCGACCAGCACTCCGACAAACACGCCAAACCCCATCCCCGCCGACATCCCGACCCTCAACGACCACGGCCTCCTGCTCTTCGGCCTGCTGGTAGCAGCCGCCGGCCTCCTCCTCCTCATTCGGAGGCGCTAATAGGCCGACCCTGGCCGCCCAAGCCTATATTTGTGTATTACTGAAGTACCGCCCGCGCCTGCGAATAATACCATTTAGAAAGACTGACCCCATTTTCATTCCGACGTGTGTGGCCAACCGCCTCCTCCGAGTTCCGGTCCTTATTCTCCCATGGGGCTTTCGAACATAGTGATTTCTCGAGGGCATCCTTTTCTGGCCCAGGAGTTCGGGAGGCGGCTCGCTTCCTCCTGAACTAAGATTCCGATTACTTGGCTCTTTCAGCAGGTGATCGGCTGGGTCCCTATGAGATTGTCTCGCCCATCGGTGCCGGGGGCATGGGGGAAGTGTACCGGGCCAGGGACCCACGGCTCGACCGCGAGGTGGCGATCAAGGTCCTGCCCGCGTCGTTTTCTTCCGATCCTGATCGTCTCCGTCGGTTCGAGCAGGAGGCAAAGGCCGCCGGAGCCCTGAATCATCCCAACATCATCGCCGTCTACGATTTCGGGTCGCACGACGGAGCGCCCTATGTCGTCAGCGAGCTGCTGGAGGGGAAACGCTTCGCCAGGCTCTCGCCGGCGGAAAGCTCCTGCCGCGACAGGCCGCTGTCTACGCGCTCCAGATGGCGCAAGGCCTCGCTGCAGCCCACGACAAGGGAATCGTCCATCGTGACTTGAAGCCCGAGAACCTCTTTGTCACCAGGGACGAGCGGTTGAAGATCCTGGACTTCGGCCTGGCCAAGCTGATTCGACCGGAAGCCCGGCCCGGTTCCGCCACGGAGGCGGCGACCGCGGACCCCGGCACCGAGCCGGGCGTCGTGCTCGGCACGCTTGCGTATATGTCGCCTGAGCAAGTCAGGGGCAACCCCGCCGACGCCCGGTCAGACATCTTTTCGTTCGGGGCCATCCTCTACGAGATGCTCTCAGGGCAGAGAGCGTTCCGCGGCGACTCCGCGGCCGAGACGATGTCGGCGATTCTCCGGGAAGACCCGCCGGCCCTCCGGGCCGGGCGCCGCGACATCGCGCTCGGGCTCGACCGCATCGTGCGGCATTGTCTCGAGAAGAAGCCGGAACAGCGCTTCCAATCCGCTCACGACCTGGCCTTCGCACTATCGACCGCGGCCGGGGAAGCGGGCGGTGAGACTCGACCGCTCACGCGCAGGGCCCTCGCGATGGCGGGAGCGGTCTTGCTTGGGCTCGCCGCGGTGATCGGTTTCCTCCTCTGGAAAACGCCGGGGGGCCGGGTCGCCCGGCCGGGCGCTTCCGACCGTAGGTCAATCGCCGTGCTCCCATTTCAGAACCTCAGCCCGGATCCGGAGAACGCCTTCTTTGCCGACGGTATGACCGAGGACATCCTGACCCAGCTCGCCAAGATCCGCGATCTGAAAGTCATCTCGCGGACTTCGGTGATGCGGTACAAGGGGACACAGAAGCCCGTGCGGGAGATCGCCTCGGAGCTGGGCGTGGCCACTGTCCTCGAGGGGAGCGTGCGGCGGGCCGGCAACCAGGTCCGGATCGTCGGCCAGCTCGTGGACGCGAGAACCGACGAACACCTCTGGGCCGAGACCTATGACCGCGACCTGAAAGACGTGTTCACGATACAGAGCGAAGTCGCGCAACAGATCGCTGCCGCCCTCCGGGCCACCCTCTCGCCGGCGGAGAAAAAACGGATCGAGCAGCGTCCGACACAGAACCTCGCGGCATACGACCTGTATCTGAAGGGGGAGAGCTCTACTACCATTACCGCAAGGCGGACAACGAATCAGCCGTCGATCTCTTCCAGAAAGCGATGGGGTTGGACCCCGACTTCGCGCTCGCCTACGCCGGGCTGGGAGACACGTACGCTCAACGGGTCCTTCGCTTCGGATTTCCCTCCTCCTGGCTGGAGTCGAGCCTGGAAACGGGCCGGAAGGCCGTCGCTCTCGATTCGGATCTTGCCGAGGGGCACAAAGCGCTCGGGCTTGCTTACCTGGTTGGAGCGAGATACCGCGAATCGCTCGATGCGAACAAACGGGCCATCGCTATCAACCCGAGCCATGCAACCGCGATTTACAATCTAGGTGCGGTGCTCCGGTTCCTTGGAAGGTTTGACGAGGCGCTTCCTGCGTTCAAGCGAGCGATAGACCTGGATCCCAAGAACCCCATTCTGGCCTCGGGTCTCGGAGTCGCTTACGATGCCCTGGGCGATCCGGGAGGGGCCGAGCGCTGGTTCAAGCGGAGCCTGGAGCTCCAACCCGACCTCGGCCAGACGCACGCATACCTGATCTTTCTCCTTCTTCATCAGCGGCGCGACCAGGAAGCCCTGGAGCATGCCCGCGGTGTCGTGACTCGTCTGAACCAGGATCCCTGGGCCTTGAACGCGGCAGGCATCGCGGAGCTGACGGCCGGCGAGATTCCACGCGCACGGGAGCACTTCGATCGGGTGTCCCCGGTCTACCGAGGAACAAGGGGATATCGGGATTCAGGAGCTGGAGTCGAGACACATCTGGCAAGTCTCCATCTCCGAGACCGGCGGCGGAGCAAGGCAGACGCGCTCCTGGAGGAGAGCCTGGCGACGGACCAGCGCGTCGCGCAAGCAGGCAATCAGGACTGGAGCGTGCCGTTCGACACGGCCTGCGTCCACGCCTTGCGCGGCGAGAAGGACGAGGCGTTCCAGTGGCTGGACAAGGCCGTCGAAGCCGGCTGGCGTGGCTGGCCGCTCGGCACGCGTAGCCCGCTTCTCGATTCCTTGCGAGTCGATCCGCGCTTCCACCAGCTCGAGACTCGCCTCCAATTGCTGGTCAATCAGATGCGCCGCGGCGTCGGCCTGCGCTAGTCCGTAGCCATCTCGCGATGGGTCGAGGGCCCGGAGACGCGAGCCACTCCCCAACAGCCGCAGAGGAGAACCGAACCCTGACCACCGTCCTGGTTAGGCTCGCGGCGCGAGGAGTCTCCCAGAGGGGAGGAGCCTCGCGCCGCGGGAGCGAAGCCCCGGAGCTGATAAGCCCGAAGGGCGAAATCCAAGCGGAGCGGGCGAAGCGACGGTTGGCCTGCCCGGGCGGATTCGAACCGCCGACCTACGGCTTAGAAGGCCGTTGCTCTATCCAACTGAGCTACGGGCAGTCTGCCAATTATCCGCGAAACGCGACAACCCGAACAGGAGGGCAGATCCTTCGCTGCGCTCAGGATGACAGAGGCCTCTGGCGGGGCCCTCAGGGCGACGCTTAGCGGGGTTCGGGAGGAGGAGCGGAGGGGCCTGGATGGGCGGCGGTGTCCGGCTGGGCGGCGGCGGTGGTCGTGTCGCCGTAGGGGAGGTCGGAGGCGCGCCAGCCGCCGCCGAGAGCCTTGATGAGGTTGACGGCAGCGGTCATGCGGCGGGTCTGGATCTCGACGGCCGTCCGTTCGTTGGACTGGGCGATGACCTGTGCCGTGACGACTTCGAGGTACGTCGTCGTGCCGGCGAGATAGCGGTTTCTCGCGATCGTCAGCGCGCGCTCGGCGGCCGACACGGCCGCGGCCTGCTGCGTGGCTTCCTCGGCGAGGATGCGGAGCGTCGCGAGATTGTCTTCGACATCCTGGAAGGAGGTCAGCACGTCCAGCCGGTAGACCGCGACGGCGGCGTCGTAGGACGCCTGCGCCTGTTCCACGCCGGCGCGCCGCTTCCCGCCGTCGAAGATCGTCGCGACGAGCGCGGGCCCGATCGACCAGAACCGGCTCGGCAGGGAAAACCAGTCCGCGAGCCTCGAGCTTTCGTAGCCGCCGGTCGCCGCCAGGAGCAGCCTCGGAAAGAAGGCGGAGGTCGCGACGCCGATCTGCGCGTTGGCCGCCGCGGTCCGGCGCTCGGCGGCCGCGATGTCGGGGCGGCGCTCCAGGAGCTCCGACGGCAGCGTCACCGGGATGGCGGGAGGCTCGGGAAGGCCGGGAGCCGGCGGGAAGGTGAAATCGGCGGGCGTTTTTCCGATGAGGGTCGCGATTGCGTGCTCGAGCTGCGCCCGCGTGACGCTGAGGTCGGTGGCCTGGGCGCGCGTCGTTTCGAGGAGGGTCTGCGCCTGCGCCACGTCCACGCCGGAGACGACCCCCTGCTTGAACCGGTTCACGGTCATCTGCATCGCCTTGTCGTAGGCGGCGACGTTGGCCTCGAGAAGCTGCTTCTCCGTGTCGATTCCTCGCAGCACGAAATAGTCGAGGGCCAGCTCCGCGTGCATGGACAACCGCACCGTCTCGAGGTCCGCGGCGGAGGCCTGCGCGCCGGCGACGCTCGCCTCGACGCCGCGCCGGACGCGGCCCCAGGCGTCAAACTCCCAGGAGAGGTTCACGGGGAGCGCGTAGACCGTCGTCGGGCGCAGCGGCGCCGAAGAGGAGGCGCTCCCGGACGGGCCGCCCGTGGACCCCTGCGACCGCGTCGCCGACGCGCTCGCGGTCACGGTCGGGAAGAAGTCCGCGCGGGCCGCCCGGATGGCGGCGTGGGCGCCGCGGAACTGCGCCTCGGCCTGGGCGATGTTCTGGTTGGAGATGTCGATCTGCTCCTCGAGATCGTTCAACGCGGGATCCCCGAAGATCTCCCACCACTTGCCGCGGCTGGCGTCATCCCGCGGCTCCGCGGGCTTCCACTGGGCCATGTCGGCGCCGGCGGCGCCGGCGGGAGGCTGCTCCTCCTTGTACGCCGCCGGCACCGGCGCGGAAGGCTTCTTGTAGTCGGGCCCGACCGCGCAGGCCGCCGTGAGGAGGGCCGCGGTGATCGCGAAGACCCGCTCCCTCGTCACGCCTTCTCCTCCACCGGCACGGGACGGCGCCAGTGAGCCCGGCGGAACGCCTCCCAGCGCAGCCGGAACCGGTCGAGGTAGAGGTAGACGACCGGCGTCGTGTAGAGCGTGAGCATCTGCGAGAAGATCAGGCCGCCGACGATCGAGATCCCCAGCGGACGCCGCAGTTCCGCGCCGGTCCCGACCCCGATGGCGAGAGGGAGGCCGCCGAGCATCGCCGCCATCGTCGTCATGGTGATCGGACGAAAACGCAAGAGACATGCCTGGAAGATCGCCTCCTCGGGTTTCTTCCCCTCCTTGCGCTCCGCCTCGAGCGCGAAGTCGATCATCAGGATCGCGTTCTTCTTCACGATGCCGATCAAGAGAATGATCCCGATGAGCGCGATGACGGAGAGGTCGTTGCCGGTCAGGAGCAGGGCGAGCAGCGCCCCCACCCCGGCGGAGGGGATCGTCGAGAGGATCGTCAGGGGATGGATGACGCTCTCGTACAAGACGCCGAGCACGATGTAGACCGTCAGCAGCGCGGCGGCGATCAGGATCGGCTCGTTGGCGAGCGACGCCTGGAAGGCCTGCGCCGTTCCCTGGAAGCTTCCCCGTATCGATCCCGGCAGGCGGATCTCCGCCTCGGCGCGGTCGATCGCGTCCACCGCGGTCCCCAGCGCGACTCCCGCCGGCAGGTTGAAGGAGATCGTCACGGAAGGAAACTGCCCCTGGTGGTTGACGGTCAGGGGAGCCGTCGAGCGCTCGTAGTGGGTGAACGCCGCGAGCGGCACCAGGTCGCCGGACTTTGCGCGGACGTAGATGGATTTCAGGCCCTCCGGGTTCTGCCAGAACTTCGATTCGACCTGCATGACGACGTGGTACTGGTTGAGCGGCGTGTACATCGTTGAGACCTGCCGCTGGCCGAACGCGTCGTAGAGCGTGTCGTCGACCATCTGGGGCGTGATCCCCAGCCGCGAGGCCGTCGCGCGGTCGATGGCGAGCGACACCTGCAGCCCCTTGTTCTGCTGATCGCTGTTGACGTCCGTCAGCTGGGGCAGTTGGCGCAGTGTCTGGAGGACGCGGGGCGCCCACGCGAGCAGCTCGTTGGAATCGTCGCCCCGCAGCGTGTACTGGTACTGCGCGGCGGAGGGTCTTCCTCCGACGCGCACGTCCTGGACCGGCTGCAGGACGAGGGTGGCGCCCGGCACGTGCGCCAGCTTGCCGCGCAGCCGCGCGATGATCTGGTCGGCGGTGGCCCCGTCCTTCCGGTTTCCGCGCGACTTCAGGGAGATGAACATCCGGCCGGAGTTGGCGCTCCCGCCCCCCACGAACCCGTTGGCGCTCTCGATGTCGGGGTCCCGCATGACCGTGTCCACGAACTGGGCGAGCTTCTTCTGCATCGCCTGGAAGGAGGTGTCCTGGTCGGCCTGGATCGTGCCTGTCAGCCGGCCCGCGTCCTGTTGGGGGAAGAAGCCCTTCGGCACCTTCGCGTACAGGAAGATCGTGGCCGCCATGGTCCCGAGGGTGACCAGGATCGTGAACCGCTGGTGCCGGAGCACCCATCCGAGCGACCTCTCGTAACCGTGCAGGATCGCGCCGAAGCCCTTCTCGCTCGCCTGGAAGAGACGCCCCCGCGCGGCCTTGCTCGGCGGGCGAAGGAGCCTGGCGCACATCATCGGCGTCGCCGTCAGGGAGATGAGGAGGGAGACGCCGATCGCGATGGAGAGCGTGACGGCGAATTCCCGGAAGAGGCGCCCGACGATGCCGCCCATGAGGAGAATCGGCAGGAACACCGCGATGAGCGACAGGGAGATCGAAATGACGGTGAAGCCGATCTCCTGCGCTCCCTTCAACGCCGCGTCGAGCGGCGTCATGCCCGACTCCAGATGCCGCGTGATGTTTTCGATCACGACGATCGCGTCGTCCACGACGAAACCGGTCGCGATGGTCAGCGCCATGAGGGACAGGTTGTCGATCGAGTAGTCCAGGAGGTACATGGCGCCGAAGGTGCCGATGAGCGAGACCGGCACGGCGACGCTCGGAATGAAAGTCGAGCGGACGTTTCGGAGGAAGATGAAGACGACCAGGATGACGAGCGAGATCGAGACCCCCATCGTGATCTGGACGTCCCGGACCGACGCGCGGATCGTGCGGGTGGCGTCGATGGCGACCGCCAGCGTGATCGTCGGCGGGATGGATGCCTGGAGCTGCGGCAGCAGGGCCCGGACGCGGTCCACGGTCTGGATGATGTTGGCGCCCGGCTGGCGAAACACGATGATCAGGACCGCCGGTTTCCCGTTGGAGAGCCCTCCCGTCCGGATGTCCTCGACCGAGTCGGTCACGGTGGCGATGTCGGAGAGCCGCACCGCGGCGCCGTTGCTGTAGTGGATGATCAGCGGCCGATACTCCGCCGCCTTCAAGAGCTGGTCGGTCGTCGAGAGGGAATAGGTGCGTTCGCCGTTGGCGAGCTCCCCCTTCGGACGGTTCGCGTTGGCGGTAGAGAGCGCCGACCGGACGTCCTCGAGCCCCAGGCCGTTGTTGTAGAGCGCCGTGGGATTGACGTCCACCCGCACGGCGGGGAGCGCGCCGCCCCCGACGAAGACCTGTCCCACGCCCTCGACCTGCGCCAGCTTCTGCTGGAGGATGGAGGAGCCGATGTCGTACATCCGGGCGCGCTCGATGATGTTGGAGGTGAGAGACAGGATCATGATGGGAGCGTCCGCCGGGTTGACCTTCCGGTAGGAGGGGTTGTTCGGCAGGTTCGCCGGCAGCTGGCCGCGCGCCGCGTTGATCGCCGCCTGGACGTCGCGCGCCGCCGCGTCGATGTTCCGGTTCAGGTCGAACTGGATCGTGATGTTCGTCGAGCCCAGGCCGCTCGTGGACGTCATCTCCGTGATCCCGGCGATGCGTCCGAACTGGCGCTCGAGCGGCGTCGCGACGGCGGAGGCCATCGTGTCCGGGCTCGCCCCCGGCAGCCCCGAATTAACACTGATCGTCGGGAACTCCACCTGCGGCAGGGGAGAGACCGGCAGGAACTTGTAGCCGATCCCCCCCGCGAGCGCGATCCCGACGACCAGGAGCGTCGTCGCGACCGGCCGATGGATGAACGGAGCCGAGATGCTCATGAGCCAGGGTTCGACCTGCCATCCTGAGCGAAGCGAAGGATCTGCTCATCCGCCGAGGGCAGATCCTTCGTCGCTTCGCTCCTCAGGATGACAGCGGCAGGCATTACGCGGGCTCCTGGCTGGCAGGCGCGAGTTTCCCCGCAGGCTCCCTATGGCGGCCCTTCGCGAGGCGGAGGGCGAGGCGGTCGAACGCGAGATAGATCACGGGCGTCGTGTAGAGGGTCAGCAGCTGGGAGAAGATGAGTCCTCCCACGATCGCGATGCCGAGGGGACGCCGCAGCTCGGCGCCGATTCCGGACCCCAGCGCGAGCGGCACGCCGGCGAGCAGCGCCGCCATCGTCGTCATCAGGATCGGGCGCAGTCGCAGAAGGCACGCCTGGTAGATCGCGTCTTCCGGCTTCTTCTTCTCCTTGCGCTCGGCGTCGAGCGCGAAGTCGATCATCATGATCGCGTTCTTCTCGACGATCCCGATGAGCAGGATGATGCCGATCAAGGCGATGACGGAGAAATCCGTCCGGCAGACCATGAGCGAGAGGAGGGCCCCCACGGCGGCGGAGGGGAGCGTCGACAGGATCGTGACCGGGTGGATGTAGCTCTCGTAGAGCACGCCGAGCAGGATGTAGACCGTGATGACGGCCGCCAGGATCAGGAACACCTCGTTGGACAGGGACGCCCGGAACGCCTTCGCGGTCCCCTGGAAGCTCGTCTGGATGCTTGTCGGCATTCCCAGCTCCTCCTTGGCCCGTTCGATCGCGCGAACCGCCTGTCCGAGCGACGTGCCGGGCGCGAGGTTGAAGGAGACGGTGACGACCGGGAACTGTCCCTGGTGGTTCACGGAGAGGGGAGCGTTGGATGTCTGCAGCTCCGTGAACGCGCCGAGCGGCACCGAGCCGCCTCCGGAGGAGCGCAGGAAGACGCTCTTCAAGTCCTCGGGCTGGTCCTGGAAGCCCGGCTGCGTCTCGAGCACGACGCGGTACTGGTTCAACTGCGTGAACATGGTCGAGATCTGCCGCTGCCCGAACGCGTCGTAGAGAGAGTTGTCGAGATCGAGCGGAGTGATGCCCAGGCGCGAGGCGGTCGTCCGGTCGAGGATCAGCCGGGCCTCGAGGCCTCCGTTCTGCTGGTCGCTCGCGAGGTCGCGCAATTCCGGCAGCGTTTGCAGCTTCGCGAGGAAGCGGGGGACCCACACCGAGAGCTCCCGCGGGTCGGGGTCTTCGAGGCTGTACTGAAACTGCGTCCGGCTCACCCGGTCCTCGACGGTCAGGTCCTGCACCGGCTGGAGGTACAGCGTGATCCCCTCGACCTTCGCCAGCTCCGGCTGGAGGCGGCGGATGATGTCCGTCGCGCTCGCCTTGCGCTGCGAGAGAGGCTTCAGGTTGATCTGGATGCGCCCGCTGTTCATCGTCGTGTTCGTCCCGTCGATCCCGATGAACGACGACAGGCTCTCGACCCCGGAGTCCTTCAGGATGACGCGGGCGAGCGAGATCTGCCGCTCTTTCATGGCGGCGAACGAGACGGTCTGCGACGCCTCGGAGATGCCGAGGATCACGCCCGTGTCCTGCACGGGGAAGAACCCCTTGGGGATGACGAGGAAGAGGAGCACGGTCGTCACGAGCGTGGCAACGGCGATGCCGAGCGTGGCCTTCTGGTGGCGCAGGACCACGGTCAGTGTCCTGCCGTAGAAGTCGATGACCTTCTGGAACGCGCGCTCGGAGGCCCGGTAGAAGCGGGTCTGCTCCGAGGCGGGCTTGTGGCGCAGGAGCGTGGCGCACATCATCGGCGTCAGCGTCAGCGAGACGAAGGCGGAGATCAGGATCGTCACGGAGAGGGTCACGGCGAACTCGCGGAAGAGGCGGCCGACGACGTCTCCCATGAAGAGGAGCGGGATCAGGACCGCGATGAGCGAGACCGTCAGGGACATGATCGTGAAACCGATCTGCTCGGAGCCCTTGAGCGCCGCCTCGAGCGGCTTGACCCCTTCCTCGATGTAGCGCGAGATGTTCTCGATCATCACGATCGCGTCGTCCACGACGAAGCCGGTCGAGATCGTCAGGGCCATCAGCGTCAGGTTGTTCAGGCTGTAGCCCAGCAGATACATGGCGCCGAACGTCCCGACGAGCGAGAGCGGGACGGCGACGCTCGGGATGACGGTGGCGGCGAGCGTGCGCAGGAAGAGGAAGATCACCATGACGACGAGCGCGATGACGAGCATCAGCTCGAACTCCACGTCCTGGACGGAGGCCCGGATCGTCGTCGTGCGGTCGGTCAGGATCGCCACGTCGATGGCCGAGGGGAGAGAGGCCCGCAGCTGCGGGAGGAGCTGCTTGACGCGGTCCACGACGGCGATGATGTTCGCGCCCGGCTGCCGCTGGATGTTCAGGATGACCGCCGGGACGTCGTTCATCCACGCCGCCTGCTTCACGTTCTCGGTGTCGTCGATCACGTTGGCGATGTCGGAGAGATGGATGGGCGCTCCGTTCTTGTAGGCGACCACCAGGGGCTTGTACTGGTCGCTCGTCAGGAGCTGGTCGTTGGCCCCGATCTGGTAGGACTGGTGGGCCCCGTCGAACGTGCCCTTGGCCTGGTTCACGTTGGACGCCGCCACGGCCGTCCGGACGTCCTCCATCGTCAGGCCGTAGGAGGAGAGCGCGGTCGGGTTGACCTGGATCCGGACGGCCGGCTTCTGCCCGCCCGAGATGGAGACGAGGCCGACGCCGGGGAGTTGCGAGATCTTCTGGGCGAAACGGGTGTCGGCCAGGTCCTCGATCCTGGAGAGCGGGAGCGTTTTCGAGGTGAGCGCGAGCGTGATGATCGGGGCGTCGGCCGGGTTGATCTTGCTGTAGATGGGCGGGTTGGGCAGGTCGCGCGGCAGGTAGGTCCCCGAGGCGTTGATGGCGGCCTGCACCTCCTGCTCGGCCACGTCGATGTTCAGGTCGAGGTCGAACTGCAGCGTGATGACCGAGCTGCCGCCGGAGCTGTTGGACGTCATCTGCTTCAGGCCCGGGAGCTGGCCGAACTGCCGCTCGAGCGGAGCCGTCACGGCGGAGGCCATGACGTCCGGGCTCGCGCCGGGATAGAACGTCACGATCTGGATCGTCGGGTAATCCACCTGAGGGAGCGCCGAGACGGGAAGCTGCTTGAAACCGATCGCCCCCGCGATCAGGAGGCCCGCCATCAGGAGCGACGTCGCGACCGGCCGCAGGATGAAGGGGCGGGATGGGCTCATGCGCCCGCTTTCTTGCGCGGGCGCGCCTCTCCCTTCCCGCTCTCCGGCTGCTCGCGGCCCGGCTGATTCGGCGAAGCCGCTCCGGCCCCGGCCAGAGCGACCTTCATGCCGGGCTGCAGCTTGTCCACGCCGTCGGTCACGACCGTCTCACCGGGAGAGATCCCCTTCTGGATCGTGGTGTCGTCCCCCTGGGTCAGCTGCACGTCGACGTTGCGCATGTCCACGGTCGAGTCGGGCTTGACGACATAGACGAAGGTGGACTGCGGGCTTCGCTGGATCGCGGCCGTCGGGACGATCACGGCCCCGCGCAGCGTGTCCACGAGCAGGCGCGCGTTGACGAACTGGTTCGCGTAGAGCCCCAGGTTCTCGTTGGCGAAGATGGCCTTGATCTTGACCGTCCCCGTGGTCTGGTCGATCTGGTTGTCCAGCGCCAGGACGGAGCCCGTCGCGAGCTTGTTCTTGAAGTCGCGGTCGTAGGCGTCCACGGGGAGGCTCTTGCCGGTCTTGACCTGCTGCAGCACCTGCGGGAGGTGATCGGCCGGGATGGTGAAGACGACCGTGATCGGCTGGATCTGTGTGATGACGAGCAGACCGTTCGGATCCGACGCGTGCACCATGTTGCCGACATCCACGAGCCGCAATCCGATCATTCCGGTGATCGGGGCGGTGATGCGGCTGTAGGTCAGGTTCAGCTTCGCGCTCTCGACCTGCCCCTGGTCGCTCTTGACCGAGGCCGCGAGCTGGTTGACCGTCGCGGACTGCGTGTCGAGCTGCTGCTTCGAGATGGAGTCCTCCTGGACCAGGATCACGTATCTCGCCAGGTCCACCTTTGCGTTCTCCAGCGTGGCCTCGTCCTTGGCCTTCTGCCCTTCGGCCTGCATGAGCTGGACCTGGAAGGGGCGGGGATCGATCTCGGCCAGCAGGTCGCCCTGATGCACGAGCTGTCCCTCGCGGAACGCGACCCGGATCAACTGTCCGTCCACCCGGCTCCGGACCGTGACCGTGTTCAAGGCGTTCACGGTGCCGAGCCCCGTCAGGTAGACGTCGAGGTCTCCCTTCCTGGCAGTCGCTCCGGCCACCGGCACGGCGCGCTGCGCCGCCTTCGCCTTGGCCGCCGCAGCCTCGCTCTGTTTCTTCTGGCCCGCACGGGCGAAAAGGAGGACCGCGAGCAGGACCGCCGCGCCGATTCCGATCACCCAGGGCCACCGCCGGCTCCGCTCGCCCGGCTGCGGAAGGATCGTTTCTCGCGGCGCGATCACTTCGTTCCGTGCGGCCGGAGCGTCGGGTGTGCTCTTCGAGGCCATTCTTCTCCCTGGGGCTCTGTCAGCCCTCCTGGACTACGGAAAACCCTCCACCGAGATTACCGGCTGTTTTGACTCGCGCAACCTCTTGTCTCCGTAGGGCTTCGATCCACCCTCTGACCGCGGGGCCTCCCGTTTTTCACCGCAAACCGCGTCCCGTTCAGTCTATTCCATCCACCGGGGAGGTGCCGATTGGCGGGTTGGGTTCCGCCGTTACACTGGCAGCGTGAAGGCGTCGCACGGCCCGCGGTTTTCAGTCGTTATCCCGGCCTACAACGAGGAGAACCTTCTGCCGAGGCTGCTCGACTCGATCGACGCGGCACGGGAAGCCTACGGAGGCAGCCCCGGCGCGATCGAGGTCATCGTGGCCGACAACGCCTCCACGGACTCGACGGCGAGCCTCGCGGCCTCGCGCGGCTGCCGGGTCGTTCCGGTCGAAAAGCGTGTCATCGCCGCGGCCCGGAACGGCGGAGCCCGGGCCGCGAGGGGAGAGATCGTGTGCTTCGTGGACGCCGACGCCCGGATTCACCCGGAGACGTTCGGCGCGATCGATGAGGCGCTGGCCACCGGCCGGGTGGTCGGCGGCGCCACCGGTGTCCGGCTCGAGCGCTGGTCTGCCGGGATCGCCGCTGCCTACATGATGCTCGTTCCCCTGGTCTGGGTCACCGGAATCGACACCGGTCTCGTCTTCTGCCGGAGAGAGGACTTCGAGGCCGTCGGAGGCTACGACGAGAACCTGCGCATCGCCGAGGACGTCGCCTTCCCCTGGGCCTTGAAACGCCTCGGCCGCCGCCGCGGCCAGCGCCTCATCCGCCTGCGCCGTTTCAAGGCCACGGCGTCTCTCCGGAAGTTCGACGAGCACGGCGACTGGCACTACGTCACGCTGCTGCCGCGCACAACCCTTCTCTTCCTCTTCCGTCGCCAGGCCTTCCTGGATTTCATCGACCGCTACTGGTACCGCCCGACCCGTTGAGGGTCAGCGCGGCCCAGCCGCCGTGAGGCGGGAGGGGCGAGCCCCTCCCCTACAAACGCCAGAAGAGCCGTCCTGATATCTCTTGAGAATGACACTCGTGTAGCTCGCGGCGCGCGAAGTCTCCCGAAGTAACCGAGGGAGGAGGCGCGCGCCGCGGGAGCGAGAGCGGAGGTCGGGGTCAGGCGAGCGATGGAGGCCGCATCCGGCCGACTCGCTCGCCGGTGCGCCGCAGGCGCAGACCCCGCCCGCAGCTCTCGCGACGTGTTGGTCGGGGCGGCCGGGATCGAACCGGCGACCACTTGCTCCCAAAGCAAGTACGCTACCGCTGCGCTACGCCCCGAGGGCGTGCGATTATCCCACGCGGCTCGCGCGACGGCGAGGTTGAACCGCCGGACGCCGCCGTGGCGTATGTCCGTCTCGGAGGCAATCCATGACCCAGGAAACGTCCCGCAACGTAACTCGAGTCGTCACGCCGCAGCCCGTCATCGAGGGCGCGGGCGTGCACCTCGCGCGCAGCATCGGCACGCGCGAGCTCGACCATCTCGATCCGTTCCTGCTGCTCGACCATTTCGAGTCGGCGGTTCCGTCTGATTACCAGGCCGGTTTTCCGTACCATCCCCATCGGGGAATCGAGACGATCACGATCGTCCGCCAGGGCGAGGTCCGCCACGGCGATTCGCTCGGCCACGCCGGGACGATCGGGGCGGGCGACATCCAGTGGATGACCTCCGGCAGCGGGATCCTGCACGAGGAGATGCCGCAGGTGCGCCCGGAAGGGATCGGCGGCCTCCAGATCTGGCTGAATCTCCCGGCCCGCGAGAAGATGACGCGTCCCCGCTACCGCGAGCTGCGCTCGGATCACCTGCCCGAGCGCGAGACCGAGGAAGGCGCGAAGATCCGGGTCATCGCCGGCGAGGCGATGGGCGGCCGCGTCACCGGCCCCGTCGAGGGACTGGCCGTCGCCCCGAAGTTCGTGGACGTGACGCTTGCCGGGGGAACGTCCTTCCGCGAAACGGTCCCGGCCGGCCACTCCGCCTTCGCCTACGTGGACCGGGGCGAGATCCTCTTCGGACCGCAGCGCAAGCCGGTGTCCGCTCCGGCGCTCGTTCTCTTCGGAGACGGCGAGGCGATCGAGGCATGGGCCGGCGCCGGAGGAGGCCGGTTCCTCCTTGCCGCGGCGGAGCCTCTCCGCGAGCCGATCGCTCGTTACGGCCCCTTCGTGATGAACACCCAATCGGAGATCGAGCAGACCCTGCGCGAGCTTCAGACGGGCCGCTTCATCCGGTCCGAACCCCGCGACGAATAAGCGGCCGCTCGACTCCGAGCGCGCGACGGAATATCGTCTCGGAAGAGAAAATGAAACGCGAATACGTCGCCTGGGACTCGCCGACCCTCGGCCGCCGGATGGAGCTTCTCCGCTTCGGCCACGCCGGACGCCCGATGGTCTGGTTTCCGACCTCCGTCGGGCGCTTCTACCAGAACGAGGATTTCGGGCTGGTGGGCGCCGTCGCCGATCACATCAAGGCGGGGCGGCTTCAGATCGCCTGCGTGGACAGCGTGGACGCGGAGAGCTTCTACGCGACCAGCCGGCCTCCGGCCGAGAGAATCCGCCGGCACGACGAGTACGACCGTTACATCGCCGGCGAGGTCGTGCCGTGGCTCCTCGACAAGGCGCGGCCGGCCGGACGGATCGGCACGCTCGGGGCCTCCTTCGGCGCCTATCACGCGGTCAACTTCGGCCTGCGGCATCCGGACCTCTGCGACAAGGTCGTCGGCTTCTCCGGCAAGTACGACATCCATTCCTTTCTCGACGGCTACTGGGACGAGCTCTGCTACTTCCACTGCCCGACCGCCTACGTCCCCAACATGGACGGCGAGTGGGTGGGAAAGCTCTCGGCGATGGACATCGCGATCGTCACCGGCGCGACCGACAACATCCTGAACGGCACGACCGACATGATGCGGATCTTCAACGAGAAGGGGATCCGCAACCGCAACAGCGTCTGGGGCGCCCCCTACGGCCACGACTGGCCCTGGTGGAAGGAGCAGATCCGGCACTACGTGCCCTGAGGCGGATGTCAGTACGGCGTCAGGCAGGCAACGACCTGTCGGCCATGGCGGCGATAGATCCGGAAGTCTCGATCCGTGGTGAGGATGACCGCGTCGGACACCATTTCGCTCATCCGCACGAGGCACGCATCAGCAAGGCTCATCGGGACATCCGCGTATTTCTCCATGAGCTTCAGCACGCGTTCCATTTCCCCGCCGAGGTCAAACGCCGGAACCACCGCGCGCCGGCGCAGAAGAGCGACCAGCGCCGGCTCTCCGGCGCCTCCGAGGAGAAAGAAGGCCTCGGAAAGGGCCGCCTCGCACGTGCCCCAGGGTCGAGCGAGATGCGGTGCCTGGGCCGCTGCCCAGCGGTGATGCCGGTCGCGGCGCGAAAGCAGCGCGATCAGGAAACCAGCGTCAACGAGTACGCTTCCTGCCATATCCCGCGGCTTCGAGGTGCGTCTTCTTCTTCGTGGCCAGGTCGATCGGCAATCCGTCCACCGAACCCACGAGATCCGCAATCAGGTCGTGCAGCCGACGGCGGGAACGTGCAGATCGGGCAGGAAACTTGAGACGCTCGCGAATGACGTCGGATTTCGAGACCTTGCGCGCTCGTGACTCCTCTTCGATGTCGAGAACGAGGGTCTCGGGAAGCCGCACGGTCATGGTCTTCACGACAGGAGCGTAATACAAGACAGCCATCTATGCAATACGACTTGGCCCGAATCCGAACCCGGAAGGAGCCGGGGCTGAGAGAGGAGTCGAACCGAACCTCGACCAGAGTCGTGTCTCAGTTTGTCGAGCAGGCGCCGGGGCCGCGGGGATCGCCGCACGAGCCGCAGGAGCCCGCCGACTCCGCGGAAGAGCGGGCCGACCCGCTCGAAACGGCGAAGACCGAGAGGAGCCGGTCCACCCGCGCGCTCTCGCAGTCCGGGCACTCGATGCGCCCCTTCCCGCTCACGAACCTCTCGAAGCGCGTGTCGCAGTCGCGGCACCGGTACTCATAGATCGGCATGAGTGAGAAGTCTAAGGTCTAAGGTCTAAAGTCTAGAGTCCAATGTGAGGCCCCGGGACCTTAGACCTTAGACATTAGACCTTAGACCCTCCTCAGTCGGCCAGAGGCAGCCGGAGGAGCCGACCCAGGTGCGGTCCTTGTTGAAGGCGACGCCCATCATCTTTCCCTGGGAGAGGCGGGCGAGCGTCGTGACGGGCAGGGGCTCGCCGTTCTTCCAGACGAACATCACGCGGACTTCGACTTTCGATGAATGGCCGTCGGTCGTCTCGATGGCCGGCGCGTATTCCACCTTGCGCATGAGGAGGGTGTGGGGACGCTCCTCGGGCGGGACCGCGGCGATGTCCGACGGCGTGACGTCCACCTTCACGCCGGAACCGGCGAAGGAGAAGAGGGGCTTGAGCACCCAGTTCGAGAGATCCTCCGGGAACGGCCGGCAGGTCCGACAGGAAATGCGCCTCCGGCACCGTCGGGTGATTGAGCACGGGGAGCGCGTGCTTCGACCAGCGGAAGTACCAGTTGGGGTGTCCGGCCCAGGCGACGTCGAGCTCCTCGCGGAAGTCGATCGGAAGCTCGATCTTCTTGTGCGCCAGCTCGTCGAAGATCAGGCGGTTGTAGATGCGGAGAATCCGCGTCGGCTTGCCGTCGCGGTCGTACCAGAGCTCCCGTCCGCGTTTTTCGACCTTCGTCGGGCAGACGGCGCGCACGTTCCAGAGCTTCTCGGTGAAGGCGAAATCCACGTAGGTCTTCTGGGACGGCGGATCCAGATCCAGGAGCACGACGTTCTCCGGCGGCAGGCCGGCGAGGATGGCGTCTCCCACCACGCGGCGATACCCCTCCGGGTCGAGGCCGCCAAGCAGGAAGTCGAGCGCCGCGGGCTCGGGACACATGTCCCGCAGGGCGATCGTCTGGAAGAGCTGGAACGCATAGAGGGTCGGGAACGCCTGGAGCTCGATCAGCTTCGGAGCCAGGCGCCCGTCGGAGGCGCGCACGACCGCAAAGTCCGTGACCGCGAAGACGGGATGCGCGTCGCTGCCGGGAACGTCGAACCGCGCCGGCACCGCCGCCCTGGAGCGCGCGAGCGCGGCGGGCTGAGAGAGCTGCCGCCAGATCTCGAACGACGCGGACACCATCTCGTCGAGCAGCTCCCGCGGGAGAAAGACCGGCGACTCGGCCAGCCGGAACGGGATCGGACAGCCGGCCTCCTCCTCGAGGCGCGTCCGGTACTGCCGGTACTTCTGGTCGGTGTAGGCCGCGTTGTAGGAACGGCGGAGGGAAGGAATCATGGCGGTTATTGCGCCCTCACCCCAACCCTCTCCCGGGGGAGAGGGGGCGGATCTCGACTAAATCAGGAACTTCCCCTCGGCCATGACCTGGTCGCCGTCGAACCAGATGTCGAACTCGCGGCCGACGATGTCGATGTGCGTCGTGCTTCTCCATTTCGCGCCGGTGTGCTCGGAGTAGGGGTGGCCGAAGGCGATGTGGAGAGTGGGGAGCTTCTCGTCCTGCAGGATGTTGCCGATGACGTTCTCCAGGGCGATGTTGGTGCCGATGGCGAACTCTCCCACGCGGTTGGAGTTCTCGTCGGTGGACGTGTAGGCGCGGAAGTCGTTGACGAGGTCCTGGTTCTCGCAGCGAATCTCCGTGATCCGGCTGTCCACGATCGTGACGGAGAGCGGCGTCGCCTTCAGGTCCCCGTAGCGCGCGCAGAGGTACTCGCCGACGACGCCGTCGGCGACATAGACGCCGTCCACGCGGGCGGGGGCGGTCAGGACTTCTCCGCCGGGGAGGTTTCCCCACTTCGATCGTGGAGATGATGCCCGAGGTCTTCAGCCACTTGATTTCGGGATCGAACGTCGCTTCGAGGAAGGAGCCCGCGCGCGAGCGCGCGACGATCTTCTCGGCCCTCTCGGCGCGCTCGAGCACCCGCCGCGAGATGGCGTCCACCTCGTTGAAATCGGCGCGCATCGCCTCGCACATGATCTGCCGGGAGATGGACACCATGTGGGCGTGGCGGATCTGCCGCCGGTCGATGACCTGGGTCAGCTCGCGGCGGAAGGCGAGCTCGCCCGACTTGGGCTGGCCGGCGTAGATCGAGACGTCGGCGCGCTCGAGGGCCTCGCGGACCGGTCCGGGCACCGACAGCATCGGCCGGGACCCGTAATCCTCCATGACGTGCACGTCGATTTCCGCGCCGACCTGGCGGACCTGGTCGGCGAGGCTCGCGGCGATCTCTTCGGTCTCCAGGTCCGTGACCAGGACCACCCGCTCGTGCGGCGCGATGCGCAGGCAGGTCCGCACCGCGTTTCGCGCGCCCGGCGCCAGCTCCTCGGCGTACACGGACGGCAGCTCTGTCAGGTTCTGCATTGAGAAATTGGCCTTTCCGTCGCTACGAAACGGCGCGGCTGCCCCGATTCTCGATGTCGAGGCCGTGGCTCGTCTCGTCGCAGATGTAATCGACGACCTTCTTCAAGTCTCCCTCTGTCTCATGGAAAACGCGCAGCTGCCGGTCCGCTCCGGTGCCGTTCTCCAGGATCCAGTTTACCCGCTCGACCTCCTGCCGGGAACCGAGCTCGTCCACGACGTCGTCCACGAACTCGAGCATCTCCCGTGGCGAGCTCCCGGAAGGGCACCTCGATCTCCTTGCCGAAGTCGATCAGCTTCCCGTCGATCCCCCAGCGGCTCGCGCGCCACTTGTTCTCGAGGATCAGGGCGCGGCGGTAGCGCCGCCACCCCAGGTTCTGGACGCGCAGGTTGTAGAGCTTCACGCAGATCGCCTGGATGAGCGCCGCGATCGTCACCGTCTCGTCCATGCGCATCGGGATGTCGCAGACGCGGAACTCGATCGTGTCGAAGAAGGGGTGCGGGCGCAGGTCCCACCAGATCTTCTTGCCGTTGTCGATGCAGTTGGTCTTGACGAGGATCCGCACGAAGTCGTCGAACTCCGCGGGCGACTCGAAGTACTCCGGGATGTTCGTGCGCGGGAACCGGTCGAAGACCTTCGTGCGGAAGCTCTTCAGGCCGGAGTTCCTCCCGAGCCAGAAGGGGGAGTTCGTCGAGAGGGCGAGCAGGTGCGGCAGGAAGTAGCACGCCTCGTTGAAGATCTGGAAGGCGGTCGTCCGGTCCTGGATGCCGACGTGGACGTGGAGGCCGAAGATCAGGTTGGCGCGGGCCAGCATCTGCATCTCCTCGACGACCTGGTCGTAGCGCGGATCGGGAAAGATGAGCTGGTCGGCCCAGTCGGAGAACGGGTGCGTTCCGGCGGCGGCGACTCGCATGCCCTGCCGCGCGGCCAGCCGGATGATCTCCGTCCGCGTCTCGGCGATGTCCCGGCGGACTTCCCCGATGTCCTTGCAGATGCCCGTGCCGAGCTCGATGACCGACTGGTGCATCTCCGGCTTGACGCGCTCCTTGAGCAGGCTCTTCCCCTCCTCCAGCATCTGCTGGACGTGGGAGCGCAGCCCCCGCGTCTCCGGATCGATGATCTGGAACTCCTCCTCGACGCCGAGGGTGAAGGCCGGCCGTTCGGTCATGGCGTCGGCGGAGTGCCGGGGCGGGGGACGCGCTTTCCGCCTCCGACGGGCCGGCGCGAGGGGCGTTTGGGCTTCGCCGGCGCGGCGGCCGCGAGGAATTCCTGCCAGTGGAAGCGTTCGGGCGCCGCGGCGCCGGCGGCGACCCGCTCGATGAGCCATTGGGCCGCGTGCTCCAGCACCCACCGGAAGTTGTCCTCGCCGACGGAGGCCGGGTCCGCGTCGGGCGCGGGATTCAGGAAATCGATCGCGTAGGGGACGCCGTCGCGCACCGCGAACTCCAGCGTGTCGAAGTCGTAGCCGAGGGCCTCCGTCAGCTTCAGGCAGTCGCCGCGGACGCGCTCGTAGAGATCGGGCTCGATCGGCGGCCCGTTGCGGACGTAGCGGTTGGCGTGCGGCTGCCGCGGGTCGTAGCGCATGATGTGGACGTGCTTCCTGCCGATGGCGTAGCAGCGGAAGTACTCCTCGAAGACGATCTCCTCCTGGAGCGTCATGACGTTCTGCCCCGAGGCCGCGTAGGCCGCGAAGAACTCGCCGGGGTTCTCGACCCGGTAGACGCTCTTCCACCCGCCGCCCGAGTAGGGCTTGAAGTAGGCCGGAAAACCGATGTGGGAAAAGATCGCCTCCCAGTCCAGTGGGATACGTCAGGTTCGACATCGAGGCCGAGGTCGTGTCCGGCGGATGCTGGTTCGAAGGAAGGATCACCGTCTTCGGGACCGCGACGCCGATGGCGCGGGCCAGGACGTTGTTGAAGAACTTGTCGTCGGCCGACCACCAGAAGGGGTTGTTGACGACGATCGTGCCCTCGGCGGCGAATTTCTTCAGTATCGCGCGGTAGAAGGGGATGTCCTGGCTGATGCGGTCCAGGATCAGGTCGTACCGCCTGGGCGTCTCCAGGCTCACGCCTCCGACCGAGACCGCCTCGGCCGCGACCCCCTCCACGCCGGCGCTGTTGATCCGCTCGACCAGCGCCAGCGGAAAGGTCCGCTCCTGTCCGAAAAGCACACCAATCCGTTTCATGAGAGCCGGCGATTATATGTCGCGCCGCCAACGGGGGCTTCCCCCTCTCCCTCCGGGAGAGGGTCGGGGTGAGGGCGCCGCCGGCGCGGAGGACCCTCAGTCCCGCTCGATGTCTGACCAGTGGGGAGCGAGGGCTTTTTCCTGGATCTTCTTGAGAGAGGAGAGGCCCTTGGCGGCGAGGGCGAGGAGCTCGAGGAGCTGCTCCTGCGTGAAGGGGCGGCGCTCCGCGGTGCCCTGGATCTCGACGAAGGCGCCGGAGGCCGTTCCGACGACGTTGCAATCCACGTCCGCCTCGGAGTCTTCCTCGTAGGCGAGGTCGAGGACGGCCTGGCCGGCGCAGATCCCGACCGACGTCGCGGCGACGGTCTCGCGCAGGGGCCAGCGCGGGATCGCCCGCGCCCGCATCAGCTTGACCAGAGCCATGGCCAGGGCGACGCACGCCCCGGTGATCGCGGCGCAGCGCGTGCCGCCGTCGGCCTCGATCACGTCGCAGTCGAGCAGGATCGTGCGCTCGCCCAGGCCCCGCAGCTCCGTGACGCTGCGCAGCGATCGTCCGATCAGGCGCTGGATCTCGTGGGTGCGTCCTCCCTGCCGGCCGGCGGCCGCCTCCCGCTGCGACCGCGTGTGCGTGGCGCGCGGCAGCATGCCGTACTCGGCCGTGACCCACCCGCTGCCGCTCCCCTTGAGAAACGGCGGGACCCGCTCCTCGACCGAGGCCGCGCACAGCACGCGCGTCGAGCCGAGCGCGATCAGGGCCGAGCCCTCCGCGTGCTTCAGGGTCCCGGTCTCGATGGAGACGGCGCGCATCTCGGAGGGCTTTCGTCCGTCGGGCCGTGGCGTCGTGCTCATGGGCACCTCCGGCCCGAAATCATAGCGGGAAGTGCGGGCTCTCCCGGCCGCCGCCGGGATTCTTCTGGGAACGCCAGTGCGGTATGGTAGTATGGCTCGAGTATGGTGAAGATGACCTTCACGTTGGACGATCCGACGGTTGCCGCCTTGCGAAAGTCGGCCGCTCGGCTTCGCAGGCCCCGAAGCGAAATCGTTCGGCTCGCCATTCGCGACTACGCCGGGCGGGTTGGCAAGCTCGCCGAGCCCGAGCGCTTGAGGCTCTTGCGGCTGTTCGACGAGGTGGTGCCGCGGATTCCTTCGCGGCCGGCCGCCGCCGTCGACCGGGAGATCGAGGAGCTCCGTCGGGACCGCCGGGCGGGCGGGCGCCGCGGCGCCTCCCGGCGGTGATCCACCTCGACACGTCGGCTCTCATCGACGCCTTGACCGGCCCCCGGCGTTCCGCCGGAGCCCTGCGAGCGGCGATCGAGAGCGGGGAGCGCATTCTCTTCAGCAGCATCGTGCTCTACGAGTGGATACGAGGGCCTCGCGTGCCCGAAGAGATCGAGGCGCAGGAAGCTCTCTTCCCGGGAGAGGCCGCCGTCCCCTTCGGGCCGGAGGAGGCAATCCTGGCGGCGAAGCTCTACCGCTCCGTCAGACGGGCCAGGGGACGCGAAATCGACCTGGCAATCGCGTCCTGTGCCCTTACGCAGGGCGCGCCTAAAATGATCGTATCTCGACCTCTTCCGTCACCGCCGGCTAGAAGCGACTCTCGGGCGTATCGTCGTTCCTGCCCCGGTCGCGGCGCGAGGAGTCTCCCAGTACCGAGCGGAGGAGCCTCCGCCGCGGGAGCGGAGCGCTTGCGCGGGATAAGGCGGGCGGTCGAGCGCCGCATCCGCCGAGCCGTCCGCCGGTGCGCCCGCAGGCGCAGTCCCGGGCAAGCGCGAGCGACGGTTACGGCGCCACCTCGTTTCGCAGGTAGAGCAATGGCTGCGTCAGGTCCACGTGCCCCGCGAGGGTCTCCGCCGGCTCGCCGTTGACGAGGATGCGCACGCGGGTCGTCTCGGCGACGTTCTGGAGCACCGTGTCCACGAGCGCCGCGACGATCGTGAGCTCTTCCGAAGACCCGAAGGAGAGGCCCGAATCCACGGCGAGGTCGAGAACGGCGATCCCGTCGGGCAGGAGAAAGGCGTTGCGAAGAAGCAGCTTGGCCGGCAGAACGGAGTCGAGGCCCTCGCGCGTCGGACCGCGCTGCACTTCGGCGAAGAGCGCCTTGAGAAACGCGGTGGGCCCGGCAGGCTTGGGGATGTCCCGCTCTTCCGCGTGAAGCCTGGCGTCTTCCTTCCCGGGAAAGAAGACCGTGACGCGGACCGTCAGCGGCGGAGTGACCGGCGGCGTTCCGGCGAAGACCGTCGGGACCGCCGCCGGCGCGGGGCTGACGCGCAGGAACGACCGGATCCGCCGCCTCCCCGTCGCCGCCTGGGGCCGGGTCAGGAAGACGATGGCCGCGACCGCCACGGCCAGGCTCACCAGCAGAATCGCGGCGGCCCGCCGGCTCATGGAACCCGGGTCGGAGCCGGAGTCGGCGCGGCCGGAGTCTTTGCCGCTCCGCCGGCCTTGCGGCGCTCGAAGAAGCGGCCGATGGCGCGCGCCACGGCCTCGGCGACGCTCTGCTGAAAGACCGGGGAGGCGAGCTTCTTCTCCTCTTCCGGGTTCGAGATGAAGGCCGTTTCCACGAGGACCGCCGGCATCGTCGCGCCGACGAGCACGCGGAAGGGCGCCTGCTTGATGCCCCGGTTCTCGGTGCCCGAGAGCACGTTCAGTTCCTACCTGAGTCGCCTCGGCCAGCTCGCTCGATTCCTTCAGGTGCGCCGTCTGAGCGAGGTCCCAGAGGATGAAGTCGAGGTCGGGATTGCGCGCCGGCGCCGCCGTCGGAGCCGATCCGGGCCCGCCGGAAAGCGCCGGCTGGTTCTCCCGGCTCGCGATCTCCTGCGAAAGCTTGTCGGAGGCCTCGAGGGAGAGGTAATAGGTCTCCGAGCCCCGGGCGCCGGAGGCCCTCGAAGAATTCGCGTGGATCGAGAGGAAGAGATCCGCCTTTTCGTGGTTGGCGACGGCGGTCCGGTCGTCCAGGGAGATCACGCCGTCGGACTCGCGCGTCAGGACGACCCGGCAGGGGAAGAGCTTCTGGAGGGCCGCGGCCAGCCGGCGGGCGATCTGGAGCGTGACGTCTTTTTCTTCCAGGCCGCCCGGCCCCACGGCTCCCGTCTCCGTGCCGCCGTGCCCCGGATCGATCACGATCGTCGGCACCGGCGCCGCCGCCTCGGGGACGGCGGCCGGCTCCACGGCCCGGGCGGCGGCGGGGCGCCCGATCTCGACGACCACGCGGTCGGGAGAAGTCAGCGGATAGGCGCGCGCGGTCGACCCCTTCTCCTTGAACTCCAGGAAGGCCGTGTTGCCCGAGAACCGGACCGCCGAGACGAGCGGGTCGTCGTAGCGGCGCTCCGCGAAGGGGGGAACGACTTTCTGATTGGGCCAGGTGATCTGGAGGCCCGTCTCGGTCAGCGTCGGGACGAAGCGAGAGGCGGCGGACTGACGAAGGACGATCTGCGTCGTGGGCTCGACGTGGACGACCGCGATGTCGAGGGTCAGTGGGGCCGTTCCCTCCGAGAGGGTCCAGGTCTTTCGGGCGGGGTCGTAGGCTCCGCTCGCGCCGACGAGCGGGAAGAGGACCTTTTCCAGGAAGTCCGGCGGGACATAGAGAGCGCCGGCGACGGCGCGCGCGGGGCGCGAGATCGAGAGGATCCGGGAATCGACGGGCACCTGGGTCGTCCCGGCGCCGACGACGACCTTGTGGCCGGACGCCGTGAGCGTCATGACCCCCGTCGTCGGATCCGTCGAGACATCGAACCCCAGCGCCCGGGCGCTCTCCACGACCTGGTAGTCCGCGCCGGCGATGGTCACGTTGTGCGGCTGCCCCTTCCAGACGATCGTGGCGGTGTCCGCGAAGGCGGCGGCGGCGCCGAGAAGAATGAGCAGAAAAAGGACTCCCGTCCGGCGGGTGTTCCGAGGCGGTCGCGCCTCTGTTACGGAGATTCGCAGAACTCCAGTATAAGCAGTGACCCGGGCGAAGTCGCCGGCACCCTGTGGTAGCTTCGCGAAAATCGTGACTTCACGGGCCTCGCGGGTTTCCCTCCTGCTCTTCGGTTCCGGTCTGACGGCGCTCGTCTATCAGGTCTGCTGGATGCGCGAGCTGCGCCTCGTCTTCGGGTTCTCCACCGCCGCCTCCGCCGCGGTCGTCGCGATCTTCATGGGCGGGCTGGGAATCGGGGGCTGGCTCCTCGGCCGCCGCGCGGACCAGGCCCCGCGTCCCCTGGCCTTCTACGGCGTGCTGGAGATCGCGATTGCCGTCTCGGCGGCGCTGACGCCGGCGCTTCTGTGGCTCGTGCGCGCCGCGTACATCGCCGTGGGGGGGTCGCTCTCTCTGGGGATCGCCGGAGGGACGCTCGCGCGGCTTCTCCTCTCCGCGCTGGTCCTGGCGGTGCCGACGATCCTGATGGGAGGCACGCTCCCCGCCGCGACGCGCGCGATCGAGACGGACGAAGATTCCGGCCGCCGGCTCCTCGCGCTGCTCTACGGATCCAATACCCTGGGCGCCGTCGCCGGAACGCTCCTCTCCACCTTCTACCTGCTCGAGAAGCTCGGCACGCGCGAGACGCTCTGGGGCAGCTGCGCCGTGAACGCGCTCGTCGGACTGGCGGCCGTCCTGCTGGCCGGAAAGGCGCCGGCCGCCGCGGCGCTCTCCCCCCAACCGGAGCCGGCCGGCGTCACGGCGCCTCCCGGGCCGCGCGAGAGCGGGAAGAAGAAGAAGACGACGAAGGATGGAGAAACCCTGAGGAGAGACGTGCCGCGGGACCTCCGGCGAGGTTCATCCTCGCGGCGGCGGCGATCACGGGCTTCGCGTTCACGCTGATGGAGCTCGTCTGGTACCGGATGCTCTCTCCGCTGCTCGGCGGCTCGACCTACACGTTCGGACTGATCCTCGCGGTGGCCCTCCTCGGCATCGGAGCGGGCTCGCTCGCCCGGTCGGTCCGGTCGCGGCCCGGCACGCTCGCGGCCTTCGCGGCGTCCTGCGCGATCGAAGCCGCCTGCTCGCCGTCCCTTACGGCCTCGGCGACTCCGTCGCCATCCTCGCGGCGCGCCTGCGCCCGAGCGGCTCCTTCTCGTTCGCGAGCCTCGTCTCGGGATGGACGGCGGTCGCCGCCCTCGTCGTCTTTCCGGCCGCGTTCGTGGCCGGCTTGCAGTTTCCGCTGCTGATATCGCTCCTCGGCCGCGGGCGCGAGAAAGTCGGCGCCCAGGTCGGCCTCGCGTACGCGTGGAACACCGCGGGCGCGATCGTGGGCTCGCTCGCCGGCGGCTTCGGGCTCCTTCCCCTTCTCTCGGCGACGGGGACCTGGGTCTTCGTGACGCTCCTGCTCTCGGCGCTGGCGCTCGCGGCCCTGGCCGTCTCCCGCGGCCGGCGCGAAAAGACGCGCGTGCGATGGTGGCTTCCGCTCGGGCCGGTCGCGGCGAGTATCGCGCTCGTCTCGATGACCGGTCCGACGGCCGCCTGGCGGCACAGCCCGATCGGCGCCGGGCGCGTGAACCTGTCGAAGGCCTCGCCCAACCGCGTCCGCGAGTGGCTGCGGGACCAGCGGCGGCGCACGTTCTGGCAGGCCGACGGCGTCGAGTCGAGCGTCGCGATGACGACGACGAGCGGCGGCCTCGCCTTCGTCGTGAACGGAAAGATCGACGGCAACACGCGCACCGACGCCCCCACGCAGGTCATGGGCGGACTGATCGGGGCCGCGCTCCACGGGCAGCCGCGCCGCGCGCTCGTCATCGGGTTGGGCACCGGCTCGACGGCCGGCTGGCTCGCCGAGGTCCCTTCGATCGAGCGCGTGGACGTCGTGGAGCTGGAGCCGGCGATCCTCCACGTGGCGCGAGGTCTGCGCGCCCGTCAACCGAAACGTGCTCGCGAACCCCAAGGTGCGCGTCACGATCCGCGACGCGCGCGAGTACCTGCTGACCTCCCGGGACCGTTACGACATCATCTTCTCGGAGCCCTCGAACCCCTACCGCGCCGGCATCTCGAGCCTCTTCACGGAGGACTTCTACAAGGCCGCGCGGGAGCGCCTCTCCCCGGGCGGCGTCTTCCTGCAGTGGCTGCAGTCGTACGAGGTGGATTCCGAGACCGTCCGCTCGGTCTACGCGACGCTCCAGGCCGCCTTCCCGTCCATCGAGAGCTGGTTCTCGCGATACCGCGACCTGATCCTCGTGGCGACGTCCGCGCCGATCTCCTACGACGCCGACCTGCTGCGCGCGCGCCTCGCTCAGGAGCCCTACCGCTCGGCGATGTCCGCGGCGTGGGCCACGGAGGGCCTCGAGGGTTTCCTCTCGCATTTCGTCGCCCGCGCCTCCTTCGTCCCGGAGCTTCTCGCGGCGGGCCGCGCGCCGCGAAACAGCGACGACAGAAACGTCATCGAGTTCGCATTTGCGCGCAGTGTCGGGCGCGACACGGCCTTCGACCTGGAGGACGCGCGCGCGCTCGCCCGTCGGCGCAAGGAAGACACTCCGGTCTTCTCCAGGGGAAACGCGGACTGGGAGCTCGTCCGGCGGCTGCGCGTCTCGACGATCACGTCCGACGGCGTGGCCGCGCCCGGGCGGCCCGACATGAGCGCGGAGGAGCTTGTCCGCATCCAGGCCGAGAAGAGCTACGTCGAGGGCCATCCGGAAAGAGTCCTGGACCTCTGGCGCGAGCGTCCCTGGGAGCCGGTCGGGGCCGTCGAGCTCGCGGTCGTGTCCCAGGCACTGGCGCAGGCCGGCGACGAGGGCGCCGTGCCGTACATCGCCCGGCTCGAGCCGGCGCGGCCGGTCGAGGCGGGGATCCTGCTCGGCCAGCTGCGCTGGCGGCAGGGGCGCTTCGACGAGGCCGCCGGCCTGCTGGAGAAGGCCTTCACGCGATACAGGGAGGATCCGTGGGCGTTCCTCCCGGTGGTCAACCAGTCGTTCGTGGCCGCGGCGGACATCGCGGGCCGCGACCCCCGGCTGGCCGAGCGGCTGAACGCGGCGCTCGCGCAGCCCTTCGCCGTCCTTCTCTTGAACGAGGAGCGCCTGCAGACGCGTTACAAGGTCGCGACGTACCTGGACCAATCGAGACTCGAGGACGCCATCGCCGCGCTCGAGCCGCACGTCCCCTGGCGCAAGGGATTCCTCTCCCGCCGCGCGCGGCTCTACGAAGCCACCCGCAACCCCCGCGCCGCGATCGCGCGCAGCGAGCTCGAGTCCTTTGTGAAGCACGAGTCGGAGACCGCGCCGACGTCAGGCTCCTCCCCGGTCGAGACGCCCAGGTCCCGACCAATGATTGTCGGCGCCGAGCTCAAAGCCCTGGTTTTGACTCTCTCGACCGCCGTTCGCGCAGCGAACGCCTGCGGTCGAAAGCCTGGCAGGTCGGACAGGCATGCGCGGTGCGCCCGGCCAGAGGGAAGCGGGTGACGGGACCGCCGCACCGAAGGCAGACCGCCTCGCCGTAGACGTAGAACCGCCGGCCGCCGCGGCGCGCGGCTCTCCGGTCGCCGGCCTCGATCGTGGTGATCCACTCCTGTCCGACGCCGCGGCGCATCATCCGCCGGACGGTGTCCCAGAGCCGCTCGAGCTCCCCGCGCGTCAGGGAGGAGGCGGGCCGGAGCGGATGGATCCCGTTCACGAAGAGCGCTTCGGCCCGGTAGATGTTGCCGACCCCGGA
This sequence comes from uncultured Acidobacteriota bacterium, assembly GCA_963782815.1. Lineage (GTDB taxonomy): Bacteria > Acidobacteriota > Thermoanaerobaculia > UBA5066 > Gp7-AA6 > JAWOLE01. Next base: position 289,656 of record CAWALG010000012.1, on the reverse strand, counting down.
GACGATGCGCTGATCCAGAAGCGCGCGGGCGATCGGCATGTCCGTCCGCTCGAGCCTTTCAAAGACGCGTTGCGCGTCCGGCCTGGGCGAGAGGGGATCGGGGCCGAGGCGCGCGAGGATCGCGGCGTATTCCTTCTCCGTGACGATCTCGCACGTCGGGGGCCCGATCAGGTCCCACGCGGCGTCCCGGGTCGCCAGGCGCAGGCGCACCGTCTCCCGCGGCGGGGGAGGCGGCGCCGCGCGCCGGTAGAAGTCCCCGAACATTCCCAGGTGGATGTGGACGATCGGCCCGCCCCGCCAGTGATGGAAGAGGTGCTTGCCGCGCGCTTCGGCTCTCTCGAAGACCCGGCCGTCGAGCAGGCGCGCCTGCCTCGCGAACCTCGCCTGCGCCGCCGAGACCCTGACCCGGCGTCCGGCCAGGTCGCGGTTGTGCTTGCGGGCGAAACGATGGATCGTGTTGCCTTCGGGCACGCGCCGATCCTATGACGGCGGAGGGAGCTCAGTACCGTCCGCCGACGGGCGCCGGGAGAGCCTCCAGCTCCTCGAGCTCGACCGGCGTGAGCTCGATGTCCGCGGCCGCGACGTTTTCCTCGAGGTACCGGCGCCGCTGGGTGCCGGGGATGGCGAGGACGTGCTCCCCTCGCGCGAGGACCCAGGCGAGCGCGACCTGCGCGGCTGTCGCGCCCCGGCGCGCCGCGGCGGCGCGGACCCTCTCGACGATCCGCTGATTCTCCGAGACTGCCTCGGGACGGAATCGCGGCAGCTTCGAGCGGAAGTCCCTCGACTCGAACCGCGCGTCGGCCGCGATGGCGCCGGTCAGGAACCCGCGGCCGAGCGGCGAGAAAGCCACGAAGGAGGCGCCGTGCGCCGCGCACCATGGCACGACACCGGTCAGATAGTCGCGCGTCCAGAGCGAAAGCTCCGACTGGACCGCGGTCACGGGATGGATTCGAGAAACGCGCTCGAGCTCCTCGACGGAGGCCTCGGAGATGCCGAGGAACCGGACCTTGCCGGCGGCGACGAGGCCGGCCATGGCGCCCCACGTCTCTTCCACCGGGACGTGAGGGTCCACGCGGTGGAGATAGTAGAGGTCGATGACCTCGACGCCGAGACGTTCGAGCGAGCCGTCGCAGGCCTGGCGGATGTGCTCGGGCCGCCCGTCGCGGCCGAACCGGAAGGTCGCCTTGTCCTCGACGATGAGGCCCGCCTTCGTGGCGATGACCACCCCTTCGCGCCGGTCCGCGAGGGCGCGGCCGAGGAGGGACTCGTTGGCGAACGGGCCGTAGACGTCCGCCGTGTCGAAGTGGTCTACGCCGAGGTCGATCGCCCGGCGGATGACGTCGATCGCCGCCGCCTCGTCCACGGAGTCATCGCGATAACCCCAGCTGAATCCCATGCAGCCCAGGCCGACCGGAAAGACCGAGCGGTCCGTGCTGCCGAGCCGCCTCTTGCGCGCCTGCGCGCGCCCCGCGCCGCTCACCAGACGCGGACGCGGTCGGCGGGGGCGAGGTAGAGCTTCTCGCCCGGCTTCACGTCGAAGGCGGCGTACCAGGCGTCGAGGTTGCGCACGGTGTCGCCGCGGTACTCGGCCGGCGCGTGGCCGTCGGTCAGGATTCTCTGCCGCAGCGCCGGCTCCCGGATCTTCTGCCGCCACGACTGCGCGAAGGCGAGGAAGAACTGCTGGTCGCCGGACAATCCCTGGACGACCGGCGCCTCCTTGCCGCCGAGCGAGAGCCTGTAGGCGTCGTAAGCCGCGGCCAGCCCGGCCACGTCGGCGATGTTCTCGGAGAGCGTCAGCTTGCCGTTGACCGCGAGATCGGGGAAGGGACGGTAGCCGTCGTACTGCTTGACGAGCTCCGCGGCGGCGGCCTGGAAGTGGGCGAAGTCCTCCTTCGTCCACCAGTTGTGGAGCTTGCCGGTCTCGTCGAACAGCGCGCCCTGGTCGTCGAAGCTGTGGCTGATCTCGTGGCCGATCGTGGCGCCGATCGCGCCGTAGTTCATCGCCGCCGTCCGCTGCGGAGTCGAAGTAGGGCGGCTGCAGGATCGCGGCGGGGAAATTCATCGCGTTCATGACCGGCAGGTTGACGGCGTTGACCGTCTGCGGCGTCATGACCCACTCGGTCGCGGTCGATCGGCTGGCCGAGCTTCTTGAGGTTGCGCCGGTATTCGAACATCGCCGCGCGCTCGGCGTTTCCGAGCGCGTCGCCGCGCACGATCTCGAGACCCGAGTAGTCGCGCCACTTGTCCGGATAGCCGACGCCGACCTTCAGCGTCGGCGAGCTTCGCCTTCGCCCTGGCCCTGGTCTCCGGCGCCATCCAGTCGAGCCTGTCGATGCGCTGCCGGAAGGCCTCCATGATGTTTCGCACCATCTCCTGCGCCCGCGCCTTTTCCGAGGGCGGGAAATAGCGCTCCGCGTAGAGCTTGCCGACCGCCTCTCCGAGCGCGGCGTTGGTCGCCTCCACGCCGCGCTTCCAGCGGTCGCGCTGCTTCGGCGTGCCCGTCAGGACCTGGCCGTAGAAGGCGAAGCCTCGTCGCCGAAGGCCTTCGGCAGGAACGCGCGACGCGTGCTCGATGGCGCGGAAGGTCAGGTAGTCCTTCCAGGTCTCGAGCGGCTGGGCGGCCGCGAGCGCCGAGATGCCCGTGACCGCGCTCGGCTGCCAGACCACGAAGACGGGCTGATCGGCGAGCCCCGCCGCCGCGAAGAACGCCGCCCAGTCGAGGCCCGGGGCGTTCTTCTCGAATTCCTGCGGCGCCAGTGGTTGTTCCCCTTGACGACGTCCTCCGAGTCCGCCCGGCTCCAGTGCGCATGCGCGATCTGGCGCTCGAGATCGAGGATGCGAGCGGCCTTCGCGTCGGCGTCGGCCACGCGGGCGAGCTTCAGCACGGCGGCGATGTGGGCCTGATACTTCGAGCGGATGTCGGCCATGCGCGGAGGACGGGTCGAGGTAGTACTCGCGGTCGGGCATTCCGAGGCCGCCCTGCAGCAGGAACGGGGAGTATTTCGCCGGATCGTCCAGGTCCTGCGCCACCCAGAGGCCGAAGAGGTTGCCCGTGTGGAGATTCGTGGCGTTCAACGACGTCCACGTCGGCGCGCAGCGTGCCGCCGAGCGACCCCGGCGAGCGCCTGCCGGTCGGAGATCGCGGCGATGCGGCCGAGCGCGGGCTGGAGCGGCTTCAACCCCTTGGCTTCGATCCCCGCTTCGTCCATGTAGCTCGAGTAGTAGTCCCCGATCTTCCGGGCCTCGGAGCCGGCGGGCGCCGTCTGCCGGCTCGCCGCTCTCCTTGATCAGCTCGGCCGTCCGCTGTCTCGTCAACTCGTCGAGCATGGAGCCGATCCCGTACGCGCTGCGGTCGGCGGGGATCTCGGTCGTCTTGATCCAGTGTCCCGTTGGCGTAGGCGAAGAAGTTGTCGCCCGGCGCGACGGAGTGGTCGATGCCGTCGAGATCAATGCCGTGCGCGGCCGGCGCGCCGGTCTCGGGACGCGATTCGGGCAGCGCCGCCGGCGCGAAAGCCAGGCCGAGGAGGATCGGCGGCGGCGAGGAAGACGATGATACCGTCTTCGATAGTCATGACGGGCGGAGTTTCCTTTCTCGGACGCGAATGATATCGCCGGTCCGCGGCCGATACCCGATCGCCGATTCCCGCTTCAGAACCCGGGCGGCCGCTTCGACGCCACGCCGAAGGCCTTTTCCAGGGCGATGCCGGCGCTGCCGAGCGTCCCCTCGGCGAAGAGCCTCCCGACGAGCGTCACGCCGTGGGGCACGCGCCGCTTCGGGGAGATCACCGGCAGCGGGTGCGCCGGGTCCGGCGCCCAGTCGCTGCGGGCCTGGCCCACCTCGACGAAACCGGCCGGCAGGGTGAGCGCGGGGTGTCCCGTGAAGTTCGTGATCGTCAGGATCTCGTCGCGCAGCGCGGGGACGAGGAGCAGGTCCACCTTCTCGAAGATGCGGGCCATCTCCTGCGCCACCTTGCGGCGCAGGCGGTCGGCCTGGACGAAGTCCACGGCCGAGAGGAAGCGCGACTGCCGGAACGTGTTCGGCCAGGCGTCGGAGACCTGCATCTTCAGCTGGTCGAGGCCGCGCGAGAGGGTCAGGTCTTCAAATGCGGCGGCGGCCTCGGCGAAGAGGATCGTGTTGAGCGACCCGTACGGCCAGTCGGGAAGGCGCGACCTCCACGGGGACATTCCCAGGCGCCGGACGGTCTCGAGCGCGGCGCGGTCCACTTCCGTGGCCGGGCTCTCGTTCATCCAGGCGGGGAAGAACCCGACCTTCAGTCCCTTCACGCGCCCGGCCGCGTCGAAGTCGAGGCGGCTTGCCACGCTCGAGAGGTCGCCCGCGTCCGGCCCGGAGATCGCCGCGAGCACGAGGAAGGTGTCCTCGACGCCGCGGGCCATCGGCCCGAGCTTGTCGAGCGACCAGCAGAGCGTCATCGCGCCCGTCCGCGCCACTCTCCCGAACGTCGGCCGCAGGCCCGTGACGCCGCAGCGCATCGAGGGGTCGATGATCGACCCCTCCGTTTCGCTGCCGATCGAGAAGCCCACGAGGGCCGCCGCCGTCGCGGCGCCCGGCCCCGCGCTCGACCCGCCCGATCCCTCCTCGAGAAGCCAGGGGTTCATCGTCTGGCCGCCGAACCAGACGTCGTTCAACGCGAGCGCGCCCAGGGAGAGCTTCGCCACGAGGACCGCCCCGGCGTCGTGCAGGCGCGCGACGACGGCGGCGTCGGCGTCGGGGACGCGGTCGCGGTACGGCTCGGCGCCCCAGGTCGTCCGGATCCCCTTCGTGTCGAGCAGGTCCTTCGTCCCCCAGGGAATGCCGTGGAGCGGGCCGCGGTACTTTCCCGCCGCGATCTCCGCGTCCGCGCGCCGCGCCTGCTCGAGCGCCAGGTCGCGCGTCAGCGTGATGACGCACTTCAACTTCGGGTCGAAGCGCTCGATCCGCTCGAGGTAGATCCGCGTCAGCCGCTCGGAGGTCAGGGCCCGCGTTTCGATCCATCGCGACAGCGCGGAGACGGGCGCGAACGCGATGTCCTCGTCGCGCCGGGGCAGCGGCCCGGGCCGGCGGCGCTCCGGACGAACCGGTCGCTGCGCGGGGACGGCGGGCACGCCCGGGATCATCGGGTCCCACCGCGTCGCCGGCGCGAGCGAGCTCTCGAGGGCGACCTTCCTCGGCCCCGTCCGCCGCTCCATACGCCGGCCATCGCCTGCCGCCAGTTGCCCGCGGCCTGCGCGCGCTCGGCCGGCGTCATCTCCACCCGCATCGAGCTTCTCGGCCTCGGCGAACGTGGCGGCGCTCACCTCGGGCCCCACCGGCGGCGCCGTCCCGAACGCGGGCGGCGTCCCCGCGACCGGCGTGACCTGCGGAGCCGGCGCGGCCGCCTGCGCCTCCGCGGCCAGACGACTCGCCGCGGCCGCCCCGACGACCCCGGCCGCCGTGCGCGCGAGGAACTTCCTGCGGGATTGCAGACATTGTGCCCCTCCTCGGCCGCAATCCTATCCGCGAGATCCCGTTTGCCGGTGCTAGGATCGCCCGCAAGTTCTTGGAGGAATCATGAGCACCGCGCGTTCAACCGCCATGGCGTGCCTGATCCTGCTCGGCTCCGCTGCGATCCTCGCCCAGACGACGGGGTCCGTCGCGGGCCGCGCCGCCGACGAGTCCGGCGGGGTGCTGCCGGGCGTCAGCGTCGAGGCGAAGAGCCCGTCCCTTCCGGGAGCGCGCGTCGTGTTGACGGACGGCTCCGGCCGGTACCGGATCTCGCTGCTCCCTCCGGGGCAGTACACCGTCGTGTTCACGCTCGCCGGCTTCCAGCCCGAGTCGAAGGCGGGCATCCGGTCAGCCTCGGCAACGAGACGACGCTCGACGCCGTCCTGCGCCCCTCCACCACCGCGCAGATCCTCGTGACCGGCGAGGCGCCGGTCGTCGATACGGCCTCGACGAATCTCGGGACGAACCTGACCCAGCGCGCCGTCGAGACGCTGCCCACGGGGAGAAACTACTCGTCGGTCGTCCAGGTCGTGCCGGGCATCTCCTCCGACGCCGACCCGAGGAACGAGGCGCAGGCCACGATCACGGCCTACGGCTCCTCCGGCGCCGAGAACGCGTTCTACATCGACGGCGTCAACACGACGGGCATCGAGTACGGCTTCCAGGGGAAGGAGTTGAACTACGAGTTCATCCAGGAGATCAACGTCAAGACGGGCGGATACGAAGCGGAGTTCGGCCGCTCGACCGGCGCGATCATCAACGTGATCACGAAGTCGGGGAGCAACGAGTTCCACGGCGATGCCTTCGGTTACCTCGACGCGGACGGGCTTCGCGCCAGCCCGAAGCCGGTCGTCTCGACGGGCGGCACGGTCGAGGGATTCCGCAGGGAGGACTACGGCGCGGCCCTCGGCGGGTACTTCTGGAAGGACCGCATCTGGTTCTTCGCCGCCTACGACCGCGTCCACAACACGACGGACAACCTGTTCGGGGACCTGCCGAGCCAGTCGGTCAGCACGCGCAACCTCGGCGCCGGCAAGCTCACGTTCCACATCTCGGACAGCCATTCCATCGTGGCCACGGCGTTTCAGGATCCGACGGTCGACACGGGCGCGATCAACGACGCGAACCACACGTTGAACGGCGACCCGCTCACCTACGACGGGCGCCAGGACCTGGGGGGCCGCGACTACGCCCTGCGTTACGAGGGGATCTTCGGGACGCACTGGACAGCGGCCGCGCAGGCCTCGCGGCACAAGGAGCGCAACTCCGTGGGACCGGCGACCCCCGCGGGCGACGTCGTCCAGTACCAGGACGCGTCCAGGGACTTCTTCCAGACGGGAGGCTTCGGCCTGATCCAGTTGAAGGACTTCCAGCGTACGGCGTACGGCGTCTCTCTCTCGCCCTACTTCGGAGACCATGCCATCAAGGTCGGGATCGAGTACGAGAAAGTCGAGACCGACGTCATCAAGCGCCAATCGGGCGGACAGCTCGTCACGATCTTCGCCAACACCGTGAACCCGGCCAAACCGATCTACCAGCATTCCTACTGGACGACGCCGGACGCCACCGTCGAAAACGCCCCGCTCTCGATCCTGGAGGCGTCCCCCGAGCACAAGAACACGACGTTCTACCTGCAGGACCGGTGGACCGTGCTGCGCAACCTCACGCTGAACCTGGGCGTGCGCTGGGACCGCCAGCAGATCGTCGACGCCAACGGGACCACGCAGGTGGACCTGAAACACGACTGGGCGCCGCGCGTGGGCGTGATCTGGGACCCGACGAACGACCACCGCACGAAGGTCTTCGCGTCGTACGGGCGCTTCTACGAGGAGATCCCGATGGACCTCGTGATCCGCTCCTTCTCCTTCGAGCGGCAGCCGCGGATCATCAACTACAGCCCGACGGACCACCACCCGGACCCCGCCGCCGAGGAGGACTTCGGCACGCCGTCGGCCATTCTCGGCGGTTTCACGGAGCCCTCGGACCCGAACATCCACGGCCAGTACATCTCGGAGTATGTCATCGGAGGCGAGCGGGAAGTGACGACCGACGTCGCGGTCGGGATCAAGGGGATCTACCGCGACTACGGCAACGTCATCGAGGACTTCCTCTGCCAGGACGACGGGACCTACTGCATCGGGAACCCGAGCAAGGGGATCATGCGGCAGATCTTCGGGCTCGACTACACGACGCTCTACGACGCGCCGCGGCCGGTGCGGATCTACCGCGGGCTGCAGCTGGACGTCACGAAGCGCTTCTCGAACAACTGGCAGGCGATCGCGTCGTACATCTACTCGAAGCTCGAGGGCAACTACGACGGCGAATACTCCCCCTTCACCCAGACGACGATCAACGATCCCAACATCTCCGCCGCGTACGACTACTTCGACTTCTTCACCGACGGCCGCAACCTCTCCAGGATCACCAACCGCGGCCCGCTCTCCAACGACCGGCGGCACCAGTTCAAGGTCTCGGGCGTGTATCTCACTCCCTGGAAGCTGTCGATCGGCCTCGCGGCGTACTACCGCACGGGGACTCCGCTCACGCGCTACGGATTCTCGGACGCGTACGGGCGCTACGAGTTCTTCCTGACCGAGCGCGGCGCGGAGGGCAGGACGCCCGACAACTACGAGGCGGACCTCCACTTCGGGTACCCGTTCGGAATCGGTCCCGTGACGTCAACCTGCTCGTGGACGTCTTCAACATCCTGAACGCCCAGCGGCCGGTCCTGCTGGATGAGCGCTGGGGATTCCAGGAAGCGGACAACGCGTCTCTGACGCCCGGTCAATCCGAACTACGGGAAGCCCGTCTTTCGAACGCCGCCGACCTCCGTCCGGTTCGGCGCGCGCGTGAGCTTCTAGGCAATGCCGGGCGCTCCCCTTCCTCCCGGTGGCACCGGCCCGCCGTTGCTCGGTGAGACGCTCACGGCGTTGAAGAACGGGTTCGCGTTCGTCGAGGCCGGGGCTCGCAAGCACGGGCCGATCTTCAAGACGAATCTCTTCGGCCGGAAGACGGCCGTCATCACCGGGCCCGAGGCGAGCGCCCTGTTCATCGACTCGAGCCGCGTCGAGCGCGCCGGTGCGATGCCATCGCACATCGAGACCCTGTTCGCGGGCAGGAGCCTGCCGCTCCTGGACGGCGAGGAACACCGCGACCGAAAGCACTTTGTGATGGCGGGCTTCAGCCGCGAGGCGCTCGCCTCGTACCTGCCGATCATGCAGAAGCTCGTCGGCGAGTCCCTCGGCGGATGGTCGGCCGGCGGCGAGGTGCGCCTCGGCGACGAGTTCAAACGGCTCGCGATCGAGACGATCGCCGTGACGGTGCTCGGCCTCTCCCGGGGACCGACGCTCGACGCCGTGCTCGCCGACTACGGCGTCGTGGGAGGGGGATTCTCGAATCTTCCGATCCCGCTCCCCGGAACGGCGTACACGAAAGCCAGAAAGGCGCTCGCGAGGATCCTGGCGGTGTACGAGAACTGCGTCCGGGAGCACCAGGCCGCGCCCAGGGACGATGGGCTCTCGCGCATTCTCGCCGCGAGGACCGAGAACGGCCGCGGCATCTCGATGGAGGACGTGAAGAGAGAGCTTCACCACGTCGTCGTCGCCGGGCTCATCGTGTGGGCCTGGTTCGTGGAGGCGATCGTTCAGCTCGACAAGCACCCCGAGGTGCGAGAGCGTTTGATCGAGGAGATCAGGACGCAGAGCCCGCAGGGGCCCCTCACTTTCGAGACGCTTGCGAAGATGCACGAGCTCCAGATGACCTCGATGGAGATCCGCCGCTTGAGCCCGGTCGTCTACGTGGTCTTCGGCAAGGCGCGGGAGACTTTCGAGTTCAACGGATTCACCGTGCCGAAGGGTTGGGCGGTCTTCTGGGGGCTTCGCTCGTCCCACATCCGTCCCGAGATCTACTCGAACCCGGAGGAATTCGATCCCGCGAGGTTCTCTCCCGCCCGCGCCGAGGACCGGCGGCATCCGTACGCATACGTCCCCAACGGGGCGGGACCGCCGACGGGCCACAAGTGCGCGGGATACGAGTTCGCGCCGCTTTCCTCCAGGTCTTCTTGGTCGAGCTCTCCGGGCGTACGACGTGGCGATCCAGAAACCGCAGGACCTCGCCCTCGACTGGAGCCGCGTCCCCCCGAGCCCAGGGAGGGACTCCGGGCAAGAGTCGCGCGCCGTTAGCGCTCTTACTCGAGAAAGGGGACGCGCCATGGAATTGTCCGCAAACCGTCGTCAGGCGTTCGCGGCCGGGCGCGCGTTCGCGCTCCTCGCGCTCCTCGTCCTCGGTGTCGTCCGCGTTCTTCCCGGGCAGACGCCGGATCGCGCCACGGCCGACAAGCTCAAGGACTTCGACGCCTGGATGGGCCAGACCCTGAAGGACTGGAACGTCCCGGGGATCGGCGTCGGCATCGTCGTCGGCGACAAGCTCGTCTTCGCGAAGGGCTACGGCTACCGCGACTACGGCCAGAAGCTTCCCTTCACCCCGAACACGCTCTACCAGATCGCCTCGAACTCGAAGCTCTTCACCGCCGTCGCCGCGGGGCTCCTCGTCGAGGAGGGGAAGCTGACGTGGGACAAGCCCGTGCGCGATTCCGTCCCGTCCATCCAGTTCTACAACGACTACCTGAACCAGACCGTGACGCTGCGCGACATGCTCGCCCACCGCACGGGCATCACCCGCCACGACACGATCTGGTACCAGGCGCCCGACTCGCGCAAGGAGCTCTTCGGCAAGCTGAAGTACATGGAGCCCAAGGAGCCGCCGCGGACTGTCTTCCTCTACAACAACATGATGTATGCCGCGGCGGGCTATCTCGTCGAGCTCCAGTCGGGCAAGACCTGGGAGGAGTTCGTCCGCGAGCGCATCTTCCAGCCGCTCGAGATGAACAACTCGCTCTTCTCCATCGCCGAGATGGTCAAGCGGCCCGACTTCGGCGTGGCCTACACGGAGAAGCGCGACACCTTCGAGATCTACAAGATCCCCTACTACGAGGACACGGAAGGCATGGCTCCCGCCGGCGCCATCGTCTCGAACATCGAGGACATGTCCCACTGGCTGATCGCCCTGATGAACGACGGGAAGTACAACGGCAGGCAGGTGCTGCCGGCGCGGGTGCTCAAGGCGACGCTCCAGCCGGCGATCGCGCAGCCCAACACGCTGCCCGAGGTCCGCGGCTGGTGGGAGATCCTGAACACGGCCTACGGCATGGGGCGCTGGACCTCCTCGTACCGCGGGCACCTGCTCGCCTACCACGGCGGAGACCTCGACGGCTTCCACTCGCAGGTCTCCTTCCTGCCGCAGGAGCACATCGGCGTCCTCGTCGCGGTCATCGGCAACCACGCCGCGATCCTCTACAACCTCGTCAGCTACAACGTGTACGAGCGCCTGCTCGGGATGGACCAGACGCCGTGGACGAAGCGGTGGCTGGAGATCCGCCTGAAGGGGAAGAAGGCCGCGACGGAATCGCGGACCAAGGCCGGCGCGGACCAGGTGAAGAACACGAAGCCCTCGCACCCGCTCGAGGACTACGTGGGCGAGTACGAGCATCCGGCCTACGGTTTACTGAAAATCGGGCTGAAAGACGGCCAGCTCCAGTTCGACTTCCACAAGATGACCTTCCCGATGACGCACTACCACTACGACCGCTTCGACACGCCCGACGACGAGCGCTTCGGAAAGTGGTCGGTCAACTTCGGCACCAACCCGCAGGGAGACGTGGACAGGGCCCTCATGTCCCTCGACGAAGCGGAGGCGGTCTTCACGCGCCGGCCCGAGACTCTCGACCCGGGAGTCCTGAAAGAGCTCGCCGGAACCTACGAAACGCCGACAGGCGCGAAATTCCAGGTCGTCCTGAAGGAGGACGGGGCCCTCTTCCTCGCCTTCACCGGCCAGCCCGAGCGCAAGCTCATCCCTTACAAGGGCTTGAAATTCCACGTCCCGGAGTTCTCCGACGTGGTCTGGGAGTTCGTCATGGAGAACGGCAAGGCGACCGCGTTGAAGCAGAGAGACCCGTCCGGAGAATTCACGCACACCGCGAAAGTGAACGTTCGCCGGGCACAAAAAAGAGGGCCCCTCTCGGGGCCCCTTCGAATCGACGGCGCTCGTAGGCGCCGCCTGAAGCGCGATTACGCGCGAGCGTAGCTGGACGCGGTTTCGTAGGTCTCCACTTTGGGAGTTCCATCGATGAACGGGGTCAGCTTCGCGAGGACCTGCGGATAGGTCGCCGTCTCGTAGGTCTCGGCGTTCTTCCGGTTGTCCCAGAGGCTGATGAAGTGCGCGCCCTTCGGGTTGACGAGCGCCACTTCCTCCTGGAAGCCGTTCTGTTTGCGCAGCATCGGGAGGACTTCCTTCTCGAAGAGGTTGTTGAACTCGGTCTCCTTGCCGCTCTTGATCTGGAAATGGACGTTGCGTGCGTATCTCATGACACTTCTCCCTGAGCCCTTGAACAGGTGGTCTTCATCGGAGAGTCCGAAACGGAGGGCCGGATTCGGCAAGGTACCAAAGCCGGCTTGGACCTTTGAAGGAGCTTGACGCTATCACACATCGGAGGCCGTGGTGGCGTTCGCCACACTATCTTCTCAGATTGTCTTCTCGAATTGGGTGTACCAGGACGCCTCCGGTGAGACGTTCTCTGTTCCAGGAAGGAGGAACAATAACCGCGGCGCTGGCCTCTCCAGGAGTGTTCCAGGATGCCGAAGCATCCGCGGTGATGAGATCTCAGAGGGCGCGGTGCGCGAGCTCGGACTTGACCCGGGCGAGCTTCGATGCGAGGCGATGAAACTGGCTGCCCTCAGGCTGTTCCGAATAGGGCGGAGCCGGAGCCGGCCTTTGGGACCCCCCGAAGACCTCCCGGTTGTCAATGGTCCAGTGGCGAAGAGTCCGACGCGCGATCACGGGAACTGGTTGGCTGCTCATGAACGTGCCTGCTTTCTTTCCGAAACCGGAGGCGGGCACTCAGTTGTCAGCTGGATGGGATCCGTCGGCGGTGGAGGAGGCGTCAGCGTATCACATCGGCGTTCAATGGACTGCGGTGATGTCAAGATCTTCCTTTCGGGATGGACGGCGTGGCGTGTTCTTTCGGTCCGCCCTTTGGACAGGCATTTCGTATTCCGCGCCCTGTCCGCGCGCCCGGTTGAACCGGGCAATCACATCCTCCCAGTTCCACAGGTTCCAGACCGCGTCGAAGTACTCGGTCTTCCGGGTCTGATACTGGAGGTAGAAGGCGTGCTCCCACGCGTCCAGCACGAGCAAGGGAGTGCCCGCCTGGGCCAGATTCGATTGGTGGTCGTAGATCTGCGTGACGAGGAGCTTCTGCCCCAACGGCTCCCAGACGAGCGCGGCCCAGCCCGAGCCCATGATGCTCGCGGCGACAGCGTTGATCTGTTTCTTCAGACTCTCGAAGTCGCCGAAGTCGTTGTCGATGGCGGCGGCGAGCTCTCCGGACGGCCGCCCGCCGGCCTTCGGAGCCATGTTCCGCCAGAACATCGAGTGCAGGACGTGCCCGGAGAGGTTGAACGAAAGGGCCCTCTCCAGCGCCGCGATGTTGTCGTACTGCCCTCCACGGCGCGCCTCAGCGAGCCGATCGAGAGCGTCGTTGGCTCCCTTGACGTACGAGGCGTGATGTTTGTCGTGGTGCAGTTCCATGATCTTGCCGGATATGTGCGGCTCCAGCGCGCCATAGTCATACAGAAGGTCCGGAAGAGTGTATGTGGGCATAGTCATTCTCCTTGGTATTGGCATCCCGGCGCGCGCTCGGGCCCGTCGGGAGACGGCATTCGGGTCAGGGTTCTCATCATCCTGAGCCGCCGGCCGCGGCCTGGACCGCGGGGAGCAGGGTGGCCAGACCGAAAGCACTCTCGTGCTGCAGGGAATTGATGAAGAACGTGGGCACCTGGGCGACGCCGCTCCGGACGCCCCCTTCCCGCACCACGCGGACTCTTCGCCAGGTGAACGTGTCCCCGCATGTCCCTCCGGAACTGGCGGGCGTCCAGGCCAACGGCCTCGGCGTGCTTGGCCAGCTGAAGCTGGTTCGCGGCGCCCTGGTTTTCGAACATCCGGTCGTGGATTTCCCAGAACTTTCCCTGCGCCCCCGCGGACTCCGCCGCCTCGGCGGCGCCCTCGGACTTCCGGTCAACAGGGGATTCAGTGAAGCTGCGGAAGACGTATCGGAGCCGGGAGCCCATCTCCGCCTGGATCTTCTTGACGGTTCGATAGGACTTCGCGCACTCCTTGCACGTGAAGTCCCCGTAACCGACGAGAGTGACCTTTGCCAGCGGGGACCCCCGGACGTGGTCCTCTGAACCGACCGGAGCCGCCAGCCTGCGAGCGTGACCCATTTTTGACATTTGTTACTCTTGCCTCCGCGGGCGCCCCGACCGTAGGATCTCGACGAACGTTGCCGAATGGTTCCCTCAAGCGCGCCTCGCCGTCTTGAGCACACAAGCATGCGTTACTTGCGAGATTGCGTCCAATCGTTTGTTTCGCTCGGGTTGAGACGTTGAAGGGATGAGAGAGGGTCGACCTTGGAACTTCGCCATCTTCGATATTTCGTCGCAGTCGAGGACGAGTGGAGCCCGTGCAGAATGTCTTCGTTCCACCATGCAGCGGCAAATCGGGTATCGCTCTTCATCCTGGCGGCAACGGAGACTTCCTCCCGTTTGTACGCCGCCGTACAGACGGGGGTCGCCTGTTCATCGCAGAATGTTGCCGGATGCCGGGCGAGCAGACACCGGAACTCGGAGGCGATGTGTCCAAACCGCGAGTCAAGCGAAGGGATGCGAATAGGATCCTGGCCGCCCTTCCTGCCACCGAGTACCGGCGGGCGCTGACAAAGCTCGAGCCGACGTCTTTTCGGCGGGGGCTCTCGCTTTACGAGCCGGACAAACCGATCTCCTACGTCTACTTTCCACGGACCGGCGTCGCCTCGATGGTGGCTCGGATGGTGGAAGGCGGCACCTTTGAAGTGGCGACGATCGGAAACGAAGGGGTCGTTGGTCTCTCCGCCTACCTCGGAAACGGCCACTCCTCGATGGAAGTCTTTGTCCAGATCCCCGGCGAGGCCCTGCGCATGGACGCGGATGCCTTCCTCCGGGAGATCCGTGCGAGCGACGCCTGGCGCACGGTCATCCGCCGATATTCGCAGGCCTTTTTGGCCCAGGTCGGGCAATCCGCTGCCTGCAACCGCGCTCACATGGTCGGGCAGCGGTGTGCACGATGGCTGCTCATGTCCCATGACCGGGTCCTCGGCGATGAGATTGCGCTCACGCATGAGTACCTCGGAGAGATGCTCGGAGTCCGGCGCGCCAGCGTGACACAAGCAGCGGGCAAGCTGAAGCGTCGAAAGCTCATCGACTATCATCGCGGTAAGATCCGGGTTCTCGACCGCAAAGGGCTCGAGAAAGCGGCCTGTGAGTGTTACGGGTTCATCCGCTCTCACCACGACGAGCTTGTCGGGTAGGACGTTTCAGCATGGAACTTCGCCATCTTCGGTACTTCGTCGCGGTCGCGGAAGAGCTTCATTTCGGCCATGCGGCGAACCGGCTGAACACCTCTCAGCCCTCTCTGAGCCAGCAGATTCGGGACCTCGAGCGCGAGCTCAAGGTGGATCTCTTTCTCAGGACAAAGCGGCGTGTCGCGTTGACGCCGGCGGGTCAGCGATTTCTCCACGAGGCGCGCGGCATTCTTTCCTCGGCGGAGCGCGCCGCCGGTGTCGCGAGGGAGGCGGCGCGGGGCGAGTCCTTGAAGCTCGCCGTTGGCATCTCTCCGGAGACCGACTGGATTCTCCTGGGCAAGGCCCTTCGCCTCTTCGCCGAGCACACCCCTTCGGTCGACATCGTCTTTCAGAACCTGACGCCGGAGGCCCAGGTCGGCGCCCTTCGAGGAGGTCAGATCGACGTCGGGTTCGTGGGTCTTCCGCTGGAGGCGGAAGGCATGGTCACGGAAACGACGGGCCGGATGCGACTCGTGGTCGCGCTCCCCGAAAAACACCCCATGGCTCGAAAGAAAGACCTCAAGCTCGAGGATCTCTCGAAAGACGCCTACGTGCTCTGGCCGAGGCATCTCTCGCCCGGCAGCTACGACTACCTGCTCGGCGTTTTTCGCCGGGCCGGTTTCGGTCCGCCGATCGCCATGGAAGGAGGTCTTCCCTCGACCCGAACCGTTCTGGGCATGATCGCGGCCGGCCTGACGATCGCCCTCGTCGACCCGGCCTTTGAGCAGATCGCCGCGCCGGGAGTCGTCTTCCGTGCGCTCCCCGGCCGCGGCGTCTTCACGGAAACGGGGGTCATTTATCGACGAGACGACCCGTCGCCGATCCTCGCTTCCTTCCTTCATGAACTGAGGGCCACGCCTCGCCAGCACCCGGACTCGGCGGAAGATGCGCCCGTCCCGAAAAAAAGGCCCCCGGTTCGGCGCGCGGCCGCCCGGGGGCGGAAAAGCGGCGGTTAGAGCGGTTAGAGTCCTGTCTGCCCGCTCGGCGCTCCGCTAATGACTGCGCTCAATAGACTGCCGCTCAATGCTTCTCTTCCTTCTTCTCCTTTTCGACCGGCTTTTCGTGCTCTGAGCCCCGTTCGGGCGGGGCGGGTTTCGCGGCCTCGGCTGGAGCGTGGGGAGCGCGCGGATCGGCCTCGGCCCGGGCCGGCGGCTCCTGGCGGTGTTGCGCGGGGGCGGCATTGCCATGCGAATCGGGTGGACGGACCTCGGCACGGCTCGGTCGCGCTCTCCCCGGGGGCGCTTGGGCCGCCTGGCCACGCGATTCCGGAGGCGACGCCTCGTGGGCCTTCGGAGCTTTTTGCTGCGGGTGCTCTGGCTTCACGGTCGCGCGCTGAGCCGTGGATCCTTGCCGCGAATCCGGCGGCGCGCTCCCGGGTTCCCGGTTGACTTGCGCTTTGTGGCCCTTCTCCTCGACGGCGCTCTGCGACACTGCCTGCGGCCTGGCGCCTGCCGCGGCCTTCACGTCACGTGCGGGCGCCACGATCGCCACCCGCTGCCGTGGCCCTCCGCCGTCATCGCTCGCGGCGTCGCCCTGGCGTCGCTGATGCTGTGCGTTTGGACCCTGACGCCCGCCGAGCGCTGAATCGTCGCGACGGGAATGGCCATGTTCCTGACAATGCCGCCCGACACCGCAAAGCGCGTCACGGGCGTCGTCTGGCGGAATATCGTCGCGTTCTGCCGCGCCGAGACGCGCACGGAACTGACGTTCGTGTTGACAAAACGGTTCATCGGGACGAAGACGTACTGCGTCGAGTTGACGACGACGGCTCTCCCGGAGTAGCCGGACGCGCCAAACACGACGGTTGGAGGCAACGGCGCCCAACCGACATAGCGATCGCTGTAGCTCCACGTCACCCACGCGGGGGCCCAGACGGTCCCCGGAACCCAGCACCAGCCGTAGCGATCCAGGTTCGTCCATGTTCCGTAATGGTATGGGTTGCCTCCCCAGGGGTCATCGGACATCCAGGTCCACCCGTATTCGGTGTAGACCCACTGACCGTTGGAGTACGGCTGCCAGTCCGCGCCGACTCGCGCGGGAACCCAGCACTGGCCGTACCGGCAATCGATCCACCTGCCGTACGGGGCCAGCTCGTCGTAGAACCCTCCGATCGTGACGCTGACGGAGACCTGCGCCTTCGCCGGCGGCGCGCAGAGCACCATGGCGACCGCGCCGAGGAACACTGTTGTGATCAAGAACTTCTTCATTGTCATCCTCCCTGGCGACAGACTGCGCCGCGACACTCGAGGCGCACGATTGAATCCACAGCGTGCTCCCTTCGGAGCCCCGAGGTCCAATCGTTTCTTCCGATAGAGTTGAGATCGGACACCGATCACAGACCGGCAAGGCCCTTCGTCTTGAGCCACAACAAACAAGAAGGGCCGCGCCGCGGGAAGCGGCGCAGCCCCGGTCGAGACTCGAGGACGCGTTCGGTCAGGTCGTGGGCGGAGCCTTGATCTGAAGATTGTTGTTGAGGTGAACGACGCCCTTGACGGCGTGGGCTTCGGTCGCGGCGTCCGCCTTCACCTTGGCATTCGGCACTTCCCCGGCGAGGGTCACGATGCCGTTCGTGACATTGATGTCGATGTTGACGATGTTTGAAAAGCGCGCCGTGGTCAGCCGCGCCGTCAACGCCGCGTGGATCTCGTTGTCATCGACCTGGCGAGACGCCGTCTGGGTCGTGGTGCAAGCGGCCACCGCGGTCGCGACGGCGACAAACACGGCGATTCGGAGGAGCCTGTTGGAGAGGAGTATTCATGATCGTTGTCTCCTTTCTCTAATTGGAACCGGGATTCTCGAGCCGGAAGCGTATTGCAGTACGCGAGGTATTGATAATCGTTTGATGTTCTCAATCTGAGAGGATCAAACGATCGCTGTTTGCAGTCAGGCCGCAGTAGGCTCTCTTCCGGGCGTCCCGCCGGGACGTCGGAAGCACGAAATACCTTCAAAGGAGGTACAGAACCATGAGAATCCACCAGAAGCCTCTCCTCGTCGCCATGTCCCTGTTGCTTGGCGCTGGTCTCGCGCTTGGCCAGAACGCGGGCAACAAGTCCGCCGGGCCGACCCAGAACACTTTCCGTCTGCGCGTCGTAGAGCCGGTCGAGGGCGGGACCGTCGTGGGCACGACCGTGCGCGTGACGGTATCCAACGAGGTGCCCCAGCCCACGCAGGAGGCCAGGGGAACCAACAACATGCCGAATCCGTCGTTCCGCGTTTACCTCGGCAATGCGGTCGTGGGCGAGATCAAGCGGGACGAGAACGTCCTGACGATCGACAACGTGCCGGCGGGCAGTCAGAAGCTCGTCATCGAGGCGATGAACTCCAGCGGCGAAATCGTCGACCGGAAGGAAATCAACTTCAAGACCGTTCCCGTGACCTCCGCCGCGGTGGCATCCTCGGCTCCGACGACCGAGTTCAAGCCGATGCCTGCTTCGGCCCCGCCGAGCGCGCCGAAGGCCGCAGCCGCGCCAGCCGCGCGTGAAGTGGCGCCAGCGCCGGCTCCCGACGTTGCCATGACCACCCTTCCGCACACGGCCTCGTCCGCGCCCCGCGCGGCGCTCGCCGGCATCGCCCTGGTCCTTGCGGGACTGTTCGTGTCGCGCAAGCGGGCCTAGGAGTCCAGGAAGCGCAGCGAACGTATTCTCGGACTTCACATAGCGGCCGCGCCGTTCCACACGGCGCGGCCTTTTCCTTGCCTCGCCCACACGGGCCGTGAGCACTCACGCCAATCGTTTGATCCGTTGTCAGTGAGAGGAACAAACGATGAATGGCCGTGGAGGGTACGGAGTAGGCTGTGTGGCGAAAGAAATGGAGGACTCCCATGCTCTATACCGTAGCGATTGTCCTGGTGGTGCTCTGGGCCCTCGGGTTCCTGGCTTTTCATGTCGGCGGCGGTCTGATCCACGCTCTGATCGTGATTGCGGTGATTGTCCTGATCTTTCAGCTTCTCTCCGGACGCCGCGGTATCGCCTAGAGATATCGGCCAGTGACCTTACGGTTGACAGCGGCGGAGGGCGGCCGGGCCGTCGGGGAGGAGGCGCCTCTTTTGGCCGGCCCTTCCGTTATCCGGACTACTCTGCTGATTCTGGCTGCGACGCTGGGAGTCGTGGCGGTCTTGTGGACGCTGTACCGCCTGGCGGGCGTTCTCCTTCTGCTGGTTCTCGCGGTGTTCTTCGCGTACCTCGTCGCTCCCCTGGTCGAGAGGTTGCGCCGGACCATCACGGTGAGAGGGAGACAGCTCGTTCTTCCGCTGCCGGCGGCGATCGCCGCCGTCTATGTCCTGGTCTTCGGATCGATTACGGTAGCGTGTATTCTCCTCCTTCCGCCTCTGGACAGTCAGCTCGGCCAGCTCGCAAGGGAAGTTCCGAGTTACGTTACCCGGGTCGAGGCTCACTGGCAAAGCTGGCAGACCGGCTACCGGGGCCATGCGCTTCCCCAGGAAGTCCGCGACGCGGTCGATCGGGCGGCTCGTCAGGCGGTCACCGCCGGCGGGACATACCTGACGAACGAGCTCGTTCCGCGCCTTGCCGGCTGGCTCGTCTATCTGCCCTGGCTGATTCTCGTTCCGATCCTGGCGTTCTTCCTGCTCAAAGACGCCGAGGCCCTGCGCAAGGCCGCTCTGAGGATTCTTCCCCGGGGCCACCTGCGCTCGCGCGGGCACGTGTTCCTCGGAGAGCTCAACGACATGCTGGCGGCCTACATTCGCGCCCAGGTGACGGCCTGCCTCCTCATCGGCATGGTCTCCACGATCGGGTTCCTCGTGATCGGAGTTCCTTACGCGGTCGTGCTCGGGATTGCGGCCGGTCTGCTGGAATTCATTCCCCTGGCCGGACCTCTGGCGATTGGCGTCGTGGCGACAGGCTTCGCCGCGTTCCACTCGCTCGGGCAGGCAGTGGCGGTCCTGCTCTTCCTCCTGGTGCTCCGGGCCGTTCAGGATTACGTCGTCTATCCGAAGATCGTCGGGAGGGAGTTCATCTGAATCCCCTCGGCGTCATCCTGGCCATCTTGTGCGGCGCGCAGCTCGGTGGCCTGGCGGGGATCTTTCTCGCGATCCCCGCCGTTGCGGTTCTCACACTGGCGCACTGGCACTATCGCGACCACCGGGCCGCGGAAGCTCAGAGCGAGTCCAATGAACGCTCGCGCGCCACAGTCTTTGGCCCCGGTCGGCAGGATGAGGTAATCGGAATTGGAGGTCTGTGATGCTTTGGACGATCCTGGTCATTCTCCTCGTGCCGTGGTTGCTCGGCATGGTCACCTCCTACACGATGGGCGGATGGATCCATGTCCCGCTGGTCGTGGCGGTGGTCATTCTGATCGTCCGGCGCGTCTCCGGATTCCATGAACGCTGAACGCGCGGGCCCGGGGCCGGCCGGAGGAAATCCGACAACTAAGTAGATGTCAGGCGCCCGTTGCCAGGGAGGATACGACCATGACCGGATACATTGGATCGATCGAGGATATCGCGCTGCGCGAATTCTTACTTCCGCCAGGTGCTCTTCACCGCCAAGCACGCCCAGCTCGTGGTGATGTGCCTCCAGCCGGGCGAAGAGATCGGCGACGAGGTTCACGACGACGTCGATCAGTTCTTCCGCATCGAGCGTGGCGAGGCGAGTTTCGTCTTCAACGAGAAGGAGGAACGCCTCGTGCACGACGGAGACGGTATCGTGGTGCCGGCGGGTACCTACCTCAACGTCATCAACGCATCGAAGACGGCGCCCTTAAGCTCTACACGATCTACTCTCCGCCCAACCACCCGGACGGCACGGTACACAAGACGAAAGCGGAGGCGGAGGCGGCCGAGAAATCGCACGCCTGAGCGGTCCTCACCTGCTCTCCGCACGGAGGTCGTGACGGCGGACCGTCAAGACGTGGTTCTACCGTCGCCTCTTCTTCTTCTCCGACAGAAGAAAAGCGCGAAAAATGTCAGGCGAGCCGGCGAGCCGGTCCCACGCCTTCTGGAGCGGCGGCGCTATGATCACGGCCAGCCCGGCCGTCGCGATGCCAAGGATCGCGTCCGTCACGTAGTGGTACCGGCCGTAGAACGTGGAAAGATAGAGGGAGAGGATCACCGGCGAGAGGACCCAGAACGCCGGACGCCAGTGCTTCCAGGCCATTACCCACATGACCGTCGCGGCGGCGGCATGAGGGCTCGGGAGAGAGCCGCCCTCGAAATGAGCTCGTGTCCGGATCAGCTCCCCCAGCCAGGTGAAAACCCATCCGTGAAGCGGCACGCTGTAGCGGTCCGGCATCCAGTACATCGGGCCGGCCACGGGGAAGAGGATAAAGCCGGCGTTGCAGAGGACGTTGGCGAGACCGAGCGAGAAGAAATACTCCTCTGCCGCCGCCCTGCCTCGCTTGACCCAGAGGATCGCACACAGGACCGGGTAGAGCGGTAAGTAGATCACGTAGCAGAACATCATCCACTCGGTGAGAGCGGGCGTGATGAATCGCTCCATCCACAGCGTGGGTTGGACGCCGAAGAGCTGCTTTTCGAACGCGAGAACGAGGTCGTCTCGGAAGCGTCCGTGGAGGATCAGCTGCAGCCCGGCGACGGCACTGAACAGGTAGGCGTATTTCAGGGCGACCCTGGCCGTGCGGAGGAGAAGCGCAGCAGGGGACGTCGGATCCGCGGCGTGACGGCCGCCGAGATCACGACAGCCACACAGACCCACAAGTTCCTGGCGACCAGTAGAGGCCAGCGCTCGACGACGGCCCTTCCGGCCACCGCCAGGAGGCTGAAAACCGCGAGCGAAGCGAGGATGACCCCGTCGGCCGCCCGCAACTCCACCCGCCCGAAGACCAGTCGCGCGGTTCCGTCCGTCTCCCGCTTCACGGTCATCGCCCGTCACCGCTACCGACAGACGATGAAGAGGTCGAGGGACACGCCCAGCACCCAGTGGGTCAGCAGCGGGACGAGCAGCGAGCGCGAGCGGAAAGCGATGACGCCCCACACGAGCCCGCCCAGATCGCGCCGAGCGTCTCCCCGAGAGGCTTGCCGATGTGGAGGATCGACGAGGCGAGTGTCTGGACGAGAATGGCGTTCCAGTCCCCCAGCTCGTCGCGCAATCCGCGCTGCAAGAACCCCCGGAAGCCAAACTCCCAGCCCGCGTAGTAGAAGAGGTAGGCGATGGCGTGGCCCGCGAAGGAGAGCGGGCCGTCGCCCGCGGCTCGGTTCAGCGGGTATTGGGCGAGGAACTCCAGCATCCGCGAAGCCGAGAGGCTCAGGAGCACCATGACCGGCGCGACGACGGCGAAGGCTTTCCAGCCGAAGGACAATCGCCCAACCCCACCCCGTAGGTCGAGAGCCGCTCCTGAAACACAAGCTTCACGATCAGGGCCGGGATCAGGCCGAAGAGGACGAACGCCGCCGCAAAGGTGAAGAGCCCGGCAGTCAGCTCCGCGTTCCCCCCGAGGACGAACAAGGACGCCAAGTGCTGGAAGTAGAACGGCTTGCTTCCGAAGTACACTAAGAGGATCCCGAGCACCGGTGCGCTGATGAGGACGATCGTCGCCCTGCGGTCGGCGGAGCGGATCAGGCCTCCGGTCGAGGACGGCGCCTGGCGCGGGATCATCGATTACCTCTCCTCCGATGTAGCCAGTCGAGGGTCCGGGCAACGCCCTCCCGCAGGGGTGTGATCCGGTAACCGAGCTCGCGCTCGGCCTTTGCGCTGGTGTAGGCCCAATCCTCGAGAAATGTCTTCATCCACCCGGGCGTGATCCTGGGTAGACGCCGAACCAGTCGGCCTTTCGCTTCTCGAGGGCGGCGTAGAACATCGAGATCGAGCGAGGCAGGCTGACCTGGAAGTGTCTCCTTTGGGTTGACTCGTCTACCAGCCGCAAGAGGCCCTTCAGCGAAGAGTTCTCGCCGCCGAGGATGTATCGCTCCCCCACCTTCCCCTTCTCCATCGCCAGGACTGCCCCTCGACGAGGTCGTCCACGAGCGCGTAGTTCCCGACGTTCTTGCCCCGGCCGGGCAGCACGGGAACCTCCCGCGGTCGTACTGGTCGATCATCAGGGAGACCGTGTTGCCCTCCGTCAGCTTCCCCGGTCCGTAAACGCGCGTCGGGTGGACAACCACGATCGGGAAGCCGCGCGAGGCCAGCTCGAGGGCTTCCTTCTCGTCAATCGCCTTGCTCTCCTCGTACTCCGTCAGGAAACGGGGCGTCGCCCTCGCATTCCCTCTTTCCCGACGACTCCCCAGGCGTCGCTCGAAGACCACCACCGTCGACGCGTTGACGATGCGCCGGACGCCGGCCTCCGCTGCCGCCTCGAATACGTTCCGGGCGCCCTCAACGTTAACCCGGAAGAACAGCGACGGGTCTTTCGCCCAGTTCCTGGCGTAGGCGGCCAAGTGAAACACCTCGGTACATCCGGCCAACCCCCGCCGGAGCGAATCGCGATCCAGGATGTCACCGACCACCCATTCGAGCCGCTCGGCGGCGGCGGGTCGTTCGCTCGCCGGACGCGCCAGCCCCCGCACGGATCGCCCCCGGGACAGCAGGTTCGCCACGAGCCTGTCACCGACGAAGCCCGTACCGCCCGTGACGAAGACCCGTCCAGAGCTCAGGGCCATGTTGAGAGCGCACGCCATGTTACCTAGCCGGCCCCTCGCGCCCAACCGGGCCGCGCCAGCAGGAGTCCGCCGAGCAGGAGGATCCAGGCGATGAGGTAGGTCCAGATCAGGAACAACACCACGCTTCCGAGCGTGCCGTAGAGCCGCGCGGCGCCCCACAGAATCGGAACAGCGACAGAGAACCCCAGGCTGACGCCGATCCAACCCAGTGAGGCCAGGAGAGCGACCAGCGCCACCCAGAACGAGCCCACCCGCGCGCCGGCCGCCACACGGTAAGTCAGCCAGATTGCGCAGAACAGAATGCCCGGGACGAGGAGTACCCGCAGTATCGAAAAGACCGAGGACGAAAGGTCAGAGAACGCAGGAAGCCCGAGCAGTCCATGTTGAATGGAAGGCGCCACGAGGAGGAAGAGAGCCATCGCGACCAGCGCCACCATCCAAACCGCGAGCAGGAGCAGTGATCCGGCAGTCGACCGCCAGGTCCACGCCGATGCGCGGGCATCGCCGGACATCATCGAGCCGATCGCGTGAAGGCACAATGACATGAAGCGAAACGAGCTCCACAGCGCGAGCAGGAAGCCGACCGTCAGCCACCCCTTGCCGGCCGACAGCTCCCCCACCGCAGCACCTCGCCGGCGACTGGAGACTCCGCCGGCAGCACGTCGTGCAACACCTTCCCGATGGACGCGCTCAGGCCGACGGGAAAGAAGCTGACCAGCGCGATGGTGATCCCGACGAAGGGCACCAGCGACAGCGCGAGGAAGAAGGCCACCTCGGCGGCGGCACTATCCAGCAGCACGAGCCTCGCCATCGCCGCCCTTGGCCTGGCCAAGTCCATGGTGGACGAACTTATAGCATTGTGGTCCGACTTGAGCCGAAGAGAAGCTACCCGCGGGGCGAAGGGGATGCCGGGAAGGGGATCGAAGTCTGCCGGGCCGGAGTCCCGTCTCCGGCGCCGGTGATCCGGACCGACCGCCTGGTGCTCGGAGAAGCCGTCATACACCGAGTGGCCGGGCTCCGCCGTTCGTCGTCCCGTCTAGAGCTCCGACCGGAAGGGCCTTGCGAGCCATTCCGTGACCCGCTTCTTCAGCGGGCGTTGTTCCACATCTCGTGCGTGTAGGGGCGGCACCGCGACAGGTCCCGCCGGTAACGCTCCTTCATCAGCCCGGCGAACGCGGCGTCGTACGCGAAGAGATTGATTTCTTCGTTCAGGTGGAAGGACCGGTCGTCGAAGTTCGCCGATCCCACCGTGGAGAAGATCCCGTCCACGACCATCGTCTTCGAGTGGAACATCGTCGGCTGGTACTCGTAGATCTTCACGCCCCCCTCGAGGAGCGGTCCGAAGTTCGAGCGTCCCGCCGCCTTCGTCGCGGGAACGTCGTTGTGCTCGTCCGACGGGACGATCACGCGCACGTCCACGCCCCTCTTCACGGCGGCGACCATGAGATCGACCGCCGTCGTCGTCCGGAAGGAAGTAGGAGTTTGCGATCCAGATCTCTTTCGCGGCCGCGGCGAGCGAGATCGCGTACACGCGTCCCGCTCCGGACATCGCCGCGAGCGGCGACGACGGCACGACGGCGACGGAGCTCGAACCGGCCGGGGCAAGCGCGGGGAAGAATTCGTCTCCGACGAGCGGCTCGCCCGTCACCTCCGACCAGTTCTCCTGGAACGCGCGCTGGAGGCCGCGGACGGCCGGCCCTTCCACGCGCACCTGCGTGTCGCGCCAGTGCTCGGGCGAATCGGCATCGCCTCGCCATTGGTCGGCGAACCCCACGCCGCCCGTGAAGCCGACCGTGCCGTCCACGACGAGAACGCGCCGGTGGGTGCGATGGTTGAAGACCCAGAGCATCCACGGCTTCTTCGAGTGGAAGAACTCGACGCGGCAGCCGGCGCGGCGCAGGGCATCGACGTCGCTCGCCTTCAGGTGCGGGCCCGAGGAGCCGACCGCGTCGAGGAGGACCCGCACCGCGACGCCGTGAGCGGCCCGCTCGGCGAGCGCGTCGCGGAAGCGCGAGCCGACCTCGCCCGACCAGAAGATGTAGGCCTCGAAGTTCACGGTCTTCCGAGCCGAGGAGATGGCGGCGAGCATGGCCGGAAAGATCGCGTCGCCGTTCTCGAGAAGCTCGAGCCGGTTGCCGGGCGTCATCGTCGGGCCCGGCAGCGCCGACGGCAGAAACGTCGGATCGCTGACCGTGAAGCCGTGAGGCAGCTCGTAGACGGTCCTCTTCGGCGCGCCCGCCTTCGCGACGCTGATGGCGAGCGCGTAGCCCGCCGCGACCGAGACGATCACGATCGCGATGAGATGCGGCGGCTTCAGTCGCCGGGGGCCGGAGGCTTTCACCGACTGAAGAGTATCCCCGTGTTCCAATCCGCAGGCCTTTTGCCCGCCTCGTTGCCCGGGAAGCCACGGAGGGATTTCATGAGGATTCGGTCCCGTTCCCTCGCCCTCCAACTTCCAGGCCGCGTTCCATTAACAGGCTGCTGAAAAAGGGTGTGGGCGGCGTTGCGAGCGCGACTTTCGGCTGCGGCGGTCGCTCCGCGACCGGCACCCGAGAGATTTCAAGGAAGCCCGGGGGAGCCAGGCCCCGGTTTTGACTCTCTCGGCCGCCATTCGCGAAGCGAATGCCTTCGGCCGAAAGCCAGACACGACGCCCGCATCCATTTTTCAGCAGACCACCGGCCTGCGGCCGAACCCGAGGAATGAAACGTGGGGCTTTGTAGACTGTGAGCGAAGAGGCGGCAGCGGAGGTCGGTTGCAGATTGGTGCTGTGAGCCCGTTCAGCAGTTGGACCCGGGATCCCTGGAGTATCCCAAATTGTTGCCAGGGGTCGGTTGGCTCCGACCCGGGAGCACGAGTTGCAGATTTCAGACATTTGGGATCCCACGCCGGCCTCTTCGAAGGGAGGTCGTGATGGAGATCCTCTATCCCCGGTGCGGTGGACTGGATGTCCATAAGGACACGGTGGTCGCGTGCGTCCGTATCCAGACGGGAAAGGAAGTTGACCGTCAGGTAGCGACTTTTCGACGACGTGGCAGGGGCTTCTGGCGTTGTTGGATTGGTTGCGTCGGTTTGGGTGCACGCACGTGGCGATGGAGTCGACGGGGGTTCACCGGAAGCCTGTCTGGCACGTTCTGGAGGGCAGTTTTGAGCTGATCCTGGCCAACGCGAAGGACATTCGCAACGTGCCTGGCCGTAAGACGGACGTGAAGGACGCGGTGTGGATCGCGGATCTTTTGGCGCACGGATTGATCCGGGCCAGTTTCTTCGCCGACGCCGATTCGTGAGCTTCGGGACTTGACGCGGACGCGGACTCAGCTGGTTCGGGAGATTGCCCGCCATACGTTGCGGATCCAGAAGACGCTGGAGGATGCCAACGTCAAGCTGGCCAGCGTACTCACCGACGTGCTCGGAATGAGCGGGCGCGCGATGCTGGAGGCCCTGATCGCCGGAGAGACGGATCTGGAGGTCTTGGCATCGCTTCGGCGCGGGCGCGTCAAGGCGAGCCCGGAGCAACTGGCTCAGGCGCTACGTGGATCTGTGCGGGAACATCACCGCTTTCTCTTCCAGCTTCACCTGGGACAGATCCAGCCATCGAGACGGCCGTTGCCGAGTGGAGGCCAGGATCGGCAAGATCCTGGAACCCTTTCGCCAGAGAGTCGAACTCTTAAAGACCATCCCTGACGTCAGCGACCACCGCCCGTGTCATCCTCGCCGAGATCGGCATGGACATGTCCAGCTCCCCACCTCTGGGCATCTCGTCTCCTGGGACTCTGTCCACGCAACGATGAGAGCGCCGGTAAACGCCACTCCACCCGATTGCGACAGGGCGGGGCCTGGCTCAACTCCGCTCTCGTGCAGGCTGCATGGCCGGCATCCAGAAAGAAGGACTCCTACACGCGTTCGCAATACCTCCGGCTCAAGGTCCGGCGCGGCCCCAAGAAAGCCGTCGTCGCTGTCGCCGCCTCCATCCTCACCGCCGCCTACTTCATCCTCCTTCGTGGTGTCCCGTACCACCCGGACCCTCCTTCCTGGACCAGAGAGATCGCAAGAACCGCCAAACGCTCACCGCCTCCAAATCCAAAACCTCGCACCTGTTAAAGGTCCGTGGCAAGCCCCTGCTCGGGCGTGCTTTGGTGTCGCGTGATACACTGCATTTCTCCGATCCCCTCCGACGGCCCACGCCTCCTATAACGGCACGAGCCTGTCGCCGGCCTTCGGCGAGAAAGCGAGTGACCGTGGAAGACGTGATGCACAATTGGAATTGCCGGGGCTGCGGCCGAACCAACACGACCGTGATCGGCCAGGACGGGACGGTGAAGTGCGAGTACTGCCGGGACGTGAAGAGCATTCAGCCGAGCAGGAACCGGGGAGGCGAGACCCCGGGCCAGGTCGCGCGATTCACCCGGCAAACCATGCCGCCGCGCTACGCCTCGCGCACCCATTGACGCCGACGCGAGGAGCCGGCGGCGGCGAGCCGCTCGAGGACTCCGAGAAGCGCGAGTCGTTCGCCCAACTGCGAGAGCGGTACGCGGAGGCGCGGAAGCTCGTTTCCCTGGATGAGCCCCACTCGAACCTCGAGTGGATTCTCGGCGCTGGCCGGAACACCGCTCAGGATCCTCCGCGCCTGGAGACGAAGACCCTCGAGCTCGCGGCGCTGTGGTTGCAGGACATGGCCGTCGCGGTCGATCAACTGACGCCACCGCCGCCCGGCGATTTCCATCCGGCGGGCAAGCTGGCGGCGCAGAGCCTCCGTGACGCGACGGTGAGATTCCTGCTCGCCTTCGGGATCTCGCCGGCGAACCGGACCGGAGGGTCGGTCGCGCGGCGCTTCGATGGCAGGCCCTCGCGATGAAGCCGCTGACGGTGTTCGAAGCCGAGGCGGAAGCACGATTCCGATGGGGTGGTCTCCTGGCGCGAGGCTTTGCCCGCTACTCGCCCGGAATGCGCAAGCCGTTTGAAGTCGGAACGAAGCGGCTCGGATCGGTCACGATCCGGGGGCGAGGAGTCTCCTGGGAGGCGGCCTTCCGCGACGCCGACACGCTGACGAACGACGAGGGTCCGAAGAATCCGTTGGGCCCGGGCGCGCGTGGCGATGCTGCCGGAGGTCGTCCCCGCCGCCAGGTGTGATCCCTCCTTTTCCCCGCGACTCCGCGCGATGGCGCGGGCACCCCTCGAATAGAATCCGGCCGTGATCCCGCGGGAGCCGTCTCTCCTCATCACGGCCGCCTGTCTTCTCGCGGCGGCCGCGCTCTCCGCCGGCCCCGCCACCGGCACCCGCTACGAGGATCTGCTCTCGTTCTTTCGAGAGTGGCGATCGTTTCAGAAGCCGAAGCTCGTCGATGGCGTGCCCGACTACACCGCCGGCGGGATGGCGGCGCAGCAGCGCGAGCTCGGCGCCTTCCGCCGGCGCCTCGCCGCGATCGACCCGAGCGGCTGGCCCGTCCGCGCAGCAGGTGGACTACTGCGTCGTGCGCGCCGAGCTCGCCGGCCTCGACTTCGATCACCGCGTCCTGAAACCCTGGGCCAACAACCCGGCCTTCTACGTCACGGTCTTCACGGAGGAGAGCGATCAGCCCGCCCGCGAAGGGCCGTTCGCCTCCGGCGCCGTGGAGCTCTGGACCTACACGTTTCCGCTTTCGCCGGAGCGGGCCGCGCAGATGGGCTCCGGAATCCGCGCCATCCCGAAGCTCCTGGCGCAGGCGAAAACCAACCTGACCGGCAACGGCCGGGATCTCTGGGTCTTCGGCGCCAGGAGCGTCCGGCAACAGGGCGCCGACCTCGCGCAGCTCGCGGGCAAGCTCGGCAGCGCCCCGGCCGGGCTCAAAGCGGATGTCGAGAGCGCGAGGCGCGCGACCGACGACTTCGCGGCCTGGCTCGATTCGCAGTTGCCGTCGAAGACCGGGCCGTCGGGCATCGGCGTCGAAAACTACGACTGGTATCTGAAGAACGTCCAGCTCGTCCCGTACACGTGGCGCGAAGAGGTCGCGATCATGGAGCGCGAGCTCGCCCGCTCGCATGCCCTTCTCGCCATGGAGGAGCAGCGCAACACCAAGCTGCCGGAGCCGGCTCCGGTCGCGAGCGCCGAGGAGCACGACCGCGCGTTTCAACGCGGCGGTGACGGAGTACATGACATTCCTGCGAGACCACGAGGTCCTCGCGATCCGCGACTAATGGACGGCGCGCTGCGCGCCCGCATCGGCGGCTACAGCCCTCCCCCCCGGGAGTTCTTCGGCGAAGTGGACTACCGGGACCCCGAGGTGATGCGCACGCACGGGTACCACTGGTTCGACAAGGGGTGCCTCGAGCACGAGCCCCGTCGAGCCCGATCCGCCGCGGCGCGCTCCTCTACAACATTTTCAACACGCGCACCGAGGGGCACGCGACGGGGTGGGAAGAGCTGATGATGCAGGCCGGCATGTTCGACGCGCGGCCGCATTCCCGCGAGCTCGTCTACATCCTGGTCGCCGAAAGGGCCGCGCGGGCGCTGGGGGACCTGCAGATGCACTCCAACGAGATGACCCTCGAGCAGGCCTCGGCTTTCGCCTGCGCCAACACCCCGCGCAACTGGCTCCGGATGGACGGCAACCTCGTCCGCTCCGAGCAGCATCTCTATCTCCAGCAGCCCGGCTACGGGACGAGCTACCTGATCGGCAAGATCGAGATCGAGAAGCTCCTCGCCGAGCGCCGGCAGCAGCTCGGCGAAGCATTCACGATGAAGCGCTTCATGGACGAGTTCAACGCCGCCGGCCTCGATCCCGGCGTCTCTGCTGCGCTGGGAGCTGACCGGCCGCCAACCCGACGAAATCAGACACATGCTCAACTATCCGCCGCGTACGCTCTCCCCCCGGGAGACTCGAAGAGAACTCAATGCCTCATGTCTCCGATCGTTCGATGGCCGCCATCGCCCGTGGCGTCCGCCTTGTCGCGGTGTTCGAAGCCCTCAAAGGCGCGCTCGTGCTCGGCGCCGGGTTCGGTCTGCTTTCTCTCGTGCACCACGATCTCCAGGCCGCCGCCGAACGCCTCGTGCGGCATTCTCACCTGAACCCCGCTCATCATTACCCCCGGATCTTCATCCTGGCGGCGTCGCACACGAACGACTCCCGGCTCCGGTCTCTGGCCGCCCTGGCATTTCTCTACGCGGCCGTGCGCTTCATCGAGGCGTACGGTTTATGGCGGATGAGGGTGTGGGCGGAGTGGTTTGCGATCATCGCCGGCTCGGTCTATCTGCCCGTTGAGGTCTACGAGATCTTCCGGCGGGCGACATGGCCGAGGGGGCTCATCCTGCTGACCAATCTCTTCATCGTCGCCTACCTCGCCAATGTCCGTCTGTTGAGCCGACACGGGGCGAGCTGAAGAACCGCGTCGTGGGGGACTTGACATATCAATATTTCTTGATATATTAGGCACGTGAAACTGCAGGCGAAGATGGCGCGGATCTTCCACGCCCTGTCCGACGAGACGCGGCTCGCCGTGCTCGACCGGCTCCAGAACGGAGAACGCTGCGTCTGCGATCTCATGGACGTGATCGGAGCGGGGCAGTCCCGTCTCTCGTTCCACATGAAGGTCCTGAAGGACGCCGGGCTGGTCACGGACCGGCGGGAGGGGCGCTGGATCCACTACTCGCTCGCCCCGGAGGGCCTGGAGGCGGCCGGGCGCGTGATCGCGTCCCTGCGAGACAGCAAGGGCGCCGCGGAGAGCGCCGCGTGCTGCGCGAAGTGACGAGGCGTGCTCGATACATCAAGATTTCTTGATGTCTTTTGGAGGCAATCATGACGGACCAGAACATCACCGACGTCGTCCGGGAGAAGTACGGCAATGCCGCGCGGCAGGTCCTGTCCGGCGGCGAGGCGTCCTGCTGCGGGAAGACCTCGGCGTCCGGGCTCTCGGGGGACCCGATCACGTCGAACCTGTATGCGATCTCGGAAAAGGCCGAAGTTCCCGAGAAGGCGTTCCTGGCCTCGCTCGGATGCGGGAATCCGACGGCCCTCGCGAAGCTCGAACCGGGCGAGATCGTTCTCGACCTGGGCTCGGGAGGCGGCATCGACGTGATCCTGTCCGCCAAGCGCGTCGCGCCGTCAGGGAAGGCCTACGGCCTCGACATGACCGACGAGATGCTCGAGCTCGCCCGGGAAAACCAGGCGAGGGCGGGCATCGAGAACGCCGAATTCCTGAAGGGCCAGATCGAGAACGTTCCGCTGCCGGACGAGAGCGTGGACGTGATCGTCTCCAACTGCGTCATCAACCTCTCGGCCGACAAGGACCGGGTCCTCCGCGAGGCGTTCCGGGTCCTGAGGCCCGGCGGCCGCTTCGCCGTATCGGACGTCGTCGTCGCGGCAGATGTCCCGGAGGAGATCCGTCAGAACATCCTGCTGTGGGTCGGGTGCGTGGCCGGGGCCCTCTCCGAGGAGGAGTACCGGGCGAAGCTCGCGGCCGCGGGGTTCGCGGACATCACGGTCGAGCCGACCCGGATCTACAAGGTCGAGGATGCCCGGGAGTTCCTCCAGTCGGCGGGAATCGACGTCGCCGCGATCGCGCCGGAGGTGGATGGAAAGATCCGGAGCGCCTTCATCCGCGCCGTAAAGCCCGCGGCTTCCTGAGCGCTTCTCGCGCTACCGCCGGATATCATCGGTAACGGCCCGGTTCGACGAGGTCCAGTAGACTGAATCGCCAGTGAAGGCTTTCCCGGTTTGCGTCGCTGTCCTGCTCCTCGCGCCTTCTCTCCTCGACGCGAGCCGTTTGCCGATCAAGACTTACACGACGGCCGACGGCCTGGCTCGTGACTTCGTCACCTGCATCGAGCAGGATTCCCGGGGGTTTCTCTGGTTCTGCACCGCCGAGGGCCTCTCGCGCTTTGACGGCTACCAGTTCGCCAACTACCACGTCGAGCAGGGCCTGCCGTCCAACTACGTAAACGATTTCCTTCAGACGCGACAGGGGATCTACTGGTGCGCCACAACCGGCGGGCTCGCCCGGTTCGACCCGTCCGTCTCGGGCCCCTCTCGATTCCACCGCTACCCGCTCGGGAGCGAAGGCGGCGGAAACGTGCCCGCCGTTCTCTACGAGGATCCTCAGGGCGGGATCTGGTGCGGCACGTCTTCCGGCGATACGCGTCTCTTTCATCTCGGGCCGAAGGACTCGGTTTTTCGCCCGGTCGACGTGCCAACGAACGACCTGACGCTGACCGACAGGGCAACCACGGCGATCCTGGTCGATCGGCGAGGGGCGCTCTGGGTTGGCGCCCCGGAGGGGCTCTACCGCCGCGACCCTGACGGAACGAAAAAGCTGTACGCCGGCGCGAAGGGCTTGACCGATGCGTTCATCATGCAGTTGCTCGAAGACCACGAGGGTCGGCTCTGGGTCGGGACCCGGGGTGGACTCCTCTGCATGGAGGCCGTGGGAGACCCACCGGGTCCACCGCGCACGCGCGTCTACACGCGGAAGGACGGTCTCCCAAGCGCGCGGATCGAATCCTTGCTCGAGTCTTCGGATGGAAAGCTGTGGGTGGGAACGAACGAGGGCCTGGCCGAGTGGATTCCCGGCAAGACTCCGGACGGGCGCGAGTTTCGCAGTTACACCCTGGCTCAGGGACTGAGCGCTCGCAGCGTCGGCGCGCTGGCGGAGGACAGGGACGGGAACCTCTGGGTCGGCACCTTCGGCTCCGGGGCCATGAAGGTTGCCCGAAGCGGGTTCATTACTTACACCGAAGCTGACGGCGTCCCGCCGGCCGTGTCGCTCATGGAAACCCGTAAGGGGGAAATGTGCCTCGTCTACCGCGAGGACGATGGCATCACGATCGCCCGATTCGACGGCGAGCGCTTCGCTCCGATCAGGCCGCGATGGCCCGAGGCAATGACGTATTTCGGATGGGGGCGCGGGCAGATCGCGGTCCAGGACCATGCAGGAGAGTGGTGGATCGCGACCGGCCAGGGACTCTGTCGGTTCGCCGGCGGGCCCCGGCTGGAGGATCTCGCGGGCGCGCGGCCCAGAGCCATTTATACAACCCGGGATGGACTCCCCGGCGACAATATCTTCCGCGTCTTCGAGGACTCCCGGGCAGACATCTGGATCGGCACGATCGGCCCCGCAGCTCAAGACGGACTGGTGATCTGGAACCGAAAGACAGAGCGTATGCGGGCTTTCTCTGAAGCCGACGGCCTGCCCGCCCACCCCGCTCCGAGGGCTTTTGCCGAAGACCTCTCCGGCAACGTCTGGGTAGGCCTCTACCATGGCGGACTCGCGCGCTACCGTGGGGGCCGCTTCACCACCTTCATGGCCGCCGACGGGGTCCCGGGCACTGTTCGGAGCCTCTTCCTGGATTCCATGGGGCAATGTGGGTCGGCACCGACGGCGGCCTCGCGCGCGTGGACAATCCCGCGGCCGACCGGCCCCGATTCATCGCCTACGGCACCAGGAATGGTCTCGCGAGCGACGACGTCGCCGCGATCACGGAGGATCGTCTGGGGCGCATCTATGCGTCCACCGGCCGGGGGGTCGACCGCTTCGAGCCTCGGCCCGCTGGCCCGGGCCGCGTCAGGCACTACACGACCGCCGATGGCGTAGCCTCCGGCGAGTTACAGCTGGCCCTGCGCGACCGCCTCGGGGCTCTGTGGTTCAGCACGCCGCTCGGAGTCTCGCGTTTCCTCCCGGCGCGCGATCGTCCCCGGGTCCGCCGCCCGTCCTGGTGACGGGCGTTTCGATCGGAGGCGTCGCGCAACCGATTTCGGACCTCGGCCAGTCCGCGGTCTGAGGAGTCCGGCTGCGGAAGAACCCTCTTCGTATCGATTTCGTCGGACTGGGTTTCTCTCCGGGCGAGGCGCTGCGTTATCAATACCGGCTCGAGGGAGCGGATATCGAATGGGGAGCGCCCACGGACCAGCGCGCCGTCGTCTACGCCAACCTGTCTCCCGGGAACTATCGTTTCCTGGTCCGCGTCGTCGCCAGCGCGGGCGCGGTCAGCCGCGAGCCGGCCAGCGTCGCGTTCGATGTCCTGCCGCCGCTCTGGCGGACCTGGTGGTTCCTGGTCACATGCGCCTTCGGGGCGTCCGTGATCCTCTACGTCTTGCACCGCTACCGGCTGGCGCGGCTCCTGGCCGTGGCCAACCTGAGGACCCGAATCGCGACCGACCTGCACGACGACATCGGGCGGGCCTGTCGCAGATCGCGATCTTGAGCGAGGTGGCGCAAAGATCCGCCGGTGCGTCACTGCGGGAGGAGCCGCCGCTGTCCGACATCGCCGGAATTTCGCGGGAGCTCGTGGACTCGATGAGCGACATCGTTTGGGCCATCAACCCCGAACACGACCGGATGAGCAACCTCGTGCACCGCATGCGGCGTTTTGCCACCGACGTCCTCGGCGGCCAGAAGATCGGGGTGCGATTTCACTCCTCGGTGACCGAAGACGACTTGAAGCTCGCCGCCGACGTCCGCCGCCAGCTCTATCTGATCTTCAAAGAATCCATCCACAACGTCGTGCGCCATTCCGGCGTCGAGCGTGGTCGCCGTGCAGCTCGACGCTGGCCCCGGCGGCTTACCCTGCGGGTCGACCGACGACGGCCGCGGATTCGATCCGGATGCCGAACACGAGGGCCACGGGCTCCGCAGCATGCGAAGGCGCGCGGCCTCCACGGGCGGATCCGTCGAGATCCAGTCGGCTCCCGGGCGCGGAACGACTCTGACGGCGACGGCGCGATTCGAGCGCAGGACCGCCCTGTCAATGTTGAGGGTCAAATGGAACGGCCTCTTCCGATAGGTTGAGAAACATGGGCACGAAGGAATCCGCGCCGCCGCCGGCCTCGCCCGTCCCGATCCGGGTCGCGATCATCGAAGACGACCGGCGGATCCGGGAGGGCCTGGCCGCGCTCATCAACGGCAGCGACGGGTACGGCTGCACCGGCGCGTTCCGGTCCATGGAGGAGGCGCTCGCGCGCCCCTGGAGCCCGGTTCCGGACGTCGCGCTGATCGATATCGGCCTGCCGGGGATGTCGGGAATCAAGGGGCTGCCGTTGCTGCGCGAGAAGTACCCGCGCATGGCCCCTCTCATGCCTGACGGTGTACGAGGACGACGAGCGCATCTTCCAGGCGCTGTGCGCCGGCGCGTGCGGGTACCTGCTGAAGAAGACCCCGCCCGCGAGGCTGCTCGAGTGCCTGGGAGAGGCCCTGCACGGAGCCCCGATGTCGCCGGAGGTCGCCCGCCGGGTCCTGAGGCTCTTCCGGGAGGTCCGTCCGCCCGAGCCCGCGGAGTACGACCTGACGGCACACGAGCTGAAGCTCCTGAAGCTGCTCGTCGAAGGGCACAACTACCAGAGCGCGGCCGCGGAGCTCAAAGTCGCCTTCAGCACCGGTCAACTTTCACATGCAGAACATCTATGGAAAGCTCCAGGTCCATTCCAAGTCCGAAGCGGTCGCCAAGGCCCTCCGCCACCGCCTCGTCAAGTAGCCCGCGCGACTCCCGACGGACTCTCAATGTTGAGGGTCCCTTCGCGTAATCCGCCTGCCTAATATCCGCGTCGATCCAAATGGGAGGACGCGCCATGCGCAGGAACGGAACACTGACGACTCGGAGGCTCCGCTCTCTTCCACTGGTCGTTCTGACAATCGGTCTCGTCGGCGGAAGGGCGGCCGACCGCGGGACGGTTCGCGCCGGAGGGACGCGTCCCTCCGCGGCCGCCGAGACGCCGCCCAACATCATCATGGTGCTGACCGACGACGAGGACGTCCAGCTCGGCTCGGTCGACTACATGCCGAACGTCAAGAAGCTGCTGGCGGCGCAGGGCGTCTCGTTTTCCAACATGTACGTGCCGCTGTCACTGTGCTGCCCGTCGCGCACCACGATCCTGCGCGGCCAGTATCCGCACAACACCGGCGTGTTGACCAACAACCTTCCCGACGGCGGTTTCGAAAAGGCGTACGCCAAAGGGGTGGAAACGGCCACCATGGCGACGCTCTCTCCACGACGCCGGGTACCGAACGGTCCTGCTCGGCAAGTATCTGAACGGCTACCCGGACACCGCGCCCGCGAATTACATCCCGCCCGGGTGGGACGAGTGGTACAGCCCCTCCGCCGGCAACCCCTACTCCGAATACAACTACACGTTGAACGAGAACGGCGTCCTCCAGGGTCTACGGCGCCACGCCGGCCGACTACCTGACCGACGTCATCCGCGCCAGGGCCGTGGACTTCATCAAGCGCGGTCCGCCGAGCCAGCCCCTCTTCGTCTATTTCGCGACCTACGCGCCGCACTCGCCGTACACGCCGGCGCCCCGACACGCCTCCCTCTTTCCCGACATCAAGGCGCCGCGGCCCCCCTTCTCTTCAACGAGCCGGACACGACCGACAAGCCCGACTACATAAAGACGAGGCCGCTTCTGACGCAGAACCAGATCGACAACATCGACGAGGCCTACCGCAACCGGCTGCGGGCGCTCCAGGCGGTGGACGAAGCGATCGGCGACCTGGTCGGGACGCTCTCCTCGACCGGCCGCCTCGCCAACACCTACATCGTCTTCACGGCGGACAACGGCTACCACATGGGCGAGCATCGTCTGCTTCCCGGCAAGTACACGCCGTACGAAACCGACCTCCACGTGCCGCTCGTCATCCGGGGCCCGGGGGTCGTGCCCGGAGTCGTGCGGACCCAGTTCGTCGGAAACCTCGACCTCGCGCCGACCTTCGCGGACTTCGCCGGCGCCGCGCCCCTTTCGTTCTTCGACGGCCGGTCCGTGAAACCTCTGCTCGGCGCGATTCCTCCCTCCTCGTGGCGGCGGTCGTTCCTGCTCGAGGAGTTCAACCAGGGCCAGACCATCATCATCGATCCCGATCGAGAAGTTCAGTCCCTCCTCGAAGGTCGGCATTCGGGAGCCGGCCGACCCGCAGGAGATCCAGGAGCCGGTCATCCCGCCGATCCCGACCTACTACGGATTCCAGACGGCGGATTACAAGTACGTCGAGTACCTGACGGCGACCGGCGACATCAAGGAAAAGGAGCTCTACGTCTCCTGGGATCCGTACGAGCGGAACAACATCGCGCCCCGGGTCAACCAGAACTTCTCCGACGCTCTCGAGGCGTATGTCCTCACCCTGAGCGCCTGCAAGACGGACGCATGCCGCTCCGCGGAGGCGCTTCCCCCGCCGCCGTTGCCGAGCGCCTTCTTCCCGGCAAACACGAACCTGGTCCTCGACGGCCAGCCGGGGGACAAGCGATTCACCGCGCAGGTCTCCTTCAACACGTCGCAGGGCGGCGGGCTCGTGGGGGACGGGCACGCGGTGCAGCTGTCCGCCGTCGGGGTCGAACGGGGCGGCGCGTTCTGGTTCTTCTCGGCGGACAACCCCGAGATGCTGGTCAAGGTCGTGGATGGCTGCGCGGCAAACGGGCAGAAGTGGCTCTTCGCCTCGGCCGGGACGAACGTCGGATACACGCTCACGGTCCGGGACGCGGTGACGGGGATTGCGAAGACCTATACCAATGCCGATCTGACTCCGGCAGCGCCGATCCAGGACACGGCGTTCGAGCCGTGCCCGGCCACCCCCGCCGCTTCGACCGCGGCCGTACCGGCAGTCGCGAAGGAGACCACCGCGCCCGAGAGTCTCCGGCAGCCATGGACCGTGACGAGCGAGTCCGCCGCCGCCGCGCCCTGCGTCGCGGGCCCGACGACGTTGTGCATCGACGGAGCCGCCGGCGACAAGCGATTCAAGGTCGAGGTCGCCTACCAGACCACCCAGGGAGGAGGGCTTTCCGGCAAGGGGCAGGCCATCCCTCTCGCCTCGGTCGGCATCGCGCACGGCGGCGCGTTCTGGTTCTTCTCGGCGGATAACCCCGAGATGCTGGTCAAGCTCGTCGATGGCTGTCCCGCCAACGGGAACAAGTGGTTCTTCGCCTCGGCCGGAACGAACGTGGGGCTGACGGTGACGGTCACCGACACGACGACCGGAGCTCAGAAGATCTACACGAACCCGGACCTGAATCCGGCCCGGCCCATTCAGGACACCGCCGCGTTCGCGACCTGTCCGTAACGGAAGTGTCGGTGGAGGAGATTGGAATCGATCGAAATTTCGGACGTCGATCTGCCGGCTCGACCGGCGGTAGAGCTTGGACGGCCGTCCCGCGCCGGGGCCCGCGCGCCCGGGAATGGCGGCTCGGGGAGCCCGGCCCGTTCCGCGCCGGCGACTTGATGGGCCGGCTGCCCTCCTGATCGGGCATCGCAAACAGTCCGGTTGACCGCCGGCGTGTCCGGTTTACAATCGCGGCCGTCTCTCGAATGACAGTCTCAACCGGTTCGCGGCTTGGCCCATACGAGATCCTCGCGCCCCTCGGGGCGGGAGGGATGGGAGAGGTGTACCGGGCGCGGGACCAGCGGCTGCGGCGCGACGTGGCCATCAAGGTCCTCGCGGCGGACCTCTCCGCCGACGCCGACCGCCGCAAGCGCTTCGAGCAGGAGGCGCGCGCGGCCTCGTCCCTGAATCACCCGAACATCGTGACGATCTACGACATCGGCTCGGCCGACGGGACCGTCTACATCGCCATGGAGCTCATCGACGGGCGGACGCTTCGCGACCTGCAGAGCGAAGGCCTTCTGCCGGCGAGGAAGCTCCTCGACCTCGCCTTCCAGATCGCGGACGGCCTCGCCAAGGCGCACGCGGCCGGGATCGTCCATCGGGACTTGAAGCCCGAGAACATCATGGTGACCCGCGACGGAGTGGTCAAGATCCTGGACTTCGGGCTCGCCAAGCTCCTGCCGCGCGAGGAAGGGTTGAGCGCCGCCGACAGCGCCACGGCGATCCAGGAGACGAGGGAGGGAACGGTCCTCGGCACCATCGGCTACATGTCGCCCGAGCAGGCGAGCGGCAAGGCGATCGACTACCGCTCCGACCAGTTCTCGCTCGGGTCGATCCTCTACGAGGTCGCGACCGGCAAGCGCGCGTTCCAGCGAGAGACGACCGCCGAGACGCTCACCGCGATCATCCGCGAAGACGCGGAGCCGATCGGCAAGATCAACGCGAGCGTGCCGGCGCCGTTCCGGTGGATCATCGAGCGCTGCCTCGCCAAGGACCCGGAGGGCCGCTACGCCTCGACGCGGGACCTGGCGAGCGACGTCAAGAGCATCCGTGAGCACCTGTCGGAGGCGTCCGTCTCGGGCGAGATCCCGGGCGTCGCGGCCGCCGTCGCCGCCGCGCCGCCGGTCCGGCGGGGACGCGTCCTGCGCGCGGCGCTGACCGCGGCGGCCCTCCTGGCCGCGCTCGCCGCCGGCATGCTGCTGGAGAAGCGCCTCTCGCGGTCCTCGCCGCCGTCCTACCAGCAGATCACCTTCGGCAGCGGGACGATCCGCTCCGCGCGCTTTGCCCCGGACGGCCAGACGATCGTCTACAGCGTCGCCTGGGACGGCAACCCGTTGAAGCTCTTCCTGAAACACCCGTCCAGCCCCGACTCGCTTCCGCTCGAGCTGCCGAGCTCGAACCTCCTCGGGATCTCGCCGACGGGCGAGATGGCGATCGCGCTGGATTGCCGCTCCAATCACCCCGGCGTCTGCGCCGGCACGCTGGCGCGGGCGGCGTTGACGGGGGGAGCGCCGCGGGGCGTGGCCGAGAGCATCCAGGAAGCGGACTGGGCGGCGGACGGCTCGAAGCTCCTCGTCGTGCGCGACGTCGCCGGCAAGTCCCGCATCGAGTTCCCGCTGGGCAAGACGCTCTACGAGACCGCGGGGCACGTCAGCTACGCGCGGCTCTCGCCGAAGGGGGACCGCGTCGCGTTCCTCGACCATCCCTTCCCGCTCGACGACGCCGGCACGGTGGCCGTCGTGGACCTCTCGGGAAAGAAG
Source organism: uncultured Acidobacteriota bacterium (assembly GCA_963782815.1). Lineage (GTDB taxonomy): Bacteria > Acidobacteriota > Thermoanaerobaculia > UBA5066 > Gp7-AA6 > JAWOLE01. Next base: position 249,299 of record CAWALG010000012.1, on the reverse strand, counting down.
ACCACCCTGACGGGCAAATGGGCGAGCGAGCACGGGCTCGCCTGGACTCCGTCGGGCGACGAGGTCTGGTTCAGCGCGACGGAGGCGGGAGCCAACCGGTCGCTCTACGCGGTCTCGCTGGCGGGAAAGCTGCGCGTCGTCGCGCGCGTGCCGGGCGGCCTGAAGCTGCACGACATCGCCCGGAGCGGCCGCGTCCTGCTGACCCGCGAGAGTCCCCGCGTGGGCATCCGGGGAGTTCTCGCGGGCGACGAGCGCGAGCGCGACATGTCGTTTCTCGACTATTCGTTCGCTGCAGACCTGGCCCCGGACGGCAAGATGCTGCTGTTCGACGAGGAAGGGGAGGCCGGCGGCGCCAACTACACCGTCTTCCTGCGCAAGTCGGACGGGTCCCCCGTGGTCCGCCTGGGCGAAGGCAACGCCCTGTCGCTGTCGCCCGACATGAAATGGGCGCTCTCGATCATCCCGGCCCCCAACTCACCCTTCCTGTTGCTGCCGACGGGCACCGGAGAGCCGAAGAAGATCGTCCTCGAGGGGATCGGCGCCGAGCAGGCGGCGGCGTGGCTGCCCGACAGCAAGCGGATCCTGTTCGCCGGCAGCGAGACGGGGCACGGCCTCCGGCTCTACGTGCAGGGGGTGGACGGCGGCAAGGCCCGGGCGATCACGCCGGAAGGAGTCTCGGTGGGCCTGCCGGGATTCGCGGTCACGTCCGACGGCAAGAGCGTCGCGGCGATCGGGCCGGACCACAACTGCGCGATGTACCCCATGGATGGCGGCTCGCCCCGCCCCGTCGCCGGCGTGGCGGAAGGGGAGTTCCCGCTGAGGTTCTCGCCCGACGACCGCTCGCTCTTCGTCTGGAAGCGCGGCGACGTCCCGGCGCGCGTCTCGAAGATCGACGTGGCGACGGGCCGGCGCGAAGTCTGGAAGGACCTCCTGCCGGCCGATCCCGCCGGCGTCGAGCGGATCTCCAACGTCCTCGTCGCGCCCGACGCGAAATCCTACGCCTACTGCTACGCCCGCCTCCTCTCGGACCTCTTCGTCGTCGAGGGCCTGAAGTGAGCGCGCTCACGCGCGCCGTCTAAGGTCCAAGGTCTAAAGTCCAATGTCCGGGCCCCGGGACCTTAGACCTTAGACCTTGGACCTTAGACCCTCGGGTCTTATAGGCTCCCCCGCCATGTCCGGCCAGATCGTTGTGCGCGGCTTGCGCAAGCAGTTCCCGAAAGTCCTCGCCGTGGCGGGCGTGGACCTGGACGTCGCCGCCGGCGAGGTCTTCGGCCTGCTCGGGCCCAACGGCGCGGGCAAGACCACGACGCTCGAGATTATTGAAGGCTTGACCCCTGCGGACGCCGGGGAAATCGAGATCTGCGGCCTGAACTGGCGCCGGCACGCGCAGCAGATCCGGGCCCGGATCGGCGTGCAGCTTCAGGCAACCAGCCTCTACAACAAGATCACGCCGCGCGAGGCGCTCGATCTCTTCGGCTCCTACTACCCGAAGCGGCGCGGCACCGACGAGCTCCTGGAGCTCGTGCAGTTGAAGGACAAGGCGGACGCCTACCACGTCACGCTTTCCGGCGGCCAGATGCAGCGCCTGGCGCTCGCGCTCGCCCTGGTGAACGATCCGGAAGTGGTCTTCCTGGACGAGCCCACCGCCGGCCTCGACCCGCAGGGGCGCCGCTCGCTCTGGGAGATCGTGCGCGCGATGAAGGCCGAGGGGCGCACGACAATCCTCACGACGCACTACATGGACGAGGCCGAGGCGCTCTGCGACCGGCTCGCGATCCTCGATCACGGGAAGATCCTGCGCACGGGCACGCCGGCCGAGCTGATCGCGAGCCTGGGGATCCCGAGCGTCGTCGAGCTGACGTTCGACGGCGCGGCGCCCGATCCCTCCGCCTTCGCGGCGGGACTGGGCGACGGAGTCGCCGTCGAAGCGCGCGGCGGCGTCTGGGAGATCCCGACCCGGGACCCGAAGACGCTGCTGCCGCGCCTCATCACGACGATCGAAAGCCAGCGCCTGGAATACAGCCAGGTGCACGTGCGCCGGGCGACGCTCGAGGACGTCTTCCTCCACCTGACCGGCCGGAGCCTGCGCGAATGAACGCGCAGAACGCGATGTCGCTGCCGAATCCGTTCCGGCTTCTCCTCCAGCAGTTCCGCATCGAATGGCGGCTGTATGCGCGGGACCGCGGCGCCATGTTCTGGACCTTCCTCTTCCCGCTTCTGATGCTCTTCGGCTTCGGCGTGATCTTCCGATCCGGCGGGCCGCCGCCCTTGACGCTCGTGCGCGTCGCGCCGCCGCAGGAGTCCGAGCGCGATCGCGTTTTTCTCAAGGCGCTCGAGGAGTCGCACCTGACCGTCGTGACGATGCCCGCCGCGCAGGCGGAGGCGCGGTGGCGCACCGGCGACACGATGGCGCAGCTCGAGAACACCGGCGACGGTTATCGCCTGCGGCTGAACAGCTACTTGATCGTCCAGGGCCAGGTGGCCGCGCAGGCCGCGAACCAGGCGTACCTCGTGGCGCAGGCGCGGCTGAACGGCTCGCCGGAGCCGGAGCGCATCCCGGTCGCGGTCGAGAGCCCCGGCCACGCTCATGCCACGAACTACGCGGCGTTCCTCGTGCCCGGGTTGATCGGCTTGAACCTCCTCACGATGGGTCTCTTCTCCGTCGGCATGGTGACGGTTTCCTATCGCGAGAAGGGGAAGTTCCGGCGGCTCGCCGTGACGCCGCTGCCGAAATGGGTCTTCCTGCTCGGCCAGATCCTGCAGCGGATCACCGTGGTCGTGTTGCAGACCGCGCTCCTGCTCGTCGCGGCGCGGCTGGGATTCCAGATCGCGAACCAGGGCTCGACTCCGCTGTTCGTCGCCCTCGTCATGTTCGGCACCGCGACCTTCATCGCCATGGGCTTCGCTCTCTCGAGCCTCGCCTCGACGATCGAGACCTACGCTCCGATCTCGAACCTCGTCTTCTTCCCGATGATGCTCCTCTCGGGCGTCTACTTCACGCTCGACAGCGCGCCGCAATGGATGCAGAAGGCCGTGTTCGTCCTGCCTCTCTCTCCCTACCTGCGCGTGCTGCGAGCGGTGTTCAACGACGGCGCCACGCTCGCCGGCCACGGCGCCGGCCTCGCCGTCCTCGCCGCCTGGGCCGCGCTGTCGTTCGTTCTCGCGGTCAAACGCTTCCGCTGGGTCTAGCAGGCTGCTGAAAAATGGATGCGGGCGTCGTGTCCAACTTTCGGCCGAAGGCATTCGCTTCGCGAATGGCGGCCGAGAGAGTTAAAACCGGAGCTTGGCCCCAGGGGACCTTTGAAATCTCTCGGCTGCCGGTCGCAAAGCGACCGCCGCAGCCGAAAGTCTCGGCGCTCCTCTCCGATGCGCCGCGGCATCGCCCTCGTCGCGCCTCCTTGCAACCGACCCCGCGGCGCTCGCAACGCCGCCTCACACCCTTTTTCAGCGGCCTGCTAGAGGTACGGTCCGACTCGAGCGAGGGTTACGGGGCGGCGTGCGCCCAGCTTCGAGCGAGCGCCGCGAGACGAGGACCTTCTTCCGGCCAATCGTGGAGGGTGGCTGGATCGAAGTCGGCACCGTTGGGCCACACAAGTGTGTGCGACTCGGCATCCAGCCGGACTCGATCAAAGAGCTGCGGCTCAGCGAGAGGTCCGAAGATCTCTCCCGTCAGAACGGGCCGAAAATCGATCTCCTGGGTCGTTCCATCCTGGAAGCGGACCCTCAGCGTGAAAGGAGCAACCCTCTCGAATCCGATGACCGCGTGAATCGCATGGGCCATGCCTGCTACCTCAATGGATCAATTCTAGCGGGCTGCCGCGCCTGCCTGCAAAGCCTCCCAGTTGTCGAGCAATTCTCTCCGGTGGATCTCCGCCCATGCGCTGACAAGGCGCGCCTGACGGACCGGAAGGCTCCCGCCCATGATCTCGATGTCGTCAACCGCGATCACTGCGACTCCGCCCTGATAGTACGCGTGGAAATGAGGCCGGTGGTGCGGGCCACCAGCCTCCACGAACATCCGGACCACGATCCCAAAGAAGCGGCTGATCTCCGGCAATTGCTATTCCCTCTTGTGCGACATTCCCTCCTGCTGCGGACAACTGGTGTCCGAGTTCACTGGGTTCTCCACTGACTCGTTGTGGGGGCGCATCCTGTAGACTCCACCGCCTGAATTCGAGGCATGGAAGAAGGAGGCCAGCAATGAAGAAGACGAAACGTCCGGCAGCCCGGAAGGCGGGGGGCAGGAAGAAAGCAGCGGTCAAGCGCCAGGCGCGCGCGAACGTGAAGGCGCGCTCGAAGCGAGCGACGAAGCCGGCGGCCGCAACACCGCGGGCGTCGAGCCTGAAGAAGCAGTACCTCGAGGTCTTCGCCAGGGAGTTTCCCGTCACGTTGAAGGTCATGAAGGCGTATCCGCCGGGACAGGACGCCTTCCGGCCGCACGAGCGTTCGACCTCGGCCGCGGGCTCGTCCATTCCTTCGCCGCGGAGAACGGAGTCGCGTCAAGGCCGTCCGGGGCGAGCTGACGATGCCGCCGGACTTTCCGCCGGCGCCCGCGACGTGCGCGGAAGCCATCGCGAGCTACGAGCGGGGAGCGCGAGAGCTGATGGCGGCCGTCGAGAAGATGCCGGAGTCGCGGATGACGGAGACCGTGACCTTCTTTACCGGCCCCGGACAGATGGGACCGATCCCGGTCGGCGAGCTCCTGTGGCTCATGCTGCTCGACTCCGTCCACCACCGCGGCCAGCTCTCCGTGTACATCCGCATGGCCGGCGGAAAGGTCCCGTCCATCTACGGTCCCAGCGCCGACGAACCCTGGATGTAGGGGCGCCACGGGAGCGCCGGCTGATGTCTGAGGTACTGCCGGCAATTTTCTTCGGGCACGGCAATCCCATGAACGCCGTGCTGAAGAACGGCTACACCGAGGGGTGGCGGCGATTCGGCGAGGAAACGGCCAGGCCGAAGGCGATTCTCTCGATCTCCGCGCACTGGTTCGTGCCGCAGACCGGCGTCACGGTCAGCACGGCGCCGCGCACGATTCACGACTTCGGCGGCTTTCCTCCGGAGCTGTACCGGGTGCGCTATCCGGCGCCCGGCGATCCGCGACTGGCCCGCCGCGTCAAGGAGATGCTGGCGCCGTTGCCGGTGGTCCTCGACGATTCGTGGGGTCTCGATCATGGAACCTGGTCCGTGCTTGCCCACGCGTACCCGGCCGCAGACATCCCGGTCGTGCAGCTCTCCATCGACGAAACACAGCCGCCGGCGTTTCACTTCGAGATCGGCCGGAAGCTCGCGCCCTTGCGGGGCGAGGGCGTCCTGATCGTCGGCAGCGGCAACCTCGTGCACAACCTTCACGCCTACGCCTGGGGCGCGCATATGCCCGAGCCGTACGACTGGGCGATCCGTTTCGAAACGAGAGCGAAGGGCCTTCTGCTCTCCGGCGAAACGAGGCCGCTCATCGATTACGAGACCCTCGGGCGGGAGGCCCTGCTCTCGATCCCGACGCCGGACCACTACCTGCCGCTGCTCTACGTGATCGGGGCCCGCCAGCGCGGCGACCCCGTCACGTTCCCCGTCGAGGGCGTGGACGGCGGATCCATCTCGATGCTCTCGGCGCAGGTGGGTTGAGCCTCGCAGAATCTCATTGGGCCGGTTTCTCGGCGAGCTTGCGGAGTTTCTCCAGAGCGCCGGTGTTCTCCGGGTCGAGCTCCAGGGCCTTGCGGTAGTAGATCTCGGCGAGCGTCTTCTTTCCCGCCGCCATGTATCCCTCGGCGAGGCTGTCCCAGGCGTTGCCCGACTGCGGGAATTGCGTCGCGTTCAGGTGCCACACCGCGAGCGCGCCGTCGTAGTCCTTCAGGTCGAGGAGCTCCTGTCCGAAGGCGTTGAGCGAGGTCTCGCCGAAGTTGTAGCCCCCCTTGCCGTAGTAGCGCTCGCGCAGCTCGCGGTAGCGCGCGATCGCCGCGGAAACTCCCGACTTGCGGTACGCCACGCCGAGCTCTTCTTCGAGCGTCGCCGGGCGCGGCCGCCCCTCGTGGCAGGTGTGGCACCACATGTTGACGCGCTTGTCGGCGCTCGGCTCGATCTTCTTCAAGTGACCGTTGATGTCGCCGAGCATCCGGTACATCTCTCGCGCCCGATTCTTGTTGGGGTTCTGATCCGACGCGAAATCGTAAGTGGAGAGCGGCTTCCCCTCCTCCCCGACGTGACAGTAGGTGCAGCGAACCCCGAGCGCCCGCGTGAACCCCTTCATCACGGCCGCGAGCTTCTGGGCCGGGAAGTCTTTGGGAAAGACCTGGAAGTTCTTCCCCTTCTCCGGCCAACGCCAATCGTCCTGCGCCGTCGCGGATGCGGCCGCGGCCAGGGCCGTCACGGCAAGGAGAACCGTCAGCGAGCGGCGAGCGCTCGGATCCATGGAGCACCTCCCGCGCCGACGCTATCTCCGAAACTTCCCGGCCGGGTGTCAGGAACCTGCAAGGAATGAGACGGATACGAAGGTGTCAACATCTCTTGTCGAAAGGCGTCTATTGTTTTCAGGGGAGGGCGGACCATGAGGCATCGGGGACGGGGGGCACGGGTGATCCTTACGGCGTTCGCGGCGGTTCTGGCCCTGGGCGGCGAGGCCACGGCCCGGCAGGCGGCGGCGCCGGCGGCGGCGCAGAAAAAGCCGGCCGCGCGGCAGTCCGGCTGGCCGAAGAAGATCCCGTTCGGGGAATACACCGTCGTCCTCGACGCGCCGCAGGCCGAGAGCCTCGAGGGGACGAAGCTGAAGGCGCACGGGACGGCCCAGGTGCAGCACGGGGAGGAGGGCGAGGCGTCGCCGGCGACGGTCTGGTACGACGCCGAAGTCTCGATCGACCGCGGCCAGAGGACCGTGACCATCGTCTCGGTCGAGATTTCGAAAGTCGAGCTCGCCGGCGCGTCTCCGGCCCGGCAGCAGAAGCTGGCCGAACGCTTGACCGCGGCGCTCAACCGGCAGCAGCCGAAGTTGTCGCTCGATGACGTCCTCGCCTCGACGAAGATGGCGAGGGGCCGCGGGGAGGCGCCTCCGAAGCTGAACACCGATCCGCCGAAGATCCTCTTCGAGACGGAGCCGGCGATCCTCGTCCTCTTCGACGGCGAGCCGCGCTTCCGCGCCGTCGAGGGGTCGAAGCTCGAACGCGCGCAGAACACTCCCTTCCTCGTCCTGCGCGCTCACGGAGGCGAGTGCTACTTGAACGGCGGGACGACCTGGTTTCGCGCCGACGATCCGAAGGGGCCATGGATGAAAGCCGAGAACGTGCCTATCGAGGCGGTCCAGATCGCGCTGCGCGACTTGAAGGACGGGGGAGTCTCCGACAGCGACGTCAAGCAGGCGGCGAGCCAGACCACCGATCAGCGCGTCCCGAAGATCATCGTGGCGACGGAGCCGACGGAGCTCGTCGTCTCCGACGGCCCGCCGCAGTGGAAGCCGGTCGTGGCGGGCGAGCTCGACGCGATGTCGAGCTCGGAGGGCGACGTCTTTCGCACCGCTTCGGATCAACATTACTTCCTGGTCCTCTCCGGGCGCTGGTACAGGAGCGGCTCGCTCGAGGGGCCGTGGACGTATGTCGAGGCCGACCGGCTGCCGGCGAGCTTCCGCAGGATCCCGAAGGACTCGGACAAGGCGGATGCCCTCGCCTCGGTGCCGGGCACCGCGGCGGCGGCGGAAGCGCTCGCCGACGCGAACAAGCCGCGGACCGCGGCGATCCGAAGGAGCGAGGCAAAGGTCAACGTGACATACGACGGCGAACCGAAGTTCGAGTCCGTGGCGGGCACGCGCGTCGAATACGCCGTCAACACGCCGGACCAGGTGCTCAAGATCCGCGGCCGCTACTACGTCTGCGATCAGGGCGTCTGGTTCGCCGCCGGCTCGCCGACCGGCCCGTGGACGGTCGCCGACTCCATTCCCGAGGAGGAGATTCAGACGATCCCGCCGGAGAGCCCCGTGTACAACACGCGGTACGCCTACGTCTACGACTCGACTCCCGAGGTCGTGTACACGGCTTACACGCCCGGCTATCTCGGCTCGTACCCTTACTACGGCACGGTCGTCTTCGGGACGGGGTGGTTCTACCGGCCGTGGTGGGGCGCCTACTATTACCCGCGCTTCTGGACCTGGGGCTTCCACGCGCGCTACGCGCCATGGGTCGGATGGGGCTACGGCTTCGGCTGGGGTCCCGCGTGGGCCGGATTCCGCTACGGCTTCGGCTGGGGCTGGGGCGCGCGCTGGTGCGGGCCCGCCGGCTTCTTCCGCCCGGCCTACAGGAACGTCAACATCACGCGCAACGTGAACGTCAATCGCAACGTCAACGTCAACCGCAACGTCTACAACTCCGGCGCGAACCGGACGCGAACCGTGACGAGACAGGCCACTGCCACGAAGAACGCGAATGCGTCGAGACAGACCGCGAGCAAGACTCCGCGCAACGCTCAATCCGCTCACACCGGCCAGCCGGCTCACGGCCAGCCGGCCCACACGAACCAGGCGCATCCCGGCGCCGGCGCCCCGAAGGGCAAGACGGCGGCTCCGCACGGCGGCGGAGCCAAGCCGCACGGCGGCGGCGGACACGGGGGAAAGAAGGGCTGACGCCTAGATTAGCCGGGTGATCTGACGGACGACGGCGGGCCGATCTTCGAGGACCCGCAGCTCCCAGTCGCGGGCTTGCGCCAGGCTGGCGCGCAGCGAGTCTCGGGTCTTGAAGAACGCGGCGAAGGCGGCGCGGACGTTTTCCTCTGTTACCGGGCCGCGCGGGGAATCCGCGAGCGGGATCGCCAGGCCGAACTCGCGGCATTTCTCCGCGAGCGCCGGCTGATCCCAGAAGAACGGATACGAGATCATCGGGACGCGGTGGAAAACGGCCTCGTGCGTCGAGTTGAGTCCGTGGTGGGTGACGAAGAGGTCGGCATCCTGCAGGACCCTCCATTGATCGACATACGGCGCCACCGACACGTTTCTCCTGGCAAGTGCCCGGAGGGCGCGTTCCTCGATTCTCGCGCCGCCGAGGGCGATGAGAACGCTCAAGTCGTCCATTCCCTCGAGGGAGTCAGACAGACACTGCAAGGCGGCCAGGGCCTGCGCCGCGTAGTAACGCCACACCACGCTGCCGAAGGAGACGTACACCCTTGTCTGTGTTCCCTGGCCTCCGAAAGGCGACGGTCCGCTCAGGAGTCGGGCCTTCTCGATCTCCTCGGCCGGCGGCAGAGACCCGTAGAACGCCACCGGCTCGAAGACACACCTTTCCGCCTCGGTCAGATAGTTCGGGGGCTCGCAATAGAGGTTGAGGAGCGGGCTCACTCCGGCCACATAGGAGAACGGCGAGGCGTCCGGCATGCCGTAATGCGAGCGGAGGGTCTCGACGGCGCGAAGGCACTGCGGCGAGATGCTTACGCGGGGATCGGTCTGAAGGAGGCGCAGGAAGACGGCCGGATCGACGTTGTGGCCCGCGCAGACGTTGACATAGGGGATGCCGAGCCGATTCGCCGCGACTCGCCCGATCACCGCGAACGTGTCGGAGATGACGAGCGAGGGGCGGATCCGCTCGAGATCGCGAAGGATCTGGTCCGCATAGTGGCCCGCGAAGCTGACGTAGCGGCAGGGGACCGGGAGCGACTCGCCGTCCGCCGCTTCGAGCGGATACTTCCCGAAGAGATCCACGAAAGTCCCGCCGGCGCGCTCGACGGACTCCTTGTAGCGGCGATCCGTGAACACGAGCGCCGTGAAGCCCTCGCCGGCCACGCCGGATATGAGCGGGCGAAGCCGGCGGAAGTGCCCTTCCTCCGGCATGGAGAAAAAGGCGATCGACGCCTTCGTCATTTCGTCAGGGGCGGCCTTGAAGGCCTTCGAGCAGGGGCTCGGAAGAGGCTCCGCCGGTCTTCCGGAGGAGCGTGACCCCGGTTCCGAACGGAACGTCGAAGAGCTGCACTCCCGGGTCGCGCCTCAGCTCGTCGAGAAAGTCCCGGACCCGGATCCCATACGCGCGCTCGGCGCCATAGATCACCGATGGCCGCAGCACCATGCTGTCGTGGAAGAGCGCGATCCCGCGCGGCTCGAGAAGCGCTTCGAACGCGCGGTAGTCGAATCGCGCCTGCTCTTCCGAGTGGTATCCGTCGATGAAGAGCAGGCCGATCTCGGGGAGCCGCCGATAGGCCTCGGTCTCGACGAACTGCTGCGTGGTCATCAGATAGTGCCGGATGTTCTCCAGGCCGAAGCCGCGGAAGTAAGCAGGAACCGCCTCCGGGTCCTTCCAGAAATCGTCGACCATCGAGGGATCGATGAACGTGACCTCGCCCGGCTCGACGTTATCGCGGAGCGCCTTGCCGAGAAGCAGCGGCACGAACCCGCGATAGGACCCGATGACGACGGCGCTCCTGGGATGAATGAGCCGGGCGAGCCCGTAGTAGAGCCACCCGAGCCCGAGGTTCGAGTCCTCCGCCCGCTGGTTGTGACCCATGCGCAGCAGGCCGGGCTCCTCGAAGAGGCGTGCGATCCATTCCGTCAAGTCCTCCGCCGCGCCCGGTTCCCTCACAGCGGCTCCGCTTCGAGCGCCCGCAGCCTCTCTTCGATTTCGGGCTCGGACTTGCCGTTGACCCACGGGTAGGTCGAGATCAGCACGCGCTCTCCCTTGAGAGCCGCGAGCGTGATCCGATCCCTCGCCTTGAGAGGCTCCGCCGGCGCGTGGCACTCGAGGACCGAGCTGAACCCGACGTCGGAGAGCAACCGGACGAGCGACTCCCGGGTCAGGAGAAAACTGAAGGTGTTGTCAATCGACTTCAAGACGCGCGACCTTCGCAGTTCGGCGGAATCCTCGTCGCCGTGCTCGCGCCGCCTCTCTCCTTGATAGACGCGGCCGCCGCGGACGGCCTCGGAGCCTCCCTCCAGGCTCACGAGCGTGTCCACGACGAGCATTCCGGAGCAGATCGAATGAAGATTCTCGAGAACACGAAAGAGGTCCGGCACATCCAGGTGATAGAGCAGGCCGAGACAATAGACGACGTCGAACTCGCCGTGAGCGTCCCGCGTCACCTCGCGCACGTCCTGCCGCAGGAACCTCACGTTGTCGAGCCCGTGCCGCGCCGCGCAGGCGGCTCCCGTGTCCATGCGCTGCGGGCGGGCGTCGAGCGCCACGACGCCGGCTCCCCGCAGGCCGGCTTCGATCGCATAGACCCCCTCGCCGCAGCCGACGTCCAGGATTCGCAGCTCCCCAAACGGCCGCCGGGCGAGGTCGCGCGTGATCTGCATGATCCGCCTCACCTTGACGCCGTTGGCCTCGCCGGCCTGCGGCACCGGGCCGGAGCCCTCCCGCCCCTTGCGGGCGAAGAGCGCGAGCGCGTCGTCGTCGAGCTTCCGGACAGATTCCTCCATTAACGGCTACCTGGCCGCCTCCGCGGGAACCGCGCGTGAGACGCTCGGAGGCAAGGCGAGCATCCGCTCGACCTCCTCGGGCACGGGCAGGCCCGCGCGCGAGTGGTAGAGCTTCAAGATTGCCGCGAAAGCCCGCTCGATGGCGGGCGTGCGGTAGGCGCGCCGCCCGCCGATGAAGTGGAAGTATGGATAGGGGTTTGCCTCCCACACGACGAGCCGCCCGGCGCGGTCGTAGCTGTAATCGAACGCCACGAAATCGAGCCGCAGAGCGCGGCGAGCCCTCTGGAGGGGTTCGTGGTTGGGGTCAGGTCCTGAAATATAGGAGAGGTCCTCGTCCCGGATCTCCTCGCTGTAGAGCTGGCTGGCGCCCTTCACGAACCAGTGGTCCTTGACGTGGAGGTGGAGGGCGACGCCGGTGTCGCCGGCCGCGACGTATCGGTACTTGCGGTAGAACCCGTCGCGGGGATCCCGCGTCTCGATGAACTCCATCGCGACCGGGCGGAGGAACTGCTCGAGATCGAGCTTCCTCACGGCGTCGGGCGTATCGCACCGAACGACCTGGCCCGCCGCGATCGCGTTGTCGCCGGAGTGGCCCCAGTCCTCGCGGACGAGGAGCGGCAGCTCCAGCCCGAGGAATGTGGCGCGAAACCGCCCGGCATCGTCGATCGGGACCGTGCGAGGCGTTCGGATCCCGGCCTCGCCGATCAGGCGCGCCCCTGTCGACTTCGCCGCGTTGGTCAGCCGGTCCACCGGGTTGATGGTCGGGATGCCGCGGCCCTCCAGCTCCGCGGTCAGACGCGTCGCCTCCTCGTAGGCCGCCGCCGACCACTGCTGGACGGGGTCCTGGAGCCAGGGAACGTGCAGGACGAAGCGGGAGGGATTGCGCACCGCCAGCGGCAGCATGCGGAGTTCGAACCGCTCGCGCGCCCGCGGAAGGCGCGATTGGATCCAGTCGAGGAAGACGTCGTAGAACCGGGGAGTCTTCGCCGGATGCCGGGTGATCAGGAACCGCTCGTCCCCCCTCGCGTACCGGCGGTTGACGACCGCATCGCGACACCTCCAGGAGATCCCCGACAGCATCGCGAGCGCCCCCGTCCACATCGAACGGAAAGTCTAACTGGATTCACGACTACCTCCAGCGCTCATCGATTTCCCGCTCGAGCGTCTCGGGCAGTCTGATTCGGCCTTAGCGCTCTGGGTTCTCCTTTTCCTTCTTTGGCTCCTTCGGCTGTCCCTGCGGCTGCGGATGCTCGGGCGGTCGGGCTGCCACCGCGGGCGGCGGTTTCGGGGGCGCTTGAGCGGCCTGGGGAGGCGGCGCCTCGTGTCGAGCGGGGTGTTGCTGCCCGGGCGGCCTGTTCATCGCGGTGCGGTGCTCCTCGCGAATGACCGGCGGAGGAGGAGCCTCCTGCCGCTTCTCGACAGTTCTCGGCGGCGGACCGCCCGAAGCCGCGACGCGATGGCTCTCCTTCTGCGGCGGACCGGCCGCGGCGACCGAGGGCTTCTCCCCTCCGCGCTGCCCGGAAGGCTTCGCCTCGTGACGCGGGGCGGCGGCCTGTCTCGGAGGCGCTCCCTTCGCCGGAGGCGCCTCATGCCGCGCGACGCTCGGAGCAGGGGCCTTGCGCTCCAGAGCGGGCGCCACGATCGAAACCCTCTTGCCCGATGGAATGCCTGCCGCGGAGATCGTCGTCGGTCTGAGCTTGCGCGAGGAGACGCTCACCGCGCGCACGGGCTTGCCCGTCGCGCGCTCCACGAGGGCCGTCGGCGGACCGCTCACATGGACAAGGCCCTTCGACACGGAGAACCGCGTCGTCCGCTGTGCCCGGGCGAGGATCGTGACGTTCTGAGCGGCCGCGACGCGGACCGTCGAAATGTTCGTGCCGGCGAACCGCGTCGCCGGGACGAAGACGTACCGGTTCCGCGCCACCGCCACGGGACCGCCGGAATACCCGGTGGCCGTGATCGCAAATGTCGCGGGCAGCGGCGCCCAGCCGATGTAGCCGTCCGTCCATGCCCAGGTCACCCACGCGGGCCCCCAGACATAGCCCGGCTCCCAGCACCAGCCGTATGGGTCCACCCAGACCCATGTGCCGTAGTGGAAGGGATCGTCGAAGGGATCGTAGGAGACCCACGTCCAGCCGCAATCGGTGTAGACCCACTCGCCGTCAACATACGGCGCCCAGCCCGCGCCGACGACCGTCGGATACCAGAGCTCGCCGTAAGCCCGCGTGTGGACCCAGCGGCCGTACGGAGCGAGCTCCTGGTGGAAATACGAAATGCTCACGCTCCACGCGGCAGACACGGGCCGCGGAGCGAGAAGTGTCATGACGCCCGCGAAAAGAATCGCGGCAATGATCTTCGGTTTCAAGGCGCACCTCCTTTCACTCTCAACATCGAAAGGAGCAACCCGGGTGCCAGCACCTCAACTTGTTGAAGCCGAGTGACTTGGAGGGCCCGTTGTCATCCTGAGGACCGCTGCGACGAACGCCCGTCGCCGCGAACGACGTGACGGTCCCGGCGGCCACGAGCGCCGGCTCGCCCTGGCCGGTCAGCGTGAAGTCGTGCATCCGGATCGCGCCGAGCCCGTCGAACGAGCGCGCCTGCTCCGCCCAGTCCGAATAGTTCAAGTAGGAGACGCCGTTGCTCGAGATCCCCTGGCTCGGCATCGTCTGGTAGGCCGCGACGAGGCGCTCCGGCCTCGCGTACGGCAGCGGGCGCAGCAGGACGGCGTTGACCACGCTGAAGATCGCCGTGTTGGCGCCGATGCCGAGAGCGATCGTCGTCAGCACGATGGCGGTGAAGCCGGGGCTCCCCCGCAGCGTCCGCGCCGCGAAACGGAGATCCCGGACCAGGCTCACCACGGTCTACCCTCTTGTCGTAGGGGAGGGGCTTGCCCCTCCCGCCCGGGCGGCTGATCCGCCCTATTGCTTATCGTAGGACGCGGTGCTCGTGACCTTCTTGCCGCTCGAATCGGATCCGGTCGCGACGACCGTGCGGCTCTTGCCGTCGGCCGAGACGATGACGTGGCCGGTGGCGATCGTCTTGCCGCCCTTCTTGACGTCGAAGTCCAGCCTGCGATCGTCGAGTTTCTTGTAGGACCGCGCGTCGGAAGTCGGATCTCCGACGACCGGGTAGTCCTTGCCGTCATACTTGCCCGCCCACTCGTTGTGCGTCGGCTTGCCGTCGACGTCAACCCCGTCCACCGTGATCTTCACGCTGTCGCCCAGCGCGGCGTAGACGACGGTATTGTTCTTCACCATCCCCGGAGGAATCTTCGACCTGGCCTCGTTCAGCTTCCAGGTCCCCAGGTTCATATCCGCCGCCAGGCAGAGAGCGACGCCCAGGAAAAGGGCCGCCAGCGACACCAGGATAGTTCTCGCCTTCATGTTGCCTCCTCGTTCCGTCCCGTTTTCAGGCCGCGCTTTGGTGTGCCCATCCTACACTGCCTGCGAACCGGCGGCGCTCTCAGAGTCGGCGCCGGGATAAGCTTCGGGCGCGACTCATCGCACCCGGGTGACCCGTGGAACTTCTGCGCCGCGCGCTTCTGGTCGGATGCGCCCTTCCGGGCCTGTGGCTCCTGCGCCTGGCCCCGCTCGACCCGCTTCTGACGATCCTTCCCGTGGACTTCGCGGCGCGGCAGAGGCAGGAGGCCGCTTCGGTTCCCGACGATCGGAAGAGCGAAGCCGAGATGCGTCGGGCGCTCATTCCTGTCCCTGTGTACGTGGAGGAGGTCGTGCAGTACAACGTCTTCTCCGCGGTGGGCCCGCGATGGGATCGCCTGCTCGGCGGCATCGACGATCTCGCGCCGGCCAGGGCCGCCGGAAGCCGCCGCGGCTCCGGAACGAGCGCCGATTTCTCCGAGGCGGGCGGAACGCCCCGGTATGTGTTCTTCCGGTCGGACGAGGAGCCGCTGCGCGACGTCCTGGACAAGCTCGCGCAAGGGGGAGGCACGACCTACATCTCGATCTCCCGGCCCGGGGAAGATCGTCATTACCCAGGTGGATCGGCGCATCTGGAGCCGGCACGATTTTCGGCTCGGCGCGGGCTTCACGGGAAAGCCGGCGCCGCCGGCTCGTCTTCTGTACCCGTTCCGCAACGTCGCGTTCCTGATCGTCCTCTCCGGAATCGTGTTTTTTGCTCTGTTGCCCGGCCCGCAGCGTCCCGGAACGCGCCGAGGTCCCACGGTCCTCGAGACGGCCGCTCTGGCGGGAGGCCTTCTGCTCTTTGCCCTTCCTCTCGTCGGGGTCGGCGGCTCGGTGCAGGCGCTCACGCGGGCACCGTGGCTCACGATTTCGTGCTGGCTGCTGGCTGCGGCAGGCATGCACTTCTTCGCGGGTCCCGGACGAAATGCCCCCGACGCCCGGAGCCCGGGCTCGGCCGGGGCCCCTGAGTCGGGCCACGACGCCGGACGCAGGGCCGTTAGTACGCTGTTTCTTAGGGAGGGGCTGGTCTTCCTGGCAATGGCGCTCGGCCCCCTCGCGTTCCTGGTCTCGGCCTCGATGACCCTCTGGAATCGCTGAGGCTCCTCGCCGCGGGATTCGAGGTCCATCCTCCACGCTGACTCCAGCCCACCAATAGTCGCCAGCTCTCCTATCTGGTTGACGCCAGACACAGCCGAGTTCTAACCTTCACGAAGCTCCGGCTTGATTCCTCGCGGGAAGCACCGGAAGAATGCGATGACCATTGCCGTCGTTGCTGCGACGTTGTTGTTCGTGGCACCTCTGCACGCGCAGCTGACAATCGGTGCTTCCGCGGAGTGGGTCGATGCCGGCATGGACGCGGCCGGACCGCCTGAACTCGCGCAAGCGCCCCCCACGCAGCGTTTGCGGATGCCGGACTTGAGGAAGCACACCCTGAACGATGCGTTGGAAGTCCTATCGAGATACCACCGCAGACCGCGAGTGGAACAGGGTCCTTCCGCCCTTCCCAAAGGACTGGTCTACGATCAGAAGCCGCCGCCCGGGACCGACCTGGCGACCGTCCGCGAGATCGTCCTGCATGTTTCCGACGGCTCGAGGCCGCCGTCCGAACTTCCGCCGGGGCGCGCGACGCGACAGTTGCGGATGCCGGACTTGAGGAGACAAACCCTGCAGGATGCGGTCGCGACTTTGTCGAGATATGAGCGCAAGCCACGCGTTGAGCACGGCTTTTCGGACCTCGCCAGAGGGCTGGTCTACGATCAGGAGCCGCCGCCCGGGACCGACCTGGCGACCGTCCGCGAGATCGTCCTGCATGTTTCCGACGGCTCGAGGCCGCAGTCCGAACTTCCGCCGGGGCGCGCGACGCGACAGTTGCGGATGCCGGACTTGAGGAAACACACCCTGCAGGATGCGGTCGGGACTCTGTCGAGATATCACCGCAAACCGCGCGTTGAGCCCGGCCTTTCGGACCTTCCCAGAGGGCTGGTCTACGATCAGGAGCCGCCGCCCGGGACCGACCTGGCGACCGTCCGCGAGATCGTCCTGCATGTTTCCGACGGCTCGAGGCCGCCGTCTGAACTTCCGCCGGGGCGCGCGACGCGACAGTTGCGGATGCCGGACCTGAGGAAGCACGCCCTGAAGGATGCGGTCGGGCTCCTATCGGAGTACCACCGCAAACCGCGAGTAAAGCCGGGCTCCTCGGACCTTCCCGAAGGACTGGTCTACGACCAGGAGCCGCCGCCCGGGACCGATCTGGCGGACGTCCGCGAGATCGTCCTGCATGTTTCCAACGGGGTGAAGCCCAAAACCTCGACAGTGACCGCGCCACCATCGCTGCGAATGCCGGACTTGAGGAGGCTCAGCCTGAAGGATGCGATCGTAACTCTGTCGAAATACCACCGCAGACCGCGAGCGGCACAAGGCCCTTCGGAACTTCCCCAGGGGTTGGTTTACGACCAGGAGCCGCCCCCCGGGACAGACCTGGCGACCGTGAGCGAGATCGTCCTCCATGTTTCCAACGGAGTGAAGCGCGAAGCCCCGACTGTGACCGCGCCGCCGCCGTTGCGAATGCCGGACGTGAAGAGGCACAACCTGACGGATGCGCTTGGAATCCTGTCGAAATACGACCGCAAACCGCGAGTAGAACGAGGCTCTTCGAGACTTCCCGAAGGACTGGTCTACGACCAGGAGCCGCCGCCCGGGACCGACCTGGCGACCGTCCGCGTGATCGTCCTGCATGTTTCCAACGGAGTGAAGCCCGAAGTCCCGACGGTGACCGCGCCGCCGCCGTTGCGAATGCCGGACGTGAGGAAGCGCAGCCTGAAGAATGCGCTTGCAGCCCTGTCGAAATATCAGGGCGAACCGCGGGTAGAGCACGGCGATTCGGACCTTGGCAAAGGACTCGTCTACGATCAGAAGCCGCCTCCCGGGACCGACCTGGCGACAGTCCACAGCGTCGTCCTGTATGTTTCGGACGGGCCGAAGCCGTCGCCGACTCATCCCACATCTGAGCCGACAACTCATCCCAGCTCCGCGCCGCCGACTCATGCCCACATCTGCGCCACCGACTCACCTCACATCCACGCCACCGACTCATCCCACGTCTGTGCCGCCGACTCGTCCCACATCTGGGCCGGCGACTCATCCCACGTCGGCTCCGACGACTCATCCCACATCTGTGCCACCGTCTCCCTCCACGTCCGCGCCGCCGACTCACCCCACATCTGTGTCACCGACTCATCCCACATCTGTGCCGCCGACTCCCTCCACGCCCGCGCCGCCGACTCCTCCCATATCTGCGCCGCCGCCTTATCCAGCACCGACGTCAGCGCCTCCTCCCGGACCGCCATTGCTCCTCTGGGGAGCTGCGGCAGCCCTCGTCGCGACCTCAGTGCTGGGAGCCGCTCAGGCTGTACGGCATTTGCGGTGGAAGCGCGTCAGCAACATGAAGGTTTCGCTCGACCTGGCCGGCGCTTCGTCGGTGAGTCCGCTGACCACGGCGGCGCCATCCGTCGGCTTGCAAGCGCGCCTGGAAATGGGCGATGCCTCGCCCGTCGGGCCAATCCCGGTGAAAACAGAGGAGCAGCGTCATGAGTGAGCAATATGGGTGCAAAGTCGCCGACCTCCTGCCTGACAAGTTCGACCACCTGGATGAGGTCATCAAGGAGGGTCTCGCCGGCGACTCCGGAGAGGCCCGGCCGACCATTCCGGGCTTCGCCTGGCAGATCATTCAGTCAAAGGCGACTCAGGCCGTGCGTGACGTGCTCGACGGCGACGTGTTCGAGCTGCTCGCGCGCGCATGGTGCGTGGCGCGGGAGCTCCATGAATTCACGGATCGCCGCAAGTACCCTCCCGGCAAGGACTCGACTGTTTTTCTCGGCGACCACCAGGTCTCGACCGAGGTACATCCTGTTCTGGTCGTGACCGTGGGCTCGATCGAAGGCGCGCGCTTGCGCTTTACCGTGAAGTTGACCGCGCATTTCCGCTCCGCGGCGCTGTCCATCCGCGACGGGCACATCGCCGCGATCGACGCAGGCGACTGCTCGGTCGCCGCGCAGCTCAAGTACAAAGACATGAAGCTCCACAAGGAATTGGAGTCGAGGAATGTAAAGCTTCCGGGGCGCCTCCAACTCCAGCCACCCGGGCTGGAGATCGGTTAGCTGTCTCGGAACGGCCCGGTTGCCCCCGCTCTTCCCTTCTCCGCCTCTGTCATCCTGAGCGAGGCGAAGGATCTGCTCCCGCGGCCCGGTACCGGCGTGAGCAGACCCCTCGTTGCCTCGGCGACTCGTCTTCCTACTTCTTCGCGGCCTCCGCCGCGGATGAGGTCGAACTTTCCGGTGCTCTGGGAGAAGAACACGCATTCCGCGGCCTTGTCGCAGGCCGTCGTGTGCCGGTAGGTCCCGCCGGGCTGGAAGTAGTACGAACCCGGCCCCAGCCGGACTTCGGGCTTTCCTTCCGGCCCCGCGATGAACGTGCCCGACAGGACCACGATCTTCGCCGCGTTCGTGTGCGTATGGAGAGGAGCGGAGAATCCCGCGGGAAACTTGATGATCGCTCCATAGGCGCCCTGCGTGTGATCGCCCCACAGTTCCGCGATCTTGACCCCGGGAGCGCTCGGGTCGAGGTCGGCCCACTTCAGGCCGTCGGACGGCATGAAAATCGGCGCGTTGCCGCCCGCCTTCGCGGCGCTCTCCTTCGCCTCACCGGCACCCTGCGCCAGAACCGCCGCCGCCATCAGTAACGACACCACCGCCGTGAGAACGTTCTTCCGTTTCATCGAATCCTCCTTCGTTGATGTTTCTGCGACAAGGCTATCACCCAACCAGGGGTGTCTCGCACGAGATTGGTTGGTTCGCGGCTCGCCGCGACGACAACTCACCACGGGGCGCGGCGGATGGACTGTTATTGCTCGGCTTGCCCCTTGACGACGAGCGCCATCGGCGTGTCTCCTCCGGACTTCAACCGGGCCTTGACCTGCAGCACGACGTGGCCCTGGTCGTTCGCCGCCGCGGCGGGAAAGCTCGTGCCCGAGGGGCGGGTGAGGCTGAAGACGCCGGGATGCCTCGTGCCCGTCGCCTTGCGGGAGAGATCCATCAGATCCGCGTACTTGAAGATGGCGTCGGGATCGGGGTCATCGGCGGCGGGAATCACCAGCAGGTAATCGGGATACTCGGAGACGCCCATGTGGGCCCCGTCGGAGGGCATGACTGCGTAGCGGAGAGTGTAGACGCCGGGCTTGATCGCCTGCCCGCGAAAATCAGACGCCGGAGCCAGGAAACGGATGACTCCGACCGCCGTGGATGCCGCGAGTCCCGGGACAAGCGCGCCGGACGCGCTCTTCTTCTCGTCCGGAATGCTCTTGCGCAGCCACAGCTCGCAATACGCTCCTTCGGAGAGCGTCAGCCGCGCTCCCTGCGGCTCGAGGGCCGATCGCACCGCCGCGGCGACGCCGGTTTCCGGCGGCGGCCCGATGGTCTCGACCCTTGGGGGAGCCGCGGCCGCGGCGAGAAAGAGGATTGCGGCAGCGGAAGCGGTGATCGCGCTCGTCCGCCGAAGGTGTCGTCCGGTCCTGGCTGCGGCGCGCACTCTCAGCTCTCGTAGTTGAAATCTCTCGGCGCCGGCCGCGCAGCGACCGCCTGCGCCGAAAGCCTTCAGTGCTCGAAGGTGCCCACGAAGGCGCTGCGCCTGTCCTGGCAGCTCCAGGAAACGCCGAGCCCCGGCCCGCGGTATTGATCCTCGACCGCGACCGCCGGCATGGCGTGCGAGGTCTCCGTCAGCGGCGGGTAGAACGTCGTCTCGTTGCCGCACACGTGATCCTTGTCGCCGATGGGCCGCGTTTCCAGGGCGGCCATTCCCCCGGCCTCAAACGACGCGCGCGCCGGGTGCTGACCTTCCCTCTCGACGGCCATCGTCATCGGCGCCGCCTCGACTTCGACGACGTCGCTCAGGAGCTTGCCCCCCATCTCCCGGGCGAAGGCGACGAGCGCCCGCCGCTGATTCGGCGTTGCGCGCTCGTCCACGAGGAGCACCGACCTCGCCGGATACGGGTTGGCGTACGGGTCGCCCAGCGTCGCGTTGGCCCGAACGGCGCCCGCGACGATCAGGCCGTCGAGCGCGACGCCCTCCCAGTTTCCGCTGCGGATCTTCCACGCCATCAGGGCCTGGTTGCCGACCAGGTTGACCTCGCCGTTGGCGAAGCATTGACCCGGTATAGACATCCGCGCTCCGGCTCTCGATGTAATCGCCGCGAATCTGCGACGCCGAGGCGGCGGCCGCGGCAAGCACCAGCGCCAGCGCCGGAATCATCGTGAAAAAGATCTTCCTGGACATTTGTAACCCCCTGACTCCATTTTCCGGCAACAACCAGGAACGGTGCCGTTCTAATCCTCGTGATCCCCCTCGTAGCAGTGCCGCCCGCCCCTCGAGCAGTTGCCCGGCTCGGCCAGTCCCCCGTCGGGGCCGATGCACTTCTGGGTGTGCATGCACCAGAAGAGGCCGTCGTTGGACGGGGGAACCGTCGGATCCCGCTCGGCCTCGATGAACAGCCCCTTCCATCGCAGGCAGTGGCAAAGACCGGGGTGTTCGGTGTCGAACCGCTCCCGGATCTGATTGAGCATGGTCGGCCTCCTCTCGCTCTCTATGCCGCTATGCCGCTGCCGTCGCGCTCGCGGCCGCGATGAGCGCGCGAGCGACCGCGACCCTGGCGAGCTGGACTTTGTGCCTGTTGCGCGACAGCGGTCTGGCGCTCTCGACGGCGGCCCGTCCGGCGGCCGCGGCGGTCTCGGCGTTGACCGGCTTGCCGGTGATCGCGCGGGCGGCTTCCTGCGAGACCCATGGGACCGGCGCGACGTGGCCGAGCACGATCCGCGCCGACTCGACTTTGCCGCCGGCGACGCGCACGACCGCCGAGGCGGTGGCGTAAGGCCAGTCGAAGGCCTCCTTCTGCCGCACCTCGTAGTTGGCGCCCTGTGTTCCGCTGGCGGAGGGGAGGACGATCTCCGTCACGATCTCCCCGGGCTGGAGGTCGTGTTCCCGCTCGGCTTCCGATTGCGGAACTCGGAAGAACTTCTCGACCGGCAGCTCCCGGTCCCCTTTCGGCCCATGGATCCGCACCCTGGCGCCGTAGGCGACGAGCACGGGGGCGATCGTCGAGGGGCTGACGAAGTAGGCCGGCCCCGAGTTGCCCAGGATCGCGTGGTAGCGGTTGTCCCCCTTGACGACGAGCGACTCGCCTCCCGGTCCCTTCGCGAGCAGGCCATGTCCGCCTCGGAAGTACCAGCACCGGGGACGCTGGCAGAGGTTGCCTCCCAGGGTGGCGACGTTGCGGATCTGCGGGCTCGCGGCCTCATCGAGCGCCTGCCAGAGCGCGGGGTATCTGCGGCGGACCTCCTGATCGTCCGCGAGCTCGGAGAGCGTCCGGAGCGCGCCGATCCAGAGCCCTCCCTCCGAGGCGCGGATCTCGTGGAGCTCCGGGATCTCCTGGATCGAGACCAGGCGCCTGGGGCGAACGATGTCGTCTTTCATCAGCGCCAGCAGGTCGCTTCCGCCCGCGAGCACCTCGGCTTGATCGAAGCTCGCGCCGAGAAGGCTGACGGCCTGCGCCTTCGTCTTCGCGGCGGCGTACTCAAAGGGCCGCATGGCGCGTCTCCTTTTGCTCGAGGGCCGCGAGCACGCGGTCCGGCGTCAACGGCAGGAAAGGCACGCGGACGCCGATCGCGTTGGCCACGGCGTTGGAGATGACCGCCCCCGGCGACACCACCGGCGGCTCACCCAATCCGATGACGCCCCGCTCGTCGTAGCCCGGCCCGGTCATCATGTGCACGACGAGCTCGCCGAAGTCGCCGATGCCCGCCAGCCTGTAGAAGTCCATGTTCGGGTTGAGCATCCGGCCGGTCGCATCGTCCATGATCTTTTCTTCGTAGAGCGTGTAGCCGACGCCCATGATGAGCGCCCCGTAGCACTGGCTCTCCGCGAGTCTTCAGGTCGATGATCAGGCCGCAGTCCTGCACCGCGACGATCTTGTTGACCTTCACGATCCCGGTCTCGGTGTCCACGCTGACGTCGGCCATCTGGACGCCGCCCACGCCGCTGTTGGTCAGGTCCGGGGTCATGCCGCTCTTGTTGACGCCGCGGGCGGTCACGGGCATCGCGCCGAGCTTCGCGCAGGCCTGCTTCCACGGGAGGCTTCTCTTCGGGTCCGCCGCCACGCGCACCGTCCCGTTGACGGCCTCGAGCTCCTCCGGCTTCGCGTTCAACGCGGGCGCGACCTTGCCGAAGAGCAGAGTTAAAGCGTCGATCGCGCCGCGCCGCGTCGAGGAGGAGACGCCGCCGATCGTGGTCGAGCCGCCCGAGCCGCCGGAGGGGGGGTATTGCGTGTCGCCGAGCTCGACCTTGACCGCGTCGAACGGGAGGCCGAGCGATTCGGCGGCCACGATCTGGATGCACGTCCGCGTTCCCGTGCCGAGGTCCTGCGATCCCAGCCGGACGATGACCGAGCCGTCCGGATGGATCGCGAAGTCGCACTCGCTGTTGTGGCCGCGGCCGCCCCAGGTGTGGAACGACATGCCGAGACCGCGCTTGACGGGGCCCGAGGCCGGATCCGGGCGCGGGTGCCAGTTCTTCTTCCAGCCGATCAGCTCGTCGGCCTTGTGGATCTCCTCGGTGTAGATCTTTGCCCGCGGGGCGGTCAGCTCGATGTTCTTCAGGAAGAAGTCCATCGGGTCCATCTTCAGCTTCGCGGCGAGGTCGTCGAGAGCGGCCATCGTGATGAGGCAGGCCTGCGGGTGATTGGGCGCGCGCCAGGCGCGGGCGCTCCCGATGTTGGTGGAGATCGCCGTGTGCTGCTTGCGCTGGTTGGGGACGTTGACGACGTAGGGCAGGGGCGGCGCGCCGCCTCCTCCGATGCCTCCGGTCCCCCAGCCGCTGTGCTCCCAGGCGAGGAGCGTGCCGTCCTTCTTCGCCCCGACCTTGACCCGCGCGTACGCGGAAGGCCGCGCGCCGGCGACCTCCAGCTCCGGCTGGCGCTCGAGCATGATCTTGACCGGCTTGCCCCCGGCCTTCTTCGAGAGCTTCGCCGTGACGATTCCCCAGGTATCCACGGAGAACTTGCTGCCGAAGCCTCCGCCGATGTGGTCCTGGTGCACGCGGATGTTCGTGGCCGGCATCTTCAGCGGCTCGGCCATCTGCCCCGGGATGCCGGAGACGTTCTGCGTCGAGATGTGGACGAACAGGTGCTCGGGATCCGTCCACTCCGACATCGCTCCGTGCGACTCCAGGCAGCAGTGGGTGATGACGGGCACGCCGTAGACGCCTTCCGAGACGACCTCGGATTCCGCGAACGCCTTGTCCGGATCCCCCTGGGTCTGCACGGCCACGCGCTTGTAGGTGCCGGCCTTCCCGGGGGGCACGACCCTGGCTTTCCGGATGGCGTCGATCACGGAGTCCGCCATGCCGGTCTGCTTCATCTGGGAGAGCGAAGCCTCTTCCGGAGTGAAGCTGATGCCGTCCTTCTGGATGCGCGAGACGACCTGCCCGGCCGGAACCTGCATGGTGAAGACCATGTCGCGAATCTCGCGCTCGCCGAGCGGCCCCCCCTCGGGGACGTCGGCAGGGGGCTCGGCGTCGCTGACGAAGTGAGGCAGGACCTCGTACTCGATTTTCACGAGGCGGGCCGCGTCCTCCACCGCGATCTCGTCGGTCGCCGCCAGCGCCACGACCTCGTCGCCGGCCCAGAAGATCTCCTTGCCCGGCTCGGTCATCAGCTCCACGGCCTTGACCCCGGGGTGCTTCTCGGCTTGCGACGTGTCGATGCGAGTGACGCGGGCGTGCGCGTGCGGGCAGCGCACGATCTTGCCGTAGAGCATTCCCGCGGGATGGACGTCGTAGGTGTACCGGGCGCGTCCCGTCACCTTCTGCGGGCCGTCCACGCGCGAAATTCGTTTGCCGATGAGGCTGCGTTTCTCGGCCGGGGGCCACTGGTACTCAGCCATTGCGGCGGCCTCCTTCCTCGGCGGCGGCGCCGCGCTTGCCTGGAGACCCGCCCACGCCGGCCGCCTGGAGCGCCGCGGCGCGAACGCCGACGTAGGTGCCGCAGCGGCAGAGGTTGCCGCAGAGGCCCTTGCGGACCTGGTCGGGCGTGGGGTTGGGATTGCGGTCGAGGAAGGCCTTCGTGGCGACGACGAACCCGGGCGTGCAGAAGCCGCACTGCTGGGCGTCGTTGTCCCAGAAGGCCTTCTGCATGGGATGGAGCCGGTCGGGATCGCCCAGTCCCTCCACCGTCGTGATCTGGTGGCGCTGGGCCTCGATCGCCAGCACCGAGCAGGAGTAGACGGCCTTGCCGTCCAGGAGGACCGTGCAGGTGCCGCACGTCCCCCGGTCGCAGACCCTCTTGGCCCCCGTCAGGTCGAAGGAGTCGCGCAAGGCGTCGAGCAGCGTCACGCGCGGCTCGAGCTCCGCGTTGTACCTCCTGCCGTTGATCGTCAACGCGACCGGCACCTTCCCCGGCCCGAGCACCGCGGGATCGGTCCCCGCCGCCCCGGCCAGCCTCGCGCCGACCAGTGGAACGGAGGCGGCGATGCCGCCGATCTTCAGAAAATCTCGCCGGGATACGCCGCGTGGGGATGGGTTACGACCAGAATTCCGGGAACCTCGCCTGGGCCTGCGACCGTCTTCGTCGCCCATCAGTCGCCTCCGCCTCTAATCGCCCGACAGAACCGATGAAGCCCGCTCACCCCCCGGAATCCTATTCCAGCCCCCCGCATTCCCAAAGCCCAACCTCGTAGACCTCTCTCCTCCTTTCGGTCAATAAGATGGGTTAGGCTCACCGCTCGAGGGGCGAGGAGGGAGAACCGATGAGCGGAGTTCGGGTCCTGGTCGGCACGCGCAAGGGCGCGTTTGTCCTGACGTCGGATGGGAAGCGGGGAAAGTGGGAGATCGCCGGTCCGCACTTCGCCGGTTGGGAGATCTACCACGTCAAGGGATCGCCCGCCGACCCCGACAGGATTTACGCCTCGCAGACGAGCGGCTGGTTCGGACAGGTGATCCAGCGCTCCGACGACGGAGGGAAGACGTGGGACGCGCCGGGCGGGGGAGTCACGACCGGGCCCGACGGCATGCTGGCGGGGGAAAGCAACAAGTTCGTCTACGACGACTCGCCGGAGACCGGCAAACCGCTCACGACCCACCAGTTTTACGACGGCTCCCAGAAGCCCTGGGTCTTCAAGCGCGTCTGGCACCTCGAGCCTTCGCTCGACGATCCCAACGCGGTGTATGCCGGCGTCGAGGACGCCGCCCTGTTCCGCTCGGCCGACGGCGGCAAGAGCTGGCGGGAGCTGCCCGGGCTGCGCGGCCATGGAACGGGCCCGAAGTGGCAGCCGGGCGCCGGCGGGATGTGCCTGCATACCATCTTGATCGACCCTAGCCGTCCCGACCGCCTCTACACTGCCATCTCGGCGGCGGGCGCGTTTCGCTCGGACGACGGCGGCGCGAACTGGAAGCCGATCACGAAGGGCCTCAACTCCCCGTACCTTCCCGACCCCACCGCCGAAGTCGGCCACTGCGTCCACCGCATCGCGATGAACCCTTCGCGGCCCAACACCCTCTACATGCAGAAGCACTGGGATGTCCTGAGGAGCGACGACGCCGGCGACAACTGGAAGGAGGTCAGCGGCAACCTTCCGACCGACTTCGGTTTCGTCATCGACGTCCACGCGCACGAGCCCGAGACGATCTACGTCGTGCCGATCAAGAGCGACAGCGAGCACTACCCGCTCGACGGGAAGCTGCGCGTCTACCGGAGCCGCGCGGGCGGAAACGACTGGGAGGCGCTGACCGGCGGCCTGCCGCAGCGCGACTGCTACGTCAACGTGCTGCGCGACGCGATGTCCGTCGACTCGCTGGATCCCTGCGGCGTGTACTTCGGCACGACCGGCGGCCAGGTCTACGCCTCCGCCGACGCCGGAGACACCTGGGCCCCGATCGTCCGCGACCTCCCCGCCGTCCTCTCCGTCGAGGTCCAGACGCTGCCATGATCCGGGTGGAGCTCCCGCCGCACCTGCGCACGCTGGCGAAGGTCGCGGGCCCGGTCGAGCTCGACGTCCCGGGCCCCGCGACGCCCCGCGCGGTCCTGGACGCGCTCGAGGCGCGCTACCCGGTCCTCCGCGGGACGATCCGCGACCACGTCACGCAAGAGCGCCGCGCCTTCATCCGCTTCTTCGCCTGCTCCCAGGACCTCTCCCACGACTCCCCGGACACGCCCCTTCCCGACCCCGTCGCCCGGGGCGCCGAACCCTTCATCGTCCTCGGCGCCATCGCCGGCGGCTAGCGGATCCCGCACCCGACTCCCGAAATACACGAATACACGATCGACCCCATTCGTCTCCCGTCTCCGTGTGAAGCCGATTCATCTCGAGAAGTACGATTCCGAGGGTCGCGCCAACAGCGGAGACCGGATCATTTTCCGGATCGAAGCCGGGACAATCTTCTTCGTGGACGTCGTCAAGCACGCGCTAGTGTTAGTTCTCATGACGTTGTTCCCGGAGGCGGTGTGCTGGAGTTTGTCTGTTGAGCGAAGCATGGGGTCTGCTGTGATTGTAGTAGGAGAGGAATTTAGGGAGTCTCAGGGTGCGCTGTGCGGAGGTTGGATAGGGGCGGTGGTAGGCCCAGCCGCGCAGGAGCGTTTGGATGAATCGTTCGGCTTTTCCGTTGGTGCAGGGGCGGTAGGGTCGAGTGCGCAGGTGGCGCAAGCCGAGCCTTCTGCAGGCGGAGGCGAAGCGGCGGGAGACGTAGCAGGAGCCGTTGTCGGTCATGATGCCAGTGACAGTGACGCCGTTGGTGGAGTACCAGGCGACCAATCGTCTAAGGAAGGCGGCAGCGGTGGGGGATCTTTCGTTAGCGAGGACTTCGGCATAAGCCAGACGGGAGGCGTCGTCGACAGCGACGTGGAGGAACTCCCAGCCTGCACCGCGGCCGCGTTGTCTGCGGTTGCCTGTGATGCGATGGCCGATGACCTGGATGCGGCCCAGCTTCTTGATGTCGATATGGATGAGCTCTCCGGGGTGGTCTCTCTGGTAGCGGTGGAGGGGCTGCTTCGGGTCGAGGTTCTTGAGCCGAGAGAGGCCCTCTCGAGTCAGGACGCGGGCCACCGTGGCAGGACTCGAGCCGACTCGAGAGGCGATCTGAGGCCCTGTCTTGCGGCGTCGGCGCAGCCGGAGGATCTCCTCGACAACGACTGGAGGGGTTCGACGAGGCGAACGATGGGGCCGCGAGCTGCGATCCAGCAGCGCCGCCGAGCCGTCCAGTTGATAGCGACCTTTCCATTTAGAGGCAGTCCGGCGGGAAACACCGGCCGCCTCGGCGGCGCTGCTCACGGGGATGCCTGCCTGAATCCGCTGAATCAGCAGCATTCGACTGGCCGGGCAAGTTCGGGCATTCTTGTGAAGCTCCATCTGGGCTCCTTCGTTGAGACGGTGGCGTTGAACACCTCCAGCCTCACCGAAAAGGGCCCAGATGGGCAACACCGGGGGGTGAACTCGCTCGCCAGAGCCTTGGCTGCGGGCGTTAGCTCTCGGCCACGCCTGGTGACGATTCCGTAGGTTTCCGGGCCGAAGAGACGGCGCAGCGACCGGGAGACCAGGCGAGGGCGGTCAGAGGGCTGGAGGCAGAAGGCCGGGATTACCGAGATACCAAGACCCAAAGCAACGTAGCGCTTGACGATCTCCCATCCTCCGGCTTCGACGGAGATCCGTAATGAAAGCCCGGCTCCGGCGAAGGCTCCCTCGATCAGCGAACGGGTTGTCGAGCCCTTGCGAGGAAGGACAAAGGCGTGACGGGACAGGGTCTCCGGTGTTGCTCGCCGGTTGAAGACCGGGTGGCCGGGGGAGGCGATGAGAACGCGGTCGCAGGTGATGAAGGGCAGGAACTCGAATTCGGCAGGCGGGCCGGGGAGCGATCGGATGCCGAAGTCGAGCGAACCATCTCGGATGCCGTCGAGGACTCGATCCGCCGGCTCATGGTGGATCACGAGCTCAGCCCGGGGATGGCGTTTCCGGAAGGAGCGCAGGGGGGCGGGAAGCAGGTAGAGGATCGCGGCCTCGCCGGCTCCAACGCGCACGGGGCCTCGCAAGAGGCCGTCGGAAGGCTCTTCCAGGCCGGCCGGCACGCGATCCCACTCCTCGATGAGGGGCCGAAGCGAGCGAGCGAGGGTTTCCCCGGCCCGTGTGAGCCGGACGCCGCGGCCGGTGCGCTCGAGGAGCTTCTCCTTCAACTCTCTCTCGAGCCTGTGGACGGCCATCGTGACCGTCGGCTGTGTCCGGGCGATCGCGCGGGCCGCGCGGCTGACGCTCCCCTCGCGGGCCACCGCCAGGAACGCGCGGGCCTGCTGGATCTCCATAGATAAGATCTATATCATTATTAGATTTAATTGATTTGATATATCACTTCCAAGGCGTTAGTTTCTCATCGCAATGTACCCAACCACCGGCAAGCAGTTCGTCGCAGCCGCCCGAGCGGCTGCCGAGGCGCGCAAAGCTCCTCCGGGCAAGTACCGCATGTGCGTCTGGGATAACTGGGAACTCTCCAGCTCGGGATATACCTTCGAAGAGGCCTGGGAGCCGGCCGTCGTTGGCGATTACGACGATCCGGAGGAAGCGGTACGGATTGCCACGGAGAAAACGGACAAGTTCCGCCTCCAGGGCACGCCCTGGGGCATGGCGGAGACATACGGGGTTTATGACGATCAGGGCCGCTACCTGGGAGGCGATACCTACCGCGACACGCGCGAGCCGGTCCCGGAGGCGCGGATCGAGGCGTATCGTCGCTGGCGGGAGAGGAAGAAGATGATCGCGGAGAAAGACCTGCCCCGGTTCGCGGAGGAGTTCTCGAAGGCGTTCGCCGATGCGGCCAGGTTCCATGCATGCCAACGCCGGAAAGGGACGGGAATCCCCTACATCTCGCACCCGATGGCGGTCGCGGGCCTGGTGCTCGAGAACGGAGGCGGGCAGGACGAGGCCATCGCGGCGCTTCTGCACGACGCGGCCGAAGACTGCGGCGGGGAAGAGGCGCTCGCGGAGATCCGGCAGCGGTTCGGTCCGGAGGTTGCGCTGATCGTGGACGGGTGCACGGACACCTACGAGGACCCGAAACCGCCCTGGAAGCCCCGCAAGCTGGCGTATCTCGAGCGCCTGTCGAAGGCCCCGGCCTCGGTGCGTCTCGTCGCGGCGGCCGACAAGCTGCACAACGCGCGCTGCGTGCTGGCGGATTACCGGACGACCGGCGAGGAACTCTGGAAGCGATTCAACGCCCCGAAGGAGGAGGTGCTCTGGTATCACCGGGCCGTGACCGAGACGCTAAGAAAGGCTGGTACAAGTCCGCTGATTGAGGAACTGGATCGCGTCGTCACCGAGCTCGAGCGCCTGGCCTCCAGAGCCGGCTGAGCGGTCGCGCGGCCGGACCTGGCAGGAGCTCGGTGGTCGTCTTGCGGCGGCGCGGAAGTGAAAAGCCTCTGACCCATTTGAGCGAGGCCTTCGTGTCGTACTTGTCGGCGTAGGCGGCGTCGATCACGTCGAAGAGGCGGTCTCCCCGGGTCTTGCGGGCGCGGACGGGGATTTCACGGCCGGAAACCAGGATCGTTCCGCGCGGCTCGTTCGCGAAGGCTCGGTGCCAGCCGGTCGGCTTGTCGTACCAGGGGCGGACGAACACACGATCGCCCGCCATGACGAACCAGATGCCCGTGAAGCGGTGGGGTTCCGTGCCGGCGCGGATTCCGAGCATGCGGGAGTTGCGCAGGAGGGAGAGCACCGATGGCGGAAAACGCGGGCGAGACTTTGCCGATCGCCGAGGGGATCGGGTTTTCTGTTGTGATCCTGTCATTTGTGCTCCGACAGCGCCCTCACCCCTGCCCTCTCCCGGGGGAGAGGGAGAAATCTTAGCGCGGGGTACCATTGGGGCTGGAGGTGCAGGATGAGAAAGACATTTCTGATCGGCGTCTGCTGGGTGGGTGTGGCGTTGGGTGTCGGGGCGGCGGAGATCCACGGGACGGTCAGCGAAGGGGGCAAGCCGCTTCCCGAGGGAGTCGGGCTGAAACTCGATTGCGGGGGGACTTCGGCGACGGCCCAGACGGACAAGTTCGGGTCGTACAGCTTGAAGATCGGCGCGACGGGGGAGTGCGCGGTCTCGCTCGATTACAAGAAGGCGAACCTGTCCGTGAAGGTGACGGTTTACGACAAGCCGAGCCGGTACGACCTGGAAGTCAGCGAAGCGGCGGGGAAGCTCACCCTGACGAGGAAGTGATGGCGGAGGACTCGGCCCCGCGGGGACGCGAGCGCGACGGCTGGGACAAGGCCGAGATCATCCTGAAGCCCGTCGGCGGGCTGCTGACGGCGGTCGCGGTGGCCATCCTCGGGTTCTGGACTTCGGCCTACCTGCGCGAGCGCGAAGGGCGGGAGGCGGCGCTGCGGGAAAGGCTCCAGACGCAGCGAGACCAACGCGCGGCTCTACTCCGAGCTGACGAGCCGCCGCGAGGAGTCCGAGAGCCTCCTGCGCAAGGACATGTTCAAGTCCATCATCGACTCGTTCCTGCAATCGGGTCAGAAGGCGACTCCCGAGCAGGAGGTGCTGAACCTGGAGCTCCTCGTCTACAACTTTCACGAGTCGCTCAACCTGAAGCCTCTCTTCCGGCACATCCAGCGGCAGGTCAAGGACAGCCCGCTCCGGGCGGAGTACATGGCCCGCTTGAACCGCGTCGCCGACGAGGTGGCGAAGAAGCAGATGCTCATCATCGGAGAGGGAGGAACGTCCTTCGACGCCACGGCGGACCTGAAAGCGCTCGCGTTCCGCGGGCCGCAGGGGAATCTCTCATCCTTCGCGAAGGACCTCGAGCTCGGCGGTATCCGGCGAAACTTCAAGCTGGAGGTGCTGGGCGCGGACCCAAAGGAGGAAGGGCTGCAGCTGCGCGTGACTGTCCGCACCGGGCAGGGAGGCAGCGTCGAGACCACCGCGACGGAGTTCTGGCTCGACTATTTCGATTTCCCGATGATCGACAACACGCGCCTCTCCCACGACCAGCGCTTCGCCGTGGTGTTGAACAACTTCGACGCCGCCGGCGGCAGCGCGGACATCACGCTGGCCTTCTTCCCCGGCAAGTACACCGGCCTGCGCGAGAAGCCGTACTACGACGAAGTCCTCACCAAGCTCCTCTCCGAATCCGAGAAGCGCGCACCCGACGGACCCCCACCCGACTCCGACCCCCAGGTACAACCGCTTCAGCCCCGTCGCGGCGCGCGGAGCGCCGAGAGCAGATCCTTCGCTTCGCTCAGGATGACAGGGCGGCCGAGGCCGCCGCTGGCACAAGTCCCGAGCCGCAGCTCTCGCGACGTAGGGACGGGAGGTGGCCCTCGATCTACGAACCTGGTAGAGCCGTCCCGAATACCTTTTGAGAACGACGCTCCTGTGCTCGCGGCGCGCGAAGTCTCCCGAAGTAACCGAGGGAGGAGGCGCGCGCCGCGGGAGCGAAGCGATTCGGGAGGGATCAGGCCAGCGATCGAGGCCGCATCCGGCCGAGTCGCTCGCCGGTGCGCCGAAGGCGCAGATCCCGCCAATCGCGTAGCGACGGAATGGTGGAGGCGGCGGGAGTTGAACCCGCGTCCGGAAGCGTCACGGGAGAGGCTACTCCATGCTCAGCCTCTTCTTGGTTCTCGTCCCGCCGCCTCAAGAAGAGGCAAAACAGCGGCAGGACAACCCCGAATTGGTTTCGCCGGTCCGTCCGGGGATCCGGACCGGCTACACCCGCATTTGGCGTCGGCGTACGGAACGCGGCGGGTGCGCTTTCCGGACACCGTCACTGCGCGTTAATTACGCAGCGAGAGCGAGATTGCTGTTATTGGCAGCTATCGTTTTTCACCTTATTAACGAGGTAGGTGAGACCTCGGCATGCAACCTTTCGCGTGCTCGTCCCCGTCGAAGCCGTTTCGCCC
Source organism: uncultured Acidobacteriota bacterium (assembly GCA_963782815.1). GTDB lineage: Bacteria > Acidobacteriota > Thermoanaerobaculia > UBA5066 > Gp7-AA6 > JAWOLE01. The sequence goes on along the minus strand of CAWALG010000012.1, from coordinate 216,537 downwards.
CCATGGGATGAGCCCTCGCTCGATTGGCTCAAAGATCAGGCCAGATGTTAACACTTCGGCCGGCGGCGATATTCCCCCGGCTCTCGACTTGACACGGCGGGCGGCAAAGCATGGAATGCGCACGTGCGCAAGGAAGATCTGCTCGTCGTGGTCACGTCCGTCGGGACGGAGGACCAGGCGCTCGACATCGCGCACGCCCTCGTCCGCAACCACCAGGCGGCGTGCGTCAACCTGCTGCCCAACGTCCACTCGATCTACCGGTGGAAGGGCCGGGTCTGCGACGACGGGGAGTTCCTGCTCTTCATCAAGACGCGCGCCAGGGAATTCGAGGGCGTGCGCGAGACGATCCAGAAGATGAACACGTACGAGCTTCCCGAGGTCCTCGCCTACCGGGTGGACGATTCCTTCGCCCGCCTTCGCCTCCTGGATCGAGAACGCGACCGAGCACCCGAAGAAGCACCCCCGCGGCAAGAAGCCGTCCCGTCGGAAGCGTCAAGCTAAGAAGTCTAAGGTCCGCGGCGCTCCGCTGAGTCCTCTCCGAGCGCTACGAGCCTTGCACCTCCTCGTCGTGATCGCCTTCGCGTCTCTCTTTCTCGGGCTGATCGTCGGGGTCCTGCCGGTGACCGTGCTCGTGGAAAAGCCCGTCGCCGCGGTGCGCTTCGAGCTCGATGGGAAGGCCGTCGGACGCGCCGAGGGGGCGCCCTGGACGGTCTCCGTGGACTTCGGCTCGGAGCTGACGCCGCACGAGCTCGTGGCCCGGGCCCTGGACGCGGCGGGCAAGGAGATCGGCGTCGAACGGCAGTTCGTCAACCTGCCGCGTCCGCCGGCCGAGGTGGAGGTCCTTCTCGAGAGGGACGCGAAGGGCCGGCCGGTCGCGGCGAGGTTCTCGGGGCAGAGCATCGTGGCGCTGCGGCCGGCGCGCGTGAGACGTGACGTTCGACGGCAGGCTCCTGCCGGCGGACGAACGCAACCGCGTCGCGCTGCCGGACTACGACGCGGAGGCCGGGCACGTCCTGTCCGTCGAGCTGGCGTTCTCGCCGGCCGTGCGATCCAGGACGGACGTCGTCTTCGGCGGCCTCGAGAGCGGCGTCGCGAGAAGCGAGCTGACGGCCGTCGCCGTGCGCTCGGCGTCGCCGGAGAAGACTCTCGAAGCGGCGGATCTCGCGGGCGCTCTGCTGCGCGCGGCGCTGCCGCTGCCCGTCGTGGCGGTCGAGCAAGGGCCCGCGATCGTGTGCGTCGTGCGCGGGCCGAGCGTCGGTCCGGCGCTGAAGTCTCTCGGGCACGGGGGGACGCACGACGAGCGGCCGGACGCCGGACGGGAGGCGGCTTCCCGCAGTTCGACCGCGACGCCTCGCGGCAGGCGATGGCCCTGGGGAAGGAGGACCGCCTGCGCTTCATCTGGCCGATGCCGCGGCTGGGGGCGGGCGCGCCGGGCGCCCAGCTCTTCGACCGGTCGCGGGATTTCGCCGGCTCGGACGCCGGGATCGCCTGGCTGCTGACGCGGGTCGAGCATCCGGACCAGCATCCCGCGGAGGTCCGCCTGGCCGATGCCGCGGCGGTCGCGGGCCTCGAGGCGACGGCTTCCGGCGGGCGGCGCGCGGTCGTCCTGGTGCTGGGCGACGAGACGGCGGACCGGAGCCGGCACTCTCCCGCGTCGGTCCGCAGGTACCTGGAGACGATCCGCGTCCCCTTCACCGTCTGGGCCCTGAAGAATCCGGAGAAGCAGCCGCTCGCGAAGAGCTGGGGCGCCGTCGAAGACGTCTCGTCCGCCGCGAAGCTCGAAAAGGCGGTCGAACGCCTGAAGGCCGACCTCGCATCGCAGCGCATCGTCTGGGTCCAGGGCCGTTACCTCCCGCAGGAGATCACGCTGTCGGAAAAAGCCGCGGGTATCGACTTCGCGCGGTAGGGGAGAGTCCCGATGGTGCTTTTCGTGCTGTGAGGGGCGGAGCTTGGGCCGCCCGCCTCTGCCGGTTGCGACGAGGGGCGGGAGGGGCAAGCCCCTCCCCTACTTGTGGATGACGATGCTGCCTCCGCCGAGAGCTGTGGTCGGGTCGGCGTTGTCGGGAGCGCCCGGCTGGCTGTCGAAGACGACCGCGTTGCCCCGGTTCTGGTCGTAAACCTTCAGCCGCGCCCTGTCGGCGCCGTCGCCTCCGGATTGTTTTCCGTCAACGACGGTCACGACGAAGCCGTACTTTCCGCTTCCGTTGACCGTGCCGCTGCCCAGGTACTGGGCCCTGGAGCCGGAGACGACCAGCCACTCGTACGACGTGCTCTTGAACTTGAAATTTGCCGCCTGGAGCTGGAACTGGGTGTCGCCGGTCGGGACCGTCATGCCCTTCTCGTACTTCGCGTTGAACGAGAAGTTCGCCTTCCCCGTCAGCGACCGGCTCGCCGGCAACGCGCCCGCCGGCGGGTTGATCCAGCCGCCGCCCGTCACGAATCCTCCGGTCGCGTCGTAAGCCGCGAAGAGGACGCACTCTTCCGCTCCGGCATTTCCCGCCGAGTCCGCGCCGCTCACGCAAATGCTGTGGACGCCGGCCGCGGTGAAGCCGGGCAGGGTCGCGGCGACGGCCTCGGCCGGACTGTCGAAGGCCGAGTCCGCGGCGCTCATGGCGACAGAGGAACCGCCGTCGATCCGGTACCGGGCCGAGGCAACGTTGGAGCCGCCCATGGCCGCGTCGCTGACCGTGGCCGTCAGCGCGATCGAAGCGGCGCCGACGGGGGCCGGGTTCGGGGCGGCCAGCAGGTTCGAGACGACCGGGCCCTGCGAATCGCCCGTGGCGATCGGGAATGACCGGGAAACGTCCGGGGCCGCGCCGTAATTGACGTTGCCCGCCTGGTGGGCCGTGATCGCGCAGCTCCCGACGCCCGTCAGGTGGACGAGAATGCCCGTCACCGCGCAGTTTCCCGACGCCGTGAAGCTCACAGGCAGGCCGGAACTCGAGGTCGCGCCCAGGTTGAAGTCGGGATCCCCGAAGGTCTTGCCGGCCAGAGGCGCGAACGCGATCACCTGAGAGGCCCGGGCTATGGAGAAGGAGCGCGGCACGTCGGCCGCGGCGCTGAAGTTGGAATCGCCCGCCTGCTGCGCCGTGACCGTGCAGCTCCCGGCGGAGGTGACTTGCACCAGCGTGCCCGCCACCGTGCAATTGCCGGACGCCGTGAAACTCACGGGCAGGCCGGAGCTCGAGGTCGCGCCGACGTTGAAGTCCGCGTCGCCCCAGGTCTTCCCGGAAAGCGCGGCGAAAGCGATCGTCTGGCTGGCCTTCGCGATCGAAAATGTCTGCGGCACGTCGGCCGCCGCGAGGTAATTCGTGTCGCCGGCCTGCTGCGCCGTGACCGTGCAGCTCCCGGCGCCGGTCAGGTGGACGAGGGCTCCCGCGACCGCGCAGTTTCCCGACGCCGTGAAGGCGACAGGCAGACCGGAACTGGAGGTCGCGCCGACGCTGAACTCCGCGTCTCCGAAGGTCTTCGCCGCCAGAGCGCTGAACGCGATCGTCTGGCTCGCCTTTTCCACCTCGAGGTTCGCCGTCCCGGTCTTTCCGCCGGCGTTGCCCGTCACCAGGTGCGCGCCTGCGGAGGCCGGCGTGCAGACGGCTCCGGCGCAGGCGCCGTCCGGAGCGATCGAGAACGCCGTCGAGCCGGTCACGCCGCCGCGGCTGTTGTTGAATTGATCGAAGCCTTCCGCCGTGTACGCCTGGCTGCCGCCGAACGTGATCGTCGCGGAATCCGGCGTGAGGGCGAGATGATCCAGCGGCCCGACGCTCACCGTGACGTCGGGGCTGGTGCCCGTGGTCAGGAAGTCGTCCGCGTCGGTCGCGGTGATGGACCAGACCCCGACGGTCCCCAGGATGACGCCCGAAAACGTGTGGACACCGTTGTCGCCCGGCACGAATGTGTAGTCGGCCGGCAGGATCGCCTGCCCGTCGGTGCTCGTGAGCTGGACCGTGCCCGAGTAGGTCGTGGCCGTGTTGTAGTACTGGTCCTGGGCCGTCACCGTCACGTCGAAGCCGCCGCCGGCGCTCGTCGCCGCCGTGGAGGTCGTGACGGTGAACCGATCGGCCGGCATCACCGCCTGGATCGGCAGCGCGGCGATGACCCATTGCGGACCGCCGTCTCCGCCGGCCGCGCTCAACGTCCAGGACATGTTGGTCGCGCCGTCCGTCGCGCCCTTCGTGCTCCCCGTGCCCCGCATCTTGACGCTCGGGCCGCCCTGGCGGATGTCCCACTGCTTCGTCTGACCCGCCCCCGCGGCCACCGAGCTCGTTCCCGTGCCCACCGAGATCGACAGCGCGTCCAGGACGAGATCGTTCGGGCCGTTCAGGACGGTCACGGAAGGCTGCGGGTTCCCGCAGACGGTCAGGACGCCGGTGCCGCACCCGGGAGACGTCCCGAACGCGCCCGCCGACGAGCCGAACGGCACCGGTTGATAGACGCCGGAGAAGGACGTGGAGCCGGCGACGGAACCCGCCGTGATGTTGTACGTGACGTTGGCCGTTCCGGTCGGCGGATTCGAGGAGGTAGAAGAACTCGACGCGCGGCCGGGGCGACACGGCGACGTTCGTGAACGCCCCCGCGGAAATCATCGGGACGCCGCCGTACTTCACGTTCGTCGGCGCGTTGGGCCGCGTGGAGATGGACACGACCAGGAGGCGGTTGTTCCCGTTGCCGATCGTGTGCGGAAAGGAGACGCTCGTCGCGACGTTGCCCGTGCTCGTGCCCGAGGATGCCGAATCGAACGCGACCGCCGAGTCGCCGAACGTCGTCCTGAGCGGTGGCGAGCGAGCCGGTCGCCGTGAGCGTGAACGCCACGCCGGCATCGTGCTGCTCGGGGGAAAACGACTTGTTGACGAAGCTGCCCGTCTCGTCCGCCGTCGCGGTCAGGGTCCGGAACGGGTGTGTCGCCGGCTGCTCCTCGAGCAGAAGGCTGACGGTCTCGCCGGGCTGCCAGCCGCGGCCGCTGATCGTCACCGGATCGTGGGGCGCGTACTCCGCCCTGTCGGCCATCACGTACGTCCCGCTGGTGAACGCGGCCGATGCCGCCGCGGCGCCGCCCGGCAGCCAGGACCGAGACCGTGTAACCGCCCGTGTCCGCGCCGAGGTCGTATGTGGCGGCGAGGTTGCCGGCGCCGTCGGTCGTCGCGAGGACGCCGCTCGTTCCGGCCGGCCCGGCCACTTCCACCTTGAAGTCGCACGAAGGGCCGTAGCCGCGGCCGCTCAACCGAACGGTTTCGAAGGGAAGATAGTGCGGGTGCTCAGCGCGGACCGTCTCTGCGCCGGTCACGACGCAGGGATCGTCCGTCTGAGCCCCCGCGCTCCGCGGGCAGACCAGCAGCACGGCTCCCGCGATGAAGAGGTACCCGATGGTTCCAAGCGTCCGCTTCGTGGTCGTCATGATGCTTCCTCCCGCTCGTTACAGGTTGGAGCGCGACACGATCGTTCTGCTCAGCCATAGGTCTTGCCCGATCTCCCTTTTCTTTGAACAATCGATTGTCGGAGTTGTTCAAAGCGTTGTCAATTGGACCCCGTACTCGCCTGACCTTCAGGACAGGGGATAGTGCGTCGGGGACAGTGTCTAAGGGACCGGGGTGGGGTCAGGTCTACAACGAGGACCCTGGAGTGCTCGACGCTAGACCTTCGACTTCCCCCGGACGCGCCCGAAGTCCTGGACCCAGAGGATCTCGTAGCCGTCGGGTGTCTTGCCGAAGGCGAGGCCGAAACCGACTTCGTCGAGCCTCGTGGAGAGCAGGTGCTCCTGGTGGATCGGGCTCCCCATCCACCCGTCCATGACTTCCTGCACCGAGTACTGGCCGCGGGCGATGTTCTCGCCGGCGAACGTGGCCCGGTAACCCTTCGCCTGCTCGCGATTCATGACGGTCCTGCCTTCGGGCGTGTCGTGGCCGTAGTAGCGGCGCGCGAGCATGTCGTCGGCGTGGCCCTGCGCCGCGTCGTCCAGGCGCGGATGGCGGCGCAGGGGAGGAAGGCGCCGCGCGGCGCGCTCGAGGTTGACGCGATCGAGCATCTCGCGGCGCACCCGTTCGAGATCCGAGAGGAGGGCCGTCTTCTCGCGGAAGAAGTCGTCCCAGGAGAGCGCGAAGAGAAAGACGTAGAGCGGCACGTCCTCGCGGCGCGCGACACCCAGGCCGACCTCCCGGTAGTCGGCGCCGACGAGCTCGCGGGCGGTCGTGCCCCCCTCCTCCCGCCAGGCGGCGACGACCGTCTCGACGTCGCCGTCCGCCTGCGCCTCCACCTCCGAGAGGAAGCGCGCCTCGTAGCCCGCCTTCGCCGCCCGGCGCATGTCCTCTTGCGTCGCGGCCTCGTTGCCCGCGCGCCCGGCGGAGACCTCGTCGGCACGCGCCTGCGCGACCGCGGAGAGCTTCGGCGAGAGCCTCACGGCCTTGACGCCGGCCGCCAGGCGAACGGCATTGATCTGCTCGACGAGCGCCTCGCGCGTGTCCTGGTGCTCGTCGGGCGCCGCCGCCAGCGACCAATCGGCCGCAAGCCAGAGGGCCGTAAGGCGTGAGGCGTAAGGCGTGAGGCGAGGCATCCGCTGGCCCCGTGCTTCGCCTTACGCCTAACGCCTAACGCCTCACGAGGCGTCGAAGGCGTTCCGGAGGTCGGCGAGCAGGTCTTCGACGTCCTCGATCCCGACGGAGATCCGCACGAGGCCCGGCGTGACGCCCAGGCGGTTGCGCTCCGGCTCCGGGATCGAGGCGTGCGTCATCGTCGCGGGGTGCGAGATGAGCGTCTCGACTCCGCCGAGGCTCTCGCCAAGGGAGCAGAGCCGCACCGCGCCGAGGAAACGGGCGGCGGCGTCGTAGGAGCCGAGGTCGAAGGAGATCATCGCGCCGAACCCGCGCATCTGGCTCTTCGCGAGCGCGTGCTGCGGATGATCGGGGAGGCCCGGGTAATAGATCTTCTTCACCTTCGGGTGCGCGGCGAGGAACCGCGCGACCTCGCGGCCGTTCGCCTCGTGGCGCTCCATGCGCACCGCGAGCGTCTTGATGCCGCGCAGCACGAGCCAGGAATCGAGCGGCGAGAGGATCGCCCCCGAGCCGTTCTGGACGAACGAGAGCCACTCGACGTGCTCGGGGTTCGCCGCGACGGCGATGCCGCCGACGGAATCGGAGTGGCCGTTCAGGAACTTCGTCGTCGAGTGGACGACGAGGTCCGCGCCCAGGGCGAGCGGCTTCTGGAGGTAGGGGGACGCGAACGTGTTGTCCACGACGACGAGCGCGCCGCGCTCGTGGGCGATCTCGCGAGAGGAGCGCGATGTCGCAGATCGTCATCGTCGGGTTCGTCGGGGACTCCAGGTGCAGGAGGCGGGTCTTGTCCCGGAACGCCCGGCGGACCTCTTCCGCGTCGGACGTGTCCACGAACGAGAACTCGACGCCGTATCGGGCCAGGATCTTCGTGTAGTAGCGGTGCGTCCCGCCGTAGGTCATGTTGGAGCAGACGACGTGCTCTCCCGCCTTGACGAACGTCGCGACGGCGGTGATGGCCGCCATTCCGGAAGCGAACGCCCGCGCGCCGGCGCCCCCCTCCAGGACCGCCATGTTCTCCTCGAGCGCCGCGCGCGTCGGGTTCTGGGTGCGCGCGTACTCGTACCCCTTGTGCTTGCCGAGCGCCTCCTGCACGTACGTCGAAGTCTGGTAGATCGGCACCGCGACCGCGCCGGTCCGCGGATCGGGCGCGTTGCCCGCATGAATGCAATCTGTAGAGAAACCCATTCACTCCTGGTGATCAGGTCTAAGGTCTAAAGTCGGGCCCCGGGACCTTAGACCTTGGACCTTCGACTCTAGACTCCCTCACCCGATCGCTCCCGACTCTCCAAATATCCCCTGCCCCGGGTACCGCTCCGCCCCGTCCGGGAAGATCGTCACCACGGTCTTGCCCGGCCCGAGGCGCCGCGCGATTTGAGCGCCGCCGCGGCCGCGACTCCCGAGGAACCGCCGGCGAGGAGCCCTTCCTCGCGCGCCAGGCGCCGGCACGTCTCGAAGGCCTCCGCGTCCGTGATCGTGACGACCTCGTCGATCTGGCCGCGGTCGAGGATCTCGGGGAAGAAGGAGAGGCCGATCCCCTCGACCGCGTGCGGCCCCTTCTCTCCTCCGCCGAGGATCGAGCCCTGCGGCTCGGCCGCGACTCGGAGGAGATTCGGCGACCTGTTCGTGCAAGTAGCGCGCGACGCCGATGAACGTCCCGGTCGTCCCGACGCCGGCGACGAACGCGTCCATCGAGCCGCCGAGGACCTCGGCGATCTCGGGCCCCGTCGTCTCGTAGTGCGCCCGGGCGTTGACGGGATTGGCGAACTGGTTCGGCATGTAGGCGCCGGGAGTCCTGGCCGTGATCTTCCGGGCGCGCTCGATCGCTCCGATCATGAGGTCCGCGGACGGCGTCCGGACGACCGTCGCGCCCAGAGCCTCCATCAGCCTCGCCTTGACGTGGCCGTAACCCTCCGGCATCACGATCACGCAGCGATACCCCTTGGCCGCCGCGAGCATGGCGAGCGCGACACCGGTGTTGCCCGAGGTCGGCTCCACGATCGTGCCGCCGGGAGAGAGCAGCTCCCCGCCGCTCCGCGTCCGCGATCATCGCGCGGGCGATCCGGTCCTTGACGCTCCCGCCGGGGTTGAACCACTCGAGCTTGGCGAAGATCCGCGCCGCGTCCTTGGAAAAGCGCGCGAGCTCGACGAGCGGCGTCGCTCCGATGGAGCCCTCGAGCGCGAGCGCGCGCTGAATTTCTGTGGGCGATGAAGAGCTCAAAGGCTGATTTCCCGTAAGACGATAGCAAAAAAAAGCCCCGGCACGGCCGGGGCTTTCGAGATGCGAAAAGAAGCTTCAGTAGGCCTGCTGCGCGCGGCGTGCCGAATAGCACTCGCGGCAGTAGACAGGCTTGCCGTTGGTCGGGTTGAAGGGAACCTGGGTCTGCTTGCCGCAGCCGTCGCAGGTCACATCGTAGAACGTCCGCTCGCGTCCCTCTCCCGAGGAAGCCTTGCGCTTGTCGCGGCACGGCTTGCAACGCTTGGGCTCGTTGGTGAATCCCTTGCGGGCGTAGAACTCCTGGTCGTCCGCCGAAAAAAGGAACGTGCCGCCACAGTCCACGCAGGTGAGGTTCTTATCCGTATATTGCTGCATCATGGAAGTTACCGATCTCCTGGGTTTTCCCCTCCGGGATTTTGGTCCCGGTCAAAAAAAGTTTCGAATCAGAGTCTCGAATCGTGGCTCCGCCGATCGCGGCGTCGCCGAAAGGAAGGTTCTCTAGGACCGACCCCCTTTCGAGCACGCGCACGTCTCCCCGCGGGGCCGTACGGATCGAGGAAGGAAAAACATAAAGGCGGCAGTCACTTATGCGGGGTCTTCGTAAAAGCTGGCGCACCGTAACACGCCGATCTTCGCGGTTGCAAGAGGTTTTTTGACGAGCGGCGCGCGCCGGACCGGCCGGGACGCGGCTCGCGGGCTCGCGGCCGGGCTCGAGACAGCTTAATTCGATGGGAAAGGCGCGGCTTAACTGCCGATCCGCCCTTCCAGCGGAGAAGACGCCGTCGCGTAGCGCTTCCTCGGAATCCGCCCGGAAAGGTACGCCGCCCGGCCCGCGCGCACCGCGTCGCGCATCGCGCCGGCCATCCGGACCGGGTCCTTCGCGCCGGCGATGCCCGTGTTCATCAGGACGCCCGCCGCGCCCAGCTCCATCGCGACGCACGCGTCGGAAGCCGTGCCGACGCCCGCGTCCACGATGACCGGGACCTTCGCGCGCTCCAGGATGATCGAGATGTTGTTGGGATTCTGGATCCCGAGACCGGACCCGATCGGCGCGCCGAGCGGCATGACGGCCGCGGCTCCCGCGTCCTCGAGCTTCCTCGCCACGATCGGATCGTCGGAGGTGTAGGGGAAGACGACGAACCCTTCCTCGACGAGCGTCTTCGTCGCCGCGAGGAGCGCTCCGTTGTCGGGCCAGAGCGTCTGCTCGTCGCCCAGCACCTCGAGCTTGACCCAGTTGGAGAGGCCGACCTCGCGCCCCAGCCGCGCCGCGCGAACCGCGTCCTCGGCCGTGTAACAGCCGGCCGTGTTGGGAAGCAGCGTCATCCCTTTCGGGATGAAGTCGAGGAGCGACTCCTTCGTCCGATCGGTCAGGTTGACTCGGCGCACGGCGACCGTCACGAGCTCGGCGCCGGAGGCCTCCAGAGCCTCCTTCATCAGCGGAAAGCGAGGCGTACTTGCCCGTGCCGACGATCAGGCGCGAAGTGAACGTCCTGCCTCCGAAAACGAAGGGATCCGTCGCGGTGGAGGGAAGCGATGTCGATGGTCTCAGTTGTGGCTGCTCATGAGGTTCGCCCGAGATTCTCTCGCTCTTCCAGAAGCGCGAACGTTGTCGATGAGGCGCGTCTTCCCCACACGGACGGCGGCGCAGAGCGCCGACCCGGGCTCGATTCGGCACAGGCCGTCTCATCGTCTCGGGATCGACGACCTCGACGTAGTCGACCGCGAGCCCGGCGGACTCGAGGTCCCGCCGGGTATCCTGCTCGAGTTGCTCGACGTCTTCGCTCGCCGGCCGCGACTCGGTCGCGAGCCTCGAAGAGGGCGGCCGGGAACCCCGCGGCCATTCTGCCGCTCGTCGGGGGAGAGATAGGCGTTTCGCGACGAAAGCGCGAGGCCGTCCGGCTCCCGGACGATCTCGCCGACCTCGATTCGAATCGGGAAATCCAGGTCGCGCGCCATCCGCCGGATCACGGCGACCTGCTGCAGGTCCTTCCGTCCGAAAAACGCGGAGTCGGGTTGGACCTGGAGGAAGAGCTTCGCGACGACGGTCGCCACGCCGCGAAAGTGGCCGGGTCGCGCGGCGCCCTCCCCTCCTTCCGAGACGCGGGCGACCTCGACGGAAGTCGAGAACCCCGGCGGGTAGAGCTCGCGCGCCTGCGGGCAGGTAGAGCGCGTCCACGCCTTCGCGCCTCGAGCAGGGCGGCGTCCTCCTGCTCGCGCCTCGGATAACGGTTGAAGTCCTCGCCCGGAGCGAACTGGAGCGGGTTGACGAAGATCGAGACGACCGTGTATCCGCAGGTCTTCCGCGCCCGCCGCACGAGCGAGAGATGCCCTTCGTGCAGCGCCCCCATCGTCGGAACGAAACCGATGGACTTGCCCTGATCGCGAGCCTCGCGGATGAGTTCGCGCAGCGACGCCAGGTCCTTGACGGTCTTCATCGCGTTTGTCTCTGTCCTGAGCCCTCCCCGTGTTCTGTCATCCTGAGCGCAGCGAAGGATCTGCTCCCGTCACGATCAGCCGACTCGACCGGAGCAGATTCTTCGTCGCTTCGCTCCTCAGAATGACAGAGAGTCAGGGAGAGTCTCAGCGCACCCGGCGCAGCGCCGTGGCCTTCCCGTCGGAGTACGACTCGGCTTTGCTCGGGAAGGCGCGGCTCTTGACGTCCCGGGTGAAGGCGCGGGCCGCTTCCTCGATGATCGGGGCGAGATTCGCGTAGCGGCGCACGAAGCGGGGGCTGACTCCGCGCGACAGACCCATGACGTCGTGAAAGACCAGGACCTGTCCGTCGCAGGCGGCGCCGGCGCCGATTCCGATCGTGGGGACGGGAATCGCGCGCGTGATCTCCGCCGCGAGTCCGTCGGGAACGCACTCGAGAACGATCGCGAAGCAGCCCGCCTCCGAGAGAGCGGCGGCGTCTTCCAGGATCTCGCGGGCGCGCGGCGCTCTCCCGCCCCTGGACCTTGAAGCCCCCGAACTTCCGGTAAGACTGGGGAGTCAGGCCGACGTGCCCCATGACGGGGATGTCGGCGGCGAGGATCGCTTCGACGGCGGCGCAGCACGCGCCGGCCCCCCTCGACCTTCACGGCCGCGCAGCCGGCCTGCGAGAGGAAGCGCCCGGCGTTGGCGACCGCCTCGGAGGCGTTCGTCTGGTACGAGAGGAAGGGCATGTCTCCCACGACGAGCGCCCGCTTCGCCGCCCCGGAGACGGCCGCCGCGTGGCGGAGCATCGAATCCATCGTCGCCGAGAGAGTGTTCTGCCGGCCGTAGACCGTCATCTCGGCGGAGTCGCCGACGAGCAGGACATCCAGCCCCGCTTCGTCGAGCAGCGCCGCCGACGGGGCGTCGTAGGCGGTCATCATCGCGATGGGCTCGCGCCCCTTGGCGGCGATCAAGGCGGGAACCGTGACAGGAGAGGTCTCGGAGAGAGCTAGCCATCGTGCGCTCCATGCCTTTCGGTCGATGTCCCGGTCATCGGGATCACCGCCGATCAGGGCGACCCTCTGATTATACGCGAGGATCTCAGGTCTAAAGTCCAAGCGACGAAGAGTCTGGGCCTGGCCGATTAGACCTTAGACCTTAGCCCTCGGACGCCGTCAGCCGTTACCGGCTTGCGGCGGGGACGTAGTACTGGACGCCCTTCCTGGCCTTCTGGATCTGGGCGACCAGGTCGTCGAAGTCCGCGGGACGGTTGACGAAGTCGATCTCGTTGGTGTTCACGACGAGGAGCGGCGTCTCCTCGTAGTGGTAGAAGTAGTAGTTGTAGGCCTCGATCAGCTGGGCGACGTATTCCGGCGTGATCCCCTTCTCGACGGCGCGCGACGCTCTCTTGATGCGCCTCATGCAGGTCTCGAGCGACCCCTGCAGGTAGAGGACGAGATCCGGCTTGGGGACGGTCTCCGACAGGAGCGAGTAGAGGCGGTCGTAGATCAGGAGCTCCGAGTCGTCGAGGTTCAGGCAGGCGAAGATCTTGTCCTTGGGGAAGTGGTAGTCGGCGACGACGAGCGTCGTGAAGAGATCGATCTGGGCGATCTCGCGCTGCTGCTGGTAGCGCGACAGGAGAAAGAAGAGCTGCGTCTGGAACGCGGCGCCCTTCTTCTTCTTGTAGAACTCGGGCAGGAAGGGGTTGTCCACGTCCTCGAGGATCTTCGTCCCGTGAAAGCGCCGGGCGAGCAGCTCCACGAGCGAGGTCTTGCCGACGCCGATGGGCCCGTCGATCGCGACGTGGCGCAGCGGGACATCGCCTTCGGAGGGGATCGCCATGGCGCGCGATTCTAACGCGAGGACGCGCGCGTAGAATCGCCGCGCCGTGGAGTGACGACGACGCCTACGGATCCGGCGGGCGCCCACTATTGCGATAGCGCGTTTGAGCTCTTTCGGAGCGGCGTCGGGAGACGTTGACTTCTACCGCGAGCTGGCGCGCGAGGCGGGCGGACCGGTCCTCGAGCTCGGCTGCGGCACCGGGCGGGTCCTCCTTCCGATCGCGCGGGAGGGCATCGCGTGCACGGGCCTGGATCCCTCCGAGGCGATGCTCGAGGAATTCCGCCGCAAGGATCCTCCGGAGAACCTGCGGCTCGTGCCGGGCACGATGCAGGATTTCGATCTCGGGCCGGACCGGTTCGCGCTCATCTTCTCCGCTTTTCGCGCCTTCCAGCACCTCCTGACCGTCGAGGATCAGCTCGCCTGCCTGCAGCGCGGTGCGGCGGCACCTGGCGCCCGGCGGCCTCTTCGCCTTCGACGTCTTCGCGCCGAAGCTCGAGCGGGTCGCGCTGTCTCGAGGAGCCGGAGTTCGAGGAGGCGCGCTGGCGGGAGGGGGAGGTCGAGATCGTCCGCTTCACCACCGTTGCGGCGCGATCCGGCGACGCCAGGTCTCGGAGGTGACTTTCCGATACGAGCGGCGGCGGGCCGGATCGCCGACCGAGAGCCGAAGCGGTGCGAACCAAGATGCGCCACTTCTTCCGGTACGAGGTCGAGCACCTGCTTGCCCGAGCCGGTTTCACGGACATCGAGGTTCTCGGCGGCTTCGACCGGCGGCCCTACGACTACTTCTCCGGCGAGACCGTCGTCCTCGCGCGCGGCTGAACGTGCGACCGACGAGCGGGAGGGACTCGCTCCTCGCCTGGACGCGTCGCTCGGCTAGAGCTGACAGGGCGATTACGACGGAGGGCGACGCGACCAGGACGTCGGCGATCCCGCAGAGGGCGAGGATCACGGAGACGAAACCGTTCGCGGTGAAGAAGGCGGTGTTGATCCGGGAGAGGTCTCCGGGTTTGACGATGACGTGCTGGTAGAGGAGAGCGGCGGCGGTCGCGAGAATGCCCGCGGCAAAGAGAGCGCCTCCTCCCGAGAGACGCCAGACGGCCACGAGGCAGGGGAATCATCGCCGCGTGCAGCGCGGCCGAGACGGCGAGCGCGCGTCCTTGTTCCCCAGCGCGCCGGCACCGACTTCAGCCCCGCGCGCCGGTCGTGCTCCTCGTCCTGGAGGGCGTAGAGGATGTCGAAGCCGGCCGTCCAGAGCAGCACCGCGAGGCCGAGAAGGATCGGAGTCCACGCGAAGCTTCCGCGCACGGCGATCCACGCGCCGACGGGCGCGAGCGCAAGGCACAGGCCGAGGACGAGGTGCGACAGCCAGGTGAAGCGCTTCGTGTAGGAGTAGGAGAAGAGGAGCGCGAGCGCCACGGGCGAGAGGGCGAGGGTCAGGCGGTTCAGGCTCGCGGCGGCCAGAAGGAAGAGAACGACCGAGCCCGCGAGGAAGATCCGGACGAAGCCGGCCGAGATGGCGCCGGAAGGAAGGGCGCGCGAAGCGGTTCGAGGGTTCGCGGCGTCGATCGCGCGGTCGGCCAGCCGGTTGTGCGACATCGCGGCGCTGCGGGCGCCGACCATGGCCAGCAGGATCTTGGCGAGCGTCGGCCAGGAGGGCAGGCCTCGCGCCGCCAGCACCGCGGCGAGCAGCGCGAAGGGGAGCGCGAAGAGCGTGTGAGAGAACTTGATCATCTCCAGCGTCGTCTTCAGCGACCGGGAGAGCGCCGGGAGACTCACCGCCGGCGCCGGGGTCGGGCCGTCCTCGCGCCCCGCCTGGGAGGCTCGCCCTTCCATTGATAGTCCTCTCCGGAGACTTCGAGGCCGAGCAGCCTCGCGACCCGCAGGCAATACGCGTGCGAGAAACCTCTCGACGGACGGCTCCGCGATGTAGAACGCGGGGGAGGGGGGCGCGATGGTCGCGCCGGCGAGCGCAGACCCGCTTCATGTTCTCGATGTGGATCAGGGAGTAAGGCGACTCGCGGAAGCAGAGGACGAGCGGCCGGCGCTCCTTGAGCGTGACGTCGGCCGCGCGCTGCAGCAGGTCCCGCGAGATTCCGTTGGCGATCGCGCCGAGCGTGCCGGCGCTGCACGGGATCACGACCATCCCGGAGACGGGATAGGACCCGGAGGCGATCGAGGCGCCCACCTCCCTGTTGTCGTGGATCCGGACGCGGCCGGCCGCGGACTCCTGCGCGCCTGGAGGCGTAACACCCAGTCCGACGCCGTGAGAATTCGCGGCGTCCAGCTCGCCCCTGGCCACCTGGAGGCTCGCCTCGGAAAAAACGAGGTGAAGACGCGCGAGGCCTCGCGCCGAGAGCGCGACCTCGACGAAGCGGCGGGCGAGAAGCGCCCCGGAGGCGCCGGAGACACCGACGACGATTTCCTGTCCCGCCATGGCGCCGGAGTGTATCCGGTGACAAAAGCCTCTGGCACGTGTCAGAGGTTTCTTCCGGACCCGTAAGGCTCTGATCCGGACAGGCTTGACGGAGTCTCGGCCTTCTCGAGGCAAGACCATTGGACGGGCGCGATCCGCGACGCCGGTCCTTCGTCCGAGCGCGCAACATCTTTCAACTGCATCAGTTGCTCCACTCGCGGCGCGAGCGGCACGCCTCTCGCCTTCATCGGCGCTCCAGAACGAAAGGAGGTGCCGATGGAGAACGCCTGATCGTGGGGACCCGATGAGGACAAAAAGCCAAGGTCACAACAAGCAGGTAGCAACCAAATCTTCTTCGAAAGTGAGTCAACGATGAATTCTCGAACTTCCGGCCGCCTCGCGCTCGCCCTCGTGGCGATTCTCGGGGCGTCGGGTCTTCTCGCGGCCGACACCGACACGGCCGCGGGCAAGAAGGTCAACATCAACCAGGCTTCCGCCAAGGAGCTTGCGAACCTTCCTCGCATCGGCGCCAAGGTCGCCGAGCGCATCGTCGAGTACCGCCAGGCGCACGGCTCCGTTCGCCAGGGTCGAAGACCTGATGGAGGTCAAGGGGATCGGAGAAAAGCTCTTCACGACGTTGAAACCCTACCTGACGCTCTCCGGCCCGACGACGCTCACCGAGAAGGTCTCTTCCAAAGGCACCCGCGGGGGCTCCGCGGGATCCGCCGGTCCAAAACCGCCCGCAACTCCGTCCCGGTGGGCAAAGGACGGTGATCTCTCCGCCCGCCCGGAGCCGCATCCGCGGCTCCGGGCCCCTTCCCTTCTCGGCCGGCTTCTCGGCGGTCGAAGCCCTCGCGGTCATGGCGATGCTGGCGGCGGCGACCGCCGTGGCCGCGCCCGGGGCGATGCGCTTGCGTGCCGCCCTCTCGGTCCGATCGGGCGCCGCGCAGACGAGCGTCGCGTTCCTGCAGGCCCGCGCCTACGCGATCGCCCGCGGGCGCCACGTGGGGATCAAGTTCCGCAAGAACGGGGATCGCTACGAATGGGCCCTCTACGTGGACGGCAACGGCAACGGCATCCGCACCGATCGACATCGAGAGAGGCATTGACCGGTTCCTGGGCATCGCGTTCCCGTGGAAGCGCAACGACGTGATGCCCGGGATCCTGAAGGGCACCCGGGTCCCCGATCCCGCCAACCCCTGACACGCCCTCGGCAATCTGGACGATCCGATCCGTTTCAACTCGTCGGACATCTGCTCGTTCTCACCGGCGGGCGAGAGCACGCCGGGCTCCGTCTACCTGTGGGACGGACACGACCGGATGGCCGTCGTGCGCGTCTTTGGCCGCACGGCAAAGGTGCGAACGCTCTACTACCGGCGTGGAGACAGGGAGTGGAAACCGTGAAGCGCTCAGGAAAGCGGATGCTCGACGGCGAGGCCGTCATCCCCCGGCCAGAGGAGGACGCCGTCGTGACTTGCGCCGGGGAGGACTCTTCCGCCGGCCGCGAGGCATCCGCGGATCACAGCGCCGGCGCCGATCTCGACGCCGTCCCAGACGGCGCTGTCCGCGATGCTCGCTCCGGCGCCGATTCGCGCGCGGCCGAGGACGCTGCGGGAAACCTCGAAGTCTCCCGAGCGCTCGTAGGACAGCACCCGCCGCCCGGGATCGAAGCTTCCTCCTCCGTCAGGAAACGCTCCGCCGCGGTCCAGCGCTTCGAGCGACGCGCGGAGGAAATCGCTCGGGCGGCCCAGGTCCTCGAAGGGGCCGCGGTGGAGGAGCCAGCCGATCTCGTTGTCCGTCTCTCTCAGGAGAAGCGCCCAGAGATCGGCGACGAGCGCCGCCGGCCCGCTTGGGATCCGGCGGAGAAGCTTCGGGGACAGGACGCAGACGCCCGTGTACAGGAGCGGCTTCTCGACCGGCATTCCGAATCCCGTGATTCGATCCCCTTCGGCCTGAAGCGGCGTGTACCTGTCGGGATTCCGATTCTCGACGACGAGGAGCGTCGCCGGGCGCCCGGTCTCGCGATGGCGGGCGACAAGCGCCGGGAAGTCGGGCTCGATCACCGTGTCCGTGTTGACGACGAGGAAGTCACCGTCGGAGAGCCATCCGGCGGCGTTTCGCAAGGCTCCCGCGGTGCCGAGGATCTCCGGCTCCGGGAAGAAGCGCAGCTTCGGGAGATCCGCCGCGCCGTCGCGCAGATGGCCTTCGATCTTTTCGCCAAGATGATGAAGATTGACGCCCGCTTCAAGGACGCCGCTTCGGGCCAATCTCGTCAGGTGCGACCGGATCAACGGGACATTCAGGTAGGGAAAGAGAGGCTTGGGGATTGACTCCGTGACCGGCCGGAAGCGCACGCCGCGCCCGGCCGCGAGGAGGAAGGCCCTCACGGACGTCGTGAGGCGTGAGGCGTGAGGCGTGAGGCGGAGCCCCGTTCCCCCTCGACCGTCTTCACGCCTAACGCCTTACGCCTCACGCCTTACGGCTTGGGAAGACCATGTCGGCCGGAAGGGTCGGGTCTTCCTTGCGGCGCTCGGCGTAGAGGCGGGCGTAGGTGTAGGGAACCGCGTCGGCGAAGTCGAGGCCGAGCGCGACGACGGCGCGGCGAATGCCTCGCGGGTCTCCTTCGACCTCGACGAAGTTCCCGATCGGCGTCTGGTCCAGGGCCATGGCGCACCCCTCGAGCGTCCACTCCTCCCGCTTCTTTTCGTAGCGGAAACGGCGGGTCCATCCCAGGGCGATCAGGATCGCTTCGGTTTCTTCCGGATCGGAAACGCGGGTCTCGCGCTCCTCCCGCGTCTTGACGCCGCCGGCGAAACGGGCCGGTCCCTTGTACGTGAGCAACGCCGTGTCCCCCGCGCGCCGCAGGCGCAAGGCGCGCCCGGAAGCCGCGAGGCGGCCCTCCGGGTCGTCGTACAGGTCGTTGGACTCGAAGTGCAAGGGTTTCAAGACCGTGGCGCCGAGATCGTGGAGCCTTCCGCGCACACGGTCGAGATCCGCGCACGGAAGCTTGACTTCGACTTCCTCCCGCCGCCGGGCCGGGTCGGCCTTCGTTGCCGTTCACGGGAGCAGCTTGCGGGCGATCTCCTGCGCTCGTTTCCCGTCCACACGCCCGCGGTGTCTCGCCATCAGCTCCTTCATGAGCAACCCGACGTCTTTCGCCGCGGAGAAGCCCTTCTCGGAAATGATCGCGCGCACCGTCTCCTCCAGCTCCGCGTCGGGCATTGCCTGCGGCAGGTAGGCCTCGAGGATCGCGAGCTCCTCTTTCTCTCCCGCGGCGAGATCCGCCCGGCCGGTCCGCTCGTAGACCTCGATCGATTCCTTCCGCTGCTTGACCGAGCGGCGAATGACGGCTTCCGACTCCTCGGTCGTCAGCTCGCGCTGCGAATTGATCTTCTCGTTCTTCAAGACCGAGAGCAGAAGCCGCAGCGTCGAGACGCGCCTCTTGTCGCCGCTCTTCATGGCGGCCTTCAGGTCCGATTCGATGCGCGCCTGCATGAGCGGAAACAGGCTATCACCGCCGTGTCGTAAGGCGTAAGGCGTAAGGCGTGAGGCGTAAGGCGTGACATCTTCGGGCTTCGCCTGACGCCTCACGCCTAACGCCTCACGGCTCACTCGCTGTAGCCTTCGGCCATGCGGCGCTTCCTGGTGGGCACGGCCGGGCACATCGACCACGGCAAGACGGCCCTGGTCAAGGCCCTGACGGGAATCGACGCGGACCGTTTGCCGGAAGAGAAGCGGCGCGGCATCACGATCGATCTCGGGTTCGCGCACGCGGAGTGGGAGGGCGTGCGGCTCTCCTTCGTGGACGTCCCGGGCCACGAGCGCTTCGTGCGAAACATGCTGGCGGGCGCCGGGGGGATCGACGCCGTGCTCCTCGTCATCGCGGCCGACGAGTCGGTGATGCCGCAGACGCGCGAGCACTTCGAGATCGTGCGGCTGCTCGGCATCCGGAAGGGCCTCGTCGCCGTGACCAAGACCGATCGGGTCGCGCCCGAGCTCGTCGAGGTCACCGTTTCCGACGCCCGCGACCTGATCCGCGGCTCCTTTCTGGAGAGCGCGGAAATCGTGCCGGTCTCCTCCCTGACCGGAGAGGGACTGCCGGAGTTGAAGCGGTCGCTCCTCCGTCTGGCGCTCGAAGACGAGTCTTCGAACCGGGAGGCCCGGGGGGCGCGGCTTCCGATCGACCGCGCGTTTTCCATCGTCGGGTTCGGTCCCGTCGTCACGGGAAGTCTCGTGAGCGGCACGATCTCCCGCGACCAGAGGCTCGAGCTGCTGCCCGCCCTCAAACCCGTGCGCGTCCGGCGGCTGGAAGTGCACGGCCGCGAGACGGAGGAAGCGCGGGCGGGCGAGCGGGTGAGCGCGAACCTCGCCGGCGTCGAGCTCGAAGAGGTCCGGCGCGGCGTCGTCCTCGCCGCCCCCGGGGCGTTCGCGACGAGCGCCCTGCTGACCGCGCGGCTGGAACTGCTGGCCGGCGCTCCCCCCGTCAAGAGCGGCGACCGCCTCTCCTTTCATCACTACTCCTCCGAGGCGCGAGCCGTCGCGCGCGTTCTGGACGGCCGGCTCCTGCGCGGAGGCGAGACGGGAAGAGTCCAGCTCCGGCTCTCTCAACCCGTGGCGGCGATTCCCGGCGACCGATTCGTCGTCCGGCGACTGTCACCCGTGGAGACGATCGGCGGCGGGGCGATCCTGGATCCGCTCTGGCCTCCGGTGCGCCGCGCGACGCCGGAGATCCTCGCGGAGCTCGATCGCCTGGACGGCAGTCTCTCCGAGAGGCTCCAGGCGTGGGTCGAGCAGGCCCGCGAGACGGGAGCCGACGAGGAGGCCCTCTCCGCGCGGGCCGGCGTCAGTCGCGAGGAGGTCCGCGCCGCGATGGCTGACCCGATCGCCCGCGGACGCGCGCACGCGCTGCGGCGTTCGCCGGAGCGGTACGTCGGAGAGGACGCTCTCGCGCGGCTGGCGGTCCGCGCGCGGTCGGAGATCGAGCGGGGCCTTCGAGAGGCGAGCGGATCCGTCGGCGTTTCTCGAGGGACTCTCCTCGCGCGGCTCCTGCCCACCGCCGATCCGAGATGGGCCGAAGCCGTCGAGAAGGCCCTCGTCGCGCGCGGCGCCTACGTGGTCGCCGGCGAGGAGGCGAGGATTCCCGGAAGAGACGAGCTGGCCGGCGCCGAGCGCGACCTTTCCGCGCGCGTGGCCGAGGCCTTCCGCCGCCGCGGACTCGATCCCCCTTCGATCGGGGACGTGGCCCAGGAGATCGGCCACAAGCAGAAAGTGATCGAGGGCCTCGCCGCCTACCTCGTCAAGAAGGGCGCGCTCCTGCGCCTTCCCGGCGGCTGGCTCATCGCGCGGGAGCCCGTCGAAGAAGTGATCGCGCGCCTGCGCGCATCGGGAAAACAGACCTTCGACGTCGGCGAGTTCAAGGAGATGTTCGGCCTGACCCGCCGCCTCGCCATCCCCCTCCTCGAGCACCTCGACGCCACCAAAGTCACTCGCAGAGTCGGCGAGAAGAGGGAGATCCTCCCGCAAACCAAAAACTGACGGCGGCCTGCCCCGACAGTTGTGACGAGAGGCGGGAGGCGCAAGCGCCTCCCCTACAACCCAAATAAGGACGATGTCTGTGAATCAACGGCCGGCATGGTTACGCTCGCGGCGCGAGGAGTCTCCCAGAGGGGAGGAGCCTCGCGCCGCGGGAGCGTAGCGCCGTAGCTGATGAGCCCCGAAGGGGCGATATCCAAGCGGAGCGCGCGGAGCGACGGCTACTGCCCGGCGAACGTCTTGCGAAGGTTGTTGATCTGCTTGACCTCGATCGAGTAGCTGACGATGCCCGATACGGCGAGCTCGTTCCATGAATCGACCGGCTGCCCCTTGACGCGCGCCGGCCGCAGGACCCAGCCCGGCGTCATCTTCCGCATGTAGGCAATGAGGACCGGGTCGCTGACCTGAAGCGGGACGACCTTCTCGATTCGTCCGGAAGCGTCGACCTTGACCCAGAAGCGGGAGGTGAACGGGCCCTTGTAGGAGTCGGCAAGCCACTTCGTCTTCTTCGGGCTCGCCGTCGTGTCCACCTGCTCCAGCGGCACGGTCCCATCGGTGGGAACCACCGCCTTGAAGTTGTCGAGCCAGGCCTTGTCGTCTCCCCAATCGAACGGCGCCGGCAGAGGCGTTGCCGGAGTGATCGGAGTCATCGCCGTCTGTTCCTCTCTCGGCCGGACCTCGACCTGCAGGTCCAGTCCGACGCTCGCCCAGGTCTCGACGGGGTGTGCCGATTTGAGCGCGGGATCAAACGACCAGCGCTGCTCGAAGGACCGCCGCGAATCCGCCGCCAGGGAGGGGATCGGATCGCGGATGATCTTCGACTGCACCGCCTTGCCGGCGGGATCCACGCGCACCGCCGCGTAGAGGCCCACGGTGACGGTGTTCTGCGGGAACTCGAGCTTGGGCGGAAGTGCAGCCGGCTCCTCGGTGACGAGACCGAACGGGTTCTCGGTCCCCAGGCGCGAGATGGAGATCACGGGGGTCTCCACGAGGC
This sequence comes from uncultured Acidobacteriota bacterium, assembly GCA_963782815.1. Lineage (GTDB taxonomy): Bacteria > Acidobacteriota > Thermoanaerobaculia > UBA5066 > Gp7-AA6 > JAWOLE01. The sequence continues at coordinate 194,584 of CAWALG010000012.1, read as the reverse complement.
GCCGCGGAGGGGCTCCCGTCGGAACGGGCGTCGCCGACGGCGGAGGCGGGGTGGGCGGGATCGCCGGCGTGGCAGCCGGCGCGACCGGAGGCGAAACAGCGGGTTGCGGCCCCGGGGTCGGCGTTTCCGCGGGAGCGGACGCGGGCGTCGCCGGGGCCGCCGGCGCCGGAGCCGGAGTCGTCTGCCCGAGCAGGGAGCAGACGCCCGCGGTTCCCGTCATCGCGAGCGCCAGAAGAAGACTCCGGCCTTGTCTCATGATTTCCGCCGAAGTATAGCGAAGTGACCTCACTTGGCCGAGAGCCAGTCGCCGGCCGCTCCCACGTGCACCACGAGCCGGACGCGCAACTGCGCGGCTCCCTCCATCACCTCCTCGACGAGCCTCCGCACGGCTTCGACCTCCTCGTCGGGCGCTTCCAGGACGAGCTCGTCGTGCACCTGCAGCAGCAGCTTCGCCGAGGAGCCCCTTCGCGAGAGCTCCTCGTCCAGGCGCAGCATGGCGATCTTGATGATGTCCGCGGCGGAGCCCTGGAAGGGGGCGTTCAAGGCCATCCGCTCGGCGTTGCCGCGGACGTTCGGGTTCGAGGCGGCGATCTCCGGGATGGGGCGCACGCGCCCGAAGAGCGTCGTGACCTCGCGGGTCGACCGCGCCTGCTCCAGGATCCCGTCCAGGCAGCCGCGAACCTTCGGGAACTGATTGAAATAAGAATCGATGTAGCTCTTCGCCTCCGAGGTCGAGACCCCCAGGTCCTTTCCGAGCGTGAAGGCGGCCATGCCGTAGAGAAGCGCGAAGTTGATGCGCTTGGCGGCGTTTCGCATCTCGTGGGACACGAGGTCCGGCGACACGCCGAAGAGCCTCGCCGCCGTCGCCCGGTGGATGTCCTCGTCCTGCTCGAAGGTCGCGATCAGATTCTCGTCGCCCGACAGGTGCGCGAGGATGCGCAGCTCGATCTGCGAGTAGTCGGCGACGACGAGCTTCTTCCCCGGCGGCGCGATGAAGGCCCGCCGGATCTCGCGGCCCGCCGCGGTGCGGATCGGGATGTTCTGGAGGTTGGGGTCCGAGGAGGAGAGCCGGCCGGTGGCCGCGACCGTCTGCCGGAAGGACGTGTGGACCCGCCCCTGCCCGTCCGCGAGCGCCGGGAGCGCGTCCACGTAGGTTCCCTTCAACTTCGAGATCTCCCTGTACTCGAGCGTCAGCCGCGGAACCGGGTATCCCTTCTCCGCGAGCTCGCTCAACACCTCGACGCCCGTGGAGGAGGACTTCGTCTTCGCCGTCTTCCTGCCGGCCGGATAGCCCAGCTTGTCGAACAGGATCTGGCCGAGCTTGACGGGGGAGTTGATGTTGAATTCCTCGCCCGCCTCCGCCCAGATCTTCTGCTCGAGCGCGCGCAGGTCCTTCTCCATCCGCGCGGACATCTCTTTCAGGAGCGGCACGTCGATCGCGACGCCGTGAATCTCCATCCGCGCCAGGACCGGGGTCAGCGGGCGCTCGATCTCCCGGTAGATCTTCTCGAGGGCCGGCCGCTTCGACTAGCTCCGGCTTCAACCTCACGGCCAGCTCCCTCGTGACCGAGGCGCGCTCCGCGAGCCAGCGGTCCGCAGTCTCGATCGCGTACCCCTCGGGAAGCGCGCAGGAGACGACGCCCGCCTCCTTGTCCGCCGTCACTTTCTGCCCGAGGCGCTGGAAGGCCATCAGCTCGATGTCGGAGCCTCCCACGCCCGGCGACAGGACGTACTGGGCGAGGCAGACGTCGAAGACGTCTCCCGCAACCGAGCGGCCGGCCCGGGCGAGGAGCGTGTCCACGGGCTTCGCGTCGGCGAGCCAGATCTCCCGGCCGGGGCGATCGAGGGCCTTCCAACGATCCAGGATCTCCGGGGCCGTCTCCTCCGCGATCTCGACCCGCCCGGCTCCCGCCACCGCCAGGAGGACCCGGTCTTTCGCGGTCAGGAGGGCGGCGCCGAAGGGCTCGCTCGCGCCGACCGCGAAGGCCGCGCCGTGCTCGACGCGCCCGAACTCGATCTCTGGGGCGGCCGCGGCTTCCGCTCCGATCTCCGCCGCCAGGGAGTGGAACTCCAGCTCGACGAACAGGTCCTTCAACTTCCGCGCGTCGGGATCCGAGCGCTGGAGGGCGGCGGGCTCGAAGGGGATCGGCAGATCCGTCGGGATCTCGACCAGGGAACGCGACAGAACGGCCGCCTCCCTGTGCTGCCGCAGGCTCTCGCCGATCTTCCCCTTGATCTCGTCCGCCCTGGCGAGCAGCGTGTCGAGGTCGCCGTACGTCGAGATCCACTTCTTCGCCGTCACCTGTCCGACGCCGGGCACGCCGGGGATGTTGTCCACGCTGTCGCCCATCAAGGCGAGAACGTCCCGGACCTGGCCGGGCGCCACGCCGAAGAAATCCTGGACGCCCGCGTCGTCGAGGAAGCGCTCCCGCCCCGTATGGAACACGCGGATTCCGGGGGACACGAGCTGCAGCATGTCCTTGTCCGCCGTCACGATCACGACGTCGAACCCCTGCGCGGCGGCCTTCTTCGACAGAGTCCCGATGACGTCGTCGGCTTCGTAGCCCGGCAGCTCCAGGATCGGGATCCGGTAGGCGTCCAGGGCGCGGCGGATGTCGGGAATCTGGGAGGCCAGGTCCGACGCCATCGGAACCCGGTTCGCCTTGTATTCGGCATAGGCGTCGTGGCGGACGGTCCGTTCGGGGCCGTCCCAGGCGACGGCCAGGTAGTCGGGAGTGTGCTCGCGCAGCATCTTCCGCAGCATCGTCACGAAGCCGTAGATGGCGTTGGTGGGCTTTCCGGCCGAGGTCGAGAGGCGCTGGATGGCGTGGTAGGCGCGATGGATGTTGGACATCGCGTCCACGAGGTAGAGCTTGCGCGCGTCGGCCATGAACGGGCGATTCTATGATTCATGGCGGCGGGAGGCAGGGCGAAGCGAAATCGACGGCGGGCCGCTGCATCCCCCGCGCAGGAATCGACGGAATGGGCCTTCTGCGCGGTGATTCGACGCGTCCGCGAGCGAGGCGGCGAGCGGGGAGAGGGAGAGCCGAGGAGACGAACTCCCGGCGTGTCAGGGAATTAGAGGCCGAGTTCGCAGAAAAACAAAATCGCGCGACCCCGTTCCCGGAATCGCGCGACGATTGAAATACTTTGACAGAATGGGCATCGGGATGTCAAGCGAATTTCCGAGATGGCCTCCCGAGTCTCCTGTGCGCCTCCAAGCCCTTCTTTTCGCGGGCCTTAAGACCCGGGCGTGAGACCGCGAAGATAGTCGAGCGCCTCGTTCTCTTTGCCGAGGGCGCGGGCGTTCTGCAGCAACAGGGCGGCCGCCGGCTTGTAGTCGCGGTCGCGGGCGAGCACCCGGCGGAGAATCCCGTCGGCTTCCGCGAGCCGGCCGCGGGAGCGGCAGAGGAGCGCGCGGGCCATCCCGAGCGGCCGGGGATCCGCCACGAGAGTTTCCGCTCGCCGGAGCGACTCCTCGGCCGCGTCCAGCTCGCCGGCCTCGATGCGGAGCATGGTGAGCGTAAAGAGCGTTTCGCCGTTTCCGGGATCGAGCCGCGCCGCTTGCGCGGCCTCCAACGCTGCGGGCCGGGGTTGGTGTTGCGCCCCGAGGGCACGCGCGAGGAGCAGATGGGCGGCGGCGTCTTCGGCATTGCGCGCGAGCAGCTCCCGCGCGAGCGTCAAGACTTCGGGCAGGCGGCCCTCCGCCAGCAGCGTTGCCGCCAGAGCGCGGCCGAACACGGCATCGCTCGGAGCGACTTCGAGAGCGCGGCGATAGACCGCCTCCGCATCGGCGAACCGGCGCTGGCGCTCGAGCAGAGTCCCCAACTCCTGCCGCGCGGCCAGGTCGTCCGGCTCGAGAGAAAGCGCCTTCCTGAGGAAATTCTCGGCGCCGGCGAGATCTCCGCGGTTGGCCGCGGCGACCCCCAGGCCGGCCCAGGCCGGGCTCCAGCGCGCATCCTCTTCGATCGCCTTGCGGAAAGCCCCTTCGGCGTTGTCTGACTCCCGAAGGTGAATGAGCGCATAACCGGTCGCGCTCCACTCTTCCGCGTGGACGTGGCTCGGAGCGTGGACCGACAGGCGGCAGAGCGCGACTCCCGCCGCGCAGACGCCGGCGAACACCGCCGCGCGGGCCGAGCGCTCTCGCAGCATCCCGATGACGGAAACGAGTCCCGCGGCGGCGAAGGGAACGAGGGCGACCACGAAGGGGAGGCGATAGCGGGAGCTCGTCACGAGCAGGACGCAGGTGCCTGCGGTTGCGGCGACTCCGGCGAGGAGAAGCGCGGGACGCGGGCGCGAGCGCGCGGGGACGAGGATTCCCGCGAGGGCGAGCGGAAAGAGCAGAGCGAAACCGGGCAGCGCCGCGAGCAGCGGCGAAGCCCTTTCGAAGAAGGAAAAACTGAACGGGTCGCGGATTTCGTCCGCCTGGATCGTCCAGAGAAGCTTTCTTCCGAGGAGCTCGAGGTATGCGAAGGGCGAGGCCGAGATTTCCTTCAGGGTCTTTTGAAAGAAGTAGCGATCCTGCTCGGCCGGCGGGCGAAAACCGTTGCGAGCCGCCTCGGCTTCGAGACGGTCCCAGCCGGCGCCGGGACGGACGGTCGGAAGCCCGGTGCCGGATGGCGAATTGCCAATCCAGAAGTTGAATCCGCCGTGCCCCTGGACGAGCAGCGGCGCGCCGCTCGCGCGCCAGTTGGCGACGGTGACCGGAAGAAGGACGAGGCCGGCGGCGCACGCCGCGAGCCCCGCCATCCGGAACCCCCGCCGGCTCCACCCTTCGCGGCGAGCAAGGGTGACCAGGACGATCGGCAGGAGGACGAGGGCCGTCGGCCGGACGAGCGCCGAGAGACCCGTGAGGGCGCCGGCCAGGCAGGCGCGGGCAAACGTCACGGGAGCGTTGCCGAGGCAGAGGAGAACCCCCGTCATCAGGAGGAGAAGAAGCCCCTCGGCAAGCAGCGAGATGTCCGTCCAGGCGGCGACGCCGTGAAACGCCAGAAGAAGCCCGGCTGCCCAGGCCGCGAGCGGCCCGAACCAGGTCCCGGCGAGCGCGGCGACCGCGACGCAGGTCGAGGCTCCGAGGAGCGCTTGCGCGACGGAAGCCGCCGGGAGCGAGCCCGGGAAGAGCCGGAAGACGCCGGCCAGGAAGAACGGATAGCCCGGCCCGTGCGGCGGAGGAGACGGCCACCGAAGATCTCCGGCGGCAATCGCGGAGGCCCAGGAGACGTATTCCAGCGAGTCGAGCTGCGGAGCGCGAAAGAGAGGATGGCTCGCGAGCTGCGACCAGACGGCGAGCCGCACGGCCAGCGCGACGGAGAAGACAACGACGGATCGCGCGATCGCGGCTCGCCGGGTCGCCACGTCCGGAGGCTAGCAGCGCGCCGCTCCTCGTTGGCGACGCGGAGGGATCAAAGCCCCGCAACGAAGGACGAACCGCGCATTTGCGGAAACGAATGGGTGTGCGGGGAGGGCTCGAAGGGCGGGGACCCTTCCGACTCAAACGCGCCTCTCGACCTCCGCGAGGATCCGGGCGCGCAGTCTTCCCGTTTCTTCCCGGATCGCCACCGCCTCCCGCCGCATCTCATCGACGAACGCGGCGTCGGAGATCCCGGGCAGGTTGATCGCGACGTTCAAGAGGGCGCCCATCGCCGCCGCTTCCAGGAGAAGCGCCGCCGAGCCCGCGTCGGAAAGCGCGTTGGGATTGCCCTTCTCGACGAGCTCCGGCAGCGCGTCGAGGAGCCGTGCCGCCGCGCGCGCCGTCCGCATCGGGACCTCCGTCGCCAGCCGGCCGGCGTTTTCGATCTCCCTGGAGCGAATCTCCTTCTCCTCTTCCGTCGCGCGCGCGAGTTTGCGGGCGGCAACGACCGCGTCGTAGGCCTGCGAGTCTTCGCGGGCGAGGTCCAGGAATTCCTCACGCGCTCGCCGCGCCGTCTCGGAGATCGCGCGCATCGCGTCGTGGACCGGCGCGAACTTCTCCCGCGAAAGCGTCAGCGCCCCGACCATCTCGGTCAGGCCCGCGCCCATCGCCCCGGCGACCGCCGCCGCGGTGCCTCCGCCCGGAGTGGGCGCCGAAGAGGCGAGCGTCGCGAGAAACTGGCGGAGGGAAAGCTCGGAGAAGTCGGTCATGAGGAGTCCCGGACGACCGAACCGCCGCGGATGACGGTGGATACGAGGTTCACGCCCCAATGATAGAAGAGATGGCGGTCGTCGGGCGCGTCGAGGAGAAGAACGTCCGCCGATTTCCCCGCCTCGAGCGACCCGACCTCCGATGCCAGGCGCAGCGACGCCGCGGCGTTCAGGGTCATGGCCGTCAGTGTCTCTTCGACCGTGAGCCCCGAGTCCAGGCAGGCGTGGGCCGCCGCGGCCGGAAGCGATTCGGTGTTGCAGGTGCCGGGGTTGGCGTCCGTCGCGACGGCGACCGGGATCCCCGCCCCGACCATCGCGCGCGCGGGCGCCGGGCTCGAACGCATCCACCAGGCGGTTCCCGGCAGGATGACCGCGACCGTTTCCGAGCGGGCGAGGGCCTCGATCTCCTTTTCACCGATGCGGAGCAGGTGGTCCGCCGAATCGGCGGCGAGCTCCGCGGCGAGCAGGGCGCCCCCGGAACGGAAGAGCTCGTCGGCGTGGATCCGGATTCCCAGCCCCGCGGCCTTCGCCGCCTCGAGGATCCGGCGCGATTCCGGGACCGTGAAGACGCCTTCCTCGCAGAAGACGTCGCAGAAGAGGGCCAGCCTCTCGGCCGCGCAGAGCGGGACGAGATCCTCGGCGACGATCCGGACCCATTCGCCGCGCCGCTCTCGGTACTCGGCCGGTATTTCGTGCGCGGCAAGCAGAGTCGGCACGATGCGCGGCAGATCGGGGCTCGCGAGCGAAGCGAGGAGGCGCAGCGCCCGCAGCTCCTCCTCCGCCGTCAGGCCGTAGCCGGACTTTGCCTCGACGGTCGTCGTCCCGCACGACACCATTCGCGACAGACGCCCGGCGACGAGAGAACGCAGCTCCTCGTCCTTCGCGGCCCGCGTCGCCGCGACGGTCGCCACGATGCCGCCTCCGCGAGCCGCGATCGAGGCGTAGTCTTCTCCGGCGAGCCGCCGCGCGATCTCTTCTCCCCGGTCTCCCGCCCAGACGGGGTGGGTGTGGCAGTCCACGAAGCCCGGGAGAAGCGTCTTCCCGGTCGCGTCGATGGAAACGGATGCCGGGCGCCCGCCGTACTCCCGCCGGTAATCGGTCTCGGTTCCGACGAAGACGAGGCGCCCCGCTTCAGCGCGCACCGCGGCGTTGCGGATCCGGAGGATCTCGCCCTGGGCGCGGCCTCTCCTTGCCGCGGTTCCCAGGGGCGTGGCGAGGCACGCCGCGTTGCGGATCTCTAACGATTTGTGATTTGTGATTTGTGATTTGTGATCTGGGAGAGGAACTGGTTGCCCCGGCTTAATCACCAATCACCAATCACCAATCACCAATCACGAATCATCCCGTCTCTCCCTTGCGCGTCATATAGGAAAGGGGGCGATCCCTCTCCGCCTCCTGACGGTCGATTTCGAGGACCTGCTGGATGAGCGCGATCGACTTTTCCGTCTGCAGGCGGAAATGGGTCCGCTGCATCTTGAGGTCCTCGATCGCCTTCTCGATCTCGGCCGAGCGCTGCATGGCGTGGTGCGTGAGACGCTCGCTCGAGTCCTCCGCCTGCTGGATGATCAGCTCGGCTTCCTTGCGGGCCGCGCCGCGGATGTCCTCGGAGGCGCGCTGCGCCGAGAGCAGCGTATCGCGCAGCGTCCGTTCGCGCTCCCGGTGTTCGGAGTTCTCCGTCTCGAGCAGGCGCAGCCGGCTCTCGGTCTCCGATTTGGAGCGCGTCAGGTCCTCGATCTCCTCGCTGACCATCGCGAGGAAGGACTCCACCTCGACGGGGTCGAGCCCTCTCCACTTCTTGCGGAACGCGTGATTCTGAATCTCGAGCGGCGTGATCTTGGGCATGGGACCTCCTCTGAATTTCCGTTGCTCAGACGAATCCTGCCGGGCGCATGAGGAGCCGGGCCAGGAAGGCTCGGATGAAGATGATCGCGAGGATCACCAGGAGCGGCGATAAGTCGATCCCCCCCGTGCGGCCCGGGGGGAGCAGACGCCGGAACGGGCGCAGGATCGGCTCCGTGGTCCGGTAGAGGAACTGCACGATCGGGTTGCGCGGATCCGGGTTCAGCCAGGAGATGACCGCCGCGATGATGACGAGCCATTGAATGATCGAGAGGATGGCGAAGATCACGTCCAGAGCCGCCGCGGTGAACGCGCTTCCGAAGTTCACGCTGCCGGCCTCTCTCCGAAGAGCGCCGTCCCGATGCGGACCTCCGTCGTTCCTTCCTCGACCGCCACTTCGAAGTCGTGGCTCATCCCCATGGACAACTCCGGGAGGGGGCGGCCGAATCGGTCGGCGAGACGGTTCCGGATCTCCTTCAGCCGCCGGAAATACGGACGCGCGCCTTCGGGATCCGGCGTGAAGGGCGGCACCGCCATGAGCCCCCGAAGCTCGAGGTGCGGGAGCGTGAGAAGGAGGGCGGCCAGCGTCTCCGCCTCCGCGGGAGGAGCGCCCGACTTGGTCTCTTCCCCCCCGAGGTTCAACTCGAGGAGAACGGGAACGCGGCGCTTCCGCTCCGCGGCGAGCCCTTCCAGACGCGTCGCGAGCCTCTCCCGGTCCAGGCTTTCGATCACTGAAAAGTATTGTAGCGCGGGCTTTGCCTTGTTCGTCTGGAGCGGGCCGATCAGCCGCCATTCGAGGCCCGGGAATTCTCCGGAGACTGCCTGGATCTTCTCGACTCCTTCGGCCACGCGGTTCTCCCCGAAGAGAGTCAGGCCCGAGAGCGCCGCCTGGCGGACGACCTCGGCGGAATGCGTCTTGGTGACGGCGAGAAGGGAGACTTCGCCCGGGTCGCGCCGGGCGCGCTCGGCGGCCCGGGCGATGCGGGCGAGGACCGCGTCACGCCGCGCGGCGATCTCCTGCGCCGAAGGGCCGCTCACGTCGCGTGCTCCCTCCGCTCGCTCGCGTCCGCGCCGAGGTTGGCCAGGCGGTCGGCCTTCTTGTTCTGTTCCCGGGGAACGTGCCGGATCGAGAAGCGGCGGAACCCCATGGCCCGCCGGACCGCGTCGGAAACGATCGGGATCAGGTGCGGGGCCTTGACCTTGAAGACCCCGTTGACCTGCTGCACCAGCAGCAGGCTGTCCGACAGGATCTCGACATTCTCGGCCCCGAGCTCCTTCGCGCGCCGGAGGGCGAGGAGGAGCGCCCGGTATTCCGCCACGTTGTTGGTCGTTCTGCCGAGCGACTCGAACAGCTCTTCCGCCGGCCGGTCCTCTTCCGCCTCGATGAAGACACCGGCCCCCGCCGGCCCCGGGTTGCCGCGGGCCGCGCCGTCGATGTGCGCCCGCACCCTCATGGGCCGTGAAGCGTAAGGCGTGAGGCGTGAGGCGAAGCGCCGAAGCCAGATCGCCCGGGCCGCGCCTGACGCCTTACGCCTGACGCCTTACGGCTCATGGGTTGTGCGGATCGTAGTAGAGGATCCGGCGGCAGCTGTCGCAGTAGATGATCTCGTTTCCCGTCTTGAGCGACTGCATGGCGGCGGGCCGGACCTTGACGTGGCAGGCGGAGCAGGAGGCGCTGACGACGCGGGCCACGGCCAGCCCCCCCTTTTTCTCGAGCAGGCGGCGGAACTCCGCGAGCTCGCGCGGGCGGACCCGGGCTTCCAGGACCTCGATCTCGGCCTGCGCTGACTTCAACTCCTCGTTGATCGCGCGCTGGGTCGTGCGCCAGTCCTTCATCTTCTCTTCGTGGTCCGCCGTCTCCCGCGGCAGGTTCTCCTCGCGCTTCTTCAAGTCCGCTCGCGAGGTCTCCAGCTCCTCTTCGAGCGTGAGCACCTTGTCCTCGGTCGTGCGGATCTGCTTCTCGACCCCGTCCATCTCGTTCAAGACGGCGCTGTATTCGCGGCTGGATTGCACGTTGCGCAGCTGCGCCTGGTACTTCTTCTGCTTCTCCTGGTGGTCGGCCAGTTCCGCCGAGGCGCGCCGCAGCTCCACCTCGGCTTCGATCAAGCGCTGCTTCAAGCGCTGCACCGCCTCGAGCTTCTCGCGGAAGGCCTTGTCGACCTCGGTCAGCTCGGCGGGAACCGTGTCGCGCTCTCGTCCGCGGCTCTGGACGAATCGGGTTCGCTCCTGGAGGCGGTAAAGCTCGTCCAGGAGGCTGCTCATCTAGCAGCCCCGCCGGACGAAAAAGGGTGTCCGGCTCTTAGGACACCCTTGCAGGATCGAGTTGGCGTCTTCTCTTCGGTTTCGATTCTGTTCCCTCAAGCTCCCCGCACCCCTGGGTCCATTTCCCTCATTCCCGCCCACCCGTCTGGTGGGTCCACTCGGATTCGAACCGAGGTCTGACCGGTTATGAGCCGGTGGCTCTGGACCGCTGAGCTATGGACCCCGGTGGCCGCGTCCGGCCGCCAATATATCCCAAACGTCGCTCCGCGCCTGCGCGGATTCTGCGCCTGCGGCGCACCGGCGGGCGGCTCGCCGGGATGCCGGCTCGACCGCCCGCCTGAATCCGCGCAAGCGCTTCGCTCCCGCGGCGCGAGGCTCCTCCCTCCCTTCGGTCGGGAGACTCCTCGCGCCGCGAGCACAACGGCCATCCCCCTTGAAAGAGCGGTTCCTCTTCTCGGGCTGTAGGGGAGGGGCTTGCCCCTCCCGCCCGATCGGATGAAGCCCAAGCGCCAGGTGCGGGTGAGCCCTCGTCAGCGGATCGTTTCGAGGAAGGGCTTGAGTTTCTTGGCCCGCGAGGGGTGCCGGAGCTTCCGGAGGGCCTTCGACTCGATCTGGCGGATCCGTTCCCGCGTCACGTTGAAGGAGCGGCCGACCTCCTCCAGCGTGTGCTCCGAGCCGTCGCCGACGCCGAAACGCATCTTCAGGACCTGCTCCTCGCGCGGGGTCAGGGACTTCAGGACCCTCCGGGTCTGGTCCTGGAGGTTCGACACCAGGACCGACTCGATCGGGGAGAGCACGCCGCGGTCCTCGATGAAGTCGCCCAGATGCGAATCCTCTTCCTCTCCGATCGGCGTCTCGAGCGAGATCGGCTCCTGCGCGATCTTCATGATCTTGCGGACCTTGGAGACCGGCATGTCCATGCGCTTGGCGATCTCCTCGGCGTTGGGCTCGCGCCCCAGCTCCTGCACGAGCGAGCGCGAGGTGCGCGTCAGCTTGTTGATCGTCTCGATCATGTGCACCGGGATCCGGATGGTGCGCGCCTGGTCGGCGATGGCGCGCGTGATCGCCTGCCGGATCCACCAGGTCGCGTAGGTGGAGAACTTGTAGCCGCGGCGGTGCTCGAACTTCTCGACCGCCTTCATCAGGCCGATGTTCCCTTCCTGGATCAGGTCCAGGAACTGGAGGCCCCGGTTCGTGTACTTCTTGGCGATCGACACGACGAGGCGCAGGTTCGCGACGATCAGCTCGTGCTTGGCCTGGTCGGCTTCCTCTTCCCCCTCGCGGACCATCCGCAGGGTCTTCTTGACGTCCTCGTGCGTGACCCCGAACTTCTGCTCGAGCTCCCGCAGGGACTTGCGGTACTTGGCGATGCGGCGCTTGTAGAAGTCGATCCGGGTCGGGTTCTTCTCTTTCTTCAGGGTGTTCGTGTCCTGGCGGATCGTGGACTCCGGCGCGGACATCTGGCGGTCGATGTCCTTCAAGATCCCGATCGCGCGATTCAGGACCGCCGGCGTGAAGTCCGCCGCGCGGATCAGCTTGGCCATCGTGGCGATCTTCTTGTCGATCGACGCCTCGATGCGGGCAAGCCCCTTGGTCCCGCGCTTGATCGTGCGCGCCTTGAACTTCAGCCGCTTGATGTCCTTGTCGAGCCCGCCGATCTTCTTGAAGCTCGCGAGCACCCCTTCGATGCGCTGCGCGGCGCGGTCGTCCAGGTCCTCTTCCTCGTCGTCGGAGAGGTTGACGAGCTCGGTCACCATCCGCGTGTCGCGCCCGGCGTTCTCCAGGAGCTTCAGGAGCTCTTCGAGAACGATCGGGTTGTTGGCGAGCGCCTGGTAGATCTTCGCTTCGCCCTGCTCGATGCGCTTGGCGATGCGGACTTCGCCCTCGCGGTCGAGCAGCTTGACCGTCCCCATCTCGCGCAGGTACATGCGCACCGGGTCGTTGGTCTTTTCGACCGCCTCGCGCGCCTCTTCCGCGGTCTCGGCCTCGAGCGCCGCGCGCTTCCGGGCGGCCCGGTCGGGGTCGGTCACGATCTCGATGCCCAGGTCGAAGAATCGCGTGTAGACCTCTTCCAGGTCTTTGGGCTCGCCCGTCACTTCGTCGGACAGGACCGTCTGGACCTCTTCGTAGAGCAGGTAGCCCTTCTCTTTCCCCACCTTGAAGAGGATCTGAACTTCCGGGTACTTTTCCTCAATCAGCAAGCGCTTTTCCTTTCCGCGACGGCTTCAAACGCTGAATCTCTTTCTGTACTTCCAACTGCTCTTTCAACAAGTCGTTTTCGGGCCGCCCTTCGGCCTTGGCCCTTGCGATCGCCTCATTAATAGTCTTGACGCGACGCTCGAGATGCGCCTTCCGGAGCGTGCCGAGCACCTGGCCCGGCCACGTGGGCGACGGGTCGAATTTCTCCTCTAAGTCCGCTCGGGCGAGTACCTTAGTATCGTTTTCGTCGCTAAGGTGAGGGATTTGGCTTGGAAAATCAAGCTTTCGATAGGCAGCCACAATCCTTTTCACGCTCTCATCCACGAGCCATTCATCTTTCAAAGTCTCTCGAATCAAAGGGATAGATTCCCCACGCACGAGAAGCGAGAGGAGGGCCCGCTCCGTTTCAGGAATCCCTCCGTCAGATAACACCGGAACCGGCTGCGGCGTTCCCGACGCCCCGGCTCCGGCGGCCGCCGCGCCGGCCCGGCCGGTCGAGGGCTTGATCCGGTCCCAGAGAAGCTCGAACGGGACCCCGGTGAGTCCCTCCAGCCGGCGGCATTCCTGGTGCCGCAGGATCGTGTCGGGGATGACCCCGATGATGCCGAGCAGGCCCGAGATCCTCTCGGTTTTCTCCCCGGAGGAGAGGGTGGAGTCGCGCGGGTCGGCGTCTTCGGCGAGCCAGGCCAGGTAATCCGGCGCCTCCTCGATGCGGGCGGTGAGACTCTCGGGCCCCTCCTCGCGCAGGACGTCGTGCGGGTCGCGTCCGGCGGGAAGCCGCGCGACCCGGCACGAAAAGCCCTGGCCGAGCAGATGGCTCAACGCGCCGCGCGTGGCCGCCCGTCCCGCCGGGTCGCCGTCGTAACAGACGACGACGGAGGGGGAGAGACGCCGGAGCTTCCCCGCCTGTTCCGGCGTGAGCGCCGTGCCCATGGAGGCGACCACCTCCTCGATGCCCGCGGCGACGAGCGCCAGATGATCGAAGTACCCCTCGACCAGGACGACGCGGTCGCGTTTCCGGATCGCGTCGCGGGCGTCGGAGAGGCCGTAGAGGAGGCGCTTCTTCTGAAAGACCGGCGTCTCCGGGGAGTTCAGGTACTTGGGCTCGCCGTCAGGACTGAGTGTCCGCCCTCCGAACCCGACCGGGCGGCCCCGCTCGTCGCGCAGGACGAAGAGAAGACGGTCGCGGAAACGATCGTACGAGCCCGACTTCCCGTCCTGTCTCGGCTGGAGGAGGCCGGCCTCGACGAGCAGGTTCTCGGGATAGGCGGGCAGGAGCGCCCGCGAGAGCGCGTCCCAGGAATCCGGCGCGTAGCCGAGCGCGAGCCTCTTCGTCAGGTCGGCGGACACGTCCCGTTCCTTCAGGTACTGCGCCGCCTTGTTGCCGGGCCTGGCGAGCTGCTCCTGGTAGAAGCGGTGAGCGGCGGAGAGCGCGTCGAAGAGCTTCTCCCGTCGGTCGTCGCGGGGGCCGCGCCAGACGCGCCGCGGGATCGTGACGCCGAAGCGCGAGGCGAGCGCTTCGACCGCCTCGGGAAAATCGAGACGATCCATCTGCCGGACGAAGTGGACGACGTCGCCTCCGGCCCCGCAGCCGAAGCAGTGGTAGAGCCCCTTCTCGCGATCGACCGTGAAGGAGGGAGTCCGCTCGTTGTGGAAGGGACAGAGGCCCTTCCACGAGCGTCCCGCCTTCTTCAGGCGGGTGTGGTCGCCGATGACCTGCACGATGTCCGCCGCGCTGCGCAGTTCCGCCATCACGGCGTCGTTGATGTCCAGGTCACTCATGCGAGTCGCCGCCGGTCTTTGTCATCCTGAGCGAAGCGAAGGATCTGCTCCGGTGGTTCATTCGACGGGAGCAGATTCTTCGTCGCTTCGCTCCTCAGAATGACACGCTCCCAGGCAGTCGCTACGCGTCGTGCATCTTCATTTCAACACCACGATCGTTGCGCCGTTTCCGCCTTCGCGGGCTTCGCCGGCGCGCAGTGACGCGACGGCGGGATGGTCGCGGAAATGTTCGCGGACGGCTTCGCGCAGGCGGCCCGTGCCGTGGCCGTGCACGATGCGGATGTGCGCGGCTCCGGAGAGGAGGGCCTCGTCCAGGCTCTTCTCGATCTGCGGGATGGCGTCTTCGATCCTCTGGCCGATGACGTTGATCTCGAGCGTCACCGTGGACACGGGCTCGGGTTTTGGAGCCGTCGAGAGGGAAGCCGGAGCCTTCGCCGGCGCGGGCGCCTTCCCGGCGACCCGCTCCAGCTCCGACCGGCGGACGCGCATCCGTTTCCCCGCGACGTCGAGCCAGGCCGTGTCGTGATCGAGGGAAGCGACCACGCCGGATGTCTTCGAGCCGCGGACCCGGACCTGGTCTCCGGCGGCGAGCTCCCGCGTTCTGTCGAGGGCCTCCTCGCGCGCCTCCTCGATGACGGGCTCGGGCGCCATGGCGGCTTCCGCCCGGGCGACGAGTCTCGGAGCCGAGGCCTCCGCGCGCCGCGAGGCGTCCTGCCGGATGGCCGCGATCTCCTCCTCCACGCGCCGCGCGAGGTCCGCCCGGGCGCGCTCGAAGCCGGCCAGTCCCTCTTCGAGCATCCGCGCGTGCGGGCCGCGCGGGTCTCGCGCTCCCTGGCGAGCATCTGCGCCTCGCGCCGCGCCTTTTCGCGTTCGGCCGCGAGATCCCGTTCCGACTGCCGGAGTCTCTCGATCGCGGCTTCCGCCTCCGATTCGCGCTCCTCCCGCCGGCGCCACGCTTCTCCCAGGATCTCCCGCGCGCGGCGGAGCACCGCCTCGGGCAATCCCTGCTCCCGCGCGACCGAGAGCGCGCGGCTCCTGCCGGAGAGGCCGGGGTGGAGCCGGTAGTTGGGGCGGCCGGATACCTCGTCGAACTCCATGGCCGCGCAGACCGCGTCGGGACGCGACGGCCGCGAAGTTCTTGAGCGCCGAGAAGTGAGTGGTCACCAGGATGCGCCCCCCGCGCGACAGGTACTCCTCGATGAAGGCGATCGCGAGCGCGCTCCCTTCCTCCGGATCGGTCGAGCCGCCGATCTCGTCGATGAGAGCGAGGGAGCCGTCTCCCGCCCCGCCCAGGACCGCCGCGAGCGTTTCCATCGAAGAGGAGAACGTCGAGCGGCCGGCCAGGATCTCCTGCGCGTCCCCGATCTCGGCGCGGATCGCCCGGAAGACGGGCACGCGCGTGGCCGGACCGCAGGGGAGAGGCAGACCCGCCTGCGCCATCAGGGAGAAGAGCCCCGCGGTCTTCAAGACCACGGTCTTGCCGCCGGCGTTGGGACCCGAGACGACGAGCAGGCGTTTCTGCGCGGGGAGCTCGAAGTCGAGCGGGACGACGGTTTGCGCGGCGCGCGCGGGCCGGGCCTCGGCGAGCGCCCGGCTCCGCAGCGGGGCCAGCGCGGGATCGAGCAGCGGGTGCCGCGCCGCCGAGAGCGTCCACCCCCCGTTGTCCGAGATCTCGGGAAGGCGCCCGCGGGAAACCTCGCCGAACTCGACCTTCGCTTCGAGCGCGTCGAGCGCCGCCATCTGCGCGACAGCGTCCTCCAGGTCTTCCGACGCATCCAGGACCTGCTGGCCGAACGCCGCCAGGAGCCGTTCCACTTCGCGCCGCTCCTCCGCCGCCAGCAGCGCGAGCTCGTTGTTGGACTCGATGACGTCGAGGGGCTCGACGAAGACGGTCTGACCCGATCCGGAGCGGTCGTGCACGATGCCCGGAACACGCGAGCGGGCCGACGCGAGGACCGGGAGGCAGTAACGGTCGTTGCGCAGGACCACGACCGCGTCTCCCAGGAAATCGCGGCGCTCGTCCACGATCCTGCTCAGGCTGCGGGAGACCTCCGAGCGGCGGCGGCGCAGCTTCGAGCGGGCGTCGTGAAGCTCGCTCGAGGCGTCGTCCCGGATCGCGCCGTCCGCGTCGAAGAGCCTGCGCGCCTGCCCGATGAGCTCGATGAACCCGGGAATCGCGTCGCGCCGCCGGACGAGCCGCGGAGACTCCGCCTCCGACAACGCGCGCCGCACGGCTTCGGCCGCGCGCGCCACGGCGAGGATCGGCCGGAAGTCCTCCGCTCCCGCCGCCCCTCCCGAATCGCGCAGGGCTTCGAGGGTCGGGGAAATCTCCTCGACGCCCGCGAGCGGCAGCCTCCCGTTGCGCGCGCGGAACTCCCAGGCCTCGGACGTCTCGGCCAGGAGCTCGCGCACGGCGGGCTCCTCGAACGAGGGGGTGAGATCCAGGATTGCGCGCCGGCCGGGCGCGGTGCGGGCGAGGGCAGCAACGAGCCGGAGGACGAGGGGGAGCTCGAGAGCCTCGGCATCCCCCCCGCCGCCGGCAAAAGGTTCTTCTAGGGCGTGACCCGCTTGTCTTCCGAGAGCTTCCGGAGCATCTTCTTGCGGGCCTGGATCATCTTGCGCTTGCGCTTGGCGCTCGGTTTTTCGTAGTGCTGCCGCTTCTTCAGTTCCGACAGGATTCCCGATTTTTCGCACTTTCTCTTGAAACGCCGCATGGCGTTCTCGAACGATTCGTCTTCCTTGACGTGGACCAGAGGCACGAACACTCACCCCCTTCACCGTGGTGCCAAAAGGGACGAGTATCTTAGGCGTCGGCGTCGAGTGTGTCAACTCCTTCCATCTCAAGCATTTAGAGAGACTTAGAGGCGTGTCCCGTCTCTCCCTCCCGTTTATAATGCCCGGATGCCCGATCCGAGTGAGTGATTGACCCCTCCAATCACAAATCACCAATCACCAATCACAAATCGTTCCTTGGTCTCTCCTCGATTTCTCCTCGTCACCTTCTCACTCGGCCTGGCGGCAATCTCCGTCCGGGCCGACGTCGGCTCTCACCCGCCTCCGCCGGACTTCGACGCCGCCTTCGCTCGCGCGGCCGACCTGCTCGAGGCGGGCCGGCGGCCCGAGGCGGAGCAATCGCTCGAGACGATCCGCGCCAAGTCGGGCGAGCGCGCGTGGGAAGCGCGCATCGCGTTTCTCCTGGCGGGCGACGACCTGCGCCGAAAGGACTTCGCGGCGGCGGTACGGCGCCTGCGCCTGGCTCCCGCCGTGGCCGTGGGACTGGAACCGTACCGGCGGGTCGCCCTGGCGCGGGCCCTCGACGCGGCGGGTCTCCACGCGGAGGCGGCCCGCGAGATCCGCGCGGCCTTCGAGTCAGACGAGCCGTTCGCGGGGCGCGTGTCGGCCGGCCGCGTTCTGGCGGGCGCTCTCGAGAAAGCCGGTGACCGGCGCGGAGCGGCGGCGGTCCTCTCCACGGCGGCGGCCGGCGCGCCGGCATCGGAAGCGGCCGGGATCGCGACGGAGCGAATCCGGCTGGGCCTCGCTTTGAACGACTCCTCCTCCGTCCACGCGGCGTCGCGCGACTTGCTCTTCACGGGCGTCGCGCCGGAGAAGGCCCCGGGGTTTGCGCGCCGCCCGCTCCGGGAGGAAGAAACTCTGTTGAAGCCGGCGGAGCGAGGCCGGCTGGGAGTCCTCCTCATCTCCTCGGGGAACGTCGAGCGCGGCGTGCGCCTCTTGAGAAGCGGCCGGCCCGCTCTCTGGCCGGCGGCGGAGCGCTCCGTGAACCTGCTCGCGCTGGCCCGCGGAGAAGCCCGCCTGGGGCATGTCCCGGCGGCGCAGCGCGCGGCTGCCGCCGTCCCCCGCGACGGGAGCGACGCGGACTTCGAGGCGAGACTCTTCGGCGTCGACCTCCAACTCGATCGGGCCAGGAAGGGCGCGTCGAAACTCTCTACCGGCGGATCCGATCGCCGTCGCCTCCCGGCGCTCGCTCCTTCTCCTGGCCGCGCCGCCCGCGCCGCCGCCCGTCCGCACCGGAGCGCTCGTCCGGCTGATCCGCCTGGACTGCGACGCGGATCGATTCGAGGACGCGGCCGCGAGCGCCCGGTCGATCGGGCGGGAGAGTCCGGGCTCGATTGCCGGGTTCGAGGCGCTCTGGAAACTGGCGTGGGATTCCTACCTGAAGGGCGACTTCGCGGGCGCGCGCGAGAGGATGGAAGCGCTCGCGCAGATCTACACGGACGGGGGAAGGCAGAGGCGGCTCGCCTACTGGCGGGGCCGTTGCCTCGAACGCGAAGGACGAGGGAGCGAAGCCGTCCCGCTCTACGAATCGCTCGCCTCGGCGGATCCCGCCGATGTCTACGCGCTCTTCTCGCGCCGCCGCGCGCCGGCCTCTCCCGTGGCGAAGCCGGCCCTGTTGACGGACCCCTCCGTCGCGACCGCGACCTTCCGCAGGACGGACGAGCTTCTTCGCCTGCGGATGTTCGAGGAAGCGGCCGCGGAAGCCCGCGCCCTCGATCGCTCGCGCGGGCGCGACCTGAGGCTCGCCGAGGCGGAGTTCGCGCTGGGCCGGTTTCCGGCGGCCACCGAGGCCGCGCGCCGCGCCTTCCCGGACCTCGGAACCGCGCTCGAGGGGCGGGTCCCGGACGGCTGGAGGCGGCTCTACTATCCGATCGAGGAGAAGGGCTACCTGGTCAGCCGCGCGGCCGAATTCGGCCTCGATCCCTCTCTCTTGCGCGCTCTCGTGCGCCAGGAGAGCATCTTCGAACCGCGGGCCCGCTCCCGCGCCGGCGCGCTCGGGCTCACCCAGTTGATGCCGGCGACGGCGAAGAGCCTTTCCCGCTCCATCCTGCGCTCGCGCTACCGCGAGGCGTTCCTCTACGATCCGGGCGTCAACGCGCGGCTGGGCGCCGCGTACCTGAAGCAGCTCCTCGATCGTTTCGGCGGGAAGACCCTCTTCGCGATCGCGGCATACAACGGAGGTCCCACGCGCATGGCCCGCGTCCTGAAAGAGAACTCCGGCCGCGAGGACGACGAGATCTTCGAATCGCACCCGGTCTACGAGACCCGCGACTACGTGCGCCGGGTCCTCCTCTACGCCGAGTCCTACCGCGAGCTGTACAGATAATCGTCGGCCTTCCCCCTCTCCCCCCGGGAGAGGGACGGGGTGAGGGCGCAGTTTCAGCTAGTCTTTCTTCATGAGCGAGGCAATCGAGTTCCACGTCCAGACGAAAAAGAAAATCGAACGCCACGACATCACCGACCAGGTCGCGAAGGCCGCGGCGAAGCTCGGTGTGCCGAGTCGGCGCGCTCCTCGTCTCCCTCCCCCACACGACCGCCGCCGTGACCGTCGGGGAAAACTGGGACGAGGACGTGACGCACGACGTCGAGCGAGCCCTCGCCGCCTGGGTCCCCGGCGTCCGCTTCGACCACGGCGAAGGCAACTCCCCCGCGCACTTCCTCTCCGAAGCGATCGGAGTCTCCTGCCTCGTCCCGCTCGAGAAGGGCCGCCCCGTCCTCGGCCGCTGGCAGGGAATCTTCCTGATCGAGCTCGACGGCCCCCGCGAGCGCACGGTCCGCGTCGCCGCCCTCGCTCCGCGCTAGTGCGGATTCTGCGCCTGCGGCGCACCGGCGGGCGGCTCGGCCGGATGCGGCCTTCGACCGCCCGCCTGAATCCGCGCAAGCGCTCCGCTCGCGCGGCGCGAGGCTCGACTGTCGGCGCAGGCGGTCGCTTCGCGACCGGCGCCGAGAGAGTTCAAACGGGAGCGGGAGACTCCTCGCGCCGCGAGCGCCGGCGGCACCCCGGCGGCCAATTGGATGTGGTGCCGGGGAAGGTGCAGCGACACTTCCCACCCCTGTCATCCTGAGCGAAGCGAAGGATCTGCTCTCGTTGCTCCGCGACCGGGCGCCCATCCTGCGTTTTCGTGCTGTAGGGGAGGCGCTTGCGCCTCCCGCCTCTCGTCGCACCGGGACGGGGGTCGGCGGGTGTCCACGAGTTATCCGGACTCGCCTTCGTCCCTCCTTCGGGGAAAGAGCTCCCGCTCCTCGCGGGAGGTGTGCGCGTCCCAGCGGCGGGCGAGATTGGGAGCGAGGCGCCGCGCGCCCTCGAGATCGTTCTTCTCTTCCAGCAGATGCCGGATCATCGCCGAAAGCTCGCGGACCTGCACGTGCTCGAGACGCAACTCGCGGTGGAGCCGTTCGCGGCGGTCTCGGTCTCGGGCGGCGCGAGCTTGTGGCCTCCCGGCGGAGCCAGGATGCCCCGCTCCTCCACGGCGGTGTGGTGGCGAAGCGCGTCGTCGAATTCGCGGATGGCTTCGCGGGCCGATCCGGCGTCGCCCGCCTGGGCCGCGCCGAGGAATCGCCCGAACAAATCGTCCAGTCGCCGGTGCTCGCGCGCCAGCTCGTCCGGGTTCGTTGCCTCGAGATTCACGACCCGATTTTTTCACGCCGGAGATCGCGGGAGAATGGAGGTCTCGTGAGACTTTCGTCGAGACTTTCGCTGATCGCTCTCTTTCTCGCCCTCGGCTGCCGCCGCGAGAGCGACCCCGTCCGCGCGACCCTCGACCGCGTCGTAAAAGCGGCGCAGGCCCGCGATGCCCCGGCGGTCGTCGAGAACCTCACGGCGGACTACCGCGACGCCGAAGGACAGACCTCCGCGGGCGTCTCCGAGACGCTGCGCCGGGTCTTCGCCGCATACGAGATCATCGACGTGCGGCTCTCCGACGTCGAGATCGACCGCGCCCCTGAAGCCGCCCGCGTCACCTTCCGCGCCGATTTCTCCGGCCAGCCGCGCAAGCTGGGCGGCCTCGACGCCTTCTTTCCCTCCGCCTCGACCTACCGATTCGACGTGCGCCTCGTCCCCGAAGGCCGCCGCTGGAAGGTGGCCTAGGCGGCCTGGGAGGTGGTAGGTGGTAGGTGTAGGTGGTAGGGGAAGCTCCAGGCCCCGGTCCCTACCACCTACCACCTATCACCTTCCACCTGACGACACCTACCACCTACCACCCGGATTGTGTTAAGTAACGCCCTCCCCGAAAGACGAAATGACCGAGGAATCGATCGGCGATGAGCTTCTGGCGGCCCTCGAAGTGGCCGTTCTCGAGGAGGACTCCGCCGGGACGCTGAGGCCGATCGGGACCATCCCCGAGTGGTTCCGGAGGTTCCGCCCCGACGCCGTCTCCGCGCCGGAGACACTGGGCAAGGCGCTCGGCTCCCCGTTCCTCGAGAACTTCCTGACCGACGCGGCCGACTTCTGGAAGTACCGCGGGCCCGGCCGGCTGCGGTCGGGGCTCTGGACGGAGACCGGCGCCGCGGGCGCGGACTTCCAGCTCGAGGCCTCGGCAGTCTGCGTCGGTTCGAGGCGGATCCTCCTCCTCGCGATCCAGACGCTCGTTCACGAAGAGAAACAGGCCGTCCTGCAGCGAGCGAGGTCCAACAATCTCCGAAGGCGCGAGCGCAAGCGGGCGGAGAAATCGGGATCGCGGTGAAGCAGCGCGGTGCGGCGGCGAAGAAGGCGCGTTCGAAACGAAAGGCGGGCAGGCGCATGATGACCACGGAAGATCCGAAGAAGAACCCCGGAGGGAACGGACCGGGAACCGCGGCGGAGCGCAAGAAGGGCGGAGCGCCCGACGCGGCCTCCGGGCCGGACGCGGCCGAGCGGAGGAAATCTCGAGAAGATCCGCGACATCCTCTTCGGCTCGCAGGTCAACGACTTCGAGAAGAGATTCGCCCGGCTGGAGGAGAGGCTCCTGAAGGAGACGTCCGACTCCCGGGCCGAGGCGAAGAAACGGTTCGATTCCCTGGAGGCCTTCATCCGCAAGGAGGTCGAATCGTTGTCGGACCGCGTCAAGGCCGAACAGGGAGAGCGGACCGAATCGGGCAAGGAGCTGTCGCGCGAAATCCACGAGGCCGCCCGATCGCTCGAGAAGAAGCTCGCCCAGCTCGACGACGTCACGACGAAGAACCAGCGGGAGCTGCGCCAGCAGATCCTCGATCAGTCCAAGGCGCTGACCGACGAGATCCGCAACCGGATCCGCGAGACCGCGACGACGCTGTCGCGCGAGATCAAGGAGCTTCGCGTCGAAAAGACCGACAGGTCGGCGCTGGCGGGAGTCTTCACGGAAGCGGCGATGCGGTTGACCGGCGACTCGAAGCCGCCCGCCAAGGGATGATCTCCCGGCACGGCCGGTCATGGATGACGCTGTAAAGCCCGAGCCTGCCCCCGACGATCCGCTCACCGAGCTTCGCGGGCTCCTGCTCGCGGCCGACGAGGCGGAGGTCGTCCGGCTCCAGCAGCGGCTGGAGGACCCGCAGAGCCGCGCCGAGGACGTCGCCCGCGTCCTGCCGGAGGCGATCACGATCCGTTCGCAGGAGGACCGGCAGCTGACCGACGCCCTCATGCCGACGGTGGAAGAAGCCATCGTCCGTTCCGTGCGCAGGAACCCCGTGGTCCTGGTCGACGCGCTCTTCCCGGTCATGGGACCCGCGATCCGCAAGTCCATCTCGAACACGCTCGAGGAGATGCTCGAGTCGCTGAACCAGACGCTCGGCCAGAGCTTCTCCGCGCAGGGATTCAAGTGGAGGATCGAGGGGTGGCGGACCGGAAAGTCCTTCTCGGAAGTCGTCCTGCTGCGCACGCTCCTCTTCCGCGTCGAGCAGGTGTTCCTGATCCACCGCGAGACGGGCCTTCTCCTGCAGCACGTCAGCGCGGGAGGGGCCGGCGTCCAGGACACCGACATGATCTCCGGGATGCTGACGGCGATCCGGGACTTCGTGCACGACTCCTTCGGCGGAGCGGAAGCGGACGGGCTCCACGCGTTCCAGGTCGGCCAGCTCAACGTCTGGGTGGAGCAGGGGCCCCACGCGATCGTGGCGGGCGTCATTCGCGGAAACCCGCCGCGGGAGCTGCGCGGCGTCTTCACGGAGGCGATCGAGAAGATCCACCACGATCAGGCCCACGCGCTCGCGGAGTTCCAAGGAGACGCCGCGCCGTTCGAGCGCAGCCGCGAAGACCTCGAAGCGTGCCTGAAGACGCAGCTGCAACCCGGCGCGGAGGGCGCGGCGGGGCCTCGGAGCAGGCGCTCTCGCGGGCCGCTCTGGGCGGCGCTCGCGGTCGTCGCTCGCGTTGCTCGGGCTGTTCGCGTTCTTTTCCGTGAGGCGAACCGGCGGTGGGACAGCTATCTCGCGAGGCTCGGCGCGCAGCCGGGGATCGTCGTGTCGGCGGCCGGAAGGCGCGACGGAAAATTCTTCGTGACCGGCCTTCGCGATCCGCTCGCGGCGGATCCGGCGACCTTGCTTCCCCCGTCGAAACTTCGCTCGGGAGGACGTCCGCGCGACCTGGAAGCCCTACCAGAGTCTCGAGCCGGAGCTCATCGCGGCGAGGGCGCGATCCCTCCTCGAAGCGCCCGCCTCCGTGACGCTTCGCGCGCAAGACGGCGCGCTGCTCGCCACCGGCGCTGCTCCGCACGCGTGGATCGCGCAAGCCGCGAGCCGGTGGCGCGCGGTCCCGGGCGTGACGCGGTTCGACGATCGCGGCGTGACCGACACCGACTCGAAGAGCTTCGAGTCGGCGCGCGCGGCGCTGGAAGGGAAACTGATCCTCTTCGCGCGGGGATCCTCGGAGCTCTCTCCGGCGAGACGGCCAAGCTCGCGGAGGTCGCGCGCGATCTCGCGCGGCTGCCGGCGCTCGCGGCGGCCGCCGGCAAGGAGTTCCGCGGCGAGGTCGTCGGACGCGGCGACAGCGAAGGGACCAACGAGACGAACCTCGCGCTCTCCCGCCGCCGCGCCGAGCGCGTCCTCGCCGCCCTGCGCGACGAGGGCTCGAGACGAAGAACCTGGCCGTGGCCGGCGTCGGAGCGACGCAGCCGCTCCGGCAGGAGCGCACCGAGGAGGACAAGCAGTTGAACCGAAGCGTGTCTTTTCGCATCATCCCGGTAGAGCGATGATCCAGAAGAAGATCTGCATGCTCGGCGCCTACGCCGTCGGCAAGACGAGCCTCGTCTCCCGTTTCGTCAAGAGCCTCTTCTCCGACAAGTACCACAGCACGATCGGCGTGAAGGTGGACAAGAAAGAGGTCTCGGTGGGCGACGAGCAGGTCGAACTGCTGCTGTGGGACATCTACGGCGAGGACGAGTTCCAGAAGATGCGGACCTCCTACCTGCGCGGGTCGGCCGGCTACGTCCTCGTCGTGGACGGGACCCGCCTCGAAACGCTCGCCCAGGCCGTGACCCTCCAGAGCCGCGCCCAGGAAGCCGCCGGCAAGGTCCCCTTCGTCCTCATGATCAACAAGGCCGACCTGACGGAGAAATGGGAAGTGGACGACGCCGCCCTCGAGGACCTGTTCCAGCGAGGCTGGCCGGTCTTCAAGACCAGCGCGAAGACCGGAGCCGGCGTCGAGGAAGCCTTCCTGGACCTCGCCCGGCTGATGCTCGCGGGTTGACACCCCCGCCGCCCTCCGCTACGCTCCCCGATCCGCTCTTTTCCTCAGTAGCTCAACGGCAGAGCACCCGGCTGTTAACCGGGGGGTTGTAGGTTCAAATCCTACCTGAGGAGCCACTTCTTTCGAGTATTTGTGTCCCATCTCTCCTTCGTCCGGCGACCGGAACCCGGCGCTCATATGCTGCGAGTAAGCTGACGATGGGAGGGACGAGATGAAGATACGGACCCTTGTTCTGGCGCTCGCGGTTTCGCTGGCGGCGGCGAGAGGCGTGACCGGCGGCGGAGGCATGCAAGGCGGAACAGCTGAAGAACCCGGAGCCGACGCTTTCCGAGATTTACGCGATGGGGGAGAAGCTGGCGAAGGCGTGGAAGAAGGACGCGGTGCCGGCGCGGCTGGGGAACACGGTGCTCGGGCCGCTCAAGGCCAACGGGACCTCCGCGTCGTGGAACCTGATGTTCTATTCGGCGGAGGCGAAGACGAACTTCATGGTCAACACGTTCCGCGGGTCGCTGACGTGCTCGACCGATCCCCAGGCCGCGGCCCGCGTTCCCGCCTTGAAGCCCGATTTCTTGCGCGACGGCGCGAAGCTCTACGCGCTCGCGAAGGAGCACGGCGAGAAGTATCTCGGGGAGGGGTACATCGTGATGATCCAGACCGCGTTCAACCACGAGCTGCACGCGACCTGGAACATCAGCTACTCGAAGGACTACCAGAACGCGCCTGTGTTGGTCCTCGTGGACGCCAACACCGGCCGCGTCGAGAAGGTCATCAAGGACTGATCCCGCTCGGGTTTGGGGGTCCAACTGCTGCGGTGGCGCCGGTTGCGCCCTCACCCCGGCCCTCTCCCGGGGGGAGAGGGGGAGGCCGCTTTATCTTGGCGGGGCGAAAGGAGATTGTCATGACGAAGCGCCGGTTCGCGTTCGCTGTTGCGGTTCTCTTCGTGATCGGAGTACCGATCGGCGCCGCCGAGAGCGTTCGCCGGACATCCTGAAGCGGCAGACGCAGGAGCTGGTGGATGCGATCGGGACCGGCTCGGCGGCGGTCTGGGAGCGGTACCTGGACGAGGGGGTCCGCTACGTGGACGAGAGCGGAACGGTGATGACGAAGAAGCAGATGGTGGACGGCACGAAGCCGCTTCCCGAAGGCGTCAGCGGCGCCATCAAGGTCATCGACTTCGACGCCGTGGTGCACGGGGACGTCGCCGTCGCGACGTACGTGGACGACGAGAACGAGGACTTCCACGGGCACAAGCTGCACTGCCAGTACCGGACGACCGACACCTGGTTGCAAGACCGCGAAGGGGTGGCGGCTGATCGCTTCGCAGGTCCTCGCGCTGCGGACGGATCCGCCGGCGGTTGCGCTCGCGGCCTCCCTCCGCGGCGAGTACTGCGGCCGGTACGCGCTGACGCCGGCGATCGCCTACGAGATCCGGTGCAACGGCGACGCGCTCGAAGGGCAGCAGACCGGACGGAAGGCCGAGGAGCTGCGCGCCGAGGCGCCGGACGTTCTCTTCGTGCCCGGCAAGCCCCGCTACCGGTACGTGTTCCTCCGGGACGCCGGCGGGAAGATCACCGGCTTCGCCCAGCGCCGCGAGGCCTGGGACCTCGTCTGGAAACGAACGCCTCAGCCCGGAACGCCCTGATCCCGCCTCTGCAGTCGAGCGAAGATCGTCGAGCGACTATCGCCACTGCGCTTTCGTTTTTCCGTCGGTTCCGACGAGCCAGTACACGCGCTTGTCGTGTGACACGAGGAAGCCTTCCTCGGTCGCGCCGTGGAACTCGTTGATTTCCATTTTTCCCAGGACCGCCTTCCAGATCTGGGTTCCATCCTCCGCCTTCAGGAGGTAGAGGGCGCCGTCG
Source organism: uncultured Acidobacteriota bacterium (assembly GCA_963782815.1). GTDB lineage: Bacteria > Acidobacteriota > Thermoanaerobaculia > UBA5066 > Gp7-AA6 > JAWOLE01. The sequence continues at coordinate 168,097 of CAWALG010000012.1, read as the reverse complement.
TCGCATCCCGCGAGAATTCCCTCGGGGCGCTCGACGACGAAGTTGACGGAATCCGGCAGCTTCTTCTCCCACAGGACCTTTCCCGTCGCCAGGTCCAGGGCGGCCACGGTTTTCTTGTCGGAGCCCTTCTCTTTCCACCAGTTCACGAAACGGACCGACGGGAAAGCGGAAACGGCGAAGGAAAAGAGAACAGCGGAGAGAACGAGCACCCGTCTCATGACGTCACCTCCTCAGGATGTCGCGATGGATTTTCCCTCACCGGCCGGCCGGAAGGACGCGGGCGCCTTCCAGGGAAAGGTCGCGGTCGGTTCCCCAGACATCGCGGATGTCTCTTTCCTGGAGGAAGACCAGGCTCGAGGCGTCCACGTAGGTGAGCTTGTGGCCGCGCAGGAGATCGAGCTTGCGAGTCACGGCTCGTTGTGGGCCGGATCGAGAGCCTAAGAGCTGGAGATGCGGCAGATCTGCGAGGGCCAGCCGGAACGTGCGGGCCGCTTCCTCGCCCAGGCGATGAAGGAACCAGCCGTAGGCCTCGGCGACGACGGCGATCGAGGTGTACCAGCGCCGTGGCGGGTGGGAGAAGAGCCGGACGGCAGCCGGGTGATAACCATCGCTCCTGTCGAGAAACGCGATGAAGATCCCGGTGTCGAGAAAGACGGCGCGGGCACGCCTCTCCTCAGGGCCGCGGCCGGCCGTAGACCACCTCGTTGACCGACCGGCTGGCCTTTGGGTCTCCGGAAGCGACGGCGCCCGCGTAGCGCATCCAACGCCTCCGCGGCTGGCCGCGCTCGTTCAATGCCACCGACAGAGAGCGGCGCAGGAGCTCGGCGAGCGAGATGCCCCGGCGACGGGCTTCGGCCTTGGCTTCCTTGTACGCGCTTTCGTCGAGCGAGATCTGGGTGCGGATCATGTTATCACCATGCTCAAGCATGATAACACGATGGAATATCGGGCGAGATCAACGGCGGCGGTCGGGCAGGGTCCGGCGCTTCTGCGCGCGGCGCTGTCCCTGCCGCGGCGGCCAGCCGGGGAGTGTCCTTTCGGGCCGTCCGGGTATGCGGCGGTCGCCGTGGATCCGCCGGCCGACGCCGTGTCGCCTTGGACCCTTGCGCCTCTCGCTCGATTTCGTGCTCATGCTCTCAGCGGCGTCCGCCAGCATGGAAAAAGGGAACTGTGCCGGAGGATACTCCGAACGGCCGGGCGATCAAGCCGCAAAGTCGATCGAGACACCCCGTCCGCGCCGCGAGGCCTTCTCGTAGACGACCGCCGCCGCGGCCGCGTCCTGCAGGGCCGTTCCCGTGCTGTCGAAGATGGTGATCTCGTCGGCGCGGGTGCGGCCCGGCTTCGTCCCGGCGGCGAGGTCGGAGAGCTCCGCGCGGACATCCGACCTCGTCATCAGGCCTCCCGCGATGGCGTGGTGAAGCTCGCCGATCTCGGCGCATTGATCGAGACTGTCCACGACGACCGTGGCCGCCGCGAGAATCCGCGGGTCGAGCTCCTGCTTGTCGGCGCTGTCCGCGCCGACCGCGGCGAGGAAGGTTCCGGGCTTCACGTCCTCGAGATGGAGGAATGGCTCTCGGGAAGGCGTGCACGTCACGGCGATGTCGCTCGCGCGGACGGCCGGCCCCGGCTGCGGCACCGCCTCGACGCGGATGCCGAGCCGCTTCGACATGTCGGAGGCGAACTCCTCGGCGCGGGCGGAGTCGGTATCGAAGGCATAGGCGCGCTCGAGGCGCCGGACCCGCGCGAGCGCTTCGAGCTGGATCCGTCCCTGGTTGCCGCAGCCGCAGATCGTCACGACGCGCGCGTCCTCCCTCGCGAGGTACTTCGCCGCCACGGCCGTGGCCGCGCCGGTGCGCCGGATCGTGATCTCGATCGAGTCCAGGACGGCCAGCGGGTATCCGTTCGCGGCGTCGCAGAGGAGCACGATCCCCTGGATGGCCGGCAGCCCGAACCGCTCCCGGTTCTGAGAAGAAGTTCCCGTTGATCTTCGCGGCGAAGTACGGATCGAGCCCCGCCGCCTTGATGTGAAAGCCTCCGCCTTCCGCCGGGAAGCCGAGGATCCCGGCGGGCGCGACCTTCCCCTCTCCGCGCCGGCGGAAGGCGGCCTCGACCGCGGCGATGCATTCGTCGAGATCGAGCAGCTCCGCGACGTCGCGGCGCGTGAGAATCAGCGTGCCGGCGGGTTTCACGGCGCGAGCAGCTCTTCGAGATCCGTTCCGGGGGGGACTTCGAGCGGGTCCTTTCCGCGGCGGAAGATCCGCGCGGGCCTCGATCCCTCGAGCACGACCGAGCTCCCCTGGACGCGGAGCATCGTCCCCTCGCGCAGGCCGACGACGGGCGCCGCGTTCTCTTCGTGGAACTGGAGGAGCCTCACTTCGCGCGTCTCTCCCATGTGCGTCGAGGCGGGATCGGGGTCGAGGTAATGGGCGTTGATCTGGAAGGGGATCAGGCCGAGCGCCTGGAGGCTCTCCGGCTCGACGATCGGCATGTCGTTGGTCGTGCGGATCGTCGGGCACGTGACGATCGTGCCGGCGCTCGAGCCCATGTAGGGCATCCCCGCCTCGACGCGCCGCCGGATCGGCTCGAGGAGCGACCGCTGCTGCAACGCCTGCAGGAGCCGAAACGTGTTGCCCCCGCCGATGAAGAGGGCCTCCGCCTCGAGGACCGCCTTTCCCGCGTCCGGCGCCTCGTGGATCGAGTCGAGACCGTACCCCATCCTCTCCAGCCGCTCGCGCGCCTGCGCGGCGTAGGCCCCGCGGTCGAGGATCGCGTACGGCACGAACAGGAGCCGCCGCGTCTTCCCCAGAAACTCCCGGATCGCCTCCTCCGCGTAATCGAGATACCCGCTCCCATGGAGAGCCGAATTGCTGAGCAGGAGAAGCCGCTTCTTCGATGCCGTCATTCTTGCCTCGACTTCAAGATCTATCAGTTGACATATAAATATATCAGCTGATATATCTGACTCGGACTCCGGGACCTTAGACTTTAGACCTTAGACCTTAGACCCTCTCATGACCTTGCGCCGCCGCCTCGGCCTCGAGCGCCGCGTGGGCGCGCTCGCCGCCGGCCTCCTCGTCTACGGGTTCGGCGAGGAGCTCTGGTTCCGATACCTGCCCGAGTACCTGCGCGTTCTGGGAGCTTCCGCCTTCGCCGTGGGCCTCTTCGGAACGGCGAAGGACTTCCTCGACGCCGCCTACGCCTATCCCGGCGGCGTTCTCTCCGACAGGCTGGGAACGCGGCGGGCGCTGCTGCTCTTCGGGTCGCTCACGACCGCCGGTTTTGCGGTGTATTTCTTCTGGCCATCCGTTGGCGGCGTCTTCTTCGGGCTCCTGCTTGTCCTGTGCTGGCAGTCGCTCGGGTTGCCGGCGACTTTCGCGCTCATCGGGGAGGAGCTGGAGGGCGGGCGGCGGATCGCCGGGTTCACCGTGCAGGCGGTATTGAAGAGAGTCCCGATCGTCCTGGCTCCTCCGCTGGGAGGCCTGATTCTGGAGCGGATGGGGATGAGGCAGGGGATGAGGGTGGGGTTTGCCATTTCGATCGTTCTGTCGGTCGGGATGCTTGTCGCGCTGGGGCGGGGGTTGAGGGGAGAAGAAAAGGAGACCGTGGCGAGGATTGCGCCCTCACCCCCTTTGCCCCTCACCCCGCGCCCTCTCCCGCCGGGAGAGGGAGTTCCTGATGCGGCGCGTTGCGCCGCGACCGACAGCTCCTCTCCCGGGGGGAGAGGGGGAGGACGGCTCGACCCGGCGCTGCGGCAGCTGCTGATTGCGGACTGCTTGATCCGGTTCTGCGAGGGGATGCCCGATGTCTTCCTCGTGATCTGGGCGATCGAGGTCGTGAAGATCTCGCCGTCGCGGTTCGGACTGCTGACATCCGTCCTGATGGGAACGGCGATCGTTTCTTATCTGCCGGCCGCGGTGCTGGCCGAGCGCGCCGAGAAGAAGGGGTTCGTCCTTCTGACTTACCTGTTCTTCTCTCTCTTCCCGCTGGCCGTGTTTTTCTCCCGCTCGTTTCCGGCGCTCGCCGGCGCGTTCGTGATCGGAGGATTGCGCGAGATCGGCGAGCCGGCCCGCAAGGCCCTGATCGTGGATCTCTCCGACCCTCGAGCGCGCGGCCGAACGGTCGGTCTCTACTACGCGATCCGCGGCTTCTCGGTGGCGGGAGCCGCGGCTGTCGGCGGCGCGCTCTGGACGGTCAACCCCGCTTTGACCTTCCTCGTGGCGGCGGCTCTCGGGCTGGCCGGAACTTCCTGGACGGCCCTCTTCCTTCACGTGCCGAAGTCCGCTTCCTGACCCGGCGACCGGGGTTATGCTTTGCCAGTCGATGAGACTGGCGGCCGCTTTCCTGCTCTTCTCGCTGCTCGGGGCGTTTCACGCGCCGCTCGTCGCGGCCGCGTCCGACTCCGGCATGGACTGCTGCGCGGGAGGAATGACGGAGATGTGCTGCCCGCTGGCCGGCGCCTGCTCCATGCGCAGTTGCGGCGGCGATGAGCGGCAGGCGCTGCTCTCCACGATGAGCGTGTTCCTCATCCCCGGCCCGGCCGCCGCGCTTCTGCCGGCTTCTTCCTCGCTCGCAGCTTCCGTCGAAGAGTCTTCCCCTGTCTCGCAAGCCCCCCGGGTCCTCGATCCTCCTCCTCGCGGCTGACGCGGCCGCTTCCGCGTCAACGCAATCGAGCGTCTTGAGAGATCCCAGAGGAGGATTGCATGAGCTTCATCCGGCGGCTCGCCCGCCTCGCGCCCGCGCTCCTGCTCCTGTCCGGCGTCGCGCTTCCGGCGGCCGGGCAGCAGGAGAAGCCCGTGGATCCGGATTCCCTGGCCGGCGGCCCCGGCGCGAAACTCGGACTCGTGATCAACGGCTTCGCGGCCGGCAACTTCAACTACAACTTCAATACCGACGAGAACAGCTTCGAGTCCTCCGTCCTCGCCCTCTCGCTCTTCCGCGCGCTTTCGGACCGGGTCTCGTTCTTCGCGCCAGGCGACCGTGAGCAAGGAGGAGGAGAGCCCCTTCGTGCAGGCGGCGGGTCCGACGAGAATTCGAGCCCTGGCTTCCCGCCAGGCCTCCGACTCGGGCGGGAGCGATTTTTCGACCGACATCGACAACCTCCAGGTCACGTGGGTGGCCGCCCCGGCGCACGGCCTCTCGGTCGTCTTCGGGAAGTTCGACTCGCCGCTCGCGATCGAGCGGGACGACACGCCCCTTGAATTACCTCGTCACGCCCTCCTTCGTCTTTCAGTTCGGGCGCCCCGTCAAGTTCACCGGCCTGATGGCGCGGCAGACCTTCTCGCCCGAGTTCGAGGGGTACGCGATCCTGTCCAACGGCTGGGACGTCGATTCCGACAACAACCACGCCAAGACCGGCGCGCTCTACGGAATCTGGAGCCCGTCGTCGATCGCGCACTTCGGCCTGGGAGTGATCCACGGCGCCGAGAAGGACGATCGCACCGGCGATCCGCGCACGACCGGCGTCGCGACGATCCTCGTCCAGCAGAGCGACTCCTGGGTGTGGGGCGACGAATTCGTGTACGGAAGCGAGCCTCATTCCGCGGCGGACGGCGGCACGGCGACATGGATCGGCGACATGCTCTTCACGCACCACCGGCTGGGCAGGCACTGGGCCCTCTCGCTGCGCGCCGATTACTTCGACGACCAGGGAGGATCCCGCACCGGGCAGCGGCAGGTCCTCCAGTCCTACACGCTCTCGCCCCAGTACCTGATCGGGGGCGGCTTCTTCGGCCTGTACCGCACGCTCGACCGGACGTCGCTGCGCATCCCGGAAGTCTCGGTGCGCCTCGACCTCCGATACGACCGGTCGACGGAGCACGTCTTCGCCTCGAAGACCGACGAGGCGCGGCGGGAGAACAAGTCGGCCAGCTTCCAGGTCGTCTATGTCTTCTGAACGAGCGGAGTGACTGAGGAGATCCGACCATGGGCAAACTTCCGCAGAGTCCTGTCGAGGTCCGGCTGGCCGTGACCCTTTTTCTGGGGCTCCTGGGCATCGCCGATTTCTTCGGGGGCTGGCAGGTGAAGAACTTCGCCGCGTTCACGCCGCGCGGCGTGGCGGCCACGGTGGCTCCCGAGGACGCATCACGCCATGGCGATGGAGTGCTGCACGGTCAGCTCGATGCAGGAGAAGCCGGTGGAGCCGGCGAGCCTCGATCACCCGAGCCATCACATCACCCGCGGACCTCCTCGTCCAGGACACGCACGTCCACGTCCCCGTCTACGCGATGACCGCGGCGTTCCTCGCGCTCGTCCTCTTCGGCCTGCGGCTCTCCTCGCGGGCGAGGACCGTCCTCGTGCTGTTCGCCTTCGCCGCTCCCTTCCTCGATTTCGCCGGCCTCTGGGGCGCTCACTTCGCTCCCGATCTCGGCGCGGTCTTCGGCGCCCTCGCGGTCTTCGGCGGATTCTCGATGGGGATCTGCTACTCGATCGTGTTCTTCATCGCGATCGCCCAACTGTGGTTCGTAAAGGAGAAGACCCATGCGTAAATCGCTCCTGACGCTCGCGGCGCTCCTGTGTCCGCTGGCGCTTCTCGCTCACATCACGCCCAATGTCTCGCTCGTTGGCCGGGGAGAGTTCCTGAAGCAGAGTCTCCCCGGAGCGACGCGGTTCTTCGAGAAGGAGATGATGATCTCCCGAGGCGACGGCGCCGCGATCCGAAAGGCGACCGGCTGGGCCCCCTCGGAAGAGGACACGAAGGTCTACGTGGGGCGCGACGCGCAAGGCCGGCTCGTCGGCACCGTCGTCTTTCTCTGGATCTCCACGCAGCACGGGCCCCTCGGCATCGGCGTCGCCTTTCGTCCGGATGGCGCCGTGGGCCGCGCCGCGGTCACCGACGTCGGGAGCGAGCCGATCGTCTGGGTGCGGCCCCTGATCGACGGGGGAGGCATGGCGGCCTTCGAGGGACTCGCGCCGGGCGCGGCTCCCGATCCATCGCGGGTCGCTCCGAACGTTACCGGCTCGATGAGCCGCTACTACGCGGGAGTCCTCGCCGACGGCGTGGCCCGCGCCCAGGCAATCGAAAGGGTCCTCCTGCAGGCCGGGTCCTGAAAAAGACTCCGCGCCGGAAGAAGATATCGTTGGCGGCTGTTGCGAAGGACTCCGAGGAACTGACGGCATGAGACAACGCGGGTGGACGAAGGTCGTGTTGCTGATCGTGGCGGGAGCCGTCTGCGCGGGCGTCTCGAACTCCTTCGCCTCGAAGGAACGAAAGCTCGCCTGGATCGGCAGTTACCCGCGGGCGCTCGAGACCGGCGCGCCGTCCGCCGGGCCGGCCGTAACGCCGGAGACGCGCGCCGCGCCGGCGCCGACCGCCGCCCCGGCCCTGCCCGCCGCCGGGAGTTTTCCCCCGCACCCCGACCGCGCCTCCGTCGAGATCTCGACCGACGACGCGGAGGCCCTCTTCCGGCAGCAGCGGCTGTTTCTCGACGCCCGGCGCAGCTCCGTGTACACCGACGGGCACGTCTCCGGGGCGCGCAACTTTCCCGTCTGGGAGTCGGACATCGCCGACCGCGTCAAGGCGTTCTTCGAGGAGGGGCTCGATCAGAACGCGCCGATCGTCATCTACTGCAGCGGCGGGGACTGCGAAGACTCGCACATGCTCGCCGAGAAGCTCTACATGGTCGGCTTCAACGCCCTCTACGTCGACAAGGACGGGTTCCCGGCCTGGCAGAAGCGCGGCCTTCCCGTCACGAAGGGCCCCAAGCCGTGAACTGGTTCACGCACCCGTGGCTGTCGATCCGCGTCCAGATCGGGCTCGGCGCGATCTTCGCGGTCTCCGCGCTCCCGAAGATCGCCGATCCCCCCTCCTTCGCCCACATGATCTACAACTACCGCCTGGTCCCGGGCGCGCTCGTCAACGCGTCTCGCCCTCGTGATGCCCTGGGTCGAGCTCCTGGCCGGGCTCGCCCTGATCCTGGGATTCTGGCGCCGGGAAGCGGCGATCGTCATGGGTCTCCTGATCCTGGTCTTCCTCGCGGCGATCGGATTCAACCTCGCGCGCGGCCACGCGGTGGACTGCGGCTGCTTCGACGTTCATGCCGCGGGAAAGAGCCGCGAGGAGCAGCTCGCCGACATGCGGTGGGTCCTCGTGCGCGACGTCGGGATCCTCCTGATGGTCTTCCAGGTCCTGGCGGCCTCGCGGATCAAGCCGGAGTCGGCGACCCGCTCTTACCCGAAGGTGTCATCCTGAGCGAAGCGAAGGATCCGCCCTCCCGGGAAGAGCAGATTCCTCGTCGCTTTCGCTCCTCGGAATGACAACGAATTGACGGTCGCGATGAGTAGCGCAGGTTTGTCTTGCGGATCGGGCTGTCTCTGGCTGTCTTGGCGGGAGCGGTCACTCCGGCGATTGGCCACGGAGCCGGGCCGGAGAGCGTGGGACGCCGCGCTCCGTTTCGAGCTCTCCTTCCCGGCGAGCGCCCGGAGCGAGCCGGCCGACGGCCGCGTCTTCGTCGATCATCTCGCAGGACGGACGACCCCGAGCCGCGGCTCCAGTTCGGCAAGGAGGGAGAGCAGTACCGTTCGACCCCTTTCTTCGGCGCAGGACGTCGAAGGATTGAAGCCGGGTCAATGGGCCGCCGTCGGCGGCGGGGCTCTCGGCTATCCGATCGCGCGGCTCGCGGACGTCCCGCCCGGCGATTACTTCGTCCAGGGGATGCTGAACGTCTACACGACGTTCCACCGGGCGGACGGGCACACCGTCAAGCTCCACGCCGATCAATGGGAGGGGCAGGTCTTTCAGATCTCTCCCGGCAACCTCTACAGCGAAGTCCGGAAGATGCATCTCGATCCCGGCCGCGCGGAGACCGTCCGCCTGACGCTCGGCGAAGAAGATCCCGCCGTTTGCGATCGCCGCCGACACGCAGTACGTCAAGCGCGTGCGGTTCCAGAGCGCGCTTCTCTCGAAGTTCTGGGGACAGCCCATCTTCGTCGGGGCGACGGTCCTCCTTCCGCGCGACTACGAGAAGGAGAAGGAAGTCTTCTACCCGGTCAACTACGAGCAGGGGCATTTCTCGACCGGCCCTCCCGGCGGCTTCGGCGAGAAGGTCGAGGTCCCGGCCGGGGCGACCGAGAGGGAGAAGAGGCGGGCCCGGGCGCGCGAGGAGTTCACCAGGGCGTGGCTCTCCGACGGCTTTCCCCGGATGCTCTTCGTCACCTTCCAGCATCCGACGCCCTACTACGACGATTCCTACGCGGTGGACTCTCCCAACAACGGCCCGTACGGCCAGGTGATGATGACGGAGCTGATCCCGTACATCGAGACGCACTTCCGCGCGATTCGCGAGCCGTGGGCGCGGATTCTCTCGGGCGGGTCCACGGGGGGATGGGAGTCGCTCGCGCTCCAGATCTTCCATCCCGACGATTTCGGCGGCACCTTCTCCGCGTGCCCCGACCCCGTGGACTTTCACTCCATGCAGATCGTCAACATCTACGACTGGGACAACGCCTGGCACAGGGACACCGGATTCCTGCGCGTGCCGCTGCCGGGGGAGCGCGACACCGAAGGGGTCGTCCGCTCGACGATGGAGCAGCAGCTGAAATACGAGCGGGCGCTCGGGCCCGGCGGCCGGTCGGGCGAGGACTGGGACTGCTGGCAGGCCGTTTACGGGCCGATCGGCAAGGACGGCTATTTCCAGCCGCTCTTCGATCCGGAGACCGGCGCGATCGACAAGAGCGTCGCGGCGTACTGGCGGGAGCACTCCGACCTGACCGCCTACCTCCAGAAGCACTGGAGCGAGATCGGGGGCAAGCTCGCCGGAAAGATCCACATCACCGCCGGCGAGATGGACACCTACTACCTGAACAACGCCGTCCATCGCCTGGACGACTTCCTTCGAACAACGACGAACCCTCCCTGGGGAGGAACGATCCTCTACGGCCCGCGAAAGCCCCACTGCTGGGCGGGCCCGCTGTCCCAGGCCGAGCGGATCAAGCAGATGGCGCAGTACGCCGCCGAGCACGCGCCGAAGAATTCAGATCGCGCCTGGTGGCGCGACTGAAGAAGAAGTCCAAGGTCTAAAGTCTAAGGTCTAAAGTAGTCGAGCCCCAGGCAGCTCCGGGGCCTGACCTTAGACTTTGGACCTTAGACCTTGGACCTGAGCGCGCTACTGCGCGCGAATATTCCCCACGAAGCACTGGTGGACGAAGTCCGGCGTGAAGCGCTTGACGACTGCCTCCGGAGATGTCTCCCTCCTTGATCTCCTGGAAGTCGAAACGGATGGAGCCGTCCGAATTCGACGGTCGCGACCAGATACCCGTAGGTGTTCGTCTTCGCTTCCTTCGCCTGGGCGGCGCCGGGCGGCAGGGCGTAACGGACGCGCGCCGGCCGTGCCGACGATCCAGCCCGGCAGGACGCCGCCGTTGGCGCGCCAGTAGGGCGAATCGAAGATCCCGCTCATGTAGAAGTGGGAGTGGCTCGCGAGGACGTAGACCTTCTTGCCGGCGGTCTGCGCCTTGAGGAGAGCCGCATAGACGCGGCGGCCGCTCTTCTCCCCCTGAGCCCAGTCGCTCATGCTGTGGTCGGAGGCGAGGCTGTCGGGCAGCGCGGCATGCATGCCGGCCACGATCGTCGTCAGACCGGGGTCGGCGGCGTCGCGGGCCGCGAGCTTCTCCAGCCAGGCGACCTGCTCCGAGTCGAACTGGTCGTTGGAGGCGTTGTCGAGAATGATGAAGTCCACGCCGTTCTGGATCCAGTGATAGTAGGTCTTGAGCCGGTGGTCCTTCGGGTTGTCCTTCAACCGCTGGCTCTGGATCGGCGGGGCGTTCAACCAGTCGGCGAACTGCGCCAGGTACTCGCCGCGCGACTTGGGCGCGACGAGTTCGTGGTTGCCGATCGCCAGGAACACCGGGATCGCTCCGAACGGCACGATCTGGTTCTGGAGGAAGTCGTCCCACGCGCCCCGCTGGTATTCGGTGATCGCCAGCTTTCTCGCCGGCGACTTTCCGAGCGCTGCTGACGATGTCCTCGTCGAAGTCGTAGAGCGCGCGGAAGTCGCCCAGGTGCCAGTAGAACGCCGCGCCGTCCGACACCGCGCCGGCGGCCACCGCAGGCATCACCACGTCGCCGCAGTTTCGGGAGTCCCCGCTCACGGCGAACTTCCAGGCCGCCGCGGGCGCCTGCGCCGCCGCCGTCGCCAGAATGCACGAGGAAAGAGCAGCGCCCGGAGAGGAAGGTTGCGCAAACTCGGCGTTTCATTTCCGGATTCCTTTCGGGAGAACGATAGCAGGCGGGGTTGACACGGCCATGCCCATCACATCTACAGTTATCGATCTATGAAACAGACGGATCTCGTCCCCGTCTTCAAGGCGCTCGGGGATCCGACGCGGCTGAAGATCCTGGACCTTCTGCGGTCGCGCGGGAAATCCTGCTGCGAGCTGATCGCCCGGGAGGAGCGGGGGCTCTGCGCCTGCGACATCGAGGAGGCGGTGGGGCTCTCGCAGGCCGCCGTCTCCCACCACATGGACCTGCTGCGCCGCGCCGGTCTCGTCGAAGCGGAGAAGCGCGGGCGCTGGATCTTCTACCGGAGGAACGAAGCTGCCCTGGCCGGGCTCGCGGAGGCCGTCGCCAAGGCAGTCTAAAAAAATTTGAGCCGATAAATCGATCGTTCGCGATCTATCGAATGGAGGTCATCATGCCGTCCGCCGTCCACATCTCGTTGAACGTCTCGGATCTTCCCCGGTCCACCGACTTCTACCGGCGCTTCCTCGGCGAGCCGAAGAAGCTGAAGAGCGATTACGCCAAGTTCGTCGCGCAAGACCCGGAGATCCATCTCGCGCTGCAGCCCGGACGCGTCGCGGGCGGTGCGGCGGGCGCGCTCTCGCACCTGGGCATCCGCGTGGACTCGGCCGAGCAGGTTCGTCAGTGGAAGAGCGTTCTGGCCGAGCGCGGCCTGAGGCCGGGGAGGAGAAGCGCGAAGCCTGCTGCTATGCGCTGCAGGAGAAGTTCTGGGTGACCGATCCCGACGGCAACCGCTGGGAGATCTACACGGTTCTCGAGGACATCGAACAGAAAGCCGACCCGGCAACCGCCTGCTGCCAGCCGAAATCCGCGCGCCGCGGCCGCCTGCTGCTGATGCCGTCGCGGCCTGCCGGCGAGCCCAGGAACGGATGAACGCGTTCGAGCGCTATCTCTCCGTGTGGGTCGGCGCCAGCATGGCGCTCGGGCTTCTTCTCGGAAGGGCGTTGCCCGGCCTGACCGCGTCGCTGCGGGGAATGGAGTTCGGGAGGGACTCGCACATCAACGTCCCGATCGCCGCGCTCATCTGGCTGATGATCTATCCGATGATGCTGAAGATCGACCTGAAGTCGATCGCCGGCGTCGGCCGAAGGCCCCGCGGCCTCCTCGTCACGCTCTTCGTCAACTGGCTGGTCAAGCCGTTCTCGATGGCGTTCTTCGGCTGGCTCTTCTTCCGGCACGTCTTCTCGCCGTGGATCGGCCCCGAGCTCGCCGGCCAGTACATCGCCGGCGTCATCATCCTTGCCGCCGCGCCCTGCACGGCGATGGTGTTCGTCTGGTCGTATCTCGCGGACGGCGATCCCGCCTACACGCTCGTGCAGGTCTCGATCAACGATCTCGTGATGCTCGTCGCCTTCGCGCCGATCGTGAAATTCCTGGTGACCGGGGCGGCCGGGCTCGAGGTGCCGTTCCGCGTGCTTCTCCTGTCGGTTCTGATCTTCGTCGTGATCCCGCTCGCGTTGGGCGCCGCCAGCCGCGCCCTGCTCGTCGCCCGGCGCGGCGCGGCCTGGTTCGAGAAGCGCTTCGTTCGGATGTTCGCGCCCGTGACGACCGGGGCGCTCCTCGCGACGCTGACGCTCATCTTCGCGTTCCAGGCGGAGAACATCACCGGCCGCTGGCTCCACGTCCTGCTCATCGCCGTCCCCATCCTCGTCCAGGTCTACTTCAACTCCTCGCTGACGTACGGCCTGATGAAGCTCGCCGGCGTCGAGTACGCGGTGGCCGCGCCGGGCGCGCTCATCGGCGCGTCGAACTTCTTCGAGCTCGCCGTGGCCACGGCGATCGCGCTCTACGGACCCGGCTCGGGCGCGGCTCTCGCGACCGTCGTCGGCGTCCTCGTCGAAGTCCCGGTGATGCTGTCGGTTTGCCGTGCCTGCGTCGCGACCCGCCGCTGGTTCCCCGCGCACGCCGGCTGAGAGCAACGGCTTGAGATTGATGCAATCACATCGTTGCGGGAAGGCGGCCACCAGCCTACATTTCGTAATGTAACGAAATGACAGAATCTCGCCTTTCCGCCGTCACCGCCGCCGCCAAGGCTCTTGGACACCCGGCGCGCGCGCGCGTCCTGGCGATGCTCTCGGGCGGGCCTCTCTGCGTTTGCCAGATGGCCGCCGTCCTCGCGGCCGCCTCCTCGACCGTCTCCGAGCACCTGCGGGAGCTCAAGCGGGCGGGCCTCCTCGTCGAGGAGAAGAACGGCAAGTTCGTCCTGTACCGGCTGTCGCCATCCGAGCGACGCGGCCCGCTGGGTGCAGGTTGTCCTGGCGGGCCTCGCCGGCGACAAGGTCGCGGCGGCCGATGCCGAGCTCGTCAAGCGGCTGCGGCGGATTTCGGTCGAGGAGTTTGCCGCGTCCGGACGCCGGCTTCCGGCCGTCTCGGCGTCCAGCACCTCGGGAAGAAAGTCGAAGCGCTCGCCGCGGAACGCGAAGGCGTGACCGCCTGAAGAAAGGAGACCGTTATGGAAAACGCCCCCCACAGGAAGATCGAGATTCTCGGCCCGGGCTGCGCCCGGTGCAAGGAGACGTATCGCGTCGTTCAGCATCGTCGTCGCGAAGGAGCGGCTTCCCTTCGACGTGGAGAAGGTCGAATCGATCGCGCGGATGGTCGAGCTGGGACTCATGGCGACGCCCGGTGTTGCCATCGACGGCAGGATCGCCGTCTCGGGGCGCATCCCGAAGGCCGACGAGATCCGGGCGATCCTCGCGAGCGTCGTGAAGGCCTCTGGAGTCCGAAGGTAATGGAGGCGAGCCTCCTGCCGCGGGCCGCGGCCGAGCCACCGACGGCTCCCGCGAGGGGAAGACCGTCCCCTTCGGTCGCGGCGCTGCTCGGCGTCGTCGCAATCTTTTGCTGGCTCGGCGCTCTACGTGAACCTGGGCCGGATGGCGAGCTGGCTCACGTACACGATCCTGGGCCTTCCCACGGGGACGCACGTTTCGTCCGCCGTCGAGTTCCTCGTTTTCGAGGTTCCCAAAGTCCTTCTCCTGTTGACGGCCGTGGTGTTCGTCGTCGGCATCGTCCGCTCCTACTTCACGCCGGAGCGGACGCGGCGGATCCTGGCGGGCACGCGCGAGCCCGTCGGCCTCGTGCTGGCGGCCCTGCTCGGCGTTGTCACGCCGTTCTGCTCGTGCTCCGCTGTGCCGCTCTTCCTCGGTTTCGTCACCGCCGGCGTGCCGCTGGGCGTGACGTTCTCTTTCCTGATCTCGGCGCCGATGGTCAACGAAGTGGCTCTGGTGCTGCTGTTCGGGCTCTTCGGCTGGAAGGTGGCCGCCATCTACATGACGACGGGGCTCGTCATCGCGATGGCCTCCGGCTGGACGATCGGGCGCCTGGGAATGGAGGGTCAGCTGGAGCCCTGGGTCCGCGAGGTCCGGAGCGGCGGCAGCGGCGAGCCGGTCGTCGTCCTCGGCTGGAGGGACCGAATCCGCTTCGGCCTCGAGGCGCTTCGCGACATCGTGGGAAGGGTCTGGCTCTACGTCGTCGCCGGCATCGCCGTCGGGGCCGCGATCCACGGGTGGGTTCCCACGAACTTCATGGCGTCGTTTATGGGCAAGGACGTCTGGTGGGGAGTTCCGGTGGTCGTCCTGATCGGCATCCCGATGTACTCGAACGCCGCCGGCATCATTCCGATCGTCCAGGCGCTGCTGGAGAAGGGCGCCGCCCTCGGCACCGTCCTCGCCTTCATGATGTCGGTGATCAGCATCTCGACGCCGGAGATGATCATCCTTCGGAAGGTCTTGCGTCCGAGGTTGATCGCGGTGTTCGTCGGGGTCGTCACCGCCGGAATCCTCCTCGTCGGCTATCTCTTTAACGCCCTGTTGTGAGATCTTCGCCATCGCCTGTTCGAGCGAGCCCAATGCGGAGAGCGCGATCGGGCGGGATTACCCTGCACCTGGAGTCGCATCGTGTTAGTCACATGTAGTCGTTTGTAGACGAGTCCGGGGGCCGAGATGACAACTTCGAGACGGCTAAAGCGTTCTCGGGACAAGATCAGACCGCACCGCGAGCAGTTGCGCCGGCAGGGACTGCGGCTAATCCAATTCTGGGTGCCGGATGTTCGCTCGCGTTCCTTCAGGGCGCAGCGCATCGGCAAGCCCTCGCCAGGTCCACAGGTATTGGCCTTGCGGAAGCGGGGAAGAGGAAGTCCTCCTCGAGCTTCTCGTGGTAGTCCTCGATGAAGGACCGGATGATCTTCGCGGCGTCCGCGAGCGCCTCCGGCGGCAGATCCTTCGCCGGCGTCGAGCCGGCGCAGCGACTCTCCGTAGCGAGCACACGTTAGACGCCGGCATGGTCTTCGGCGGGAATCCTCTTCTTCCTTGCCGGACTTGCGCTCGCGTTCCTTCTGTGCTCGCAGGCGCATCGGCAATCCGCTCGCGGCGTGGCCGGTAGTCCGCGCGCCAAGGAGGATCAAGAGTTCGCTCGATTCGGTCTCCGATCCTGCCGTTTTCATGATAAAGGGACTTCAGCAGCAAGTTCGTGTGTGATGGGTCGATCAGGTCACGGTGCCGTCGTCGATCGGGCGGTGGCCGGGGGAGTACTTCAGGACGCGCGCGCGCTCGAGGGTGACGAGGCCCTCGGTCACCATCTCGTCGAGGATCGGAAGCAGGCGATCGATGTGCTCCTGCGTGTCAACGATCTCGATGACGACGGGCAGGTCCTCGGAGAGCCGCAGGATGTGCGTCGTGTGCAGCACGCTCCGGGCGCCGAAACCGGCCACCGCGTGGAAGACGGTCGCCCCGGCGAAGCCCTCCTTGCGCAGCCTCTCCAGGAGCGCCACGGAGAGCGGCTGGTGATGCCACTTGTCCGACTCTCCGATGAAGATCCGCACCAGGACCTGTTCGCCGTCGAGGACGCGCATGATGCTCTCCTTATTCCTCCGGTCAGCTTCCGATGGCCCAGCGGGCCGCGAAGAGTCCGAGGGCTCCGGCAATCAGACACCCGAGAACCGTGGCCAGGATGTTCAGAAACCCGAAGAGCCAGGCCCCTTCCTGGAAGTACTGGAGCGTTTCGTAGTTGAACGTCGAGTAGGTCGTGAAGCCTCCCAGGACGCCGGTCGTCAGGGCGAGACGCAGCGTCGGAGCCAGAAGGTCGGTCGTCAGCGCGGCCTGCATGAGCACGCCGAGAAGGAAGGAACCGAGGACGTTGACGGAGAGAGTGCCGTAAGGGAACGAGCCGCCGAGCCGTTGAAGAACCCAGCCGGACATCAGGTACCGCGCGCCCGTCCCGGCCGCGCCCCCCAGGCAGATCCAGAGGAACCGCGGCATCCTCACCTCACCAAAAGAAAAAACTCCTACGACGTTCGTTCTGTCGCAGGAGTCATTGGCCTTCCCTCGAGAAGACGGTTCCGGCGGACTCCACCGCCTCTTGTCCCCGCGAACTCTAGCACCTTCCACCCTCTCCCCCCGGGAGAGGGTAGGGGTGAGGGCGCTCGACGCGCCGATCCTCCCGGTGATTGGTAGAGTCACCCATCCGATGGCTCTCTCCTACTGCGACATCGCTCCGGGCCATCCGTGGCACGGCCCTTACCACGACCGGCAATATGGCTTCCCGATCCGCCGCGACGCGGCTCTCTTCGAGCGCCTGGCTCTCGAGATCAACCAGGCGGGGCTCTCGTGGCTGACGATCCTGAAGAAGCGCCGGGCCTTCCGGGACGCCTTCGAGGGCTTCGACCCGGAGATCGTGGCGCGTTATGGAAAGAAGGATCGCGCGCGGCTTCTTGCCGACGCCGGAATCATCCGCAACAGGTTGAAGATCGACGCCGTCATCGAGAACGCGCGCCGCATCCTGTCACTGCGCGAGAGTCACGGCTCCTTCGCGCGATGGCTGGACGCCCACCATCCCGCGGGACCGCGAGGAGTGGCGCAAGCTCTTCCGCGAGACGTTCGTCTTCACCGGCGGCGAGATCGTCGGCGAGTTCCTGATCAGCACGGGCTATCTTCCGGGAGCCCACAGGAGAGGGTGCCCGGTGTACCCGCTCGTCGCGCGGCGAAACCCTCCGTGGATGAGGAAGAAGGTGTCAGGTTGAAGGTACCAGGTGAAACGCAGGTGTCAGGTATCAGGTGTCAGGTTGGGCTCCCGGAGCCCGCTCTCGTCCCTGAAACCTGACACCTGGCACCTGACACCTGCATTTTCCCTGACACCTTTCCCCTGGCACCTGACCCTCAACGCTTACGGTGTGGGCGTCCGCGTCGGCGTGCGGGTGCGCGTCGGCGTCCTCGTCGGGGTCACCGTCTTCGTCCGCGTCGGCGTCCTCGTCGGTGTTGCGGTCTTCGTCGGCGGAATCGGCGTCGGCGTCCGCGTGGATGTCGGCGTCCGGGACGGCGTGGCCGTGGCTGCCGCCGGAGTGGAAGTCGGCGTGCTCGTCGGTGAGCCCGTCGCGACGACATCGTCGTTGGTGATCGTGCACACCCTGGCGTCGCCTGAGGAGAGCGGGCCGGAGCAGTCCGCGGAGAGAGTCGGCGCGTAGCCGGCCGGGCCGGTCTCGGTGACGGTGTAGAAGGCCGCGGGTTTCAGGGTCAGCGTCGTGCCGGGAGACTCGGCGCCGGGGAAGGAGCACCCTCCCGCGCTCATCGTGAAGCTCGATGCCGAGTCGCTTCCCCCGTTGTCGTTGATCACGTGCTTGACCACGGTCAGCTTGCCGGGGAACGGATCCGTGCCCGAGGACGCGAGCGTTCCCGTGATGCTGAAGTTCGTGAAGCTCGCCTTGCTCGTGTTGGCCCCGACGTCGAAGATCATGCCGGTCTCCCCGGAGGAGGCGAGCCCGAGCGCCGCGAGGCTGCCTGTGTAGCTCAGCGTGCCGGACGGCGCCGCGTTGACGCCGCTGTTCGGGTCGGCCGGCACGGCATGCGTGAAGAACCGGCCGGTCACGCTGAGGGAGTCGCCGTTGACGATGACGTCCATCGTCAACCGGTACCAGACGCCGTCGGAGACGAGGCCAATCACGCTGGTGCTCGACAGGAGCGACCCCCCGGTCGAAACCGTCAGATCGCCGCTCTGGGGAACCCGGTGGAGCTCGAGCGCGTCCGTGCTCCCCGCCTCCGACAGGACAAGGGCGAGGCCGAACCTGCCCGCGCCCTCGTTGAAGAGGGCGACGAGCCCGGGCTTGTTGGCGTTGGTCCCGGTCTCGATCGTGTCGGCGCTGACGCCGACACTCCCGGACCACAGCGTCGGAGTCGCCGTCGCCGGATCCGTGTCGAAGAGCGCCAGCCCGTTCGTGCCGCCCGCCCCGGAATTGAAGTTCAGGCTCGAATGGCCGGTCGCGAAAGTGTCGTTTCCGCGATTGATGTTGCTCCCGTTGACGAAGTCGCGGAACAGGCCGCCGGAAGGCGCCGCGCTGTTGGAGTAATCGCAGTCGAGCGCGAAGGCGATCGGGCCGATCCCCCGCTGCCCCGGCGTCGGCGACGGGGTCGGGGTCGGGGTCGCGCTCGCGACCAGGATGGTTGGCGAATTCGTCGGCGTCAGTGTCTGCGTCAGTGTCGCGGTATTCGCCGGTGTCTGCGTGGAAGTCCGAGTATTCGAGGGCGTGTTCGTCGGCGTCGAGGTATTCGTGGAGGTCACCGTCGGCGGGAGAGCAGTGGCCGTCGCTGTCGGCGTGTCGGTCGGAACCGCCGTAGCGGTCGAAGTGGCGGTTCTCGTCGCGGTCGGAGTGGCGGTGGGAGTGCTCGTGGGAGTATTCGAAGGCGTTCTTGTCGGAGTGTTCGTTGGAGTACTTGTCGGAGTACCCGTCGGAGTACTTGTCGGCGTAGCGGTCGCTGGTGGCTGAGTGGCCGTTCGCGTAGCGGTCGGCGTCGAGGTCCTCGTGGCCGTCCGTGTCGGCGTGGCGGTGGCCGTCCGCGTGGCGGTCGGGCTCGCCGCGGGGCTTGGAGTCGCCGTCGGCGTCCCCCCCGACGGGTTGTAACCCAGTGTGATGACTTCGAAATCATTCGCCGTCAAACCGTTGAAGGCCGGGTTGAGCACGTCGTTGTTCCAGCGGTTGTCGTAGGTGCCGGTGATGTACATGTCGGAGCCGTTGTCCGCCACGATGAGCCCGTACCTCTTCATCGCGCGGAAGATCTTCTGGACGTCGGCGGGAAAGGAGGAGATGTCCTTGCTCGCCTTGAGCCTCATCCGCGCGCCCATCGGCAGCGCGCCGGTGGTCGAGCCCGCGGTGTGCGAGGCGGGATAGACGTGGCCGTTGGTACGGCGCACCGTCACGCGGAACGCGTGGCCGATCTCGTCGGGCCCGGAGACCTCGTCGTAGCGCACGAGTCCCGGCAGGATCGCGAGGCCCGCGGCGTCGGCCGAGGTCCACCCCTCCGGCCGCCGGTTGTTCGTGTTCATGTCGAAGAAGGCGCCCGAGCCGCCGAGCCACTGCGTCCCGTCGTAGAAGACGTTGTACAGCTCGTAGAGGTACTTGTTGTCCCGGTCCACGATCAGCATGTGGCGGTCGGCCGAGTCGCGCAGGTCCTGGTTGCCCGGCTCGCCCCCCTCGATCCAGTGCGCCTCCGTGATGGCCTGGTCCGGGATCGGGTAGAAGGGGAAGCTCGTGTCGGTCGAGTGATCCACGCCGTCGCTCTCGTCGGAGTAGGCAAACTGCACCGCTCTCTTCGGCTGCGTGCCGTCCACGACGATGTAGGGCATCCCGTATCCCTCGACGCTTCCCGGCGAGACGTCGCCGCCGAAGTCCGGGTGGAGCCTCCGCGTGCCGCCGTTGTTGACGAACGAAATGAACGCGGCGGAATTGGGATCCACCGGCGCCGACGTCACGTCGAGGTTCCACCAATTGGTAGCCGGGAAGAGAGGGAACGGACCCGGCAGCGCGCCGTTGGCGACCGGGCCGACGTCCGCCGCCGCGGATTCGGCGGGCTTGACGGCCAGCGAA
Organism: uncultured Acidobacteriota bacterium; assembly: GCA_963782815.1. GTDB lineage: Bacteria > Acidobacteriota > Thermoanaerobaculia > UBA5066 > Gp7-AA6 > JAWOLE01. The sequence continues at coordinate 148,013 of CAWALG010000012.1, read as the reverse complement.
GGCAACGCCAGGACCAGGACTGCTCCGGCGAGTACTCGAACGGCGAGTGAGGATCTCTTCGACATTTTCGTTCCCTTGAGGAGTTGCTGCCGGCGAAACAAACGTCGCCACCGACACGGAGGCCTTCGGCGACGATTCCGAGTCTCGATTCAAAACTAGGACAACGAGAATGCGCCGGAAGTGCACAGATTGTCAATCGACGAAAGGCAAGACTCGCGATGTCAGTAGTTTGTGAAAGGAACGGGTCTTGCAATACCCGGGGCGAGAGGTTTGATGGCCATGCAGAAGGCAACGAGCTCGACCGAAAGCACCTGGCAGCCCGAGGCGCCGGAGCGGGATGAAAACGACGACACGCAGCCCCTTCGGATCATCTCCTCCCGTACCCCGAATTCGGGCATCCCATTCAAGCCCCGCGGATCCTGGTTCAAGAAGCACGAGCAGCCCGGCGCGCGACGCACACCCGACTTCACCGAGATCGGAGATCCCGCCGCCTAGCGTCTCAACCGACCCACGGTCGTCTTGTCGATCCCTTCGCTCTCGTCCGTCTGTCATCCCTGAGCGCAGCGAAGGTCTGCTCAGGCTCCTCCGCGCGGGCAGGATCCCTCGCTCTCGGCTCGCGAATGACAGTCTCCGTTGTAGCCTTTGCGCGATGAGGATTCTTTCGGCGCGGAGCTGGATCTGCGTCCTCGTGTTGCTCGCGTCGGCGGTTTCTCCGGCGTTCGGAGAGCCGCGGAAGACCGTCGAGCGCCCCGGCCTCGAGCGCGGCGCGACGCTCCTTCCCAACGGCTGGAGGATCTCGCCGGCGGGCCGGCACCTGCAGGTCGGCGGCCTGCCGCTTGCGATGGCCGCGTCTCCCGACGGCCGCTACCTCGTCGTCTCCAACAACGGGTACGACCGGCCGACCCTCGTCTGTGTGGACCTCGAACACTCTTACGTCACGTCGAGGCTCACGCTCGAGGAAGCCTGGCTCGGCCTTGCATGGAGTCCGTCCGGGGACCGCCTCTACTGCTCGGGGGCGGCGGCGAGGACGGTCCAGGAGATCTTCTTCGAGAAGGGGAAGCTCAGTCTGGGCGGCACGATCCCGCTCGCCCCACCGGACGAGGACAGGAACACCGTGACGGGAGGCCTGGCGCTCTCCCCCGACGGGAAAAGCCTCTATGCCGTGGAGTTCTACGGCAACCTGCTCCATGCCGTGGACCTCGCGGCCGGGGAGGTGAGACAGACCGTTCCCTTGCCCGCCGAGCCGTACACGTGCCTGGTCTCCGCCGACGGAAGGAGTCTCTACGTCTCGCTCTGGGGAGGCGCGAAGGTCCTGATCTTCGACACGGAGACGCTTTCGGCCGCCGGCGAGATCGCGGTGGGGGAGCACCCCAACGCGATGGCGCTCTCAAAAGACGGGACCCGCCTCTTCGTGGCCTGCGCCAACACCAACGCCGTCTGGGTGGCCGACGTCGCCTCCTGCCAGGCGCGCGAGCAGATCTCGGTCGCGCTCTACCCGCGGTCCCCCGCGGGCTCGACGCCCAACGGTCTCGCGCTTTCCCCGGACGGGCGCACTCTCCTCGTCGCCAACGCCGACAACAACGACGTCGCGGTCGTCGCCGTGGACGATTCCGCCGGGAGCCGCGTCCAGGGATTCCTTCCGACCGGCTGGTATCCGACGGCGGCGCAGTTCTCGACGGATGGAAAGCGGATCTTCGTCCTCTCCGGGAAGGGACTGGCGTCGTCCGCCAACCCGCGGGGCCCGCAGCCGGCGGTCCCCGCGGCGATGGGGCAGACGACGCGCAATATCCTCGAGGGATCGCTGTCGATCGTGCCCGTTCCCGGTCCCCGGGCCCTCGCCGCCTACACGAAGAAGGTCTACGCGGTCACGCCGTACAGCGACACCGTGCGCCTGCGGCCGGCGCGAGCTCCCGCGGCCTCGCCGATCCCGCGCGCGGTCGGCGGCGCATCGCCGATCCGGCACGTCTTCTACATCATCCGGGAAAACCGCACCTACGATCAGATCTTCGGAGACATGCCGGAAGGCAACGGCGATCCGAGCCTCTGCCTCTTCGGCGAGGAGGTCACGCCCAACGCCCACGCGCTCGCCCGCGAGTTCGTCCTGCTCGACAACTTCTACGCCAACGCCGAGGTCAGCTACGACGGCCACGCCTTCTCCCTGGGCGCCTATGCCACCGACGTCGTCGAGAAGATCTGGCCGATGAATTACGGGAGGCGGGAGGCGCCCTACCTGTCGGAGGGGGGCGGAACGATGCGCAACCCCTACGGCAACGTGGCCGCGCCCGCGGAGGGGTACATCTGGGACGCCTGCGCGCGCGCCGGCGTCTCCTTCCGGAGCTACGGCGAGTTCGTCGAGGACCCGGGGCTGGAGGAGGGGACCAAGCCGCGGACCGAGGGGCTCCCGGCGGCGCCCGGCGCCGGCCGCTATCGGCAGTCGGTGCCAGGTCTGAAAGACCACTTCGATCCGGACTACCCTCCCTTCGACCTTTCGATTCCCGACGGCCGGCGCGTGGACCTCTGGCTGAAGGAGTTCCGGGAGTTCGAGGAGAACGGAAAGCTCCCGAGGCTCTCGATCCTGCGCCTGGGAGGCGACCACACCAACTATGCCCGCCCCGATTACCCGACGCCCCGCGCCATGATCGCGGAAAACGACCTGGCGCTCGGGCGCATCGTCGAGGCGATCTCGGCGAGCCGCTACTGGAAGGACTCCGCGGTCTTCGTGCTCGAGGACGACGCGCAGAACGGCCCCGACCACGTGGACGCGCACCGCACGGTCGCGCTCGTCGCGAGCCCGTACGCGCGTCGCCGCGCCGTGGACTCGACGCTCCTGACGACCTGCGGCATGCTGCGGACAATCGAGCTCATCCTGGGACTGCCGCCGATGAGCCAGTGCGACGCGGCCGCCACCCCGATGTACGGCTCCTTCCAGAGCAAGCCGGACCGGACGCCATACCGCCTGCGCGAGGCCCGGGTGAGCGTGGACGAGATGAACGACCCCGCGTCGCCCGGAGCGAAGGCGTCCCTCCTCCTGAACCTCGAGGAGGCCGACAGAGTCCCGGACATCGCCGGCAACGAGATCCTCTGGAAGGCCGTGCGCGGCGAGGACTGTCCGATGCCGCCGCCGGTCCGCGCGGCGTTTGTCCGGCCGGTCCGGCACGCGAAAGAAGATTAGCGGTCGGCTGTCCGGAGGCCCTCACCCCTGCCCCTCTCCCGGGGGGAGAGGGGAGTCAGTCAGGAGGCTTTTTCGTACGGCGCGACCTGCTCCGCGATGACCTTCGTGTCGCCGACGACGACGATCGTGGCCTTGTCCGGCTGGATGTATTTCGCGGCCATCTGCTGGACCTGGGCGGGCGTCACGGCGTAGACGCGGGAGACGTAGGTGTTCAGGTAATCGGCCGGCAGGCCGTGCAGGTCCACGAACGCGAGCTGGGCGATGATGCCCGCGCGCGAGGAGTTCTGGAGCACGAACGTGCCCGCGAGGTAGTTCTGGATTCCCTTGAGCTCCTTTTCCGAGGGGGCCTCGCCCTGGAGCCGCTTGATCTCGCCCAGGATCTCCTTCAACGACGCCCCGGTGTCCTTGGTCGTGACGTCCGCCGTCTCGAGCCAGAAGCCGTCGCGATAGCGCGTCGAGACCTGGGAGTTGGGGGAGTAGGTGTAGCCCTTCTGCTCGCGGATGTTCGACGTGATGCGGGAGCCGAAGGACCCGCCGAGAAGCGAATTCATGACGGCGAGCGCCACCCAGTCGGGGCTCGAGGGGTCGGTCACCGGCATCCCGAGATAGATCGTGGACTGGACGGCGCCGGGACGGTCCACCATCTCCAGCCGATGCTCGTTCCGGGGCCTGGGCAGGTTGACCGACGCCGCGGGGCCGCGCTTCCAGCCGGCAAAGGCCTTGCGGATGGCCGCCTCCATCGCCTTCGCGTCGAACTTGCCGGCCGCGTAGAGGTGCGCGCGCGCCGCTCCGAAGTTGGCGTCGTAGAAGCTCCGCACCTGTCCGATCGTGAACCCCTTCAACATCTCGTCGCTGGGGAAGAGGCGGCCGTAGGGGTGGTCGCCGTAGAGGAGCGCGCGGAATTTCTCCGACGCCATCTGCTGCGGCTGGCTCTTCGCGATCGAGAGCTGGCGCTGCCGGTCCCCCTTCAGCCTCGCGAGCTCGGAATCGGGGAACTTCGGGTGGATGGCGACGTCCGCGATGAGCGCGGCCATCTCGGGGCCGAACTCGGAGAGCACGTCGCCGGAGAGATCCGTGCGGTCCTCGCCGACGTTGACGCTCAACTCTCCGCCCATGCGCGCGGCCGCCTCGGCGATCTGCGCCGCGCTTCGCGTTTGCGTCCCCTGGGAGAGGAGGTCTCCCATGACGTCGGAGAGCCAGACCTCCCCGGCCTTCTCGTCGATGTTGCCCGTGCGGACGGCCAGGCGCACCGTGACCTTCGGCAGAGTCCCGTACTCGACGAGCGTGACGGCCATGCCGTTCTCCAGCGTGAACTTGTGCGGAGCGGGGACGGAGAACCCCTTGGGAGTGCCCGGCTCCGGCGGCGCCTGTTTCTGCGCGAGGAGCGGCGCGGCCATGGCCGCAGCGGCGAGCGTGAGAAGGGCCGAGAACGTTCTTGTTTTCATTCTGTTCCTCACAGGCCGCCCCCGGACTCGGCCTTGGGCTCGGCTTTCGGTTCGGCCTTCGGCTCGATCACGAGGACGGTCCGGTTGGTCGGGCGCAGGTACTCGCGCGCCGTCTTCTGGATCAGCTCCGGAGTGACTTTGAGGAACTCCGCTTCGAGCCCGTTGATCTTGCCCGGGTCGTCGTCGAAGAGCGCGAAGGAGGCGAGCAGGTCGGCCTTTCCGAAACCGAAGAGCCGGTCGATGTTGTCGTAGAGGTCCGAACGGGTCTTGACCATCGCGCGCGCGAGCGTCTCCTTGTCCACCGGCGCCGCGCGCAGCTTCTCGATCTCCTCGTCCACGACCTTCAGGATCTCGTCGGCGGACTTGTCCTTGTCGTGGAACAGGGAGACGGTGAAGAGGACCGGGCCCTTGATGTCGAACATGTTGCCGAGCTCGTTGATCGCGCCGCTGACCTCGCCGGTGAAGCCGTGCTTCTGGACGAGAGCCTGGTAGAGCCGGCTGTCCTTCCCCTCCACGAGGATCTCGTCGAGGACCCCCATCGCGTAGTACTCGGGCGTGCCGCGCGGCGGCACATGGTACGAGAACGCGAGGGCCGGCTTCGTCGCGAGCGCGTCGGGCTTGGTCGCGCGCTTCTCCTCGACCTGCCGGGGCTCGGAGATGTCGGGCGGCGGCGGGAGCTTCTGGGAAGGGATGTCGCCGAAGTACTTCGTGATCCAGGCGAGCGTCTGCTTCGAGTCGAAGTCCCCGGTGACCGCCATCGCCGCGTTGTTGGGGGCATAGTACGTCTTGAAGAAACCCTGCACGTCGGAAAGGGTCGCGGCATCGAGGTCTTTCAGGTCGCCGTAGAAGTTGTGGGAGTTGTACCAGTTGGTGTTCGCGTACTGCGGCATGTCGAGCCAGGGGAAGCCGCCGTAGGGACGGTTCAGGACGTTGACCCGGACCTCGGACTTGACGACCCCCTGCTGGTTGGTCAGGTTGTCCTGGTTGATCGCGAGGCCCTTCATCCGGTCGGCCTCCGCCCACAGCGCCATCTCGAGCGTGTGCGAGGGGACGATCTCGAAGTAGTTGGTGAAGTCGAAGCGGGTCGAGCCGTTCAGGATCCCGCCGTTGGACTGGACGAGCTTGATGAACTCCATCTTCCCCAGGTTCTGCGATCCCTGGAACATCATGTGCTCGAAGAGGTGCGCGAACCCGGTGCGGTCCTTCGGCTCGATGCGGAACCCGATGCCGTAGTACACGGCGACGACGACCTTGGGAGAGGTGTGGTCCGGCGACAGGACGACCTTCAACCCGTTGGGCAGCTTGTGATACTCGACGGGAACGTGGATGCCCCCGGCGGTCTTCGCGGCTGCCGCCGGCTCCCTGGCCTTCTCCGGCTTCGCCTGGGCCGCCAGCACCCCGCAACCCCCCACTCCGACGAGCACGGCGATCCCCACTCTTCCCATCCTCAGGACAGTCCTCATCCAGGCCTCCCTTCGACCCACTCCGAACTCTACGTCCAACCCACGGGAAGGTTTCCCCTACCCCCTCTCCCCCCGCGGGGGAGCGCGAGGGGTCTCCCCTTGCCTCACTTCAGCGCCGGCCGCGACCGAAGGTCGCGTCTCGCGAAGCGAGCGGCCGGCAGGCCGGGGTGAGGGCCAACCGGCGCCACCTCACTCCATGCTCCCGTCTCCGCCTCGATATCGATCGAATCCGGCCGCGGCATAGTTCAAACGCATCAAGGAGGTCCGCGAGCCTCGGCTATATTCCAGAAGTCGGACCGGCGGTTCCGGCGCGTGTTCCGAGCGCCGCAGGCTCCGCGAAATGCCTCGAAGAATGCTCGGAAACGACGCCGATTCCCGTGCGGCGGCCGGCCCTCCCGGCCCGGGACGGGACGACGCAGGAAAGAGAGGACCTTCCCGATGAAGAGCGCGTTCAATCCGTTCCAGATGGCGCAGGCGCAGTTCGACAAGTCGGCGGACATCCTGGCGCTCGACAGCGCCACGCGAGACCTCCTCCGGTGGCCGCTGCGCGAGTTCCACTTCGGCATCCCGGTGCGGATGGACGACGGCAGCGTGAAGGTCTTCCGCGGTTTCCGCGTCCAGCACAACGATGCCCGCGGCCCCTCCAAGGGGGGGATCCGCTTCCACCCCCAGGAGACGGTGGACACCGTCCGGGCCCTGGCGATGTGGATGACCTGGAAATGTTCCGTCGTGGACATCCCGCTCGGCGGAGCCAAGGGCGGCGTCGTCTGCGACCCGCACAACCTGAGCGCGCGCGAGCAGGAACAGATCTGCCGCGGATGGGTCCGGCAGGTATCGCGCAACGTCGGAGCGGTCTTGGACGTGCCGGCGCCCGACGTCATGACGACGCCGCAGCACATGCTCTGGATGCTCGACGAGTTCGAGGTGATCCACGGCGGCCACGAGCCCGGTTTCATCACCGGCAAACCGGTCGGGATGGGAGGCTCTCTCGGGCGGACGGAGGCCACGGGGTACGGGGTCGTCTTCGCGCTGCGCGAGGCGCTCCGGCTGCTCGACTTGAAAATCGACAAGACCCTGGCGAGCGTGCAGGGCTTCGGAAACGTGGCGCAGTACGCGATCCGTCTCTACCTGAAACTCGGGGGCAAGGTCGTGGCCGTCTCCTCCTGGGACCAGGCCGACCAGACGGCGTACTGCTTCCGCAAGGAGTCGGGCGTCGATCCCGACGCGCTGCTCGCCATCACCGACCGCTTCGGCGGCATCGACAAGGAGAAGGCGGTCAAGCTCGGCTACGAGGTGCTTCCCGGCGACGCCTGGATCGAGCAGAACGTGGACATCCTGATTCCGTCCGCCCTCGAAAACCAGGTCACCGGCGAGACGTCGCTGAAGATCAAGGACCGCGTGAGAGTGATCGCCGAGGGCGCCAACGGCCCCACGACGCCGGAGGCCGACAAGATCATCCAGGAGCGCGGCATCTTCGTCATCCCCGACTTCCTCGCCAACGCCGGCGGCGTCACCTGCAGCTACTTCGAGCAGGTGCAGAGCAACATGAACTACTACTGGGAGCAGGACGAGGTCCTCGGGAAGCTCGATGTCAAGATGACTTCGGCGTTCCACGCGGTGGCCGACCTTGCGAAGAGACAGAAGCTCTCCATGCGGGACGCGGCCTACGTCATCGCCGTCAGCCGGGTGGCGAAGGCCTGCCACGACCGCGGCTGGGTCTGACGCGGCGGCGAGCCGGCGATGACGGCCGAGACTCGGGAACCGGCGCTTCTCCGATTCGACCGTGATCTCTTCGACGGAACCGGCCCCGCCACGCGGATCGGCGACGGGCCGGTCGGAGGGAAGGCCTCCGGGCTGATCCGCATCCGCGACACCCTGGCCGCGGCGTTCCCGGCATCGCCCGCGGTCGAAGTCTCGATTCCCACGATGTCGGTCATTACGACGGAGCACTTCGACCGGTTCCTCGAGGAGAACCGGCTCGACGGCGCGGCCCTCTCCGGCGAGACCGACGACGCCATCGCCCGCGCGTTCCTGGCCGGCCACCTCCCGGTGGACATCGTCGGCGATCTGCGCGCCGTGGCGCAGCGCATTCACGCGCCCCTCGCCGTCCGCTCCTCGAGCCTGCTCGAGGACGCCCTCGAGCGCCCCTTCGCCGGCGTCTACGCGACCAAGATGATTCCGAACAACGAGCTCGATCCGGACGCCCGGTTCCGGAAGCTCGACGCGGCCGTGAAGCTCGTCTGGGCCTCGACGTATTTCCGGGGAGCGCGGGCCTACCGCGAGACCGTGGACGCCGGCCGCCGGCAGGAGAAGATGGCGGTCCTCCTGCAGGAAGTCGTCGGGCGCCGGCACGGCGATCGCTACTATCCCGACATCTCCGGCGTGGCGCGTTCCTACGGCTTCTACCGATTCGGCTCGGCCCTGCCCGAGGAGGGAGTCGTGCTCCTGGCGCTCGGCCTCGGCAAGACGATCGTGGACGGAGGAATCTCCTGGACCTACTCGCCCGCCCACCCCGCGGCGTCCGCGCCCTTCGCTTCCACCGCGGAGCTCCTCCAGGCCACGCAGACCGAGTTCTGGGCGGTCAACATGGGAAAGCCGCCCGCCTACGACCCGGTGCGCGAGACCGAGTATCTCGTCAAGAGCTCTCTCCCGGAGGCCGAAGAGGACGGCACGCTCCCGATGACCGCGTCCACGTGGAGCGCCGCCTCGGACCGTCTCGTGCCCGGGACGGGAGTGCCGGGCCCGCGCGTCGTCAACTTCGCGCCGCTGCTCGTCCACGAGCTCTTCCCCGTCAACGACAGGATCCGGTCGCTTCTCTCCGTCTGCGAGAAGGCCGCCGGCGGGCCGGTCGAGATCGAGTTCGCCGCCACGCTCGAGTCCCGGCGTCAGCCGCCCGTCCGGCTCGGACTCCTGCAGGTGAGGCCCATGGTCGTCTCGACGGAGCTCGTCGATCTCACGCATGAGTCGAAATCCGGCAGGAGAGTCTTCCTCTCCTCCGACCACGTCATGGGCAACGGAATCGTCGAGGACATCCGCGACGTCGTGTACCTCGCCCCCGGCCGCTTCGACGCCGCCCGCTCGCGCGCGATCGCGGTGGAGGTCGCCGAGAGGAACCGCGCTCTCGTCTCCGAGGGAAGGCCGTACGTGCTCATCGGCTTCGGGCGGTGGGGGAGCGCCGACCCGTGGCTGGGCGTCCCGGTGGCCTGGGGAGACGTCGCCGGGGCGAAAGTCCTCGTCGAGGCGCCGCGGCCCGAGCGGGGCATCGAGATGAGCCAGGGCTCCCACTTCTTTCACAACATCTCGAGCTTCGGCGTGAGCTACTTCTCCTTTCCGCCCGGAGGGTCCGGGACGCTCGACTGGGAGTGGCTGGAGGGCAAGCCGGCGGCCGCCGAAGGGCCGTTCGTCCGCCATGTCCGCCTGGCGGAGCCGCTCTCGGTCGAGGTGGATGGACGCGCGGGACGTGGGATCATCTGGAGGCAGGACGAAGAGAGATGAGCTCATCGGGCGTTGTCGACTCGGTTCTGGACGCGCTGCAGGAGCGCGCCAAGGAGCTGACGTGCCTCTATCGCGTCAACGAGATCTGCAACCGGCAGCAGTCCTCGCTGGATGAGATCTTCCGCGACGTCATCGGGGTCCTGCCGCCGGGCTGGCAATACCCCGCGGACTGCCAGGCGCGGATCACGGCGGACGGCGTGGTCTACGAGCCGCCCGGGTTGAACGGCACGCCGTGGGTGCAGGTGGCTCCGATCCGCGTGCAGGGCGAGGTCGCGGGAAGCGTCGAGGTCTTCTACGTCCGGGACCTGCCCGCGGCCGACGAGGGGCCGTTTCTCAAGGAGGAGAGGAAGCTCATCGACACGGTCGCCGAGCGCCTCGGCCAGTTGCTGCTTCACCGCAAGCTGCTCGACCGGCTCCAGGGGTGGCAGGGCGCGGTCGATGGCCTGCCGGCCGCTCCGCGCGGGGACTGGTGGGTGATCATCGATTTCCTGCGCAAGACCGATCAGAACCTGCTCGCGCGGGTCTCGCGCCGGATGATCAACTACCTCTGCTGGGACGGCATCGCCGAGGCCCAGGACCTTCTGCCGCGGTTCACCGGGCGGCCGGAGCGAAGAAGCCGGAGGCGAGAACCGGCCCGTGGAACGGCGGGGCATCGACCTGCTGGTGAAGGTGGCCGACGAAGTCTTCCGCATCGCGGCCGAGCATCTCTCCCCCGACGAGATCCTCTCCTGCATCCAGAAATGGATCCGGGACGACAAGACTGGGTTCCTGATCGAGGCCGTCGAGAACCAGGGGACCTCCGTGATGGAGATCGCCCAGGCGCTCGGCCGCTTCCGCCACGCGGCCATCGACGACCACGACCTCTCGCGGACGATCCAGGTGGAGCTGCGGGTGTCGCTCATCCGCCGGTTCCTGACCGACAACCTCGATTTCCTGAATACCGCCAAGAACTACATCGAGGTGAGCGACTTCTACGACCTGTCGCGCCGCATCATCTGTCCCCCCAAGAGTCATGGGAAGCTCGGGGGGAAGACCTCGGGACTCTTCCTGGCGGCGCAGATCGTCAAGAAGTCGCCCGAGTACGCGGCCGCGATCGGCAACATCAAGATCCCCCGCACCTGGTTCATCTCCTCCGACGGTGTCCTGAACTTCATCGAGTTCAACCACCTGGAGGACCTCTACAATCGGAAGTACCTGGAGATCGAGCAGGTGCGGCGCGAATACCCGCACGTGGTCCAGGTCTTCAAGAACTCCCACTTCTCGCCGGAGATCGTCAAGGGCCTGGCGCTCGCGCTCGACGACTTCGAGGGCCGCCCTCTCATCGTCCGCAGCTCCAGTCTCCTCGAGGACCGCGTGGGGTCGGCCTTCTCCGGAAAATACAAGAGCCTGTTTCTCGCCAACCAGGGGACGAAGTCCGAGCGCCTGAGCGCGCTGATGGACGCCGTGTCCGAGGTCTACGCGTCGATCTTCGGGCCCGACCCGATCGAGTACCGCGCCGAGCGCGGCCTCCTCGACCTGCACGAGGAGATGGGCGTGATGATCCAGGAAGTCGTCGGCAGCCGGGTGGGAAAGTACTTCTTCCCGACGTTCGCCGGGGTGGCCTTCTCCAACAACGAGTTCCGTTGGTCGGCGCGGATCAAGCGGGACGACGGCCTGGTCCGCATGGTGCCGGGCCTCGGGACGCGCGCCGTGGACCGCGTCGGCGACGACTACCCGGTGCTGATCGCGCCCGGACAGCCCGGCCTGAGGGCGAACGTCACGCCCGACGAGGTGGTCCGCTACTCGCCGACGAAGATGGACGTCATCAACCTGGAGTCGGGGCGCTTCGAGACGGTGCTTCTCAAGGACATCCTCGCCGAGTGCGGCGCCGAGATCCCCGGAGTCCAGCACCTCCTCTCGCTCGCCGATGACGGGGGAATCCACCGCCCGGTCCTGATCGACTGGGGATCCGACACGGGGCGGCTCGTGGCCACCTTCGAGGGACTCACCGCCTCCACGCCCTTCATCGCCCAGATGCGCGCGCTGCTGCGCCTCCTCAGGGAGAAGACCGGAAACCCGGTGGACATCGAGTTCGCCTCGGACGGCAAGGACCTGTACCTCCTGCAGTGCCGCCCGCAGAGCTTCGGGGAGGACGTCGCCTCGGCGCCCATCCCGAGCGACCTGCCCGCCAGACAGGGTGATCTTCGAGGCGCGGCGCTTCGTCTCCAACGGCCGGATCCGGGACATCACGCACATCGTGTACATCGACCCGGAGCGCTACAGCGCGCTGCCCGACGCCGACAGCCTGATGCGCGTCGGGCGGGCCGTCGGGCGCTTGAACAAGGTGCTGCCCAAGCGCCAGTTCGTGCTGATGGGCCCGGGCCGCTGGGGGAGCCGCGGCGACATCCGGCTCGGCGTGCCCGTCACGTACTCGGACATCAACAACACGGCGGTCCTGATCGAGATCGCGCGCAAGAGAGGGAACTACGTCCCCGACCTCTCCTTCGGCACGCACTTCTTCCAGGACCTGGTCGAGGCCTCGATCCGCTACCTCCCGCTCTTCCCGGACGATCCCGACATCGCGTTCCAGGAGAGATTCCTGCGGGAATCGCCCAACATCCTGGCCGACGTGGCGCCGGAGTTCGCGGACCTCGAGGGCACGGTCCGGGTCATCGACGTGCCGCGCGCCGCGGCGGGGCTCGTCCTGCGCATCCTCCTGGACGCCGACTCCGAACACGCCGTCGGCTTCCTGGCGAGCCCCGGACCCGCCGGGGACGCCGCGGCGGAGAGGAAGCGGGGGCCGGAGCTGGTACTCCCGGAAGACCACTCCCGCTGGCGCGTGCGGATGGCCGAGCGCATCGCCGCGTCGGCCGATTGCGAGCGCTTCGGCATCCAGGCGTTCTATCTTTTTGGCAGCGCCAAGAACGGCACCGCGCGGGCGGGAAGCGACATCAATCTCCTCGTCCACTTCTCCGGAACCGCGCAGATGTTGAGCGACATGCTGGCCTGGCTGGAGGGTTGGAGCCTCTGCCTGTCCGAGACGAACTACCTGCGCACCGGAGTGAAGACCTCGGGTCTCCTGGACGTGCACGTCCTGACCGACGAGGACCTCGAAGAGCCCCTCGGGCTACGCCGCCAAGATCGGGGCCGTCACCGACGCGGCCCGGCCGCTGCCGCTCCGGCAAACCTCATAGAATCACCGGCTCCATGAGGGGCAGGACGGTCCTCGTCACCGGGGCGACCGGAGGCATCGGGCTCGAGACGGCGCGCAGCCCTGGCGAAGATGGGCGCGCGGGTCGTCGTCGGCGCGCGGGACGCCGCCCGCGGGCAGGCTGTCGTGGACGAGATCGTCCGCGGCGGGGGAAGCGCGGAGCTCCTGGAGATCGACATGGCCTCGTTCGTCTCGGTGCGGAGGGCGGCGGAGCGATTCGGCGGCGCGCACGCCCGGCTCGACGTCCTCGTCAACAACGCCGGCATCGCCGTGCGGGAACGCCGGCTGACCGAAGACGGGCACGAGCTGACCTGGCAGACGAACTTCCTCTCGCATTTCCTGCTGACCCGCCTGCTGATGCCCGCTCTGAAGGCGGCGCCGATGTCCCGCATCGTCAACGTCAGCTCCGAAGGGCATCGCTCCGGGCGCCTCGAATGGGACAACCTGGAGCTCGAGCGCGGCTTCGGCACTTTTCGGGCGTACGCCAACACGAAACTGGCGCAGATCCTCTTCACGCGCGAGCTCGCGCGCCGGGAGTCCGCCGTCGCCGCCAACGCCCTGCATCCCGGCGCGATCGCCACCGGCATCTGGCGCGCGGCGCCCGCCTTCCCGCGCTGGATCCTCGGGCTCGTGCTCCCTTCGGCGGAGAAGGGCGCGCGGCCCGTGGTTCGCCTGGCCTCGGCGCGGGAGCTCGAAGGCGTGACCGGCCGCTACTTCAAGAAGATGCGCGAGGAAAAACCTTCGGCGGCCGCCGTCAACGACGCCGACGCCGCCCGCCTCTGGAAGATCGCCGAGGAAGCGACCGCATGATCGACTCGCGGCAACGGCGGCTCTCCGCGCGGACGCTTCGACGCGCCGCCTGCGGGGTCGCCGCGTCTCTTCTGCTCCTCCTCCTTGCCGGTGCCGCCGCGCGGGCGGGCGATGCGGCCGTCCGCGAGGTGACGATCCTCTACACGAACGACTTCCACAGCGCCTTCGATCCCATCCCGGCCTACTGGTTGCCGGGCAGCCCGAGGCTCGGGGGAGCGGCGCAGCTGGCCACTCTCGTCCGGGACATCCGGCGTCGCGAGGAGACGGTCTTCCTGTTCGACGCGGGCGACATGTTCACCGGGATGCTGTCGAACCTGACGCGGGGCGAGGCGCTCATGGAGATGATGCGAACCATGGACTACGACGCCATGGCGATCGGCAACCACGAGTTCGACTACGGCAGCGAGAACTTCACCCGGCAGATGCACTTCGTTCCCTTCCCGGTCCTCGCCGCGAACGTTTTCTACAAGGGGACGGCGCGCTACTACAGCCGGCCGTACGCGCTGCTCGAGCGAAACGGCGTCCGGGTGGCCGTCATCGGGATCATCGGCCAGGACGCGAGGAGCGTCGCGCTCCCCTCCGGTATCACCGACCTGGACTTCACCGACCCGATCCCCGCGGTGCGGGCGGCGGTCGCGGAGGTGAAGCCGCGGGCAGATCTCGTCGTCGTGCTCGCGCACCAGGGCAAGACCGGCCCCCAGCAGACCGACGCGGAGGCGCGCCCCGACGTCCAGCGGGACTTCGACGAGGACATCCGGCTCTGCGGAGAGGTGGCGGGCATCGACGTGTTCGTCGGCGGCCACGCGCACCGCGGCATCGAGACCCCTACGTCCATCCGAAGACGGGAACGCTCATCGTGCAGACCTACGGCTACGGCACCCGCCTCGGATACCTGAAGGTCCGCCTCGCGGGCGGGCGGGTCGTCTCGCACGAGGGGGAGCTGATCAAGGTCTGGAGCGACAAGATCGTTCCCGACCCGGCCGTTGCCGCCGGGTTCGAGCGCCGCAAGCGCGAAGCCGCGCCGTCGATCGGCCGCGTCGTGGGCCGCTCGCAGGGTCCGATTGACGCGCGACTACAACCGCGAGTCGCTGCTCGGGTCTTTCGTGGCCGACGTGATGCGCGAAGAAGGGAAGGCCGACGTCGCCTTCGAGAACGCCGGAGGGCTGCGCGCCGACCTCCCCGAAGGCCCCGTGACCAACGGCAACGTGCTCGACGCCCTTCCGTTCCTGAACACGCTGGTCGTGTGCGAGATGACCGGCGCCCAGATCCGCGAGGTCCTGGAACAGGGGCTGTCGCTCGAGAGGGGAATGGTCCAGGTCTCGGGTCTCACGGCGGACTACGATCTCGGCAGGAGCCCCGGCCAGCGCCTGCTCGAGGTCGCCGTCGGCGGCCGCCGCCTCGATCCGGCGCGCAACTATCGCGTGGCGACGAACAGCTTCCTGGGGCAGGGAGGCGATCTCTACCAGACCTTCCTTCGCGCGAAGCAGACCGACACCGGCCGATCGCTGTCGGACATCCTCATCGCGCACTTCGAGAGGCGCGGGGAAGTGCCACTTCCGAAAATGGGCCGCCTGCATCCCGTCTCGCGCTAGCTTTCGGCCGCGGCGTTCGCTTCGCGAACAGGCGGCCGAGAGAGTTCAAGCCAGAGCCAAGACCACGCCGCGCTGTCAAGGCGATGAGAGCAGGATCGTCGAACGACGTAATCTGCGGCGTTGGGGCTTCGTTGAAGCAGGGTGGAGGCGCGCAATGAAGGTCGCCATCTACGTCTCGCAGGCCGATCGTCCTCTTCCTTGCTACGGCCTCCTCTCCGTCAATCGTCCGGTCTCGCTCCTTCCACCCGGCCGGTCTGGACCTACGTGCGGTCCGGCGACACCGCCGAGTTTCATCTCCCGGAAGCCGTCGAGCAGGAAATCGAAAGCCGCGGCTTCTGGGCCCACACCTTCGGCGACGGCGCTCCGGTCTCGCACCCCTCCGCGCAGACGCGCGAGCCGCGGCATCGCCTGTCATCCTGAGGCGGATCCCCTGTCCTCCTGAGGACCTTCGCCTGTCATCCTGAGGAGCGAAGCGACGAAGGATCTGCTCCCACGGACTGGAAGAGCGCGAGAGCAGATCCTTCGCTGCGCTCAGGATGACAGAGCCTGCGGTTGACGGGGGAGATGCCGCTGGGGTAAGAACGGCAGCCCGCAGCCCGGCTGCTGGAAGGAGGAAGGCCATGCCTTACGCGCTCCGCCATCTTTTCGCCGCGGTGATCCTTCTGGCGGTCGCCGGCGCCGCCCGCGCCGACGACAAGTGCCTGGCCAGGGGCGTCTTCGGAGGCAAGCCGGTCGCCCTGAAATATTGCGAGGTCGCGATGTACGACGAGAAAGGCGTGACCCTGGTCTTCATGGAGGAACCGATCTCCGCCGACGAAGTCGCGGCCTTTCAGATGGAACTCCTCTCCCAAGGAGAAGGACGCCGCCGGAAAACGGCGGACCCTGATCAGTCTGGGCTTCTGTCCGGGAGGCGGGAAGGCGGCGCCGAGCCCCGGCGCGGTCACGTCCGTCGAGATGAGCGTCGAGCACGCCTCGGCGCCGATGCTGGGCCGCCAGTGGGTCTTCGATTTTCCGAAGGACAAGGAATTGAAGATCGAGAAGTTGTCCGGGAACCTCGCCCTCGGAGGGAAGCTCGCCGGCCGCATGACCGGAGCGAAGAAGAGCGACGATGTCGACTACAAGTGGGAGATCGATTTCGACGTCCAGTTGCCGAAGAAGGCGGCGGCCGCGGGCCCGGGCTGCGGATCCTGACGGGGAGAGCCCGGCGGAACGTCAGGCCGCTGCCACGCCCGCCGTTTTCGACGCCCGGCCGCTGCGGAGGACGGCGATCGCGGCGGGGATCGTGGTGAGCGCGCCCACGGCGACGAGCGTCCTGCCGACGGCGCGCCGGGTCTTGCGCGGGAACCTCCCGGCCGCCAGCAATCCGATGCCCGCTCCGAGCAGGGCTCGCGTGCCGACGATGAAGAAGAACTGCGGTTTCGTGAGATCGACTCTCTTCATGATGGCCTCCGGTGACCTCGGTGCTGCAATCTTCCCGCCACCCGTGCGGCGGTCCCGGCATGGGACGGCTATGATAAACGCATGATGCAACGCCCGGAACGCGACGAGGCCGCGCCCTATTACTTCCGGTACATCGATCGGGTCGGGAACGGCGACATCGTCGGGGTCCTCCGGGCCCAGCTCGAGGAGACGTCGGCGCTCTTCCTGGGCATCTCCGAGGAGAAGTCGCTTCACCGCTACGAGCCGGAGAAGTGGAGCATCCGCCAGGTCGTCAATCACGTCAACGACACCGAGCGCATCTTCGTGTCCCGCGCGCTCTGGTTCGCCCGCGGCTTCGATAGCCCGCTCCCGAGCTACGACCAGGACATCGCCGCCGCCGGGGCCCGCGCCGACGAGGTCTCGTGGGCCGGCCACGTCGAGGAGTTCCGGGGGGTCCGCTTCGCGACGCTCGCCTTCTTCCGCAATCTGCCCGTGGAGGCCTGGAGCCGGAGCGGCATCGCCAGCGGGAATCCCTTCAGCGTGAGGGCGCTGGCTTACATCGTCGCCGGACATACCGCGCACCACGCGGCGATCCTCCAGGAGCGATATCTCCGGCCGTGATCCGTCGGGCCCGGCCCCCGGGATCCCGGACTGACCGGATGAAAGATGGCTTAGCCAGGAATCCGTTCGGGGGAGGCGGGGTTCTGACTTCTACGATGCGGCGCCCGGCGGCCGGTTTGGCTCTTCTCCTTCTCGGTCTGGCCGGAATGCTGACCCTCGCGGCGCCGGCCACGGCCGCCGACGAGCCGTCCGCGGCGCCCCCGCTTCCGGATGTCCAGGCGTTCCTGGCGGAGGTGCGGGAGCGCCTGCACAGCGACGATTTCCTTCTCGACCAGTACACGTTCACGGAGAAGCAGACGGAGCGGCGTCTCGACTCGGACGGGAACGTCAAGAAGGTCACGACTTCGATTTACGAGGTCTACCCTTCGCCGGAGCCGGGGCACACGTACCGCAAGCTCGTCGAGCGCGACGGCAAGCCGCTGACGGCGGAGGAACTGGCGAAGGAAGACGAGAAGCAGGAGGCGAAAGAAGCGAAGAAGGAGGCCAAGCTCTACGGCGAAGACGCTTCGCGGCGCGCCTCGGCGGAGTCGGAGAGAAAGCTCAAGGAGACGAAGGCGATCGACGAGCTCTTCCGCATCTACGAGTTCCAGATCGTCGGGCGCGAGGCGCTCGACGGGCGCAGCGCGATCGTCGTGACCTTCGAGCCGCGGCCCGGCGTCGAGACGGACACGCGGGGCGGAAAGATCCTGAAGAAGTTCACGGGGCGGGCCTGGATCGACGAGGAAGACCGCCAGCTCGTCCGCGTGGAGGCCGACCTCAACGACGATCTCTCCTTCGGGTTCGGCATCCTCGCGAAACTGAAGAAGGGGGCGCACGCCCGGATCGAGCGGCGAAAGATCAACGACGAGATCTGGCTCCCCGCGCAGGCGCACTTCGTCGGGAACGCCCGCCTCTTCCTCGTCAAGGGCATCCACGTCGACGCCCTCTCGGAGTACTCGGACTACAAGAAGTTCACCGTCGCCACCGAGGCCGCGGCCGTCCCCGAGCAACGGTTCCCGAGCAGCCGAAGTAGCTCAGCGAGGAGGAATTCGCCGGGTCTCGCGGCCGTCGGACGGCGGGGGGAGAACGGGGTTGCGATTGACCGGGAAGGTCAGCTCGGCGACGCCGCCGCGGTGAATGCCGGCGTGGAGGATCCCGCGCTTCGGGTCGAGCGCGAGAGAGGTCACCGCGGCGTCGGAGAGGCCGGTGCCGAGCGCTTGCCAGGTCTGCCCGCCGTCGAGACTCTGGAACACGCCTCCGGTGCCGCCGGTGATGGCGGGCGAAACGCCCGCGTAGATCTTCGAGGAGTTCGACGGGTCGGTCAGAAGCGTCTCGACCGACGAGAAGGGCCCGACCGTCGTCAGGGTCCAGGTCTTTCCGCCGTCGCCCGAGCGGCAGAGGCCCGCGGTGCCGCCGACGGAGAGGACCGAGCCCGCCGCGTTGAAGGAGATCGTGTTGACTCCGCCGCAGCTCGCATCCGTCGTGACGGTCTTCCACGTCTTCCCCGCGTCCAGGCTCTGGTAGTAGCCGAGGGCGTTTTCGCTGATCGCGATCACCTGCGACGCGTTGGCGGGATTGACGGCGAGGAAGGTGATCGGGTTCTGGCCGGCGTCGAGGCTCGTCTGCGTCCACGTGGCGCCGCCGTCGGCGCTCTTGAACACCCGCTGCGAGGCCGTGGTCGAGTGGTCGGTCCCGGCGTAGAGCGTCTGGGAATTGGTCGGATCCACCACGAGCGAGGAAATCGACAGGTCCGTCAGTCCCTGCGAGGAGGCGCTCCAGGTCCCGCCGCCGTCGGCGCTCTGGAAGATGCCGCCGCCCAGAGTCGCGGCCAGGAGCGTCGGAGGGCTTCCGGGCCTCGAGGCGAGCGCCGAGACGGGAGCGATCGGCAATCCGTTGTTGAGCGTCTGCCAGGTTCCTCCTCCGTCCGCGCTCCTGTAGACGCCGTCGGAGAGCGCGGCGTAGACGGTCGCCGGCGAGGCGGGATCGGAGAGAAGCGAATTGACGATCCCGACGTCGAGATTCGCGTTCGACGGAGTCCACGTGCCTCCTCCGTCCGCGCTCTGGTACACGCCGGCGCCGAGCGTCGCCGCGAGGAGGGTCGAAGGCTCGAAGGCGAGGGCGGTGACGGACGCGCTTCGCATGCCGGTGCCGACGGAGGACCAGTTCGAGCCGCCGTCCGTGCTTCGGTAGAGACCGTTGCCGAACGTGCCGGCATAGAGAGTCGTCGAATGCGCCGGGTCCAACGCGAATCCGATCACGAGCGGCAGGGCGCCCGTCGCCCCCTGGTTCGCCGGGAGACCATTGTTGATGGCGACCCAGTGCGCGCCGCCGTCGGTGCTCTTGTAGATGCCGGACCCGGCGATGTTGCCGGCGTAGAGCGTCGTCGCGGAGGCCGGATCGGCGGCGAGCGTGAAGAAGGAAGCGTTGACGTTGCCGTAGCCGCCCCACGTCTCGCCGCCGTCGGCGCTGCGCAGAAGCCCCTGCGTGCTCGCCGCCAGGACGTTCCTGGAGTTGGCCGGATCGAACAGGAAGGCGGAGGTCTCCAGGCCGACGTTGACTCCGCCGAGCGTCTTGAACCGCCAGGTCTGCCCGCCGTCCACGCTCTTGAAGATCTCGGAGAATCGCGAGCCCGCGAGAATCGTGTTCGGGTTCTTCGGATCGATGGCCAGGCTCCAGATGTCGACCGGCCCGATCGTGGTGATCGGGTCGAACAGTCCCACGTTGATGTCCGTCCAGGACGCGCCCCCGTCGGTGCTCTTGAAGATCCCGACGCTCTCGACGCCGTTGGGGGTGAGCGTGCCGGCGTAGAGCGTGGACGGAGAGGTCGGATCGATGGCGATCGTCTGGACGCGGAAGTCGGGGAGCCCCGCGTTGGCGGCCTTCCAGCTCACTCCCGCGTCGTCGCTCCGGTAAACGCCGCGGTCGGTCCCGGCATAGAGCGTGGCCGGATGGGATGGATCGGGCACGAGGCAATAGACGCTCCCCCCGAAGGGTCCCCGGGTCGTCCAGGCGCCCTCCTGCCCGGACGCCAGCCGCGCCGCGGCGAGCAGCCCGAGGGCCGCTGCGAAGAAAAGAACGCCGTCGCGCCGCGAGCTGTGATGAAAACGCATCTTCCCCGCCTGATCTAACGCACCAGAATCGAGAACGATTTCACCGGGCTTCCGCCATGAGGAATCAAAGCCAGAGGTATCCTCTACTCGCCTCTCCGGCCAGACGACATTCAAGGAGTTCTCGGATGTCCCGCCGCTTTCATTCTCCGGTCTGGCTTGCGCTCGGCATCGCCGCCCTGGCGTCCGCCCAGGCCTTCCGGGAACACGTCCGGGTCGGCCTCATCACCGTGAGGCTGGAGGTCCGTGGGTCCGACGGCCGGCCACTCCAGGACCTGAAGGCGTCCGAGGTCAAGGTGAAGGTGGACGGCAAGGACGTTGCCGTCGAAGGGCTGGACCGTGTCGAGTCCGCCGCTCCCGCCGCCGCGCCGAAGCCGGCCGAGAGCGCGACTGCGTCCGCCCCGACGCCGGTGTCCCCGGAGGCCACGCCCGCTCCGGCGGCCGTTCCCCCTCCGAGCCCCGACCTGTATCTGGCGATTCTCCTGGACGAGACCTCGACCGGCTCCCTCGACCGGCGCGACGTGCACCGCCAGATCGAAAACTTCCTGAAAGGGAAGGTGTCCCCGGGCGTTCACGTGATGCTGGAACGCTTCGATGGTCACTTGCGCATCGAATGCCCGTGGACGTCCGACGTCTCCCGGCTTCTCGCCGCCGCGAAGAAGATGTCGAAACGGACATTCGACTCCCGCATGCCGAGCCCGGGGGGTATGGCCGACGAGATCCACAACGGGCGCAAGCCCAAGGACATCGAGCTCGAGATCGACCTGGCGTCGCGGCGCACCTTCGACGGGATCCTTCAGGCGCTGATCGATTTTCCGAGCGACGTCGCGGGACGCAGGGGACTCGTCTTCGTTTCCGACGGGACACCGCTCATGGCGCCGTTCGATCTCTCGCTCTTGCTCTACGGAGCCAACGCCGCCGAACGCGACAACCTGAAGTTGCGCACGATGGGGAAGGGAGCCGTCGATCCGGGAACGGCCGCGGAGATCAACCGGATGCTGCAGGACGAGGCGCTTTCGACGCTGACCGCGTTCGGCGCCGCCTCCGACGCCACCTGGGCGCGGCGCATGGCATTGATCACGAAAAAGGCCCTCGAGCTCGACATCGCTTTCTATCCGGTGGACTCGGAGGCGATCGAGCGGGGGACCAATCCCGGCGTCTCCCAGAAGTGGCCGGGTCGCTCGATGCCTGGAGTCGAGGGAGGTGCGGCGCTGCCGTACTCGGGCACGGGCATGACCGCGCGGGTCGCCGTGACGCATTCGATGAGCTCGCTTGCCGAGACAACCGGAGGCGAGGCGATCCTCGTTCCGAACCAGTTCTCCGACCGGCTGGGGACCGTCGTCGCCGAGCGGACCTCCGGGTACGCGCTGACGTTTCGCGATCCGACGCCCGGAGACTTCAAGTACCACAAGATCGAGATCGCGATCGAGCGCCCGGGAGCGAAGGTGACCTACCGGCGCGGCTACCGCGTCCGGAACGACGACGAGAGGACGCTCGACAACGTCATCGCCAACCTGAACGTGTCCGGCGTCGCCGAGAATCCGCTCAACGCAAAGGTCTCCTTCGAAGAGATCCGCAAGGAGAGCGGGCGCGACATCGTCTGGATGCGTCTGGAGTACCCGCGGCCCCCGGAGGCGCCGGGGCCCGCCGCGAGCGAGCGGGACGTCCAGGTCTGGGCAATCTGCTCCGATGACGAGGGGAACCGCGCCAAGCCGCTCACCCGCGCGTCGAAGGCGCAGAGCCTCTCGGGCGAGAAGGCCGGCCCCTACGTCGACGCGATCCAGCTCGGCCTTCCGCCCGGCCCCTACACCTGGAGCATCGCGCTGAAGGACGTTCCCTCCGGCCTGACCTCCTACCTCGTCGTCAAGAAAGTCCTGTAACAGCGGCCTGTCCCCGCCCCCCTGTCATCCCGAGGTGGAAGCGACGAGGGATCTGCTCCGCGTCTCTGACGGCACCAGAGCAGATCCTTCGCTTCGCTCAGGATGACAGGGCTGGGGTTGAGCGCTCGACCGCGCTTCTGATAGATCACTCGGAGGAGGCCATGGCGGGCAAACACATCGGGGTCCTGACGGGCGGAGGCGACGTTCCGGGGCTGAACGCGGCGATCAAGTCCGTGTACGCCGCCGCGAAGGACCACGGCTGGGTCCGGCCCGGCTCGAGCGACGCGAACGTGACCGGCATCCTGCGCGGCTGGAAGGGCGCCGTGGACATGGCGCCGGACCTCGAGACGGGCGGCTGGACCGACGTCGTGCCGCTCGACGACGCCCGCGTGCGCACGGTGGACCGCTACGGCGGGACGTTCCTTCACACCTCCCGGACGCGGCCGGACCGCATGCGGGAGGCCGAGCTGCCGGCTCGCCTCCGGGAGAGCGCCGAGGTTCCCCGCGTCGGCGAGGACCGCTACGACGCGACGGAGGCCGTCATCCGGAACCTGACGGAGCTCGGCATCGACTGCCTGATCGCGATCGGCGGCGACGACACGCTCGGCTACGCCCACACGCTCTCGACGCGCGGATTCCCCGTCGTCGGAATTCCCAAGACGATGGACAACGACGTGCGCGGGACCGAGTACAGCCTCGGCTTCGCGACCGCGATCATCCGGGCCGTCGAGTTCATCAACCGCCAGCGCACGCACCTGGGGTCCCACGAGGTCGTCGGGGTCTTCCGGATCTTCGGCCGCGACGCCGGCTTCACCGCGCTCGGCACCGCGATGGCCATTTCCGACATCCGGTGCGTCATCCCGGAGCACGCCTTCGATCTCGACGCGCTCTGCGAAACCGCCGCCCGCGACCACGCGGCGAGCCCCGGCCATTACGCGATGGTCCTCTGCTCGGAGGGAGCGATCTGGGAGGGGGGCAAGCTCGTCGAGGTGGGCCCGCCCGACGCCTTCGGGCATCGCCACAAGCAGAACGTCGGGGAGGCCCTGGCCGACGCGATCACGCACACGACCGGCCTGCCGACCCGCGCGCAGGACCTCGCCTACGACCTGCGCAGCGGCGACCCCGAGCCCTTCGACAAGATCATCGCCAACACCTTCGGGACGCTGGCCGTCGAGATCGCCGCGCAAGGCCGAACCGGCCGCATGGTCTGCATCGAGAAGGGCGTCTACGCCGACACGGAGCTCCCCGACCCCTCCCGGGAGCCGCGCACCGTGGACGTCGCCTCCGACTACGACATCGCGCGCTTCCGCCCCAGGTTCACCAACCGCTTCGGCCGCACGATCTTTCTCTGAGATCTTCCCCTCTCCCCCCGGGAGAGGGAAGGGGTGAGGGCGCCACCGGCGCCACCGTCTCAGTTCGCCGTGTGAACTTCGATTTGGACGTCGGGGGTCGCGACCGCGACCGTTCCGTAGAGGGGTCAACGCCCCTTGAAGGCTTCGACGAGCTCCGAGCCCTTCTCGGGCGTGACTCCCGTGAGATCGAAGCGCAGCCGCACGGAGTTGAAGAGGGCCAGGTCTTTACGAACTGGATTGCCGCGGTCCATCTCGCCCGTGATCGAGACGCGGGCGGAGGCGAGCGGGACGCCGCGCTCCTTCGCGATGACCTGGAGGAGCTCGACGCCGCAGGCCGCGACTCCCGAGAGGAAAAGCTCCGCCGGCGTGACCGCCTCGCCCGGGCACCCGTTCTGCACCGGCCCGTCCACGATGAAGTGGTGGTTGCGGCAGCCGCAGAGCACTCGCCCGAAGGTGTCCGTGGATCGAGCCTCGACCTCGAAACGCCTCATGTCGGCCTGCGCCATCGTCTGACCTCCTCGCGTAACTCTACCCATAGAATGGGCTCAAGAATCACTGAAGGAGGGAACATGAAGAGACGACTTTCTCTGGTTGTGTTCGGCTTCTTGCTTTCGGTATCGGCCGTGGTTCTCGGCCAGGCGGGCGCCGAGAAGAAAGAAACCGCGAAGAAGGAGACCGCGGCGATGAAGTTCATCGCCACGGACGGGGCCCCGAAGGCGATCGGGCCCTACTCGCAGGCGGTGGTC
Organism: uncultured Acidobacteriota bacterium; assembly: GCA_963782815.1. GTDB lineage: Bacteria > Acidobacteriota > Thermoanaerobaculia > UBA5066 > Gp7-AA6 > JAWOLE01. The sequence continues at coordinate 123,742 of CAWALG010000012.1, read as the reverse complement.
GAGGGAGGGTTCCTCTTCGCCGCGGGGCAGATTCCGCTCGACCCGAAGACGGGGGAGCTGGTGACGGGCGGAATCGAGCAGTCCGCCGAGCGGGTCTTCGACAACCTCGAAGCGGTCCTGAAGGCCGCGGGGCTGACCTTCTCCGACGTCGTGAAGACGACGGTCTTCCTGACGAAGGCCGAGGACTTCGCGGCGTTGAACGGCGTCTACGCGAAGCGGATGGGGGAGCACAAGCCCGCCCGCTCCACCGTCATCGTCGCCGCGCTGCCGAAAAACGCGCCGATGGAGATCGAGCTGGTCGCCCGCGCGAAAAACTAGGAGTCTAAGGTCTAATGTCCAAGGTCTAAAGTCCCGGAGCCTGGCCCTGGGACCTTAGACCTTGGACCTTGGACATTAGACCAATTCCTTGGGCGGCAGAGGAGGTGTCGAGTGGCGCTCAACAGGCGGGCTCTTCTTTCCGGGCTGGCCGCGGGATTCACGCTTCCGGCCTTCCGGGCCGACACGCTCAAGATCGTGGCGCAGGCCTCGCGGGCGGCGGGATCGCGGCCGGCGCCGGAGATGGCCGCCGACGAGGCCTACTGGTCGGAGATCCAGCGGGCGTTCGACGCCGACCGCACGCTCGTCAACCTGAACAACGGCGGGTGCAGCCCGACCCCTTCTCACGTGCTGGAGGCGATGATCCGCGACCTGCGCTTCTCCAACGAGATGCCGGTCCATCACATGTGGGACGTGCTCGAGCCGCGGATCGAATCGGTGCGGCGGGACCTGGCCGCCGAGTTCGGCTGCGACCCGGAGGAGATGGCGATCGTGCGCAACGCCTCGGAGGCGATGGAGACGCTCACGCTCGGCATCGACCTGAAGGCGGGGGACGAGGTCGTCATCACGAACCAGAACTACGGCCGCATGATCACGACCTGGGAGCAGCGCGCGCGGCGGGACGGCATCGTCGTCAAGCAGATCTCCTTTCCCGTGCCGCCCCCCTCGCGCGAGGACATCGTCGAGCGCTTCCGGCGGGCGCTGACGCCCAGGACGAAGGTCATCGAGGTCACGCACATCACGAACCTGACGGGGCAGATCCTGCCGGTCAAGGAGATCGTCCGGATGGCCCGCGACCGCGGGATCGAGGTCTTCGTGGACGGGGCCCATGCGTTCGCGCACTTTCCCTTCCAGCGGGACGACCTGGAATGCGACTACTACGGCACGAGCCTGCACAAGTGGCTCCTGGCCCCGATCGGCACGGGGTTCCTCTACGTGCGCCGGGAGAAGCAGAAGAAGATCTGGCCCCTCCTGGCCGCGCCGCCGGCGATGGACAACGACATCCGCAAGTACGAGGAGATCGGCACGCATCCGGCCGCCAACCACAACGCGATCGCCGGCGCGCTCGCCTTCCACCACGGCATCGGCTCGGAGCGCAAGGCCGCGCGCCTGCGTCTCCTGCGCGACCGCTGGGCGAAGCCTCTGACGGCCGCCGATCCGCGCGTGAAAGTCCTGACCCCTTTGAACGACACCGACTCCTGCGGCATCGGCCTCATCCACGTCGAAGGCGTGGACACGGGCAAGCTCCAGGCCTACCTCTGGAACAAGCACCGGATCATGACGACGCCGATCGTTCACGCCGAGTTCAACGGCCTGCGCGTCACTCCCAATGTCTACACGACGCTTCCCGAGATCGACGTCTTCGTGGAGAAAATGGAAGAAGTTCTGAAAAGAGGCCTTCCTGCATAGCTGTCGCACCCGCGGCACCCCCGTGATCTACTGGATGCGCCGCGAAGAGTGTGTCGAGAGAACCCCCACCCCTTTGTCATCCTGAGCGGAGCGAAGGATCTGCTCTCGCCGCTGCGTACCGAGCCCTCGGTTCGAGCCACGGCCCTGAGAGAATGACGGAGTGATGAAAGAGGGGGCGATCCGCAATATCTCGGATACGGCGATCTGGGCCGCGACTTACCGGGCCCGCGAGACGGAGCGGAGAGACGCGATCTTCCGGGACCCGTTCGCGAAGAGGCTGATCGGCGAGCGCGGCGGAGAGATCGCCGCCGCGATGAAGTCGCAGGAGAAGCACGAGTGGGCCTGGGTCATGCGGACGGTCCTCTACGACGGCTTCATCGCGGAACAGGTCGGGCAGGGGGCGGACCTCGTCGTCAACATCGCCGCGGGCCTGGACGCGCGGCCGTACCGCATGCCGCTTCCCGCCTCGCTGCGATGGGTCGAGGTGGATCTTCCCGCGATCCTCGACTACAAGGAGGAGATCCTGCGCGGCGAGAAACCGGCCTGCGCCGTCGAGCGAGTCCGCCTCGACCTCTCGGACGTGCCCGCCCGGCGCGACCTCTTCCGGCGCCTGGGAGCAGCGGCGAAGAAGGCCCTGATCATCACCGAGGGCCTTCTCATCTACCTGAGCGAGGACGAGGTCGGGTCGCTCGCGGAGGACCTCGCGGCGCCGGAGAGCTTCCGGCGCTGGATCGTCGACATCGCCTCGCCGGGTCTCCTGCGCCTGATCCAGCGCGAGGTCGGCGCCGCGCTCGAAGAGGCCCGCGCGCCGCTGAAGTTCGCGCCCGCGGAAGGGCCGGCATTCTTCGCCCGCCATGGATGGCGTCCCGCCGCCGTGCGGACCCCGTTGAAGGAAGCGGCCCGCCGCAAGCGCCTTCCGTTGCTGTTGCGCTTGATCGCGATGCTGCCCGAGTCCTCCGGTCCGCAGGGAAAACGCCCCTGGTCGGGCATCTGCCTCCTGGAGAAATCCCACGAGTGATTCCGGAATCCGAATTCCGTCCGGCGTGGTGGCTTCCGGGGCCTCATCTCCAGACGGCCTGGGGGAGAGTGGTCCGGTCGCACAGGCAGGTGGCGTTTCGCCGCGAGGTCCTCGAGACTCCCGACGGGGACGAGCTCGTCCTGGACCACGTCGAGGGGACTCCGGGAAGTCCCCGTCTTCTCGTTCTGCACGGGCTCGAGGGGAGCTCCTATTCCGTCTACGCGCAGGGATTCCTCGCGGCGGCAGAGCGCCGCGGCTGGCGCGGCACGGCGCTGAATTTCCGCTCCTGCGCCCGCGATCCCGCGCGTCTCTCGCGGATGCTTCGGAACCGCCGGCCCCGTCTCTATCACTCGGGCGAGACCTCCGACCTCGATTTCGTCGTCGCGTCGCTCGCCTCTCGCGAGCCCGGGACTCCGCTCTTTGCCATCGGGACTTCTCTCGGAGGCAACGTCCTCCTGAAATGGCTGGGCGAGAATCCGCGGCAGCGGAGCATCGCGGCGGCGGCCGCCATCTCGACTCCGTACGATCTCGGCGCGGGCTCGCGTCACCTGGAGACGCTCGCCGGCGGTTTCTACGTCCGCGGTTTCCTGGCCACGCTCAAGCCGAAGGCCTTCGAGGTCGCGCGGCGTTTTCCGGAGGCCGCCGCTCGCCTCGATCTCGGCCGCGTCGCGCGCTCCCGGACCTTCCGCGAATTCGACGACGCCGCCACGGGACCGCTGCACGGCTTCGCCGGCGCCGAGGATTACTACAACCGCTCGAGCTCGCTGGGATTCATCGGCCGCATCCAGACGCCCACCCTCTGTCTCTCGTCGGAGGATGACCCTTTCGTTCCCGCCCGGATCCTTCCGCTGGTCCGAGCCGCCGCTTCACCGGCCGTGACCCTCGTAACCTCGCGGCGGGGCGGCCACATCGGGTTCGTCTCCGGGCCGGCGCCGTGGAGAGCCATTTACCGCGCGGAAGAGGAGGCGATCCGGTGGCTCGAGCGGTTTGGGGCCGCCGATTGATCGCTGCCGGGTGAGTCTCAGCCTTTCCCCGATGACGCGCGGCGAGCAAGCCTCGCGGCCTTCCGGGGGCGCTTCGCTTTCTTCGGTTTCGACGGGGCAGCGGCCGGGGCGATGCCGCGCCGGCGGATCGTCGCCCTCAATTCCTGAAGAAAGGACGCCAGGATCGGCGAGGGATCGTCCCGGCGGTAGATGACTCCCGTCTCGGTGAAGACGCCCTGGCCGGCGAGCTCGCGAAAGACGACGCCCGGCGCGGACATCTGACGCAGCGCCGGGTCGACGAGAGCGATCGTCAGGCCGGCCGCGATCATGCCGAGGACGGTGTGGGTCGAGGGCAGATCGCCCGCCATGGTGATCGGCGGCCCGAAGCCGGCTCGCCGGAAGACCGCGAGGAGCTCGTCGTAGGAAGCCGGCGAGAAATGCCGCGGCCAGAGCGTGTAGGCCTCCTTCGACAGGTCCTGGAGCCGGAGCCTGGCTCTTCGGGCCAACGGATGGTCTTCCGGAAGGGCGACCATCAGCCGGACGCGCCCCGTCGGCTCGCTGGCCAGGCCCGCCGCCTCGATGGGCAGCGCGACGAATCCGAGGTCGAGACGCCCCTTGTGAAGCGCCTCGACCTGCGCCTCCGGCGTCAGATTCTCGAAGAGGATCTCGACGGAGGGGACGTGCTCGGCAAAGAGGCGCAAGGCCCTGCCGAGGAGGCGCCAGTCCGTCTCGGGGTAGATTCCGATGACGAGCTTGCGCGTCTCCTCGCGGACCGTCTCTCGCGCCAGTCCGACGGCGCGGTCGGCCTTGGCCAGGATGTCGCGGGCCTCCTCCAGGAAACGCTGACCCGCGGGCGCGAGCTCCACGCTGCGTTTCGTTCGGACGAGTAACTGCACCTTGAGCTCGCGCTCGAGGTTTCGAATCTGCTGGCTCAGCGAGGGCTGGGAGGTGTGCAGGCGGCTCGCCGCATGGCCGAAGTGAAGCTCTTCCGCCACCGCCACGAAGTATCGAAGGTGCCGAAGCTCCATGACGCCCTCTCATCGACTACATGTCTCGACCCGAGCGTCATCAGGGATCGGACTCGCCCCGGCGGGCCGTTCATGCCGGCGAGTCCGGACTCAGGAATGCCCGGTTGGAAGCCTTCGTAACGCTCGGCCGGGATTTTATAACCGGGGCGGGCAGAGGCAAGAACAGGAAGAACAGGGGGTCGCGGGAGCCCGGCTTCCCGGATTCCGAGCGGCTATTGATCGTTTTCTCCTATCAGAGTCATTGGATCAAACGATTTCCGCCGTTCCCGTCGCGGGAGTAACTTGCGCCCAATGCGCTCAGTACGCTCAATGCGCTCAAGCGGGACTGAATGAGAATCGAGATCTCTCCGGGGCCGCGGCGTGTGAGCCCACGTTCTCAGACCGATGACGGTCTCCGAACCGAGCGCCTCCTGATCGACCAGGTCTCTGGCGTCTTCGCGGCCTTCTCTGACATGGCCCTCCGGCTCCGTCAGGCTCGCGACCAGGTCGACTTCCAGCTCGCCGAGGAGAGAAAGGAAAGTGACAGAGAACTCCTCAGGGAGCAGAGCGCACGGAACGCCGCCGTCGCGGCGCTGGCCGATCGGGAGGAACTGCTCGCCGTGTTCGGGCACGACATGAAGAGTCTCCTGAGCGTTCTCTCCGCGCACGCGGAGTTGTCGGCGGGACAGAGCCAGGACGGTTCCGGGGGTTGGGAAACGTTCAGCGGACGATCCGGCAGATGGACAGGCTCATTTCCAACCTGCTGGACCGCGCGCGGCTGCGAGCGGGCAGGTTTCACGTCGTTCTCCATAAGCGCAATGCCGCGGAGATCGTGAAGGAGGCCGTGGACGTTTTTCGCCCGCTCGCCTCTGCCCGGTCTGTTTCCCTGGAGGCGAGGCTTCCGAGCAAGAATCTCCCGGTTCGAGTCGATCAGGATCGCATCTTTCAGGTCCTCACAAACCTCGTTTCAAACGCGATCAAGATCACACCCAGGGGAGGACAGATCTCCGTGACCGCGGCCAGGCAGGAGCGGCGGGTCCGGATCGCGGTTCAAGACACGGGGCGGGGGATGACGGAGGCCGACCTCGGGCGCATCTTCAACCCTTACTGCAAGCTCGGCGGCGATGAACGTCACGGTCTGGGGCTCGGGCTCTACATCTCGAAGTCCATCGTCCTCGCGCACGGGGGAAGAATCTGGGCCCAGAGCAGGCCGGGCGCGGGAAGCACGTTCTTCTTCACCATTCCTGGCGACTCTCAAGCGAGTTAACGAGGCACTCCGGGTGGGGTGGCTGTCACCCCTCCCTTCCGTCCTACCCCGGGGCCGACCTCCGGCCCCGGGGTTTTTTCTCCGCCGCTGTCTTCGTCATCCGCTTTGCGCGAACAACCCGTCTCTGGAGCTCACGAAGATGCCCACCACCTTCTTGCATTGGAAACAACGTCTTGAGAACGAAAGCGAGTCCGGTATCAGGGCTTGGCTGCCGGCAGGTACTGCGGGGGAATCGGCTTGTCCGGTTTCTCGGTGTCCCAGGCGACCGAGGCGATCCACCACCGCTTGCCGTCGTTGACGAGCTGGATGGAGTTGACCCCGCGCTCGAAGGGCTTCGCGTCCGACGCCGTGTGGCGCGATTCGTAGGTCGAAAAGACCTGGCACACGTTGGCGAAGCAGTCCGCCTTCCGGGCGATCTCGTGCTCGAAGAAGCCCTGCGCCGGCTCCGCCTTTTCCTTGCGCGCCGCCGCGCCCCTCTCGAAGCGGCTGACGAACCCGTCCACGTCGCTCCCGGTGATCTCCTGGCCGGGGCGCACGGGCGGGACGAACATCCCGACGTAGAGGAAGATGGCGCGCATCCGGTCGAAATCGGGCGACGCGTCGGGAGCGTGGCTGACGGAGCCGTAGAGGGCGGCGATGATCGAATCGACCGACAGGGCGTCGGCGGGGGTGGGTGCCTCTCGGCGCCGGGTCGTCTGGGCGTAAGAAAGACCGGCCGTCAACAAGAGAGCGGCGGCAATCACGGTTCGAGATCTCATCATCGGTATCTCCTTTTTCCGGACCAGTATCCTCTCACTCGCCGCCGCCGCCGTAATCCGGGCCCTGCCATTCTGAGGAGCGAAGCTTCTCTGTCATTCTGAGGAGCGAAGCGACGAAGAATCTGCTTCCGTCATGTATTGGACACGGGAGCAGATCCTTCGCTGCGCTCCGGATGACAACGAGGTCGGATGAGGGGACGCTCCGGATGACAACGAGGGGGGCGATCCGGATGACAACGGGGAGAGCCGCTCGCGACGATGCTGTGGCCCGCTGGGCTAGAATCCGGCGGAGGCCCCGCCGCTGAAAGCCGAGACGCTCCTTCTCTGGCTGACCTACGCCGCCGCGGCGTGGCTCGTCCTCTTCCTCGCCCACCGTTTCGTGGCGCCCGTGCCGCGCGGCTCCCGTCTCGCCCTGGCGCTTCTCCCGCTGGTCTTCACGGGCAAGGCCTTCCTCATCGGAGGCGTCTATGGGCCGGCGGACCTCTACTACGGCCACGACCCGTGGAAGCACACGCCGCAGGCGCAGGCGATCGGTCCCGCGCGCAATCCGATTCTCTCCGACATCGCCTTCGCCAACCTTCCGTGGAGGAGCGCCGTGCGCGAGTCGTTCGCCAACGGAAGGATTCCGTTCTGGAACCGATTCGTCCTGTCCGGAGGCCCGCTGTTCCCGGCCGCGGGAGACGCCTTCCTCCATCCCGGTACATGGCTCGGGATCTTTCTGCCCGTCGGGCTTTCGTTCCTCTTCTCCTGCGCGTTCACGCTCTTTCTCGCGCTCCTCTGCGCCTTCCTGTTCTTCCGGGACCATACGCTGTCGCCGGTGCCGGCTCTCGTGGGAGCGGTCGGCTGGGGGTTCTCGACCTGTCTTCTCTTCTGGGACGGTTTCGCGATCGGGCCCGCGATCGCGACGTTCCCCCTGCTCCTCCTGGGCCTGCGCCGCCTGGCCCGGCGGCCGGGCGCGGCTTCCGTCTCCCTCGCGGTCATCGCGCTTCTCCTCGGCATCGCCGGCGGACATCCGGAAACCTTCTTCCACTGCCTGGCGGGAGGTGCGGTGTACTTCGTCTGGGAGATCGCGAACCGGCCGCGCCGCGTGATCCGCCCGATCGGCGCCGCGCTCCTCGCGGGCCTTCTCGCTCTCTTGCTCGGGGCGCCGCTCCTCCTTCCCCTGCTCGACGCTCTCCCGCGAACGGCGATCTACGGCGCCCGGCAGCGGCAAGGGCAGTCGGTCTCCGCGCCGGAGTCGGCGCGGCGTCTCCTGCCCGCGCTCCTCCCGTTCGCGCACGGGATCTACGGCAGGAGCCCGGTCCAGGGCTGGCGCCACGACGGCTCCGGCATGCCGCTGGCCTACTCGGGCGCCCTTCTCTTTCCCCTGGCCCTGCTCGCCTTCCGCGCGCCGCGGGGAGTCCGCCGGGGGCGCGTCCTCTTCCTCGTGTTCTTCCTCGCCGGCCTCGGTTACGGGGCGAGCGCTCCTCTCCTTTCCGATGTCACCTCCGCGCTCCCGGGATTTGACGTCGCTCTCAACTACCGGTTGGTCGTTCCTCGCCCCGCTCGGCCTGGCGGGACTCGCGGCCCTGGGTGCCGAGGAGATCCGCCGGAGTCCCCGGACGTTCGGTCGCGCTCGCGGCCGCCGCGGTCGCGGCGCTCCTGGTCCTCTCCTTCGTCCTCGCGCGCGGCGTGTTCGAAGATCGGAGCCTCCCCGAATCCTTCGTCCTCGTTTCCTTCGCCGCGCAGGTTCTCCCCCTCGCCGCGCTCGCCGCGGCGGCGCTCCTGTGGCCTCTCGCCGGCGCGCGGCTGGCGGGGGCCGCTCTTCTCCTGCTCGTCGTGGAGCGCTCGGCCGAGATGAACGGCGTCTACCCCACGCTTCCGGCCGGCGCGGTCACGCCGCCTCTGCACGCGCTCGAGACTCTCCCGCGGGGCGGCGCGCCGTACCGGATCGTCGCCCCGGCGGACGTCCTGCGTCCCAACACCGCAACGCTCTACGGGCTCGAGGACGTGCGCGGGTACGAGCCCTTCGCCCTGGCCGACCTTGCCGAGACGTTCCCGCTCTGGTGCCGGCCCCAGCAGGCCTCTTACACGGTTGTTGAAGACCTGACCCGCCCGTTCCTCTCCCTGCTCAACGCCCGTTTCGCCATCGCCTCGCCGGGCGATCCGGCTCCGCCGGGGTGGCGGGAGAGCGGACGGGACGCGGAGATGGCGATCTTCGAGAACCCGCGCGCTCTCGACCGCGTGTTCGTTCCGCGGCGGGTCCGCTTCGAGCCGGATCGGAGCGCACGGCTGGCGCAGATGGCCCGGGAGACCGACTTCGGCGAGCGCGCCTGGCTGTCGGAGGCGGATCGGGAGAGATCAACGCGAGGAGAAACCGCGAACGGCGAGGCCCGGCTCTCCTCGCGCGCGAGCGGACCCGACCTGCTGATCACGGCGGCGGCGGCCTCGCGCGTCCTTGTCGCGACTTCGATTCCGGCGTGGCCGGGCTGGCACGCGGAGACGGAGAGCGGGAGTCTGCCGATCGTGCGGGTCAATCACGCCTTCATCGGGTTCCGCCTGGGGCCCGGACGTCACGAGATCCGCCTCCACTATCGCCCGCCGCTGCTGAATCTCGCCCTCGGCGCCTTCGGGACGGGCGTCCTTCTCGCGGCGATCCTCGGCTACGCGACACGGCAACGGGCCCTCGCGTCGTAGGGGCGGCGCTCGCGCCGCCCGCCTCTGCGGGTACGCCGTGAGGGCGGGACAGCCGCGACTACGTTGTGGGATTCTGCATTCGACTTTCCCGTGGGATCACGATCGTTGTGATCGTGCCCGGTAAGAGCGATTCGGCGAATCCGATAGGGGCGGGAGGCGCAAGCGCCTCCCCTACAGCGCGGGGGTCCGAGAGGCGGGAGTTCGGGCGATGGCGAGCCAGGAGGTGCCGGCTCCGGCTCGGAGGAACGGAAGAGCGATCGCTCCAGTGTCAGCGCGCCGCGGAGCAGACGCGTTCCAGATTCCCGCCACCCGGTACTCCTCGCCGGCGTCGCTCACCTCCTGTCCTTTGCCGAGGAGGGCGTTGACTACGCGCCATCGGCCAGAGGACGCGGAAGAGCGGAAGAAGACGCAGCTGCTCGAGCCCGGCGTCGCGCAGCAGACCCTCGAGCGCGCGCCTCGTGTACCGCCGATAGTGTCCGGCGTATCGGTCGAACTTGCTCCAGAGCCTCGGGTCCGCGGGCACCGTCAGAAGGACATGGCCTCCGGGAACGGCCAGCGCGGCGGCATCGCGAAGGAGGCTCACGTCGTCGGCGACGTGCTCGACGACGTCGAAGAGACCGACGAGATCGAAGCACCGCGTGAAGGGAAGGTCTCCCCGGGCGGCCACGAGACGGGCGGCGCCGCGCCTGCGCGCCAGGGCGAGGTCGTTCACTCTCGGGTCGAGGCCGACGGCGTGGAAGTGCCGGCGACAGATCCGTCAGGACCTCGCCGTCCCCGCAGCCGAAATCCAGGACGTGCGCGCCGCCCTTGCCCGGGAGGCAGTCACGAGCGGCCTCGCGAATTGCGGACCGCCGGTGCGTGAACCAGAAGTGGCCGTCCTTGAGCCCGAACAGGAGGCCGGGTCCTTCATCGGGGAATCCGGGCGCCGGCGCGGAGTCGGTTTGCACGCCGGGGTCAGGTCCTGCGGGGAGTGGCCGCGGAGAGGCCCGGGAAGTCGCGGACGGCCTCGACGACGCGGGCCTGCTCCTCCTCGGTCAGGTCGTTGAAGAAGGGGAGCCGCAGGAGGCGATCGCTGACGTCCTCGGTGACCGGGCAGCTTCCCGGCACGCCTCCGAAGCTCCGGCCCATCGCCGAGAGGTGGAGCGGCAGGTAGTGGAAGACGGCGAGGATGCCTCTCTCCTTCAGATGCGCGATCAGGCCCTGGCGCGATTCCTTCGAAGGGAGGATCAGGTAGAACATGTGGAAGGGATGCTCGCGGTCGGCGGGCACGGCAGGGCAGCCGGACTCCCCGGTCGCCGGCCCAGTCGGCGAGCCCCTCGGCGTAGCGCTCCCAGATCCGCCGGCGCCGGGCCTGGATCCGGTCGCGCTCCTCGAGCTGGGCCAGGAGGAACGCGGCGTTCAACTCCGAGGGGAGATAGCTCGATCCCATGTCCACCCACGTGTACTTGTTCACTTCGCCGCGGAAGAAGCGGGTGCGGTAGGTCCCTTTCTCCCGGAGGACCTCCGCTCTCTCGATGTAGGAGGGATCGTTGATCAGGAGCGCGCCCCCCTCGCCGCAGGTGAAGTTCTTCGTCTCGTGGAAGCTCTGCGTGGCGAGGCAGCCGAACGTGCCGAGGTACTTCCCCTTGTATTTGCCGAACAGGCCGTGCGCGTTGTCCTCGACCACCGCGATGCCCCGGTTTGCCGCCGTCGCGAGGATGGCGTCCATCTCGCAGCCCACGCCCGCGTAGTGCATGGCGACGATGGCCCGGGTCCGAGGCGTCAGGAGACCTTCCAGCCGGCTCTCGTCCAGGTTCAGCGTGTCGGGGCGGATGTCGGCGAACACCGGGCGCGCCCCCCGCAGCACGAACGCGTTGGCCGTCGAGACGAACGTGAAGGAGGGAAGGACGACCTCGTCGCCGGGAGCGATGCGCAGGAGCAGCGCCGTCATCTCGAGGGCATGCGTGCAGGAGGTCGTCAGGAGCGCGGCGGCAACGCCCAGCGACCGCGCGAGGGAATCGTGGCAGGCCCGGGTGAACTCGCCGTCGCCGGAGAGATGGCCGCTCGCGATGGCCCGCCGCATGTACTCCATCTCCCGCCCCGCCAGGCAGGGCCGGTTGAAGGGGATCGCCCAGGGCGGACCGGGCGCGCTCAAGGCCCCGACCAGCGGTGGAAGCCGTGGCGCGCGCCGGCGACCCGCCAGCCGAGCGCGGCGTAAGCGCGCTGCACGGGGACGTTGGCGGCGTGCGTCGGCCCCTCGATCGATCGCGCGTGTCCCGCGAGCAGCCGCATGCCTTCCACCGTCAGGGCGCGGAAGAGACCCTGGCCGGCGTGCTCGGGGGCGACCGCGCCGATGCTGTAATGCCCGAGCGCGATCCCGTGACGGCGATCGATCTCCGACGGCTTCTTCCACGCCGAGTAGCCGACGACGGCCCCGCGGCACTCCGCCGCCAGGACCCAGTCCGCCCACCCCTCGACGCAGGACCGGATCCACTCCTCGTAGAGCCGGACCGCGCAGGCGCGCGGAATCCTCTCGTCGGAATGAAACCGGCCCGAGTGAACGGGGAAGGCCCGCCGGGAGACTTCGAGCAAGCCGTCCAGGTCTTCGGCCGTGGCCGGGCGCACCCGCGCGTCCGGAGGCAGGCGGGAGGACGCCGGCAGCTCGTTCCTCGCGAAGTCGAAGACGTAGTCGAGGAGCGTGTCCATGAGGAGGAAGCCGTGCCGCTCGAGCGCGTGGATGGCGGGCGCGTCGTCCGCGTGGCTCCTGTGGACGAGACACTCCGCGCCGCGCTCCTCGGCGTGCCGCACCGCCTCGTCGAGGAGCCGCTCGAAAACCGCCGCCCGTTGCGAAGCATCTCCCGCCGCGGCGAGATGGCGGATCACCGTCATGCGCCGGCCGAGCACTCGCGTCTCCCAGGCCTGGTCGGCGAGGACGGCCAGGCCCGCGGTCCGGCCGTCCGCGCGCGCCACGAACGCCGCGCTCCCGTCACCCGAGAGCACGGAGCGGATCTCGTCGAGCCAGTGCTCCGCGCGACGGTCGGGGGACATTTCCGCGGGCCACGCCCGCAGCGGCCCGTGGAGGAGGCCGGCCAGCGGCCCTCGGAGGTCTTCGATTTCCGCCGGGGCGAGAGGGCTCGTCCGGATCTCCGTCAAGGCCGGTCCTCGGACGATCCCTCCGGCGTCGTCTCGCGGACGACGTAGACCGGCCGCTCCATCGACCGGAAGTGCATGCGCGCGAGGTACTCCCCGATGATTCCCAGGGCGAAGAGCTGCGCGCCCGAGAAGATCGCGATGATGGACGCCAGGAACGGGAAGCCCGGCACGCTCCCGCCGGCCATCACGTAGCGGACGATCACGTAGGCGAGGACGGCGAGGCCGAAGAGCGTGAACCCGAAGCCGACCACGCTCGCCAGCCGCAGGGGCCAGGCCGAGAAGCCCGTCATCATGTCCGCGGCGTGAGAAGCGAGCTTCCAGAAGCTGTAGCCCGACGCTCCCGACTTGCGCGCCTCGTGCCGGACCTCGACCTGCCCGGCGCGGTCGGTCGTCCAGGAGAGCAGCACGTCGAGCGAGACGAAGGGACCGCGAAAATCCGCGAACGCGCGGCGGCTCTCCGTGCGGACCGCGCGAAACGCGCTGACGCTTCTCGCCCTCTTCCAACCGATCGCCCCCGCGAGCGCGACGCGGATCAGCATCGAGGCGAGCTTGCGCCAGAAGGGCTGCCGTTGGCGCGCGGGCGTGCCGTACACGACGTCCCACCCTTCCTCGCGGAGCGCCAGAAGCTTCGGAATCTCCTCGGGCGGATGCTGGAGGTCGTCGTCCAGGGTAACGGTGGTGTCGTAGACCGCCGCGCGAAGGCCGCACAGGAGCGCGTTGTGCTGCCCGTAGTTGCGCATCAGGTCGATGCCGCGGACATTGGGTCGGCTCCGCGCCAGCTCCTCGATGCGGCGCCAGCAACTCTTGGGGCTTCCGTCGTTGATCAGGATGATTTCCCACGGCCGTCCGGACGCGCCGCCGAGAACGGAAGCCACCCGGCCGACGAGTTCGGCCAGCGCGTCCCCGTCGCCGTGGACGGGGACGACGACCGAGACGCCCCGGGGCACAGACTCCCCGCGTTTCTCTTCGCTCAGGCCTCTAAATCTAGCAGGTGAGGGACGCTGAAACCCCGGTTTGAGTCTTTTGCGTGCCGTAGGGCGGCCGTTTGCGGCGGCGAACCCGCCGCATGTCGCGTCCCTCGGCCGCTGGCGCGACCGACGACGCTCGGTACGGGCCGCCCGCCTCTTCTGGTTGCGACGTGGAGGCGGGAGGGGCAAGCCCCTCCCCTACGACGCGATCTTGAGAGTCAGTCCCAGCCCCGGGAGCGAAGCGTTGCCCTACGGGCGCAGATCCCACGCTAGCGCGGCGCGGCGTTAGTGCAGATATCCGAGGGCCCTCAGCTTCTTGATCGCTTCGTCGGTCGCTTCGGGCGTGACGCGGCCTCGCCCGCGGCGCGCGCCAGAGGAAGACGCCCGGGCAGCGGCCGTGGCGCTCGAAGCGGGGAAGCCCGACCGGCACGGCGGCCGCGGGATCGTCTCGGCGCGGCCCGAGGTCAGCGATTTCGTCTCCGCGAGCGTCAGGTCCGCGCAGCCGTCCAACTCCACCGTCAGTTTCAGGTCCGACTCGGGACCGGTGATCCAGGAAGCCGTCCACGTCGGCGGCGATGTCGAGGGTGGCGGTCAGGACGCCGCCCGCTTGCGATGAAATCCATGCGAAGTGATCGGATTCCTCCAGCGCGAACGGCTCCACGCCGGCGCCGGGCGGCAAGCCCTCCAGCTTGACGCGCAGCGGCGGCGAGCCGGCGGCCCCGAGGAAGCGGATTTCGAGGCCCTCGTGCGTCCCGGCAATCGCCTGCTCCACGGCGCGCCAGTCGGCGGCGAACGTCGCTCGTCGATCGCGAGGAGCCTCGTCTCGCCCGGGTCCGCCGCGAGATCGTAACCGTCCCAGGGCCGGCAGCAGGCCCGGCAGGCGCCGCGCCAGGACCCAGCCGTCCGGATCCTTCGTCTCGTCGGGAACTCCCCGCGTCGCCAGCCGGTCGAAGAAGAAGAGCTTGGATGCCCGGCGCACGACGGCCGCGCGCGCGCCGCCGCCGGTGAGCATCGTGATGGCGGGAAGCGACTCGCGTTCGGATGCGCCCGGCTCGAGCAGGTTGCGGCCGTCCAGAGGCCGCGCGGGAGCCGGAAGGCCGGCGAGCGCCTCGATCGTCGGAAGCAGGTCGAGCAGCGAGACGAGCGCATCCGTCCGCGCGGCCGGCAGGCGCCGCCCGGCCCGGGGGCGAATGAGCAGCGGCACCCGGAGCACCTCGTCGAAGAGGGTCGGCCCGTGCTTCCACCCTCCGTGCTCGCAGAATTCCTCCCCGTGATCGGAAGTGAAGACGACCGTGGCGCGCTTCCTCTCGCCCGCGTCGAGCGCGTTCCAGAGCTCCCCGACCTTCGAGTCGGCGTAGCGAACCTCGTCGTGGTAGAGCGCCGCCAGGTGCCGGATGTCCCGCTCGGAAGGGCGCGGGAGCTTGCCGATCTGCAGGCGGTGGATCTCGTCGCCGGCGAACGAGCCCTTGTAGTCCGGATCGAACGGCGTCTTCCCCGCGCGGCCGATCGGGAGGCGTGTACGGGTCGTGCGGGTCCATCAGGAGAAGAAAGAGGAGAAAGGGCTCGCCCCGGTGGGACGCGAGCCACTTCGGCGCGCGGCGCGCCGTCTCTCCCCCCGGCGTCGTGATCGAGGAGAGCGTCGTACGGCGTCGTGAAGAAGGTCGTGAAGCCCTCCGCGAAGCCGTTGCCGTCGTGGAGCGTCGGGTTGGCGATGAAGGCCGCGGTGGACCAGCCCGCCCGGCGAAAGTCCGTCGCGATCGTGGGCATGCCGGGGACGATGCCGAGCGGCGCGCCGTCGGAGCCTTCCTGGACGGCCGGGACGCGTCCGGTCAGGAGGGAGGCGACCGAGGGGATCGTCCAGGAGGCCGGGGCGTAGGCGCGGTCGGCTTTCCACGCGTCGCGGAAGATCGCGTCGAGGTTGGGGCTCGAGGGATCGGTGCAGCCGTAGAGCCCGATAGCGTCGCGCCGCGTCGTGTCGAACATCAGGAGGAAGACCGCGTCCGCCCTCGGATCGGGCCGCGCCACGCGCAGGTCGGAGAGGAAGAACGTCCCGGCGGGTTCCAGCCGCAGCCGCAGGCGCGACCCGGCGCGCGGAGCGGGGAGCTTCCAATCCTCGTCGAAGAACTCGGCCGCGCCGGTTCCCGCCGGCGAACCGCCGCGTCGCGCGCCCGATCGGCCGCGCGGGGCCGCCGCCGGCGGGCAGCAGCTCCGCGACGAGCGAGACGTCCGCGCGTCCCGCCGTCGAGGTCCAGGAGAAGCGCAGGCGTCCGCGCGCGCTCTCCGGCAGCGCCCAGTCGAAGGCGCTCGAGACGCCGAACCCCTCGTGCCTCACTCTCTCCGAATCCATGAGTGACCTGCGGGGGACCGGCGGCCGCGGGCGGCCGCAGGGGAGGGACGAGCGCGTGACGGCATCCGGCAAGCGTCAGGAGAAGGGCGAAGAAGATCGCGCTTCGCCTGCGCGAGCGGGACATCGGCCGAGTCTAATGCAGCATCTATAATTTCCCGCCGGGATGAAGGAGGCGCGCATGGGTGCGCTGACCTGGTCGTCAATGGAACGCAGCGCCGCGTGGAGGCGCCGCCGGAGGAGAGCCTGCTCTCCGTCCTGCGCAACCGGCTGCAGCTGACGGGCACCAAGTACGGCTGCGGCGAGGGGCAATGCGGCGCCTGCACGGTCCTCCTGGACGGACGCGCCGTCTCGCTCCTGCCGCACGGCGGTCTCGGAGGCGGCGGGCAAGAAGATCACGACGATCGAGGGGCTGGAGAAGAACGGCCGGCTCCATCCCGTCCAGGCGGCCTTCCTCGAAGAAGAGGCGTTCCAGTGCGGCTACTGCACGCCCGGCATGATCGTCTCGGCGGCGGGCCTGCTCGCGGCCAACCGGGATCCGAGCGAGGAGGAGATCGCCGGCCGCATGAACGGCAACATCTGCCGCTGCGGGACCTATCCCCGGATCCTGGCCGCGGTGAAGCGGGCGGCGCAGGCGATGCGGAAGGCATGATGGAGAAGGACGCGCGTCCCGATTCCGATTTCGATCTCGAGCTGGCCCAGCACGCGGTCGAGGGCCGGCTCCACTGGTTCGACGTGGATCGCCGCGCGTTCCTCAAGGTCCTGGGCGGCGGCGTGCTCGTCTGCCTTGCCGTCCCTCGCGCGACGGCGCAGGAATCCGGCCGCGCGCGAGGAGGGCGGGAGCTCCCGAAGGACCTCGGGGCCTGGCTCCACATCGCGGAGGACGGGCGCGTCACGGTCTTCACCGGCAAGGTCGAGATGGGGCAGAACATCCGCACGTCGCTCGCGCAGCAGGTCGCCGAAGAGCTGCGCGTGCCGGTCGAGTCGATCCGGCATGGTCATGGGCGACACGGACCTCGTTCCGTGGGACGCGGGGACCTTCGGCAGCCGGACGACGCCGACAATGGGGCCGCAGCTTCGCCGCGCGGCGGCGGCGGCGCGCGAACAGCTGGTGGACCTCGCGGCGGAGCGGTGGAAGGCGGACCGGGCAGCGCTTGAACGCCTCGGCCGGGAAGATCTCGAATCCCGCGACGGGAGCGGCGATCGGCTACGGCGAGCTGACGCGCGGGCAGAACCTCGTCAGGGTGATCGCGGAGGACGCTCCCGTCATGGCGGCGCGCGATTGGAAGATCGCCGGGTCCGCCGCGCCGAAGGTGGACGGCCGCGACTTCGTCACGGGAAGACACCAGTACACGTCGGACCTGGACCCGCCCCGGAATGCTGCACGGCAAGGTGCTGCGTCCCGCGGGGTTCAAGGCCAGGCTCGTTTCGGTCGACACGCATGCGGCCGAGAAGCCGGGAGTCCAGGTCGTGCGGGACGCGGACTTCGTCGGCGTCGTCGCGCCCGATGCCTGGACGGCGGAGCGCGCCCTCTCCGAGATCAAGGCCGAATGGGACGTGCCTCCGCAACCCTCGAGCAAGGAGCTGTTCGAATTCCTCAAGAAGAACGAGGAGAAGAGCGAGCGCGACGCGCCGCAGGTCAAGGGCTCCGTCGAGCAGGGCATGGCGTCGGCGGACGTCAAGCTCGCGCAGACCTACACGGTCGAGTACATCGCGCACGCTCCGCTCGAGCCGCGGGCGGCGGTGGCGGAGTGGAACGGCGACAGGCTGACCGTCTGGACCGGGACGCAGCGCCCCTTCGCCGTGCGCGACGAGCTGGCCGAGGCTTTTCGCATCCCCGCGGAGCGCGTGCGGGTCCAGGTGCCCGACACGGGCTCCGCCTACGGCGGCAAGCACACCGGCGACGCGGCCGTCGAGGCGGCGCGCCTGGCGAAGGCGGCCGGCAAGCCGGTCAAGGTCGCCTGGACCCGCGAGGAGGAGTTCACCTGGGCGTATCTGCGACCCGCCGGCGTGATCGAGGTCGCGAGCGGCGCGCAGGCGCGACGGCTCGGTCGTGGCCTGGGAGTTCCACAACTACAACTCCGGCCCCGCCGCGATCGCGACGCCCTACGCGATCCCCAACCAGACGATCCAGTTCCATCCCGTCGCCTCGCCGCTGCGCCAGGGCTCCTACCGGGGCCTCGCGGCCACGGCGAACCACTTCGCGCGCGAGACGCACATGGACGAGCTGGCGCGCGCCCTGGCCATGGACCCGCTCGAGCTGCGCCTGAAGAACATCTCCGAGCCGCGGCTCAAGGCCGTCTTCGAGGCCGCCGCGGACAAGTTCGGCTGGACGAGCCGGAAGGCCGCTCCCGGCCGCGGGTTCGGGATCGCCGGCGGCGTCGAGAAGGGGGGCTACGTCGCGACCTGCGCCGAGGTCGAGATCGACGGCGCCTCCCGCCAGGTCCGCATCCGCCGCGTCGTCGAGGCCTTCGAGTGCGGCGCCGTCGTCAACCCCAACGGGCTGCGCAACCAGGTCGAAGGAGCGATCGTGCAGGGGATCGGCGGCGCGCTCTTCGAGGCCATCCGCTTCGAGAACGGCCGGATCGTGAATCCGCGCTTCTCGCTCTACCGCGTCCCGCGGATGAAGGACGCTCCCGTCGATCGAGGTCGTCCTTCTCGACCGGAAAGACCTGCCCCCTGCCGGCGCCGGCGAGACTCCGATCTTCGGCCTCGCGCCGGCCGTCGGCAACGCGATCTTCGACGCGGCCGGGATCCGCCTGCGCAAGCTGCCCCTCGTTCCCGACGGGCTGCCGCAAAGGAGCAACGATGCCTGAACCCTATGGAATGCCGATCGGCTCGGAGGACGCGAAGAAGGCGGCCGCGGCGGCGCTCGCCGAGGCCCGCAAGAACGGCTGGACGATGGCCGCGGCGGTCGTGGACACCGGCGGGCACCTCGTCTATTTCGAGAAGATGGACGGCACGCAGACCGGCAGCGTCGCCGTGGCCCATGAGCAAGGCGCGGTCGGCGGCGCTCTTCCTGAGGCCGACGAAGGCCTTCCAGGAGATGCTCGCCAGCGGGGGAGACGGCCTTCGCGCCTTCGCCTGGAGGGCGCGGTCCCCGTGGATGGAGGCGTCCCGCTCGTGTCCGGCGGCAAGACCGTCGGCGCGATCGGCGTCTCCGGCGGCTCGAGCGCCCAGGACGGCCAGTGCGCCAGAGCCGGCGCCGAAGCCCTCAAGTAGGTGTCAGGTGTCAGGATCAGGTGTCAGGTTACGGGAGCCGAGGGCACGCTCCCTTCCTGAACCTGGAATCTGGAATCTGGAATCGGAATCCGCTACTCGTGGCGCAGGCGCGACGAGGGGATCGATTCGGGTGGCGCGGCGGGCGGGGATGTAGCTGGCGACGAGAGCGACGGCCGTCAGGGTGAGTGTCACCAGGACGAAGGTCAGCGGGTCGTTGGATCCGACTCCGTAGAGGAGGGTGGACATCAGGCGGGTCAGGAGGAGGGCTCCGGCGAGGCCGGCGCCCGCGCCCGCGAGAGCGACCCGCATTCCCTGCCGGACGACGAGGCGAAGGACGTCCCGCTGTCCTGCGCCGAGAGCCATGCGCAGGCCGATCTCGTGGCGGCGGCGTGACACGGAGTAGCTGATCACCCCGTAGATCCCGACCGCGGCGAGGACGAGCGCGACGCCCGCGAACACGGCGAGGAGAAGCAGGTAGAACCGCGGCCTGGCGTTGGCCTGGGTCACGACCTCCTCCATCGTCTGCACCTGGGAGATGGTGACGCTCGGGTCGAGGGACCAGACGGCGCGCCGCGCCGCGGGCGCGAGCGCCGCGGGATCCGCGGTCGTGCGGACGACGAAGGTCAGGTAGGCGTATTGGGACGACGGCGCCTCCAGGTAACGGTGGTGCTGCAGATAGGCGAGGTAGACCTCGCCCTGCGCCGCCGCCGCCCACTCGTCGCGCACCGTGTTCTTCACGACGCCGACGACCGTGAGCCAGTACGGGTTCTTGTCCTGGTCGTCGAAGGTGATGCGCTTGCCGATCGGGTCTTCGCCCGGCCAGTGGCGTTTCGCGAGCCATTCGTTGATGACGACGGCGCCGGGGGCGCGCAGGTCGTCGCTGTCGGCGATGTCGCGGCCGCGCAGGATCGGAATTCCCATCGTCGCGAAGTAGCCGGGGAGCACGACGCGGTACGCGGCGTCGGGGCTCTCTCCCGGCGCGGGAATGGGCCGCCCCTCGATCGAGAACGACCATCCCCAGATGTCTCCGGCGAGCGGGAGATGGTTGATGGCGCTCGCCGACACGACGCCGGGGAGCGCGCCGATCCGTTGAAGGGCCTGCCGGTAGAAGGCGCTCCGGTTCTGCGGCGCCGCCTGCGCGCTGCCGGCGACCGAGACCGCCAGCGTCAGGACGCGCCGCGGATCGAAGCCGGGGTCGATCGATTGAAGCGCGACGAACGATCG
This sequence comes from uncultured Acidobacteriota bacterium, assembly GCA_963782815.1. GTDB lineage: Bacteria > Acidobacteriota > Thermoanaerobaculia > UBA5066 > Gp7-AA6 > JAWOLE01. Next base: position 103,418 of record CAWALG010000012.1, on the reverse strand, counting down.
GATCATCAGCCCGGCGCCGACGAGCAGGACGAGGGCCAGCGCGAACTCCGAAGCGATCAGGACGCCGCGCAGCCGGCTGCGCCGTGATCCCTCCGTCGCGCCCCGCTCTCCTTCCCGCAGCGACTCCGTCAGGTCGCGCCGGGAGGCCTTGAGAGCGGGCGCGAGGCCGAACGCGATGCCGGTCAGAAGCGACACCCCGAGCGTGAAGGCGAGCACGCGGGCGTCGAGCGCGACGGTCTCGATGCGCGGGAGATGCGCCGGGCCCAGGGAGACGAGGAGGTTCGTCCCCCACAGGGCGAGAAGAGTTCCTCCGGCGCCGCCGAGGAACGCGAGCACCAGGCTCTCCGTCAGGAACTGGCGGATCATCCGCGAACGGCTCGCTCCGAGAGCGGCGCGGACCGCGACTTCTCTCTGCCTCGCCGCGGCGCGCGCGAGAAGCATGTGGGCGACATTGGCGCAGGAGATCAGGAGCACGAACGCCACCGCCGCCAGGAGCACGAGGAGCGCCGGCCGGACGTCTCCGACCACGGTCTCCTTGAGCGAGTTGACGGTCACGTCGCGGTTGGAGCCCGGGAACTGCTTTTCCAGGCGGGCGGTGATCGCCCGCGATCTCGGCCCGCGCGGTCGCGAGCGGAACGCCGCGCTTCAAACGTCCGAACACGCGGAGGCTCTGCCCGTCGCGGTTGGCGGCGCGGGGGGCGAGGACGTTCGGCGCCCAGAGCTCCGTCCCCGTCGCCCAGAACGGCGGAAAGTCGAAGCCCTTCGGCATCACCCCGACGACCGTGTGGGGCTCTCCGTTCAAGACGATGGACTGCCCGAGGATCTTCGGGTCGCCGGCGAAGCGGCGCTGCCACAGGCGGTGGCTCAGGACGACCTCGTGTTCCTTGCCGGGCTCTTCCTCTTCCGGCAGGAAGACGCGCCCGAGCAGCGGCCGGACTCCCAGCATCGGAAGGATGTCCGACGTCACCCGGACCGCCTGCACGCTCTCCGGCTGCGCGCCGCCCGCCAGGGGGTTCGGGGGACCGCAAGGTCCCCCGCAGCCTCCTAGATTGGGGACCCAGTTGTCCGCCGCGCCCATCCGCTCGAAGGACGTCGCCTGCCTTCGCCAGTCGAGGAAGTTCGCGGGCGCGACGGGATTGACGCGCCGGTGAAGGAGGACGGCGAGCCGGTCGGGATCCTGGTAGGGGAAGGGCTTCAGCAGCACCGCGTTGACGACGCTGAAGATCGCGGCCGTGGCGCCGATGCCGAGCGCGAGCGCGGTCAACGGCCGCGGCGGCGAAGCCGGGGTTCTTTGCCAGGGCCCGGAGGCCGTACCGGAGGTCGCTGACGACGGTCCCGAGGAAAGTCCCGAGCCGCGCGTCGCGCACGCGCTCCTTGACCTGCTCGACGCCCCCGACCTCGATCGCCGCGGCGCGCCGCGCCTCCTCCGCGGTCATCCCCGAGCCGAGCTTCTCTTCTTCCAGCATCCGGGCGTAGGCGCGCACTTCCTCGTCGATCTCGGAATCCACGCGCGCCTTCTGGAAGAGGTCGCGCCAGAGACTCGCCAGACGCGCCGGCAGCGGCATCAAGTCGCCTTCAGGGCCGAGGCGATGGCGAGCGAGACGCGCCCCCACTCCTCGGTCTCGGTCTTCAACTGCCGGCGGCCGGCCTTGCTCAGGCGGTAATACTTCGCCCGGCGACCGTTCTCGGATTCTCCCCACGAGGCGGCGAGCCACCCCGCCTGCTCCATCCGGTGGAGCGCCGGGAAAAGCGATCCCGGCTTGACCTGAAACGTCCCGCGGGAAACCTGCTCGATCCGCCGCGCGATGCCGAGGCCGTGCAGCGGCGAGAGGGTCAAGACCTTCAGGATCAGCAGATCGAGGGTCCCCTGAAGCAGATTGGCCGGCGTCGGTTCCATCGTCCTCCGTCCTACAGACGGTCTATAGGACCGCCCTACAGACAGTCTATACGTCGGCGCCGCCGGGAGGTTTCTCGGGGCCTCTGTCATCCTGAGGAGCGCCAGCGACGAAGGATCTGCCCTGGTTGGAAGGAGCAGATCCTTCGCTTCGCTCAGGATGACAGGGGCTGCGGACTCGCCCGCAGGGGAGTGCCGGCGGCGCTGCAGGTCCGCGAGGCAGGCCGCGGTCCGCCGCAGGCCTTCGGCGAAGGTCTCCGGCTCCTGGCCGATGCCGATCCGCAGGTGGTGCTCGATGCCGAACGCGGAGCCGGGCGCGAGCATGACGCCGTACTTCTCCGCGAGGTGGTTGGCGAGGTCGAGGGAGGGGATGTCGAGGGCGTACTTCATCAACGCGAGGAGCCCTCCGCGGGGCGGCGTCCACGACACGACGTCCGCGTGGTCCGCGAACCACGCGCGGGCGGTCTCGAGGTTGCGGCCGACGATCGCCTGCGTGCGCTCGACGATCTCCTCCCGGTGCTTGAGGGCGAGGACGGCGAGCGCGTCGTTCAACTTGCCGGGGGAGAGCGAGACGTAGTCGCGCGTGGCCCAGCACTTCGCCACGAGGTCGGACGGCCCCGCGATCCAGCCGATCCGCAGGCCCGGCAGCCCGAACGGTTTCGAGAGCGTCCCGACGCTGATGTTCCCGCCGCCGAGGTTGCGCATCGGAGGCGCCAGCGGCTCGCCGCCCGGGACCTCGAGCCAGCGGTACGCCTCGTCGGAGAGGATCCGCGCTCCGACGGAGCAGGCGAGCCGGTCGATCCGGCGCAGGTCTTCGGCGGAGAGCATCGAGCCGGTCGGGTTGTGCGGCGTATTGATCACGATCAATCGCGTGCGCGGCGTCACCAGCCGTTCGAGCTCGTCCAGGTCGAAGCGAAAGCCCGTCTCGGGCGAGAGCTTCCAGAGCGCCACGTCGCAGCCGATGGCGCGGGGAACGCTGTAGAGCTGTTGATAGGCCGGATAGACGGCGACGACGTGGTCCCCCGGCTCGAGGAGCGCGTTGAAGAGGAGGAAGTTCGCCTCGATCGCGCCCGTCGTGACGAGGATCTCCTCGGCCCGCGTGTCGCGGTAGGTCGCCGCGATCAGCGAGCGCAGCTCCAGCGTCCCGGGCGCCTCGCTGTAGCCCAGGCGCAGGTCGAGGAGGCGCGCGAGGATCCGATCGCTCTCCTCCCGCGGCTCGAAGGCGAGCAGCTCCCGGACGCTCATCGGAAAGATCCCGCTCTCGGCGATGTCGAACGGGGTCTTCGTCTCCCACGCCGTCATCCACCGCTCGAGGGCGAACGTGTCGATCTTCATCCGGGGGAAGATACATCCGACTCTTGCCGCCCGGGTGAGACCGCCGCGCGTGTGCGAGGCAAGTCCCGCGGTCGGCTTCGGTGCTGTAGGGGCGGCCCTTGGGCCGCCCGCCTCACGTCGTTCTCAGTGTTTCGTTGTCGCGGGAGGGGCAAGCCCCTCCCCTACGGACGGAGGGCCCGGAACGCGATCTCGCTCCGTGGCAGAAGCCCGCGGCTTGACGACGTGGGTCCAGGCGTTGGCGAGCTCCGCCTTCCACCAGCGGAGCAGGCCGTGCGCGATCATGACCAGGAAGGCCGACCGCACGGAATAGCCGACGAAGCCCGGGCGGCGGCCGGCGTTGTGATTGCCGTAGATGCCGAGCGCCTTCTTGCGCTTCGCGATCGCCGCGAGGCGGCGGTTGTAGAAGCGGATCGGGTAATAGCCGACCTTCGGCGCCGTCCTGGTAGAAGGGGGAAACCCGAGCCGGTCGTGCGACCACCGGTACACCGGCATGATCGCGGCGGCGTAGTACAGGCCGGTGTCGAGGAGGAACGCCGTCGTCATCGTGTCGTAGTCGCCCATGACGTAGTACTTGTCCTTGTAGATCGAATCGTAGAAGTAGCGGAAGAACCGGGAGTAGCAGCGGTTGTGCTCCTCGTAGGCCTTCTCCATCTCCTCCGCCGGGGCGCCGGACAACGCCTTCGTCATGAGGTCCACGCGCGTGTGGACGGAGAAGGCCATCTGGTCGAGGCCCGGCGAATAGAACGGGTCGAGGAATCCGCCGGCGTCCCCCACGCAGGTCCAGCCGGAGCCGATGAACGTGTCCACGAAGTAGGGGAGATGGCCATACGAGCGGCAATCCCCATCGACCGGCGCGGCGTGCTCGAGGAGCTCGCGGCAGAGCGGGTTGGCGTCGAGGAAGCGCTGGAGCTTTTCGAGCGGCGTCGTCCCCTGCGGCGTGACGAGCCTCCGGTCCCAGACGAGGCCGACGGAGGTCTCGCCGTCCTTCAACGGGATGAACCAGATCCAATAGCCCCACCCCGTGAAGTGATTGGTCGCGAGGCGGCGCGACGCGAGCACGGCGCGCGCGAACGGATCGGACGGGTCCGTCCCGGCGACCTCCGGGCCGTCCATGTCCTTGACTCCCGTGTACCGCACCCAGATCGCGGAGATCGGGTGCGACTCGATCGGCGTGACGCCTCCGCGCTTGCGGGCGAGCATCGCGTGCCGCCCCGTCGCGTCCACGACCCACTTCGCGGCGACCTCGACACGCTCTCCGTTCTCGCGTTCGACGGTCACCCGGTTGCCCGCGCCGTTGCCGAGCTCGAAGGCCGTGACCCGCGCCGGGCGCCACACCTCAGTCCCCTCTTCCGCGGCGACCTTCAAGAGGTGCTCGTCGAGCTTCGAGCGGTCGAGCTGGAACGAAGGCGTGCGCGCGAGCTGCGTCGGGCCCACCTCCGAGGCCTCCCGCAGGCAGGTGACCTTGTCGTTGACGAACCAGTAGCGGAATGCCTGCTTGGGAAGCTGCTCGCGCGAGAGATGGTCATACTGCTTGAGAACGCGCGTCAGGAAATAGGCCGAGATCTCGACAGTCGACTCTCCCACCTTCCAGTCGAAGCGGTCGGTCTTCTCGACTACGAGGACCTTCAAGTTCGGCATCCGCCGCTTCAGGAGAATCGCCGTCGAAGCGCCGGCGACCGCTCCCCCGATGATGACGACGTCGTAGGAATGCGGGGCGGCCGAAGATGCGGATCCGGGCTCCATAGCCGGCCCAGTTTACCGCGCGCCCGGGCCTGCGGCCGCGCCGGACATCTTCAGGTCGAGCAGCCGCGTCACGATGCGCAGGTCGCGGGCGGAAGAGACCTTTTGGCGGATGCCGCGGCCCTCCGCATACCGGGGCGCCGCTTCGATGACGGCGAGAACAGGCTTCGGAAGACCTTTCGCCTGTGCCGCCGCGATCGTCTTCTCGCCGAGGATGATTCCGGCCAGGAAGTGTCCCTTGCACGGAGTCATGTGGAGGACGACCCGGCCCTTCTGCCTGACGCGCAGGGACCAGCCGTACTTCGGTCCGGCGAAGTGCCAGAGCTGAAGAACATCCGGATCTCGCTCGGCGGCGCGAGCGAGAAGCTGTCGCCACAGTGCCGCCGCCGGGCCGAGCGCGGCGCGCAACCGCTCGGGATCGGGGCTTCGAGACCTGTCGTCGAAAACGCTGAGGGCCAATCTCTCTCGGCCCGCCTACTCCCGGATCATGACCAGGAGCATCTTGAAGGGCGTGGCGGCCTTGACCGCATGCGGTTTCCCCGCCGGAAGTTTCAGGATCTGGCCGGCGCTGACGCGGTGCGGCGTGCCGGAAATCGAGATGTCGGCTTCGCCTTCGAGGTCGAGGACGAGCGCGTCGAAGGGCGCCGTGTGCTCGCTCAAGCCCTCTCCCGCGTCGAACGCGAACACCGTGACCGTGCCCGAGGCCTTCTTGATGAGGGTGCGGCTGACGACCGCGCCCGGCTGCGGCGCGACCAGGTCGGAAGCGAGAACGACTCCTTCGAGCTCCGGGGCGCCTTTCTGACCGGACGACATCAGAGCCTCCTCTGCCGATGATAGCCCGCCGTCACGCGCCGCGAGATCACTCGCGGCGTTCGGCGATCGGGCTGAACAGGTACAGCACCAGACCGTTTGGTTCCAGGAGGCAGAAGCCGCGGTGGCCCCACTCCTGATCCGCGAGCTCCTGCTTGATCGGAAGCCCTCTTCCAAGTGCTCGCCGATACTGCGCGTCCACGTTGTCCACCTCGATCACCATGAACGCGCCTTGCGGAGGCCGGCGATCCCAGAGATGAGCCGGCTCGGCGCCTTCGGGACGGGCCAGCACCTCGATGACTCCGGAAGCGGCGGAGAAGAGAGTTCCCCGGTCGTCGAAGCTCCGGTCCCACGACTCCAGGACCGGGAGTCCGAGGCCATCCCGATAGAACGCGAGGGTCTCTCCGTAAAGGGGAGTGAAGTACGAGAACCGGAACTGTCCCTTGCTCACGATCTTCTCGAGCTAGAGAAGGCCCGGGTTGCGTTGCCAGGTGGCGGCCGTCAGCGCCGTAGCGAAAGTAACCCACGCCCAGTAGGGCAGCAGAAGCGCGCCTGCCGCCGCCCGCACGCGCCAGAAGCGGAAGACCGTGAGGAGCAGGACGAGCCAGAGGACGATGATCTCCGCCAGGGCCCATCCCCCCAGGCGCCAGCGAAAAAACAACCAGGTCCAGAGCGCATTGAGGGCAAGCTGAATTCCGTAGAGTGCGAGAGGGACCCTTGCGGCGGCCGGACCCTCCCGGCGCCAGACCAGCCACGCGGCCACCGCCATGAGGATGTAGAGCACGGTCCAGACCGGCCCGAAGACTCCGGGCGAGGGGGCCCAGGCCGGCTTCGTGAGCACGCCGTAGAAATCCCGAGCGCCGGCCGAGGCCACGGCACCGACCGCCGCGGCAAGAAATGTCACTCCCAGCGACAGCAGCAGGCTGCTCCATCGGCCGCCGCGAGCGGAGGAGGGCGATCGGCTCGAGTTCGTCATCAAGAAGACTCCGGAGATGTCGCGGCGACGGCCCCGGGCAGCCGGCAATAACAGTAGACGAACTCCTGCTCGGCGCCTGCAGGCGTCGTGTGGATCTCCGTCGCGCTCGCGAGCCGCGCAAACTCGGGTCCGAATTCGGCATGGAGCGCTTCCGGCGAAAAGCGCATGACCTCGAGGCCGCTGCACTTCTCGGGGCCGTGAGGCCCGAACGTCGCCACGACGATATGGCCGCCCGGCTTGAGCGACCGGCGCACCGCGGCCACGTAGCGAGCGCGGGCCAGAGGATCGCGGAGGAAGTGAAACACGGCCCGGTCGTGCCAGAAATCGTAGGCTCGCGCCGGCAGCTCGGTCTCCGTGACGTCGGCACAGACCCACTGAACCAGGCGGGCGCGATCGCCGAGGCGACTTTGGGCGGCATCCAGGGCGGCTCTCGACAGGTCCAGCACGGTGATGTTCGTATAACCTCGATCGAGGAGGTCATCCACGAAGGTCGATGCGCCTCCGCCGATATCGATCACGCCGCCGGCCCGGCTGACATTAGCGGCTTCCAGGAAAGCAAGAGAGCGGTCGAGATGCGGGGCAAACCAACTCACGCGGTCGGCGCCCCTGGCAGTGTAGATCGCGTCCCAGTGCTCTTTGCTGCTCATGCCGAAGGCTCCCCGGCGAAAGCCCGATCATACGGGACGGGGAGCAGGGAATGTCCATCCGCGCACCGAGGTTGCGCTTTCCGAACTCGGAGGGAGGCCTGATGCGCGTCCGAACGCTCCTGTCCCTGCTCTTCGCCTGCTGCGTCGCCTCGACGGCGCTGCCGCAGCCAACCCCGGCTCCGCAACCGGCGCCGGCGCAGCCGCCCGCGGACATCGACGTCCGGATGATCCGCCTGAAGATCTCCGCCGGAGATCTCCCGAGCGCCGAATCGATCCTCGAATACCACCGCGCGGAGAAGGGGGAGGACGGCGACTACCTGCTCGGCCTGGCCTGGGTCGCGCGCGGCGCCGCGCTGACGGGCGACTGGAAGGCGGCGTCGAGCTACGCGGCGTCGGCCCGCGAGAAGGCGGAGTCGAAGTTGAAGACTCCCGCCGACTACGACTCGAACAAGGAAGCGGTCTACGCGCTCGGAACGGCGATCGAGGTCCGTGCGCAGGCGCTCGTGGCGGAAGGGAAGAAGGCGGAGGCGATCCGTTTCCTGGAGACGAGCTCCAAAGAACAGGAGAAGGCGCCCTACAACCTGCGCGCGCGGATCTGGAAGCGGCGCAACATGATCGAGCTCGAGGGGAAGCCGGCTCCCGCCGTCCGGGCGGAGGACCACGTGGGCGCGGAGTTCGCGCCGCTCGAGTCCCTTCGCGGAAAGCCCGTCGTGCTCTTCTTCTGGTGGGAAGCCTGCGGCGACTGCAAGATGCAGGCGGCGGTCTTCCGGCGGACCGTGGAGAAGTACGCGCCGAAGGGGGTCGCGTTCGTCGCGCCGACGCGCTTCTACTCCGCCGATCGCGGTGAAGAGAAGCAGAAAATCGAGAAGTCGTGGAAGGAGGTCTACTCCCTGCCCGAAACCGTTTCCGCCCCGATCAGCGACGAAGCGATGCTCCGCTACGGCGTCTCCGCCACGCCGACCTTCGCCTTCGTCAACCGAAAAGGGATCGTCGTCCGCTACTCACCGACGAGAATGACGGAAGACCGCCTCTCCAGGGAGATCGAAGAGATCCTGCGGTGACTCCGCCGGGCGAGGTCGCCGCCCCCCGGACCCTTCATTTGGGACTGATCGCGCCGGCGGCCGGCCAGCTCGTGTCGCCCACGCGCTTGAGATTCATCTCGAAAAAACGGACGGGGTCTTTGCCGGGAATGACCCGGTCTCCCACCTCGTGCCAGGCGCCGTCCTTGATCACCGCCGTGTAGCGGATCGTCATGGGCCCGGCGGGGATCTCCCACGTGTAGCCGTCGGGCTTGAGCGCCAGGACGAAGTCGCCGACGCGGCCCATCGCGTACGAATGCAGTGTGTAAGCCTTCGTCTCCGGGTTGTAGGAGATGGTCCCGAACGCGTTGAATCCGACCTTGCCGTCCGCGCCATACGCGCGGCCCTCGATGACCTTGACCGACCCGTCCAGGAAGGGGCCGATCCTCTCCGTTTGGGTGACGTTGTGTTTCTCGCCGGACTCCAGGATCGTCCAGGCCGGCCCTCTCCACACCCCGTCCATGTATGCCAGTGGGGCCATGGCCTCGCGCTGCGCCGCGATCAGCGCCGCCGGGTCCGGACGCCCTTGTCCCGAAGCAGTCAACGACACCGCGATTGCGATCCCCGCCAGCGCGAACGTCCTGAGCCGATGGTTCAGCATGTTCCGGCCCTCCTGGCGCATTCTAGACGGGAGAAGACGAGAAGACTCAGCTCCTGGGATCCTGCCAGATCAGCTGCTTCTCGGTGCGCGCGTCGAAGAAGTCGGGGCACCGGGCGTCGCCGCCGCCAACAAATCCCCCGTCGGGCTCGCAGAGAACGGCGCCGTTCCTGTCGTAGAGGACGCTCCGGATGTCGCAGCAGCGGCTCGGCCGGAAGTAGACCATCTCCCCGCGATAACGGTAGCTGTAGATCGCCGAGGGAGGGGAGGTCACCGGCTCGCTCTGGATCTGCGCGATCAGCGTCCGCAGCCAGACCGGATCGGATCCAGGTCCCGTCGGCGAGGAGTGCTCGCATCCCGGCGTCATGAGGAGAGCGGCGCCCACAACGAAGGCGAGAGCGGCTCGTTTCACGTTCGACCTTCCGGCGCGGTCACAGCGTATGCCTGGCCACCACGCGGTAGCGCAGCCAGGTAACTCCGCCCGGGCGTCGTGCACATGTGACAGATCACGTAGGGTTTCATCCGCTCCTCCGGAGCCCGACTCTGTCAGCTATGGCAGCTCGCCTTCTCCGACCGGTTCCGGTCCCGTGGCAAGAAAAACGCCCTTCGAAGCTTCGCTCCATTGGAAGAATACGGGCTTCTCGTTCCTCAAGAGATCGACGCTGTCGCCAAGAGCGGCTTGTCCGAAACGCCCGTAGTAGTTCGTATGCCCTCCGGCGGTAAAGGACGCGTTGGCAGGAATTGTCGTGACGCCGTCCCGATAAAACCAGAGCGTCGCTCGTTGGCCGTCCTCCCAGTAGAGACGGATGAACGCATGGATGTCGGGATATCCGGGAGTGTTGTGCGCCACCACGTAGACTTCATACTGGTCTATGGCGAATGATTGCCAGGCCATTGGATATCCTCCTTACGCTGCTCCGATTTCTGCGCGCGTCAGGGCACCACGGCCGGTACCATACGCCTCGACCTTCGGGCGCTCAAGCTTGTGGCGGCGTGAATCGGATGGTGCTTCCCATTTTCGCCTCCGTACTCGTGGCCTCGTTCCGATGGCCGCCCTACCGCTTGCCCACGGCGAGCCAGGAGAGGCCGCGATAGGAATCCGCCACCACCCAGGCGCCGGCCGTCAGCGCCCAGGAGACGACGAACTCGGCCCATTGGGCGGGGTTGGGGCCCGCCGCGACGATCGGTACCCACACCAGCAGCGTGAACAGACCGATCTGCAGCGCCGAGAGTGCGGCCGCCGGCCTCGCATACACACCGATGAGCACCGCCACGCCCGCCGCGATGAAGGTACCGCCTGTGAAATACGCCCACGCCACATGCGCGGGCAGCCAGCCAGGCACCAGGGGTGCGGTCAGGTCGAGATAGATGAAATGAGCCAGGCCAAAGGGGATCAGGGCCAGGCCGTAGAGCATCCTCGCGATGCGCACGCCCTTGTCGCCGGTGGCGAAGCCGAGGCGCTGCCTGTCCCGGTCACCAGCGAACCAGGCATAGAGCACCCAGGCCGCAGCCACCATCACCGCGGTCTGGCAGCTTGCCCACCAGGAGTTCACGTTGAACGAGAGGAAGATGCGGGGCACTCTCAACAGCAGCAACCAGAGCAGGAGGCAGGCGAGCAGCACGCGGGCAGCGGCCGCCGCGGCGCGTTGCCAGAGCAGGCCTGTGCCGGTTGCCAGGGGAATGAAGGCGCAGAGATAGATCAGCACCGCGCGTCCGGGTACGCCCTCGGGTACCGGCTGCCATACCGGGGCGAAATCGCGCTTGATCAAACCCAGGATCCCAAGGGCGATCATGGTCGCGGCAAAGGCCGCATGACCAACGCTTGCAATGCGTATCGCCCCTCCTCCGGTGGTATGCCCGTTCATTTCCGTGACTCGCCGCGATGTCCTCGCACCTCGTAACGAAGCTCCACCATGCCGCTCTTGTAGGCTTTGACCTCCGCCAGATGGAGGGCGATGTCTCTGTCGAGCTTCTCGAAGAATGGGATCCCATCACCAATCAAGATCGGCAGGATCGAATAGCGAACTTCGTCGGCCAGCCCGAGACGAAGGCATTCGGCGGAGACCACACCGCCTCCAACGAACCAGATGGTACGGAACGTGGGCCGCAGGCGCCCATTCACGAACTGCGCGAGATCGCCTGAGTGGAACTCGACGGTATCCCGGGTCCGTGGTAGTTCGCGACTGGTGAGGACGAAGGTGGGTTTGTCGCCGTACGACCACCCCAACCCCTGGGCTTCAAAACGAAGCGCGGTCTCATAGGTTCGCGATCCCATGACGTAGCAGTCGATCGTCTTGAGGAACGCCTCGACGAATCCTGGGTCCATGGTGTCCCCGCCTGACGAATTCGTCCGAGGTTTCGAGCCAGTCGACGCGCCCGTCCTTTCGAGCGATGAAGCCGTCGAGGCTCGCCGCCATGTGGATCGTTACGTGAGAATCAGGATTTGCCATCGTTTCGTCCCGACGTCGAGTGCGACGGCTGGCAGCACTGCTCGGAGCCGCCTCGGCTCGAGTCCGCCGCTGCCGCGGGCTAGGCTGGGCTTGCACTGGACGCGCCACCCGGCCTCGCGCTGATGGTGGAAAGCATGGTTGCGACGAGCTCGTGCTCGACGCCATCAACGCCGAGAACGTCAGCGAGACAGACGGTCAGACGCCGCCCGGCACGCAGAACCCGGCCGCGTGCGAGGAGCCGCGGTGCCCTGGCCGGCGCCAGGAGGTTGATCTTGAACTCCACCGTCAGGACCTCGTAACCGGGAGGCGTTAGCGTAAGCGCGGCATAGCCGTTTGCGGAATCGGCGATCGTGGTGGTGACGCCAGCGTGCATGTAACCGTGCTGCTGAGAGAGCGCGGGAGAGAACGGAAGCGCGATGTGCACCTCGCCTGGCTCGACGAGCTCGAGCGAGGCCCCGATGGTGAACATCAGGCCTTGTTGCGCGAAGCTCGCGCGGACGCGAGCCGCGAAGTCAGGATCCTGCGGCGCTGCGCGATGTGCCATGCGAGTAAGATTAGCGGACTGGCCAGTCGGCCGTGGCGCGAATGCCTGGCGCGTTCCTGGCCCAGCCTGACGGCGGCTTGGGTCCGCGAAGTCGCGGCGAGCGGATTTCAGACCTTGCAGGCATAGCTAAGGAAGACTGTCCCGGCGGCAACGAGTCAATTGTATCTTTCCGAAATCTCCGCTCGGCCTCGAGGTTCTCGATGTTCGCAGGAGCCGGCCGAGCTGACTCAACGAGCAGGATGCGAAGGGACAATTCCGCTTTCCTCGTCCACGAGGATTGTCAGGTCCACGGTATCCACCAGGCCCAGGCTCTGAACTTTGCCGGATGGCCAACGGACACTGAGGGACTCGATGCGTGTCGCTTCTCCAAGGCCCAGATGGGCGATGGGACTTCCGGTCGAAAGGTAGCCACTGGTATTGCCGGTCTCGTAGATCAGGCGGCGGCCGCCGGGCAGGAGGGCCGTCAGGCGGCTGCCGATGCCGTCTCGGTTGTCGCGGCCGGGGGTGCCGCGGAGCTTGACGCGAAGGAAGTGTTCGGTGGGGCGGCGGGCGCCGAGGAAGAGGGCTTCGGGGGACTGGACGGAGCGGATGTAGAGGTCTAACGCGCCGTCGTTGTTGGCGTCGAATGCGACGACGGCGCGGCCGTTGGTTTCCAGGTCGAGGCCTTCCAGGAAGGAACGCTCCTCGAAGAGGTCGTCGGCGGGGGAGCGCCCCGTGTCGCCGGAGCGGTTTCGGAAATAGCGGTCGCGCTCGATGCCGGCGATGCCGGCGCCTTTGCGGTCGAAGGTCTTTGTGCCGGCGACGTAGTCGTCCCAGTAGGCGAGGGACTGCCACCAGAACTCGAGCTCGCGGTCGTGGTCGCGGCCGTCGCCCCACATTCCGTTGGTCGCGTAGATGTCGGGCCAGGAGTCGTTGTCGAGGTCCGCGGCGACGGAGCTCCAGTTCCAGCCGGCGCGCGCGGCGCCCGAGCGGGCGGTCGCGTCCGCGAAGGTGTGGTCCGGTTTCTGGAGGAGGAGAGTGTTGCCGGTTGCCATGGTTTCCATCCAGCGGATCGCGATCGGCAGGAACACTCGCCCGGGGAAGCCGATCGGCAGCGAGGGGTAGTCGTGGAGGAAGTACCACTGGGTGTCGGTGCCGGTTGTGTAGAGGTCGAGAAGGCCGTCGCCATTGAAATCGGCGATCGTCGCCGACATGCCGTAGGCGCGGACTTGCGCTCCGGCCTTTCCGGCCTCGTCCACGAAGCGGCGTCCGCCGTCGTTTCTATAGAGGTTCTTCAGACCGAAGTCGTTTGTTACGAGGAGGTCGGGCCGGCCGTCGCCGTCATAGTCCGCGAAGATCGAGGAAAGTGACCAGCGCGTCGTCTTCCCGATGCCCCAGGCGGCGGCCGCGTCGGTGAAATGGCCGCGGCCGTCGTTGATGTAGAGATGGTTGGGGCGGCCGTCGTTCGCGTCGTAGGGGGGATCGGGCATCTGGTTGTAGTAATCGCCGGTGACGCAGACGAAGAGGTCGAGGTCGCCGTCGCCGTCCACGTCGGCGAACGCCGCCGAGCGGGCGTTGCCGGTGACGGAGATGCCGGAAGAGGCGGTCGTCTCCTCGAACGTGCCGTCTCCCCGGTTGTGGAAGAGGCGGGCGGGACCGAAGGCGTCGGTGACGAAGAGGTCGGGCCGGCCGTCGCCGTCCACGTCCCCCGCGGCGACCCCGGTCGCGGCGATCCCGCTGCCGTCCGGCTTCGCCAACCCGGCTTGGACGGTCACGTCGGTGAAACGGCCGTGCCCGTCGTTCTTGTAGAGGATCGAGCGCACGCCGTCGGCGACAAAGAGATCCTCGAAGCCGTCGCCGTTGTAGTCGAGGACGGCCACGCCGGAGCCGGGCCAGATGTCGGCGATCAGGTGATTGGTCAGCTTCAAAGGCGGATCGCGGCGCGGCGCGCCGAGGCCCGCCTCCGCCGTGGCGTCGTGGAAGCGGGGCGAGGTGTTCTCCCGTTCGGAGACGGCGCGGTCGAGCGTCGCGGTGACTTCCATCGGGACCGGGACGGATTCGGGAGCCGCGCCGGAGGGCGCTTCCTTCGGCGTCGGGTCGAGGCGAGGGTCCCACTCGGCGGAGAGCAGGACGTCGGCGCTTCTCTCGACGCGCGCGCCGTTCGCGCGAAAACCGCCGACTGTCAACCGGACGCGCCCGCGTGTGGCTTCATGCTCCGAAGACACGTCGTGTTGGGGTTTCTCGACCCGATAGGCAATCCAGGCGATCCGGTCGAGGCCGTTCCATGCCCATTCGCGCAGCCGCGCCATGCCGGCGGGATCGGTGGGGACAGGCTCGCGTTTCTTCAGTGCCCGGCGAGTCTCCTCGATCGCGTTTCGCCACCGCTCCAGGCGATGCATCCAGGGAACGAAGTCGCGGCGGAGTCTCGTGAGTGAGGCGTTCTGGTAAGTCCAGATCCCGGCGGCGAGGAGGAGAACTGCCGCCAGGGACCAGAGCGTCTTCGCGCGGCGGGTTCTAAACAAGGGCTACGTCGAGAACAACGTCACAGGAGCAGATCCTTCGCTTCGCTCAGGATGACAAGGGGAGCGACACTTAGCTCATTCCGCCTTCCCGCTGCCCGGCTCGTATTTCCAGGCGGTCTGCGTCGAGGCGCCTTCCGCGAAGCGCGGGTCCACGTACTCCTCGAAGGCGATCTTCCTGTCGAGGACGCCGGTCTCGATCATCAGGTCGCGCACCATGTCGAAGTCGGGCTTGCGCGGCGAGAGACGCGTGTAGATCACGCGGTCGAGCGGCTCCGTCAGCGCGTGGCGGAGGATCTCCGGGCTTCTGGCGGTAGTAGTAGCGCGCCACGAAATCCGCGGCGTGCTCGCGGTGCGGGCGGCCTTCGTCCAGCCACAGTCCCGAGCGCGCGATGCCGTCCACGAGAACCTGCACTGCCTGCGGGCGCTTGTCGATGACGTCCTGGCGCACGACCACGACGCAGGACATGTAGTCCGGCCAGTACTCGCGGGCGTGGAAGAGCACGCGGCCGAAGCCGCCGAGCTCGGCCTGCGAGGGATAGGGCTCGCCCATCGAGAAGGCGTCGATCGCGCCCGCGGCGAGCGCCCCCGCGACGTCGGGCGGCGCCATCTCGACCATGTGAACGTCCGCTCCCGACATGCCGTTCTGCTTCAGCGCCTTGAAGACGATCAGCCGCTCGTCGGAGAAGCGGCTCGGGATCGCGATCGTCTTGCCGGCGAGGTCCTTCACGGAGTGGATGGGGCCGTCCTTTGCGACGACGACCGCGCTGCCGTAGCGGTGCCCGAGATAGACGATCTTGATCGGCACTCCCTGGGCGGCGAGCGCGATCGCCATCGGCGCGACCATGAACCCGACCTGCATGCGGTCGGAGATGAGGGCTTCCTTGATCTCGGGAAATCCCTGGAACATCCGCGGGATGAAGAGGGCGCCGTCCAGGGAATAGCGGGAGATGAAGTCCGTCACGGGGCAGGCGAGGTGGCAGGTCACGGGGATGTAGGCGACGTTCAGCTTCCGCTTCGCGAGCGGGAGGCGGTCGTTCCAGGCGGCCGACCAGTCGAAATTGAGCGTCAGGTGCGCGGCGGTGACGACTCCCGTCCAGAGCAGGAGGCCCAACAGGATCTTCCTGCCGGCGCTCATCGGCGTCTCCTCCCGGAATCCCCAGCGCACCGCCCGAAGGCGCGAGACTCGCTGGACGAGGATATTCAGGACGAGCCCGATCGCGCCGATCAGGAGCATCGCCGCGACGACGAGGTCGTAGCGCTTGCCGGCGTTGCGCGAATCGATGACGAGGTATCCCAGCCCCGAGTCCACCGCGATCATCTCCGCCGCGACGACGACGATCCAGGCGATCCCGAGCGCGAGGCGCAGCCCCGTCAGGATCTCGGGGAGGGCGGCGGGAAACACGACGCGCGAGAGGAGCGCCCGCTGCGAGAGCCCGAAGTTGCGCCCCGCGTCGCGGTACATCGCCGGCACGCCGCGCACGCCGTTCATCGCGGAGACGAGAATCGGGAAGAGAGACGCGAGGAAGATCAGAAAGACCGCCGCGACGTTGCTCACGCCGAAGAGCACGATCGCCACGGGGATCCAGGCGAGCGGAGAGATCGGCCGCAGGAGCTGGATGACCGGGTTGGCCGCCCGCGCGGCCGCGGGACGCCATCCGAGGAAGACGCCCGCGGGGATCCCGATCGCGAGCGCCATGCCGTAGCCCGCGGCGACGCGCAGGAGCGAGTCGCGGCTGTAGCGCAGGAGGAGCCCCTTGCGCGCGAGCTCCGCGAAGCCGCGTGCCACCGCCGCCGGCGAGGGGAAGACGGTCGTGCCCGTCCATCGGACGGCCATGTGCCAGAGACGCGATCAGGAGCGCCGCCGCCGCCGCGGGCAGGAGGACCGCTTCGAGCCGGCGACGCGACGTCATATCTTGTGCGCCAGTCCGATCTCCTCGAAGATCCCGTCGCGCAGCTCGAGATATCGCCGCGAAGAGAGATCGCGCGGATGCGGCAGGTCGATCGGGACGATCCGGCGGATCCGCGCCGGCCGGGCCGTCATCACGACGACCCGGTCCGCGAGCTGCACGGATTCCTCGATGTCGTGCGTCACGAAGAGGATCGTCTTCCGCTCCGCCTGCCAGATGCGCAAGAGCTCGCCTCGCATGACGAGCCGCGTGATCGAGTCGAGCGCGCCGAAGGGCTCGTCGAGGTAGAGCACGTCGGGGTTCACGGCGAGGGCGCGGGCCACCTCGACGCGCTGCTTCATGCCGCCCGAGAGCTCGTGCGGGTACGCCTTCTCGAAGCCCTCGAGGCCGACGAGGCGGACGTAGTGCGCGATGCGGCGCTCGCGCTCTTCCCGCGGGAGCTTGCCCAGGCCGAAGCCGATGTTCCCCTCGACGGTCAGCCACGGGAAGACGCCGCGCTCCTGGAAGACGAAGATCCGGCGCGGGTCGGGGCCGCGGACCTCCTCGCCGTCGATCCGAACGGAGCCGGAGGTCGGCGCAAGGAAACCGGCGACGATGTTCAGGAGCGTGGACTTGCCGCAGCCGGACGGCCCGAGGATGCAGACGAACTCCCCCTCGCGCACGTCCAGGTCGATGTCCTCGAGCACGCGGACGTCGTTTTCCTCCGTCCGGAAGGCCATGTGGATGCCGCGCACCTCGATCTTCGTGCGCCCGGGGAGGGGCTCGCGGGCGGGAATCATGCCGCCTCCCGGGCGGAGTCCGTGTAACCCCACCGCAGCGCGGAAAGCGTCTCCACGCGCCGGATCGCCCAGTCGAGGGCGAGCCCGATCGTTCCGATCAGGACCATCCCGGCCACGACGAGATCGTAGCGGTTGCCCGCGTTGCGCGCGTCGATGATGAGGAACCCGAGCCCGGAGTTGACGGCGATCATCTCGGCCGCGACCACGACGAGCCAGGCGATGCCGAGCGCGAGGCGCAGGCCGACGAGGAGGCGCGGGAGGATCGCGGGCAGGAGCACGCGTCGCGCGATCTGCCCGGGGGAGAGGCCGAAATTGCGGCCGGCGTTCCAGTGCGTCGCGGAGACGCCGCCGACCGCGCTCATCGCCGCGATCGTCAGCGGAAAGACCGAGGCGATGAAGATGATGAAGACCGCCGAGAGGTCGCCGACGCCGAACCAGAGGATCGCGAGCGGGATCCAGGCGAGCGCCGAGATCGGCCGCACGATCTCGACGAGCGGCGCGAGCGCGAGCCCGCCCCGCCGGTACCAGGCGAGCAGGATCCCGAGCGGGACTCCGACCGAGACCGCGAGCAGATATCCCCAGGTCACGCGGAAGAGCGACGCGACGACGTGCTTGACGAGGAAGCCTCTCTGCGCCAGCTCCGCGATCGCGCGCGCCACGGCGAGCGGCCCCGGCAGGAGCGGAACGCCGCCGAACCGGATGGCGAGGTCCCACGCGACGACCAGCGCCGCGACCCCGGCGAAGGGGAGAAGCCTGTTTCCCGGGCTCGCGCCCGATCCACGCGCCTTGCGGGTCTCCGTGTCGTTCAAAGCGGCGGCGAGTTTAGCAGCCGGCGGCGATCAAATCTCGCGCTTGTCCGCGCGGCACGGAGGGAGGATCATGTGTCCAACCGGCGAAAGGAGATCGACATGTGGATCGCCAAGAGGGTCTCGGCCTTTTTCTCGGTGTTTCTCCTCCTCGCGTTTTCAGCAGCCATTGCCGCGGATTCGAAGAACGTCGAGGCGACCCCGCAGGCGAAGGCCTACCGGGCGCTGATGAAGGCGGTCGCGGCGGGCGACTTCGAAGGCTACAAGAAGAGCATGACGAAGGAAGCCGCCAGGGGCATCGACGAGCAGATGAAGGAAATGAAGATGGAGCCGAAGAAGGGCATGGACATGCTCAAGGCGATGACTCCGAAGGATCTCAAGCTCACGTCGGTCAATGTGGAAGGGAAGAAGGCCACGCTCATGGCCACCGGGAAGATGGACGGAGAGGTCAACAAGGGAACGATCGCGCTGGAGCAGGAAGACGGCCAGTGGAAAGTCGCCAACCAGAGTTGGACCAACGCCAAGTAGAAACCCCCTCTCCCCCGCGGGGGAGCGCGAGGGGTCTCCCCTCGCCTCACTTCAGCGCCGGCCGCGACCGAAGGTCGCGTCTCGCGAAGCGAGCGGCCGGCAGGCCGGGGTGAGGGCGCTTTCATCGCCCACGGTGCGTCGATTCTTGTCATCCTGAGCGAAGCGAAGGATCTGCTTATCCAGCCAAGGCAGATCCTTCGTCGCTTCGCTCCTCAGGATGACAGCCGAATACAGATCACTCTGACGCATTCCTAGCGGAATAAATTTGCCTCCGCGCGCGCTGCAACCGAGTCATGTCCCGCCGCGCAAGCCTCATCGCCGCCGGCTTGACCGGAGCCGCCGGCATCGCCTTCGCCGCCGTCGGCCACGCCCTCTCCGCTCCCCGCTGGCGCGGCCCGGTCCGCGCCAACTTCGACGGCAGGCGCTTCCGCTCGATCGAGCCGCTCGACCACGGCTTCTCCGAATTCCTGCGATGGATCGCGGACCGCGACCGCGGGCCGTGGCGCTCCTTCACCGATACTCCGCCGGGCGCTCCGCCGCCGGAGCGCGTGAGCGGGGAAACGCTTCGCGTGACGTTCGTGAACCACTCGACCGTCCTCATCCAGATGGACGGTCTCAACATCCTGACGGATCCCCTCTGGTCGCAGAGAGTCTCGCCCGTGTCCTTCGTGGGACCGCGGCGCCACCGGCCTCCCGGCATCCGATTCTCCGACCTGCCGCCGATCGACGCCGTCCTCGTCAGCCACAACCACTACGACCACATGGACGTCGCGACACTGCGCCGCCTGGCCGAGGCGCACCAGGCGCCCGTCTTCGTCGGGCTCGGCAACGCGGCCTTCCTCGAAAAGCAGGGCGTGCCGCGCGCGCGCGACCTCGACTGGTGGGAATCCAGGACACTCGCGCCCGGCGTGACGCTGACGGCGGTTCCGGCGCGTCACTTCTCCAGCCGCAGCGTCTTCGATCGCGACCACACTCTCTGGTGCGGATGGGTCGTCAGCGGACCGTCGGGCTCCGTCTATTTCGCCGGCGACACCGGCTGGGGATCGCACTTCCGGATGATCGGAGAGCGCTTCCCGAATCTGCGCCTCGCGCTCCTGCCCATCGGCGCGTACCGCCCCCGCTGGTTCATGGCGCAGGCCCACATCGACCCCGACGACGCGATCCGAGCGCAGGAGACTCTGGGCGCCGAGACCGCGGTCGCCATTCACTTCGGCACTTTCGCCCAGGCCGACGACGGCGAATTCGAGCCGGTCGAAGAACTAAAGGCCGCGCTCGCCCGCCGCCCCGACCCCAGGCCCCGCTTCCTGGTCCTGGACAATGGCGAGGGAATCAACCTCCCTCTCCCCCCGGGAGAGGGACTGTCGGTCGCGGCGCAACGCGCCGCATCAGGAACTCCCTCTCCCGGCGGGAGAGGGCGCGGGGTGAGGGGCAGAGGGGGTGAGGGCGCTGGTTAACGAGTCGAGGTGTCAGGTTTTTCCCTGACACCTGACCCGGAACGGTCAGGGCTTCTTCGGCGCCTCAACCTTCGGCAGAAACTGCTTGCGGATCTTCGCGACGACGCCGACGTTGCGGTCGGCGACCTCGGAGATCTGGTACTGGATCGTCGCGCCGAGGAGGATCGCCGCCTCCGGTCCGGTCAGCGAGTAGTCCTTCTCGATCCACTCCGCCAGGGCCGACGTCGCCTCGCGGAAGGCCTCGTCCAGCGACCCGCCGAGTCCCATCGCCATCAGGAACTCGTCGTTTTCGACGCGCGGGCCGGAGAGACTCTTCTCCCGCTGCACGTCCACCGTGATCTCGACGTCGAGCGATGTCTCGAGGGCGTTTCCATTCAACTCGCCGTCCCCCTGGAGCGCGTGGCCGTCTCCCACGTACAGGAGAGCGCCCGGCTGCGAGACCGGAAGAAAGAGCGTCGCTCCCTCGCGGATCTCGGCAAAGTCCATGTTGCCTCCGATCCGGCCCGAATCGCCGGTGCGAATCGGGGCCGAGCCGAACCCGGGCGCGACGCCGACACAGCCGAGCATCGGCCGGACCGGGACCGCGAGGTCCTTCAGGTGCGCCGTGGGCTTCGTCGAGCGTCGCCACGCCCTTCTCGGCGTCGAGCTTCCAGACCACGTCGTTGAAGTTGTTGTCCTTGTGCTCCGCCGCGTAGTCCGAGGTCCGGGCCCTGTCCACGAGGCCGTCGTCGCTGATTGCCGTCGCGCGGTTCAAGCGCAATCTCCTGATCCGGACGACCAGCACGTCGCCGGGCATCGCGCCCTCGACGTAGAAGGGGCCGGTCTGGGGGTTCCCGCCGAGGACCCGCGTCTTGCGGTGCTCATCCACGCCGCCGGCGTCCACCGTCCTCGTGCGGATCGTGTCGCCGGGCCAGACCTTCAGGACGGGCTTGATCGAGCTCGAGAACACTCTGTGGAACTCGGTCGGCTCGAAGTCCAGGGTCCGCGGCCCGGCGGGACGGTCCCGCTCGGAGGCCGCCCGGGTTGCGCGCCAATCGGCGGGAGGCTCCTCGCCCCACGTGTCTCCTCCGGTCACGGTCACCTTTCCCGAGAGCTCTCCTTCGATGATCCTTCCCGCGTAGGAAGACCTGGTCTCTTCCTGCTGAATCACGAACTGGATCTCGGCTCCTTCGATCTTCCCCGCGAGCGGGACGCGTTTTCGGCGGCGGTACACGGAGCCCGTCACCTTTCCCTTCTCCACCTTGAGGTCCATGCGCTCGCTTCGCTCGTTGCCGAAGACCACCGTCGTCAGGACCCACTCGCCCGACAGGCTCGCGGGCGGCCGCGGCGTCTCCTGCCCCGCGGCGAGACCCACGATCAGGAGCGCCGCCAACAGGGCCAGCAAGAGAGGTGTTCTCTTCATGTCATTGCCTCGCAGTTTTCGATGAGACGCGCGTCAGACCCACTTCGTGATGAGCTTGCCTTCCTTGTCGGTGAAGCCGCCGAGGAGGATGACCAGCAGGTCGAAGAGACACCAGAGGCCGAGCCCGCCGACCGTGAAGAGTTGCAGGAGGCCGGTCGCGACCTTCCCCACGTAATAGCGGTGAACGCCGAAGATCCCGAAGAACAGGCAGAGCAGAAATGCGGGGAGCTTTCGTTTTTCGCTCAAGAGTCCTTCCTTTCCGTAGCGGCAGCCGGGGGGAGCAGATCGGGAGGAATCGGGTTGTCCGGCCGTTCGTCGTCCCAGACCGCTCCCGCGATCCACCAGCGTTGCCCGTCCCAGAAGAGCTGGACGCTGTTGATTCCTCTGGCGATGACCGGGCCGTCGGCGGTCGTGCGCGAATCGTAGGAGCTCAGGACGTGCGTGAAGTTGCCGAAGCGGACGGCGGTGCGGTGGATCTCGCGCTCGAAGAAGCCTTTCGAGACGAAGAAGGAATCCGTCGCGTCCACGTAGGCCTGGTGATCGTAGACATTCGCTCGAATCCGCCCGCCCGAGGACCCGAGCGAGACGAAGCGAACTCCCGGGATGTAGAGCGTCCGGTCGCGCCCCCACTGGCGCGGGACTCCGGCGGCTCCCGAGATCACCTCGTAGAAGGCCGCCAGGATGCCGTCGAGAGTCGCGACGTCCCGATCGAGGGGCTTGAGCGCCGGCACGGCGACGCTCCGGCGCTTCGCCGAAAAGAGGGGCGCGAGAATGGGAAGAGGCGCGACGCGCGCGAGAAAGAGACGCCGGCTCGCCTTCATGCCTCGGATTCTATGGCGGCCCGCTCAGCGCGGCGCGGAAGCCGCGGGGAGCTTCGAGAGAAG
Organism: uncultured Acidobacteriota bacterium; assembly: GCA_963782815.1. Taxonomy (GTDB): domain Bacteria; phylum Acidobacteriota; class Thermoanaerobaculia; order UBA5066; family Gp7-AA6; genus JAWOLE01. The sequence goes on along the minus strand of CAWALG010000012.1, from coordinate 81,084 downwards.
GGCGCCGAAGCGCGGATCGGGCTTCAGGCTCGCCAGGTCGGAGTCGCCTTCGATCTGCTCGCGGGTCAGCCAGCCGGTGCCGGCGACCTCGGTCAGGCGCGCGAAGGCGTCGTCCTTGCGGCCCGAGAGCGCGTAGGCGCAGGCGAGGTTGTAGAGCAGGGGCGGAGCGTTCGACCCCAGGTCCACGGCTTTCTTCAGGTGCTCGGCCGCCTCGGCGGGTTTGCCGGCGTGCAGCAGGGCCTCGCCGAGGGCTCGTTGGATTGCCGGCCCGTCCTCGCCCAGCTCGACGGCTCGCCGGAGAACATCGACAGCCTCGCCGGCTTTTCCCTGGCGCGTCAGCGCGAGGCCCAGCAGACGCAGCGCTTCGTGGTCGTTCGGCGCGGCGGCGAGGATCTCCCGGTAGACGGCGGCGGCCTTGTCCGGCTCGTTCGCGTACATGTACGCCGTGGCGCGGCGCGCGGGCGGCGCGGGCGGCGGCGGTGGTCCCGCGGGAGCGAGCGCCGCGCCCAGGAACTCCACGATGTCGCGGACGAGCTGCCGGGAGTGGCTCGTATCCTCGACGGCGTCGAAGGCGTGGGGAAGGTCCGGAGCGTTCACCATCGTCCAGGGCGCGCTGTCCCTGGCGGCCCGCGCCCAGAGGGCGCGCTGCCCTTCGATGAGCGACGGGCTGTCGCGCCCCGCCAGCACCCAGAACACCGGAAGGTCCCTGCGGAGCGCCGCGGCGTTGCCCGTGCCGTACAGGATCGCCGCGGCGCGGACGCCGGCGGCCCCGCCATCCATCAGCAGCGGCAGGGCAGCGCCGACGTTTCCCGAGCAGGCCCAGACCGCCAGGCGCGAAGAGTCGATGCGGAGCGAGGCGCCCTCCTTCGCCAGGTGCGCGAAGAGAGCGCGCACGCTTTCGGCGGGCCTCGCCGGATCCGACTCGGCCGTGACTCCCACCAGGCCGTGCGCCGCGACCAGGCGCGCCCAGCTCCTGTAGATCTCCCACTCGTTCAACTTTCCGCCGACGCCGTTGACGAAGACGACCGCCGGCCACCGCGTCGCGGCATCGCCGCCCGACGGATACGCCAGGTCCATGACGAGGGGAGCCCGGGGGGATCCCGATGTCTCCGAGTAGGCCACGCCGCGGACGACGCGGACGTTCTTCGCCTCGGGGATCGTCCATACGACGCTGTAGGTCGTGACGTCGTAGGGCGAAGGGGTTTGCGCGCCGGCGGGACCGGCGAAGAGCGTTGCCGCGGCGAGCGCGGCGAGCAAGCCTGATCGGGCCATGGAGACCTCCCCGGGTTCTCGTCGATACGGTTGGAATACCGGTTTGTTTCCGGTCACTCCTCGGCCATCGTGCCTCGGGCTTCCTGCCACGCGCGGTCCACGGCGGAGCGCGCGAAGAAGTCGTCGAAGGCGAAACCGCGGTTCGGATCGTCGCCGGCGAAGGTCTTCCTCCACGTCGTGAGGTCAACGCGCTGGAACGTCTGCTCCGCTGTCAGGCCCTGTCCCACCGCCTCCTTCACCTGAGAGCGCACGGCCTCGAGGACGCCGATCACCTTCTTCGCGTGGACCCAGTCGCGCATGACCGGACCGTGCCCCGGCACGATCGCCGCGGCCTCGATCGTCATCAGCTTCTTCAATGTCTCGATCCATGCCGCGGGATGGCAGCCGTAACCGTAGGGTACCGGCGCAACGAGCAGGTCTCCGGTCGCCACGACCCTCGCGTCCGGGATGTGGACGACGGCGTCGCCCTCGGTGTTGCCCTTTCCGAGAAAGAGGATCCGAACCTCGCGCTTGCCCAGGTGAACGGTCATCGTCTCGGAGAAAGTCAGGTCGGGCGGGACGACCACCGACCCGGGAAGCTCCGCCATCTCGAGCCGGACGTCGTCGATCTGCGAGCGCAGGTAACTCCTGACCGGCTCGGGGATGGGAGAGCCGTCCGGGCGAGTGCCTCCCTGGACGCGACCTTCCAGGTACTGCAGGTAGCCCTGGTCGGTCTTCTCGATGTTCGCGAGATAGCCGATCTGCTTCTCGAGCATCTTCCGGCGCGTGAAATCCGTCGAGAGGAATCGGATCCCCGGGAACGCGGCTCGAAACTCCCCGTCTCCGACGATGTGGTCCAGGTGCCAGTGCGTGTGGACGAGAAACCGAACGGGTTTGTCCGTTCTCTTCCGGATCTCGGCGATCATCCTGCGGGCGAGCGTGGGAAAACGGCCCGAGTCCACGACCAGGACGCCGTCGTCGCCCACGACGGCGAGGACGTTGCCGCTCGGGACCGGACCGTTCGTCTCGGGCGAAATGAAGGCAAAGACACCATCCGCGAGGTCGACGGCCTGGTACATCCTCTCCACCGGGAATTCCGCGGCGGCGCTCGCGCCGCCAGCAGCCAGGGCGCTCGCCATTCCGCAACCCCTTCTTCACAAGATCCATTTGGCCTCGAAGGTGATACGCACCGGCGCCGCGAAGGTTCGACGGCTTGGTGAGCGCCCTCACCCCGCCCCTCTCCCGGGGGGAGAGGGGGTTTACTTCGCGGCGTTTTCCCGGGTGATCATCTCCGTCGGCAGGACGATCTTGTGCGGGACGGACTGGCCGGCGAGGATCTTCGCGGCGATCTCCACGGCTTCGCGGCCGCCCGTCGGATAGACGAACGTGGCGGCGAGCTTGCCGTCGGCGACCATCTGCCGTCCGCCATCGAGGCCCGGCAGCGCGTCGATGCCGATGAACTTGATCTCCTTCTCGCGCCCCTTGGCCCGGGCGGCGAGGTAGGCGCCCATGGCCATCGGGTCGTTGTGCGCGTAGACGAGGTCGACCTGCTCGTGCGCCGCGAGAGCGGACTCCATCTGCGCCATCGCCTCCTCGCGCAGCCAGTTGGCGACCGGGTCGTGGACGATCCGGATGTCCGGCGACTTCGCGATCGCCTCGCGCATCCCTTCGCTGCGGTCGCGCGCCGGAGGGGAGCCGGGCAGGCCCTTGATCTCTACGATGTTCCCCCTGCCGTTCAGGATCCGCGCGATGTAGTCGCCGGCGGCGCGGCCGATCTCGCGGTTGTCGGCGCCGATGAAGCAGGTGTAGGTCTCGCCCTCGATTGCCCGGTCGAGGATGACGACGGGGATGTGCCGCGCGAAGACCCTCTGGACGATGGGCGTCAGCGGTTTCGCCTCGTTGGGCGAGATCAGGAGCAGGTCGATCTTCTGCGTGAGGAAGTTCTCGACGTCCGCGACCTGGCGCGCGTTGTCCTGCTGCGCGTCGGCATAGACGATCTGCATCTCTCGGAAATCCTTCGCCCGCGCCGCGACCTCGGCGTTCATCGCGACCCGCCACGGCTCCCCCAGGTTGCACTGCGAAAACCCGACGAGGTACTTCGACTGCCTCCCCCTCCCGCACCCCGCCGCGAGAACCAGGACAAGGAAGAGCGCAACTCTTCTCCCTCTCCCGGCGGGAGAGGGTTGGGGTGAGGGGACTCTCGAAGCGAATGCCTGCGGCTGAGAGTCCGCCTCAACGCTTGCGCTGCTGGAGCCAGACGGCGCCGAGGATGATCGCGCCCTTGAGGATGAGCTGGAGGTTCGCATCCACATTGTTCAACCCCATGCTGTTGTTGATGACGCCGATGATCAGGACGCCCACCAGAGTACCGCCGACCGTGCCGACGCCGCCGGTCAGGCTCGTTCCGCCGATGACGACCGCCGCGATGGCGTCGAGCTCGTACGCGATGCCGTCGTTGGGATTTCCCTGTTCGAGCTGGGCGCAGTGAACGATCCCGGCGAGCGACGCGAGCACGGCGGCGATGACGTAGACGGAGGCCTTGTGCCAGGCAACCCGGACGCCGGAGAGCCGGGCGGCCGTCTCGTTGTCGCCGATCGCATACAGGTATCGGCCGGCGCGGGTCCGCGAGAGATAGAAGTGCATCGCCACGACGGACGCCACGAAGAGGAGCGCCGGCACGGGCACGTACGGCACGAGCACGCCGGCGATCGCGCGCACCGACTCGGGCGCGCCGGAAGCCCCGAAACCCAGAGGGATCGCCGTGCCGCCGCTGACGTACCGCGCGACGCCGCGGGCCGCGCTCATCGTCGCGAGCGTGGCGATGAAGGGCTGGAGCCGCCAGCGCGCCACGGCCAGACCGTTGACCGCTCCCCAGAAGGCGCCGGCGAGGAGGACAGCGGCGGCCGCGGCGGCGAGACCCAGGCCTCCATGCATCAGGAACCAGGCGGTGAGCGTCGCGGAGAGCGCGAGGATCGAGCCGACAGAAAGGTCGATGCCGCCCGACACGATGACGGCCGTCATCCCGACCGCGAGGATGCCCTTCTCCGCCACCTGCCGGAGGATGTCGGTGAGGTTGCCGAGATCGAGGAAGACGGGACGACCGTTCCGCACGGGGGAGAAGAGGATGGCCAGGAGGAGCACGGCGGCGAGGCCGAAGGCGCTCTTGAAGCGCGCCAGCCCCCGGCCGAGCCTCGGACCGCCCGGCGGCCGGCCCGGAGGCTCGCCGCCTGACTTCAAATCCGGGTCGGGTGCTCGTCCGGCGTCTTCCGCGCTCGCCCCGGCGGCGGCGGCGAGCACGCGCTCCTCCGTCGCCTCCTCGCGCTCGAGCTTCGCCGTGACGCGCCCCTCGCGAAACACGACGACGCGATGACATTGCGTCAGGATCTCCGACATCTCGGAGGAGCAGAGCAGGATGCCGAACCCCTCGGAGGAGAGGCGCCGCAGGAGCTGGTAGATGTCGGCCTTCGCCGCGAGATCGATGCCCCGTGTCGGCTCATCGAGGAGCAGTACTTTCGGCGAGGCGAAGAGGCAGCGCGCCAGGACCGTCTTCTGCTGGTTGCCGCCGGAGAGCGTCGCGATCGGCGCGGCCATGGATGCGGCGCGCACGCCAGTGTCGGCCGTCACGCGCCGGGCCGTCTCCCGCTCGCGCGGCGCGTCGATCCAGCCCAGGCGGCTGACCCGCGCGAGAGCGCTCACGGTGACGTTTGCCGCGACGTCGAGGTCCGGGAAGATCGCCTGCGACTTGCGCTCTTCGGGGAGAAGGACGATTCCGGCGTCCCGCGCCGCGGCCGGAGTCGAAGGACGGTAATCCCCGCCCGCCAGAAGGATGCGGCCCGATACCGGCCTCTCCAGCGCGCCGGCCAGGGCCAGCAGGAAGTCCGAGCGGCCGGCGCCGACGAGGCCCGCGAGGCCGACGATCTCGCCCCGCCGGACCGAGAGCGACACGCCCTGCAGGCGGAATCCGCCGGGGCGGTCCGGGTCGGGCAGGGTCAGGTCTTCAACGCTCAGGAGCTCGCCGGCTCCGGCCGGGACCGGCGGCAGCTCGAGGCGGGGGATCTCGCGGCCGACCATGAGGCGCACCAACCCGGCCTCGTCGAGACCGGCCGCTTCCCGCGTCGCGATCCGCCTCCCGTCGCGCAGGACGGTCACGCGGTGCGCGAGCCGGCGCACCTCGTCCAGGCGGTGCGAGACGTAAACGACTGCCACGCCGCGCTCGGAAAGCCTCTCGACCATGCGCTCCAGCCGCTCGACCTCCTCCGCTCCGAGCGACGCCGTCGGCTCGTCCATGACGATGAGCCGGGCTTGCAGCGAGAGCGCGCGGGCGATCGCCACGAGCTGGCGTTGACCCGCTTCGAGCCGGTCGAGCGTCACGCCGATCGGGACGTGGGTCTCGCCGAGGGCTTCGAGCTCGGCCGAGGCCTGGCGCGCGAGGGCGCGGCGGTCGAGGAGCCCCCAGCGCGTCCGCGGCTCGCGGCCGAGGAAGATGTTCTCGGAGGCGTCGAGGGTCGCGACGAGCTGCAGTTCCTGCGGGATCACCGCGATGCCGGCCGCGATGGCTTCGCGCGGGTCCGCGAGCCTCCGCGTTTCGCCGCCGAGGCGCAGTTCGCCTTCATAGCCCGTGAGCTCTCCGGCCAGGATCCTGACGAGCGTGGATTTTCCCGCGCCGTTCTCCCCCACGAGCGCGTGGACCTCGCCGGGCCGGACGTCGAAGTCCACCGCGTCGAGAGCGCGCACTCCGGGAAAATCCATCGTGATTCCGCGCGCCTCGACGAGAGGAGACGCCGAAGCCACTAGCGCCCCCGGCGCAGACGCGCCATGACGACGGTCCCCCCGCGGCCGAAATGGTCGTGGAGAGCGAGCCACTCGCGGTAGAGGTCGTCATACGCGGCGGCGGCCCGCGGGTCGGGCACGACGACGATTTCTTCCAGATGCGCCATCGCGCGAGCGGCTTCGAGCAGCGAGCGGTGGCCGCCCCGCTCGGGGCCTGCGGCCACGGCGCCGAGCATCGCCGCGCCGAGCGCGCAGGCGTTGGCGGTCGCCGCCAGCCGGATCGGCCGGCGCGTGACGTCGGCGTAGACCTGGAGAAGGAGAGGGCTGCGGCGGGCGAGCCCCCCAACTGCCACGAGCTCGTCGACTTCGATCCGTTCCCGCTCGAAGGCCTCGAGGATCCGGCGCGTGGAAAAGGCCGTCGCCTCGATCAGGCTGCGGTAGATGTCCCCGGCCGTCGTCGCGAGCGTCAACCCCACGATCAGGCCGGACAGGTTCGCGTCCACGAGGACGGAGCGGTTTCCGTTCCACCAGTCGAGCGCGAGGAGGCCGTTGGCGCCGGGAGGTGAGAGAGCCGCCTCGCGCTCGAGAGCCTCGAAGCGCTCCGGCCCCGGGACCTCGCCGCCGCCGGTCAGCCGGGCGAACCAGCGAAGAGGTCTCCCACGGCCGGCTGGCCCGCTTCGTAGCCGTAGTAGCCCTCGACGATCCCGTCGCGGACGACGCCGCCGATCCCCTCGACGGCGGCGTAGCGGTCCGACAGGAGCATGTGGCAGGTCGAAGTGCCGAGGACGATCACCATGCGGCCGGGCGTGACGACGGTCGAGGCCGGCGACCGCGCTGTGCGCGTCGATGATCGCCGAGGCGACGGGAGTGCCGGGCGCGAGCCCCAGGCGTTGCGCCATCGCGGGAGTGAGACCGCCGGCCTCGCGCCCCGGCGGCGTCACGGCGCCCGAGAGCTTGTCCGGCAGATCGGAGAAGCGCGGATCGAGCGCCGCGAAGAACTCGCGCGAGGGAAATCCGCGCTCGCCGCTCCAGAATCCCTTGTAGCCGGCCCCGCAGGAGTTGCGGAGGAAAACGCCCGTGAGCCGCCAGACGATCCAGTCGCCCGCTTCGACGAAGTTGGCGGCAGCGGCATAGACGTCGGGGTCCTCTTCGAGGACCTGGAGCGCCTTGGCACAGAGCCACTCCGAGGAGGTCCGGCCGCCGTAATCGGCGAGGAACTTCTCCTTCCGCCCGGCCGCGGCCGCGTTGATCCTGTCCGCCTGGGGCTGCGAGGCGTGATGCTTCCAGAGCTTGACCCACGCGTGCGGACGCGCGGCCCACTCCGGCCGAAGGCAGAGAGGCTCTCCCGACGCATCCACCGGGAGGATCGTGCAGGAGGTGAAGTCCACGCCGATGCCGGCGATCGATTCCTTCGCCGCGCCCGAGGCGGCGAGCGCGGCCGGCACGGCTCGCTCGATCGCTTCGAGGTAGTCGCCGGGGTGCTGGAGCGCCCAGTCCGCGGGAAGGCGGGCGTCCGATCCGGGAGCGTCCGGTCGAGGACGCCGTGCCGGTATTCCTCGACGGCGGAGCCGCGCTCCCGGCCGGTGCGCGTCTCGACGACGAGGGCGCGCACGGACGCCGTCCCGAAGTCGAGGCCGAGCGCGCAGGGTTCCCGGAACGGGCCGCTCACTCGCGGAATCGGGGCTCTGGTGGTTGTCCAGCGTGTCCTCGATGTCGCCGCACAGGTTGACGCGGAGCCCGAGCGCGCGCGCCATCGAGGCCTTGCGGACGAGCGCACGGTTCGCGGCCGCGGCGTCCGGCGCGTAGGCGACCTGGATGTGGTTGGCCTTGTGCTTTGCCATCATCTGGTCGCGCGTAACGCCGTAGGTCACCGCGTGCATGATCGGCCATTGCGGCGTCGTCGCGTTCCAGCGGCGCTCCGTCTCCTCTTCCGAGAGGCGGACCACGCCGCCGCGGCCGATGTCCATGTGGAGCGAGTCGTCCTTCACGTAGACGCGGCTCCAGACGATCTCGCCCGGCTTGCTACGCCCTTGACGTCGAGCCGCCCCGCGGGAAGTACATGGGCGGCTGGCGCTCGCCGACCGCGCCGGCGTAGCCGCCGACGAAATGGGAGGCGGAACGGCGCCGGAGATCTGGAAGACCCAGACGAAGCCGTTGACCCCGCTCTCGGCGACGTCGGCGCCCCATCGCACGTCGTGGAGCGTCGTCGAGGGATCGAAGCCGAGGTCGGTCCAGACGCGGTTGGTCAGGACCGCGTCCACGCCCGCGCACTCGTCCACCTCGTTGAAATGCGGCACCGGCAGCCCTTCGAAGAGCGCCGCGCCGTCGGCGCCGCGCACGGGCGGCCGGTCCGGGTTGTTGAGCAGGCCCTCCGCCAGATCGACGCGACGCAGACATCCTTCAGCCCCTGCTGATACTGGATGCCGATCGCGGCGCAGCCGAATTCGTGCGCGAGGCGCACCGCCGCGTCGTACATCTTCAGCCCCTCGAGCACCTGGCCCTCGGTCAGCTCCGTGGCTTCGTCGCGGCCGAGCCGGAAACGCATGCCGCGGGCGAGGAGCCACTCGTAGTGCCGCCGGGCCGTTTCGTCCGGCACCTCTCGCATGGAGGCGTAGAGCGCCGACTGGGAGAGCCGCTCCTTGAAGAGGCCGAGTCCGTGCAGGAGATCGTCCGGCATGATCGCGTTGTACATCCCCATGCAGCCTTCGTCGAAGACGCCCATGATCGCCTGGTCGCGGCGGAAGCGCCTCGCCGAGCGCGAAGCCGCGCGCCCGATCCGCTTCGAGCGCGGCCGGGAACATCCGCTCGTCCACCGGCCGCGCGTGGCTCGTGTCGTGGGCGATCGCGCCGTCCTCGAGCCATCGCCGGAGGCCGTTCCTCGCGAAGGCGTCCGCGGAAGTCCTCGCTCCAGATCGAGCTGTAGGGGATGCCGGCCTTCGTCATCGAGGCGTTGACGTTCAGCATGCCGACGAGCCCCGGCCACTCGCCGCTCCAGTTGGCGAGCGTCAGGATCGGCCCGCGGTGGCGGACGAGGCCGGCGAGGATGTGGCTCGTGTACTCCCAGACCGCCTCGGCGACGACGAGCGGCGCCGTCGGGATCGATGCCGCGGAAGATCGCGATCCCGCGGGCCTGGCCGTCGATGAAGCCGTGCTTCTTGACCGGGTCGAAGGGGTGGCCGCGCACGACGCGGCGGCCAAGCTCTCCGAAGGCGCGCGAGACGTGATCTTCCAGGGCCTCCTGCGCCGGCCAGCAGCGCTGGTTCGCCGAGAGGCGCGAGTCCCCGCTCGCGACGAGGACGACGTCCTGTTCCTGCGGGCTCATTTCTTCGTCCCCTCGATCTGCTCGATGGCGCGCTCGGCGGAGCGGCGGGCGAGCGGCTTGTTCTTGACGAGGTCGCGCAGGGCCGGCAGGGCGGACGAGGCGGCCGGGCCGATCTCGCCGAGCGCGGCGGCGCAGGCGCGCAGGACGTGAGTCACCTCGCTCTCGACCCGGCAGGCCGCGATGAGCGCGGGCACGGCGCTCGCGGCCTCCGGCCCCATCGCGGCGATCGCGTTGGCCGACGTCATCCTCACGATCACGTCGGGGTCCTTGAGCCTCGCGACCAGGGCGGGCAGCGCCGGTTTCGCGGCGCGCCCCTTGTTCTTCAGCTCCAGCGCGGCGAGGCCGCGCGTGACGGGATCCGGATCGTCCAGGGCGGTCGCGAGGCCCGAGACGGACTCGGGGACGACCGGCGCCTTGACGGCCGCGGCCTTCGCCCAGCCGGCGGGGCCGGTGCGCGCGAGGATCAGGTTGTCCACCCCGAGGTTGTAGCCCGACGACGCGGCGTTCTTGCCGAGACACGTGAAAGTCACGCGTGTGGCGGCCCTTCGACAGCCGCGGCCATCCGATCTGGAAGTCCATGCCCACGTAGGTCTCGAACGCGTAGCCGTCGAACTGTGTCTGCGGGCGCACGTCGGCGCCCGGCTCGTGCTCGAGGACCGGCGCGACGGCGGGCTTCCCGTCGAGGAGGACGGTGTAGATGCCGTAGTCGGAGGCCTGCGCGAGCTGCGTGTAGAACTCGTAATCGCCGTCCTCGTCCACGTCGAACGGGATCTCGAGCTTCGCCCCTTCCCCCTGCCCCTCGAAGAGGATGACGTCCTTGGACCAGAAGAGATCCTTCGAGACGGAGACCTTCCCCTTCTCCGCCCTGACCTGGCCGAGCGCGTTCTCGACCTCGATCTGCTTCGCGTTGCCCTGCGGCAGGCGCGCCGAGCCGTAGGGGATCGGCGGCAGCCCCGGCGCGACTCCCTGCTGGTACCAGAACGACACGCTCGACATCAGGTCCACGCGCTCGCCGAAGGTGGACTTGACCGCGCCGTCGGGCTTGAACGTCCACCCCTTGTGCTCGATCTCGAAGTAGAGCGACTTCGTGAAGGGGACCGGATCCGTCAGGTGCCAGCGGTAGGCCGTCATCCGCGACCCGAGGCCCGTTCCCTCGGCGACGGGCACGCCGGTGTACGGCCCGTCCTCGACGTGAAGACCCCAGGCGTCGTTGAAGTAATCCTCCGACCCCGTCCCCTCGATCGACGCCTTCTTCTCTCCGTCCACGAAGAAATGCTCGTCCCCTTCTCCGAACCAGCCCGCCTCCGCCTGCACGACCGAGAGCACCGTCCCGACGTAGAAGCCGCGCCCCTTCACGTCCAGGAAGACGTACGGCTTGCCGTCGGCCGGCGCGGGCAGCTCCTGCCGGTAGCGCGCGTGGAAATAGGCGGTGTCGGCGGGCAGCTCCCTGTGCTTCTCCCAGTCCACGTGGAAGTAGACGTTCGCGACGCGGCGCCGCCCTTCGTTGGTGATCGTGATCCGGCACGACTTGCGGAACGGCATCGGCCAGTAGCTGTTGCGCGCGCGGCCGTCGGAGCTGTTGCGGATCATGAGCGACTTGACCGGACGCTCGAACCCGTGGCCGACGGCGAAGAAGTCCCCGACGGGAGCGTCCACGGAGGGCTCCGGGCTTCCGTCGTAGTAGACGCGCAGCCGCAGGAGGCGCGGCCAGCCGTACTCGTTGGCCGCGATCGTCAGCCAGATGTGCGTGACGATCCCGGGCCCCTGCAGGTCCGCCAGCGTCACGGTCTCTCCCGGGATCGGCCGCTTGCTGTCGTCGTTCGAGTCGGGGTCCGGGTTGTTGGACGAGGAGCGCGCGGCGACGAAGTCCTTCAGTTGCGAGAAGCGCAGCGGATCGACGGGGCCGACGACGGAGGACTGGGCATCAGACCGCAGATACGAGCACTGCGAGGACGGTCCGAGGAGTCCTCGCATGGAGCCTCCTTGACGAGGCGCCGAGTATAAGAGCGTCGCCCGTATCCCGCGGTCGGCTTTGGTGCTGTAGGGGCGGCCCTTGGGCCGCCCGCCTCTCGTCGTCACTCGCTATCACGTTGTCGCGGGAGGCGCAAGCGCCTCCCCTACGGCGCGAGCCGGCACCGCCCGGCTCACTCCTCGGAGACTCCGGCGGCGTCCATCACGAAACGGGGAGTGGCGGGCTCGCCGGGGAGGATGGCCTGCCGGCCGCCGGAGGTCAGCGCCCAGCGGTGGAGCCAGCTGATGCCGCCGGCGCCCGTGAACGTGTCGGCGGAGCCGTAGGCGGGGTCCTCGAGGGCGCGGTCGAGCGAGCAGAACGCGTAGCCTCGGGCGCGCAGCCGCCGCGACGAGTATCGGAGAAGTGGTCGGCGTTCAGAGCGTTGGCGTGCACGAGGAGGATCTGGCGGATCTCGCGGGAGAAGAGCCGGACCGATTGGCGCTCGAAGTACTCGGCCTTCGCCAGCATGTACGGGACATAGGCCGCCGCTATTTTCTGCGCGGCGTCTCGATCGCCGCGCTGTTTCGCCAGGGCGTACGCGCGCGCGAAGATCCAATCGGAGGTGTCCACTGTGACGGGAGCGATCCGGTAACCGCGGCCGGCCAGGAACTCGTCGAGCGACTTGCGCGTCTCGAGCGAGCGGCCGGTGTGGAGGAACGGGTGGCGAAAATACCGGAGGCGCGTGTTGCGAGGGAGACAGCAGCGACTTCGTGACCTCCTCGCCGGCGACGAGGTCCTCCTCGAACCGCTCGAGCGGCGACCCTATGCAGGTCGAGATGGGAGTAGGTGTGGTTGCCGAGCTCCAGGTTCGGCGGAGACCCATCGGGCCAGAAGCGCGACCCGTTCGGGGTCGCGCGAGCCGGCCGGCGCGAGCTTCCCCTCGTTGACGAATCCGACGGCCGGGATCTTCTCCGACACGATCGCCCGCACGAGTTTCTCGGTGAGGACGCGCAGCTCGGCGGTTCCCTCGCCCGGCGCGACGACTCCGGGAAGATCGTCGAAAGTGACGGCCATCTCCCGCGCCGGATTCGGCGGTGCCTGCGCGAGGGTCCGCAGGGCGGCACCGATCGCGAGCGCGAGAACCGTCCCCAAAGCCGCTGTTCTCATTCGCAAGAGCAGGAAACCCCTCTGTCATCCTGAGCGAAGCGAAGGATCTGCTCCCGCGCTTTCAACATTCTCCGGAGCAGATCCCTCGTCGCTTCGCTCCTCGGGATGACACGGTGGGTCAGGAGGAGGTCTCCCGCTTCTTTGCGAGCGCCGGCGGAAGCGGCGCGGCGCGGAGGAAGTATTCGGGAGTGGCGTCGGCGGCCACGACGGCGCCGCGCGGGATCCGGATGCCGGCGGGGATCTGCGTGTTCTTTCCGACGGTCGTGATCCCCGACCCTTCCGGAGGGCTCTTCGGGTTCCTGGGGGCCTGGCCGACGCGGGCGTTGCGGCCCACGCGCGTGATCTTGTCGATGACCGTGCGCTCGATGCGGGCGTTGGCTTCGATGATCGTGTCGGTCAGGATGACCGAGTACCGGATGACCGCCCCCGGGCCGACCGACACGCCGGGGGAGAGCACGCTCTTCTCCACGCGCGCTCCCGCGTGGATCACGCAGCCGTCGGTGATCATGCTGTCCTTCACGACCGCGCCCTCCTGGATGCGGACGGGCGGCCGCTCCTCGGACTTCGTGTGCACGATCCAGGAGCGGTCGTTCAGGTCCAGCGCGGGAGGGTGCTTCAGAAGATCCATCTGCGTCTGCCAGTAGGCCTCGATCGTTCCCACGTCCACCCAGTACCCCTGGAACGGGTAGGCGAAGACCGGGAGGCTCGCCTGCACCATCCGCGGGATGACGTCCTTGCCGAAGTCGTGCGCGGAATCGCGGCGCCGGGCGTCCTCGGTCAGCATCTGCGCGAGCACCCTGCGCGAGAAGACGTAGACCCCCATGGACGCGAGCGTGCCCGGCGGATCGGCGGGCTTCTCGACGAACTGATTGACCCGGTATTCCGGGTCCGTCGCGAGGATCCCCATGCGCGTGGCCTCTTCGCGCGTCACGTTCAGCGTCGCGATCGTCAGGTCGGCGTGCTTGGAGACGTGGAAGTCGATGAGCGAGGCGTAGTTCATCTTGTAGATGTGGTCGCCGGAGAGCACGAGGATCAGGTCCGGCTCTCCGCGCTCGACGAAGTTCAGGTTCTGCGTGATGGCGTCGGCCGTCCCCTTGTACCAGTCGGTGTCGGCGCGGCCGCGATACGGCTGGTAGATCTGGACTCCGCCGGTGAAGCCGCGGTCGAGGTCCCACGGGCGCCCGGCGCCGATGTGCTCGATCAGGGAATGGGGCCTGTACTGCGTCAGGATCATGACGTCCACGACGCCGGAGTTGACGCAGTTGGAGAGCGTGAAGTCGATGATCCGGTACTTCCCCGCGAACGGCACGGCCGGCTTGGCGCGCTTGTCCGTCAGGACGCCCAGCCGCGACCCCTCTCCCCCCGCCAGGATGACCGCCCGAGTCCTCACATCCGTCGCTCCGCGCTTCGCCAGGACCTGCGCCCTGCGGGCGCACCGGCAGCGGCTCGGCCGGATGCGGCCTCGACCGCTCGCCGGTCCCTGGCTCCGCGCTGCGCTCCGGCGGGAGCTCCTCCCTCGCATCCTCGGGAGACTCCTCCCGCCGCGACCGGGGCCTTCTCCCTCCCCCGGGAGAGGGCGGGGGTGAGGGCGCTGGTCACGCCCGCCCCCATGCATCGCCCGCGCTCTCTCGTAAAGCGCCACGTACTGCTCGGCCGAGCGGCCCCACGAAAAATCCGACCGCATGCCGCGCTTCTGAATTTCGGCCCATTTTTCCGGCTGAGCGTACACCGAGAGCGCGCGGTCCAGAGCGTGCCCAAGCGCCCAGGCGAGAGAATTCGTCGAACATGAAACCGTTCCCGTCCGCGTCGCCGGCGTCGCGGACCGTGTCGGCGAGGCCTCCCGTGCGCCGGGCGACCGGGACGGCGCCGTAGCGCATGGCGATCATCTGGGTCAGGCCGCACGGCTCGTATCGCGAGGGGATCAGGACCATGTCGGCGCCGGCGTAGACCCTTCGCGCGAAAGGAGGGTCGAACCACAGATGCGCATGCGCGCGGCCCGGGTGGTCCCGCTCGATCGCCGCGAAGTCGCGCTCGAGGGAGGACTCGCCCGTGCCGAGCAGGACGAACTGCCCGCCGGCCGCGAGCCAGCGCCGGATCGCCGGGACGGCGATCTCGAGGCCCTTCTGCGCGTCCAGGCGCGAGACGACGGCGGCGATCGGCGCCCGCGCCTGCGCCGCGAGGCCGGCGGCTTCCTGCAGCGCCCTCTTGTTGGCCGCGCGCTTCTCGAGCGAACCCGCGTCGAACGTCGCCGCCAGCGTCTGGTCGGTGGCCGGGTTCCACAGGTCCATGTCGATGCCGTTGACGATTCCCCGGAGCCGGTCCTGCCTCGCGCGCAGGAGGCCGTCCAGCGCTTCGCCGAAGGCGGGCGTCAGGATCTCGCGCGCGTACGTCGGGCTGACGGTCGAGAGCATGTCCGCGCTGAAGAGGCCCAGCGCGAGCGGGGAGTCGCGCAGCCAGTCCGGAAGGACCCGCGAGACCTCGGTCACCGGCACGCGGTACTCGGCGAGGTATCGGCCCGACCCTTCGCCGCGGTAGCGCAGGTTGTGGATCGTCATGACCGAGGCAACGGAGCGGTAGTAGTCGTTCAGCCGTCCCGCGGTCACGAGCCACTGCACGGCGGTTCCCGTGTGCCAGTCGTTGGCGTGGACGACGTCGGGCTTCCAGCCGAGCGCCTGGCAGGAGAAGAGCGCGGCGAGCGAGAAGAAGATGAACTTCGGGCGCGTCCTCCCCGATGCCACCGCCGTAGATCCTCCCGTCCCGCGGAATCGGCGGGCCCGTGACGAGGAACACGGGCGTCCCGCCGGACCGCGTCTCGTAGATCTCCGCGGTCTGGGCCCCCCAGGCGTGCGGCAGATCGAAGCGCGTCCGCAAAGCGGGCGCGAAGCGAGCCCAGTCGATCGCGCCGTACCCCGGAATCGCGAGGCGCACGTCGTGCCCCAGCGCGCGCAGCGCTTCCGGCAGCGACCCGGCCACGTCCGCCAGCCCCCCCACCTTGACAAACGGCGCCGCCTCCGCCGCCAGAAACAGGACGTTCATCGCCCGGGGATTATGCCGCACTCCCCTCTCCCCCCGGGAGAGGGCGAGGGTCTGCTACCAGGGGCGAAGGGCGCTGCGGGAGCGATCTCGTTCGCCGCTGATGCGCCGTCTAAATCATCCGCCGGCAATTCAGCTGGAGCTTGCGAATCTCCCCGCGCCGAAGGATGGAAATCGTGTACTGCTTCCCGTCCTTCTGAAAGAGTCGTCGCACGCCCTGCGGCGTGATCTGCGGCACCACGCGGCCGTCCACGGCGAGGATCACGTCGCCGGGCTGGAATCCCGCCTCCGCGCCGGGAGAGCCGGGGAGCACGCGCCGGACTTCGAGCGTCGTCAGGTCTTCTCCGGTCGAGGCGAGCCGCAGGCCGCTCGCGTCGTAATCGAACGAGGAGTTGAAGGCGGCGTTCTTCTCGAGAAGGATTCGCTTCTTCGCATAGTCGAAGGTCACGGTGAAGCGGCGCAGGACCTCCATGCCGACAGCTCCCGCGTGAGCCGGATCGGCCATCGCTCCGCTCTCCGCGACGGAAAGAACGACCAGCGGATCGCGCAGGAGGAATCCTCCCAGGGCGAGACTCTCTCCGCGCGAGACGGCCTGCATCTCGCCGCTCGCGCCCGCCGGCCTCGTCGGCTGCGGCCCCGCCAGGCCGCGCTCCCGGACGAGCGGCGAGTAGAGCGTCAACGCCCCGTCGGAACCCGTGTCGAGCAGGAATTCTCCGTTCAGCGTCCCGTGGCCGCGCAGCGCCACGCCGGCGGAGGCGTAGGGGAGGCCCCCGTCGATCGCGATCGGAAGAGATCGTCCGCGGACTCTGTGACGGGCTGTCCTCGAATCGGAGAGCGTGAGCGTATTGCGCTGGAAGTCGAGCGTCACGAGGAAGCGGGCGAAGAACTCGGACCCGAGGACGCCATCCAGCTTGTGGCCCAGCGCGAGCTGGCGCGGAGCCAGATCCGCGACGCCGACCGAGCGCACCGTAAACGTGACGCCCGGCAGCTCGATCGACATGTCGTTCTTTTCGTCATGGAATCCGATGACCTCCGCCTGGCGCCGCCCGAAGGCCGAGGGGGAGGTCGTGTCGAGCAGGAACCAGAACGAAGCGCCCTTGACCTTCGCCCGCACGAAGGGGAGGCCGAAAGCCTCGCTGTCGATGGGGATGACGGCGGCGGGCGGCGGCGTCGGGGCGGCTGGAGCGAGAGCCGCGGAGGCGATGGAGATGGGAACGAGGAACGAGGAGAGCAGTGATCCCATGACCCGAGATGCTAATCCTCGCCGGTTGCGCCCTCACCCCGACCCAACGGGCTACTCGATGCGGGTGACGATGCCGTTCTCGAAGACGACGGTCTTGCCGACGGCGCGATATTTCCACTTCTCGACGGTGACGCCGGTGTCGGTCGTGGAGGAATCCACGGAATCCGGCGGCCCGAGAAGGGCGCGCACCTCGTCCGGGGTCATGTTTTCGCTGACGGCGCTGCCGCCCGACGGCGGCGAGTCGAGAGCGCGGGTCGCCGCCTCCGTCTGGGCATCGCGGGATTCGCTCGCGCGCGCCGCGGTCCGCGCGCGGGCGATCGGGGCGGCGCGCTCTCCCTCCGGCGCCGACGGACTGAGCCAGTGTTGCGACTGGACGACCCACAATCCGGCGCCGAGGACCGCGAGGACCAGGAGAAGGCGTCCGAGGCTCATGGAGAGATGGTCGGGAGACCGGCGGAGCCCGGATTGAAGACTGGCCAGGCGTTCATTTCGCTTTCGGGAACGAGAAGGTCCTTCAGGGTGATCTTCTCCAGGACGTCGTCGATGGCGCGCTGCACCTTCCGCCAGACCGAGCGGATCGAGCAATCCGGCATGTGCGTGCAGAGGCGTTCCACTCCCGCGTGCGCGTCGCAGAAGGAGGGTTCGTAGAGGCGTCCCCCGAGCGCCGCGAGGACTTCGCCGACGGGGATCTCGCCGGCCGGCCGCGCCAGCGCGTAGCCGCCCGACTGGCCGCGCGTGGACTGGACGAGGCCGGCGTTGCGCAGGACGCGCATCATCTTGGCCACGTTCGGCTCGGAGATCCCCTCGGAGCGCGACAGCTCGGAGATCGTGACGCTTCCCTCGGCACCCGCGCGCCCCACGCGCAGCAGGCACCGCAGCCCGTACTCTTCCTGCGACGTCAGTTTCATGACTTCCTCTCGACCTCTGTCATCCCTTCGCCCGTTCCTTGTCATCCTGAGCGAAGCGAAGGATCTGCTCCGGTCTCTTCGGAGAGGGCAGATTCTTCGTCGCTGCGCTCCTCAGAATGACAAACATCACATCAACCCCAGCTGCAGCTTCGCGGCTTCCGACATCATGCTCATGTTCCAGGGCGGGTCGAACAGGACCTGGACGTCGGCCTCCTTGACCGCCGGCAGAGTCAGGAGCCGCCCGCGGATGTCTTCCCGCAGCACGTCGCCCATCCCGCATCCGGGCGCCGTCAGGGTGAACCGGACTTCGACTTTCTTTCCGTCCTCGGGAAGCGGCGTGACCTCGCACTTGTAGACGAGGCCCAGGTCCACGATGTTGACCGGGATCTCCGGGTCGTAGCACATCTTCAACTGGTCCCAGGCGAGCTCCTCGGTCGTCCTTCCCGCCGCCGCCTCTTCGGGCGACGCCGTGACCTGCTCTCCGATCGCGTCGGCGTCCTTGCCGTCGATGCGCGCCATCGAGCCGTAGGGCGTGACGACCGTGTAGCTTCCTCCGAGCGATTGCGTGATCGCGAGCGGCGTCCCCTCCGGGATCACGAGCCTCGTGCCGCTCGGGATCTCCCGCGCTTCGATCTTCGCGGGTCGTCGTGACTTCTTTCTGCATGTGCATGCCTCAGGCTCCTCCGCTCTCGGCCTTCGGGCCCTCCGAGAGCTCCGTCGAGACGGTTTCGTGCCCGCCGCGCATCGCGGCCTTCAGCGTGTGCCAGGGAAGCGTCGCGCACTTGATCCGCACGGGATACTCGCGCACGCCGGAAAAGACCTCGAGCTTTTCGAGATCCGGGCCTCCGGGCTTCGGGCCCGAGGCCGACGTGATCAGGTCGTGGAATTTCTCGAAGAGCGCCTCGGCCTGCGTCCGCGTCATCCCCTTGACGCGCTCGGTCATCATCGAGGCGGACGCGGTCGAGATCGCGCAGCCGGATCCCTGGAAGCTGACGTCCTTCAGCACGTCCCCCTCGACCGTCAGGTAGATGGTCTCCTTGTCGCCGCAGAGAGGGTTGTACCCCTCCGCCGACCGGTTCGCGGCGGGGAGCGGCTTGAAGTTCCTCGGCCGCTTCGAGTGGTCGAGGATGACTTCCTGGTAGAGGTCGCGCAGATCGTCGCTCATGGGCGGAACATCTCCACGACCTTGTGGATCCCCGCGACCAGCACGTCCACTTCCTCCCGCGTGTTGTAGAGCCCGAAGGACGCGCGGGTGGTCGCCGGCACCTGGAAGAAGTCCATCACCGGCTGCGCGCAGTGGTGCCCGGTGCGCACGGCCACGCCTTCCCGGTCGAGCACCGTGCCGACGTCGTGCGGGTGGACTCCCTCGAGCGTGAACGAGAGGACGGCCGCCTTCTCCCTCGCCGTGCCGATGATGCGCAGGCCGGGGACCGCGGAGAGGCGCTCCGTGCCGTAGGCGAGCAGGTCGTTCTCGTGCGCCTCGATGTTCTCGATGCCGAGCGCGGTCATGTAGTCCGCCGCCGCGGCGAGGCCGATGGCCCCGGCGATGTTGGGAGTGCCGGCCTCGAACTTGTAGGGGAGGATGTTGTACGTCGTCTTCTCGAAGGTGACGGAGCTGATCATGTCGCCGCCCCCCTGGTACGGCGGCATGGCCTCGAGGTGTCTGGCCTTTCCGTAGAGGATGCCCACGCCGGTCGGCCCGTACATCTTGTGGCCGGAGAGCGTGTAGAAGTCGCAGTCGAGCTCCTCGACGTCCACCGGGAGCCGCGGCGCCGCCTGCGCGCCGTCCACGAGAACCGGCACGCCGCGCTCGTGGGCGAGCGCGATGATCCTGCGGATCGGGTTCACGGTTCCCAGGGCGTTGGAGACGTGGGACACGGCGACGATCTTCGTCTTCTTCGACAGGCGCTTCTCGAGCTCGTCCATCCGGATCTCGCCGCGATCGTTGATCGGCGCGACGACGAGCCTCGCCCCCTTCTCCCCGCACAGGATCTGCCACGGGACGATGTTGGAGTGGTGCTCGAGCGCGGAGATCAGGACCTCGTCGCCGGCATGGACGTTCGCGCGCCCGTAGGTCTGCGCGACGAGATTGATCCCCTCCGTCGTCCCGCGGACGAAGACGATCTCCCGCGTGTCGCCGGCGTGGAGAAAGTCGCGCATCCTCTCGCGCGACTTCTCGTACGCCTCGCTCGACTCGACGGAGAGGCGATGGACGCCGCGGTGGATGTTCGCGTACGACTCCATGTAGAGGGCTCTCACGGCGTCCAGGACGGCGCGCGGCTTCTGTGTCGTGGCGGCGTTGTCGAGGTACACCAGCGCCTTGCCGTAGATGCGCCGCGAGAGGATCGGGAAGTCCTCGCGGACACGGCGGACGTCGTAGACCGTTCCGGGAGCCGCCGGACGCGCGGGCGCGGAGGTGCTCATGAGGCCTCCCCCGGCTGCGGGAGGCGCAGGCCCAGATAGGCCTCGATCTCCTCGCGGATCCAGGGCACGCGGATCCGGCGCGTCAGGTCCGCCGCGAAGCCGTAGGTCAGGAGCGCGCGCGCCTCGCGTTCCCCGATGCCGCGCGAGCGCAGGTAGAAGAGGGAGTTCGCGTCGAGCTGCCCGATCGTCGAGCCGTGGCGGCACTTCACGTCGTCGGCCAGGATCTCGAGAGCGGGCGTGGAGTTGACGAGCGCCTCCCGCGAGAGGAGAAGGTTCTTGTTGGTCTGCAGGGCGTCGGTCTTCTGGGCGTCCGGCCTCACGAGGATCTTTCCGTGGAAGACCCCGCGCGACCGGCCGTCGAGGATCCCCTTGTAGAGCTCGCGGCTCGTGCAGTGCGGCTTCGCGTGATCTATGAGTGTGTGGTTGTCCATGTGCTGCGTCCCGCCCGGCAGGAAGAGGCCGTTCAGCGTGCACTCGCTCCCCTCGTCCGTGAAGAGGACCTGGATGTCGGTGCGCGCGAGCGCCGCTCCCAGGCAGACGTTGTGCGAGGCGAAGTTGCTCCCCCTTCCGAGCGCGGCCTGGATCGTCTGGACGTGGAACGCGGAGAGGCTCTCGCGCTGGAGCTTGTAGTGTTCGACGACGGCGCCGTCGCCGCAGACGATTTCCGTCACGGAGTTCGTGAAGGAAACTCCCTCTCCCCCCGGGAGAGGGCCGGGGTGAGGGCGCGGGTTGAGGGAGATCCCTCCAACATAAGTCTCGATGATCGTCGCCTGGCTGTTCGCCTCCGCGATGACCAGGACTCGCGGATGCGAGAGCACCGGCTGCCCATTCGGATCGGACAGGAAGACGAGGTTGATCGGTTCTTCGAGGACCGCCCCTCGCGGAATCCGGACCACCGCGCCGTCTTCGAAGAAAGCGGTGTTCAGAGCGGTGAACGCGCTGCGCTGGAAGTCCGCGTGCCGGCCGAGATGCGGCTCGATCGCGGCGGAGTCCTTCCTGAGCGCCTCGCGCAGACTCTCGACGGACGCCGAGCCGGGGCTGCGTCGAGAGGTGTGGCGCGTGGCGGCCGTTGACGAAAACGATCGGACGCGGCTCATTCAGCGCCCTCACCCCGCCCCTCTCCCGGGGGGAGAGGGAGATGGCCTCCTTCATCGCCGGCCGGGCGGAACGGGATCTTCGCGATGGGACCGACGCTCGTGTACTTCCACTCTTCGTTCTTCGTGGTCGGGAAGCCGAGCGCGGTGAAGCGCTCGAACGCCTCGCGCCGCAGCCGGATCAGCCAATCCGGCTCGCCGGCGAACCGCATCTCTTCGAAACTCGCCAGACTGGCGTTGTACAGGTCGTTGTCCCGGACGATCGCTTCCATGACCCTTACGCTCCCGCCTCGGCCCGCGCCGGCGGCGGCTCCTTCTCGAGCCAGGCATAGCCCCGCTCCTCGAGCTCCAGCGCCAGCTCCTTGCCCCCGGAGAGGGCGATCGCGCCGTCCACGAGCACGTGCAGGTAGTCCGGCACGATGTAATTCAGGAGGCGCTGGTAGTGCGTCACGACGATCATGGAGCGCTCGGGGCTGCGCATCTTGTTGACGCCGGACGCCACCGTGCGCAGCGCGTCGATGTCCAGCCCCGAGTCCGTCTCGTCCAGGATCGCCAGCGTCGGGTCGAGGACCGCCATCTGGAAAATCTCGTTTCTCTTCTTCTCGCCTCCCGAGAATCCCTCGTTGACCGGGCGCTTGATCAAGTCCTCTTCGATGTCCACGAGCTTCGCCTTCTCGCGCGTCAGCTTCAGGAAGTCCATCGCGTCGAGCTCGCTCTCCCCCCGGTGCTTCCGGATGGCGTTCAACGCGTTCTTCAGGAAGTAGACGTTGGAGACGCCGGAGATCTCGACCGGGTACTGGAAGGCGAGGAAGACCCCCTCGCGCGCCCGCAGCTCGGGCGTCATGGCGAGCAGGTTCCGTCCCTTGAAGAGAACCTCTCCCGCCGTCACGTCGTAGCCGGGCCGTCCCGCCAGCACGTGCGCGAGCGTGGACTTGCCCGAGCCGTTGGGCCCCATGATCGCGTGGACCTCGCCCGCGGCGACGGAGAGGTTGACTCCGCGAAGGATCTCCTTGCCCCCGACCGACGCATGCAGGTTCTTGATTTCTAGAAGCATTCGTCCTCTGTCTTCTTGTCATCCTGAGCGAAGCGAAGGATCTGCTCCGGTCGTTGACTGAGAGGGCAGGTTCTTCGTCGCTTCGCTCCTCAGAATGACAGGGTGTCTCCGGTTATCCGACCGAGCCTTCCAGGCTGACGCCCAAGAGCTTCTGCGCTTCGACGGCGAACTCCATCGGGAGCTCCTTGAAGACGGACTTGCAGAAGCCGGAGACGATCATGTTGACCGCCTCCTCGGGCGAGATGCCGCGCTGCTGGAAGTAGAAGATCTGGTCCTCGCCGATCTTGGACGTGGACGCCTCGTGCTCCATCTGCGCGGTGGAATTGTTGACCTCGATGTACGGGAACGTGTGCGCGCCGCACTTGTCTCCGATCAGGAGAGAGTCGCACTGCGAGTAGTTGCGCGCGTTGTCGGCTTTGCCGAGGATCTTGACCATGCCCCTGTACGTGTTCTGGCCGCGGCCCGCCGAGATCCCCTTGGAGACGATCGTGGACCGGGTGTTCTTCCCGATGTGGATCATCTTCGTGCCCGTGTCCGCCTGCTGGCGGTTGTTCGTCACGGCGACGGAATAGAACTCGCCGACCGAATCGTCTCCCTGCAGGATGCAGCTCGGGTACTTCCAGGTGATGGAGGAGCCCGTCTCGACCTGCGTCCAGGAGATCTTGGACTTCCTCCCGAGGCACTTGCCGCGCTTCGTGACGAAGTTGTAGATGCCCCCCTTGCCGTTGATGTCGCCGGGATACCAGTTCTGGACCGTCGAGTACTTGATCTCGGCGTTCTCCAGCGCGACGAGCTCGACGACGGCGGCATGGAGCTGGTTCTCGTCGCGGATCGGGGCCGTGCACCCTTCCAGGTAGGACACGTAGGCGCCCTCCTCCGCGATGATGAGGGTGCGCTCGAACTGGCCGGTCTTGGCGGAGTTGATGCGGAAGTAGGTCGAGAGCTCCATCGGGCAGCGCACGCCCTTCGGGATGTAGCAGAAGGAGCCGTCGGAGAAGACGGCCGAGTTCAGCGTCGCGAAGAAGTTGTCGGAGTAGGGGACGACCGAGCCCAGGTACTTCTTGACGAGCTCGGGATGATTCTGCACCGCTTCGGAGAAGGAGCAGAAGATGACACCGACCTTCGCCAGCTGCTCGCGGAACGTCGTCGCGACCGAGACCGAGTCGAAGACCGCGTCCACCGCGACGCCGGCGAGCTTCGCCCGCTCCCGCAGCGGGATGCCGAGCTTCTCGTACGTCTCCAGGAGCTTCGGGTCCACGTCCTCGAGGCTCTTCGGCCCGTCCGACTTCGCCCTGGGGGCCGAGTAGTAGACGATGGACTGGTAGTCGATCGGCGGGTAGTGGACGTTGGGCCAGGCCGGCTCCGTCATCGTGATCCAGTGCCGGTAGGCCTTTAGACGAAAGTCGAGCATCCATTCCGGCTCTTTCTTCTTCGCCGAGATCGTTCGGACGATCTCCTCGTTCAGGCCGGCCGGGATGGTTTCCGATTCGATATCGGTGACGAAGCCCGCCTTGTACTCGCGGTTGGCGAGCTCCAGAAGCGTGTCGCGCTCACTGCTCATTGACTTCTCCCAAGAGAATCAAAGCATACGGAATCTATACGAAACTGTCAACTTTATGGCCAAGCTCTAAGCTGCTCATTCTAAGTTGGTTAATTAAATGAGAGGCGCCCGTAGGGTGACGGGCGCCTCTCCGGCGTTTGCCGTTGCGAATCCGAGTCCCGCTACTCCGGCTTCTTCGTCGGTTCCGGTTTCGGCGTCGGTCGGCCGCGTTGCGGTGGCGGTTGCGGCTGCGCACGCTCGCCGCCTTGCGCGTGAGGAGGCGCGGTCGGCGGCGCAGAGCGAAGGCTGGCCAACCTCCTTCCGTTTCTCCGCAGGCGGACCGGCATTCTGCGCGGGAGGAGACGTCGGCCGCTCTCGCCCTCGCTGGACCTCGGCCGGTTGATGCTCGGCCGGAGGCGCGGTGGGCCGTTCCTGGCCGCGCTGGTACCCCTGGGGTTGTGACTGGGGAGGAGCCACGGTCGGCCGTGGAGTCGGCTGCACTCGCCGGCGCTCGATGCTGGTCTCGGGCGCCGGTGTGGGAGGCGCCCCGACCTGCTTCCGCTCGATGGTGGAGGGTTGGCCCGTGGGCGGAACCGCCGTCGGACGCGTTCGCCCGCGCGAGTCGTCCGTCCGCGGAATGCCGCTGTCGCCCGGCTGGCCGAGAGCGCGCCCGGGTACCGGCGTCGGAGGAATCTGCCGCTCGTTCCTCGGGGCGGTTTCGCCTTGCTGGCCGAGAACGCGCCCGGGCGCCGGGGTCGGCGGGATGACCTGCCGCTCGACCCGCGGGGCGATCTCGCGGGGCGCGGAACCCGAGGACGATGGCGGCGACTGGCCGGTGACGGGATTCGTCGCGACCGGCTGTTGCGTTGTCGCCATCGGCCTGCCGCGAAACGCGGTGACCGGCTGGGGTTGCGGCCCGCCCTTGTTCTCCGCGCCGCCTCCTCGGGGGGCGAGCCGCATCTGACCCGCCTCCGCCGCCGGACGAACCGTCGTGACGGATTGGGCGCGTCCGCGGTTTTCCACGGAGATTCTCGCCGCGACGGACGGCGCGACCGGAGCGCCCTGGTTCTGGTTGATCACGGAGAGCTTTGCCTGAAAAGTCGGAGGGGCCGGAGGGGGAGCGGCACGGACCACCACCTGGCGCGAGAGGATCGCCTCGGGCGGCCGGGGCGCCCGTCCTGCGCCCGCCACGACCGCCACATGCAGCGAGGCGGCCGTTGGAGCGATCGGGATCGGACCTCGCAGCACCGGCGCCGCCGACACCTGGCTGACGACCGCGCGGTCGCGCACGAAGGAGGTCGTCACGACGCCTCCCGAAACGAAGGTGTTGTGATTGACGATGGTCACGTAGGTCCTGTTGACGTAGGTCACGTTCGTGACGGTCGAGACGCGCGTGTGCGCGCGCCCGCCCCACCAGGGCTGGAACGGATCCCTCGGCCCGAGCGGAAACCATCCGACGAATCCGCCGCCGCCGACCGAGACCGTCGCCGACCAGCCCGGCCCTCCTCCCACGAAGGCGACGAGAGCCGGCGAGTACGCGACGAACCGCTCCCGCGGCGCGACGGGCACCCAGTACCAGCGCGAGGAGACGACGACCCACCGGCCGTAGTGGTAGGGAGCCCAGCCCCAGGGCTCGGCCGACACCCAGGTCCATCCCCACGGGTCCTGCCAGATCCAATGGCCGACGCGGTAGGGCGCCCAGTCCACCGCGACCTGCGTCGGCGCCCAGACCCGGCCGTATTGCGGGACGTTGTCCCAGCGCCCGTACTCGTCCAGGTCGTCGCCGCCGACGATGTCGGGGCTCATGTACTGGAGCGAAGCGGAATGCTCCAGGCGGGCCTCGCGCTCTCCGACCCACTGGTCCCAGCCGTCCGGGCGGGGAAGAGACGCGATGTCGTAGCGCGGCGAGTCCAGTCCTTCCAGGGCGATGACCTCTCCCTCCCGAACGGGAATCTGGCCGCCTCCCGCCGCCACGGTCGCGCTTCCGCGAAACACGCTGAAGCGAGTGTTGCCCGATTCGTCCACGTCCACGCGGTACTTGCCCGGACGCTCGAAGGTCACGGCGGCGTTGGGCGTGTCCACTTCGAAGAGCTCGTCGTCGGCGAGCGCGCCGATGTGAAAGGAGGCGATGCCGGCCCGGACCGAGAACTGCTTCGTGTCGTCGGTCAGGTTCAGCGCGGCCAGGTCGGTGCGCGCTCCGAGCCGGATGGAATCCCCCCCGTGGACCTGGAGCTCGACGCGGCTGCGGCTGCCGGTGAAGAGCCGGTCGCCGAGCGTCATCGGGACGTTGCGGTCCGCCGGCTGCCAATCGTCGGGGTCGTCCCCCCGGGCGAAGGAGACCTCGCCCTGCAGATACGAGATCCGAGCGACCGTCTGGCGCACCTCCCCGTACTCGTCGCGCTGCTGCCCCGCGGCGAACGCGGCGGGGAGGAGAACGGAGAGAAGAGCCCGGAGCGCCCATGACGTCCTGACTGCTGATTTCATGCGAGACCCCTCCTTGAAGTATCCGAGATGTGCAACTCCCGTTCCCGGTAGAGAATATCCGACGGGCAGGCAGGGCGGCATCCGTCTCCCCGAGAGCGTCCCTTTTCCGAGATTGGCGTCCCCCGGCGGTGGCGCCGCCCGGCAATAGACTTGTCCGGAAATGCGCGAGCCTCGCCGCGTCGGGGCGCCGCCGGAAAAGCCGCTTCTCATCTTCGACGGGGACTGCGGGTTCTGCAGGCGGTGGGTCGAGCGATGGAGAACGCTCACGGGCGGGCGCGTGGAGTACGCCCCGTCTCAGGAGGCGGGAGCGCGTTTTCCCGAGATCTCTCCCGAGGATTTTCGCCGTTCTGTGCAGCTCGTCCTGCCGGACGGAACAGTCTTCGACGGGGCGGAGGCCGTCTTCGTCTCGCTCTCCTTTGCGCGGCGGCGCCGCTGGCTCCTGACGGCTTACCGGAAGATCCCGGGACTCGCGGCCGTCGCGGAGCTTGGCTACAGGATCATCGCGCGGCATCGCTCGGCGGCTTCGGCCGTCACGAGCGTCCTGTGGGGAAAGAGCGTCGAGCGCCCGAGCTACCGCCTTTCGAACGCGATCTTCCTGCGGCTCATCGGTCTCTGTTACCTCGCGGCATTCCTCTCGTTCTGGGTCCAGGTGGACGGGCTCATCGGTTCTCGCGGGATCATGCCAGCCGGGAATTTCCTCGAGGCCGCGCGGTCGCAACTGGGCGGCGAGCGATGGACTGTTGTGCCGACCCTCGCCTGGCTGAGCGCGAGTGACGGGTTCCTCCACTTTCTCTGCGGCGCGGGGACGTTTGCCTCCCTCCTCGTGATCGCCGGCCTCCTTCCGGCGCCCGCGCTCCTGCTCTGCTGGATCTCCTATCTCTCGCTCTCGAACGTCGCCCAGCCGTTCCTCGACTTCCAGTGGGACCTGCTCCTTCTGGAGACCGGATTCCTCGGGATCTGGCTCGCGCCCGTCCGACGCCTGCGCATCGGTGTGGCGCTCGAGCCGTCTCCCGCGGTGCGGGCACTCGCCTGCTGGCTCCTCTTTCGTCTCATGTTCTCCTCGGGATTCGTCAAGCTCGCCAGCGGCGACCCCAACTGGCGGAATCTCTCTGCGTTGACATTCCACTACTGGACGCAGCCCCTGCCGCCGTGGACGGCCTGGTTCGTGAGCCATGCTCCGATTTCGTTCCAGAAATTCTCCTGTGTCGTGATGTTTGCCGTCGAGCTCGGCGCTCCTTTCCTCATCCTTGCCCCGCGGCGGTTGAGGCTCGCTGCATGCGGGGCGATGATCGGGCTCCAGGCGATCATCGCCGCGACCGGGAACTACGCGTTCTTCAATCTCCTGACCGTTGCGCTCTGCGTCCTCCTGTTGGATGACGGAGTGTTCCCGGCGCGGCTTCGCGAGCGGGCGAGGGCGGATGCGCGGGCCGCGCGCGGGCGCTGGCCGCGACTTGTGCTCGTGCCGGTTGCCGCGGTCGTACTGGCCGCGAGCCTGATCGAATTCTCCGGCACGCTGCGCCTGCGCCTCCCCTGGCCGAAGTTCGCGATCTCGGCGGTGCGCGCCGCGATCGCCTTCCGCTCCGTCGGGAGCTACGGCCTCTTCATGGTGATGACGACCTCGCGCCCCGAGATCCTGTCGAGGGGAGCGATGACGGCGCCGCCTGGAAGCGGTACGAGTTTCGTTGGAAGCCGGGCGACGTGAAGAGAAGGCCGGGCTTCGTCGCTCCTCACCAGCCGCAGGCTCGACTGGCAGATGTGGTTCGCGGCTCTCGGCACCTACGAAGAAAACCCGTGGTTCATCGCCTTTCTGGCAAGACTCCTCCAGGGCTCGCCCGACGTCGAGCGGCTCCTCCTGCGCAATCCCTTCCCGAACCACCCCCCGCGTTACATCCGCGCCGTTCTCTCCGAGTACCGCTTCACCGACGCGGCCGAGCGCCGCGCCACCGGCGCCTGGTGGAGAGGGGAGGTGAAGGGTCTCTACTGCCCCGATCCTCTCCCGCGACATGATCCGTCGCTCCGCGTTTGCGCGGGATCTGCGCCCGTTGGGCGCACCGGCGAGCCGCTCGGCCGGATGCGGCCTCGACCGCTCGCCTTACCCCGCGCAAGCGCTTCGCTCCCGCGGCGCGAGGCTCCTCCCTGCGGTTACTCGGGAGACTCCTCGCGCCGCGAGCGCCGGCGGCATTCCGGCGCTCTATCCGGTGAGTCGCTGAGGAGGAGGTAACTTTTCGCCCCTGTCATCCTGAGCGAAGCGAAGGATCTGCTCTCGTCGCGATCCGGGGTCAGCAGAGCGGGCACGAGGAGGCACGAGCGGGGCCCTGAACGAAGTGCTTAGACGCCGAACTTTTCGGGGTGCCACTCGAGGCCGAGCTCGGAGGGGGGGGCCATGTAGCCGAGGAGGGCGGAGGACGCGACGACGGCGGGGGAGGCGAGATAGCCCTCGCCGCCGAGGCCCATCCGGTTCTGCCAGTTGCGGTTGAAAGACGTGATCGCGCGTTCCCCCTTTTTCAGCGAGTCAGGTCCCTGGCCGAAGCAGGGGCCGCACCAGGACTGGCGGATCTCTCCGCCGGCCGAGCGGAAGATTCCCGCGATCGAGTCGCCGTCCAGGCGCGGGTCGGGCGCCTCGATCTGGCGGCCGACGCCGCCCGAGCCGGGAAAGATGGCGAAGGTCCCTGCCGCGCGGCGAAAGCCCTTCTCCCGCGCCGCGCGCAGCACGAGCGCGGCCTGGAGGAGATCGTCGTAGCTGCCGTTGGTGCAGGAGCCGATGAGCGCCTTGTCGAACGTCAGCCGCTCCCGCGCGACCTCCTCCGCCGGGAACGCGTTGCCGGGCGAGAAGGGCCTGGCGATCATCGGGGCGACCCGCGAGAGATCGAACTCCTCGTCGATTTCGTACGCCGCGTCGGCGCCCGGCGTCAGTGGCGGGTAGGGAAGCTCCGTGATTCCTTTCTCGCGGTACCACGCTCGCGTGATCTCGTCTTCCGGGAAGATGCCGTTCTGCGCTTCGCCCTCCGCCATCATGTTGGCGATCGTGTTGCGGTAGGCGATCGGGAGCTGGCGGTCCGCGATCCGCGAACTCGACGGACATTCCGCGCGACTGCTTCGCGCCCCAGCGGCGCAGGAGCTCCAGCACGATGTCCTTGCCGCTGACCCAGGGCTGCAGCCGGCCGCGGAAGGCGACGCGGCGCTGCTTCGCGAGCGTGAAATAGACATAGCCAGTCGCCCAGCCGAAGCCGAGCGTCGTCGAGCCCACGCCGTAGCCGACGGCGCCGTAGGCTCCGTAGGCGCGGCTGTGCGAGTCGGCTCCGGGAATGAACTGTCCCGGCAGGACGAGCCCCTGCTCCGGAAAGTAGAAATGAAAGATGCCGTCGCCGGGCGTCGCGTAGTACGGCTTCCCGATGCCGTGCCGGCTCGCGAATTCCCTGCCGATGGAGGTCTGCTTCTCGTCCGCTTCCTTTCCGGTGAAGACGAAATGGTCGTTCGCGACGGCCGCCTGCCTCGGGAAGATCGTGTTGCCGCCGGTGATCTGGTTGAACGTGTGGATGGCGAAGGGAGCCGTTCCGTCGGAAGCGGGGAGCAGGTCCGCGAAGACCCGGAGCGTCGTCCCGGGCCGGACCTTCGCGTCCCGGTCCACGCGGTGCGCCCAGACGATCTGCTCGGTCGCCGTCATGCGCCGCGCGGTCCCCGGGTCCGGCCAGAGGATCCGCGGCTCCCTCTCGATGGACGAGCGGAGCTCGCGGCGCCCCACGGCGAAGATGCCGCCGCCCCTCCGGATTTCCTCTTCCTTTTCCGAGAGCGGGACGGGCTCGTAGCTCTTCGTGCGCGTTTCGTTCGCCAGGCGCCGCGTCCGCGTGTCGAAGCTCAGCGTGTCGCCATCGCGCGCGTCCGCCACCGCCTCCGGGCTCTGGACCACGTGGAGGCCGAGGTTGAAGGCGTTCCTTCGGAAGATGTCCCCCATGTTGGCGCCGCAGACGACGACGAGCTCGAGGCCCGCTTCCTCGGCGACCCCCTTCAGGCCGGCCGGGCTCATCTCCCGCGAGGAGCCGATCGCGAAGCGGTCGCCGGCGATGAGGAACGTCTCGCCGCGGTGCACGCGCTCGCGGAAGTCGGGCATCAGGTAGCGGAAGGACCCTGCCTTCCACCGCTCGTCGAGGGTCTCGAGGCTCTCGGAGACGCAGTCGGCCGCAGGAGTGATCTGGTCGGTGTCGATCGCGTCGCGCTTCTTGCCGGGCACGGCGGGGTCCCAGAAGATCAGGGCCTTGCCGCGGATCACGCGGTCCGCTTCGCCGGCCGCGTCGCCGGAGTCGGTCCGCGGGAGATCCTCGGCCGTCACTCCGGGTTTCCAACGCGCGGGTTCGATCTTGTGCATTTTCTCCTCTACGCGATGAGCTTGGCGATCGCGAACGCCGCCGCGGCCGCGAGGCCTCCGACGACCGCGGTCTGCCAGGCGCTGCGCAGCGGCTTCTTCACGGTGAAGCGGCCCTTCACGTAACCGAAGACGAGGAGCGCCGCGAGCGTCACCGCGATCGAGGCTTCGAGCGCCGTCCCCATCCTGCGGAACAGGAAGTAAGGGGCGAGCGGGACGAGGCCTCCGGCCATGTAGGAGAGCGCGATCGTCAAAGCGCTCGTCCGGGCGCGGCGCGGATCCGGTTCCTCGAGGCCGAGCTCGAAGCGCATCATGAAGTCGATCCAGCGCTTCCGGTTCTTGCTGATCGCGTTCGCGGCATTCTCCGCGAGGGTCTCCGAGAGGCCGTACTTCTGGAACACCTCGGCGACCTCCCGCTTCTCCTCCTCGGGGATCTCGACCGTCTCGCGGATCTCCCGGGCGCGCTCCGAGGCGTAGTGTTCCGCGTCCGTCCGCGCGGCCAGATACCCTCCCAGTCCCATCGCGATCGAGCCGGCGGCGATCTCGGCGAGGCCCGCCGTGATGACGACCCGCGTGGAATCGACCGCGCCGGAGAGACCCGCCGCGAGCGCGAAGGGCACCGTCAGTCCGTCCGACATCCCGATGACGACGTCCCGGATCGTCGCCGAAGCCGTGAAGTGCTTTTCGACATGCTGCGTCTGCGGCATGGAGGAATCCTAGCCCGGATCGGAGACAGTGGCACCATCGCGCCCTCACCCGGCTGCCGGCCGCCGCTGCGCGGACGCGCCTCTCACCGCGCTGAGTGGACCCTCCTCCCGCGGGGGGAGAGGGAGATCGGTCACCAGATGAGGCAACGCGTTTCGCGGACCATCGGGTCGCCGGGCTTGCAGCCGAAGGCGGCGGCGAACTCGGGGATGTTCGACGGCGCCCCGATCGCACGGAAGCGGCCGAGCGGGTGCGGGTTCGTGTTGGTCATGAGCCGCTCGAACTCGGGCCGCGCGTTCGTCGCCCAGACGCGCGCCCAGTTCAGGAAGAGGCGCTGCTCCGGCGTGAACCCGTCGATGTTGGCCGGCCGCGGCTTCCCCTCGAGGCTCTTCTCGAAGGCCTTGTAGGCGATCGTCAGTCCGCCCAGGTCCGCGATCGACTCGCCCAGGACGAGCTTGCCGTTCTGGTGCAGGTCTCCTTCCACGACATAGCCGTCGAACTGCTTCTCCACGCACGTCGCGCGTTCCGTGTAGTTCTTCAGGTCTTCCTCCGTCCACCAGTTCTTCAGGTTCCCCTGCGCGTCGAACTTCCTTCCCTGGTCGTCGAACCCGTGCGTCATCTCGTGCCCGATGACCGCGCCGATCCCTCCGTAGTTGACGGCGTCGTCCGCTTTTCCGTCGAAGAACGGGGGCTCCAGGATCCCGGCCGGGAACACGATCTCGTTGCGGGAGGCGTTGTAATAGGCGTTGACCGTCGGCGGGGTCATGCCCCACTCCGCGCGGTCCACCGGTTTCCCGATCTTGTCCATGTCGCGGTGATGCTCGTACAGCGCCCCGTTCGTGACGTTGACGAGGTGGGACCCGCGCTCGACCTTGTAGGGCGAATAATCGCGCCACTTGTCGGGATAGCCGATCTTCGGCGTGAAGGCGTCGAGCTTCGCGAGGGCCGCCTTGCGCGTCTCGGGACTCATCCAGGGGAGCGTCGCGAGGTCTTCGCGCAGCGCCGCGATCAGGTTTTTGACCATCCGATCGGCGCGCGCCTTCGCCTCCGGCGGAAAGTTCTCGGCGACGTAGAGCTTGCCGAGCGCGAAACCGAGGTTCCGGTCGGCGGATTGGACGCACCGTTTCCAGCGCGGTTGGATTTCCTTGGTCCCTTCCAGGGTGCGCTGGAAGAAGCTGAAGTTCTCCTCCACGAATTTCGACGAGAGGTTGGGTGCCGCCGCATGAACGAGGTGCCATCGCAGATACGTCTTCCAGTCCGGGAGCGGCACGGCGGTCAAGTCCTTGTCCAGCGCCGCGAAGAACTTCGGCTGGCCGATGTTGACGGCGGTGATCGCCGGGGCTCCCAGGTCGTGGAAGTACGCTTCCCAGGAGAAGTTCGGCGTCAGGGTCTTCAGCTCCGCCGGCGCCATCCGGTGATAGGTCGCGTCGGGGTCCCTCCTCTCGACCCGTGTCATGGACGCCTCGGCGAGCTTCGTCTCGATCTCGAGGACGGCCTTCGCTTGAGCGGCGGCCTTGCCCGGATCGTCCCCGAGAAGCGTGAACATCTTCGCGACGTGCTCGGCGTACTTGCCCCGGAGATCCTTCGATTTGTCGTCCGTCTTGGTGTAGTAGTCGCGGTCGGGCAGGCCGAGACCTCCCTGAAACGCTGCCGCGATCACCTCGCTCGAGTTCTTGCGGTCCTGCTGCGAGCCGAAGCCGAAGACCGCGCCGACTCCGCGGGCCTGCAGGCTTGCGACTTCGGCCCGGAGATCGGACAGATTCTGCATCTTGTCGATCCGCGCCAGCTCCGCCGACAGCGGCTTCGCCCCTGCGGCTTCGATCGCCGCCTCGTCCATGCAGCTCGCGTAGAAGTCGCCGATTTTCTGCTCCTCCGAGCCGGGCGCCGACTTCTCCGCCGCGAGTTTGTCCAGGATCTTGCGCATCGCCTCGCGGTTGCGCTCCGCCAGAGCGGGGAACGTGCCCCAGCTCGGGTATTCGGGGGGGACGGGATTCTTCTTGAGCCAGCCCCCGTCCGCGAACTGGTAGTAGTCCTGGCAGGCGCTGGCGGAGAGATTCATGTCCGCCGGATCGAGCCCGTGCACAGTTGCGGCCGCGGCGGACGTCGCGGCGGCCCTGGACTGTGCCAGCGCGGCGCCGATCGAGCCGGCCGCGATCAGGGCGAGGACGAGGGAAAAACCGCGGGGGCGGCGGACGAAGGACGGGGCGAACGGAGAGGTCATGATTCGGTTTCCTCCTGCTGTTTCGAAGGAAAAGAATCATATAGCGCCGCGGCTATTGCGTTGAGGAAGGGGGAGAGTCCGTTGAAGCGGGAACGGAGAATCTCACGCCGAAGCGACCGGAGGCGGCCGGGAAGAGGGGAGTTACTTGGTCCCGGTCGCGAGTCGCGCGAAGAGGCCGCCTCGCTGGGGACGCGCGCCGGCATCGCCCCGCCGCGGTTCGACCGTCCTGGCCGGACTCGCTTCGGGCTCGTCCGCCGCGGAGAGAGAGGCCTCGCGGTTGACTCGCTCGATCAGGCCATCGAGGATTTTCAGAACTCCCATGACCTCGACGGGACCATCCGTGGACCGGCAGGTGAAGGAAACGGTGGTGTGGTCCTTGTCCAACCGGAATCGGCCGAGGCCGGGAGCGGTCGTGGCGACCTGCTTGTACGTATCGGCCCAGTGGGAATCCACCTCGCCGACGAGCGTCACCGAATAGCGCTCGAACAGGGGCCCCATCTTTTCCCATCCGAGTCCGGCCTCGGGCAGGCGGATGTCGTAGGAAACGGAACCTGTGAGCTCGCGGAGTGTTACGGCCTGCAAGTTTCTTGACCTCTCGGTTTCTGGTGTCTTCGGTTGGACAAATAAGGCAAGGAAGAGGCCAGAAGCTAAGTTATTGACGGAAAACGATTTTCCTGGCGAAGACCGGTCGCGAGATCCAATAATTGTCCATCCCCGACCCCCTGTCCGCCAAAACTGCGCGGACATGCCAGCCGGGAGCGCGCGCCCGGTCGGGCCCGCAACGCGAGAACATTCCGAGTCCCGCGTCACGGCGATTCCGACGGGTATTCACTCTCGAAGCAGTCAGGAATGATGGAGGGCCAATGACGAGAAGAGACCTCCGGCCGGGAGAGAGCGGCACCGTGGAATGGGTGGTGCGGGAATCGGACCTGGCGAGCGCGCTCACAAGGAGAGTTTTCCACGCGTCTTCGCCACGGCGCGGATGGTGAGGGAGACTGACGGCGGAGTCTCGATCAACGTGACGCACACCGGCGACGCCGCCGGGCGCAACCGTGCGCGCGACCGCTCGCTTCCTTCGAAGGAAGGATCTGCTCTCGCCGCGTCGCGTCGCCGGCCAAAAACGAAACGGGGCGCTTGCACGCCCCGTTTCCTCGCGAGAAGAGAGAGGACTCTAGTCCTTGTCGGCTTTCTTGGTGCGGCGGAGCTCGGTGACCCACATCTTTCCGTCCTTCTGGACGAAGTCGAAGTGGACCTTGTCGCCTTCCCGAAGCTCGTTCGGGGTCAAGCTGCTCTTGAACTTCGTGGTGTCGTCCCAATAGAGAGTCCACTGATCTCCTCTTTCGCCCTGGATCACCATCGACCTTTCGGTGTTGCCCACCTTCTCGCCCCCCGGCGTTTCCACCGACTTCTCGACGGTCTGGATGCTGACGATTTTTCCTTCGTGCGGGCGATTCTCGGCGTAGCCTGCAGAGGACATCAGCAGAATCGCGACCGCGGCCGCGGACACAGCCATTATCTTTTTCATACGTTTACCTCCAGCGATGAGGAGGGGCAAGAACCGGGCCAGGAGGACCTTCCGTCGCCTCGAATCGGCCGAGGATCCCGGACCACGCCGAGACCGGAATGGGCGCATCGCTGATCTCCTGCCAGAGAACGCGCCCCTCGACGCAGAGGAAATGCGGCTCGACTCTCGGAAACGGGGCGCGCCTTCCGTCCGAGGGATTCCTTCTCCACACCATCGTGCTGACGCGGCGCGTTCCGCAGCCCGGGCAGGGCTCCTCGAGCACGAAGGGGGGAACTCCGATCGGGATGTCGTCCTTCGCCATCCTGCGCGCCCGCCACGCGTTGATGTCCTGAACCTCCGCCATCGCATCCTCCATGGACTGACGATGCGACGGCCTGACGGACAAAAGATGTCCGACCGCGAAGCCGCGCCCGGCATGGTGTAAGATGGTCCCTCACCTCCCTCAGGGCTATCTGTTCAGGATCCCTCGGAGCCAGTTCGAGGTGAAGACTGACTTTTAGCGGGAGACGATATGCAGCAGCAACCCAGGAAGAACTGGCTCAACATTCTCTTTCTGTCCCTGACGCCGATCATCGGCGTCCTCGGCACCGCGGCCTACGCGATCGTTTACGGCGTCCGCTGGTGGGAGCCGGTCCTCTTCCTCGTGCTCTTCGGGCTCGTGAGTTTCTCGGTGACCGCGGGATACCACCGCTGCTTCGCGCACAAGAGCTACGTGTCCCACCCGGCGCTCCAGGCCGCGTATCTGTTCCTGGGAGCCATGGCGCTCCAGAACTCGGCCCTGAAGTGGTCTTCCGACCATCGCGACCACCACCGGTACGTGGACAAGGACTGGGACCCGTACAGCATCAAGCGCGGGGGTCTCTGGGCGCACATCCTGTGGCTCTTCTACGCGGAGCCGGAGGAACGGACGTACGAAAATGTCCCCGACCTGCAATCGAACCCGCTCGTGCGGTGGCAATACCGGTGGAACAACTGGATCGGCATCGTGGCCGGGCTCGGCATTCCGACTCTCGTCGGCGCGCTCTTCGGGCGTCCGCTCGGTGGCCTCCTCTGGGGAGGGTTCCTCCGCATCGTCGTCATCCACCACACGACGTTCATGGTCAATTCCGTCGCCCATCTCTGGGGCTCGCGCCCCTACACCGAGGAGAATTCCGCCCGGGACAACGGCCTGCTCGCGTTCGTGACCAACGGCGAGGGGTACCACAACTTCCATCACAAGTTTCCGTCGGACTTCCGCAACGGCGTGCGCTGGTATCAGTGGGACCCGACGAAGTGGCTCATCGCGACGTTGAAGCTCGCCGGCCTCGCCGGGGATCTTCGCAAGACGCCGAAGACGCTCATCGAAACCTCCCGGCTCCGGATGAAGCTCTACGAAGGCCGAGGCGAGGCTGGCCCTCGCCCCCACCGGCCTCGCGGAGGAGATCCGCGCGCAGATGGAGAAGGCGCGCCGCGCCGTCGACCGGGCCGTCGAGGCGTGGCACGAAGTCGACGCGAAGCGCCGGGAGCTCCTGGCGCGCGGGCGCACGGCTTCCTCCGATGTCGCGAAGGCCTGGAAAAAAGAGCTTCGCGAATCCAGGGCCTCGCTCGCCGCGGCGCGGCGCGAGTGGCTTCTCGCCGCTCGGATGCTGTCGCGTCTGCCCGAGCCCGCGTAGCTCTCGTGATAGACTGAGCGCCTCCGATCTCCTCCGACGGCCCCTCAGCCAATCTGTAGTCTCTCCGTCGCCGGCATCGGCGAGAAAAGCGAGCCGTGTCATGGATCACGCCGTGGATCGCCGCTCAAGCGACGGGAAGGTTCCCAGGACATTCGCGATCGTGCTCTCCCGCCTTCCCGCGGTCGAGAACGTGCCCGGCCTCATCTCGTTCCTCGTGGGTTCGTCGGGAGAGGCCAGGGCCGGCAAGACGGGGACTCTGACCGACGCCGCGCTGCGAGGCCGCCTCGCGCACTTCGACGTGCACTCGGCCAACGAGATCGCGGCGGTGAGGAAGGCGCTTTCGATCGAGAGCGGGCAGGCCACGGTCTACGAAGACTGGCCGGCGCTCGACGGTTGTCTTCGTTTCTGGTACGGCTTCGTGGGGTCCGTGATCCGCCCCATCGCGTGGAGCTGCGACGGGTGTCAGAAGCAGAACCGCGACAGCGTCGGAGGAAGCGTCGGCGAGTCGTTCCTGCGGCGCTGCGACTGCGGGCACGCGTCCCGCGTGACGGTGCCGAACCATCAGCCCATCTCGGCCGCCGTCGCGGCCCTGGCGCGTCCGGCGCGTTAGCTCGAAGCCGTCGCGCCGCGGGCCCCAAAAAAAGTCGGGGGACCGCAAGGTCCCCCGCTGATCCATGCCGTGGAACGACTCTCAGTAGCGGGCGCGTCCGCCTCCGGAGCCTTCATTGCGCGGCCGCGCTTCGTTGACCGTGAGCGCCCGCCCGCCGAAGTCGGTGCCGTTCAGCGACATCGCCTGTTTGGCAATCTCGTCGTTGCTGAACTCGACGAACCCGAACCCCTTGGACTGCCCGGAATCGCGATCGGTGATCACCCTCGCCGAGTCGGGGACGCCATACTTCGCGAACATGTCGCGCAGCTGGTCGTCGGAGATGTTGTACGGGAGATTACCCACATAGAGCTTCATGAAACCCATCCTTGGTGCCGGTTGCTCCGGCGCTTGCCGGCGGAGGATCGGAGCCGAGGGACCGGCCGGCGCGGCTCCCCGTATTCTCGTACTCTTTTTCGTTCGGGATTTGGTCAGAACAGGTCTGGCAAAGGCGAGCGAACCGAGAACGAAGGCACTCTATCACAAAAGCCGGCGTGTGGCGCAGGGGTCGGGGCGGGAGAAGCGACAGGAGGAGGGCCGGGCACGGTATCCTCCGGGCACCTCGGACCAGGACACCATGAACCCGGGAAGCCGGCGGCCCCTGAAGACTCGCGAGCGGCGCTGGGCCCGCGCCCTCGCCGCCTGGATGGCCGCGCGCCGCGTCCGCCCCAACACGGTCTCGATTGCGAGCCTCGTCTTCGGGGCGCTCGCGGGAGTCTGTCTCTGGCTCTCGCTCGCGAGGAGCGGAGAGACGAGCGGGCCGCTTCTCATCGCCGCGGCCGGATTCCTGCAGCTTCGTCTCCTCTGTAATCTCCTCGACGGGTTGATCGCGGTCGAGGGAGGCCTCGGCAGTCCGGAAGGGGAGATCTACAACGACCTTCCCGACCGCGTCGCGGACGTGCTGATCTTCGTCGGGGCCGGACTCGCTCTGCGAGTGCTGCCGTACGGCATGGCGCTCGGGTGGGTCGCCGCGATCGCCGCGCTGCTGACGGCATACGTCCGCGTTCTCGGCGGGGCTCTCGGTCTTCCGCAGGACTTCGCCGGGCCCATGGCGAAGCAGCACCGGATGTTCGCCGTCACGCTCGGGTGCTTGGGGGGCGCCGTCGAGTCGCGGTTCGGGCGCCCGCCGCGCCTCCTCTACGTCGCGCTCGCGCTGGTCGTCGCCGGCGCGCTCCTGACGGCCGCCCTTCGAACCGCGCGGATGGCACGGGCCCTGCGCGCGCGATGATCGCCGAGATGATCGCCGGCCTCGCGCGGTTCGTGGCCGGGGCGTCGGTCTTCTGGGTGGACCGCCCGCCCGACGATCGGCAGCGCGTCTACTTCGCAAACCACACGAGCCACCTCGACTTCGTCGTGCTCTGGTCGGCGCTGCCTCCCGCGGTCCGCCGCCGGACGCGCCCCGTCGCGGCGCGCGACTACTGGGAGAAGGGAACGGTCCGGCGCTTCCTGGCGTCGCGCGTCTTCCGCGCGGTGCTCGTCGATCGGCTCGGCGCTTCCGGACCTTCCGATCGCGGGGAGAGTCGCTGCGGCGCGGAGGACGATCGAAACGCTCGTGACCGAGATGGGCGACCGCGAATCGCTCATCGTCTTTCCCGAGGGGACGCGGGGCACGGGCGAGGAGGTCGGGCCGTTCAAGAGCGGCCTCTATCACCTGTGCCGGGCGCGGCCCGGCCTCGAGGCGATGCCCGTGTACCTCGACAACATGAACCGCATCCTCCCGAAAGGGGAGTCGCTGCCGGTCCCGATGCTCTCGCGCGTTCTCTTCGGCCGGCCGCTGCGCCTGCTGGAGGCGGAGCCCAAGGAGCGGTTCCTCGAGCGGGCGCGCGCGGCCGTCTGCGAGCTCAAGGCATGAGCGCGTTTCAAGACAAGGACCTCGTGCGGCTGATCGGCGGCGTCGCGGCGCTGCTCGTCGTGGCGACTCTCGTGGGCGCCGTGCTCGCCCGCCGCGCCCGGGAGCCCTCGGCCCGCAGCACCGTCGAGAACCTGAACGCGCGGATCCGCGCCTGGTGGATCATGGCCGCGGTCTTCACGGCCGCGATCTGGACGGGCGTCTGGGGCGCGACGCTGCTCTTCGCCCTGATGTCCTTTCTGGCGCTGCGCGAGTTCGTGACGCTGGCGCCCACCCGCCGCGAGGACCACCGCACGCTCTTCTGGAGCTTCTTCCTGGTCACGCCGCTCCAGTACGCGCTGATCGGCGCGCGCTGGTACGGCTTCTTCGCGATCATGATCCCCGTGTACGCGTTCGTCTTCGTGGCCGTGTCCAACGTCCTCTCCGGCCGCACGGAGGGCTTCCTCGAGCGCGCGGCGACGATCCACTGGGGCCTGATGGTGTGCGTCTACTGCGTCAGCTACGCGCCGGCGCTCCTGCTGCTCGAGATCCCCGGTTACGGCAAGAGCAGCACGAAGCTCCTGATCTTCCTCGTGCTCGTGGTCGAGCTCTCCGACGTCCTGCAGTACGTCTTCGGCAAGCTCTTCGGCCGGCGGCCGATCGCGCCGTCGGTCAGCCCGAACAAGACCTGG
Organism: uncultured Acidobacteriota bacterium; assembly: GCA_963782815.1. Taxonomy (GTDB): domain Bacteria; phylum Acidobacteriota; class Thermoanaerobaculia; order UBA5066; family Gp7-AA6; genus JAWOLE01. Next base: position 41,214 of record CAWALG010000012.1, on the reverse strand, counting down.
GAGGGCTTCGCCGGCGGCATCCTCGCGGCCACCGCCGTGGGGACCGCTCTCTGGTGGGCGACGCCGTTCTCTCCGGGACAGGCGGCCGGGATGTCCCTGGCGATCACGCTCGCCGGGTTCGCCGGGGGCCTGATCCTGTCGGCGATCAAGAGAGACCGCGGCGTCAAGGATTACGGGACGCTTCTCCCGGGACACGGCGGGATGCTCGACCGGATCGACTCGCTCTGCTTCGCCGCTCCGATCTTCTTCCACCTGACCCGTTTCTTCTTTATCCCCTAGGAGTCAGGTCGGGTCGATCGCACGCACCACGATCGTCCCGCCGTGCCGGGCGTGGGGGCATTCGCGCGCGATCGAGAGGGCGTCCTCGTAATCGCGGGCGGAGATGACGAAGTAGCCGCCCACGGCGCCGGCGGAGACGTCGCCGGCTGCAACCTGCTGGCCGACGACCCGCGCGCCGTCCCGGAGCTTCTCTCCGGCAATCGCGCGTCCGGAGTCGCGGACCTTCTTCGCCCAGGCCCGGTACTCGGCGACCCTCGCGGGCTCATGGGAGGCATCGCCACGGATCTCCTCGGGGAGAGGCTCGAGGAAGAGGACGAATCGGTTGGCCGCCGGCGCGGGCGCCGTGGAAGGCTCGCGGCGTCCGATGGCGACGCCGGCGAGGAACCCCGCGAGCATGGCTGCCGCCGCGACGGCAAGGAAGAGGCGCGGCGACCTTTCGGCGCGCAGCAGCCCGCGGCCGGAGAGAGCGCCGACCACGCGGTCCTCGAGCTCCGGCGGCGGAGCGATCGCGGGCGCGAGCGAATCCAACGGGCCTCTGTCGATCTCTTCGTCATGCATTTTCTCTTCTCCTCACGGCGGCCGGGGCGCCGATCCGCTCGCGCAGCGCGCCGCGGGCGCGCGAGAGCTGGCTTTTCGAGGTGCCGGGATCGATTCCGAGCAGCTTGCCGATCTCCTCGTGGGAGTAGCCATGGACGTCGTGAAGCAGGAGCACCTCGCGGTATCCCGGCGCGAGAGCGGCGACGCATCGTTCGAGGTCGATGTCCGGTTCGGCGGTTCCCGATGAATCCGGCGGCCGTTCCCGCCCCGCCGCAGGCTCCTCCCTTCGCGTCCGGGCCATCTCGCGGTAACAACGCAACGCGATCCCGCAGAGCCAGGTCGAGAGCGCGGACTCCCATCGAAAACCGGCGAGGCCCGAAACGGCACGGATCCACGTCTCCTGGACGACGTCTTCGGCGTCGAAGCGCCGCCCGCCGCAGAGGCGAAACGCGAGCGCGTAGAGGAGCGGCGTGTGCGCGTGGTAGAGGAAGCGGAAGGACGCTTCGTCCCGGCGGGCGAGAAAGCGGCGGACGATCTCGCGGTCGCCTTCCCGTTCGGTCGGGCTCACGGCTTGCGGATGAGCCGGATCTCCTCCAGCCACCGCTCCTTTCCCTCCTGATACCAGGTCCAGCGCGAGGTCACGTGGTCCGCATCCTCGAACAGGAAGACCGCTTTGTCCATGTGGCCGCGGTCGCGCGAGGCGAGGTTCCCGCCGTCCACGAAGGTGAAGGTCACGCGCCGGCCCTCCTCCTCGAACGCCGTCGCGCGCAGGTGCGGCTGGTTTCCGGCCACGCAGTAATGCCGCAGCTCGAGTCTCCCCCTATCGAGAGAAAAGAGGGTGGCCATCGTCTCGCCTGGATGGGCGTCCAGCGAAATCTCGAGAACGGCGGAGCCCTTCGCGATGACCTGGAAGCGGATCCGCTCCCTCCACCCCTTCGTGCTCGTTCCCTCCCACTCTCCCGCCAGCCCCGCGAAGCGCTCGAATCCCGCAACCGGGGAATTCGCCGGCTCGCCGCCGCCCGCCCGGGTCGCCCCGGACGCCAGCCCGAGAACCGCAAGGAGCAACGAGATTCGAAGGCGCATCCGCGTCTCCTCCTTCTATTGCCCTGTGGGTGCGCGAGAGGGAGCGAAAGGTTGCATGCCCGAAAAAAGAAATCGGCGGCCGAACGGCCGCCGAACTCTCGATTCTCGACTCCGACCCCGCCTAGTGCGGCACACCCTCGCCGGCGTCCGCGTCCGGCCCGGCGCCGAAGAAGAGGCGCCCCTCCTGCAGGGTCGTGTTGCGCAGGGTCACGGCCAGGGCCTGGGCCAGGTCCTCGACGGGAGACACCTCCAGCTTGTCGCGGACCTCCCGTGCCAGGTCTTCCAGGTCCGCCTCGTTGTCCTTCGGGATCACGACGTGATGGATGCCGGCCCGCACCGCGCCGAGGATCTTCTCCTTCAAGCCTCCGATCGGAAGGATCCGGCCGGAGATCGTGATCTCGCCCGTCATCGCCACGTCGTTGCGCACGGGGCGCTTGGAGAGCGCGGAAACCATCGCCGTCGCCATCGCGATGCCGGCCGAGGGGCCGTCCTTCGGAATCGCGCCGGCCGGAACGTGGATGTGCACGTCCCCCTGGAAGTCCTTCTCCTCGATCCCGAGCCAGGCCGCGTGGGAGCGCGCGTAGGTCCAGGCGGCGCGCGCCGACTCCTTCATGACGTCGCCCAGCTGGCCGGTCAGGATGAGCTCGCCCTTTCCCTTCATGAGCGAGGCCTCGACGAACATGATGTCGCCGCCGGCCGGCGTGTAGTACATGCCGGTCGCGATGCCGACCTGGTCCGCCCGGGCCATCTTCTCCGGATGCACCTTCGGCCGGCCCAGCAGCTTGCGGACATCCGCCTGCTCGATCGTCTGCGTCCGGATCTCCCGGGCCGCGATGCGGCGCGCGACCTTGCGCGCCAGCCGCCCGAGCTCCCTCTCCAGCTGCCGGACGCCCGACTCCCGGGTGTAGCTCGAGATGACCTCCAGGATCGCGCCGTCGGAGAGCGCGATCTCCCCTTCCGACAGGCCGTTCTCCCGGACCTGGCGCGGCACGAGGTAGTTCTTCGCGATCTGGAGCTTCTCCTGCTCCGTGTAGCCCGCGAAGGTGACGGTTTCCATCCGGTCCAGCAGCGGCGCCGGGATGTTCTGGATGAAGTTGGCCGTCGCGATGAAGAGGACCTCCGAGAGATCGAACGGCACGCCGAGGTAGTGGTCGGTGAAGCTGTCGTTCTGCGCGGGGTCGAGCACTTCCAGCAGAGCGCTCGCCGGGTCTCCCTGGAAGGAGACGCCGAGCTTGTCCACCTCGTCGAGCAGGAAGACGGGGTTCTTCGTCCCCGCCTGCTTCATCCCCTGGATGATGCGGCCCGGCATGGCGCCGATGTAGGTGCGCCGGTGGCCGCGGATATCCGCTTCGTCCCGGGCGCCGCCGAGCGAGATGCGCACGTACTTGCGCCCCATCGCCCGCGCGATGGAGCGGGCGATCGAGGTCTTGCCGACGCCCGGAGGACCGGCGAAGAGCAGGATCTTCCCCTTCGCGTGCGCCGCCTCGCGGGCTTCCGCCGTGTCGTCCGCGGGGGCGGCGGGCGCCTCTTCCGCGCTCCCGGCCTTCTCCGCCTTCCCGGCCTTCCCGCCTTCTCCCTTGTCTGCCAGAGCTGGCGAACGGCGAGGAACTCCAGGATCCGGTCCTTGACGTCGCCCAGGGCGTAATGGTCCTCGTCGAGGACCCGGGAGGCCTCCTGCACGTCCAGGTGGTCTTCGCTCCTCGAGTTCCACGGAAGCTCCGCGATCGTCTCGAGGTAGGTGCGGATGACCTGCGACTCCATCGACTCCCGCCCGATCCGCGTCAGCCGTCCCCACTCGCGGTCGACTTCCTTGCGGCCCTCCTCCGGCAGGTCGAGCGCGTCGAGCTTGGCGCGCAGCTCCTTCAGCGATTCGTCTTCGGCTCCCTCTCCTTCTCCGAGCTCCTTCTGGATCGCCTTCATCTGCTCGCGCAGGTACATCTCGCGCTGCCGGCCGCCCAGCTCCTCCTTGACCTTGGACTGGATGTCTTCCTGCGCCGAGAGGACTTCGATCTGCCGCTGGACGTGGAGCAGCACGCGCCGCAGGCGGTCTTCGACCGAAAGCGTTTCGAGGAGCGCCTGTTTTTCCGGCGCCGGGATGTCCAGGTAACCGGCCACGAGATCGGCGAGCCGGCCGGGCTCCTGGACGCCCTCGAGAAACTGATTGATCGCCTCGTCGGGAAGTCCGAGCTTTCGCCCGAGCTCCGCGGCGCGCTCGCGCACTTCGTGGTGGAGGCCGACGAACGCGGGGTCGCGCGAGTCGAGCTCCAGCATCTCGCGTGCCTCCTGCACCGTCGCTTCGAGCCGCCCGTCCTTCGAGACGAACCGCGTGGCGATCCCGCGGGACTTTCCCTCGAGCAGCAGGAGCACGCTGCCGAGGCTCCGCTGGATCGACCCGACCGTGGCGATCGTGCCGATCGTGTAGAGCGATTCGGGGGTGACGATGTCTCCCTCGGTCGCCTGGCGCTGGGCCACGGCGAAGACGAGCCGGTCCTTGCCGGTCAGGGCGGTCTCGATGGCGCGCAGTGTCGCGGGTCGCCCGGCCGTGATCGGAAAGGTGACCCCGGGCAGCAGAACGGCGTTCTTCATCGGAACGACCGGGAGATTCAGAGTTTCAGTCATTCGTGACCTTTCTTGGCGGCCCGGCTCCCTTGCCTCGGCCGCTCATGGACTCGCTCGCAAAATACGGGCCCCCGGGTCCAACGGGTTCCGAGAGGCTGCAACAAGCGCGCCCGGCTCGAGGCCTCGCCCGCGTCCCTGGAACGATCTTTCCGTTGTCTCAGAGGCTCTTCCACTTCCAGAAACATTCCCGTATTCCCGCCGATTCCCGCCCCGCGGCTTGATGCGATCGCATCAGGCGGGGCGGGTCCGGGCAATCCATGCTGACGCCCATGGACATTCGATTCCCGGGGGGTCTCGAGGTCGCGGCTCTCGACAAGGGATTCACGATCCTGACGGACCAGCCCGTCGAAAGCGGGGGAGCCGGGTCCGCGCCGACTCCGTTCGATCTCTTCCTGGCGTCGATCGGCACCTGCGCCGGCATCTACGCGCTCAATTTCTGCCGGCAGCGCAACCTCGACACGGAGGGTCTCGCTCTCAAGCTGGCTCTCGATCGGGACGAGTCCGGCAAGGGCGTCGCGCGCATCCGGCTGGAAGTGCTGTTGCCGCCCGCCTTCCCCGAGAAGTACCGCGAAGCGCTCCTGCGCGCCGTGGACCAGTGCAAGGTCAAACGCCACATCCTCGAGCCGCCGAAGTTCGATGTGACGACCGTCCGCGCGGAGATCGCGCTGCCGCCTCCCGCTTCTCCCCCGGCGCCAGGCCTGACGGTCTAGTCGGGCGCTAGTCCCTCCGGCTCCGGAACAGTCGATAAGGAACCGGCCGCATCGCGCGGGCGGCGAAGGAGTTTGCCGGGATGTCCGCCCGGCGACCGTCCACGGCCGCCGGCTTGTGGATCCGAAGGTAGAGCTCTCCTTCGACCAGCGGGACACCGGCGTCCGGAGGCGTGCGCGTCATCGCGAGCGTCAGGGCCCTCGAGAGCGTCGGATTGCGGGTCAGAACGATCTCCGCGGTGGCGGCGACCGCGCCCTCGTCGAAGGCCGCCGAAGGTGGAGGCAATTCGAGCAGCAACTCGACCGGCGCGAATCGTTCGAGCTCCCAGGGCGGCGGAAGGATCCTGACTTTTCCGTCCCTGAAAGAGAAGAGGACGAACAGGTTGCCGGGTTGCAGCGGAGAGAACCATCCGGGTTGTGTCGCGAACCCGTGGGGTCCCTTCGGCGCCGTGACGGGTGTCTGCGGTCCGCCGGAGTCCTGTCGCGTCATTCCCAGGAAGACCGCCGCCAGCGGGATCAACAGGAACCTCGGAAAGCGCAATGCCGCCTCCCGAACACATCATACGCTCCCCGGGAGCCGGTACCTGGGGGTCCCTCGACCCCTACGCCAGACGCCGGATCGCGGCGATCGAGACGTCGTCCTCCGGCGCTTCGCGGCCGCAGAAGGCCATGACCTCCCGGGCGAGATCCGCGACGAGGTCGGGCGCGGAGCGGGCGGCCGCGCGCCGGATCGTCGCCTCGATGCGCGCGTCGCCGAGCTCGGTTCCCGCGGGGTCTCTCGCCTCGGAAAGACCGTCGGAGTGGAGCAGGAGCGCCTGCCCCGGCTCGATCGTTCCGCCCACCACGTCCCACGAGAGCGGCGTCTTGACGCCGAGCGGGTAGGCGCCCTTCCCGATCCGCTCGCGGATGGCCCCCGCCGCGTCCAGACGCAGAACCGGCGGATGCCCCGCGACCGAGCCCGCGAAGGAGCCGTCCGGGGAGATGAGCAGGTACACGCAGCCAAAGAAGGCTCTCGGGCCGCCCGTCCGGCAGAGGATGCGGTTCAACGTCGCGAACATCGCCTCGGGCGCCGGGTCCGTTTCGAGTTGCGTGCGGAAGGCCGCGTGCGCGACCGCCATCACGAGACCGGCCGTCATCCCGTGGCCGGAGGCGTCTCCGAAGAGGACGGCCAGGCGCCCGTCGGGGAGGAGGACGAAGTCGTAGATGTCGCCGCCGACCATGTTGGCGATGCGGTTGAAGGCGCCGAGCTCGAAGCCCGGCGGCGCCGGCAGCGTCTTCGGGATCAGGCTCGACTGCAGCTCGCGCGCGAGCTCGAGCTCGTCGCGGAAGTTGATCTTGTCCACGAGCTCCATGCCGAGCAGCAGCGTGAGAAGCGTGATCGAGGCGAGCAGGAACCCGCTGTCGAGCGACACGCTGTACTCGGTCGTGCGGTGCTCGCCGGCGCGGGTCCGCCCGGTCGTCGACCACTTCAGATTGAACGAGAAGAACATGAGGAGGAGCGCCGCGCCGAAGGCGACGCGGCGAGTCGGAGCGAGACGCCTGGAGAGGCCGAAGAGAACCGCGTTGGCCGACTTGAGAAATCGCTTGATCCGTTTCGGCTCGCGCTCGATCTCCTCGCGGTCTTCGGCGGTGAGCTTCTCCTTGGCGTGCCGCCATTCGCGGGCGTAGAGCCCGGACATCTCCTCGCGTCCGACCGACCGGAACGTCGACCGGACCAGCTCGATCCAATCCTTGCCGCGGGGCATCTGTTCGTAGTCTACGAATTGCCGGGCGGCGTGTTTTTCGGCGTTTCAACGAACCGCGCGATCTTCTCGCGGACCTCCGGCGGCACCGGGACCGGCTGGAAGTCCTCCTGGCGCACGCAGACCAGGATGTAGCGGCCGCTCGCGACGACCCGGGAGGGATCGGTCTTTCGCCGGACCTCGAAGTCCAGGTGCACGGAGGTCCGGCCGATCCGGCTGAAGTACGCCTCGACGGAGAGAAGCTCGTCGAGCTTGACGGGAAGATGGAAATCGCATTCGACGCGCGCCCGCGGCAGCCAGATCCCGAGCGACTCGAAGAGGTAGCGGTAGGTCAGGCCGGCCGACCGGAGCAGCTCCGCTTCGGCCAGGCCGAAGAACCGCAGGTACGCCTGGTAGTTGATGATGCCGGCGGCGTCGATGTCCTCCCAGCGAACATATTCCTCGATCGTGTACCGGGCCACAATGACAAGTCTAACGGCTCCGACGGGTCGGCTCTTCTAGCCCGGTCGTTCCCAGCCCCCGTCGCGGCGCGCGTAGTCTCCCGAAGTAATCGAGGGAGGAGGCGCGCGCCGCGGGAGCGTAGCGTTTGGACGGGATCAGGCGAGCGATCGAGGCCGCATCCGGCCGAGTCGCTCGCCGGTGCGCCGATCGGCGCAGATCCCGCCCAAGCGCGGAGCGACGGTCAGAATCCCCAGAGGGCGAGTTCGTCCAGCAGCGTCGCGATCGCCGGATGCTCCGCGAGCTCTCGGTAGAGCCAGCCGTGCCGCTCCTTCACTTCGCCGAGGTGCTCGCGAATTTTTTCGGCGTCCTTCTCGGCGGCCGCCGCCCGCAGCTGCTCGACGGAGTCCCGCGCCTTGCCGTCGAGTCTCTCGCCGAGCTTCTCGTGGAAGGCGTCGAAGGCCTCCTGCACGCGCGCGGCGTGATCGTCGGGAGGGGCGGTGTGGACTCTTGGGATCGTCCATGCGAGGCGTGAGGATATCAAGGCGAACACGCAGCGACGAGAGCAGATCCTTCGCTTCGCTCAGGATGACAGGGTAAAGGTCGCCTCGAAAGCACCCTAACGACACATTCCATGTCCGCCGAGCTGCCACCGGTGCTCGCGGCGCGAGGAGTCTCCCAGAGGGGAGGAGCCTCGCGCCGCGGGAGCGTAGCGATTGCGGGATCAGGCGGGCGGTCGAGGCCGCATCCGGCCGAGCCGCTCGCCGGTGCGCCGAAGGCGCAGAATCCGCGCAATCGCGAAGCGACGGTTACGCGGCCGGTCGGCAGGCTTTGCAGGGGCGGTAGCCCGCGGCGACGGCCTCCCGTTCGTTGTGGAAGGGGACGTGGTTGGAGAGGACCAGGGACTTTGTCCCGCCGCAGGTCGGGTAGCAGAAGTAGCGCTCCTTCTCGTTGCCGAGGTACCGGATGCCCCGCGCGGCAAGCTGCTCGATCACGGCCGGCCGGACTCCCTCCACCTCGAGCAGCGCGCGCTTGACGCGGCTCCCGCCCAGGGAGTACTGGCCGAGCGTCCCGTCGGCGCGGACGACGCGGTGGCAGGGGATCAGCAGCGGCACCGGGTTCTTGCCGAGCGCCGTCCCGACGGCGCGGACCGCCTCGGGGTGGCCGATCTCGCGCGCGATCCAGCTGTAGGGGCGGACCTCGCCGCCCGGGATCTCGAGCGCCTTCTTGAGGACGGCGCGCTCGAACTCGGAGAGCCCGCGCAGATCGAACTGGAGCTTGCCGCGGTCGCGGCTCGCGAGGTTCTTCATGAGTGTCCGCACGGCTGTCGGGGGCCGCGAGACGGCGCGGGTGATCGGACGCCCGCGGAGGCGCTCGAAGGCGCGCTCGAAGTCCCCCGGCGACTTCGCCCGCGAGACCATGGAGATTCCCGCCCGGCTCGCCGCGACGAACACGGCGCCCACGGGGGATTCGAGTCGCCAGTAGAGGTCGCCGAGCCCGACGCGCCGCAGAACGGCCGGCAGGAGCGAAGCGGGCGCCTCGTAGGCCGGGGACCTTCGCAGGTCCCGCAGGACACTGGTCGTCGGAGGCAGAGACGTCCGGGCGGTGCGGTTCATGAAGTCACCTCTTTGGCCGCGGCAAACCGGCGGGATGCGGACAGGGACTTCGCGCAGGGCGTTGACCGCGCGGTGCACGTTGGACTTGACTGTTCCCACGGGTTGTTTCAGGACGGCCGCGACTTCTTCCAGGCGCAGTCCCTCCATGTAACGGAGGATCAGCGCCGAGCGGTACCTGTCGGGCAGCCCCGCGACGAGCGTCGCGATGTCGGCCCGGCGGCGGCCCCGCTCGAACCGGGAGTCCGGGCGGTCTTCGACGGCGTCCTCGGGCTCCCAGGCGGCGCGGCCTTCGGCGTCGCGCTCGTCGAGCGAAACGGACGGGTGGCGCCGGACGCGCATCCGGTTTCGCGCGACGTTCAGCGTGATCCGGTAGAGCCAGGCCTTCAACGACAGCGCCCGGATCCTCTCGGCCGGATACGTCTTCATCGCGCGGTAGGCCCTCACGAACGCGTCCTGGGCGACCTCCTCCGCGTCCTGGGCGTTGCCGGTCAAACGATGGGCGAAGGAATAGAGGCGATCCTGGTACGCGCAGACCATCCGCTCGAAGCTCCCTTCCAGGTCGTGGGCGAGGGCGGCCTCGAGGGCGTGTTCCTGCGGCATCGCGCTCTCCTCCGAATCGCACCTGACGAGTCGAAGCCCCCCTCCGGCGTCCCTGCCGGCAGGCGGGCCTCCCGGGGTCGTTGAGGCAGTCCTGATCGTCATCAAACCACTCTCCCGGCTCCTTGAACACCCCCCGGCCGGGAAAGGTTGCAAGTCCCGGTCTTGGCCGCGGGGAGCGGGTGGAGGATGATCGCGCCCTGGAGGTAAGGAGAAACATGAATACTCGTGAGTACTACGTTGAATGTTTCAAGTCCGAAAAGCCGCGGTTCGTGCGCGTCCTTCAGGCGGTGCCTCCGGACAAGGCCGCGTACCGGCCGCATCCGAAGTCCACGACAGCCGGCGGCCTCGTCTGGCTGCTCGCCAGCGAGCTCCACGACGCGTGCACGGTCGTGGACCTTCATGAGGTGAATTACGTCCAGACGGCCGAGCCCGCGACGCTGGCGGAATCCGTCGCGTCCTATGAGCGCAACGCGGCAGAGCTCGAAAAGCGGCTGGCCAAGCTCGACGACGCGGCCTGGGGAGAAAAGGCGCGCTTCCTCATGGACGGAAAGGTCGCGTGGGAGACGACGCTCGGCGACATGCTCTGGGGCTTCCTCTTCGACGCGATTCACCATCGCGGCCAGCTCTCGACCTACCTGCGTCCGATGGGCGCGAAGGTGCCCTCCATCTACGGACCCTCCGGGGACGACCCGGGGATGTGAGACGGGAGAGGTCTAAGGTCTAAGGTCTAAGGTCTAAGGTCCAAGGCCGAACGGGAGAGCAGGTCAGAGGAGCGGAAACACTTCCGAGGTGAAGCGCCCCGTCACGTCCGCAAGTGCGCCTGGATGCCGATGGCGTAGGCCTCCTGAACCAGTTGGCCGAGCGCTTCGTCGACGTCCGCGGGCTGCCGCAGCCGGAAGTGAAGCCCGTACCCCAGGCGGCCGAAGGACTCGACGCGGGCCAGGCAGGGGTGCTCGGCGCGCCGCTTCAGCCACAATCCGGCGTCCACCCAATCGCGGCGAACGACCGCCCCGGCAAAACGCACCCGCGCCTGGATCACGATCCGCGTCTTCTGCGCGTAGACGGTGACCGGGCCGCAGGCCTTCGCGAGCCCGACAAATCGATCGAAGGTCTGGCGGAGCGCTCGCGGCTTCCCCTTGAAGTGGTCGGCGAGGCGATACCGGCCGCAGGAATGCCACAGGTTCTTCGTGACGAACCGGTGCCCGCATTTGCTACAGCGCCAGAGCGGCCTCATCGGCGCTTTCGTTACCACGAAGGTCTCCTCGGATCGCGGAGTCAGCCCTGGATTCCGGGCATCGCCTCGAGTCGAAGCTCGATGGAATTACACATGCGCCTTTATGCTCGTCGGCAGGACCATGAAATCGCTCGTTTTCTCGAGCGAATTCATCGCGGCGAGAAGCTTGGGCGGCGGCGCGACGAGCTTGCGCTCGTCCAGGTTCAGCCATCCTCCCGCGCTCGTGACCCGGGCGCTCAGTTTTCCGTCCGGCCGGAAGATCTCGTGCCGAAGGAGAAAGCGGCTGCCGTCCAATGCGTGGCCCGCGAGCGCATAGGTCACCGTGATTTCCTGCTGCAGCCGAACCTCGCTGAAGTACTCGACTTCGTCCTTCCTCATCACCGGCCCGATCCGGAGCCGCGAAAACTCTTCAACGGGAAAGCCATTCTCGATCAGGAACATCTGTCGAACGTCGGCGGCCTTGTCGAGGTAGGCCGTGTTCTTCATGTGGGAATTGAAATCCATATCGGCCCAACCCGCATAAAGCTTCTTCGTGTACATGTGATTGCTCCGGGGCGCGCGAGCACGTGCTCGGCAAACGGTTGGAGTCCCGTTGCGGCGTCCCCCTGAAATAATGCTCGAGCGACGGCGATCGCCGCCGGTCAGGCGTCCCCCTCCTCGTCTTGCGGCAGAGGAGCTGCCTTGAGCAGCTCTCTGGCCGTGTCCTCGTCCTCCTTGAGAACCTGGATGCGATCATGGGTCCCATCGCGGCGTTGAAGCCGGTGCCGATGGTCCCCCAGCCAAAGAGGTTTTGCAGCCGCTCGTTTCTTGCCACGCTCGGGATGCCGGCTGACTCCAGAATCGACCTGGCAACCGCCACCAGGCTCTGGTCGCCGGTTTCGAGCACGGTGGTCAACTCAAACGGTGCCGGCTCGGGAGTCGCCGCAAGACTCTCGACCAGCTCGGCATCGCAGTCGGCGCAACGGGTAAAGCCGGTTTGGTATTCATCGCCGCAGACGGGGCAGAACACAACTACCCCGTACCCCTCACGCCCGACAAGGAGGAGGAGTCCCCTGAAGCCGCGGATTCGGCGGGCGCCTATTGCTCAGCCGGAACATGACTCGACGATACGCCTGGGCCGGGATCTTGTTCAACGGGCGAGACCACCGAAAACGTCGAACCGGAAGAGCCGGGCCGCGGCGAGATCAGGTGTCCAGTCAAGGGAATCGCTGTCAGACGGGAACGGGGTGGAGGCGGCGGGCGATGGAGTCGGCGATCAGGGTGGCGTGGTGGCGGCTGTTCTCGATGAAGATGCGGCCGACTTCGGTGCCGCCGAGGATGGCGCCCGCGAGATAGAGGTTGGGGACGTTGGACTCGAGGGTCTCGAGGTCGTGCGAGGGGATGCGGATGTCCCCTTCGAGACGGATGCCGCACCGCTCGAAGAGGGCGAAATCGGGCTGATAGCCGATCAGCGGGAAAAGCGCGTCGGCCGATAGGGACTGCCTGCCTCCGGGGCCTTCGACCAGGACGGAATCGCGCTCGATCTCCAGGATGCGGGTCCGGAAGAGCGCCCGGATGCTCCCGGCGCGGATGCGATTCTCGAGGTCCGGCTTGATCCAGTACTTGACGCGCTCGGAGATCGCGGGGGCGCGGGCGACGAGCGTGACGCGGGCGCCGTGGCGGTAGAGGTCGAGCGCCGCTTCGGCCGCCGAGTTTCGCGAGCCCACGACGACGACATCCCGGCCGTGGAACGGGTAGCCCGAGACGTAGCGGCGATGGACGAGGGGCAGGTCTTCACCCGGGACGTTCAGGCGCCTGGGATTGTGGAAGAAGCCGGTGGCGATGATCGCGGCGGGAGCGCTGAGCTCGCGAGCCTCGGTTTCGACGGAGGAGGGGAGATCCTTCGCTTCGCTCAGGATGACAGTGAGGCCGCCGCCTTCCTTCGGACGGACGCCGACGATCTCGGTGTGGGGGACGACCTTGACGCCGAACTTCTCGGCGACGCCGCGGTAATAGGCGAGAGATTCCAGGCGGGTCGGATGCGCGTCCGGGACGGCGAAGGGAACACCCGCGATGTCCAGGAGATCGCGGGTCGAGAACCAGCGCATCTCTTCCGGGAAATGGTAGAGGGTGTCGAGCAGGAATCCCTTGTCGTAGCAGACCGCGTCGAGGCCTCGTTTACCCAGCTCGATCGCGCACGCGATGCCGGTCGGGCCGGCGCCGACGATGACGATCGGGCGAGACTCAGCCATCGCGGAATTGTAAGCCGCTGTGGTTCTCGGGCGGACCCGCGCCTTTGGTGGCGGAAACGGGAAACCGCTTCAGATCGCCCGGATCCGGACCGAGCCGCCGCTCGTCCGCAGGCGCAGGCTCTCGCCGCCGTGGCCGAGGGTGCCGCGCAGAGAACCGCGGGAGAACTCTCCCTGGACGGTCAGCGGAAGATCCGACGAGACGGAGTTGCCGTGGGCGTCGATCGAAAGACCGACGCCGGGATCGAGCGAGACGCTGATGCCGCCGCCGGAGGACTCCAGGTTTCCGCCGCGGGCGTTGCCGCGGGCAAACGTCGCTTCGATCGAGCCGCCGGACGTGTCCGCGTCCACGCGGCCGCCCGCTTCGCGGATGTGGATGCCGCCGCCCGAGCTGTGCGCGTGGATGTCGCCGGTGACCCGGTCGCAGCTCACCGATCCGCCGCTCGTCTCGGCCTTGAGAGGCCCTTCGAGGTTCACCGCCTCGATGCCGCCGCCGGAAGTCTCCACGTTGCTCTTCCCCTTGATGTCGCGCAGGTGAATCGATCCTCCCGACGTCTCGGCCTCGAGGTCGCCGGTCAGGTCGCGGACTTCGATCCCGCCGCCCGAGGTCTCGATCTTCGCCGGGGATCGGAGCGACGCCAGGGAGATGCCGCCGCCGGAGGTGTGGACGGTGACGGCCGTTTCCGCGGGGACTTCCACCTCGAAGCGGATGGAGGAACCCCAGTTGCCGAACAGGTGGTCCAGGTGATGCTTCTTCCTGGCGATGACCGAAGCCGAGCGGACGCCCTCCTCGTACCGGAAGCTCAGGAGGTCGTTCAAGTCGTCCCGGCGCGAGGTCACGACGAGCCGGACTCCCGAAGAGGACGTGCCGGTCACCGTCACTTTCCCCATGTCGGTCTCCAGGCGGAACTCGCCGCCCGGCTCGAGCGTCAGGGTCTTCTCCATCCGGGACTCGGCGAAGGCCGCTCCGGCGGCCAGCATGAGCGCGATGACGCCAAACAGGGGTCGAAGCGATCTGGTTTTCATGACACCTTCCCTCTGAACCTCTAAAACGCGAAAACTCGCCGAAGGTTCTGGTCCGGGAGGGCGGCTCCCGCTACTTCTCCTGCGCGAGGAAGTCGTCGAGGATCCGGTTGAACTCCTCCGGCTTGTCCATCATGAGCCAGTGGCTGGCGTCCGGGACAACCCGGACGGGCATGTCCTTGAAGGCGCGGTGGATCGCCGCGGGATTGTCGGCGAGGTAGGAGGCGATGTGGAGCCGCGGCCCGCGGTAGGCGGCGAGGGCGGCGACGGGGTCGAAGCTGTAGAGCCCGGTCGTCGCGGCGATGAAGACCTCGCGGCGGGTCGCCCGGAGCGACTTCATGACGGCCTCTTTCGTCGCGTCGGTTCCCTTCGCGAGGATGCCTTCGAACCAGCGCCGCGTGAAGTCCTCGTAGTTCTCCGGCAGCAATCCGCGGCGCAGGGCCTCCGCGGAGGCCGCGGGCGGGTTTCGGATGTCGCCGGCCACGTCGGCGAACACGAGGCCGGCGAGGCGGTCCGGGTGCTTTCCGGCGTACGCCGCGACGACGGCGCCGCCGTAGCTGTGGCCGACGAGAACGAACCGTTCGAGGCCGAGCGCGTCGGAAACCGCCGCGACGTCCTCGGCGAATCCCTCGACGGAGTAGTCGGCGTTTCCGGCCGGCTCGGACTCGCCCATGCCGCGCAGGTCGAAGGCCGCGGCCCGGCGGGTCGCGCGCAGGTGCTCGAGCTGCGCGGCCCACTGCGTCCGGTTCCCGCCGTTTCCGTGGACGAAGAGGACCGGAAGGCCGCCACGGCCGCCGTCGTCGACGCGCAACCGGCCCTGCGGTCCCCGGACCCATCCGCCGGCCGGCGCGCTCTCGAGGATCTCCATCTTCAGGATTTCCGGATCGGAAGGGACCCAGCCCTTCGTCCGCGAGCCCGACTCTTTCATGGCCGCATCCAGGAACGAAAGGGTCGAGCGCCAGACAGCATCAACGCTCCTTCGCGTCCGCTCGCCGGCCTTCGTCGCCTTCGCCAGCGACGGCGCCTCGGAGATCAAGACGCCGATGCTCGTGAAATGAATGTGATGGACGTCGGGCACTTTCACGACGAATCGCTCGCCCGGCTCCAGCGAGCGCAGGAGCGTGAAGTCCGGCGCCATGAACGGATCGGCTTCCTCGTAGAAGTGGAGCAGGGGAGCCGCCATCTTCTTCGCGTCGAAGAGGCGCGATCGCTCGAGGATACCGGCGCCGGTCTTCGCGCCGATTCCCCCGTCCAGGCTCACCAGGGCCGCGACGCCGCCGCGGCCCATCGCGGCGAGCAGGGCGGAGCGCGCGCCGAAGCTGTGGCCGACGAGCGCAACCGGGCCCGGACGCACGGACGGCCACGACCCGAGCGCCGCGATCGCGAAGGCAAGGTCCGCCGCCTGCTCCTCCGCCTTCGGCGCGATGTCCTCCTCACTTTTCATGGGACCCGAGATCCGCGTCGGCGAGGGGGACGTGGCGACGACGTATCCGTGGCCGGAGAGATATTCGGCGAGGAAGGCCTGGTCGTGCGCCGATTGGCCGTTCCCCTGCGCGATGACGACGAGCGGGAAGCGCCCCGCCGCCGGCGCCGCCGCCCGGACAGCCCTCATCGGCGTCGCGAGCAGGCGCGCGCTGTCGGATTTCGTGACCCCCGCCGAAGCCAGGAAGCTCTCGAATCCCGCGATGGCCTTCCTCCGGTCCGCTTCCGGCGGCGTTTTCTCCGGGTCCTTCTCCGACGCCGTGAGGAGGAAATAGTCGCGATACGTCATCCGGACGCCGGAAGTCTTCTCTGCCGGATACCAGACCGCGATCTGCACCGGCCGCGTCGCGTCCCTCTCCGCCAGCACCCGGAACCCCACCCCCCATTTCCCGGGCTCGAGCGCGGTCCGAATCTTCGTCGCCGCGCCTCCGTGACTCGCGGTCACTCCCAGTAGCGCCCACACCGCGAGTACTCGCCCAACCTTCTTCACAAACAATTTCCCTCGTCGGACCTTAGACCTTAGACCTTAGACCTTAGACCTTAGGACCGCTCACGTCTTCAACCTGTACCCCACCTTCCGCACCGTGAGGATATGCCGCGGATCCGCCGGGTCCGCCTCGAGCTTGCGGCGCAGCTCCGCGACGTGCGTGTCGATCGTGCGCGTGACGGCCTCGTCGGAGTACCCCCACACCTCCCGCATGAGCTCGACGCGCGAGGCGACGGCGCCGCGGCGGCCGATCAAGGCGAGGAGGAGCTCGTACTCCTTCGGAGCGAGCTCGACGGGCCGGCCGGACCGGGTGACGATCCGGGCCGCCGGGTCCACCTCGACCTCTCCGAACCGCTCGAGCCGCGGCGCCGCGGGACCCGACCCGGCCCGCGGCCGGTTGCGCCGGAGCAGCGCCTCGACGCGAGCGAGGATTTCGAGCACGCCGAAGGGCTTCGTCACGTAGTCGTCCGCGCCGAGCTTCAAGCCCCGGACCTTGTCCGTCTCCTCGCCCCGCGCCGTGAGAATCAGGACGGGCATCGCCAGGTCCTCTGCGCGAAGCGCCTTGAGCACGCGCAATCCGTCGAGCTTCGGAAGCATCAGGTCCAGGATCACGAGATCCGGCCGGGAGCGGCGCGCCCTCTCGAGCCCCGCGGAGCCGTCGCCGGACACCTCGACCTCGTACCCCTCGATCTCGAGGTTGTTGCGCAAGCCGAAGGCGAGGTCGGCGTTGTCCTCGATCAAGAGGATCCGGCTCACTCGGCCCCCGATGCCTGCGGGAGGAGGACGACGAACCGGCAGCCGCCGCGCCCGCCGTCCTCGACCCGGGCGCGCCCCCCGTGGATCGCGACCAGCTCGGCGACGACCGCCAGCCCGATGCCGGCGCCGGCCTCCTGGGTCTCGCGGTCGCGTTCCAGCCGCACGAACCTCCGCCAGACGCGCTCCCGGTCCTTCGCCGGGATACCCGGGCCCTCGTCTTCGACGGAGAGCCGCACGGCGCCGGATTCCTCCTTCAGAGTGACGAGGATCTCCTGGCCCGCGGGGCCGTACTTGACGGCGTTGTCGAGGAGGTTCAACAGGATCTGGCGGACGGCGCCCTCGTCCACCGTGGCGACCAGCGTCTCGGGAATGTCGGCGCGGACGCGCGCCTGCCGCGCGTCGGCCAGCGGCCCGAAGCTCTCGAGCGTCTGCCGCACGAGTCGGGCGACGTCCCGCGTCTCGAGGTCGAGCGCGATCGCGCCGCGCTCGGCACGCGAGAACTGGAGGGTGTTCTCGACGAGCTGGGTCAGGCGGCGTGCCTCCTGGTCGATGATCTCGAGAGAGCGGCGCCGCTCCTCCGGCGAACGGATCCGGCCGAGGAGGAGAGTCTCGGTGAAGAGCCGGATCTGCGCGAGCGGCGTGCGCAGCTCGTGCGACACGCTCGAGACGAAATCCGAGCGCAGGTCGGCCAGGGCCCGTTCCCGCCGGAAGAGAAGAATGGCGGCAGCGAGGAGCCCGGACGCGAGCGCGAGGGCCGCCAGCAGCAGCGGCAGCCTCGACCGGGGGAGCCCGCCGATCACGAGCCGCGGCGCGAGCGAGCGGGAGATCGAGGCGCGCAGCGTCATGCCGCGAAAGATCCCGGCGGCCGGGTCGGTGATCTTCTCCGAGATCCCGAAGGCCGGATCGAAGGCGCCGCCGGAGTGGAAGAGCTGGCGCCCCTGGCTGTCGGAGAGATCGAGCGACACCAGGTCGTTCCGGTTTCCGCCTCCGGTCGAAGACGCCGGGATCAGCGGCCCGGCGTCGAAGGACCGCCGGAAGGATGGGGTCAGGTCCTTCGGATCCACCTCGAAGGCGAGGGCGAGGCGCGCGGGGTCGGGAGACACTCCGTAGACGATCGTGCGCGGCGTCCCCGGCGGCCGCGAAGGAGACGGCCGCGATCTCGCCTCCGCCGGAGGCGCGCTGCGCGAGGAGCCCGGGCAGGTTCTCCCGGGCCCAGAGGACGACCTCCGGCGGGGCGCCGGGCGAAGACGCCACGCGCCCCGAGGCGAGGTCGACGCGGTAGAAGCTGCGCGCGGGCAGCGCGTCGCGCCGGACACTCCGCGCGGCCCTGGCCATCTCCTCCGGGTCGGGAAGCGAGGCTCCGGGCGAGAGGCGCTCGTGCGCCGAGAGCTGGTAGATGACGGGATAGAACGCGTAGTAGTCGGTCTGGTTTCGAGCGCGGCGAAGGAACTCGTGGGCCGCCAGCCCCGCGTAATCCCGCAGGACTCCTTCCGCCGCGCGCCGGTGCGAGAGCGCCGCGTCCTCCGCCTGCCACGCGAGGAGCGCCGAGAGAACGAGCGCTCCGCCGAGCAGGAACGCGATCCACCGCGACGGGATCGTCTCCGGCCGGGGCGCCGCCCTTCGCATGCGGCCAATCTACCAGCCCGGGCGCGCTCGGACGTCGCCTCCCGGCGGAATCGGAGAGTCCTCACCGTTTCCTGACAATGGCGGGCAAATCCTTGCGGCGTCCTGACACCGCGGCGGCGGAGACTCCGTCATCCTGCCGGCCATGACTTTGTCGAGGAGGATGGGATGAGAAGACTCGCGATCGCGGCCGCCCTGGTCGTCTCCTGCGCCGCCGCGTCAGGCCAGCAGCCGCCGGACTGGGGACGCATCGAGCTCATCGGCGCGGAGCTCTTCGGCGTCGATGCGGCGCATTCGTACGTCGGCTTCACGATCGGGTTTCTCGGAGTCACGAGAGTCCGGGGAAGCTTCAAGAGCTACACGGCGGCCATCCTGTACGACGAGAAAGAGCCGACGCGCTCGTCGGTGACCGTCGTGTTCGATCCCGCGAGCATCGAGACCGGAAGCGAGATGCGCGACAAGGACCTGAAGGGGCCGCGCTTTTTCGACGTCGAGAAGTTCCCGAGGATGATGTTTCAGAGCCGCTCGATCGAGCGGACGGGCAAGGACGCCTACGTCGTCCACGGGACGCTGGAGATCCACGGCGTCCGGCGGGACGTCTCGATCCCCATGACGCAGACGGTCCCGCGGATGCCCGACACGGCCTGGGGCAATATGCGGGTCGGCGGCGCCGGGGCCGTGAAGATCAAGCGCACCGACTTCGGGATCGACGGCGGCGAATTCTGGGGCAGGAAGGCGCTGTCGGACGAGGTCGAGGTCGAGATCAACATCCTGGGCAACCGCTTCAACTTCGACAAGTTCGGCTTCGATTCGCACGGGAAGCCGTCGGTCGGCAAGGAGATGTGGGAGGCCCTGGCCGGCAAGGGCGTCGATGCGGCCGTCGCGCGCTACCGGGAGCTGAAGGAGAAGAGGCCGAACGACTACAACTTCGACGCCGACCAGGTCTCGATCGTCGGCAACCGCCTCCTCCAGCACCGCCGCCTGCGCGAGGCGCTCCAGGTCTTCCGGCTCGCGGCAGCCGAATCGCCGAAGGAACCGGTCCTGCAGGCCCGCGTCGGCGAGACGTGCGCCGCGCTGGGAGACCGGGAAGGAGCCCTCGGGGCTTACCGGAAGGCGCTCGAGCTCGCGCCGGAGAACCCGGAGGCGATCGAGATGGTGCGGAGACTGGACACATCTCCGTCGTCGGGTAAACCAAGCGTCGTGCCGTAGGGGAGGCGCTTGCGCCTCCCGCCTCCGCCGGTTACGCCCTGCCGGGCGAGACCGACAATCTCTTCGTCAGGCTCATGCACAAACGAAGAGACGACCGATCGGATCGTGTGACGTTTCGACCTTACACCATTTGTGGCGGTCTCGACGGCGCGGCGTTTTCGCAGAGGAGCGGGAGGCGCAAGCGCCTCCCCTACAGTCAGCGCGGCCCGGAATCTACTTGAGGGCGAGGAACATCGTTAGCCCGCGGCCGCGCAGCTCGACGCGGTCGGGCTGGATCGAGACGATCGTGAATTCCTCGACTGTCGCGCCGGGCCCGAGGACCTTGCCGTTGATGAGCGCGACGGGGTTCGTCTCGGAGTAGACGATGCCGCCCAACTCGATCTTCGCGCCATCGGGGGCGGTGACTTCTCCGACATAGGTCTTCGTGTCGATCGCGACCGGGGCCGGCCGCGGCTCGGCCGAGGGCGCCGGGCGGTCTCGCGGGGCGTCGGCCGGCGGCTTCGGAGTCGGCTGTCTTGGTTCCACGCCGACTTTCGGAGTCGCCGTCTCCCCGTCGCCGGCGACAACTCGGGAAGGAAACCCGCGAGGCGGCGGCGCGACCTCGACCGTCGGCAACTCCTCCTTCGGCGGACTGCTCTGGACCCCGGACACCGGACTTTGAACCGTCGCCGGCGCCGTCGGGTGCACCGGCCTTCTCGACAACCACAGCACCGCGCCCGCCGCGATTCCGGCCGCAATCAGGGCGGCGGCGACGATCCTCCACGGCCGCCGCGGTTTCGTGTGCTGCTCGAGCACCCACGGGTAGGCGCCGCCCTTCAAGCCGTCGCGGCGCGCCGCTTCCATCTCCGCCCGCTTCAACGCCTCGTCGATCAGGCTCATGAGAACGTCCCTTCCAGCTCCCGGATCGCCCGCCGCACGTGCCCGGCCGTCAGCTTGTCGGTCCCCATGACGAACCCGCAGAGGAGCGTCTTGTCGCAGACGGCGTTGATGAGCCGGGGCAATCCGCGCGAGTAGCCGTAGATTCTCCGCACCGCCCAGGGGGTGAAGATGGGCCGGCTGTCCCCCCCGCCACGCGCAGCCGGTGCTGGATGTAGGCCTCGGTCTCCTCGCGCGTGAGCGGGCTCAAGTGGTAGCGCACCGTGATCCGCTGGCGCAGCTGCTTCAGGTTCTTCTGGTCGAGCTTGTCGCGCAGCTCCGGCTGGCCCAGCAGCACGATCTGCAGGAGCTTCGTCTGGTCCGTCTCCAGGTTCGAGAGGAGCCGCACCTGTTCCAGGAGGTCGTCGTCCAGGTCCTGGGCCTCGTCGATGAAGAGCGCGACGTCGTTGCCGATGATGGCCTCGTGGAGCAGGAACTCGTTCAAGGCTTCGAGACAGGAGGCCCGGTCCAGGCGCCGCGGCTTCAAACCGTATTCCGACAGCACGGTCCGCAGGAGCTGCGTGCTCGTCATGCACGGGTTCAGGATCACCGCCGTCCGGTAGGCCGGTCCGAGCTCCTGGAGGATCGCGCGGCAGACGGTGGTCTTCCCGGCGCCGACCTCGCCGGTGATCTGGATGAAGCCCTTGCGCTCCCGTATGCCGAACAGGATGTGGTTGAAGGCCTCCCGGTGCCGCTCGGAAAAGAAGAGGAAGCGAGGGTCCGGCGTGATGTTGAAGGGGGACTCCCGGAACCGGTAGAACTCGTTGTACATCCGAATAGAAAACTCTCTCACAGATCCGGTTGTTCCTGGGGGGCTCGTCCTGTCATCCCTTCGCTCTCTCCCTGTCATCCTGAGCGAAGCGAAGGATCTGCTCCATCCGACGAGGGCAGATCCTTCGTCGCTGCGCTCCTCAGGATGACAGTGACGACTCGGACAAGCAGGTTCTCTCCGGACGGATGTCCGCGCTTGACCGGACAGATGTCCGTCCTGGCCGGGACGCCTACCGCGATTTTCCTCGGAAATACACGGATTTTGCGCGGCGACGGCATGGCCCGGGCGTTGCTCTTGTGTTCCGGCGATGATCGAGAACATCTCCGTGATGGACAAGCCCGTCGCGAAGCCGAAGGGGCTCTCGCGCGGGATGTGGATCGCCGCCGGAGCGGCGCTCGTCCTTCTCGCCGCGCTTGCCGTGGCGCTCCCCACGATCCGGCGCTGGGCCAGCGCGGACCGCTCGATCTCCGCATCCCAGGTCCGGATCGGAGAGGTCAAGCGCGGAGAGCTCATTCGCGACACGTCCGCCGACGGGAGGGTGGTCGCGGCGCTTCACCCGACGCTCTTCACGCCGTCGGCCGGCATCGTCGCGCTCGCGGTCAAGGCGGGCGATTCGGTCCGGAAGGGGCAGGTCCTCGCGCGCGTGGACAGCCCGGAGCTGAAGAGCCGGCTCGTGCAGGAGCGCTCGACGCTCGCGTCGCTCAAGTCCGCGCTCGACCGCCAGAGGATCGACGCGCGCCAGGACGCGATCAAGAACGCCCACGCCATTGATCTCCTCGAGGTCCGGCTCCAGGCGGCGCGGCGCCTGGGGGAGCGCGCCCAGACCGCGTGGGACGAAGGGATCCTGAACAAGAACGACTACGAGAAGGCGAAGGACGACGTGAAGATCGCGGAGCTGGAGCTGAAGAACGCGCGGGAGACGTCGCGGCTGGCGATCGAGACGGCCGACTTCGACATCAAGAGCCGGCAGCTCGCCCTCGAGCGCCAGGCCTCCCTGTCGGAGGAGCTCCAGCGGCAGGTGGAGGGGCTCGCGATCGCCGCGCCGTTCGACGGCGCCGTCGCGTCTCTCGCCGTGCAGGACCGCGACGCCGTGGCGGCCAACCAGGCGATCGCGACCGTCGTGAACCTCTCGCAGTTCGAGGTCGAGATCACGCTGCCGGAAAACTACGCGGCCGAGGTCGCGCCGGGCACGGCGGCGCAGATCCTCTACGAGGGGAAGGAGTACCCGGGGCACGTGACCGCGATGTCGCCGGAGATCCGCGACAGCCAGGGGCACGGGACGGTCGCGTTCGAGGGAGCGGCGCCGGCCGGCCTGCGGCAGAGCCAGCGCGTCTCCGTGCGGATGGTGTTCGAGTCGAAGCCGAACGTGCTGAAGGTCCCGCGCGGGCCGTTCCTGGAGAGCGGCGGCGGGCGGCAGATCTACGTCGTCGAGAACGGCGTCGCCGCCAGGCGCGAGATCGCGGTCGGGGCGGTCAGCGTGTCGGAGGTCGAGATCGTGAAGGGCCTCTCGCAGGGGGACAAGGTCATCCTGTCGGACATGAGCGAGCTCGCGGGCGCGAAGACCGTGCTCCTGCGCAATTAGTCGAGATGAATCCAGATCCGAGGACGCCCTGTCATCCTGAGCGCAGCGAAGGATCTGCTCTCGTCCTTCTCCGTATTCGCCGAGCAGATCCCTCGTCGCTACGCTCCTCGGGATGACAGGGAAACAGAAGAAAGGCAATAGAAGATGCTTTCCATGCAGAAGATCCGCAAGGTCTACAGGACCGACCTGATCGAGACCCATGCCCTCCACGACATCTCCGTGGATGTCCATGCCGGCGAGTTCGTGGCCGTCATGGGCCGGTCCGGGTCGGGCAAGACGACGTTCCTGAACATC
Source organism: uncultured Acidobacteriota bacterium (assembly GCA_963782815.1). GTDB lineage: Bacteria > Acidobacteriota > Thermoanaerobaculia > UBA5066 > Gp7-AA6 > JAWOLE01. Next base: position 17,988 of record CAWALG010000012.1, on the reverse strand, counting down.
GCGGGCCTGCTCGACACGTTCGACGCGGGCACGTACCACCTCGACGGCCAGGACGTCTCCCGCCTCTCCGACGCGGAGATGTCGCGCATCCGCAACGAGAAGATCGGCTTCATCTTCCAGAGCTTCAACCTGATCCCGGACCTGGACGTCTTCGACAACGTGGACGTGCCGCTGCGCTACCGGCGCCTCCCGGCGCGCGAGCGCCGCGAGCGGATCGAGCGGGCGGTCGAGATGGTCGGCCTCCTCTCGCGCCTGCGGCATCTGCCCTCGCAGCTCTCCGGCGGGCAGCAGCAGCGCGTCGCGATCGCGCGCGTGCTCGCGGGAGAGCCGAGGCTCATCCTGGCCGACGAGCCGACGGGCAACCTCGACACGCTGATGTCGCGCGAGGTCATGGACCAGCTCGAAAGAATCAACGAGGCCGGCACGACGATCGTCATGGTGACGCACACGCCCGAGTGCGCCTCGCGGGCCTCGCGCCAGATCCATCTCCTGGACGGCGAAATCGTGGACCTGGATTCCCTGCCGGCGGAGGGGCCTCCCGAGAAGACGGCAGCGAGCTTCGCGGCGACTGTTCCCTGACGGGAACGAGGAGAGAGACGCCATGCTTTTTCACAACCTCCGCATCGCCTGGAAGAGCCTGAAGAGGAACCGCGCGCTCTCGGTCCTGATCGTCACGGGCATCGCTCTCGGCATCGCGGTGTCCACGACGTTCGCCACGGTGCGCCACTCCTTCGCGAAGGACCCGGTCCCGACGAGGAGCGACGTCCTCTACTACGTGCGCCTGGACAGCTGGGACCCGGTGAAGCCCTATCCCGGCGCGGACTCGACGCTGCCGCCCACGCAGGTCACGTACCGGGACATGGCCGAGATCATGAAGTCCGACATCCCGCGCCGGCAGGGCGGGATGTTCAAGACCGCGCTCTACGTCTTCCCCGACGCGAAGATCGGCCAGCCGTTCCGCGAGACGATCCGGCTCTGCTTCTCCGACTTCTTCCCGATGTTCGACGTGCCCTTCCGCTACGGCTCGGGCTGGGACAGGAAGGCGGACGAGGGCCCGGAGCCGGTCGTCGTGCTCAACGACGAGATGAACGACAAGCTCTTCGGCGGGAAGAACAGCGTCGGGAAGACGGTGCGGATCTCGGACCGCGACTTCCGGGTCGTCGGAGTGCTCGGGGACTGGGCGCCGAGCGTCAAGATTTACGACCTGACCCAGGTCACGATCGAGAAGCCCGAGAAGATCTACATGCCCTTCAACTTCTTGAAGCCGATGCAGCTGCGCACGTTCGGCAACTCCGACGGCTGGGGCAGCTCCGGCGGCCTCTCGGGCTTCGACGGGTTCCTCCAGTCGGAGTCGTGCTGGATCCAGATGTGGGTCGAGCTGCCCGACAAGGCGGCGGTCTCGCAGGTACAAGGACTTCCTGGCCGCCTACGTGCTGGAGCAGAAGAAGCACGGGCGTTTCCAGCGGCCGTTGAACAACCGCGTGAGCACCGTCTCCGAGTGGATGCGGGACCAGCGGGTCGTGCCGCCGGAGACGACGGCGATGCTGATCGTCTCGCTCCTCTTCCTGGCGGTCTGCGCGGTCAACCTCGTGGGGCTGCTGCTCGGCAAGTTCCTGGCCCGCTCGAGCGAGGTCGGCGTGCGCCGCGCGCTCGGCGCCTCGCGGGCGGACATCTTTCGTGCAGCACGTCGTCGAGTGCGAGCTGATCGGCGTCGTCGGCGGAGCGATCGGCCTGCTCCTCTCGGTCGGCGCGCTCGTCGCTCCTGAACCAGTGGCTGAAGACGACGCAGCTGCGCGGAGACTACTTCCACCTCGACGTCCCGATGGTCCTGCTGTCGGTCGGGCTCTCGCTCGCGGCGGGGCTCGCGGCCGGGCTCTACCCGGCCTGGCGGACCTGCCGCCTCTCGCCCGCCGTGCACCTGTCGCTCCAGTAGAAGGAGGAAGCGCCATGGAATTCGGACCGATCCTCCGCTCGATGCGCCGCAACAAGGTCCGCTACGGCCTGATCGTGGCGGAGGTCGCGCTGACGCTCGCGATCGTGGCCAACTGCGTCAACATGATCCGCGACTCCCGGCGCCAGATGGCGATCCAGTCGGGCTTCGACGACGACAACATCATCCGTGTCGCGAGCCGCCCGTTCGCGCCGGCCTTCAAGGAGGACGGCTACCTCGACAACTCCCTGCGGCAGGACATGGAGGTCCTGCGCGCGATCCCGGGGGTCAAGGCCGTGTCCAACACGCGCTTCCTGCCGTGGCAGGGGGGCGGGAGCTCGATGGAGACGCGGGTCCTCGGGTCGAAGGGGGAGATGCTGCGCAACCAGGTCTACAACGCCGACGAGGGGACGCTCGCCGCGCTCGACGCGAGGCTGATCGAGGGGCGCAACTTCACCCGCGAGGAGACGGCATCGGAGTCGCTGCGGATGCGGCAGATCTTCGCGAAGTCGCGCCCGGTCGGCGCCGACGGCACGCCCCTCGAGAAGACCTCGCAGGACATCATCATCAGCAAGGCCTTCGGCGCGCTCCTCTTCCCCGACGGCAAGGCCCTCGGCAAGCGCCTGGAGGACAGCGACGGCGACCAGTACCGGATCGTCGGCGTGATCGACCGCTTCTACAACCCGTACGGCTGGCCGATCCACGAGTACGTGATGTTCTTCCCGAGCTATTCGCGCAACTTCGTCGGGGGCGCGGGCTTCCTCGTCCGCGCGGAGCCCGGCAAGAAGGCGGCCGTCCTGGCCTCGATCGAGAAGGCGCTCGTGGCCGCGAACAACGGCCGCAGCGTCCAGGTCCAGGAGTTGACCCAGATCAAGGAGCGCTTCCAGGCGCGGTCGGCCCTCCTCGCCACCATCCTCACGATCCTGATCGCGCTCCTTCTCTTCATCACGTCGCTCGGCATCGTCGGCCTGACGGTCTTCTCGGTCAACGAGCGCACCCGGCAGATCGGGACGCGCCGCGCGCTCGGAGCCCAGCGCGGCAGACATCCTCCGCTACTTCCTGCTCGAGAACTGGATCGTCACGACGCTCGGCCTCGCGCTCGGCATCCTGCTCGCGTTCGGCCTGAACGTCGCCCTGGTCTCCAAGGTCGCCGGGCCGAAGATGGAGCCCGGTCTCGTGGCGCTCGGAGTGCTCCTGCTCTGGGTGGCCGGCCTCGCCGCGACGTTCCTCCCTGCCCTCAGGGGAGCGCGGGTCGCCCCGGCCGTCGCCACCCGGAACGTGTAGCGGGACGGTCATCCTGAGCCTTCGCGCCCTCGTTGTCATCCTGAGCAAAGCGAAGGATCTGCTCTCTTCCATTCGACGGGCACTCTGCCGCTCAGGACAGGCTCCGCGGAGGATCCCGCTCATCCTACGAGGGCAGATCCTTCGTCGCTCCGCTCCTCAGGATGACAGCTCGGGAGGAACCTTGAGCCGGCCTCGCCGTATCTGGGACAGATGGGTGTCGAGGCGGGCCGCGTGGCGGCCGGAGGGATCTGGCCTGGACGGCGATTGCCGGCTCCGGGGTTCGTTGAACTCCAGCGGCTCAGGCGCGCCCCGAGGACGGTCCGCATGTCCCGGCTCCTGATCGTCGAGGACCAGCCGGCGATCGCGGAGGCCCTGACGGTCCTCTTCGAGATCCATGACATCCCGTGCGAGGTGGCCGCGAGCCCCGGGGAGGCGCTCGCCCGGATCGGGGACGGAACGATCGGCGTCGTCCTCCAGGACATGAACTTCACGCCGGCCGCGACCTCCGGGCAGGAAGGGATCGATCTCTTCCACGCGATCCGGAACGCGGACCCGGCGATGCCGGTCCTGCTGATGACGGCCTGGACTTGCCTCGAGACGGCCGTGACCCTCGTCCGGGAGGGCGCCAACGACTACCTCGCCAAGCCCTGGGACGACGCGAAGCTCCTGTCCTCGGTGCGAAACCTGCTGCAGATGCGCGCCCTGCAGCGGGAAAACGAGAGGCTGAAGGAGACGCGCTCGCGGTCGCGGCGGGAGCTCGCCTCGCGCTACGACCTGGCCGGCATCGTCTACGAGAGCGACGGGATGCACCGCGTCGTGTCGCTCGCCGTCCAGGTCGCGGCCTCGGACGTGCCGGTGCTCATCACGGGGGAGAGCGGCGCGGGCAAGGAGAAGATCGCCGAGATCGTCCAGGCCAACTCCCGCCGGCGCGGCAAGCCCTTCGTCCGTGTCAACGCGGGGGCGCTGCCCGACGAGCTCCTCGAGAGCGAGCTCTTCGGCGCGGAGCCGGGAGCCTTCACCGGCGCGATGCGGCTGCGCATCGGGCGGTTCGAGGCGGCCGACGGGGGAACGCTCTTCCTGGACGAGATCGGCAACCTCTCCGCCGCCGGGCAGGTCCGGCTCCTGCGCGTCCTCCAGACGGGGGAGTTCGAGCGGCTGGGATCGAGCGCGACGCGGCGCGCGGATGTCCGTGTCCTCGCCGCGACGAACACCGACCTGAGAAAGGCGATCGCCGAGGGGCGCTTCCGCGAGGACCTCTTCTTCCGCGTCAACGTCATCGAGCTCGCCGTGCCCGCCCTGAGGGAGCGGCCCGACGACATCCTCGCCGCTCGCCCGCGTCGGCGCTCGAATCCCTGCCGCCGCGGGACGGCGGGAAGCGGCTGCTCGCGCCGGAAGCGCAACGCGCGATCCTGTCCTACCCCTGGCCGGGCAACGTGCGGGAGCTCTTCAACCGCATCCAGCGGGCGGCCCTCGTGGCCGCCGGTGAAGCCCTGACCCCGGCCGACCTGGGCCTCGCCGCGGACGCATCCCCGGTGAGCGACGCCGGCCGAGGGAACGGAGGAGCGCTCGCTTCTCGAGGGAACCCTGAAGCGTCACGAGGGAAGCGTGTCGCACGCGGCCGAGGAGCTGGGCCTCTCCCGACAGGCGCTGTACCGCAAGATGGAGCGCCTCGGCATCGTGCTGGAGCGAAGGCCGAGGGACTGAGCGTCTAAGGTCTAAGGTCCAAGGTCTGAGGTCCGAGGGCCGAGTTACGAAGGCAATCGCGATGAGGGGCCCGGGGACCTTAGACCTTAGACATTGGACCTTGGACCTCGTGGCTCCATGAAGGCGCGGTTCAGTCTCAGCGGGCGGTTCGCGCTGGTCGTCGGGCTCGACCTGGCGGCCGTGGCGGGAGTCTGCGCTGCCGCGGCCTTCCTTGCGTGGCCTCCCGCCAGCGTGTTCCTGGCGGGCCTCGCCGTCGGGATTCCCCTCGCGTTGTGGTCGCTCGCCAGGGCGTTCCGTCCGGTGAGGGAGACGCTGCGCGCCGTGACCGACGGGGTCCGGAGCTTCCAGGAGAACGATTTCGGCGTCCGGATCCGGGCCGGGCGCGAAGACGAGCTGGGGGAGCTCGTCGGCCTCTACAACCGGCTCGGGGACGCGCTGCGCCGCGAGAGAAACGAGATCTACCAGCGCGAGCTGCTCCTCGACACGCTGCTCCAGGGAGCGCCGATGGCGATCCTGCTCGTCAATCGAGCGGCAGCGCGTGTCGTATGCCAACACCGCCGCGCGCAAGCTCTTCGGGAAGTCAAAGCGGCTCGCCGGCCGGTCGCTCGAGGATCTGCTCGAGTCCTGTTCCGAGCCGATGCGGCGCGCTCTGGAAGCGGAGGAGGACGCCCTCTTCGCCGGCGCGCGGGCGCAGGACGACGGCGAGGAAGAAACGTTCCGCGTCGTCAACCGCCGCTTCCAGTTGAACACGCAGGAGCACCGCCTGATCGTCGTCGAGAGGATGACGGCGGAGCTGAAGCGCCAGGAAGTGGAGATCTGGAAGAAGGTCATCCGCGTCATGAGCCACGAGCTCAACAACTCGCTCGCGCCCGTCCGCTCCCTCGTCCACTCGGCGCGCCTCGTCTCCGGGCGCCCGGATTCGCCGAGGAGGCTCGACGCGATTCTCGGCTCGGTCGAAGAGCGTGTGCGCCACCTCTGCGATTTCCTCGAAGGCTACGCGCGGTTCGCGCGCCTCCCACGCCCCCGCAAGGAGCCGGTCGAGTGGCGCCGCTTCCTCGAAACGACGCGAAGTTTCTTCCCCTTCCACCTGGCCGCGGACCCCGGCACGGAGCGGGGTTGGTTCGATCCGGCGCAGATGCAGCAGGCCCTGATCAACCTCCTGAAGAACGCCTCTGAATCGGGCAGCCCGCCCGAGGAGATCGCGATCGCTCTCGAGCGCGGCGGCGAGGAAGGCCCCTGGCTCCTCCAGGTTCTCGACCGAGGCAAAGGAATGGACGAGGAGACGATGAAGAAGGCGCTCCTGCCCTTCTATTCCTCCAAGCAGTCCGGCAGCGGCCTCGGCCTTCCTCTCTGCACCGAGATCCTCGCCGCCCACGGCGGCTCGCTCCGCCTCCAGAACCGCCCCGGCGGCGGCACCGCCGCCATCTGCGTCCTGCCAGGGGAGAAGTTGAGGATTGAAGGTTGAGCGTCGTGAGTCAGGACGCCGGGCGCTACGGACTCTCACGTCTGAGGAGCAGTGTGACGAGCAACGGCTCGCTCCTGTCTCCAGGCGGCTCGAAGCTCTCCGGCCGATCGCGCAGGCCGTCGGAGAACGCGACCTTCAGACTTCCGTCGACGAACGCGTAGATCATCCAGCCGTTTTCGCCGCCGCCGGTCGCCGAGCCGTACGACTTCAGCCAGAGAGCCGTTCCGCGAGCGTCACGAATGGGCGTGAATGTGTAACGGCTCGTAGCTCCGGCCGGGCTCGAGATGGAAAGCTGATTGCCGGTGAATACCCAGAGCGCCCCCGACTGCTCCGGGTCGTGGATCGGCCTTCCGTTTCCGTGGAGCTGTTCCACCCTCCACCGACCCTCGAGCTCATGCGCCAGAGAAACGCCCTCGGCGAGACGCGCCGGCGCGGGCTTCGCGGAGGAGACCTCGGCGGAAGTCGGCCCGCCTGCCGGAGCAGGCTCCAGGTCCGCCGCGCGCCGCGCAAACCAGGCTCGATCGTCGAAGACGTTGCTGCGAATGCGCATCCATTGGTCGCTCAGCATCGAGGGGGGCGGTTTTCCAGGCGCCCTCTTCGCAACTTCGGCAAGCCTCCGGACCTCGAGCACCTCGATCGCGATGTAGCGAGAGTCGGAGGAAGCCTTCATGCGACGGGCGAGCTCTTCGAGCTTCCCGGCGAGCGAGGCCCGCCGAGTCTTGTCGAACGGCCCTTCCGTAAAGACGAGCCGGTCGATCTCCGTGATCTCCGGCCGGTACGCTTCCGCGCTCAGGGTCACGGGCTCCGGCATCACGTCGCTGAAATCGGCGTTCCCCTTGCAAGCCCACGCGCACACCACGCACAGCGCGACTCCCGTCCAGCGGCGCATCCTGCAGATTGGCGTTTCCATCAAGCCTCAGGGCTCGTCGAGCCAGATTTCCTGGCCGGTCGAGACGAAGAAGAGGCCGGCCTTCGTGGGGCGGCCGGTGAGCTGCTGCCAGTAGCGGCGATAGTGGGCGATCTGGGGTTTGTAGAAGGCCACGAGGTCGTCGAGATTGCCCGCGATGGTGTCGGACTTGTAGTCCACGATCCTCCAGCCGTCCTCCTCCTCGAAGACGAGATCGAGCGCTCCGGTCAGGAGCGTCTCCGCCGGGCCGGCGCTTGCTCCGAGCTCGGCGCTCGGGACCGTCAGGGCGAAGGGGACCTCGACCATCCGGCTCTTCGCGGCGAGGGCGCGCTTCCAGAGAGGCGATCCGCGGACGGCTTCGACCAGCCGGACGAGCTCGTCCAGGTCCTCGGCCGGGCGTCCTTCTTCGGCGAGGACGTTGGCCGCGTAGGCGCGCAGCTCCAGGGAGGCGTCCCGCATGAGCGCCTCGAGCAGCCGGTGGACGGCCGAGCCCCAGGACATCCCCTTGCCGGTCTGCTCGCGGAAGGGGCGCTCCTTCTCCGCGTGCGCGACCGCGGTGACCGAGGACACCGCGTAGCCGGCGGCGGCGCACTTCGAGCGGCTTTCCGACCGGCGGCGGCGGGCTTGCTCGAGCTCCTCCGGCAGCCGCGACGGCTCCGGCCCGGCTTCCCGAACGGGGCCCGAGGGCTGGGGCAGCTCCTTTTCGACGTACGGATGCAGAGAACACCAGGGCCCCGACGGTTTTCCGGTCCCGGTTTTCTTGACGCCGACGACGAGCATCTCTCTGGCCCGCGTCGCTCCGACGTAGAGGAGGCGGACCTTCTCGGCCTCGTCGAAACGCTTCTCGGTTTCCTGCATCGCGTCCCAGCCCGGAGGGCGCGCGATCTCCTCGTCTCCGAAGTTTCCGAACTTCCTCGCGACTCGGAAGTAGCCGCGGGGCGGCTCGGACTCGCGGTCGACACAGTAGTCTCTCGGCCCGGGATTGTTCCCTGTCGGATCGGCGAGAAAGACGACGGGCGCCTCGAGCCCCTTGGCGCTGTGGATGGTCATCAGGCGGACCGCTCCGGGGCGGCCCGGCTCGACCCCCATCTCCTCGATCGCGTCCTCCCCGCGCAGCCGTTCGAGCTCTTCGACTGCGCCCGCGAAGTCGAAGCCTTCGGCCGAGAACTTCCGGGCGGCGGCCAGGGCCTTGAGCAGGTTCCCCGCGCGGCTGTCGCCCAGGTCGCGGGCGGCGGCGGCCGCGACCCATCCGAGCTTCTCGACGAACCGCGCGATCGCGGCCGCGGGAGGGAGCGTGTCGGCGAGCGTCTCGCCTTCACGGAAGATCTCGATCGCCCTGCGCGATGCGCGGGTCGGTTTCCCGGGGAAGCGCCGCCCGGAAGGAGAAGCGCCCGCCGGCGCGAGCGAACCGGTAGAGCGCTTCGTCGTCCACGCCGAAGAGCGGGCCGCGCAGGGCGGCCAGGAGCGGCACCGGGTTCTCGGGGTCGGCGAGCGCCTGGAGCGGCGGCATGAGAGACGCCAGCTCTTCCGAGGCGCCGAAGGCCTTTCCGCCGCCGATCTCGCAGAGGACGCCTCGGCGCTCGAGCGCGCGGGCGTACTCCGTCATGAACTTGCGCCGCCGGAAGAGCAGCAGGAAGTCGTCCGGCCGCCGCTCTCCTTTCGCGACGGAGGACGCAATGAAATCGGCGATCCGCGAGGCTTCCGCCTCGGCGACGGGCTGATCGGCCCGCGAGGCCGGAGTCTCGATCCGGAAGACCGCGGGCGCGGCGGGATCCTCCTTCCGCGTCGCCGAAAGCGGGACGTACGCCGCCTGCTCGCCGGTCCCTTCCTTCGGGAAGAAGGCGGAACGAGCGAAGACCCTGTTGACCCAGCCGCAGACGGCGGGCGTCGAGCGGAAGTTCGCGGAGAGATGGAGCAGCCGCCCGTTGGCCTCGATCCGCGAGCGGACGGCGTCGTAGATCTGGATGTCCGCGCGGCGGAAGCGGTAGATGGATTGCTTGGGGTCTCCCACGACGAAGAGCGAGCCCGGGACGGGAACGAGCTTCTTCCAGTCCTTCTCCTCCGGGTCCGAGCCGGTCAGGTAGAAGAGGATCTCGGCCTGGATCGGGTCCGTGTCCTGGAACTCGTCCACGAGCACGGGCGTGAAGCGCGCAAAAAGCGCCGTCCGCACGTCGGGATGGTCGCGCAACAGGTCGCGCGCGCAGAGCAGCAGGTCCTGGAAATTGGTCCGGCCTTCCCGCCGGCGCCACTGCCGGTAGCGCTCGCGCGCTTCCGCGAGGACGGCGCAGACATCCGGGTAGACATACTCGCCCCACGCCGCGAGCGCAGGCTTGATGACGTCTTCGCGCAGGCGCTCGAATGTCTTGCGCAGCGGCGCCGGCGCGGCCTTCTGGACCGCGCCGGAGCGCAGGACCCGGAGGATCTGGACGAAGTCGGCGCCGCTCTCGGCTTCGAGAAGGGCCCGCAGCCGTCCCGCCCGGCGGACCGCGTGTTCGAAATCGCTCCAACCGCCCGGCGGGGCCTCTTTCGGCAGCGTCGCGGCGGCGCGCTCGAGGAAGGCTTCGACCTCGCGGCGCGCCGCGGAGAAATCGGGCTCGGGCACCCGGGCGCCGATCGGCATCTCGACGTCGGAGTTCTCGCAGACGGTCTTGAAGGACTCCGGCAGATCGTTCAGCTTGATCTGGAGCTCGATCAAGCGGGCCAGGAGCGGGTCGGCGGTCAGGAACAGCTCCTCGGCGAAGCGGTCCCAGGCCGCGCGGCGGGCGGCTCCGTCCTCCGGGTCGTCCATCTCCGCGAACCCGGGGTCCACGCCGGCCTCGACCGGCCGCTCGCGGAGCAGGCGCGCTCCGAACGCGTGGATCGTCCCGACGAAGCAGGAGTCCAGATGCCCGAGGGCCTCGGCGAGACGCGCGCGGGCTTGCTCGTCCTTCTCGCCGCGCAGCGCTTTCTCCAGGGCGTTCTGGAAGCGCTGCTTCAGCTGCGCGGCGGCGCGGATCGTGAACGTGACCGCCGAGAGCCGGTCCACGGTCGTTCTTCCGGTCGCGACGAGGGCGACCATCCGGTCCACGAGGCTCGCCGTCTTGCCGGTTCCCGCGGCCGCCTCGACCAGCATCGTCGTGCCGAGGTCCTCGCGGATCGCGGCGCGCGCGGCGGCGTCCGGGAGGGAAGCGGCGGGGGGCGGCGCTTCAGTCGTCTTCTTCGGCATGCAATTCTCGAAAGGACGTCAGGATTTCGTTCGTGCTCGTCGCGAGCTTCGTCTTCGCCCGCGCGCTCGCTTCCTTCGCGCCGCCGCAGATCGCCTCGAAGTCGCAGAACTTGCAGTCGTCGGGCGTCACGGCGTGCGGGAACATTCCCGCCGCGAGGAGGTCGAAGAGGCGCCCGAGGACTTGCCGCGCCTGTCCGCGGTCGAGCGGCGAGACCATCCGCTGCCCCTCTCCCTTGCGGCCCGGGAAGAAGTAGCCGGACCTGGACACCTTGCCCGGCTTCCCCGCCCGGTCGAGGAGAGTTTCGAGAGCCATGGCATAGAGCACCGGCTGGACCTGGCGGCCGCCGCGGACTCCCGTCCCCTCCCGGACGCTCATCGAGCTTCCGGTCTTGTAGTCCCAGACTTCGTAGGTCCCGTCGGCGGCCTCGTCCACCCGGTCGATCGAGCCGCGCAGCAGGAACGAGCGGCCCGGCCCGACCTCGATCGCGACGGGATCCGGGCTCGCGACGGCGGACCGCGTCCGGGAGATCTGCCGGGGCAGCCCGAACGGAACCTCGAAGTGGCGCGGAGTGACCTCGCGGCAATGCTCTTCCTCCCGCGCGAGCAGGGTCCGGCAGGCAAACACGATGTTCTCGCGCTGGAGCGTGAAGGCGAGCTCGCTTCTCGGAGGGACGCGGTCGCGCCACGCCGCGATGCGGCTCTCGGCAATCTGCAGGATCAGGTCGAGATGCCTCGCCGCGGCGGGCTTCTCGCCGGCCGCCGTGATCCGCTCGAAGAAGTCGCGGAACACTTCATGGAGGAGCGAGCCCTCGTTCATCGGCGACAGCCAGCGCGTCGGGTCGCTCTCCACATCCTCGGGCGCCTCGACGCGAAGCACGTGTTTGACGAAATACTTGAAGGGGCAGCTCGCGAGCTCCTGGACGCGGGAAGGGGAGAAGGGCTCGCCGCCCCCTCGCGGGTCGAGCTCCGGCGTGCCGGAAGGGACGAGGCCGTCCCAGGCGGTGAACTCTTCACTCTCGCGCGCCTCCTCGGCGCGGCGGCCGTCCTCGAGCCACGGATACACCGACAGCACGATGGGCGCGAGTCCGCCCGAGCCTCCTCCCTGGCGAAGGCGCGAGAGCCACCACTCGGTGTCGTCGAGCGCCGTGTTCTCTCGCGGGGCGAAGCCGGCGGCGCGAGGCAGGGCCGCGGCAAGGTCGCTGTAGTCCGCGCCGGGATTGGCCGACCGCTCGCGGAAGAGGTCCAGGAAGACGGGAGAGGGAGCGGGCTCTCCGGCCATCGAGAGATTGCGCAGGTCGAAGCTCGAATAGCTCGCGGCGAGCTTCCCGCGCAGGCGTCCGAGGCACGCCCGGAACGCGGCCGCCGCCTCGCGCGGCTTTTCGCGCCCGAGGGCGAGCAGCGGGCCCTTCGCCCCGTCGTTGATCCGCCTTCTCTCTTCGTCGAGAAGGACCGGGTCCTCCAGGTCCTTTCCGGGAAGCCGCGCCTCGTCCAGGCCCACGAGAAAAGTGCGGCGGCGCCCCGAGAATCCTCCCGCGCGGTAGTGGGCGACGTGGACCCGGCCGGGACGGGCGCGGTCGGCGGCGATCGAAAGGAGCGCCACCGCGTCGCGCAGGCGTTCGACGGCGGCCGCGGCCGTCAGGCGCAGCGGGAGCAGCTCTCCGAACTCCGCGAAGAGCGCGTCGAGCGCCGTGCGCGCGGTGCCGTCCAGCTCGTCGGCCGCGCGGGCGAACTCCGACACGAACGTCCGCGCGGCCTGGGCGAGCGACCGCAGATCGCCGGAACCCTCCGCCGATTCGGGAGCGAGCGCGAGGACGCGCCGCGCGAAATCCCGGGCGCGGAGCGCCGCCGCCAGCTGCCGCGCCCGCCACTCGGCCCGCCGCGCCCGCTGCTCGTCGGTCGAGTCCGCCTCGGCGTGCCCGCGTTCCTCGGGCTGCTCGAGCTTCGCGACGAGCCGCTCGAGGCAGGAGAGGTGCCGCTCCCGTCCCCAGCCGATGCCCGCCTCGCGCAGCGCCCGCGCCGCGGCGCGCGTGCCCGGCGCGTCGTCGGTGCCGCGCAGGCGCGACAGCGTGAGCGCGCCGGAAGCCAGCGCCTTGCGCAGGACCTCCGCGGCGAAGCCCTGTCCGATCCAGTCGAGGAAGGCGAGCGCCGCCTGGCCCGGGCGCGTGTAGGAGACGGGGATTCCGCCCGCGAACGTGCAGGGGATCCCGTGCTCGCGCGAAAGCTCCCAGAAGAGCGGCGGATAGACGCCGGCATCCGTGTGAAGGACCTCCACGTCGTCGAAGGGGATTCCCTCGTCGAGAAGGGTCCGGAAGATTTCGCGGATCTCGTTCTCTTCGCCGAGCGCGCGCAGCAGGCGCGCCTCCCGGCCGATCGCCGTCCAGGCGCCGGGCGGGTCCGCCGCGAGGAGGACGAGCCGTCCCGCGGCGAGCTTCTCCAGGAACGAGCGCTCGAGCGAGGAGAGCTCCGTCGAGCCGGCCACGAGGTACGTCGCCTCGCCCGCGGAGGTCGAGCCGCGCTCGACCGCGTCGAGCGCGCGGCGCAGCACTTCGATCCCGTCCACGTAGCGCCCCGCCTCCAGCGCCGAGGTATAGCGGCGGAGGACCTCGCGCAGCTCCCGGTGCTTCCTCCGATCGGCGAAGGCGCCCTCGGGCAGCGTCTCGGCGGAGAGTCCCGCCGCGCGGAGCTCGTCGAAGGTCCTCTGAAACGAGCGGTGCAGGCCCGGGCGGTCCGCGAGAGCGCCGAAATACGAGGTTTCCGTCAGCGCCTCGGCGCAGGCCTGTTCGACGAGCGCCAGCGACTGCGCGCGCGAGAGGAGCTTCCACTTCTCGCGCGCGAGAGACGGGCCGATCACGGCGTGCGCGAGCGTTCGCACCGTCTCGACCCGCAGGTTCACCCAGGGGTGCCCCGACCGGGCCAGCGCCTCGACGATCTGGTAGCCGACCTGCAGCGACGGCGCGACGAGGACCTTTTCCTCGAGCGGGTGCTCGCGACAGACCCTCGCCAGCTCCTCGAGGTGACGGGGCGGGCTCTCTTTCTCTTCTTCCTCGAAAGGAAGCAATCGCTGTTCGGCCATGGGACACTGCGATTCTAGATGCCCGCCCCGACAAACACCGTCCGCCCGACCAGGATCGCCGTCGGGCGCGCCTTCGCGCTGGCCGTGTTGATCGCCGCGCCGGCCGGCGCGGCCTCGCGGGGACCGGTCCCGACGCCGGAGCCCGACGTGCTGCGGACCGAGCTCGTCATCCGGCCGGACATCGCCGCGAGACGGCTCGAGGTCGAAGCGACTCTCCACATCGCGAATCCGGGGAGCCGCACCTCGTTCACGTTTCTCCTGGCCGACTGGTATTCCTCCGTCGCGGTCCGGAGCCGCTCCGGCCAGGCCCGCGTCCTGCGAGACAAAGGCGTCGTGGAAGTGCGCGTCCGGCGGCCGTCCCGCGAGGAGCGGCTGGTCTTCCGCCTTTCCGGAACGCCCGGCACGAGCGCCGGCGAGTCGAGGCCCGTGATCGACGACGACAGCCTCTTCCTTCTCTGGTCCGATCGCTTCTACCCGGCGGACTTCGACGACTGGTCGATCCTGCGCGCGCGCGTCGAGCTACCGGCGTCCTTTCGGGTGCTCGCGCCCGGATGCCGCACGACGCTCGAGGAGGGGGGAAACCGGCGGGTGGAGGTCTTCGAGACGACCGAGCCGATCCGCGCGGCGACGATCCTGGCCGACACGCGCTGGATCGTTACCGAGCGGACCGTCGACGGGCGGCGCCTGCGCACCTTCCTCCATCCCGCCGTTCAAGAGCTCTCGGAGCACGTCCTCGCCTCGAGCGCAGACGTGCTCGGCTTCTACGAGTCCCGGTTCGGCCCGTACGCGTTCGACGAGTTCACCTTCGCGACGGTCGAAGGGATCTTCGCGCGAAGGGCCGTGGCGGGGGGAGTGATCTACTCCCCCGCGTACCTCGAACGCGAGATGCGCTCCACCGGCCACGACGCGCACGAGACGGCCCTGCTCTGGTGGTTCTATACCGTTGCGGGGAGAGGACCCGGGAGCTTCCAGTGGATCGAGGGATTCGGAGACTACGCGGAGGTGCTCTACGACGAGGCTCGCGGCCGGCCGATCCCCCCAATCTTCGAGTCCTTCCGCCTTGGATACCTGGGAATGGCCGGGACGGAAGAGGAGCCCTCCATCTCGGAGCCCAACCGCGGGCCGCGCTCAAGCAATTACGTGCACGGCCGGCTGCCGTGGCTGATGCACCTGCTGCGATTCGCCGTCGGCGACGCCGCGTTCGACCGCGCGCTGCGCCTGCTGTTTGACCGCTGGCGCTTTCGCAGCTTCACTCTCGAAGAGTTCGTCGCGACGCTCGCCGAGGGGGCCGGCCGGCCTCTCGACTGGTGGCGGACCGAGTGGCTCGAAAGGGGAGGCGTGCCGGAGTTGACATGGCGCTCCGAGGTTTCTCCGGAGCGCAGCGGCTTCCTGGTTACGCTGACCCTCCGGCAGACGGGAGCGCTCTATCACCTCCCAATCGAGTTCGGGATCGAGACGGATCAGGGAACGCGGCTCGAACGGGTAGAGCTGGACGAACCGTCCCGCGAATTCCGGTTCTTCTCCCCGGCGGAGCCCCGGCGCGTCCTCGTCGATCCCCGGCGCTGGCTGCTCGCGAAGATCACTTCCGAGTAGGCGGCGGGTCCTCCGGAAAAGGGACTTGCGGATCGATGTCCACGGGGAGGTCTGAGGCGGTCTTCAAGGCCGTGGCGAGGTCGGGCGGCATCTGATCGTATTTCCGGAACCAGGCCTCCGCGCGGCCGCGGTCGCCCGTGGCTTCGATCTCGAGGAGCTCCCGGGTGAGGCGGGCGAGGGCGCCGGACATCTTCCCGGTGTCGATCGCGTACCGGCCCGAGGCTTCGCGGGTGATGGCCCCTTCTTCGAAGAGGAAGTTGAATTCCATCATCTCCGCGCGGCTGTGCGCCTCGCCGGTCCCGAAGCGGACGGTGCGGAAAAGGTCCGCGACGAAGGAGGAGTAGATCTCGGGAAGCTTTTCTCTCGCGAGCCCGCCGTGGGCGGCGAGCCAGGCGAGCGCGAACATGCCCGTGGCGTCCGCCTTGGCTTCTTCGAGCGCGGAGAAGGCGGGGCCGATCGCCTCGCGGATGCTGACCTGCTGGCCGCCCGTTCGCGCGTAGGTGGGCCCCAGGCCGTGGGCGATCTCGTGCATCAGGGTCCCGATGAAATAACCCTCGGCGGAGGCCTTCGCCGCGTCCTCTTCGCGCAGCAGGCGCCGGGCGAGCGGAATGATGATCTCGGTGACCCGCGCGTCCATGTAGTTCTTGAAGAAGATCTGCTTGCTCCCCTTCTCCTGGTGGATGCGGGGGTCGTTGGGGAGATTGTCGGCAACCGCCTGGTAGCCGTGCCGCAGGTCGCCCGAGCGGAAGGGCGCGTCCATCACCTCCATCGGAGCGGCCTTGCCGCGCTTGGAGGGACGGTCCCCGGGCGCGAGCGGCAGCGAGTCCTGGATGTCGGGCACGTACTTCTGGAAGACGGCGAGCTTCCCGCTCTCCTCCTCGTTGCGGACGAGGACCGCCGCGCCGTAGGAACCCTTCACGCCGAGCAATCCGTCCAGGTACGTTTCGTAGGGAGCGAGGATCAGATCGAATTTCGGGTTCGACAGCTCGACCCAGGCCACGTCGCTCGGGTAGTAGTCATCGGAGAGGAGAGCGCCGGCCCGCAGCTTCAGGAATCGCGCGAAGGCCGGGTCGTCCGACAGCTCCGAGGCTTCCTCGAGGGCGCGCGCGGCGGGATCCAGGAACTGCTTGTAGGCGGCGTGGAATGGGATCGTCGAGAGCTTCTCTCCGTCGCGAACGACGACGGTGCGCTCGTCGTAGATCGCCTTCCGCTCTTCCGGATGGGCCTTGACGTACGCCTCGATCGCGTCGCGCGTGAGTCCCTTCGGGTAGAACCCGACTCCGGGCGGCATCGGCTCCTTGCCGACGAAGGGGCGGTTCTCGTCGAGGAGATCCCAGCGGCTTCCGTTGATCCAGAGGTAGCGCCGGAGGGCCTTGTCGCGGGAATCGGAGGAGCCGGCGAGCGACTGGTAGAGGGCCAGTCCCTCCGGGTCGCTCTGCAGCCAGAAGATGTTCTCGATCTGCCGGCAGGCCTCGATGAGCTTCTCGACGAGCTGGCGCTCCCGCGAGGCGAGCTTCTCCATCGCGAAGGGCATGGGAACCTGCTTCCATCGCGCCAGGCGCGCGGAAAGATCCGGCGCGACATCCGCGCGCGCCGGCGCGGTTGTCGTATTGGCGTTCTGCCGATGTGATCGTCCGCAGCCGGCCGCCACGCCAACGAGGAAGAGCAGCGCGACGCTCCGACTCACGCGAAAAGGAGTTCTCACGCGGCGCATGCTAACGGATACCCGACCGTGGGCCCTCGCGCCCGTCTCCACTTGATGGGCCGCATCGTCGAGAGAGCGCGCGTCTTCACGACGCCTCCACATCTCAAGACCGTTCCCCTCGCGCCGTAGGGGCGGGCCTTGCGCCCGCCCGGCTCTACTCGATCTGTTGTGTCGTCGAGACAGTTCTCGTCTCTAGGACGCCTCTGCATCTCCCGACGGTTCCCGCGCGGGGCACGTCGATTGGGATGACGGCACATCGAAGAACATCGCGGTCTCGCACGCGCGGCGCACCGTGTGGAGGCGGGCGGCCGCAAGGGCCGCCCCTACGGCACGTGGGGCGCGCCGGTGGGATGACGTCGGATCGGCGGGTGTCGCGGTCGCGCACGTTGCGGCGTATCGGGCGGAGGCGGGCGGCCGCAAGGGCCGCCCCTACGGCGCGAGGGAACGGGAACGGAGAGAACGGGGAGCGCGATCGGAGAAGGCGCGGTGATTACGCCTGGCAGTGGCGCTCGATGGCGTCGATGAGGATCCGGAGATGGAAGGGTTTTCGGATGCAGTCGTCGGGCGGGAGCCGGAGGACCAGCTGCTCGGTCTCATCCAGGTAGGCGGAAATGACGAGCTGGGGGATCTGGGCGAACGTCGGATCGTGGCGCAGGGCGTCGCGCAGCTGCCAGCCGCTCACGACGGGCATCATCAGGTCGAGCAGGATGACGCCGGGCCGCGCGCCCGCGTGCAGGAGGTCCAGGGCCTGCTGGCCGTTGACGGCCTGCGTCACGGTGAAGCCGTGATCCTGCAGGGCCTGGCTCAGGCTCTCCCTCAGATCGGCGTCGTCCTCCACCACGAGGACCTCTCTATTTGCCATGGTTGCGCCCGATATTATGCAGGAGACGTGCCGGGCTTTCGAGGAAGTCTAAAGTCGAAGGTCTAAGGTCTAAGGTCGACCGTCTCTATAATGCGCCGCAAATGATCCCTCGGAGAGCTGCTCGGGAGAGCCTGTGAGGAGGTCTTCGCGGCCGGGCTGGCTCTCTTCGACGGCACTCATCTTCTACGGGCTCGGTCTCGGCGTTCTCCTGGGATACGTCTTTCCGGCGGAGCACTATCCGGCCGCGTACGAGACGTTCC
>CAWALG010000011.1:0-174279 GCA_963782815.1 uncultured Acidobacteriota bacterium | reverse complement strand
ACGTCAGCGGATCGCCGTCCGGGTCCGGCTCTGCACAAGTTAAAATTCAGCCGCGAGGCGCGCCAGCCCTGGCTGGTGTCCGAGGAAAGCCAGCCGCGGGGCCCGATTGGACCCGATGCCGGCCGCGCCGCTCCTCGCGTTGGACGAGAGGCCGGCGATCGTGACGTGCCGGAGCGCGCGCGAAGGCGGGCGCTTCGAGGGCTCCGCCGAGGAGTACCGCGCGATCGTCACGGCCGCCTATGACTCCGGCGCGACCGTGGACGTCGAGTTTTCGAGCGGTTTGCTCTCCGGCGCGGAGAGCTTTCCCCAGCGGCAGCGGATCGTCGTCTCCTGCCACTCTCCCTTCTCGCTGCCGGAGGAGTGGGAGAGCCGGCTCGCGGCCATGCGAGCGGCCGGGGCGAGGGCGGTCAAGCTCGTGGCCGGCGCGGCGGATCTGCCGGCCAGCCTCGAGATCGCGGCGATCCAGAAACGGCAGGAACCCTCGACATCCGTATTCCCAATGGGACCGGCGAGCGCTCCCGGCCGCATCCTGTCGGCTCACTTCGGAGCGTCGCTCGTCTACGGCTCGGTCGACCGGGGCACGGCGCCGGGCCAGCTCGCCCTGGCTGATCTCCTCGAAACCTACGACGTCGCCCGGCCCCGTCCGATCGAGGCTCTCTTCGGCATCGTCGGATCGGACGTCTCGGATTCGCTGTCGCCTCTTCTCCACAACGCGCTCTTTCGATCGCGCGACCTGCCCTTCCTCTACCTGCCTCTTCCTCTCGCGGACTTCGACCGTTCGAAGCCGCAAGAGCTCGAGTTTGATCCTCCCTTCCGGGGCTTTTCCGTGACCCGTCCCTGGAAGCTGCGGGCCGCCGGGACGGCCGTTCCGTCCGACGACGTCCGCGCGACGGGCGCGGCCAACACGCTCGTTCTTTCGCGCGGGCGGTGGCGAGCGGAGAATACCGACGTGGATGGAGTCTTCGATCCCCTCGCCGATCACGACACGGGCGAGGGGAGGAGCGCCGTGATCCTGGGCGCGGGCGGGGCGGCGCGCGCGGCGGTCGTCGCGGCGAGGAAGCTCGGTTACGAGGTCATGGTCGCGAGCCGCCGCGACGAGCAGGCGGACGCGCTCGCGCTGGAACTGGACGTGGATTCCCTGGCCTGGGAGGATGTCGCGAGAAGCGAAGCCGATCTGTACTTCAACGCGACGCCGATCGGCTCACGGGACGAGGACCCTCCCGCGTGCCCGGCGGAGGTGTTGGCGAACCGGCCGCTCGTCTTCGATTCCGTCTACCGGAGCGACGGCTTGCCGACCTCCACGATCCGCGCGGCGCGCGCGGCCGGCTGCCCGGTCGTGGAAGGGATCCGGATGTTCGCGGCGCAGGCGGTGCGGCAGGCGCGTCTCTTCGGAGTCGAGGACGCGACGTTGGAAGAGGTCACCCGCCTCCTGGCGGCGCCTCCCGGGGGGCGCTCATGAAGCGGCGTCGCGCGAGCCTTCCGACCGGGACCGCGGCGTATGTGTTCGAGGAGGCCACGCGGCGGCGCGCCGCGGAAGACCGATCGTCGCCGGCCTGAGAAAGGCGGGATACCACGAGGCGATCGTCCCGTCCGCCGATTACCTCGCCCCGTATCTCTCTCACCTCTCCGGGCGCGAAGAGCGGGAACTCTACCGTTTCGTGGACCGGCACGGCGACACGCTCGCCTTGCGCGCGGACTTCACGATCGCGCTCGCCCGGCACCTCGCGCCGCGCCTCCCTTCGGAGGGGTCGCCGACGCGAGTCTTCTACCGGGGGGAGGTGCTTCGGGGAGGAGGCGGTGACGGAGGCAATGCCGAGTTCTACCAGGTCGGCGCGGAATTGCTCGGCGACTCCTCCTCCGACGCGGACCTGGAGGTTGCGGAGCGATGCCTCGAGGCTCTCCAGGCGGCCGGCGTGGGAACGGCGCAGGTCGTCCTCTCGGCGGTCGGAGCGCTCGAGGCGCTGCTCGGACCCGAGGTGAGCGGCGCCGCTTCGCGGAATCTGGCGGACGCGATTCGCGAGCGCCGGCTCTCCGAGACCGCGCGCGCGGCGGGAGCGATCTCCGCCGGCTTCGCCGGGCGCGTGCGCCGTCTGCTGGAAGGGGACCTGCGGCCGGCGGATCCTCTCCTCGAGCGGATCGGGGAGACGGGCGCGACTCTTGCCCGGGTCGCGCAGGCTCTCTCGGATCGGACCGGGCGCCGCGTCGCGATCGACGTCGCGGAGCCGGCCTCGCGCTCCTACTACACGGGCTTCTTCTTCTGCGTGTACGGAGAGCGCGGCGGCGAGCCGATCGCGGGAGGAGGACGCTACGACGGTCTCTATGCCGCTTTTGGCGCCCCCCGGCCGGCGGTCGGCTTCGCGCTCGGCCTGGAAGGAGCCCTCGAGGGAGGCGCATGACAGAGCCGCTGACCGTCGCGTTCCCGAAAGGGCGCATCGCGGCGCCGCTGGCGCGCCTCTTCGCCCGGCCGCCGCTCGAGATCGCCGCGTTCGCCGGGCGCGGGCTCGTCGTGGACGTCCCGGAGAAGGGGCTGCGATTCCTTCTCCTCAAGGACTTCGACGTTCCGACCTACGTACGCCGGGGCGCTGCCGAGCTGGGGATCGCCGGCTCCGACGTCCTGACGGAGAAAGAATGCGATTTGCCGAGGCCTCTCGAGTTTCCGTTCGGCCGATGCCGGTTCTCGCTGCTCGCGCCCGCGTCGAGCCGGTCGCCTTTTCCGGAGGGGCGCGCGGTGCGCGTCGCGACCAAGTACGTGCGTCTCACGCGCGACTATTTCGACCAGAAGGGGATGGCGGCCGACATCGTGCCGCTGGCGGGCTCCGTCGAGATCGCGCCGCGCATGAAGCTCGCCGACCTGGTGGCCGACCTCGTGGATACAGGGGAGACGATGCGGGCGAACGGCCTTACGGAGGTCGAGAAGATCTGCGATGTCTCGCCGCACCTCGTCGTCAGCCGCGCGGCGCTGGCGCGGCGGCGGCGCGACGTGTTCGCCTTCCTCGAGGTCCTGGAAGGGATGCTGGCGCCGTGAAGATCCGGACGTTCCGGATCCCCTCGCGGGAGGCGGAGGCGCACCGGGAGCTGCTCGCCCGGCGCTCGCGGGCCCTCTTCGACGGCGAGGCGGATGCGACCGCGCGGCGCGCGATCTCCGAGATCCGGCGCGGCGGGGATCGGGCCCTGGCCCGCTGGAGGAAGCGCCACGACGGAGTCACCGGTTCTCCGCGGGCCGCGCGCAAGGCGGCCCGTGTCTCGCGGGAATTCCGGCTGGCCTTCGAGGAGTCGCTGCGCCGCCTGACCGCCTTTCACCGTCTTCAGAAGACTCCAGGGGCGCTCCTGAAGATCGCCGGCAGCCGCCTCGAGGAACGGATCGTGCCGCTCGATTCGGCCGGCGTTTACATCCCCGGAGGCGAAGCGCCCTACGCTTCGACGGCGCTGATGACGATTCTCCCCGCCCGCATCGCCGGCGTGCCGCGGATCGCCGTGGCCACTCCGCCCTCGGCCTACGACCGGTCCGAAGAGCTGCGCTACGCCCTCGAGAGACTTCGCGTGAGCGAGGTGTATCGCATGGGGGGCGCCCACGCGATCGCCGCCCTCGCGCTCGGAACGCGCTCCGTGCCGCGCGTCGCGAAGATCGTGGGCCCGGGGAACCGGTTCGTCACGGCGGCCAAGCGGCTCGTCTCGGGGCTCGTCGGGATCGACGGTCTCGCCGGACCGACGGAGGTCGCCATCTTCGCCGACGCGAGCGCCGACCCGGAGCGGGTCGCGGCGGACCTCCTCGCCCAGGCCGAGCACGACGCGGAGGCCGCGGCCCTCCTCGTCACGACATCGGTTCGTCTGGCGGGTCGCGTCGCGGAGGCGCTCGCGCGCCGGCTGCCTCTTCTCTCCACGCGGGAGCGGGCCGGCCGGTCGCTCGCGCGCTACGGCGCGATCGGGATCGCCGCGTCCGTTTCGGAGGCTGTCGCGTATCTGGAGAGCTTCGCTCCCGAGCATCTGGGCGTTCAGACGCGGCGGAGTCTCGCCGACGCGGGCCTGTTCCGCCGGGCGGGGGCGATCTTCGTCGGAGGCGACAGCTCCGAGGTGTTCGGCGATTACGTCGCGGGAACAAATCACGTGTTGCCGACGAACGGCACGGCGCGCTTCGCCTCCGCGCTCTCGGTCCGGGACTTCGTGCGTCGGATGCCGGTCGTCTCCCTCTCGGCGCGCGACGCCGAGAGACTCGCGCCGCTCGCGGAGACGTGGGCGCGTTTCGAGGGTCTTCCGGGCCACGGCGCGGCGGCCGCGCTGCGCCGGAGAGGGGAACGAGGAGGGAGACGATGAGCTCGCGCGCCCGCCGGCTGCTGCGCCCCGAGATGAAGGACGTCGCGGCGTACGTGACCTCGACGGCAACCGCGCCGGTGCGCCTGGACCGCAACGAGAGCCCCGAGGAGATGACGCCGCGGGCGCGTCAGAGGGTGCTCGACACGCTTGTGTCGGCGCGATGGTCGCGTTACCCCGACCCCTACGCCGCCGAGCTCAAGTCCGCCCTCGCCGCCCGCGAGGGTCTCGAGCCCGGGTCGGTGATCGTCGGCAACGGGTCGAACTCGCTCTTTCTCTCGCTCTTCCTCGCCGCGGGATTCCCGGGCCGCCGATTCGGCCTTTGCCCGCCGACGTTCGGTCTCTACGCGCCGTGGGTCCGCGCGGCGGGCTGCCGCGTCGTGGACTTCCCGCTCGGCGAGGAGGACCTGGAGCCTCCCGTGGAGGCGATGCTCGCCTCGGCGCGAGAAGATCCCGATCTCGCCTTCGTGCTCTGCTCGCCAAACAACCCCACGGGCACGATCTTCCCGCGCGACGAACTCGTCTCCCTCCTGGAGACGGGCGCGCTCGTCGTGGTGGACGAGGCCTACATCGAATTCTCCGGAGGAAGCGCCCGCGATCTTCTCCCGCGGCTGCCCAACCTCCTCCTCTCGCGGACGCTGTCGAAGGCGGCCGCCCTCGCCGGGGCGCGCATCGGCTACATGCTCGGGGCGCCCGAGGTCGTGTCGGAGATCGAGAAGGTCCTGCCCCCCTTCGGCGTGAATCTCTTCGCGCGGGCGGCGGCCCTCGCCTCGCTCGAGGACGAGGCCGGAGAATCGGAGCGAGTGGCGGCGATCCTCGCGGAGCGCGAGAGGATGGCGCGAGCGCTGGCGCGGATGCCGGGCGCGCGCCTCTCGGCCTCGCAAGCCAATTTCCTCTACCTGCGCCCGGAGCGGCCGGCGGGGGAGCTCTTCGAGGCCCTTCTCTCCCGGGGCATTCTCGTGCGCCGGGTGGCCGGGACGAAGGCGCAGGCGCTGCGCGTCACGGTGGGCCGCCCGGAGGAGAACGACCGCTTCCTGCAAGCCTGGAAAGAGGTGACTCGATGAACCGCGGACTGGTGGAACGCAGCACGAAGGAGACCTCGATAAGGCTGGAGATCGCTCCGGCGGGGCAGATGGCGACCTCGATCCGGACGCCGATCGGGTTCCTCGACCACATGCTCGACACGATCGCGCGGCACTCGGGTCTTGCCCTCGCCGTCGAAGCGCAGGGGGACGTCCACATCGACTTCCATCACACCGTCGAGGACGTGGGCCTCGCGCTCGGCGAGGCGCTGGAGAAGTCCCTCGGGGACAAGCGCGGCATCCGGCGGTTCGGGCACGCGTACGTGCCGCTGGACGAGGCGCTCGCGAGGGCGGTCGTGGACCTCTCCGGCCGGCCCTACTTCGCCTGGGACGTCCCCTTCGACCGCGAGATGCTTCTCGTGACGCCGGAGTTCGCGTTCGCGCTGGTGGAGGAATTCTTCAAGTCGGTGTCGTACCGCGGGCGATTCAACCTGCACGTGGCCCTCCTCTCCGGCCGCAACGGCCACCACGCCGCGGAGGCGATCACCAAGGCCTTCGCGCGGGCCCTGAAGGACGCCGTCGCGCCCTCGGGGGACGACTCGATCGCTTCGACCAAGGGGACGCTCGCGTGAAGATCGTCGTTCCGGACCTGGGCCTCTCCAATCTCTGGAGCGCCCGCCGGGCCCTCGAGGCGCTCGGGCACGAAGTCGAGACGGCGCGCGGCCCGGAGCCGCTCTCCGGCGCCCGACTGATCGTGCTCCCCGGCGTCGGCGCCTTCTCGG
This sequence comes from uncultured Acidobacteriota bacterium, assembly GCA_963782815.1. Lineage (GTDB taxonomy): Bacteria > Acidobacteriota > Thermoanaerobaculia > UBA5066 > Gp7-AA6 > JAWOLE01. The sequence goes on along the minus strand of CAWALG010000011.1, from coordinate 168,167 downwards.
AGGCGGCGGCCCGTCTCGAGGCGACCGGGATCGGCCCGGCCGTCCTGGCCGCCGTCGCGGCCGGCGCGCGGGTCCTCGGGATCTGTCTCGGAATGCAGCTTCTCTTCGAATCGAGCGAAGAAGGGGGAGAGAGCCGCGGCCTCGGGCTCCTGCCGGGGCGCGTCACGCGGCTTTCGGGAGGCGCCCGGGTGCCGCACGTCGGATGGAACCGTGTCGTCGCGACCCCGGAAGGGGCCGCGCTCTTCGCCGGTCGCGACGGCTCCGACTTCTATTTCGTCCACTCGTTCGTCGCGCGTCCCGCCTCCGACGACCTCGTGCTGGCCCGATGTCTCCACGGCGAGAGTTTTCCGGCGGCCGTGGGGAACCGGTCGGTCCTGGGCTTCCAGTTTCACCCGGAGAAGAGCGGAGAGGCGGGCGTCGCCCTGCTTGGAGCGGCGCTCGACCGCCTCTCGGAGGCGCGAGCATGAAGAGCGAACGGCCGTTCCTGTTGCTGCCCGCGATCGACTTGAAGGACGGACGGGCGGTGCGGCTGCGCCAGGGGAGGGCCCACTCGGAGACGCGCTATTCGGAGGACCCCGTGAAGATTGCCCGGCAATTCGCCGAGGCGGGAGCGAAGGTCCTCCACGTGGTGGACCTGGACGGCGCGTTCTCCGGCGCGCCGGTCCATCTGGCGATCGTCGCGCGGATCTGCCGCGCGAGCGCGCTGCCGGTGCGGTTTGGAGGGGGCCTGCGCGAGATCAAGGACATCGACGCGGCGTTCTCCGCCGGAGTTGCCGTCGCGATTCTCGGCACGACGGCGATCGAGGAGCCCGAGCGCCTGGCGCTGTCCCTCTCCCGCTTCGGAGAACGCCTCGCCGTCTCGCTCGACGTCCTGAATGGCGCCGTGCGCACGAGGGGGTGGCTCGAGTCCGCTCCGCTCTCGCTCGAGGCGGCGGCCGCGCGGCTCGCGGAGGCCGGCGTCGCGGATCTCGTCGTGACCGACGTCGCCCGGGACGGCGAGCTCTCGGGGCCGGACGTCCCCCTCTTCCGGCGCGCGGCGCAGGCCTTCGGGTCGAGCGTGATCGCCGCGGGCGGAGTCGCGGACGAGAAGGACCTCGAGGCCCTGAGAGCGGAGCCGGCCGTGCGGGGAGCCGTCGTCGGCAAGGCTTTCTACGAGGGGACGCTCTCTCTGGCGGTTTTCCGGAGGGGTGGCTTGTGAGAGGCCCTCACCCCGGCCTGCCGGGGGGAGAGGGAGAAGGAGCGACCGGCTTGAAGGTGCGTCTCGTGCCGTGTCTGGACGTGCGGGACGGACGCGTGGTCAAGGGGACCCGCTTCGTTTCTCTGCGGGACGAGGGGGACCCGGTGGAGGCGGCCGCGAGGTATGCCGAGGGGGGAGCCGACGAGATCGTGTACCTGGACATTTCGGCGACTCCCGAGGGGCGCGGCGCCGCGCGCGACGTCGTGGAGCGCACGGCGCGGTCCCTCTTCGTGCCGTTGACGGTGGGAGGCGGCGTGCGGAGCGCGGCCGACGCCGAACGCCTGCTGCGCGCCGGGGCGGACCGCGTCGGCGTCAACTCCGCGGCCGTCGAGCGCCCCGGCCTCCTGGACGAGCTCTCGCGCGCCTTCGGGAGCCAGTGCGTCGTGCTCGCCGTCGACGCGATGCGCGGGGAATCCGGCTGGGCGGTCCGGACGGAGGCGGGACGGCGCGCGTGGGACAGGGACGCCGTCGCCTGGGCGCGGGAGGGAGCGAGCCGCGGCGCCGGAGAGATTCTGCTGACCTCGATCGACCGCGACGGCACCGGACGCGGTTACGATCTGGAGCTTCTCGAGGAGGTCGTGACGGCGGTGAACGTCCCCGTGATCGCGTCCGGAGGCGCCGGAGCCTACGAACACCTGGTCGAAGGAGCGAGGGCGGGGGCGGCGGCTCTCCTCGTCGCCGGGACGTTTCACCGGGGCGAGCTGACGATCCGGGGCGCGAAGGAAGCCCTGGCGAGGGCCGGAGTGCCGGTGAGGATGGCGGCGTGAATCTCGACGACGTCCGGTTCGACGGGGAAGGGCTCGTGCCGGTCGTCGTGCGCGACGCTGTCACCGGGGCCGTCGCGATGCTCGCCTTCGCCAACCGCGAAGCGCTGGAGAAGACGCTCCGGACGCGCCAGGCGACGTTCTGGAGCCGGTCGCGAAAAGCGATCTGGATCAAGGGAGAAACCTCCGGAAACCGGATGGAGGTGCTTTCCGTCGCGGCCGATTGCGACGGCGACGCCGTCCTCTACGAGGCGCGCCTCTCGGGTCCCGCCTGCCACACGGGGAGGGAGACGTGCTTCCACGAGCCCCTCGGCGAGTCTGCCGCGGAGCCTCCCGAGAACTTCGACCTGGCTCCGCTCTTCGCAATATTGAAGCTCCGGCACCGGGAGCGTCCGGAAGGGTCCTACTCGGCGAAGCTCTTCGAGAAGGGGCTCGACCACATCCTGAAGAAGATCGGCGAGGAGGCCGCCGAGGTCATCGTCGCCATGAAGAATCGGGACGACGAGGCCCTGGCCGGCGAGGTGGCGGACCTTCTGTACCACCTCGCGGCCGCGATGACCGCGCGCGGCCTGCCGCCGCGGGCCGTCAACGAGGCGCTCGCCCGGAGGCGCAAGCCGTGACCCCGCGCGAGCGGGAGCGCGAGGAATTCCTTTCCCGCGCGTCGGGCAAGCGGGTCGTGCCGGTCGCCCGGGTCTTCCCCTCCGACGCGTTGACTCCGGTCACGCTCTTTCGCCGGATGCGCCGCTCGGGAGAGGAGTGTTTCCTCCTCGAAAGCGTCGAGGGGGGCGAGGCGATCGCCCGCTACACGTTTCTCGGGTGCGGGCCGGTGGCGCGGATGACGATCCGCGGCGGCGCCGTCGAAGAGGAGCGCGGCGGAGCGCGGCGCGCCTTGCGCGGCGACGCGCTGAAGGAGCTTTCCCGCCTCGCCGTCCGCCCGGGATTCGAACCGGACCCGGACCTGCCGCCGCTCTCCGGCGGGGCCGTCGGCTATCTCTCCTACGACGCGGTGCGCCTCTTCGAAGAGATCCCCGACGCGCACGCCCGCGAGGGGGAGATTCCCGACGGCCTCTTCCTCCTCTTCGAGGCGACCGTCGCGTTCGACCATCCGCGGCAACGCCTCCTGCTCCTGACGAACATCGGCGTGGGACGGTCCGCCGAGAAGGAGAAGGAGGTGGACGCGGCGATCCTTCGCCTCGACCGCCTCGAGAGGCTCGTGTGGGAGGAGGACTCCGGCCGCCGTCGGAGAGCGGGAGAGGAGCGGAGGTCCGCGAATCCGCCGACACGAACGCGTTCCACTGCTCCGCGTCCGCACGGAGCCGCGAAGCACCCCGAGTTCGCGCCGCTTCAGCCTCGCGAGAAATTCCTCGAGGCGGTGTGCCGGGCCAAGGAAGCGATCCTGGCCGGGGACATCTACCAGGTCGTCCTTTCGCAGCGCTGGTCGGCGCCCCTCGAACTGGACCCCTTCGACGTGTACCGCGCCCTGCGCATGCTCAATCCCTCGCCGTACCTCTTCTATCTCGAGACGCGCGAGGCGGCGATCTTCGGCGCGTCGCCGGAGATGCTCGTGCGCTGCCGCGGCCGGGACGCGGAGACGCGCCCGATCGCCGGCACGGCCGGGCGGGGGGCGACGGCCGCCGAGGACCGCGCCCTGGCCGCAGCTCTCCTCGGCGACCCGAAGGAGCGCGCCGAGCACGTCATGCTCGTGGATCTGGCCCGCAACGACCTGGGCCGGGTCTGCGAGATCGGATCGGTCTCGGTTCCGCGCTACGCGTCGGTCGAGAAGTACTCGCACGTCCAGCATCTCGTTTCCGAGGTGCGCGGAACGCTCGCGGCCGGGAAGAGCTCGTGCGATGCGCTGGCGGCCTGCTTTCCGGCGGGAACCCTGACGGGCGCGCCGAAGATCCGGGCGATGGAGATCATCGACGAGCTCGAACCGGCGCGCCGCGGGGTCTACGGCGGCGCCGTCGGGTATCTCGACGCCGGGGGCAATCTCGACATGGCCATCGCGATTCGCGCGGCCGTCGTCGAGCGGGGCCTCTGCCGGATCCAGGCGGGCGCCGGGATCGTGGCCGACTCGGTCCCGGAGCGGGAGTACCGCGAGGCCGAGTCGAAGGCCGCCGCCCTCTTCCGGGCCGTCGAGACCGCCCGCGACTGGGCCCAATCACCAATCACCAATCACAAATCACAAATCCACAAATGATTTTCCTCGTCGACAACTACGATTCCTTCACCTACAACCTCGTGCAGGCCGTGGGGAAGTTCGATCCGGACGTCGTCGTCGCCCGCAACGACCGCTTCGACCCGGAGGAAGTCGCGCGGCGGCGCCCCGACGCGATCCTGATCTCGCCCGGACCCGGGCCGCCCCGAGAATGCCGGCCGGACGATCGAGATGATCGCCGCGGCCGAATCGAGGGCCATCCCGTTGCTCGGCGTCTGCCTCGGCCACCAGGCCATCGCCGCCTACCACGGCGGCGTCGTCGAGCGCGCCCCGGCGCCGCGCCACGGCAAGTCTTCGCGTGTCGCGCATCACGGCGCCGGCCTCTTCGCGGGGCTTCCCAATCCATTCGAGGCGGGGCGCTACCATTCCCTGGCCGTGCGGGAGCAGGGACTGCCCGCGGAGCTGACCGTGACGGCCAGGAGCGAGGATGGAGTCGTGATGGCCATCTCCCACCGCTCTCTTCCGGTCTTCGGCGTCCAGTTCCATCCCGAGTCGGTGCTGACGCCGGAGGGGGAGAGCCTGCTGGCCAACTTCCTCGGGCGGAGGATTGCCCGATGACTCCCACGGTGGCGGAGGCCCTGAGGACGGTCGCGGCGCGCAAGTCCCTGCCTCGCGATCTGGCCGAGCGGACCTTTCTCGACCTGATGGACGGGAAGGCGACCGAGGCGCAGAAGGGAGCGCTCTTGCTCGGAATCGCCACGAGGGGAGAGACCGCGGAGGAGATCGCCGGCGCTGTCGCGGCCCTTCGGATGCGCATGCGCCGCGTCGAGACGGTCCGGTCGCCTCTCCTGGACACGTGCGGCCCGGGAGGGATCGGACGAGATCTCTTCAATCTCTCGACCGCGGCGGCGATCGTGGCGGCGGGAGCGGGAGCCGCCGTGGCGAAGCACGGCAACCGCTCCATTTCCTCCCGGGTCGGTTCGGCGGATGTCCTCTCCGCGTGCGGCGTCTCGATCGACCTCGATCCGCGGACGGCGGGGCGCGTGCTGGACGAGGTCGGACTCGTCTTTCTCTTCGCTCCCTCCTTTCACCCCGCCATGAAGGAGCTCGGCACGGTCCGGCGGGAGCTCGGCGTGCGCACGATCTTCAACGCGCTGGGGCCTCTCGCGAACCCGGCGGGCGCGACGCGGCAATTGATCGGAGTCGGGCGGGCCGAGCTCGTCCGGCTCCTGGCCGACGCCCTCGCTTCGCTCGGCGCCGAGAGGGCCGTGGTCTTTCACGCCGACAACGGCCTGGACGAGCTCGTCCCGGGGGTTCCCGCCTCCGGTGTCGAGGTCCGGGACGGATGGACCCGCCCCTGGAAGTACGATCCCGCGTCGCTCCCGCAGCGCGCGGTGGAGCTCCCCGAGCTTGCCGGAGGGGACGCGCAGGGCAACGCCGGAATGCTGGAGCGGCTGCTCGAGGGGGAGAGCGGTCCGCGCCGGGAGGCCGTGCTCCTGAACGCCGCCGTAGCGCTGACGGTGGAAGGGAGCGCGTCGGGCGTGGCGGACGGTTACGAGAAAGGCCGCGCCGCGATCGACGGAGGAGCGGCGCGCGCGGTCTTCGACCGGATGCGCGAGAAGAGCCGCCCTTCGACGACGGACGCGCCGGCGTCATGACGCCGATCCTCGACCGCATCCTGACGGGGAAACGAGCGAGGCTCGAGCGGGGAGACTACGCTCTACCGGCCGCCGCGCCCGCGGCCCTGGCGACGGATGGAGCCCGGTTTCTGCGATCTCTTCGGGAGCCCGGCGTCCGCGTGATCGCGGAGATCAAGCATCGGTCCCCCTCGGCCGGGGAGATCGTGCGGGGCGCGGACGGGAAGATCGAGAGCCTCGCGCTCGCCTACCGGCGCGGCTGCGCAGCGGCGATCTCGGTCGTGACGGAGGAAGACCACTTCGGCGGCAAGCCCGAATGGCTGTCCCGCGCCAAGCGCATCTCGGGGCTGCCGGTCCTCATGAAGGACTTCGTGATCGACCGGCGGCAGCTCGACCTCGCCGTCTCTCTCGGTGCGGACGCCGTGCTGCTGATCGCCCGCGCCCTGACCCGGGAAGAGCTCGCCGAGCTCGCCGACGGCGCCCGCGAGCGCGGCCTCGCGACGGTCGTCGAGATCCACGAGACGGGAGAGATCGCGACCGCGATGGAGGCGCGCCCCGACGTCCTCGGAGTCAATGCCCGCGACCTCGCCACCTTCGCGACGGACCTCGCCGCGGCGGAGCGGATGGCCGCGAGCATTCCCGAAGGGCCGGTGCGCCTCGCGGAGAGCGGAATCCGGAACCGCGCCGACGTGGCTCGCCTGCAGGCCGCCGGCTACGAGGCGTTCCTCGTCGGCGAGGCGCTCCTGCGCGACGAAGACCCCGAGCAGGCGCTCCGGGGCTTGAACGGATGACGCAGGTCAAGATCTGCGGCTTGACGCGTTCGAGCGACGTGGAGCTCGCCTGCGCCCTCGGCGCCGACTACCTCGGCTTCAACTTCGCGGCCTCGTCGCCTCGCCGCGTGGCGCTCGAGGCGGCGAGGGACCTCGCGGCAGCGGCGCGGCCCGGAGTCCTCCGGGTCGGAGTCTTCGTCCACGAGAGCGCCGAGGAAGTCCGCGACGCGATCGCGGCGGCCCGGCTCGATCTCGTTCAAATCCACCGGCCGCTCTCCGCGGAGGACCTGGACCGGTCGCCCATTCCCGTCATCGCCGTCGTCGGCGTGTCGCGCAACGGCGCCGACGCTTCTCCTCCGGAGCTTCTCGCTCGATGCCATTCGGTCCTCTGCGACACGTCGGTGGCGGGCCGTACCGGAGGAACCGGCACCGTCTTCGACTGGCGCCTTCTCGTCGGGAAGAGGTGGCCTGTTCCGATCATCCTCGCCGGCGGCCTCGACCCCGACAACGTGGGCGAAGCAATCGCGCGGGTTCACCCTGACGCCGTCGATGTCGCGTCCGGCGTCGAGTCCTCCCCCGGCGTCAAGGACGAGAAGAAGATGCGCCTCTTCTTCGAGGCCGTCCGAAAGGCCGACGCCTCTTCTCCCTCTCCCTCCGGGAGAGGGGCGGGGTGAGGGACTGTGAGTCGCGACGCGAAGCGGAGCCTCAAGAACTCCCTCTCCCCCTGGGAGAGGGGCGGGGTGAGGGCGCTCGATAAGCGATGAAGACTGGTAACCGCAATCGCCCCGGCTACTTCGGCCCCTACGGCGGCCGCTTCGCGCCCGAGACCCTCATGGCGCCCCTGGAGGAGCTCGAGCGCGCCTTCGAGCGCTACCGCCGCGACCGCGGTTTTCGTGCGGAGCTCGCCGGCCTCCTGAAAACCTACGCCGGCCGCCCGACGCCCCTGACGTTCGCCGATCGCCTGACGGCGCTCGCGGGCGGCGCGCGCATCGCGTTGAAGCGCGAAGACCTTCTCCACACCGGCGCCCACAAGCTCAACAACTCGCTCGGCCAGGTCCTCCTCGCGCGCCGGATGGGGAAGACCCGGATCGTGGCGGAGACCGGCGCCGGTCAGCACGGCGTGGCGACGGCGGCGGCGGCGGCGAAGCTCGGCCTCCCGTGCCGCGTCTACATGGGCGTCGTGGACATGGCGCGGCAGGCGCCGAACGTCTCGCGCATGAGGCTTCTCGGCGCCGAGGTCGTCGGCGTGGACTCCGGCTCCCGGACCCTGAAGGACGCGATCAACGAGGCGATGCGCGACTGGACGGAGAACGTCCGCACGACGCACTACGTTCTCGGCTCCGCGCTCGGCCCGCACCCCTACCCGGCGATGGTCCGGGAATTCCAGTCCGTCATCGGCCGCGAGGCGCGGGCGCAGTTTGCCAGGCTCGCGGGGCGCGATCCGCACGCGGTCGTCGCCTGCGTGGGCGGGGGTTCCAACGCGATCGGCCTCTTCTCGGCGTACCTCTCGACGCGGGCGCGCCTCTTCGGTGTGGAGGCGGGCGGGCGCGGCCCGGGCCCGGGAGACCACGCGGCGCGTTTCTCCGGCGGGTCGGTCGGCGTCCTGCACGGGACGCGCACGATGCTGCTGCAGGACGAGGCGGGGCAGGTTCTCCCGACCCACTCGGTCTCGGCGGGGCTCGACTATCCGGCGGTCGGTCCCGAACACGCGCAGCTGCGGGATCTCGGGCGCGTCGTGTACACACGCGTGTCCGACGAAGCCGCCCTGGACGCCTTCGAGGCCCTGTCGTCGGCGGAAGGGATCATCCCGGCGCTGGAGAGCGCTCACGCCATCGCCTTCGCTCTCGCGCTGGCGAAACGAATGTCGAAGAGGAGCTGGATCCTCGTCAACCTCTCCGGCCGCGGGGACAAGGACATGGGCGAATACGAGAGGCTCCGCCCGACGAGGAAATGAGCCGCATTGCCGCCGCCTTCGAGAGGGCGCGCCTCGAAGAACGCGCCGCGTTCATCGCGTACCTGACGGCCGGCGACCCGGACGCAGATGCCACCGTCGCACTGGCCGTGGCGCTCGAACGAGCGGGGGCGGACGTCCTCGAGCTGGGTGTCCCGTTTTCCGATCCGATCGCCGACGGGCCGGTTCTTCAGCGCGCCGCCGGGCGCGCCCTGTCCTCCGGAACGACGCTGACCGGCGTTTTCGAGATCGCCCGCCGCATCGCGAGCGCCACGCGGATGGCGCTCGTTCTCTTCTCGTATCTGAACCCCCTGCTGCGCCTCGGGATCGGCCGCGCGTCCCTCCGCGCGAGGGAAGCGGGTTTCGACGGGGCGCTCGTGACCGACCTTCCGCCCGAGGAGGCGGCAGAGATCCAACCGGCCATCCGATCCGCCGGCCTCGACACGGTGTTCCTCGTTTCTCCGACCTCGACCGTTTCGCGGATGAACGCGGCGGCCAGGCTCTCGACCGGCTTCCTCTACGTCGTGTCGCGGCCGGGCACGACGGGAACCCGGCGGGACCTCCCCTCGGACCTCTCCGAGACCGTGCGGCGGGCCCGCCGCGCCGCCCGGTCGCTGCCGATCGCGTTGGGATTCGGGATCGGGACGCCCGGGGCAGCGCGGCAAGCGGCCCGGCTCGCGGACGGCGTAATCGTCGGATCCGCGCTCGTCCGAGCCGCCGAAGAGGCCGGGGACGCGCGCGAGAAGGCCGTCGAGACCCTCGCCCGCTCTCTTCGCGAGGCATGCAGCCGGGGAAGGTGATAGGTGTTAGGTGGTAGGTGATAGGGACGGTAGCTTTCCCTACCACCTACCACCTACGACCTACCACCCGCTCTACGATGTCTTTCGAGGGCGACTTCCTGAAGCTCCTTGGGCGGCCCGACCTGCCGTCGGACCTCCTCGAGCAGATCCTGGGCGACCGCAACGCCCGCAAGTTCCATACGGTCCGCCGCGCCCTCGCCGGGCACCCCCGGACTCCCCGCCACGCGGCGCTTTCCCTCGTCACGACCCTCTATTGGAGAGACCTGGCCCGGATCTCGGCGGACGCCCGGGTCCATCCCGAGGTGCGCCGCGCGGCCGACCGCGACCTCGTCCGCCGGCTGCCCGAGATGGCCCTCTCGGAGAGGGTGGATCTGGCGCGGTGCGCGGGACGGGGGACGATCCTGTCGCTGAGGTTTGACCACGATCCCAGGGTCCTGGAGGCCGTCCTGAACAACCGGTTCGCGACCGAGCCCGACATCGTCCAGGTGGCGGCCCGTCCGCAGACGCCGCCCGCCGCCCTGGAAGCGATCGCCTCCCATCCCCGGTGGGGTCTCCGGCCCATCCTTCGGAGCACGCTCCTTCGAAACCCCGCTCTCCCGCTGCCCGTGGCTCTCTCGCTCCTGTCCCGCGCGAGCGCGGCCGACCTGGCCGGGATCCTCGAGACTCCCGGCATTTTCCGCCTGGTGAAGGCCTGCGCCCAAAGACATCTTGCGCGGAGAAGGAACCAGGGCTAGCATTTCCCTTCCCGTAACCAAACCGCGGAGAATCGCAATGACCCCTAGAACCGTCCTCCGGTTCGGCGAAGAACTTCGCCGGGAAAGGCTCGTGCGGGAGATTTCGCTCGAGGAAATCTCCGCCGCCACGAAGATCTCGGTGAGGCTGCTCAAGGCGCTCGAAGAGAGCGACATCAAGCGGCTCCCCGCTCCCGCGTTCACCCGCGGGTTCATCCGCTCCTACGCGATCCATATCGGGATCGAGCCGGAGGAAAAGGTCTGCGCGTACCTGACCGACCTCGCGGAGGCGTCCGCGGGCATCTCTCCTTCGGTCGCGAAGGTGCGCCCGAGATTCTTTCGGGGGCGAGGCGCCACCGCGGGGACGATCGTCGGAGGCGTGACGGCGGTTCTCCTGGTCCTCGGTCTGATCGCCCGGCCCGAGCGCCGGCCCGCGGCCCGAGCCGAGAAGCCCGCGGCGCGCGCGGCCCGCGTCGAGCTGAAGAACGTCGCCACGTCGAGCGAGCCCACGCCGGCCGTTCAGCAGGCCGTCCAGCAGGAGGAGCCCGCCGCCGCTCCCGTCCGCTCCCGCTCCGGAGGCGGATCGGCCCGTTACTCTTCTCCTCGAATTCGATGCAGACTCCTGGACGAAGCTCGACGCCGCCGGGGAGACCCTGTTCGTCGGCCTCATCCGCAGGGGCGAAACAAGACGCTTCGAGGCTCGGGGGGGATTTCGCCTGAGCCTCGGTAATGCCGGCGGCGTGCGAGTGACTGTGGACGGGCGCGCGCTGGAGTCTCTCGGAAGAACGGGCCAGGTGATCCGCGACCTTCCTCTGCCGGCGGCGGCCGCGCGCGGGTAGGTCGGCAGACGTACCGTCTTCCTTGGGAACCCCCGGCCCGATCCGCTCCGACGACCTCCTCTCGCTGCTCCGGTCGCGGCAGGCGCCGGTCGAGATCCGCCGGTTCGCGGCTCGGGGCGTCCTCCCGCTCGACGCGACGGATCGGTTGCGCGCCCTCATCGGGGTCCTGCGCGACTCCGACCGGGAGATTGCCGAGGCGGCCGGGGCGACGTTCGCCCGGATTCCCCCCGACGAGCTCGCCGGTTTCCTGCTCCTGTCCGAGGCGACGCCGGTGGAAATCGACATGATCGCGAGCCGGACCGACGACCCGATCGTCCTCGAGCGCGTGGTGCGGCACCGCAACGTGTCCGACCTGACGCTCGCCGCCCTGGCGCGAACGGTGAGCGGATCCGCGCAGGAGGCGTTCGTGATCAACCAGGCGCGCCTGCTCCGCAACCCGTCCCTGATCACCGCGTTGTTCGAGAACCCCGCGCTGACGATGGACAGCCGCCGCGTGCTGAACGAGCTCAAAGAGGAGTTCTTCGAGAAGGAGACGAGGCGGCGCGAGGCGCGGCGCCGCGGAGAGAAGCCGCCCGAACGCGAGGCTCCCGTCGAGGTCCCGCCACCCACCGCCGCGGTGGCCGAAGAACCGGAGGAGGACGAAGCCGCGCCGGCCGCGACTCCCGCCGGCGAGGAGGAGGCCCCGGCCCGCGACGAAGAGCTCTACATCCGGATCATGGGGATGAGCGTGCCGCAGCGGGTCAAGCTGGCTCTGACCGGAGGACGCGAGGAGCGGCGCCTCCTGATCGCCGACGCGAGCCGGATGGTCGGCCTCGCGGTGTTGAGGGCGCGCGGCCTGACGCTCAGCGAGATCGAAGGGTTCTGCAGCATGCGGCACCTCGAGCCCGAGATCTTCCACAAGATCGCGATGAAAAGAGACTGGATCCGCCGCCCGACGATCACGCTGGCCCTGGTGAAGAACCCGAAGGTGCCGCTGGATATCACTCTTCCGATGGTCCGGCGCCTCCAGATGCGGGACCTGCGCAACATCTTTCGGGACCGCAACCTGCCCGAAGCCGTCCGGGCCATGGCGAGAAGAACCTATATGGAGCGGCGAAAGTAGGGTTTCGGGGTCCGCGCCTCGCGGGGCCGGGGATCGGGGTTGTCCGGCGCCGCCTTCTTTTCCTATGCTAGTCTTCTCGGCCAGCTCTCGAGACCTGACGAATTTCGGAGATCATGCCCCGAGACATCGACTATTACTCGCTCCTGGGCGTGAGCCGAGAAGCGACAGAATCGGAAATCCGTGAGCGATTTCGGTCGCTGGCGCGAGAGGCCCACCCGGACCGGGCCCCCGCGGCGCGCCGCGCTGAAGCGGAGGCGAAGTTCCAGGAGCTGGCCCAGGCCGTCAACGTGTTGACGGACCCCGAGCGCCGGAAGATCTACGACTTCGAGCTCTCCGCTGGCCAACGCTCCGGGAGCGCCGGGGGAGAGCGACGCCATCGCGCAGAACTACGTCGCCCAGGGGATCGCGGCGTTCCGCGAGAAGCGCTACGCGGATGCCGCCGGGAACTTCCGCCTCGCCGTCCACCGGGACCCGCGGGACGCGCGCTCGCGTCACTACCTCGGCCTGGCCTCCGCCCGATCGGGGGACATGCGCTCCGCGGTGCGGGCCGTCGAGGGAGCGCTGGCGCTCGATCCGCAGAATCCCCGCCTCCTCGCCGACGCCGGCGCGATCTTTCGCCAGGCCGGCCTGCTCTTCAAGGCGGAGAAGGCCTATCAGGAGGCGGAGCGCTGGGATCCCTCGGCCACGGACGTCCGGAGAGCGCTGGAAGAGATCCGCGCCCAGCGGGCGCAGAAGGAGCGGAGCGTCTGATGGCCGCCGCCTCGATCAAGGCCTACGGTCTGACGGACGTGGGCCGAAAGCGCAAGCATAACGAGGATGCGTTCGCCTCGGACGTCAACGAGGGGCTCTTCATCGTCGCCGACGGGATGGGCGGCCACGCGGCCGGCGAAGTCGCGTCGAAGATCACCGTGGAGACGATCGGCGAGTTCATCGCGGCGACCCGGCAGAAGGAAGAGGCCACCTGGCCCTTCAAGTACAACCACGAGCTCGACTTCAACAGCAACCGTCTCGCGGTGGCGATCGAGAAGGCCAACGAACGGGTGATGGCGGCGGTCGCGGCGCAGCCGTGGCTGAAGGGAATGGGAACGACGGTCGTCGCCGGCCTCCTGAACGAGAAGATCCTCTCGCTGGCCCACGTCGGCGACAGCAGGGCCTATCTCCTCCGCGACGGCCAGCTCTCGCGCCTGACCGACGACCACTCCTGGGTCCATGAGCAGGTCACGGCCGGCATCCTGACGGAAGAGGAAGCCAAGACCCACCCCTTGAAGAACGTCGTCACGAGGGCCCTCGGGGGAGGCCCCTCGGTCTCTCCCGACCTGCAGGAGCTCGTCTTCTCGCCCGGCGACCGCTATCTGTTCTGCTCCGACGGCCTGACGACCATGGTCGGCGACGAGGAGATTCTCGACACCGCGGCGGCGGTCAAGGATCCCCAGGCCCTCTGTCAGAAGCTCGTGGACATGGCCAACGAGAAGGGGGGCGTGGACAACATCACCGTCGTCGTCGTCGACATCGTGGACCCCGCTTCCTCCCGCGAAGAACTGGCGGAGACGGCGGCCGAATCGCTCGTCGCCGCGGGCGAAAAGGCCTGACTCGGGCGTTTTTTTCGCCAACGCCGGCATTTCCTGATCCGTAAAACGGTTGACGAAGGAGTGTCCGGCGTCTATCCTGATACATCATGCGCCGGCAAGTGAGGGAAGGAATCGTTTCTAAGCTATTGATCTGCAGCGTCTTCTGCGCTTCGGTGGCCGCGCTGTGCCTGGCCGCGGACCAGAAGGCGGAGGTTCCGGCCGGCCGCCAGGCCTGGACGGAGAGCCCCTACCGGAACTTCCGCGCCGCGCAGCCGGTCCTGGGGGGGAAGGTCCTGGTTTCCGATGAGGCCGACGATCCGGCGTTGCCGGCCGAGTTGGCCCTGGAGATCAAGGCGCTCCAGGCAGAGCTCCACGACCGGGATGGATGGAGGAACCCCTTCGCGGACGGCGAAGCGCTGCGGGTCCTCGTCGCTCGCAAGGACGCCGGGGGCGTGCGGCGTCTCTCAGCAAGGTCTCTCGACCGCGGGCATTTCCTCGAGCCGGCGATTCAGATCGACGGATCGGCGATGAGCGACGCCGAGATCGTGTCCGAGGCCGCCCGCCTCTACGCGCTGGCGACCCTTTCGGCATACGGCGCGCCGGACCGTACTTTCCTGACCGCGGCGGCCGCGGACTATCTGTCGGCCGGCCGGCGCGCGGAACCGGGAAACGAGGAGGCGCTCCTCGCGGCCGCCGCGCCGACACTCGACCTGGCCGGGCAATCCCGGGCGCTGGGCCGCCTCTACGTGGAGGAATTCGCTCGGGCGACGGGCGGTGTGCTGGCGCTCCGCTCGGTCTGGGAGAAGGCGGCGGAGACGGGGCAGGAAGTCCTCCCGCTGCTCCTCGCGTCCTATTCCGAGTCCACCGGCAAGACCGAAGATCAGCTCCTCCTGAGGTTCGCGGCCCGGCTCTACTCGTCGATCGAGCCCGAAGCCGGTCCGTCGCGGATCGGCCTCTTCGACCTTCAGACCGGAGCGCTCGACGGGTCGAGTCCCGCGGCGTTCGTCCTTCGCCACAGGAGCTACCTGCCCGGCGCGGAGGCGCCGTCGGCCCTCCGGATGTCCTGGCCCGAAGGGGCCGCGCCCGCGGCCGCGGTCGTTCGGTACCGGGACTTCGCCCTGCCCCCCGACGTCGTCTTTCTGGAGCCCGGAGGCGTTCATGTGATCGCGTTGTCGGGAGTGGCGCGCATCGACTGGCTGGTCGCCGGCTCCGCCGGCCCGGCCGCCCTGGCCGCCATGCCGGTCGCCTTCGAGAGCCTGTCCGCATTCCCCTACAGCGGTCTCGTCGCGCGCGCCTCCGGAGGTCCCGAAGGCCCGCGCGTCTGGTGGACGACGGCGTCGCACGACCGCCTCGCGGGCTGGGCGATCTTCCGCGAAGAGGTCCAGTTAGACGGCCGCATCGCGCGCACGGGGCCCGAGCTCCTGCCGGCGTCCGACCACGGCGCGGAGCCGCTCCAGTACGTGTTCGTGGATCCGACCTCGAGCCCGGGGACCTTCTACCGCTACACGGTCTGGGCCGTGACCGAGGACGGCACGCTGGCCAGGGCCTTCGCCGCGACGCTGCGAACCGCGGACTAGGGGACGGAGAAGAGACGGCACCGTCATCCCGAAGAGGACAGCGAGGACCTGTCATTCTGAGGAGCGCAGCGACGAAGAATCCGCTCCCGGGGATGGGCGCGCGAGAGCAGATCCTTCGCTTCGCTCAGGATGACAGAGAGGGATGACGCCGCTCCCGACACACGATGAAGACCGAAAAGCCTGAAAAGAAGGTCCGCCGCGAGCCCGACGTCGGCAAGATCATCGACCGCACGATCGTGCGTCTCTGGGACACGATCGAAGAGCTCGAGGCCCTGACCCCGGCCGAGCTCCGCTTCTACCGCGTCGCCGTCTTCGGAAGCGCGAGGTTGAAGTTGGGAGACCAGGAGTACGTCGACGTCCGCGGCCTCGCCTCGCGCCTGACGGAAATGGGGTGCGACATCGTGACCGGCGGCGGCCCGGGACTGATGGAAGCGGCCAACGAGGGGGCGGCGATCTCGCGCGGCACGCGCAAGACGCGCTCCTTCGGCCTGACGATCGCCATTCCGTACGAGAAGGCCAACCCGTACCTGGACAGCGTCACGGCGCACCGGACGTTCTTCTCGCGCCTCCACCACTTCGTCCGGATGTCGCAGGCGTTCGTGATCTTCCCGGGCGGAATCGGCACGGCGCTCGAGCTCTTCATGGTCTGGCAGCTCCTGCAGGTCGGATTCATGACCGAGCGCCCGGTCGTCCTGGTGGGCGATCTCTGGAAGGGCCTGCTCGACTGGCTCCGGCGCGACGTCGTCCCGCGCCGCCTGATCAACGAGCCCGACCTCGACCTGGTTCAGCCGGTCGAGACAATCGCGGAGGCCACCCAATTGATCGAGCGGCACAAGCGGACCTTCGACGAGGCGCGGGAGCGCTTCATCCTGGAGAGGCGCCGCGCCGAGCGCGCCGAGAAGGACCCGCCCGCCGTCGTCGCGCCAGTTGCCGGCGAATGATCGTCCCATGATCGAAGGCGAACTCCAGGCCGCGAAGCTCTCTCTTCGCGAACCAACGGGCCTCCGCCGCGTCGTCTGATCCCTTCGCGACCCCGCGCACGGGCCGCCCCTCGTAAAGCACTGTCACCGTGTGCCAGCGGGGATCCCGCCTCGGATCGGAATAGACGCCGAGGAGCCTGCCCATTTTCACGGTGACCCCGGTCTCCTCCCGCGTCTCCCTCGCCCCGCATTCCTCCGTCGTTTCTCCGTACTCGCAGAAGCCCCCCGGCAGCGCCCAGCTCCCGAGAAACGGCGGCCTCCCTCTCTTGACGAGCAGCACCCTCCCGCGCCGATCCCTGACCAGCGTGTCCACCGTCACCCGCGGCATCTTCCTGTTCTTGAAGAAGTCCTTCATTCGCGTCCTCGTGTCGCCGTAGCCTTCGAAGAACTCGCGGATCTCGTCGGCGGGGCGGTTGGTGACGAGCTCCTCCGGCGAGTCGTTGTACCAGTCTTTCGGGAGGTAGCGGGCGTACGGGGTCTCGAGGAACCGCCGGCAGATGAGGGCGATCACCCCGCGGTCCGTCTCGCTCCGGATGAGGCGCCCGGCCGCCTGAACGACGCGAGTCATGCCCGGCTGGAGGTACGCGTAGTCGAAGCCGGCCTCCTCCCGGTCGTCGAAGTAGCGGCGCAGGAGCTCCCGCTCGAAAGAGACCTGCGGCAACGCCGGAGAGACGACGAAGACTCCCGAGAGGAGCTCGCCCGGGTAGTCCACTCCTTCCGCGTACATCCCTCCCGAGACGGCGAAGAGCAGGATCCCTTCCGCGGGAGGCGAGGCGAGCGCCTTCAAGACCTGCTGCCGCTCGAAGTCCGAGAAGTCCGAGCGCTGGACGATCAGGCGCGCGCGCGTCTTCGGCATGACGGCGGCGACCTCCGCGAGGAACTTGTAGGAGGGGAAGAGGACGAGATCGTTGCCGGAGTGCGCGTCGGACATCTCGGCGACGACCTTCCCGATCCGCCCGTAGTTCCTCTCCCGGGCGGCGTAGGTCGTCCGGACGTGCGGAAGGATCATGACCTTGCGGTTCTCGGGAGGGAACGGGGGAGGAAGGGAAATCGAGGAGGTGCGGTCGCGCTCCAGGCCGAGCACCCGCTCGAAGACCTCCGGCGGCGTCAGCGTGGCGGAAAGAAGGATCGTCGAGGAAGCCTGGCGGAAGAGGGGCGCCAGCGCGCGCGCCGGATCGAGGCAGACGAGAGCCAGACGGATGCCCGCGCCGCGCCGCTCGACGACGCACGTGAAGTCGGGGCCCCACATGTTCAGGACGGCCGCGAAACGGTGGAGCGCGAAGTGCGCGTCCATGACCGGATCGTCGGGCAGCGCGATCTTCATCTCCCGCTTCCAGGCGAGGTAGCGGAGCAGCTTCGGCTCCCACTCGGCCCGCAGCGCGTGGACGGCGTCGGCCGGGGCCTGGATCTCGGCGATCGCGTCCCCCTCCGGCAGCTCCTGCGCCGCGGACTCGAGGAGTCCGATCACCTCTTCGACGGAGGCGGCCAGGTCGGCGAAGAGGTCGCCGGCCTGGAGGACCAGCCTGTTCTGCAGCGCCCGCCAGTCCTCCTCGAGCAGCTCCGGCGAGAAGATCTTCCGCGCCCTGTCGGGGAGGTTGTGCGCCTCGTCCACGAGCAGGATGGCGTCCTTCAACTCCTCGCCGGTCAGGTGGCGCATCGCGACGCCCGGCTCGAAGACGTAGTTGTAGTCGGCCACGATGGCGTCGGCGCGCTGGGCGAGCTCGAGCTGCACCTCGAAGGGGCAGACCTCTTCGCGCCGCGCCTCTTCGAAGACGGTGTCCGGATCGTGGTGCGGGTAGGTCTCCCGCAGGCGCCCGAGGATGTTCGAGCGGGCCATCTTCTCCGGGTAGTTCTTCGCGAAGCGGCAGAACTCCTCGTGGCAGAGGATCCTGTCGTTGGCGCACATCTTCTCCTTCGTGCGGACCTGGAGCGTCGAGAACGCCCGCTCGTTCATCGCCTGGAGCGCCGAGACCGCCATCTTCTGCTGGAGCGTCTTGGACGTCAGAAAGACGACCTGCTTGCCCGAGGCGAGCCCTTCGCGCAGGGCAGGGTAGAGGACCGCGGCCGTCTTGCCGGAGCCCGTCGGCGCCTCCGCGATCAGGTTCTCCCCGGAGGAAACCGCCCGGCCGACCGCCTCGATCAGCTTCTCCTGGATCGGGCGGGGCGCCGTGTGGGGGAAGGGGAGCCGCTCGGCGGCCCGGGCCTTCCGGGCCCTCGACGCGGCCTGCGCCTTCCAGATGCGCAGGAGGGCCGCCAGCCGCCGCTCGATGTCGCGGCCGGCCCCCTCCTCGTCGTAAGGGACCGCGACCGAGACCTCCTCGCCGGTGCCGATATCCACGTAAACCAGGGCCGCCGAGACGCGCAGGTGCCCCAGCCGCTTCCAGAGGTAGCAGTAGGCCAGCAATTGGCGGCGGTCCCGCTCGAACGCGTATCCGGAGGTCCGGATCCCCTCCGACGGCAGATCGGTGGACTTGAACTCCTCGATCAGCCAGTGGCCCGTTTCCCGCTCCAGGCACCCGTCGAGCCGGCCGGTCAGGACCGCCGTCCACTCCTCGACGGGGACCCGGGCCTGGAGGTGGACCTCGCAGCGGTACGTCCCGAAGGTCTCGCGGCGCGCCGACAGCACCCGGGAGTGGACCTGGGTGCCCAGTCCCAGGCGGCGCCACCCCTCTCCCCGGTCGAAGCCGACCCGCCGAAACCCCTCCTCCTCGGCCAGTTCCCGGACGTTGACCTCGAAAGTCCGCGAATGTTCGTCGAATCGCATGGGAGAGTCGATTATAATTTTGTGGTGCGGCTCCGCTCCCAGTTAACGGTCACTCTGGCTGTCTTTCTCAGCCTCCTGGCCGCTCTGCCCGCTCGAGGCACTGGCAGGAACAGCCGGACCACGCGCAACACCAGGCCGGGGGAGCCTCCGGCGCGTTCCCTCGACGAGGCCCTCGATCGCGCGGCGCGCCGCCCGCCCGCGCGCGCCAACGGGCTCTCGATCGAGATCGCGGACCTCCAGACGGGCGAGGCGGTCTTCACGCGCAATCCCGACGCCCCGGAGACGATCGCCTCGGTGACGAAGCTCTTCTCGACCGCGGCGGCGCTCCACTTCCTGGGGCCCGACTACAAGTTCAAGACGACCTTCTGGCGCCAGGGCGAGATCCGGGACGGGGTGCTCTCCGGGTCGCTGCTCGTCGTGGGCGGGGGCGATCCGAACATCTCCGGCCGCTTCTACAACGACGACTTCAACGCCGTGTTCGACAAATGGGCCGCCGGGTTGAAGGCAGCCGGAGTCACGCGCGTCACCGGTGACCTGATCCTGAACGATTCCTTCTTCGACTCGGTGCTCCGGCACCCCGAGTGGCCGGCCGGGCAGGAGGCGAAGTGGTACCAGGCGCCCGTGTCCGCGCTCGCGTACAACGACGGCGTCGTCCTGGTCGGGATCCGGCCCGGCGCGCGTCCCGGGAAGCCCGCGGCGATCTCGATCGAGCCTCAGACCGGATCCCTCCGCGCTCTCTCCTCGGCGCGCACCGTGGGGCAGAGCGGAAGCGTGCACGTGGCGGTCGGGCGGGCCGCCGGCTCCAACGCCGTGACGGTGTCGGGAACCGTGCCGATGCGCGGCGTCTGGTGGTCCACGCCGATCGCGGTGGACGACCCGGCCGGCTTCTTCGGCGGCGCGCTGAAGAACCGGCTGAAGGCCGCCGGGATCTAGATTTCCGGCGCGATCGTGGACAGGGACGTCAAGGCGGACGCCTCCTGGTCGCTGATCGCGCAGACGGACTCGGACCTCATGGCCACGCTCGCGGTCATCAACAAGCGCAGCCAGGGCTTCTACGCGGAGCAGACGTTCAAGACTCTCGCCGCCGAGAAGGCGGGCAAGGGCACGTGGGCGAACGCGGTCTCGCTCGAGAAGGAGTTCCTCGCGTCCCTCGCGCTCGACCCGACGCGCTTCAATCTCCGCGACGGCTCGGGCCTCTCCCCGCAGAACCGCGTCTCCGCCGCCGACGTCGTCCGATTCCTGCGCGCCATGAGCACGCATCCCAGCGCCGCGGCCTGGAAGGCCACGCTCGCCACTCCCGGCGATCCCGAAGGCACTCTGCGCCATCGCCTCCGCGAGGTCGCCGACCGCGTCAACGCCAAGACCGGCTCCATCCGCGGCGTCTCCACCCTCGCCGGCTACGCGACCGCCGTCTCCGGCAAGACCTACGCCTTCGCCATCCTCTTGAACGGCCCCGGCGTCTGGGACAGCGGCGGCCACGCCTACCAGGACCGCCTCCTCCGAGCCCTGATCAAGAACGGCTAGGAAAACCCTCTCCCCCCGGGAGAGGGCAGGGTGAGGGCGCCACCGGAGCACCCAACCTCGACGTCAGCGGATGCGCCGATATCCCGCCGCCAAAATCGCCACCTGACACGCCTCCTTTGTGTCGCAGCGCGACAACGCTAAATCGAGCTGAAAAAGCAAGATCAAAACTGATCACTCTTTGTTCGTTCTAATCCGAGCTCCATCGACCCCAAGTGCTGCACCACGCTTCCCTGGGCCAGGGTATTGGAAGATAGTCTTCTGCCGTCAATCTCACTCGCAAGCCGATAACAAACTGATTCTGTATGGACTTACGAGTGACTGCGCGCTCCATACAGCACCCTGTACCTTTGGCCAGAGTAATAGAAAATAATCTTGACTTCCCGCCGGACCTCTGGCCCAATGGTTTCGTTACATTTACAGCCCCAATCAATCACAGGTAACTGAAAAGGGCAGGGAGCGCCCGGCTTTTCAGGGGCGCGTCGTCCGGATGCTTTACAGCCTGGGCAACGGAGAAAACAGCGGCAGGCATTGATTATTCTGAGGGCCACGTCGTCGCGGAAGGGAGGATAGTCATGACCAATCTAATCAGCGGCATTCCGGCGTAGAGTGCGCTCCAGCTAGAACTGAGCGGCTAAACAATTTAGAAAGCGGCACTTACTGGAACGTCCTTCTCTCGAGGATTCTCCGTTCGAAAAAAGTGCTTGACTGTTCATAGGTACGCCTGTACTCTATGCGCACAACTCCCAGAAAGGTTTGGGCCATGGAGACAGTCGATCCTGTGGTGAGCGAGCGGGAAGATCTGTACGAGAAGGAAGTCGGCGCGGTCTTCCAGGAAACGCTCGGGCTGATCCACATCGCCCTCGTCACTCACTATGGGCTCGAGGAAGGCGAAGCGACGGAGCTGGAGAAAGATCTCCAGATCTGGTTCCAGCGCTTTTGCGTCCGGCGCGATAAGTCGCCGCGCGAGTCTCGTTCGTTTCTGCTGGTTGCCTGCTGCCAGTTCGCACGGGAATACCAGAAGTACGTCATTGGCTCCGGCGTACGCCAGTCCAACGACAGACTGAAGAAACTCTTGGACCGAGAACCGGCGGACGTGGCTCGCGGATTCTCCCCGAGCCTCGATCTTCTGAATTTCCGGCATCATAATGCCTGAGACCGCCAGGATCCTTCAGTTTCCGGCGCGGTTGAGGCCGATTCCGGCTTCCACCGAGGAAGCGCTGGAGATTGCTCGGGAATACCTGTCTTCACCCGAAGCGGATCGATCAGATCGGGTCAAAGAACAGCTTGCCGCTCGTGGTGCTCTGTTAGCCGTGTGCCGGACCCTTCGCGAGCGTTGCGAAAGTTCTCCGGCTACGGTCCTCGCGGAAGCCTCGGCGCTGCATCGCTGGGCCAGCAATCCTCAGGCCCGGATCGGCCTCTTCGATGAAAGGGAGTTCTTGCTCGGAGAGTCCGCGCTCATCGCGGCCAAGGTTTCCCGGCTTCTTGGCAAGCTCACCGACGCCGAGCGTTGGCTGGATCGGTCGGAAGCCGCCTTTCGGCATGTGGTGGATGCGGCAAACTGCCTTGCCGGCGTCGCCTTCGAGAGGCTGGCTCTCAAGTACGCGGCGGGTCGCTATGAGGAAGTTCTCGAGGTGATGCCGTCGCTGGTTTCGAGTTTCGAGAAGTTTGAAATGCACCTTGATCGCGCGAAGGCGCGCTTCCTCGAGGCGGTCGTGCTTCGCACCGTCGGAAGAGAAGAGGAGCACTTCGCGATCCTGCGGGAACTCGAGAACGCTCCAGCAGTGAGGGCGTGTCCTTCGCTCCACGGCACGGTGCTGGTGAATATCGGCCACCGCCATGCGGCGGTCGGGGACTTCGAGACTGCGTCACGTGTCTATGAAGAGGCGCTTCCCGTCGTCATGAGGGGAACCCGTCCCGCCGCTCTCTGCGAGCTGAAATGGTCGATCGGCGACGCTTATCGCAGCCAGGGCAGCCTCGTGAAAGCCGTGGAGTCTTATCGGGCAGCCAGGGCCGACTACCAGAAGCTCGAATTTGGCGGCGCGGTGGTCCAGGTCAGCCTTGCCATCGCGGAGACTCTCCTGGCCCTCGGCAGAGACAGGGAAGCCGAGTTGGAGATCCTCTCGGCCCTGCCTACGATCGACGAAGAGAAGATGGCACCGGAGGGCTTCGCCGCCGTCGCCCTTCTCCGCGAATCCGCCCGGCGCCGCAAGACCGACCCCAAGGCCCTCCGCGAGCTCCGCGAGCACCTCCAGGCCAAGTCCTAGGTATCAGCCTCCCGCACACCCAAAGTCACCCCGCGCCATAGCCTTGGGTGTGGCGTCGATTCGCCGCAAAAGGCCAGCTCGTCCCGGTCTCTGCGCGGTTCGCCGGCTCAACCTGCAGCTTGCTCGGCAAGAATTGCGCATTCCTGCACTCGAAGCCGGACTCCAGGCCCGATGTTCAAGCTTCGGGTTTGGACTTCCTCCTACGGCGCTGAATCAGAACTCCGCCAAGAATTCAAGACCAAGATTGCTCATTTCTTGAACCGCTCTTTTCGACATTCAAGCCCCGCCTTTGTCTCACCGTTCCGAGGGACAGGGTGCTGGACACAACCTTGCGACGATCACTGATTTCGGGCGAGCGCTAAGAGCTTGATTCTTAAAGATATTGTCATAGATACCTATCTTGTGCCCTACCTGTCCTTCAGGCCAGGGTAATAGAGAAACTTCTTGACTTGACCCCCAGGTTCGGGTCCAATAGCAACGATTCATTTAAGCCCTAGGTGGGAAATCTAAGTTCTGAACAGGGCAGGAAGCGCCCGGCTTTTCAGGGGCGCGTCGTCCGGTGGTTTTCCCAGGAAATTCGCGAAAAACCACCGGCCGGCATTGATTTTTTGGCTCGGGCATGTTGGCCCGTGCCGTCGGCGAAAGGAAAGCTCATGACTCATGAACTAGTCCCCGTCCCCTGGCTAGCGATCCTCCTAGCGGATAGCTCGACCTAGCAGCCTAAATACTCAAATCAATAGCTTATGCTAGGTGAGTCGGATTTCCTAAAATGTTGCTTGACTGTTCGGCGGAACAGCAGTATTCTCCTGTTCAACTCCCAGAAAGGATTTGGCCATGGAGACTGGAGATCCGGTTAACCTGCGTCCAAGAAGATGCCTTCGAGGAAGAAGTCAGGGCAATTTTCCAAGACACGCTTGGCCTAATCCACATCGCTCTCGTCACTCACTACGGACTGGAGGAAGGCGAGGCGATGGAGCTTGAGAAAGATCTTCACCTCTGGTTCCTTCGATTCTGCATGCGTCCCGGCAACAGCTCCCCGCGGGAGTCTCGCCCCTTCCTTCTCGTCGCGTGCTGCCAGTTTGCGCGCGAATACCAAAAGTACGTAATCGGCACAGGGATCCGGCAGTCCGATGAGCGACTGAGAGACTCCTAGATCGTGAGCCGACGGATGTCGCACGTGATTTTTCCCGGAGCTTGGAGCTGCTTGACTTTTCGCCATCATGATGCCTGAAGTGGCGCGGATTCTTCAGTTTCCGGCGCGCCGCGGAGGGCCGGCTGTTCGCCTGGAGGAGTGCGACGCGCCCAGCGCCTATCTGGGAATCCACGTCGGAGCGGACTCAAGACTCTGTGACCGATTGCCTGCGGAGCCCGGACGCTTCTTTCCATCTCTGTACGGTTTTGAAAGAGATGCGAGACCATCGCCGTCCGACGTCGCTGAGGAGGCGTCGAGATCTACACTTGGTTGATCGATCGCGGACGTTGCCCTTGGCGTCTTTGACGAAAGCGACTATTTCCTTGGGGAGTTGGCTTTCCTGGCCGGCAGCGCCTGTCGGCTTCTCGGACAGCCGAGACGAGGCCGAGCTCTGGCTGGAGCGAGCAGAGGCCGGATTTCGGCATACGGTCAATCCGGCGCCCTGCTGGCCAATATCGCCTATGCGCGTCTCGCGCTTCGTTACGACATGCGCAGCTACGACCGGTTCTTGAGCTCCTTCCCTCTCTTAGTAGGCGAGTTTCGAAGCGTTGAATATGGGGCGTGAAGTCCTCAAGTGCCAATTCCTGGAAGCCATGAGCCTTAAGGACTGGGCGAGAAGGACGCGCTTGACCAGCTTCTCGAGCCTACGAGGCGTGACGAGCGCATCATGGAATCGGCCTCCTTGGACTTGGTCTTAGCCAACCTTGGAGAGTTACTACTCGGCGAGCGGCCGATTCGATGAGGCGATGTCGGTGTTTCAGGAAGCTCTGTGCGTGTCCCAGCCGAGCGGCACCTCGTCGGCCTCGCGACACTTAAGGTGGCTGTCGGCGAAGTGCTTACGCAATGAGGGTCATCTTATCGCGTGGCCGTCGAATCGTTCCGTGCGGTCGGCCGACTATGATGCGTTTGGCATGCCGACCTATGTTGCCTACATCAGAATCGTGCTATCGCGGAGACGTTATTGCGCTGGTCGCGTCATCGCGAAGCCGAGTGGGAGATCCTGGCTGCGCTTCCGACCATCGAGGAGCAGAAGATGGTTCCGGAAGGTTTCGCCGCTGTCGCGCTCCTGAAGGAATCCGTTAGCCGTCGCAAGACCGACCCGAACGCCCTTCGCGAGCTGCGCGAGCACCTCCAGGCAAAGAACTAGCTCGAATTCACAGCGGACCAGGCTTCTGGCCGCGTCTACCGAGAGGGCTCCGGCGCCCCGCAGTTGCGCACTCTAGGACCCAGGTTGCCGGGTCTTCCGTTGTTCGAATGCGCAATATCCGTATCGCCACCGGAGGCATCCGCGGCCTGCTTGCGACTAGACGTTCGGCTATAGCGGAACCAGACTGATCGAGGTCCAGCGAGTCCCAGTTATGTCCCGCTGTCCTGAAGCAACTTCCGGGCTCGCGACAATATGTAGGTAAAGAGGTGTAGATAGACAGTGCAGCGCGGGGAGCCGAGAGGCGGCGGAGCCTTAGGGTCGAGCCAGGGGATCGACCGTTCGGCAGCTGCGGTTGGCGGCGGAGCTGGAGGGGTTCTACCGGCAGCTGTTCCTTCCGCTGGTGCGGCGGGCGACTTGGAGGCACGGTCTCTCCAAGGAAGACGCCCGGGACGTGGTTCAGGATGCGTTTGTTCTGGCCGTCGTGAAGCTCAAGGCGGGCGGAAACGGGCGGGCTTGGCTGATGAGTACCGTCGACCATCTTGCGGCCAACCTCCGCCGGAAGGGCGCCCGCCGTGCGCGGCTTGAAGCGCACTGGCTCAATCCGACGGATGAGTCGGAGGCGGCCGGCGCCGACAACGACCCGGAACCCCGGAGGCAGTCCGAATGAGCACCGAACAAGAACACGAAATCGTCCCCGCGATCCGAGACTGGCTCGCGGCGACGTCGGGAGTCGAAATCCCGCTCGGTCTCTCCCGCGAGGACGCGCGCTGGCGCGCCTGTGAGTTCCTCGCCGCGATCGTGGATGGCACTATCGCTCCCGACCAGGTCGAAATGGACGACGATTTGAAGGATGTTCTCTGGGCGTCGGTCGAGGAGCTGGACGAGAAGCCACTCAGCCAACTGACCTTCGAGGAGTGCGACTGTTTCTATCGCTTCGTCGCAGCTCTTTCGGTGGAAGACGACCCCTTCGACGAGAGGGACGAGATCCTCCATCGCGTGGCAAGGATCGGCTGGCGCTCCGCGCCGGGAGGCCTCGAAGCGGCCCTTGAGGCCCGCGCTGCCATATGGGAACACGGCGACGAGCAACGCCATCGCGAGGTTTGCGAGGCCGCCGATCAGCTCCCGGGCCGGCTCGAGGCGCTCACAAGCCAACAGATGTCCTGACCTCCCGGAAATTCGCGAGATTTGTGCGCGAATGGTCAAGCTATCCAGCATTTGCCCAAGCCTGGTCGCAGCAGCAGTGCACAGCGATGGACAGCTCTTCTTGCCAGCGAAGGCCCGCGAATCGGTCGGCTTGGATGACCGTGAGTATCTGAAGGGTGTAATTGCCTTGGCCGCCGCGCATGGCAGACCGGAATCTGGGACGATGGGATTCGGCGCGTCAGGATATGCACGGGCCGATTCGGCATTCCGCCGGACAGCCGACACTAGTGATTTCGATCGAGTTAAAGTGGACCGCCTCGCGATTCACCTTGCCAAGGGAGGCAACGAACACCTTGCAGAATCGGTTCCGGCATTGCGTCCAGACTCTGGTCATTCCGAGGGACAAGAGCCAAAGGCACAACTGATCCTGGCCCAAGCTCTCATCAATCTCGACCGCCCGCACGATGCAAGATCTGATTCTCGAAGGCTTGCGGCAAGATCCTGTGATCGGAAGCGAGCCCGCCTTCGAAGCATGTCTTCTCAAAGTTGGGTGTCGCCCTCTCCTACGTGGGAAAGGACGCCGAGGCGGTCGCAGCCTTCAAGTCCGCAGGCGCTATCTTGAAACGGTTTTTCCATCCGTTGCCGTTAGCAGACCTGACTGGAGCGGTTGGCGAACACCTTGGAAAGCTCGGGAGGTCTCAGGGAGGCTATGACACTCTATCTAGCTGCTCGGGCGGATTTCTCAGCGGATGGGTCAAGCGAAGTTCGTCGGCTACTATAGCGTGTTGGTAGCCGAGATAATGGTGCTTCTCGGCAGGAACGAGGAGGCCGAGGCGGAGTTGCTTGCCGCGCTTCCGCTCATCGAGAAGTTCGACCTTCGGAAAGAAGCCGTCGCCGCCCTCGCCCTGCTTCGCGAGGCCTTCGCGAAGCGCCGCACCGACGTGACGACGATTCAGGAACTCCGGGATCAGATTCGAAAAGGGTTGCACTGATGAAACTCCTCAAGAGACTCTCGAAAGAAGAGCTGCCGCTCGAAGGAGCGGCGCAAAGATAGCGTAGAGCGGGTGCGACGGCAGCACGAGATTGAGGAAGAGCGGCGGAAGCGAATCCAGACGCTTCGGCCGGACCTCGGTCCCCTCGGTTTCTGGTAAGGCAATTTCGGTAAGGTTGGATTCCGCAACTCATCGGCCGGCTAATTCACGTAGGTGAGCAGTGCGGCCCCTCACCCCGGCCCTCTCCCGGGGGGAGAGGGGGTTCAGGGTAAAATGGCCGGCTCTTTATGGCTTCGCATCCTCGCAAGTCGTTGTTCCGGAAGGTGGAGAAGACGATCGAGGCGATCGAGAGGTCGGCCGACGTGGGGTCGACGATTGCTCTGACGGCGAGCGCGATCGTGGAGAACTTCCGGGAGGACATGGGGGTTCGCGGGGGGAGGCTCTACGAGAGGCGGGATGGGGGGTACGAGGTCACCCGGACGTTTGGGGGGGTGAGCTCGGCGCCGATCGGGCTCTTCGTTTCGGACGAGTATCCGCCGGTGCAGAGGGTCGTGGACGACGGGGTCGTCGTCATGGATCTGACGGCGCCGGGGGTGGACCCGGAGCTCGAGAAGCGGCTGGACGCGGACCGGTTCGCGGCCATCGCGGTCGGGGACGACCAGTACATCCTGTCGTTTTCGGTGGACCCGGGAGCGCCGACGGAAGACCTGATGGCTTCGCTCGGGATCCTGCGGTACGCGGTGGACCAGAAGCTGCGGCAGGAGAAGTTCGTCTCGGCGTTGAACGAGGCGCGGCAGATCCAGATGTCCATCCTCCCCAAGCGCGCGCCGCGCGCGGGGCCGTTCGAGATGTCGGGTTTCACGGCGCCGGCGGAGATCGTGGGGGGAGACTTCTTCGATTTCATCACGGTCTCCGAGCGGATCTGGGGGGTCGCGATCGCGGACGCCTCGGGGCACGGACTGCCGGCGGCGCTCCAGGTTCGGGACGTCTATACGGGCTTGCGGATGGGGGTCGCGCGGGACTTCAAGATCGTGCGGACGATCGAGAGGCTGAACCGGATCATCCACCAGTCCCGCATGACGACGAAGTTCGTCTCGCTCTTCTACGGCGAGATCGAGGCGGAGGGCAACTTCATCTACGTCAACGCCGGGCATCCGCCGCCGCTCCACTTCCACTCGAAGGGCTGCACGACGCTCAAGCAGACGGGGATGGTTCTGGGGCCGTCCGGCAGCTCGGCGTACAGCCGCGGGTTCCTCTCCTTCGAGAAGGGGGACGCGCTCCTGCTCTACACCGACGGGATGATCGAGGCCAGCGACGGAAAGGGGAAAGAGTTCGGCATCGAGAGGTTGAAGAAGGCCTTTCTCGCGCTGCGCGACCGGCCCGCGGCGGAGATCACGCGGGCGCTCATCGATCGGTTGAGCGAGTTCACGCAGGGGCGCTCGCCGGAGGATGACAGGACCGTTGTGGTGGTGAAGTACCTGACGGAAGGGACGCCGACACCGCCGGCGCCGCGAGTGACGGACGGAGTTCCTAAAGCGCCGTCCGTCTCATGAGCAGGTTGCCGGCAGGTCTTGCGCCCTCACCCCGGCCCTCTCCCGGGGGGAGAGGGGGCTTCGCTTCGGAAGAAGTCGGCGGTGGCCTTGAGGCCCTTCTCGAGCGGGGTGTAGGGGGGTAGACCGAAATCGCGGCGGGCGGCGGAGCCGTCGAGGACGCTGCGGCGCTGCTCTCCGGGGGGAAGCGCGACGTGCTCGGGTTGCTCGCGGTATCCGAGGTTGCCGGCGATCAGCTCGAAGAGGCGATTGACCGAGGTCTCGACACCCGTGCCGAGATTCCAGGTGCCGCTCCCTGCGCGAGCCGCCGCGCGCGCCGCGGCTTCGACGAGGTCGCCGACGTAGATGTAGTCGCGCGTCTGCCCGCCGTCGCCGCGGATCTTCGGCTTCCGGCCGTGCAGGATCGCTTCGGCGAAAATCGCGACGACGCCCGCCTCGCCGGTCCCGTTCTGCCCCGGGCCGTAGACGTTGGCGTAGCGGAAGACCTGGGTCTGGAAGCCGTGGATGACCTTGTAGTAGTGAAGGTACTTCTCGATCGAGAGCTTGGCGCAGCCGTAGGGAGACACGGGGTTCGTCGGATGATCCTCGCGGGCCGGACGCCCCTCCTCCGGCTCGCCGTAGAGCGCTCCGCCGGTCGAGGAGAAGAGGACGCGGCGCACGCCGGCTCGCCGGCACGCCTCCAGGAGCTTCAACGATCCGAGGATGTTGGCGCGCGCGTCGTGGAGCGGATCGGAAACGCTGTGGCGCAGGTCGATCTGCGCCGCGTGGTGTGAGACGAACTCGATCTTCTCCTCGCGAAGAAGCGGCTCGAGATCCGTCTCCGCGATGTCCTCCTGGAGGAACCGCGCTCCCTTGGGGACCTTCTCCCGGCGCCCGGCGGAGAGATCGTCCACGACGACGACGCGGTGGCCGTCGTCCAGGTGCCGCTTCGCCATGTGCGACCCGATGAATCCCGCGCCGCCTGTCACGAGGATGTTCATAATTCGAGGCGGCATGATACCCGCTCCCGACAGACGCCTGCGGTTCGATCCGCGGGCGCTCGACCTGAAGGACGCCGGACGCGCGTTCTTCCGCCGGGACACGATCCTCGTCGCGAGAGACCTGATCGGGGCCTGGTTCGCCCGGCGCTACAGGGGAGCCTGGTACGGGGGCCGGATCGTCGAGACGGAGGCGTACCTGGGGCCTGGCGATGCGGCGGCGCATTCGTGGAAGGGGAGACGGACGCCGCGCGTCGAGCCGATGTACGGCGACGGCGGCCTCCTCTACGTCTTCTTCGTCTACGGGATGCACTTCTGCGCCAACGTCGTCACCCGCGTTGCGGGCGATCCCCAGGCGGTCCTGCTGCGGGCGGCGGAAGCCCCTCCGGGATCACCAGAGCGCCTCCTCTCGGGCCCCGCGAAGCTCTGCGACGCCCTCGGCGTCACCCGATCCGCGAGCGGCATCGATCTCGTCGGCCACGCCCCCTTCCGCATTTTCCTTGCACCGAAGCGGAAGATCCGGATCGGAGTCTCGCCCCGGATCGGAGTGGATTACGCCGGCGAGGCGGCCGCCTGGCCGCTGAGGTTCTTCGACCGCGCTCTCCCGCGGTCTCAGGCAAGAAGTCTTCTAAGGTCTAAGGTCTAAAGTCTAATGTCGGGCTCCGGGACCTTAGATCTTTTTTTTTTTTTTTTTTTTTTCTCTTTTTCTTCTTTTTTTTTTTTCTCTATTTTTTTACTTTTTACTTTTTAAAACACTACTATTTTAATTTTTTTTTCTTCCATTTTCACTTAATTAACTATACTTTAACACTTATTTCTTATATTTTTTATATTTATAACTTAACTATTCTTATAATTTTTTAATTATTCATCTCTATAATTAATTAAAATTTAACTCTTATCATATCTTCTTAAATTTATCTTTCTCTTTCTCTCTACTTTCTTAACTCAACTTAAAATCTCCTCTATTTTCTTCCTCTTCTTTTAACTCTTTTTGTAACCTCTACTTCTTTTCTTTCTACTATCCAAAACTTATTTAACATCTTCTCTCTATACTACTTACTAAAACACTCTTTCCTCTACCAAATCCACTTAAAAATCACCTATATCTTACTCCTTATCTACTCCTAAATTCACTCTACTACTCTTCTCTTTCATCTTTTCTTCTAACTATCTTTAATTCCTCTTCCTTTTCTCTCTCCCATACTCTTACTAAACCAACTCATCCTTACACATCTCTTTACTTTTCTTCATCTTTACATATCTCATATAACACATCTACTTTATTTTCTTTTCCTTCCTTCCGATACATCTTATCCTCCTTTTTTTTCTTCTAGTTATACTTATACTTCACCTCTCTTCTCTCTCTTAAAATCCACCTCCTTTTTATTACTTCTTCTTTTCTACTTATCATCTCCTCTCTTAATTCTAAAACTCTTCATCTATACTCAAACCTCTATCAAATTCCCTTCTACTTTAAAATATTCATCCTACAACAACCTCTTACTCCTTACTTCCTCAATCAACCTCTCTTAAAAACTCCCCTAACAAATCCTCATCCATCAACCTCTCCCTTTTCTTCTTAAACTTCTTCTCTTCAAATACTATCCCTACTCCATACAAATCCATTAACCTACTAAACATAAAATCATACTACATCTTCTCTCAAAACATCCTCTCCTATCTAACCTATTACATCTCTATCAAAACCTACTCCTTCAACATAACTTCCTACTTAATCTACCTCCTCCCTCTCTCCTATTATATCTCCTAAAACAACTACTCCACACTCTTAAACTCCTCCTCCTCCTCCTTCTTCTTCATCCTTATCTCATAATCCTTCTTAAACCAACTCCTCCTCTTTCACCTTCACCATCAACACCTACTTCTTCTCCCTTTCTCCTCTCATCCAACCACCTTCATCTCTATATTAACCCCTTTGACCTTAGACCTTAGACCTTAGACTCTCTTCTTCTTCCACCGGATCACGCCGTCCTTCCAGAGGCGCTGGAAGATCATCATGACGTCGAGCTCCTTGATCGGCGAGATCTTCGTGATGGACTTGACGTCCCACTGCCCGTTGATGCGCGAGAGAACGAATCCCTCGTGGGGGGAGAAGGTGCGTTCCGTCAGATCCTGGATCGAGATGGCGAGCTCCGGGACCTTCTCGCCGGTCACGTCGTCGCGTTCGAGCGCAGTGCGGATTTCGCGCTCCGCGTCGCGGACCGCCTCCGCGGCGCGGCCGTCGGCGGGATCGAGGTCCCGGGCCACCTTGAACATCCGGTAGGCAGCCTGCGGGTCCTCCTTCATCGAGGCCTGGCCCCGCCGCAGGAAGTGCTCGACGTCCGTGTCGGCCAGTCCGCCGCCGGCGGCCGCGACCTTTCTTCTCTGAGGGGCGGCCTGGGTCAGGGCCATCGTGCCGTCGGACAGGCATTCGAAGACGAATCGGGAAACGGCGAACTCGGCGTTGTGCGTCTGCAGCGCGATGCCCTCGATCGAGCGCTGCCCGTCGATCTGGGGAACGATCAGCCGCTCGCGCTCCGCGAGCGTGTCGATGTTGATCGGCCGCACGATGACCGGAACGACCGACGCGTCGGGCACGCGCTCGCGGATGCGCTTCCACTCGTCGTAGCGGTGGAGCCCTTCGAGGATGACGCTCGTCAGGTCGAGCGACAGCGGGACCATCTTCTGGTCCGGCAGCTCGCCGTCGGTGAACTCGAAAGTCCCGTCGTCCCAGAGGAAGACGTCGTAGATGGACTCCTCCGCCTTGCGCCGCATCAGGCGCAGGAGGTCGGTCTCCGAGATCGCGTTGATCATGAGGAGGATCCTGCCGAGGAGGATCTTGGACTCCTCCTGGACCTCCATCGCCTTCTTGAGCTCCTCCTCGGTGATGTAGCCGTGCGAGACGAGGAACTGGCCCAGGTACTCGCGCTGGTCCGAGGAGGAGGTGAAGTTGATGCGTCCGTTCTGGAAATAGAGACGCTTCTGGACCCCGTGGCCTTCGATCAGGAGAGTCCCCGTCTTCTGGCTCAAGGCCAGCCATTGCAGCAGCTCGGAGAGCTGCATCGTCTTCAGATTGCCCGAGATTCCCACTCTTTCGATAATTGTAGCCGGTTACCCGGAGGGCAGGTGACGGTGGTCCGTGGCAGCTGATAGGTGCGAGAGCGTCTAAGGTCCAAGGTCGAAGGTCCAAGGTCGGGTCCGCTCAGGGACTTTAGACCTTGGACATTAGACCTTAGACCCTGATCGTCACACCTACTCCATGGGGGGGTTGTAGGCGGGCACGCCGGTCACCGCCTCGCCGATGACGAGGGTGTGGATGTCGTGGGTGCCCTCGTAGGTGTAGACGCTCTCGATGTTCGCGAGGTGGCGGAAGACCGGATACTCGTTGACCACGCCGTTGGCGCCCAGGGTCTCGCGCGCGAGCTTCGCGCACTCGCGCGCCACCCAGACGTTGTTGCGCTTGGCCATGGAGACGTGGTGCGGGCGCATCGTCTTGTCGTCTTTCATCCGGCCGAGGCGCCATGCCAGGAGCTGTCCCTTCGTGATCTCGGTGATCATCCAGGCCAGGCGCTCCTGAACGAGCTGGTGGGCGGCGATCGGGCGGTCCTTCCACTGCTTGCGGCTCTTCGCGTAGTCGAGCGCGGCCTGGTACGTGGCCATGGCGCTGCCCAGGGCTCCCCACGCGATGCCGTAGCGGGCCTGGGTCAGACAGGAGAGCGGCCCCTTCAACCCCTCGACGCCCGGCAGGATGTTCTCGGCCGGCACGCGGCAGTCCTCGAAGGCGAGCTGCGAGGTGACCGAGGCGCGCAGCGACATCTTCCCCTTGTGCTCGAAGGTCGAGAAGCCCTTCGCGCCTTTCTCGACGAGGAAGCCGCGGATGACACCGTCCAGCTTCGCCCAGACGACCGCGACGTCGGCGATCGAGCCGTTGGTGATCCAGGCCTTGGCGCCGTTCAAGACGTAGGAGTCGCCGTCCCGGCGCGCCGTGGTGCGCATCCCGCCGGGGTTGGACCCGAAGTCGGGCTCGGTCAGGCCGAAGCAGCCGATCGCCGAGGCGGCCGCCAGTCTCGGGATCCAGTGGTCCTTCTGCTCCTTCGATCCGAAGGTGTAGATCGGGTACATGACGAGGGCGGATTGAACGGAGACGAACGAGCGCAGCCCCGAGTCGCCCCTCTCCAGCTCCTGCATGATGAGGCCGTAGGCGACGTTGTCGAGTCCGGGCAGACCGTAATCGGAGAGGGTCGACCCGAAGAGGGCCATCGCAGCCATCTCGGGGATGAGCTCCTTCGGGAACCGCCCCTCCCAGGCGGCGTCCTCGATGATCGGCAGGACCTTGTTCTCCACCCAGTCCCGCACCGTGTCGCGGACGAGCCGCTGGTCCTCGGTCAGGAGCGACTCGAAGTCGAGGTAATCCACGATCGGAGATGCCACTGCGGTGAATCGTATCGCACCCCTCCGGCCTGTCATTCTGAGGAGCGGAGCGACGAAGAATCTGCCCTCGGCGGATGAGGAGGGCAGTTCCTTCGCTGCGCTCAGGATGACGGGGCGGGACCTTCCGGCTTACCGCCGACGATGGTCTAGACTTCGCCCATCAGATGAGCGTGTTCACCGGCGGCTCGGCCTACAACATGGTTCGAGACATCGCCGACGGCTTCATCAACGTCAGCGAGCGGACGTTCCGCAAGTACGGGCCGCGCGATTTCGCCGAGTTCTCCCAGGAGGTGAACCGCTTCCTGACGGAAGTCCGGTCCAACCAGCCGGCGCTCACCGAGACCGAGGCGATCCAGAAGAGGCAGCACCGGATGCGTCGCCTGCAGCAGGCCCTCTCGGTCGCTTCCGCCGTGCTGCAAAGGCAGCGGTAGCGATGTCGGTCCGGGCCCTGGCGAAGAGGGTCGTGACCACGCTTCGCGGCTTTGCCCCGCGGATCTGGATGCGTTCCGACTGGGACCGGCGCGCAAGGGAAAACGCGCAGCATTTCATCGCTTGCGGCCACTCCGAGTCCGACGAGGTCTTCTGGGCGTCCGGCCGGCGGGACCTCGACCGGCTGATCCTCCCCGACGTGATCCTGGACCCGGCCGCGCGGGCGCTGGAGATCGGCTGCGGGATGGGGCGGATCCTGAAGCCGCTCTCGGAGCGCATCGAGAAGGCCTTCGGCGTGGACATCTCCGCCGAGATGATCGCCCGCGCCAGGCAGGGTCTGGCCGGCCGCGGCAACGTCGAAGTGTTCGTGACGCGCGGGCGATTGGACGACTTCGAGGACGCGTCGCTCGACTTCATCTATTCCTTCATCGTCTTCCAGCACATTCCGACCAAGAAGGCCGTGACGCGGTATCTGCTCGAGGCGGCTCGCGTCCTCAAGGGGAAGGGCGTTTTCCGGTTCCAGGTGGACGGCCGCCCTCGCCCGAAGGGCTCGGCCGCCGATACGTGGCTGGGCGTCTGGTACGAGCCGCAGGAGCTGCGGCGGGAGCTCGCCCGGATCGGCTTTTCGGTCGCGGATCTCTGGGGAGAGGGGACGCACTACCTCTGGGTGACGGCGGTTCGAGAGGGCCATCCCGGCCGTCCGGACTCGAGCGCGGTCAGGCTGCGTCGCAGGCAATGGCGGCGCGAGGCGCTGGAGGCGCTTCTCGCGCGCATGAATCTCGATCCTCGCGCCGGCGTCGAGGAGATCCTCTCCGGACGGCGGTCCCTGCGGCAGATGGCGGACCGCTTTCTCGAAGAGAACGGCCGCCTGGAGCCGGAAGCCTTCGTGCGGCGGGCCTACGAGGTCCTCCTCGGACGCGAGGCGGACGAGGACGGCCTCGCCTTCTACTCGAAGGAGATCGCGAGCGGGATCCCTCCCTCCAGCACGGTTGACTGCCTGCTCTCCTCCTCGGAGCTCGAAGACCGCCTGCGGCCCCCGGACGCCGGCTGATGCGCCGCGGCCTGCTCCGGGACACGGCCCTGGCGTCCCTCTTCTTCCTGATCGCGACCGCCGTCTTCACCTGGCCGATCGCCGCGCACGTCACCGACGGCCTGGGAGACATCTGGGACGCGAAACTGAACGCCTGGATCCTCCATTGGGACTTCCACCAGGCTTTTCGCGATCCCCTCCACCTCTACGACGCCAACATCTTCTACCCGGCGCGCTATGCGCTCGCCTTCTCCGAGAACCTCTTCGGAGCCGCGCTCTTCGCGT
Source organism: uncultured Acidobacteriota bacterium (assembly GCA_963782815.1). GTDB lineage: Bacteria > Acidobacteriota > Thermoanaerobaculia > UBA5066 > Gp7-AA6 > JAWOLE01. The sequence continues at coordinate 132,322 of CAWALG010000011.1, read as the reverse complement.
TCCCCCTCTACGCCGCCGGCGTCTCGACTCTCGCGGCCTACAACGTCGTCTTCCTGCTCGGCATGTTTCTCTCCGCGATGGCCGCGTGGGCGCTCGCCCGCGACGTCACGGGAGACCCGCTCGCCTCGGCGGCGGCCGGCATCGTGTACGCGTTCTGCCCCTGGCGCATCGCCCAGATCCCGCACATCCAGTTCCAGTGGGGCGCCTTCCTCGCGCTCTCGCTCCTCTTCCTGCTGCGCTACCTCGACGGAGGCCGGCGTCGCGACCTCGTCTTCTTCGCCCTCTGCTTCGCCTGGAACGCCCTCTGCAACGTCCACTACGCGCTCTTCTCCGGGTTCCTCGTCACGGTCGTGCTTCTCTACGAGGGACTCGTGGCGGGCTGGAGGGCCTTCCGACGCCCGCTTGCGGGGGCTCTGGCCGCGATGGCGGTCGCCGCCCTCGCCGTGCTTCCCCTGTTGGCGCCTTACGCGCTCGCTTCGAAGCTCTACGGAATGCAAAGAGGCACGGAGGAGATCAGCGTTTTCTCCGGCGTCTGGACGGACTTCCTGACGGCCGGCGGCCAGAACAAGCTCTACGCTCCGCTGACGCAGAAGTGGGCGAAGGCGGAAGGGGAGCTCTTCCCGGGAGTCGCCGCCGTCGCCCTGGCGATCGCGGCTCTCGCTCGGCGGCGGGACGGCTCGAAGCCCGGCGGGGCGGAATCGATTTCGACCCGCCGGGGCCTCCGGCGAGTGCTCGATGTCCTGCTGCTCGTCCTCCTCGCCGTCTGGGCCGCGTCCTCCGCCGGGGTCCATGCGATCGGCCCGCTCAAGGTGCGGGAACCGAGCCGGATCGTCGTTTCCATCACGGTTCTTGCGCTCATCCGGCTCGCCGTCGCGTTTCCTCGCCGCTCCCGGTTCGCCAGCCTGGGAGACTTCCTCCGCAGAACGCGGATCGGGACGCGTCCGGCCCTCTTCCTCGCGATCGCCATGGCCGGAGTCGTGGTCGCCCTCGGCACCCACACCCCTTACTACCGCTTCCTCGTCCAGTCGTTCGGACCGGTCTTCCACGTGATCCGCGCGCCGGTCCGCGGAATCGTCCTCTTCGACCTGGGCCTGGCGGTCCTGGCGGCATGGGGACTGTCGGATCTGACCCGATCCCGGGGCGCCGTGGCGCGGCTCGCCGTCGTCGCGGCTGTCGTGGCTGCGATCGGCTTCGAATACCGCGCCTTTCCTCTCGAGGTCGCCCGCGTGGACGCCGAGCCGGCGCCGGTGTACCGGTGGCTCGCGGGAGCCTCCTTCGCGGGCGGCGTCGTCGAGTGGCCGCTCGGGAACTGGTACGACCAGGAGTACGAGTTTCGATCGGCGGCGCACTGGAAACCGCTCGTCAACGGGGCCTCGGGCTTCGCGCCCCGCGACTACGACGAATTGGCGGCGACGTTGGATCGAAAGCCGATCCCCGAAGAAGCCTGGTCGCTCCTCGCCCGGCGGGGAACGAGCCTGCTCGTGTACCACCCCGAGGCGGTGAATCCCGAAACCGCCGCGGCGTACGCGCAGGCGGTGGACCGTGGGGTCCGGAGCGGCCGGATAACTCTGCTCGGGTCCTTTCCCGGCGCAGGCTCGCGCGATTTTGTCTTCCGGCTCGCTTCGGCGCCCGCCGCCGGCATGCCGGACACCCGTGACGCGGAAAAGGCCCGTCTCGATCGCGGCCTCCTCGAACTGGCGCTCCATCCCCCCTTCGGCTACCTCGACCGTCCCGCCGAAGGGGAGACCGTCGCCGCCGGGGCCTGGGCCTTCGGGTGGGCGCTGGACGATTCGGGGATCGCGCAGGTCACCGTGTCCGCGGACGGCGGCGCTGCCGCTTCCCGTGTTGTCCGGCCAGCCCCACGAGGGGGTTGCGCACGCTTATCCCGGCTTCCCGGACGCGACGCGCGCCGGTTTCGGATTCGCGGTCCCGGCGCTTGCCGCCCGGACCCCACGCGCTGACAGTCACGATTCTGGCAAAGGACGGAGGAAAGACCTCCCTGCGTCGAAACTTCGAGATCCGAATCCCCGCGGCCTTGCCTCAACCACCATCCCGGCCTTGAGCGCGATTCTGTCTAGTCCTTCTCGAGCTCGTACAGCCCGACGTCCCGAAGCACGCCGATCTTCTTCCACCGTCCTCGCGGCTGCTTGAACATCTCTTCCGCCTCGAACGGGAAGAGAAGGGCAAACCAGAGTCCGCCTCTCTCCTCGATCCTCCGGCGCAGGCCGGGGAATTTCGCAGGCTCGATCAAGTCCCAGCGCGCACAGGCCAGGTCCGTGTAGTGCTCGATCGCTCCGCTCGCGGCCATGGACATGACAACGGCGCGGGCGGGCAGCGTCCGGGCCGCCCAGCCGCAGATCTCGGGATAGACCGACTCGTAACGCGCGGTGTTGAGCACGCCGACCGTGCGGATCGAGCGCGCCTCCGCCCGGAAAACGACAACCAGCAACGCGAGGCTGGCGGCGGTCAGCCAGCCAGCGCCGCGGAAGGCGCGTGGACAGATCGCGCGCGGCCAGGAAGGCGCCGAGGATCAGTCCCGGTACGCCGGGCAGGAGAAATCGGACGAACCAGAAGGAGTCGTACGGCTCGTAGAGGCAATAGAAGAAGGAAGAAGGAAGCGAACCAGGAAAGCAGGAGGGCCCGGTCGCGCCAGGCTGTCCTTCGATCCGCCGCGAGTCCGATCCACGCCAGGGGGATCAGCGGGGTGAGGGACCGGAGGATCCACCCCCCGTAGTGGCGAAAGCGCGGTGGAAAGTTGCCGGGCGACACCGCTCCGAGCAACCCGGCCTTGCCGTAGCCGGACCGAAGCGGGCTGCCGTAGCAATGGAGGTCGTAGGCGGCGAGCGCGGCGGCAAAGGGAACTCCTCCGGTCAGGAAGAGCGCGAGCGCCCGGAGCGTGACCGGCAGCGCAAACGCGAGCGGGAGTGCGAGAAGCAGATTGGTCGGTCGAACGAGGACAGCGATCCCGAGAGCGGCGCCGGCGCCGAGCGCCCAGGCGTTCCGGCGGCGGGCCTTCACGGCGCAGAGGACCGCGGCGAGGGCCCAGAAGGTCGCCGTGGAGTCGCCCATCGGCTGGATCGCCTGGCCGATCAGGACCGGCCACAGGGCGAAGACGGCGGCGGCCGCCGCGGCCCACGCCCGGGAAAGCGAGAGCTCGCGCGCGAGAAGGTAGAGGAGCGGGAGGCTGAAGAGAGCGGCGAACGGAGCGACGAGGAACGGTCCCCGCTGCCAGCCAAGAAGCAGGGCCGCGGCGGCCATGTGCGCCGGAAAGCCCGACGGGTAGTAGGGAGCCATCGTGCCGGGACGAGGCCCCTCGACGAATCCGAGAGGGATGAAGGCCTGCAGCAGATCGTTTTCGAGCGCGTAGCGCTGGAGGGTCCGCGGGGCGCCCACGAGCGTTCCGGCCACCAGCCGCCTGGCGGTGTTCATGTAACCGGAGCTGTCGTGCCCTCCCACGGAGAACGCGGTGTTCCGCACGAGAAAGTATCCATACCCGCCGAGGAGAAGGGCCGCGGCGAGCGAACAGGAGCGGGCGATGTCTCGCCGCTTGTCCCAACATCAGTCCGTCCATCGGAAGCGGATCGGCCCGAGGCGGCGCACGCGTCCAGTGGGGTCGCGCAGCTCCACGAGCAGCGCGTGCTCGGTCTCTCCGGCGACGGGCTTCTCGGCCACGATGCGCCAGCCCGCCTGCGAGCAGTCGCCCAGCTCGGGCCTCGAGCGCTGAATGTCCAGCCGCGAGAATCGCTCGACCGGCGGCACGAGGCCGTCCGGGGAGATCGCGACGCGCACCTCCACCGGTCCACGATCGGACCTGGCCCAACCCGACGCCTCGAGCCGGCCGGAGATCCGTTGGCCTTCGAGGGGCGCGTCGATCCAGCCCGGGATCGAGGCGTCTTCCAGGTCCGGACGCCACCAGGCCGGCGCCGGAGGCGACGTACCCTGCGCGGGCTCGAACAGCGGAGGCCAGCCGCGAAGAGGCGAGGGCGATGCGGATCATCTTCCGGGTGGACAGCTCGAGCTCCGAGTTGCGAACGTCCCAGAGGCGTTCGGGATGCTGGTCGAGACCGTTGTTGAAGCCGCTCGGAAAGACGATCGCCCCGAGGAAGTGGACGTAGAAGGAGAAGAGGAGGCAGAGACCGAAGGTCGCCGTCGCCGCGCGGCTCCGCGAGACCGTCGGCCAGTACGCGGCGATCAGGATCGTCAGGAGCGGCGCGATCTCCGTGATCAACCGGTAGCCGAACGTGTGGCCGCCCCACCACATGGACCAGAAGGAATAGACGGCGATCGTGGCCACGGCGCCGACGACGAGGTAGCGGGCGAGGCGCCGGGCGCCGGGAGGAGCGGGCCGGAACGCGGCGGCGCCGGCCGGGATCGCGAAGAGAAAGACCGGCGTGAAGACGAAGAGGCCTCGGGAAGGGCTCACGAGAATGCCGGACAACCCCCTCCAGAAGCCGCCGGCGAAGTTGGCGCGAGAGACATCCTGCGCGGGCGAGAAGGGGGAGCCCCAGTAGGCGTTGGCGTACCAGGCATGGAAGAGAGCGGCCGGCAGCGCGAGCGCCGCGAAGGCGGGGAAGCGCCGTCTCTCGTATCGAAGAACGTAGAAAGCGAGCGGCAGCGCGATGACGATGTTGGTCGGCCGGTTGATGACGGCGAGCGACAGCGCCAGCCCGGCGATCGGGACCGAGCCGCCTCCCCGATAGAGCGCCCAGAGGGCGATCGAGAGGAAGAGAACGGAGGGGCCATGCTGGAAGAGGCCGCGGCTCGCGACGCTCCAGACGGTCGTGCCGAAGGCATAGACGAGAGCGAAGAAGAGCGCTTCTTTCTCGGAACGGCAGACGCGCTTCAGCGCAAGGTAGAGAAAGAGCACGGAGAGCGCGGCGATCCCGGACGACGTCAGCATCGAGAAGAAGAAGCGGTGGTTGTAGAGATCCACGCGCGCGAGACGGGCGGCCGCGTAGACCGGCACGTTCAGGACGCCCGGCAACACCGGGTAGTTCGACACGACCCGGCCGCGGACGAGCCGGAACCAGTAGGGCAGGTCGCCGGCGACGAACTCGCGAAAATCGAAGTCGTGATCCTCCAGCAGCGAGATGGGGAGAAGCTCGGCCGGCACGGTGTCTCCGCTGCCGAGGTATCGAAAGGCCGACGTTATAAACGAAGAGCGGGAGAAGGAGCGCAATCCACGGCAGGCCGCACCCGCAACGTCAGCGGCCGGCGCAACACCGATCACTCCTTCGCCTTCCGGAGCGATCAACGACCCACCTCTCGCGGCCTCCAAGTCCGGTTCCCCCTTATAATCCACGCCCTTTATGGACGCGACCCCCGATCTCCCGGATCGGCGAGAAGAACGGCCAGACCGCCACGGTGCGCGGCTGGCTGTACAACCGGCGCTCGTCGGGGAAGATCCAGTTCCTGATCGTGCGGGACGGAACGGGGTATCTCCAGGCGGTCGTCGCGAGGGCCGACGTCGCGCCCGCGGTCTGGGACACGGCGGAGAGAGCGACGCAGGAATGCTCGCTCGCCGTCACGGGGACGGTGCGCGAGGAGAAGCGCGCTCCCGGCGGCTACGAGATGGCGGCGTCGAGCGTCGAGATCCTGGGCCCGTCGGAGAACTACCCGATCTCGCCCGAAGGACCATGGCGTGGACTTCCTGATGGGGCTGCGGCATCTCTGGATGCGCTCGTCGCAGCAGCACGCGGTCCTGCGCGTGCGGTCGGAGATCGAGCAGGCGATCCGCGACTTCTTCTACCAGCGGGACTTCGTCCTGATCGACTCCCCGATCCTGACCGGCTCCTCGGTCGAGGGGACTTCGACCCTGTTCGAGACCGACTACTTCGGCGAGAAGGCGTACCTCTCGCAGTCGGGGCAGCTGTATCTCGAGCCCGCGGCCGCCGCCTTCGGCAAGGTCTACTGCTTCGGGCCGACCTTCCGCGCGGAGAAGTCGAAGACGCGGCGCCACCTGACCGAGTTCTGGATGATCGAGCCGGAAGTCGCCTTCCTCGAGTTCGAGGGGCTCTGCGAGCTGGCCGAGGACTTCATCGTGTCGCTCCTCTCCCGCGCCCTCGACCGCTGCAAGGAAGACTTGAAGCGCCTGGAGAGGGACACCTCGAAGATCGAGGCCGTCCGGAAGCCCTTCCCGCGGATCACGTACCGGCAGGGGATCGACAAGCTCCGCAAGAAGGGGTTCGAGGTCAAGTTCGGCGACGACCTGGGCGCCGACGAGGAGACGGCGCTCGCCTCGGAGGCCGACCAGCCCCTGATCGTCACGCGGTTCCCGACCGCCATCAAGTCCTTCTACATGCAGCCGGACCCGGAGGACCCCGAGGTCGTCCTGGGCCTCGACATGCTCGCGCCGGAGGGGTACGGCGAGATCATCGGAGGCTCGCAGCGCATCCACGACCTCGCTCTCCTCGAGCGGCGCCTGAAGGAGCACAAGCTGCCGAAGGAAGTCCTACGAGTGGTATCTCGACGTGCGGCGTTACGGGACGTTCCCGCACTCCGGCTTCGGGATGGGCCTCGAGCGTTTCGTCACGTGGGTCTGCGGGATCCACCACCTGCGCGAGGCGATCCCCTACCCCCGGACCCTCAAGCGGATCTACCCGTAGCGTCGCTTTACTTCGAAGCTTTACTTCTTTACAATCAGATCATGAAAAGTACGGTCTCCTCCAAGGGACAGATCACAGTTCCCAAGAGCGTCCGCATCCGTTACTCGCTCGATCCCGGGACCGAGGTGGAATTCGAACTTCGAGAGGACGGGGCGCTGCTGCGAAAGAAGCGGGCGACTCGCCATCCGATCTGGGATGCGGTGGGATCGCTCCGGGGGAAGTTTCGCTGGCCGAAGGGGATTCCCCATACGGTGGACGCTTACATCGACTACGTTCGCGGCGGGTCTTACGAGGAACTGACAGGCCGCAAGCCGCGGCGAAGGAAGAAATGATCACGGCCGTGGACACGAACGTTCTCATCGACGTGGGGGTCGAGGACGCGGCGAGAGCCAGCCGGGCGGCTCAGGCTCTCGAAGCGTGCGCATCCGAAGGCCCGCTTGTCGCGTGCGACGTGGTGCTCGCGGAATTCGCGCGGGGATTTCCGCCGAGGCGAGGATCCGGCGAGGTGGATGAGCGACTTCGGCATCGCCTACGATCCAATCCTGCGAAGAGACGGCCGTCGCGGCCGGAAGGATTCATGCGCGATTTTCAGAACGTTCGGGCGGGAGGAGTCGACGGACCGTCGCCGACTTGCTCATCGGCGCCCACGCAATGCGGCAGGCGGACCGGCTCCTAACCCGTGATCGCGGTTTCTACCGAGACTATTTCCGCGGCCTGAAAGTGATCGAACCGGCATGACGGACGAAGCCTCTTCCGTCGGTCGGGTCGTGTCGCTCGGGTGCCCCAAGAACCTGGTGGACACCGAGGTGATGCTCGGGCACCTCCAGAGGGCGGGGCACGCGATCGTGCCGGACTCGGCCGCGCGGGTCGTGATGGTCAATACCTGCGGGTTCATCGATCGGGCCAAGGAAGAGTCCGTCGAGGCGATCCTGGAGCAGGTCGAGAGGAAGAAACGGGGCGAGATCGACCGCGTCATCGTCGCGGGGTGCATGGTCCAGAAGTACGGGCGGGAGCTGGCGGACGAGATTCCCGAGGTGGACGGCTTCCTCGGGTTGGACGAGCTGGAGCTCGCGCCGGCGGCGGTCTCGGGTCTTGCCTCGCTGCCGCGGTTCACGGAGAAGCCTCTGGCGACGCGGCTCTACGACGAGGCGGCGCCGCGGGTCCTCTCCCGCCGCCGCGGCTACGCGTACCTGAAGGTCGGCGAGGGGTGCGACAACCCGTGCACCTTCTGCACGATTCCCCAGATGCGGGGCCGGCAGAGAAGCCGCGCGATCGATTCGCTCGTCGCGGAGGCCAGGGCGATCGAGGCCCAGGGTGTCTCGGAGCTGGTCCTGATTTCGCAGGACACGACGCGCTACGGCGAGGACCTCGGCTTCAAGCGCAAGGGCCTCGCGCTCCTCGTCGAGCGGCTCCTTTCCGAGACCGGCTTTCCCTGGATCCGCTTCCTCTACGCCTATCCGAAGACGCTCGACGACTCGGTCCTGGAGCTCATGGCGCGCGAGCCCCGCTTCGTCTCCTACGTGGACATCCCGCTGCAGCACGTCTCCCGAACGATCCTGTCGAAGATGCGGCGAGGAGGAGATCCGGCGTCCTACCTCGCCCTGATCGAGCGCATGCGGCGCACCGTTCCCGACATCGCCATCCGGACCACGTTCATCGTGGGCTTTCCGGGAGAGGGGGAGGCCGAGTTCCGCGAGCTCTGCGAGTTCGTCCGCTCGGCGGAGTTCGACAACCTCGGCGCCTTCACCTATTCGCCGGAGCCCGCCTCGATGTCCGAGCCGCTCGGCGACCCGATCCCCTCGGAGGAGAAGGAAAGGCGCAAAGCCTTCCTCCTGTCGCTTCAACGGCCGATCGCTCGCGCGAAGAACCGCGCTCTGCGCGGCCATGAGGTCGAAGCGATCGTCGAAGGCCCCTGCGAGGAAACCGAGCACCTCCTGGAAGGCCGCCTCCGCTCCCAGGCCCCCGAGATCGACGGCCGTCTCCTGATCAACGACACCGGTGGCCGCGACGTCGGCCCCCGGCGACATCGTCCGCGTGCGGATCACGGAGACACACGACTACGATCTCGTCGGAGGAATCGTCTCCTGAATCCAGACTCGACCTCAGACCTTAGACCTTCGACCTTAGACCGGAGCGAGGCGTAGCCTCGCGAGCATGCGCGTCGTCCGTGATCCCCTCCGAGCCTCCGACCTGCCGCGCGGAGGCATCGTCACGATCGGGAACTTCGACGGCGTGCACCGGGGGCATCAGAAGATTCTGGAAGAAGTGGCGCTCCGGGCTAAAGAGGTCGCGCGCCCGTCGGTGGCCATCACCTTCGACCCGCATCCTCTCGCGGTCCTCAGGCCCGACCACGCGCCCCGCCAGATCCAGACGCTGCGCCAGAAAGAGGAGGCGATCGAGGCTCTCGGGATCGAGACGCTCCTCATCATTCCGTTTACGCGCGACTTCTCTCTCACCGAGCCGGAGGATTTCGTGCGCGGTTTCCTGGCCGAGCGGCTCGGCGCCTCGGAGATGCGCCTCGGGCAGCACTTCGCCTTCGGCCGCGGCAAGCGCGGCGACCTCGCCCTCTTGAAGCGCATGGGCCCGGAATGCGGTTTCACCGCCTCGGGCATCGAGGAGGTCATCTACGAGGACGAGCCGATCTCGTCCACGCGAATCCGCAACGCCCTCGATCGCGGCGAGGTCGCCGACGCCAACGCGATGCTCGGACGCGAGTACGAGCTGGACGGGATCGTGTCGAAGGGGGAGAAGGTGGGGCACAAGATCGGCTATCCCACGATCAACCTCGCCCCCGAGAACGACTTCCATCCCGCCGACGGCGTCTACGTGACGCGAATCGAGATCCGCTCCTTCGGCCGGCGATTCGGCGGCGTGACCAACATCGGCACGCGCCCCACCCTCTACGAGGACAAGAAGGCGACGATCGAGACCTTCGTCTTCGACTTCTCGGCGAACGTCTACGGCGAGAGGGTGCGCCTCTTCTTCGTCGATCGCCTGCGCGAGGAGCGCAAGTTCCCGTCCGTCGAAGCCCTCACGGAGCAGATCACCCGCGACATCGAAGCCGCCCGGGAGTACCTCCTCCGGCATCCAAGATCCCGCCCGTCCGGTCTGAGCCACATCTCGGGAGGGGTCGGACCTCCCCGCGGATCAGAATGTGTAGCGGAGCCGGCCGGCGAATGTGCGCGGCGGAATCACGTGCGTTCCGCCGAACGTGGAAAGGACGTTGTAGAGGGCCTGTTTGTCGAACGCGTTGATCAGGTCCAGTTGAATGCTGATCGGCAACCTGTACCGGGCAAGGTCCGCGCCCGCGGAGAAGTTCCAGATGGTGCGCGGCGCGACGCGATTCGGATCGAGGTCCGTGCCGTTGCCGAACCGGATGTAAGGGAGCGCGAAGGAGTTGTCGGGATCGCTCACGATCGTTTCATCCGCGCCGGTCACGAGCCCGGAGTCATACCGGGCGTTCGCCGAGAGCCAGAATCCCGACTGTCCGAAGGCGTAGTTCAGGCCTCCCTGGATCGAAAGGTCCTGATCGTGATCGATGACGAACGGTCCGCCGGTGACGGCATCGAGAGCGCCGGTGTCGAGGAAGAGGCCTCCCGCCAGGGGCGGATTGTAGACGGCGCGAACGTGGCCGACCGAGGCGTACCCGCTCACCCCTCCGATGGGCGCGAGATCCAGCCGCACGTTCCAGCCGTGGAGGTCGCCGTGATCGAAGGCCACGGGAAAGACGATCCCCGTATTCTCGAATTGGGCCTGGTCCGCCACGAAGCGGACTCGCCTCTCCCAGAAATCCACGTCGAGCCTCAGCCGGGATCCCAGGGCCTGCTGGACCCCGGCGTCATAGACGTCCTGACGCGCGGCCGGGACCAGGATGAGGCCTTCTCCCAACGCCCGTGACTCCTGGACCTCCGGCGGCGCGAGCGAGCTCGCCGCCTGCGAGGAGGAGAACAGGATGTTCTCGTACTCGGGCGTGATGAAGATCCGGTTGTACGAGGCTCTGAGAACCGTATTCGTCGCGGGAACGTAGTAGGCGAGACCCACCCGGGGCTGGAATTGCGATTCTGTGAGCGGAAAGTTCGCATGGTCGTAGCGGACGCCGACCTGAGCCGTCAGGTTGGAGAATCGGAGCGTGTCCTGCGCGAACGCGGCCAAGTACGTGATGGTCCGGGAGTCCTCGAAGAAGAACGGGGAGCCCCCCCGGGTCAGGTCGTACGGCGCGAGGTTCGGGTTGTACGTGTCGGAGGCCGGGTCGTTCAGATTGGGATCGGTGATGCCGAAGGAGAACCGTTCCTTGATCGGGTAGCTCTTGAAGACGCCGCCGACCTTGATCTCGTTGGCCGCGCCGGCCTGGATCGTGAGGACCGGCTGGACGCCGTAGTTGTCCAGGGAACGCTTCGAGTTCGTTATGACGGACGGGTCATTGGGCGAGCCGTAATACGTGTAGCGGGCGTTTCGCGCGAAGAGGGTCGTGTCGAGAAAGGCCGTCGCGGAGAGGATCGCTTGCCATCCCAGGTTCGCGTTCCAGTCGTTCGTCTCGACGCGGTTGTCCGTGCCGGTGGACTGCTGGGAGAAGGTGTTCGGCACGTCCCGGTTGGTCCTGCCGAGAAGCCCGGAGAAGCGAAGAGGAATTCGTCGAGCCCTCGTTGGCCAGGTCCAGGCGGAAGAAGAGCCGCTCCGTGTCGCCGTGGTTCTGCAGGTTGTCGAAGTTGGGCGGGTCGAGGAAGCGATCCGACTCGGATCCGTCGAGGGAGAAGTAATAGCCGAAGCGGGAGGAGCCGCCGCCCGCCGAGGCGCCCGCATCATAGGTGTTGAAGCTCGCGGCGCCGGCATGGACGTCTCCCTTGATCGCGCCCTGCCCCAGGCCCGACTTCGTCGTCAGATTGATGACGGCCGCGATCTTCTCGCCGTACTCGGCCGGGACGTTGCCGTAGATCACTTCCGCCGACTGGAGAATCCGCGGGTCGATGGAGTTCGAGAACGTGATCCCGATCTGATCCGAGATCGGCTGGCCGTCCACGACGTAGCTCTGTTCGCTGTGAGCCCCCTGAAAGTGATACCGGCCGTTCTCGTCCTGGGCGAACCCGGGCGTCTGCACGATCAGGGACTCCATACCGCGGGACGGGTTGGCGGCCGGGGCATGCTCGATGAACGACTTGTCGATGTCGAGATGGGAGGAAGGCGAATCGGTCTCGAGAACGGTGGCGGCGCCTTCCGCTTCGACCTTGACGTTCTCGGCGACGGCCTGGAGCGCGAGCGTGACGGGGACGTCGAGCGGAGCGACGCTGTGGACGTCGAGCTTGATGTGCTGCGTCTGAAACCCCTGGACCTCGACGTGAAGCTCGTAGGGGTTGAAGGGAACGTTGAAGAAGAGGAAACGGCCGTCCTTGTCCGTCCGGGTCTCCGCGTGAAAACCGCTGATGTCGTTTCGGAGGAGGAGCGGGACGCCTCCGAGAGGCTTCCCGTCCGGTCCGGTGACGGTCCCGCGCACCGAGCCCGCCGAGACGGCGGCCTCGGCGGGGAAGGGCGCCTGCAGGAGACAGAACAGCAGCGTCGCTGCGAAAAGAAATAGAGATCGAGAAGCGATTCTCGACATGGTCGGATCTCCTCACTCTGTAGAGCCGGCGAAAGCGCCGGCCGCCTCCCGCTGGAGGCAAGCCGAAACTCTGGTTTACGGCTTCAGAGGAGGACCGGAGGGGCCCGCGATGCGGACGAAAGGGTGGGCGCGGCCGGCGCCGCGGCGCACCGGACCTGGAGACTTGCCCGGCTCGAAACCGCCGCCGTCGCGTCCCGGCCCAGAACCGGAAGGCCGGCGAGCCTCTGGTTGTGGCACGCAACGCACTCCTGCTCGTGGACGAACGCGAGGACCGCATGCCAGTGAGAAGCGCGGGAATAAGGATCGTGCCGGGTGACGGCGCGCTCTTCTTCGCGACCGAACCCTTCTTCGGGCGACAGCAGCGAGTGGTGATGGGAGGCGAAGTTCCCGCCGAGCGCGACGGCGAGAAGCGCGCCGGCGACGATCCGTCGAAAGGGCCCGGAGAGAAGATCGCCGCGCATGGCTCGGTCCTACGCGGCGGCGGGCTTCCGGAAGGCCCGGCGGTAGCCGGCGATGATCGAGAAGGGCGCGCTCCGAAGGTACCGACGATCGTGGCGCCGGTCGGCAGGTCCCAGAGGTAGGAGAGATAGACGCCGATGGCCGACACGGCCGCTCCCATCGTCCACCCGATGGCGAGGCGCGGCCCCAGCCGTTCGGTGAACAGCATTGCCGTTACGGACGGCACGATGAGGAAGCAGAAGACGAGCAGGACTCCCGCGATCGCGACCGAGGAGGTCACGACGAAGCCGAACGACATGTAGAAGAGGAAGTCCCAGAACCGGATGTTCAAGCCCTGGCGCTCCGCCTCCGGCTCGTTCATCGAGATGAGCAGGAATCTCCGCGCGGAAGATGTAGTGGAAGAAACCGACGAGCGAGTAAAGGACGGCCGTCTTGAAGAGCTCCTTCCAGGAGACGGAGAGGATGTTGCCGACCAGCATCTCCTTCAGGTGTTCGGTCTCCTGTGTCGCCTTCGACATGACGAGGATCGCGACCGCGGCGGAGACGGCGTAGACGATCCCGATGATGGCCTCCTGGGGGATGCGTGTCTTCCGGTGGACGCGCGACATGGCGAAGATCGCCGCTCCGAGGAACGTGAACCCGAGCGAGAAGAGGTAGGCCGTCGTCGAATGAAGGTCGTATCCGGCCAGATAGGCCACGGTCGTGCCGAGCGCCGCGATCTGCGCGAGCGATAGATCCACGAAGATGACGCCCCGTCTCGACGACGTGGACGCCGAGGTAGGCATGGATCCCGGTCAGGATCAGGCTCGCCACGAAGGCCGGCAGCAGGATCTCGAAGATGCTCATTTCTTCCCCTTCATCGCGTTGACGAACGCCTGGAGATCGTGGTCGAAGAGAGAGAAGTAGTCCTTGATCGCCGGCAGACCGCCCACCGAAGGATAGAAGGTCACGACCGCCGCGCCGGTCTGAGCGGCGATGTAGTTGGGCGTCTTCATGTCGAAGTACGGCTCGACCAGGATGACCGGGATCTTCTGCTCCTTGATCAGGTTGATGATCTCGAGCGTGTGCGAGGGGGTCGGCGGGATGCCGGGCTTGGGCTCGACGTGTCCGGCGATCACGAGCTTGAAGTGTTTGGCGAAGTTGGGCCAGGAGTCGTGGAAGGTGACGATCTTCGAGCCGGCGTAGGGCGCCATCAGAGCGTCCCACTCCTTCTCCTTCTCCGCGAGCTTCGCCTCGAATGCCGCGAGGTTCTTGTCGTAGGCCGGCTTGCCGGAGGGGTCGAGCTCCGAGAGCTTTGCCGCGATCGCGCGCGCGATCACGCGGCCGTTGTCGGGGTCGGTCCAGTAGTGCGGGTTGCCGTAAGGGTGGACGTCCCCCATGGCGCGCGTGACCTGGGTCGTGGGGCGCTGCAGGATGTCGCAGCCGATCGAGGCGTCGAGGTAGCCGGGATTGCCCGGGTGGATCTTGCCGTTGCGGCTCTGGTCGATGAGCGGCGGCAGGTACCCGATCTCGAGCTCCAGCCCCGCGACGATCAACAGGTCGGCGTTGGACAGCTTGAGAATGAACGACGGCTTTGCGTCCACGAAGTGCGGGTCCTGGTAGCCCCTCGCCAGGGCGAAGGTCTCGACCCGGTCGCCTCCGATCGACGTCGGCGATCGAGGCGAAATCCTGGAGGCTCGAGACGACCCTGACCTTCGCCGAGAGCGGCGAGCCGAGGCCGGCAGGAGAGAGCGATGCACAGTATATCATTTGCGCCCTCGTCTCTTCTTCATGATCCACGCGACTCACAACTCATGACTCACACTAGAAGGGATGGGCGCCGTGGGCGCCGATCGCGAATTGAAGTTGAAGGAGCCCTTCGTTGGCGGTGATCCCGCCCGCGTAGCGGCGCCTTCGAAGCTCGCCGCGAACCTGGGAGAACTCGCTTGGCCAGAAAGTCAACGTCAACGCCCCGCCGGAATCCCGGGCGTTCTGGTCGTCCGCCCGGTCCGAGAATTCGTAGCGGGCCCCCGTAAACCACCGCTTGGCGAGCTGGTAGTCGCCGGAGACGTAGAAGCCGCGGGAGGTCTGGGTCCCGCCCGGCTGCTCGCGGCGGCTGCGGTAGAGCTCGCTCCGCAGGATGAAGGAGCGGTACGGGCGCCCCTGGAGCGGCTTCCAGCGGTAGACGAGGTGGATGTTCTCGAGCGTCGTCTTCGCGTCGGCGGTCGTTCCGTTGGAGCCCTGGCCCCAGGTCGCGCCGAGCTCGACGTTGTGGTCGTCTCCGAAGTCGCGGTAGGCGCGGTACTGGCGCGAGGTAGCTCAAGTCCGAGCGGGACGGGGCGTCGAAGAGCCCCTCGGTCTTGCCGCGGAAGACCTGCGCCGTCAGCTCCGAGAAGGTGTCGCCCAGGGGAATGAGCTTTGCCAGCGAAACGCCGGCATCGCTCCAACCGTCCTCGCTCCCGAGCAGATTGATCATCGGAAGCGGCTCGTCGGCCCACGGGAGGACGTGGGGGTGGAGCGTGTTGATCTTGCCGAACTGCGCCTTGAACTTGCCGACCTTCAGGAGCAGACCGGCCGGCAGCTGCGTGAACGTCGCGTAGCCCTCCTCGACGTCCACGGAGTCGTTCGAGAAGGATATGAAGAAGTCCGCGCGGGCGTACGGGTCCACGATCGCCTGCAGCGAAAGCTCCGACTCCTTCAGCTGGAGAGAGGGCTGGTTGTCCACCGGGTTGTGCCCCGCGATCGCGAGGAAGTTCCCGATGACGGAGATCGACGGGTTGAAGTAGTTGGAAGTCTGCGAAGACCCTCCGCCCGGCGCGGGAGGGGGCGCCGGAGTCGGCTGCGGAGCCGGAGGCGCGGGCTCGGCCGTCGGCGCCGGGGTCGGCTGCGGAGGCGGCGTCGCCTCCTGTCCGCGGGACGCCCGCGCCGCCAGGGCGAGAACTCCCAGGCATAACGCGAGAGATTTCCGGGATCCCCATGTCTCCTCCTGCCGGCAACGCCGGCGAGTGTCGGCGCTTCCGCTGCGGAAGCGCCCGGGCCCTCAGCCCAGGACAGGAGGAGCGCGGCCTTCGCGGGGATGGCCTTCGAGCCTTCGCGAGAAGAGCACGGGGCCGCGACGGGCGTCGCGTGGACGGCCGAGCGCCGGGCTGGAGCACGGCCGCGGAGAGCCGGGGAAGCGAAAGCGATTTGTGCGCGAGGCAGAGGAAGCAATCGTGCGGCGCGGCCGTCGCCGGATCCGATCGAGAGCACTCCAACCGTCGCCGGTCGCGACGCGGAGCGGCCGAGCGCCTCGGGTTCCGGATGCAGGCCGAAGGAGCCCGAGACCGCGAGAAGCCCCGCGGCCAGCAGGACAATCTGTGCGAAACGGGCCCTGCTCAATGCGCGAAACATCGTTTTCGAGCCCAACGGGCTCGCCCGGCATTGTATTCCGATCGGCCGCGCCGCGAAGCCCGCTGCCGCATGCGTAAAATGGCCCGATGTCCGACGCGACGACCGCGCCTTCCACCGCGCGAGCTCCCCGGCCGCGAAGGCAGGCGCGGCTGCGGCGGAGGATGTCCTGGCTCCTGGGATTGACGTTCCTGCACGTCGTCGGGGAGGGGGGATCGCGCTCTTCGAAGCGATCCGCACCGGCAGCCTCGCGCTGCTGGCCTTCGGGCTGGAGAGCGTGATCGAAGGGGGAGCCGCCGTCCTCGCGGCCCGGCACCTTCACCACCTGGCCGACGAGGAGGAGGACCACGCGCGGCGCGACCAGATGCTGGCCCGCTGGATCGGCCTCTCGTTCCTGCTTGCTGGCGACGTACACGCTGGCGCGCGGCCTCGCCGAGGTCGCCGGCGGCCACGCCCATCAGGAGAAGAGCCTGATCGGACTGCTCCTCACGATCTTCGCCTCTTTCGGCATGCCGTTCATCGGGTACTTCAAGTACAAGACCGGCCGGCAGCTCGGCAGCAAGGGCCTCGCCGCCGAGGCGAAGGAGTCGATCGCCTGCTCCTTCGACTCCTGGACGACCCTCGCCGCGATGGCCGGGGGACTCCTCGGCGCGCCCGGGCTGGCTCGATCCGGCCCTGTCGCTCCTCATGGTCCCCTGGTTCCTGCGGGAAGGGCTCGCTCACGTCCGGGGGCGGGTCCATGCGCACTGAAGAAGAGATTCGTGATTTGTGATTGGTGATTTGTGATCAGGGCGAGCTAGGACGGCCCGTGCTCAAATCACAATTTGCGGTTAAAATGGCGTGAATCTCAAGGCGTCAACCCCGCATATTTCAGAATTCGGAGGCATGAAGCGACATGGCGGACAACCCTAACGTGCATGCGGTCTCGGACTCGAGCTTCGATGGAGACATCCTGAAGAGCGACACGCCGGTCCTGGTGGATTTCTGGGCGCCCTGGTGCGGCCCCTGCCGGTCGGTGTCGCCGATCGTGGACGAACTGGCCACCCAGTATGTCGGCAAGCTGAAAGTCGCCAAGATCAACGTGGACGAGTCCTCGGCCGTGGCGATGAAGTACATGGTCACATCCATCCCGACATTCATCCTGTTCAAGAACGGCGAAGTGGCGGACCGGGTCCTGGGAGCGATGCCCCGGAGCGAGTTCGTCAAGTTCATCGACCGGAATCTCTGACGCCCCGCCTTTCCTCGACGAAGCCTGATCGCCGCTCGCTGACGTAAGATCCGGCGGGTGAACCGCCATCTGGTCCTGTTTGCGCGGGAGCCGGCGCGCCAGGCGCGCGAGAAGGGCCTGGAGTCGCCCGGGGCGGCCGGGCTCTTTCGGGAGTTCGCGGCGGGGTGGCTGAAGGCCGCCGCGCGAGATCGAGCGCCCGGCTCATCGTGGCGACGCCCCCGGAAGACCTGCCTGGCTGGCGCCGGGCCCTTGCCGCCGCGCGAGGATCTCGGCTGGATCCGTCAGCGGGGGAGCGACCCTCGGCGAGAGGCTGGAGGATGCGGCGCGGCGGCCGCGGCCTTCGGCGGCCACGCGGTCCTCGTCGGCGGCGACGTGCCCCCCTCCGAATCCGTCCTCGAAGATCGCCTTCGAGGCGCTCGAGGCCGGAGCCGACGCGGCCGTCGTCGCCCGCGCTCGATGGGGGCGTATCTCTCGCTGGCCCTTCCGGCGCGTCGACCTGGATCTCCTGCGCGGATTCCGGCGGCGGAGCCGGACCGTCCTGCGCGACCTCGCTCCGCGCGCTCGGGACGCGAGGCCGCCGCGTCGAGATCGTCGCTCCCGCGGCCGACGTGGACGGCCCGCGCTCGCTGCGCGCTCTCCTGCGGCGCCTGCCGGCCGGCGCGGCGCTGCGTGCGCTCGTCCGGTCGCTCCTGTGCCTTCAGCCCAGGATGGAACCGCTTCCCGGTGTTGCCTGCCCGCCCGCGCGCTCTGGCCAGTCCGTCGGGATTGCGCGCGCCTCCCGCCCCGGCTCCGGCCTGATCCCGAGCCTTTCTCTCATTCGCGGATTCGCCGGTCTTGCCGGCGAGGAGGTTTTCCATTGGGCACGAGCGTCGCTCCGCATCGAAACGGGATGGAGATTTTCCGTTCGTCCCGTCGGTCTCTCTCGACACGCTCTGGTTCCAGGTCGCGGGAACGATCTGCAACCTGAAATGCACTCACTGTTTCATCTCCTGCTCGCCGACCAACCACAGCCACGGGATGCTGACGCTCGAGGACGTGCGGGGACGCCTGCGCGAAGCGGCCCGGCTCGGGGTGCGCGAGTACTACTTCACCGGAGGGGAGCCGTTCCTGAACCCGGAGATGATGCCGATCCTCGAAGAGACCCTCGGGCAGGGTCCCGTTTCGGTCCTGACCAACGGCCTGTTTCTGACTCCGGAGAGGTGCCGCGCGTTGAAACGTCTCTCCGACGAGAGCGAGTATTCGCTCGACATCCGCATCTCGATCGACGGCTACACGGAGGAGGTCAACGACCCGATCCGCGGCGCCGGCACCTATCGGAGGATCCTGGACGGGATCCGAAACCTCGCGGACGCCGGGTTGAACCCCGTCATCACCGTGACGGAGGCGTGCGGCGAAGCGGCGAGCGCGCAGGGACGGGCGCGGTTGCTGGAATGGATGAGGCGGATCGGCCTCGAGAAGCCCCGCCTGAAGATCCTGTCGCTCTTCCGGATCGGCGCCGAAGAGCGCCGCCTTCGAGCCTACGAGTCGTGGGAATCCCTGCGCGGCCGGCATCTGACCGGGGAGGAGGCGGAGAGACTCCAATGCTCCTCCTGCCGCATGGTCACGTCCAGGGGCGTCTACGTCTGCCCGATCCTGATCGACGAGCCGCGCGCCCGGATGGGCGATTCGCTCGCGGAGACGCTGCGGCCGTTCGAGCTCGCCTCGTCCTCCTGCTTCACGTGCCACGAATACGGCGTGACGTGCCGGACATGAACGGGGCGGGAGGCGTGAGGCGGGAGGCGGGAGGCGAACCGTGACGGACACCGTCCGGCTGGCTTTCTTCGGCGGCATCTACAGCAACGCCCTTTCCCTGCGCGCGGCCGTGGCCGATGTCCGGCAAGTGGGGCGCCGACGGGCTCTACGCGCTCGGAGACTTCGGCGCCTTCGGGCCGCACCCCGACCGGGTCTTCCCGGTGCTGCTCGAGGCGGGAGCGCAGCCGATCCAGGGCAACTACGAGGAGTCCCTCTCGACCGGCGCGACGGACTGCCACTGCGGATACACGGACCCGAAGGACAACCACTTCGCGCAGCTCTCCTACGACTACACCTTCGCAGAACACCTCGGACGAGTGGAAGAAGTGGATGGGGACGCTTCCCCGGACGCGGCGTCTCGAGGTCGGCGGACGCAGGATCCTGCTCGTCCACGGCTCGCCGCGGAAGATCAACGAGTTCCTGTGGGAGAGCACGTCCCCGGTCGTCTTCCTGGAGAAGCTGCTGGCGGACGCCGGGGCGGACGTGCTCGTCTGCACGCACACGGGCCTCCACTGGAAGCGGGAGCTGCCGTCCGGAAGGCTCGTGGTCAACGCGGGCGTGCTCGGCCGGCCGGCCAACGACGGAAACACCAACGTCTGGTACGCGAGGCTGACGTTCGGCCGCGACGTCGACGTGGAGTTCGTGCCCGTGTCCTACGACCACGAGTCGCTCGCCCGCGAAATGGAGGCGGAGAAGCTCCCGCCGGAGTTCATCGAGACGATCCGGACCGGCTGGTGGACGACGTGCCTGGAGGTCCTGCCGGCCAAGGAGAGGCAGAGAGGGAAGTACTGAAGAATTTGTGATTTGTGATTGGTGATTTGCGATTGAGGAGGTCGTTATTCATGCCCAGCTATTACCTTTCGGAGGACCTGGCGCGGTTCGGCGAGATGGCGAAGACGAACCCGAAGCTGTTCGACCTGTTTCTCAAGTGGTATTCGGCGACGATGGAGAAGGGGGCGCTCGACGAGAAGACGAAGAAGCTGATCGCGCTCGCGCGTCGCCTTCGCCATCCAGGAGCCCTACTGCATCGACTCCTACGCGTCGGCGTGCACGGACGCCGGCGTGACGCCGGAGGAGATGGCGGAGGCGGTCAGCGTCGCGGCCGTCATCCGGGGGGGCGGCGACGGTCGCCCACTGGGTCCAGGCCTGCAACACGATGACGCGCAAGAGGTGAAGCCGTCGTGAGCGGCGCGGCTCCTCGTCATCGGCGCCGGGCCGATGGGTCTCTTCGCGGCCCTCGAGGGAGTCGAGCGGGGCTTCGACGTCACGGTCCTCGAGAAGGACCGGGTTGGAAGCGCTCTTCTCGGCTGGGGACCCACGCGCTTCTTCTCTCCGTTCGGAATGAACGTGCCGCCGGCCGTCCGGCGGGCGCTTCCCGGCTCCCTGCCTCCCGACGACGCCCTGCTGACGGGCCCGGAAATGGCCGGGCTCGTGCTCGAGCCTCTGGCCGGTTCGAAAGCGCTCGCCGGACGCGTGCTCGCGGGACACCGCGTCGCGGGAGTCGCGCGCGCGGGGATGACTCGCTGGATTTCGCGGGTCACCCGCTCCGGTCCGAGCGGCCCTTCCGGGTCCTGGCAGAGACGCCGGCGGGCGAGCGTTCCTTCGAGGCGGACCTCGTGCTCGACGCCTCCGGCGTGACGGGACAGCCCTGCTGGATGGGCGAGGGGGGCCTGCCGGCGCGCGGTGAGCGGGACCTCGCAGGACGCATCGTGCGCGACCTGGGCTCGCTCGACCGGCGCCTGGCGCGCCTTGCCGGCAGGCACGTTCTCCTGGTCGGCCACGGACATTCGGCGGCCACGGCGCTCCTGCGGCTGACGGAGGTGTGCCGCGAGAATCGCACGACGCGCGTCACCTGGGCCGTCCGCGCGGCCAACCGCCGCCCCTGCGCCGAAGTGGCGGAGGACCCGCTGCCGGAGCGCCAGCGGGTGGCGTCGCTCGCGAACGACCTCGCGCAGAGCCCGCCCGCGTTTCCTTCGCGGTCGAGCGCCGGGCCGTCGTCGAGTCCGTCGCGCAGGAAGAGGGCCGCCTCGCGGTCGAGTTCGCCGGAGGCCGGGGAGGCGTCTTCGACGAGATCGTGTCGATGACCGGATACCGTCCCGACCTGAGCTTCCTCTCGGAGCTGGCGCTCGAGATCTCGCCGGCGACCGAAGGCGCCGCGAGACTCTCGCGAGCGCTGGCCGGCGTCACCGATTGCCTCTCCATTCCTCGAGTCCGGAGCCGAGGACCTCGCTTCCGGCGAGCCCGGCTTCTTCCTCATCGGGGCCAAGAGCTACGGCCGGTCGCGCAACTTCCTGATCCGGACCGGTCTCGTCCAGCTCGAATCGATCTTCGACGGTGCGACGCTCTCCCGCGCGACCGTGTAACCTTGACGCGGCTGGACGTCGTTATGAGGGCGCGGAGCGCGGCCGGGAACATCGGGCGCCGTCAGGAGGTTTTGATAGGGCTATGACGAAGAAGACGGCGGTCTGGCTCCTGGTCGTGGCGGCGGCGGCCGTCGGGCTCTTTTTCCTCATCGGGAGCCGCGGAAAGCCCGAAGCCAAGTACCGCACGGCGGTCGTGGACAAGGGGGACATCACGCAGACGGTGACCGCCACGGGCGCGGTC
The DNA here is from genome assembly GCA_963782815.1 of uncultured Acidobacteriota bacterium. GTDB lineage: Bacteria > Acidobacteriota > Thermoanaerobaculia > UBA5066 > Gp7-AA6 > JAWOLE01. The sequence goes on along the minus strand of CAWALG010000011.1, from coordinate 110,676 downwards.
TCGGCCGTCACGACGGTCAAGGTCGGCAGCCAGGTGTCCGGGATCATTTCCAAGCTCTACGTGGACTTCAACAGCCAGGTGAAGAAGGGAGCCCTTCTCGCGGAGCTCGATCCGACCCCGTTCCAGGAAAAGGTCAACGCCGCCGAGGCGGCGCTCCAGAAGGCCCAGGTCGATGAGCGCAACGGCGCGATCGCGCTGCGGCGCCAGACCGCCCTGAAGGCGGAGGGCCTCGCGCCCCAGGCCGACTTCGACGCCGCGCAGGCGAACTTCGATTCGGCCCATGCCTCCGTCGCGCAGGCGAACGCGGCCCTGAAGCAGGTGCGGACGGACCTTTCCTACACGAAGATCGCCGCCCCCATCGACGGGGTCGTGGTGGACCGGCAGTACGACGTGGGTCAGACGGTCGCGGCGTCGTTCCAGGCGCCGATGCTCTTCCAGATCGCCCAGGACCTGACGAAGATGCAGGTCGCGGCCGACGTGTCCGAGTCGGACATCGGCCGCGTGCAGATGGGAGAGCCGGTCCGGTTCACCGTGGACGCCTATCCCGACAAGCAATTCCGCGGCAAGGTGGCCCAGATCCGCCTGATCGCCACGGTCAATCAGAACGTCGTGACGTATCCGGTGATCGTCGAGGTCTCCAACCCCGATCTTCTTCTGCGCCCCACGATGACGGCCAACGTCACGATCGACGTGGCGGTTGTTCACGATGTCCTGCGCGTCCCCAACGCCGCGTTGCGGTGGAAGCCGGAGGGGACGACGGCCTCCGCCGCCGCGGGAACCTCTGTCGAGGAGCGCGCCGCGAAGTCCGGAGGGAGCGGCACGGGAGCCATGGCCCGCCAATTCGGCCAGACGGGCGGCACCGGAGCCGCGGGGAGGCCCCGGCGGGGGAGGAGGCCGGCCGGGCGGCGGCCGCGCCGCGCGCCCGACGACGATCTACCAGGCGCCGGGACCCAAGGCGGAGCCCAGGCCCGTGGAGATCCGCACGGGAATCACGGACGGGCGCTTCACGCAGGTCGTCTCGGGAGAGGTCAAGCCCGGGGACTCGGTGATCGTGGGGCTCGCCACGGCCAAGGCGAACACTACCGGCTCCGCCCCGCCGGGCGCCGGCCCCGGAGGACCGCGAAGGGGCTTCTAGGCAGGTGTTAGGTGATAGGTGTCAGGTGGGAAGCACGACGTGGCTCGTCGGCCGGCGGTCCGCTGCTCGCTGCCTGCCGCGAACCGAGCGAGACGCGTGATGGCAGGCGGAATTGGAATTGAAACCCGGACAGGTGCGAGCCGGGGGCCTTCCCTACCACCTACCACCTACCACCTAACACCTGCTCGGGTTTCGCGATGAGCACCGCCGTCATCCGGATCGAGGAGCTGACCCGCGTCTACCAGATGGGCGAGGTCGAGGTCCGGGCCCTGGACGGCATCTCTCTCTCGATCACTCCCGGAGAGTTCGTCGCGGTGATGGGGCCGTCGGGGTCGGGCAAGAGCACGTTCATGAACATCGTGGGGTGCCTCGATCGTCCCACCTCCGGACGCTACTTCCTGGACGGCGTGGACGTGTCGAGCCTCGACCGGGACGAGCGGGCGGAGATCCGCAACGGGAAGATCGGCTTCGTCTTCCAGTCCTTCAACCTCCTCGCGCGCACGTCGGCCCTCGAGAACGTGGAGCTCCCTCTGATCTATTCGTCCAACGGCCACAGTTCGAGGGACCGGGTCGAGAAGGCGCGCCGGTGTCTGGAGGCCGTGGGTCTGGCCGGCCGGGAGGGACACCTGCCGAGCCAGCTCTCCGGCGGGCAGCAGCAGCGCGTCGCGATCGCGCGGGCCCTGATCAACGAGCCGAAACTGATGCTCGCGGACGAGCCGACCGGGAACCTCGACACGAAGACGTCCGAGGAGGTCATGGCCGTCTTCCAGAAGTTGAACGAGGAGGGGAAGACCGTCGTCCTGATCACGCACGAGCAGGACATCGCGGAATTCGCCAGGAGAGTCGTGGTGTTCCGCGACGGCAAGGTCGTCGAAGACCGGCCGGTGACACATCAGCGGCGGGCCGCGTTCGCCGCAAGCGAGGCGGGCCATGCTTAAGTTCCTGACGATCCTGAAAGTCGGCATGAAGGCGATCGCGCGCAACAAGCTGCGCTCGACGCTGACCGCGCTCGGCATCATCATCGGCGTGGCCTGCGTCATCGCGATGATCGCGGTCGGCGGCGGCGCCCAGGCGGCGGTCCAGGCGCAGATCAACTCGCTCGGATCCAACTTCCTCATGATCTTCCCCGGCGTCGCGACGCAGTCCGGGGCGCGGATCTTCACGGGCCAGTCCACGATCACCGACGACGACGTCGCCGCCGTCAAGGCCGAGTGTCCCGCGGTCGCCTACGTGTCCCCCTCGGTCCGGTCCGCCGGCCAGATCGTCGGCGGCACGGGAAACTGGGGCACGTCTGTCCAGGGGGTGGGCGTCGAGTGGCCTTTCGTGCGCTCCTGGAACGTCGAGAAGGGGGCCTTCTTCGGAGACTCGGAGGTGCGTTCCGGGGCGAAGGTGGCCGTCCTGGGCAACACGGTCGCCAACGCCCTCTTCCCGGACGGGAACGCCGTGGACCAGATGATCCGGATCAAGAACATCCCCTTCAAGGTGATCGGCGTCCTCGAGGCCAAGGGCGGCAGCACGATGGGGCAGGACCAGGACGACACGATCATCGCCCCTTACACGACCGTCATGAAGCTCCTGAAGCGCACGGTCAAGATCGACATGTTCATGGCGTCGGCGGTCTCGCGAGACGCCGTGGACGAGGCGCAGACGGAGATCGAGGCGCTCCTGCGCCAGCGGCACCGGCTCCAGCCGGGGCAGGACTCGGACTTCATGATTCGCTCCCAGCAGGAGATCGCCCAGACGGCCGACCAGACCTCCCGGCAGATGTCGGCGCTGCTGGCGGCCATCGCCTCGATCTCGCTCCTCGTCGGCGGGATCGGGATCATGAACATCATGCTGGTTTCGGTGACCGAGCGGACGCGCGAGATCGGCATCCGCATGGCGATCGGCGCCAAGGGGCGCGACATCCTGACGCAGTTCCTGATCGAGGCGCTCTCGCTCTCGATCGCGGGCGGGGCCATCGGAATCGCGCTCGGGGTCGGGACGTCCCGGTTCCTCGCCTGGAAGCAGAAGTGGCCGATCGTCCTCTCCCCGACGGCCATCCTCCTCGCGTTCGGGTTCTCCGCCGCGATCGGGATCTTCTTCGGCTTCTATCCGGCCCAGAAGGCCTCCCGCCTGGACCCCATCGAGGCCCTCCGCTACGAGTAGCGAGGAGCCGGCGGGCCTGTATTATCCGGGCTAGAATAATCGTCTCGCTTCCATGCAAACTACTGCGGCTCGCGGACCTTCCGCGTCATGAGCGCCCTCGCTCGTCTGAGGCGAGCCGTGGACCCGAGGAGGAGTCTCGGGGCGCGGCTTCTCCTCGGGCTCTCTCTGACGTTCCTGATCCCCGGCGCGCTCGTCTTCGTTCTTCTCTCCAGGAAACTGACGCAACTACGGGACCAGTCGGTCCAACGGCTCGCCGCGGTCCGGCGAAGTCAGGCGCTGGCCCAGGTCCGGCAGGACGCGGGCTTCCGCGCGATCTGGATGGACCGCCGCGCGTCCGCCGTGACGGAGGCGGTGTGGGAGCTGGCCGGCGCCGCGCGGCTCGCTCTGGCCGGAAGCATCGCCGTTCCCTACAGTTCCATCGAACGAGACGAGCACGGCCACGTCTGGACGACGAAGCCGCAGGACGACACCGTCGCCTTCATCACCGCAAGCCGCAGGGATCGCCCGGAGGCGCGCCGCGACTTCCTGAGAACCGGAGCGCTGGCGCCGTTGATGTCGCAACTGCGGGAGCGCCATCCGTCTCTGCGCAGCGTCAGCATCTGGACGGCCTCCGGCGTGATGCGGCATTCCCCGTGGATGGATCTCCACGAGGCGATCCGGCAATCGGGAGGCGCGCTCGAGACCTTCTCCTTCAATCAAACGGCGCGGTTTCCGGAGCGCCTTCCCGCCGGAGGAGATCAGCCGGTCTGGACATCCGCCTATGGCGAGCCCCGGCTCACTCCCGACGGCCGGCTCGTGTCGCTGTTCGTCCCGGTCCGCGACCGGCAGGGAGCCCTCCTCGCGGGCCTCTCCGCGAGCGTGGACGCCCGCCGGTATGTTTCGGAGGCGCTCGAGCCGGGAGGCCTCCCCGGAGACCTCTGGTTCGCGACCGATGCCCTTGGCCACGCGATCCTGGTCAGTGATGCGGCCGCCCGCCTTCTGGGGTGGAACCCGGATGGTCCGGAGACTCTCGCGGCCTCCTCGGGCCCGGAAGGAGACCGGCTCGCGCGCGCTGTTCTCTCCTCTCCCGACTCGATCGGCGAGTACGAGCTCGGCGGACAGTCCTGCCGTTTCGCGTCGGCCCGCGTGCGCTCGACGGGCTGGGTGTTCGCCGAGGGGCTGTCGGGGAGCGCTCTCGCCCGGATCGCCGCGGACGCCGCGCAGGAGATCGCCCCGAAGGCGTACTCGCAGTTCCGGGATTACCTCGTCCTGACGTTCCTCTACTTGCTCGCGGCGATGCTTCTGGCCGTGTTCCTGATCACGCGGCGCTTCACGGCGCCGATCGCCGGCCTCGTGCGCGCGGCCGAGGAGATCGGGCAGGGGCGGCCCGTGTCGTTCTCGCGGCCGCCCGGGAAAGACGAGCTCGGCCGGCTCGCCGTCGCGCTCAACCGGACGGGGCACCGCGTCGAGCGGCGCGTGGAGACGCTGCGGCGGCTGCACCTGCTCCTGCGCCAGGAATTCCGCGCCGCGCCGCTGCCGGAGATCCTCGCCCGCTCGAGCGAGGCCATCGCGGCATTCACGCGCGCCGAGCGCGTCTGGTTCTTCCTGCACGATCCCAACATGAACCGGCTCCAGGCCGCGTGGCCCGGCTGGAACATCAACGACGACGTCGCGGCCAGGCTCCAGATCCCCGTCGGCTCCCGCTCCGCCGTGAGCCGGGCGTTCCGCACCGGCGACGTCCTGATCGCCAACGATCTCGCGCGCGATCCCGCGGCGGACCAGGCCCTCCTGGACGCCGTGCCGGCGACGAACGCCCTCTTCTGTCCGCTGAAGACGGAAGAGGAGACCCTCGGAGTGGTCGTCGCGACCGACCGGCCCGGAGGATTCGGACAGGAGGAGGCGGACGCCGTGACCTCCTTCGCGGACGCGGCGTCCCTCCTGGTCCGCAATGCCCGCCTCTACTCCCGCCTGACGGGGACGGTCGAAGAGCTGCGCCGCGCGAGCCGGTTGAAGGACTATTTCCTTCAGAACGTCAACCATGAGCTGCGCACGCCTCTCACGTCGATCGTCGCGTGGACCGACCTCCTCGAGGAGCAGGCGGTGGACGAGGCGACTCTCCGGCGCGGGCTGAAGCAGGCGCGCCAGTCCGCGCGGGTGCTGCTCGCCCTGATCGACGATCTCCTGGATCTGGCGCGCCTGGACCGCGGAACCCTCTCCCTGGAGCTCTCGACGGTCTCCCTCGCGGACGTCGTCGCCCGTTCCGTCGAGACCGTGCGCCTGATGGCGGAGGGGAGAGGCGTGGCCCTGATCCTGGCGCCGCTGCCCGAGTCGATGCCCCCGGTGCGGGCCGATCCTCTGCGGCTGCAGCAGATCCTCTGGAACCTGCTCGCCAACGCGATCAAGTTCACTCCCCGTCACGGGCGGGTCATCGTCCGGGTCGAGCGAGAGCCGCAGCGCTATCTCGTGAGCGTCGAGGACGACGGGATCGGGATCCCGGAGAAGGAATTGACGCACGTGTTCGAGCGGTTCCGCCAGGCCGACGGGTCGGCGACGCGCCGGCATTCCGGTATGGGCATCGGCCTCACTCTCTCCCGATCCCTGGTCGAGCTGCACGGCGGAGCGATCTGGGCCGACAGCGCGTCGGGACAGGGGAGCCGCTTCACGTTCAGCCTGCCGATCCCGCCGGCGGAGCGGCGTGTCAGCGATGGCGGGGACTTCGCCGCGGGAATCCTCGTGAAGAAAGCGGACGGGGGGACAGGTTGAAGCTTTCGAAGTCGCGCCCTCAGGCGCTCGCGGCGGGCAGTCCGGTGCCCTTGAGGAGGTCCTTGACGACCTTGAGGGTCTCCTCCTTCCCGGGCACGCAGAGGTTCGGGTCCTTTTCCTTTCCGGACGCCAGCGCGGCGGCGTAACCCTCGCAGTCGTAGCCGCAGGCCGTGCAATCGGTCTGGGCCATCGCCGCGTAGAGCTTCGTCTTCAGGTCCCCTTCCTTCGCCATCTCCATCCTCTTGGGAAGCGGGATCGTCTCGTCGTGGAAGGCGGGCGCCTCCTTCTTGGCGGCGGGGGCGGCCTTGACGTCCTCCTCGGGGCGGCCGCTGTCCTCCCACCGGCCGTAGGAGAGGCAGTTGGGGCAGACGAACGTGTAATCCCATCCGACGGGCAGGAACACGGCCGGCGTCCGGTACACGACGAGCGGCGTGAAGTCCTGCGGGCAGGCCGGAGACTCGCTCTCCTGCGCGTCGAGCGCCATCGTCTTCAGGTGGGGGCGGGAGAATTCGATCTGCTTGGGCTTCTGATCGAAGCGGAACGTCTCTCCCTTCGGGCAAACCATCACGACCTGCGGCTTGTAGACCCGCTCCACGAAGAACGTCCTCATCGGGATCTCGTGCCGGGGACAGGGAGAGGGACGGTCCTTCCAGAACGAGGAAACCAGCTTCGACTTGTCCGTCAGCGACAGCGCCATCGGCGGCGATTCTAGCAAAGCCGTTCAGAGACCGGCGAACGGGTTGAGCCGCCTCTCTTCGTCGATGGTGGTGCCGGGTCCATGCCCGCAGATGACGGGCGTCGAACCGGGGAGGGAGAACAGCTTCTGGCGGATGGAGTCGAGGATCGCCTCGGTGTCCCCGCCCGGGAGATCGGTGCGGCCGATCGAGCGGCGGAAGAGCGTGTCGCCGGCGAAGAGAGCGGGCTCGTCTCCTTCCAGCAGGAAACAGGTCGAGCCGGGCGTGTGACCCGGTGTGTGGATGGCGCGCAGCGAGGAGCCTCCGAAACGGATCACCTCGCCGTCGGAAATCGGCGCGTCCGGAGGAAGCGGCGGGCCCGCCGGAATCCCGAAGTAAGATGCCTGTTCTTCGAGTCTGTCGTACAGAGCGCGGTCGGCGGCGTGCAGGCGGATCGGCGCTCCCGTCAGAGCCGCCAGTTCCGCCGTGCCGCTGATGTGGTCGAAGTGAGCGTGCGTGTGGAGCAGCGCGATCGCCGTGGCGCCCGTCCGGGCAAGCGCCCGCGCGATCCGCTCCGCCTCGTCTCCCGGGTCCACGACCACGGCCTGGCCGGTGGCCTCGTCCGCGATGATCGAGCAGTTGGTCTGAAGCGGCCCCACGACCAGCGTCTGAATGAGAGGCGCGCTCATGGATTGACCGCGACGACCGTGTCCACGTCGTGGTGCTCCTTCAGCGCGGGCGAGGCCCACACCTTGACCGGGGAGGAGAGGTTCAACTGGACGGCCCACTCGTCGTTATCCGGGCGGCGGTACTCCGAGGCGAAGAGCTTGCGGCGGCTCTTCGGCGTGAAGATCTCCCAGCGGATATATCCGAAGTCCGCGACGTCGTCGTGAAGATGGAAGGCCGGAATCCTCTCGCCCGGCCCGATCGGCGCCGCGCGAACCGTCATCGGACGGAATCCATTCGCCAGGAGCCGCTCCTCGAACTCCGCGCGAGCGGGCCTCCCGCGATAGACCATGGAGTGCCTGCCCCGGCCCACCCCGCGCCCGAGGATCAGGTCATCCAGCGCCCCCGCCAGCTCCGCGTCCATCCGGCAGATTCTAGAACGGGGCCTAGAATCGTTCGATGCTTCTGCTGGCCGGCCTCGTCATCCGTCTCTGTCTGGCGCTCTGGGTAGGAGGGACGCTCGGCGTCGTCCTGGCCGCCCCGGTCCTCTTCCGTCGCATCCCTTCGCGCGATCTGGCCGGCGAAATCTTCGGCGAGATCCTGCGCCGGTTCGAGGCCGTCAAACAGGTCCTGTCGCTCCTCCTCGTGATCGCGATCTTCCTGCAGCTGGAGCAGACCCGCGGCTTCGCCGGTCAATCGCGCGTCGCGGGGATCGCCGCCTTCCTCGCCATCGCGACCAATGTGTATCTCGCGATGGTCCTGCGCCCGCGAATGAACTACTTCCGGATGAAGGTCGGCTCGTTCGACACGGCGCCGGCGGATGACCCGTGGCGGCTCCGCTTCGACCGGCTCCACCGCCGGTCCACGAGGGTCCTGGTGCTGGGATGGATCGCGGCGGCCGTCGCCCTCGCCTTCGGTCCATAGGAAGCCGGGATCACGATCGCGTACGAGCGATCAGGTCTATCTCCACGATCGCGCCCTTGGGGAGCGCGGCGACGATGATCGTCGAGCGCGCGGGGCGGTGGTCGCCGAATCGGCGGGCGTAGACCGCGTTCATCGCGGGGAAGTCGTCTCCCTTGACGAGGAACACGGTGGTCTTGACGACGTCGGTCCAGGCGAGCCCGGCGGACTTCAAGACCGCCTCCAGGTTATCGAGCACCCGTTGGGTCGCCGCCTCGATGCTTCCCGGGACGAGTTCCCCGGTCTCCGGGTCGAGAGGAATCTGCCCCGAACAGAAGAGGAATCCTCCTTCGACGACCGCCTGCGAGTAGGGCCCGATCGCCTTGGGAGCGCCGTCGGTGGCGAGGAACTTCATGCGGGAGGTGGTAGGTGGAAGGTGGTAGGTGGTAGAGATTTCTTCACGTGGCTTACCCTACCACCTAACACCTACCACCTACGACCTAACCCCTTCTCCGTCGGGCTCGAGGATCCCGATGAAGGGGAGATTGCGGTAGGACTCGGCGTAGTCGAGGCCGTATCCGACGACGAAGTGGTCGTCGATGGTGAAGCCGAGGTAGTCCACCGGGATGTTCTCGTTCCCCGGGATCCTCTTCTTCAGCAGCGCGCAGATCTTGACGGACTTGGGATGGCGCGTGCCCAGGATCTCGATGATCTTGTTCAGCGTCCGGCCGGTGTCCACGATGTCCTCCACGATGACGACTTCCCGGCCGGCGACGTCGGTCGAGAGGTCCCGCACGAGACGGACGTTGCCCGAGGACTTCGTCCCCGATCCGTAGGAGGAGACCTGGAGAAAGTCGAGCGAGACGGGCGTTTTGAGCCTCTTGGCGAGGTCGCAGAGAAAGAAGACGGAGCCCTTGAGGATCCCGACCAGGAGAACGGGGCGCCCGTTCTGATCGCGGTCCATTTCGGAGGCGATCCGGGAGATTCCCCCCTCCAGCGTGGCGGTGTCGATGAGCGTCGGGCCGAGCTTCATGGATGCCGCGAAGAGAAGGATCCAGAGTCGGCCTCTGGAGATACAATCAGCAAGCAGATCGTCATTTCCATGTCGACGGAATCACAAACACTCCAGCGAGACTATATCCGGCTCACGGAGCGGTTCAAGGCGCTCTCCACCTTCGACCAGTTTCTCCAGGGCATCCACAGAGCGTTCCTTCCGCTCCGCAGCGGGCCCGCGGTGGATCTCGAGCCTCTCTACAACGAGTTGAAGCTTCTCTCCAGGGCGGGCCGCCCGGACGCGGAGAAGCCGACGGCGTCGGCTCTGCGCGAGCTGGAGGCGAAGCTCGACGCCGCCGCGGCAGAGCTTCGGACAGCCGACATTTCGCTTTCGCCCTCGCTGACCCGCCGCTACTTCGAGAGAGTCCGCCCCTCCGACCCGAGAATTCCTTTCTACCTTCTCCGCTTCTACGCGTTCTATTCGGAGACCGACGAGGACCTGCTGGACAAGGTGGACTACCTCGCGACGGTCGTGGCCGCCGGAAGCCCCGACCCGGCGGGGTCCAATCCGAGACCTCGCGCCGAGGTCCGCAAGCTCTTCGACGCGGTGCTTTCGACCGCGGCCTGGCCGCGCATCGACGACGACACCGCCTCCGAGATCGCGCGCGCCTTCGACGAGCTCGCCTCGCAGATCGGATCTTCGTCCGGGTTCGGACACCTCGCCGAGGAGGGGTGGATCGAGAGCCTGCGGAATTTCAAGCGGCAGGTCAGCCGGGGGCTGGCGCACCCGGAAATCCTCACCTCCGTGGCCCTCTGCAACGTGACGGCGCGGGGCGCCTTCCGGCGCCTCTACGAGAGGGAGGAGCGAATCCTCCGGGGTGCCGCGAATCGGATCGGAGAGCTCGAGCAGCGCTCCTCCGCCAGGGAGCTGGAGGATGCGGCCGCTTTGCGCGTGTTCCAGGAGTCTCGCCGCGAGTTCGAGCGGCAGGTGGCGGAAGGATCGGTCCGCTGGCGGCAACTCCTCGAGGTGCGGCAGGCGGCGTCGGAGGCGCTCAAGATGCTCGGCCTGCCCGAGCCGGGGGCCGATGACGAGGCCGTCACGGATGGCCGGGCGGGCCTCGGCGGGCTGGAGGATCCTTTCTGGGGCCCCTGCATTCGACGGGTGCTCTCCATCCTCGGGGACGGCGGCGCGGCCGCGGCCGAGGAGTCGAAGACCCCTTCGCGGTGGAAGCTCGAAGCCTGGGAGACGGAGGCCGCGAGGCGATTGGCCGGGGGTGAGAGTCTCTCGAAGGGGGACCGCGCCGTGATTTCCGCCGCGGCGCTTCGGATCAAGGCCGATGAAGAGGCGGAGTCGGCCCTCCAGTTCGCGGGCTCTCGGATTCCGGCCGATCTTCTGCGAGAGGCCCGCGAGACGCTCGCCCATGCTCTGGAGCTCGACCGCGCGTTCGCGGGGCTCGCAGGCAGCGTCCAATCCCCCAATGAGTCGGGCGAAGAGGTGCGCTGCTGGACGCGCACGCGGATGCGGCTGCTCCACGCGACCTCCGCGCTCTGGCTCGCGCTGGACGGGAGCTGACAGAGCGACGGAGCTGCCGGAGCCGTCTAAGGTCTAAGGTCTAAAGTCTAACGTCCCGGGGCCGGGGACCTTAGACCTTAGACTTTTAGACATTAGACGTCCCTTTCGACCATACTTCCCGCCCGAATGGACGAGACGCCGCAAGAATCGCCGGGGCCGCAGGAAGGTCATGCCGAGGCCGACCTCGTCCAGAACCGGTTGAACAATCTCGGGCGGATCCGCGAGATCGCGGACGTCTATCCGTTCGGATATCCATTGACGAATTCGGTCTCCGAAATCGTCAGCCGGTTCCGCGAGACGCCGGCGGAAGAGCTGGAGAAGATTGCCGCGACGGTCAGGACCGCCGGGAGGATCCTGGCCCAGCGAAACCAGGGGAAGGCCGGGTTCCTCGACCTGTCCGACGGATCGTCGAGGCTCCAGATTTACGTGCGCAAGGACGCGGTCGGCGAGAAGGGCTGGGAGCTGTACCGGGCCCTCGACCTCGGCGACTGGATCGGCGTCGAGGGAGACGTCTTCCGCACGCGCACGGGAGAGTTGTCGGTCAAGGCGCTGCCAACTGACTTTTCTGGCCAAGTGCCTCCGTCCGCTGCCGGAGAAGTGGCATGGCCTGAAGGACGTCGAGCGGCGCTACCGGGAGAGGTATCTCGACCTGGCAGTGAACCCCGAATCGCGCGCCGTCTTCGAGAAGCGCGCGACGATCATCCGCTTCCTGCGCACATTCCTCGACTCCCGCGGGTACCTCGAAGTCGAAACGCCGATGATGCAGCCGATTCCGGGGGGCGCGCTCGCCCGGCCCTTCGTGACGCACCACAACGCCCTGGACCTCGAGCTCTTCCTCAGAATCGCGCCCGAGCTTTACCTCAAGCGGCTGGTCGTGGGCGGCGTGCCCCGCGTCTACGAGATCAACCGCAACTTCAGGAACGAAGGGATCTCGACGCAGCACAACCCGGAGTTCACGATGCTCGAGTTCTACCAGGCCTACTCCCGCGCGGACGACCTGATGAAGCTGACGGAGGAGATGCTCTCGACACTCGTGCGGGAAGTGACCGGAACCTCTCAGACGGCCTGGGGCGGCGAGACGATCTCGTGGGAGCCGCCGTACCGGCGCGTCACGATGCGGCAAGCGGTGCTGGAGGCGACGCGGAGCGACCCGCGCGGCCCGGTCACGGAAGGGGAGCTTTCCGACGCCGCGGGGCTGCTCGCGGCCGCGCGCCGATTCGGCGTGGAGAAGCCCGAGCGGTTCGCCGGCAAGAAGGGAAAACTGCTGGCCGAGCTCTTCGAGGCGGTGGCCGAGTCCCGGTTCGTTCAGCCGACCTTCCTGCACGAATTCCCGACGGAGATCTCGCCCCTTTCCAAACAGGACCCGAAGGACCCGGAATGGGTGGACCGATTCGAGCTCTACGCGGCGGGAATGGAGATCGCCAACGGGTTCTCCGAGTTGAACGACCCGGTCGAGCAGGAGGCGCGGTTTCGCGGGCAGGCCCGCGAGCGGGAGGAGGGGGACCTCGAGGCCCCCCCCTACGACAGCGATTACGTCGAGGCCCTGAGCTACGGGATGCCCCCGACGGCGGGCGAGGGCCTCGGGATCGACCGCCTGACGATGCTCCTGACCGACAAGCACTCGATCCGCGATGTGATCTTGTTTCCCCTCCTGAGACCCAAACCATGAGTCGTAAGGCGTCAGGCGTAAGGCGTCAGGCGTGGAACGGGACGGATTCGAAGCTTCGCCTCACGCCTCACGCCTTACGTCTCACGGCTCCGGCATGAGATACGAGTCCTTCATTGCTCTGCGCTACCTGGCCTCCTCGCGCAAGCGGGCGCACGTCGCGCTGATTTCCACCATCTCGGTCCTCGGACTGGCCGTCGGCGTGGCGGCGCTGATCATCTCGCTCGCCCTCCTTTCGGGATTCCAGGACAGGATCCGCGCGCAGATGGCGCTGCGCTCGCCGCACCTGGTCGTCTCGCCGGTGCGCGGAGACCGCCTGGCGGACCCGGAGCTGGTCGCGCGGGCGCTCGCCGCGCTGCCCGGGGCCCTCTCCGTCGATCCCGTCATCGAGGGGCGCGGCTGGCTCTGCGACGCCTCGGGAAGGAACGCCGTGCCCGTGCGCTACCGCAATGTCTCGGAGGGGCCGGTCAGGCTCGAAGGCGAGGGAGCCCCGCCGGCGCGCGTCTCGAGCGCCGCCGCGTCGCGCATCGGGGCGGAGACGGGAGGCCTCCTCCGCATGCTCTCGTCGCGTTCCCGGCTGTCGCCGATCGGCCCCGTTCCGATCGCCATCCTGGTCCGAGTCGCCGAGATCCGGCGGGCCAGCGCGCTGGAGAAGGCGCCGGACCTGGAAGTCCCCGAACCGACCGCGCGGCTCCTGGCCGGCCTCCCCTCCGGGGCCCAGGCCTACGAGGCCCGGCTCTCCGACCCGAACTCGGCGGACGATGCGGCGCGCGCCCTGTCTTCCCGGCTCCCGGCCGCGTACCGCGTCCGGACGTGGCGGGAATTGAACGCGCCCCTCTCCTTCGCGCTGCGCCTGGAGAAGGCGGTCATTTTCGCGACGGTCGCGCTCGTCATCGTCGTCGCGGCCTTGAACGTCGTCTCGAACATCGCGCTCCTCGTGGTCGAGAAGAAGCGGGACCTGGGAGTCCTCGTGTCGCTGGGAGCCGTGCCGGGCTCGCTCGCGAAGATCTACCTGACTCTGGGCGGGCTCATCGGCGCGATCGGCACCGTCTCCGGGATCCTCGTGGGCGTCGCCGCGTCGGTGCTTCTCGATCGGTTCCACGCGGTCCCGCTGCCTGCCGACGTGTATCTGCTCTCGCACGTTCCCTTCGCGGTGCATCCCCGCGAAGTCTTCCTCGTCTCCCTGTTCGCTCTCGCGACCGCCGTCGCCGCCGCCGTCCTCCCGGCCCGGGCCGCGGCGCGCATCGCGCCCGGCGAAGCGATACGTCTCTCCCGATGAAGGTGGTAGGTGTTAGGTGGTAGGTGTTAGGGACGGGGCCTAGCCCCTACCACCTACCACCTTCCACCTACCACCTCGAGCAGCGATGCTCGCGATCAGAGCCGAGAACCTCTCGAAGACCTACGCGGGCGAGGGAGCGCCCGTGACCGTCTTCACGGATCTCTCCTTTGAATTGCAGGAGGGGGTCTTCGCGGCGGTGATGGGGCCTTCCGGAGTGGGGAAGTCCACGCTGCTGCATCTGCTCGGAGGAATCGACAGCGCCGATGCGGGAAAGGTGGAAGTCTTCGGTCAGGCGCTCGAGGAGCTCGCGCCGCGCGACCGCGCGCGGTTCCGCAACGACCGCATCGGCTTCGTCTTCCAGTTCCACCATCTGCTGCCGGAGTTCACGGCCGAGGAGAACGTCGCCTTTCCTCACCGCATCGCGGGGGAGTCCGCCGCGGAGGCCCGCCGGCGCGCGGCGGAGATGCTCGAGCGCGTCGGCCTGCTCGGACGGCGCGATCACCGCCCGCGCGCCCTCTCGGGCGGAGAGCAGCAGCGCGTCGCGATCGCGCGGGCGCTCGCTCGCGGCCCCGAGTCTCCTGCTGGCGGACGAGCCGACGGGCAACCTCGACGCCGATTCCTCCGGCGCCGTCTTCGATCTGCTCGAAGAGCTGCATCGCGAGCGCGGGATGACGACTGTCCTCGTCACGCACAATCCCGATCTCGCAAGTCGCTGTGATACCATCTACTTGATGTCGCGGGAAGGAATTTCACCCGCGCCGGGTTCTGCCGGCGGATAGAGACCGAGCAATGGACCGGACCCGGAGGGCCTGCGATGTTTGAGAAATACAACGAGAAAGCGCGGCGGGCCCTCTTCTTCGCGCGCTACGAGGCCTCCAAGCTCGGGTCCAAGGTGATCGAGTCCGAGCACCTCCTGCTCGGGATCCTCCGCGAGGGGGAGGACATCATCAAGGAGATCTTCTCCCGCTTCAACGTCAAGCCGGACGAGGTCCGCCGCGAGATCGAGGGGGACCGCATCTTCGTCGAGCGGATCTCCTCGACGGCCGAGCTGCCTCTCTCCGAGGAATCCAAGAAGATCCTCGCCTACGCCTCGCACGAGGCGGAATCCATGATGCACCCGTACGTCGGCACCGAGCACCTGCTCATCGGCCTGCTCCGCGTGGACGGCTGCGTCGCGGGACGCCTGCTGACCGCGCGCGGGTTCAACCTCTACGGCGTGCGGGAGGAGACGATCTCGCTGATCAAGGAGCGGGAGGTCTCCAAGCAGAAGAAGGAGCTCCCGTTCCTGGCCGAGTACAGCCGCGACCTGACGCAGCTCGCGGTGTCCGGCTCCTTCGACCCGCTGATCGGCCGGGAGAAGGAGGTCGAGCGGATCATCCAGATCCTCTCGCGCCGCACGAAGAACAACCCGATCCTGCTCGGGGAGCCGGGCGTCGGCAAGACCGCCATCATCGAAGGCCTCGCGACGCGGATCGTGGAGGGCGCGGTGCCGATCTTCCTGGCGCAGAAGAAGATCCTGGCGCTCGACCTGTCCCTGATCGTCGCCGGCACGAAGTACCGCGGCCAGTTCGAGGAGAGGCTGAAGGGGATCATCCGCGAGCTGCGCGAGAACCCGGACCTGATCATCTTCATCGACGAGATCCACTCGCTGATCGGCGCGGGCTCGGCCGAGGGGTCGCTCGACGCGGCGAACATCCTGAAGCCCGCCCTCTCCCGCGGCGAGGTCTCCTGCATCGGGGCGACGACGCTCAAGGAGTACCGCAAGTACATCGAGAAGGACCGGAGCCTCCTGCGCCGCTTCCAGGCGATCCAGGTGACCGCGCCGACGGAGCTCGAGACGTTCGAGATCCTGGAAGGCGTCAAGGACCGCTACGAGCAGTTCCACAAGGTGCGGTACCTGCCCGAGGCGATCCGGACCGCCGTCTACCAGTCCAACCGCTACATCACCGACCGGTTCTTCCCGGACAAGGCGATCGACCTCCTCGACGAGGCCGGCGCCAAGGTGAAGCTGAAGCGGGTGGCCGACACGCAGAACCTGCGCAAGCTCGAGATCGAGACGCGCCAGATCGTCAAGGAGATGAAGAAGGCGATCTCGGACAAGGATTTCGAGAAGGCCGTCTTCCTTCGCGAGCGCGAGATCGAGCTGAAGGAGGAGATCGAGCGGACCAAGGCGCAGACGGCCGAGCGGAGCGAGGCCACGCAGGAAGTCACGCGCCGGGACATCGAGGAGATCATCTCCTCCTGGACGGGGATCCCGGTCGCGTCGCTCGCGATGGAAGAGGCCGAGAAGCTCCTCCACATGGAGGACGCGCTGCGCCGCCGCATCGTCGGCCAGGAGGCGGCGATCATCGGCGTCTCGAAGGCCATCCGCCGGTCGCGCCTGGGCGTCAACAACCCCAACCGGCCGATGGGCTCCTTCATCTTCCTGGGCCCTTCGGGCGTCGGGAAGACCGAGGTCGCCCGCCGCCTCGCCGAGTTCCTGTTCGAGACCCAGAAGGCGCTCGTGCGCTTCGACATGTCGGAGTACATGGAGAAGCACGCCGTCTCCAAGCTCATCGGCTCGCCGCCGGGCTACGTGGGGCACGAGGACGGCGGCCAGCTGACCGAGAAGATCCGGCGCAATCCCTACAGCGTCATCCTCTTCGACGAGATCGAGAAGGCGCACCCGGACATCGCCAACCTGCTCCTCCAGATCCTGGAGGACGGCATCCTGACGGACGCGTACGGGAACCTCGTGGACTTCAAGAACACGCTCATCATCATGACTTCGAACATCGGGACCAAGTACCTCGTCAACCGCTCGCGGATGGGATTCGGCGGCTCGCGAGAGATCCAGAGCAACAAGGAGCTCGAGGACCTCGTCCTGAAGGAGCTCAGGAAGGACTTCTCGCCGGAGTTCATCAACCGGATCGACGAGACGATCGTGTTCCATCCGCTGGGGCGCGCCGAGCTCGCGAAGATCTGCCGGCTCCTGATCGACGACGTCAACGCGACGCTCGCGCCCAAGGGAGCGGTCGTGGACGTGGACGACGCCGCGGTCGAGTGGCTTCTCGGACAGAGCGGCGACGACCCCAACATGGGCGCCCGGCCGCTGCGCCGCTCCATTCAGAAGCACGTCGAGGACCCGGTGTCCGAGATCCTGATCGCCTCCCGCGACGAGAAGCTCGAGGCGATCGAAGTCCGCGTCGGGCCCGAGGGGCTCACGGTCATCGCGCGTGAGCCCGAGCCGATCGTTCAATTAAGCCGCCCGTCCCTTGCGTGGTCCCGTGGGAACAAGCGAGGCCCGCTGGGCGTTCGGGACCGCAGCGGCATGAGCTTTCTCCACTGGAACGCTCTCCCGCGACACGCGCCGGGCCGCCGGGAAGATCGCGGTCGGCGGCCGTGAAATCGCGCTCCGGGACGGCGGCTCCCTGGCTGGCCCTCGCCTTCTGCGCCGTCCTTCGCCTCGGGCCAGACACCCGCCGCGTCGCCGCCGCCTCCCGCCGCGCCGACCCCGGTCCCCTCGCCCGCCCCCTCCGCTCCCGCCGTCGCCGCGGCGCCGGAGAAACAGAAGGAGACGGTCGTCGGCATCCGCGTGGTGGGCTACCAGACGGTCTCTCCCGACACGATCTCGCACTACCTGGGCGTCAAGGTGGGCGACCCGTACGATCCCGACAAGATCCGCGACAACTTCCAGACGCTCTGGGACGTGGGGCTGCTCGAGAACGTGTCGGTCGAAGCGGAGCGACGGGCCCGGAGGCGTCACGCTCATCGTGACCATCGAGGAGCGGCCGACCATCAAGGACGTGGACTTCACCGGGAACAAGAAGTTCTCCAACACGCAGATCAAGGACCACCTGAAGGAGGCCAAGATCGAGATCCACGTGGGGGCGCCCCTCTCGCTGCGCGAGATCGCGAAGATCCGCTCGTCGATCGCCGACTACTACACCGAGAACGGCTACCGCAGCGCGACGGTGGACTTCCGCGTCGAGGACGTCTCGAAGACCGAGAAGAAGCTCGTGTTCGTCATCGACGAGGGGGACAAGATCAAGATCGCCTCGATCAAGTTCGAAGGCAACCACGTCTTCTCACAGCAGAGCCTTCGCAACGCGATGAGCAAGACGAAGGTCAACACGTGGTGGCGGTTCCTCTCCGAGACGAGCACGACGTACAGCCAGGCCAACTACGACGCGGACGTCGAGAGCGTCAAGGGTCTCTACCATTCGAAGGGGTACAAGGACGTCGTCGTCAAGGATCCGACCCTGGACGTCTTCGTCAAGAATCCGAAGGCGCGCGGCGAAGAAGCAGAAGAAGAACGTCCGGATCACCATTCCCCTGGTCGAAGGGGACCAGTTCTTCACGGGCCAGATCCAGATCCTGAAGGTGGACCAGACCGGGCAGGCGGAGGAGGGGGCCGGCGCGCTGGTGATCCCGCGCGAGGTCCTGATGAAGCAGTTCCGGGACCTGCCTCCGGGCTCCGTGCTCAACCGCGACTACCTCGTCGAGGCGCTGTCGTCGATCGAGGCGATGTACAAGTCCCGCGGATACATCTACTGGTTCGCCGACCCCGCGTACCGCGACGTCGGCAATCACCGCGTGGACGTGGACCTGAAGCTCTACGAGGGGGACAAGTTCTACCTCGGCCGCCTGGAGGTCACGGGCAACACGACGACCCGCGACAAGGTGATCCGGCGGGAGTTCGCGCTGGACGAAGGCGACGTGATGAACATGGAGGCCGTCAAGAAGAGCCTCCAGAAGCTGCAGCAGCTCGGCTATTTCAAGGTCAACGAGGAGCCCGAGTTCGGGGTGCGCGCCGCCGAGAAGAAGGTGGACCTGACCCTCAAGGGCACGGAGACGTCGAGGAACGAGATCCAGTTCGGCGCGGGCTACTCGGCCCTGGACGGATTCTTCGGGCAGTTCTCCTTCCAGACGCGCAACTTCCTGGGCCGCGGCGAGACCCTGGGCCTGTCGGGGCAGCTCGGAAAGGTCTCCAACTACTACAACCTCTCGTACACGATTCCCTGGTTCATGGACCGCAACCAGACGGTCGGGATGTCCCTCTACAGCAACGACGTGAACTACCTGAACATCGACGAGAGGCGAAGGGGCGGAAACACGTTCTTCGGCAAGGGCCTCGGGCTCTTCGACAGCTGGTCGATCCTCTACCAGTACGAGAACGTGAAGGCGAACTTCCCCGTTCGAGGCGCCCAGATTCCTCCCGGCCAGCCCGCTCCTCCCACCAAGTTCACGGAAGTCCTGGGCAGGACCTCGTCCTTCACTCCCGGGTACCGCTACGACAGCCGCAACGATCCTTTCGATCCCAACCAGGGCTTCCGCTACTTCACGACCGTTCAGCTGGCCGGGCTCGGCGGGACGGACGACTTCATCAAGCCCCTGCTCGGCACGTCCCGATACTTCCCGCTCCGGTGGCCGCGCCATACGTATCTGGCCGCGAACCTCGAGGGGGGATGGGTCACCAACTACGGCGGAAAGCCGATTCCGATCTTCGAGAGGTTCCAGATCGGAGGCGAGCAGAGCCTGCGGGGATTCCGCGCGGGCGCCGTGCTGCCGCTGGACAAGAACAACGTGGTCTTCACGGACGAGCTGGGGCGCATCCTGGGCGGCAACAAGTACTTCGTCTTCAACCTCGAGTGGGTGTTCCTGACGGTCGGGCCGGCCAAGCTCCTCGCGTTTACCGACATCGGAAACACCTACCACGAAACCCAGAGTTTCGACCTGTCGCACGTCCGCTCGTCGGTGGGCATGGAGATGCGCATCTTCCTGCCGATCTTCCAGGCGCCGCTGCGTTTCATCTACTCGTGGAACCTCCACCCGATCACGCCGATCGACCAGTTCGGCTTCCCGATCAACAGCCTGAGCGAGCGCAAGTCCGGATTCGACTTCTCGATCGGAAGGACGTTCTGAGCGATTTCGGGCCGCAGGAATGCGCGATGCGGATTCCCTGTTCTCCGATGCCTCAGAATTTGCTAGTATTGTCGGCTTCGCGATAAAGGAGAGGGAATGAAACGCTTCGTGCTTTCGACTCCTGGCGGCCGGTGTCGCGGCGGCCATGGCGGCTCAGAATCCGGCTTCCGCGGCGTCCTCGCCGGCGGCGGGAATCGCCATCATCGACGCCCAGAAGCTGGCGCTGGAATCGGCTCCGGGCAAGGAAGCCTACGGCCGCCTGCAGAAGCTCTCGGCCCAGAAGAAGGAAGATCTCGACCGGGTCGAGAAGGAAGCGCGGGACCTGGTTCAGAAGCTCACCGATCAGGGATCTTCCATGCCCGCGGACAAGCTCGAGGCCCTTCAGAAGCAGGCCGACGACAAGCAGAAGGCCTGGAAGCGAATGCAGGAGGACGCCCAGAAGGACCTGCAGGAAGCCGAGCGCAAGGAGATGGCAGCCCTGGAGAGCCGCATCGGTCCGATCGTGAAGGAGTACTTCAAGGAGAAGCACTTCGCGGTCGTGCTGGATTCCCGCGCCGGCATCATGTACGCGGACGACGCGATCAACGTCACCGACGAAGTCCTGAAGCGCATCAACACGAGCATGGCGCTGCCGCAGGCGAAGTCCGCGGAGGCCACGAAGACGCAGGCGGGGACAACGGCGCAGAAGCCGGCGGCCCCGGCCGTCAAGCCGACGCCCGGCCGCGAAGAAGCCTTCGTAAACCGTCGCTCCGCAGTTGCCCGGGATCTGCGCCTTCGGCGCACCGGCGAGCGGCTCGGCCGGATGCGGCCTCGACCGCTCGCCTGATCCCGTGAAATGGCGCGACGCGACCGGAGCTGGGGCCGACCGGGCGCGGGGACTGACGGAAGAGGCCGGTGTCGGGTACTATCCGTCCCCGGTGAAACCGAAAAGAGCCATCCGGGCCGCGTCGAGGCGCCGCGCGCCGAACAGACGGCGCGGGACCGGTCCTTCACGCTCGCGGAGGTGGCCGCGGCGCGGTCGGCGGACGCGTCTGCGGCGACGGGTCGCTGCGCCTCTCCGGCGTCCAGGGCCTGGACCGGGCCGGGCCCGGAGACCTGTCCTGGGTGGCCGATCGCGCGCCGGGCGCGCGATGCGCGGAGAGAGCCGCGCCGGGGCGCTGCTCGTCGCTTCCGAGGAGGATGCCGGCGGCAAGCCGGCGGTCGTCGTTTCCTCGCCGACGCTCGCGCTGGCCGCGTGGCTGGAGTTCCTCCTGCCCTCCTTCTCCGTCCGGCGGGGAGTCTCGAAGCGCGCCACGTCCATTCCACGGCCACGCTCGGACGAGGCGCCTCCGTGGCCGCGGGCGCGACGGTGGAAGCGGGAGCGCGCGTCGGCGCGCGCACCGTTCTTTCGGCCGGGACCTTCGTCGGGCGGGACGCCGTCCTCGGAGAAGACTGCTACCTCCATCCCAACGCCGCCGTCCTCGAGCGGTGCTCCGTCGGCGCCCGCTGCATCCTTCAGGCCGGGGCCGTGGTGGGCTCCGACGGGTTCGGGTACGTCTGGGACGGATCGCGGCACCGCAAGATCCCGCAGAAGGGGATCGTGCGGGTCGAGGACGACGTCGAGATCGGCGCCAACAGCGCGATCGACCGGGCCACGCTCGGGGAGACGGTCATCGGCCGCGGGACCAAGATCGACAACCTGGTCCAGGTGGGCCACAACGTCGTCGTGGGGGAGGACTCCCTGGTCTGCGGACAGGCGGGGATTGCCGGCTCGTGCCGGCTGGGGCGCCGGGTCACGCTGGCCGGCCAGGCGGGCATCGGCGACCACGCCACCATCGAGGACGGGGCGACCGTCACCGGGCAGGGAGGAGTCGTCAGCCGGGGCGTCGTCCCTGCGGGCGCCGTGGTCTCGGGAATGCCGGCGGCGCCTCACCGGGAGTTCCTCAAGAGCGCGGCGCTCGTCGCAAGGCTGCCGGAACTGGCTCGCCGCCTCGAGGAAGTCGAAAGAAGACTCGCGGACACTCCGCGAAGGAGAGAAGCCGTGGAAATCGGAATCGCCGAAATCCTGAAGATCCTCCCGCACCGCTATCCGTTCCTCCTCGTGGACCGGATCCTGGAGATCGAGAAGGGCAAGCGGGTGGTCGGGATCAAGAACGTGACGTTCAACGAAGAGTTCTTCCAGGGGCACTTCCCCGGCAATCCGGTCATGCCCGGCGTCCTGATCGTGGAAGCGATGGCGCAGGTCGCGGCGATCGGCCTCCTGGTCGTGATCCCGGAGAACGAGAAGAAGCTCCTGTACCTGTCCGCCGTGGACCGCTGCAAGTTCCGCCGGCCGGTCCTGCCGGGCGACCAGCTCCGCATCGAGTCGGAGATCCTCAACCTGAAGACCCGGGTGTGCAAGTGCCGGGTCGTCGCGACCGTCAACGGCGCGGTCTGCGCCGAGGCGGAGCTGCTCTCGACCCTCGTGGACCGGCCATGACGGCGGCGGTGCATCCGACGGCGATCGTCTCGCCGGAGGCGCGCCTCTCCGACGGCGTCGAGATCGGCCCCTACGCGATCATCGGAGCCGGACGTCGTGATCGGCGCGAGGACCCGGGTCGGCGCGCACGCCTCGATCGAGGGACCGACGGTCCTGGGAGAGGACAACCGCGTCTTCCCGCACGCGGTCCTGGGCTTCGAGCCCCAGGACTTGAAGTACCGCGGCGAGAAGACCCGCCTGACCGTCGGCTCCCGCAACGTGTTCCGCGAGTTCTCGACGGTCCACCGCGGGACCGTGACCGGGCACGGCGAGACCGTCATCGGCGACGACAACCTGTTCATGTCCTACAGCCACGTGGCCCACGACTGCCGGATCGGGTCGTTTACGGTCTTCGCCAACTCCGCTTCGCTCGCGGGGCACGTGGACGTCGGAGACCGCGCGTGCTCGGCGCCTTCGTGGGAGCCCACCAGTTCATCCGGATCGGCCACTACGCGTTCATCGGCGCCTATGCGCAGCTGCGCCAGGACGCGCTGCCGTTCTGCAAGACCGAAGGAATCGAGGCGAAGACTTTCGGATTGAACCGCATCGGGCTTCAGCGCCTCGGGCTTCTCGGACGAGAGACTCAAGGCGCTCGAGCGGGCGTACCGGCTGCTGGTCAAGTCCAAGCTCAACACGACGCAGGCGCTGGAGAGGATCGAAGCCGAGCTGCCGGGCCAGGAGGACGTCGCCTATCTCGTCCGGTTCATCAAGGAAAGCAAGCGGGGCTTCCACCGATGAGAATCGGGTGATCTGCGATCGGAGTGATCGGCATGAAGATGCCCAGAATCACTGATCGCACACTCGATCACCCGATGACCCGATCACCCGATCGACCCGATTCGTCTGGCCGTGGTCGGCGTGGGCCACCTCGGCCGGCACCACGCGCGGGTCGCCGCGTCCCTGCCCGGCGTGAAGCTCGTGGGAATCCACGACCACAACGCCGCGAGCGCGCCGGCGAGGTCGCCCGGGAGTTCGGCCTGCGGGTCCTGCCGGGCCTGGAGGCGGTCGCGCAGGAAGCGGAGGCGGCGATCGTCGCGACGCCCACGGTGAGCCACGCGGAGGTCTCCGCGTTCCTCCTGGAGCGGGGACTGGACGTCCTCGTCGAAAAACCGATCACGCGAGCCTCCGCGAGGCGGACGCCCTGCTGGCGCTCGCGCGCGCGAAGAACCGGATCCTGCAGGTGGGCCACCTCGAGCGCTACAACCCCGCCGTCGAGGCCGCGCTCTCGCTCGTCCGCGCGCCTCTCTTCATCGAAGTCCATCGCCTGGGAGTCTTTACGCGCCGGAGCCTGGACGTGGACGTCGTGCTCGACCTCATGATCCACGACCTGCAGATCGTGCAGTCTCTCGCGGGAAGAAGACCCGCGGAGATCCGCGCCGCCGGGCTGCGCCGTCCTGACGCCCCGGATCGACATCGCGAACGCGCGAATCGCCTTCGAGGGCGGGTGCGTGGCGAACCTGACCGCATCGCGCGTCTCCGCGAAAAAGGTCCGGAAGCTGCGCGTGTTCGCGCCCGAGCTCTACGTTTCGGTCGACATGCAGAGCCGGACGGTCAAGACATTCCGGCTGTCGCGGGAGAAAGGGGAGCCGGAGGTCGTCTCGGCCGAAGTCCCCGTCGGGCAGGAAGAGCCGCTCGCCCGGGAGATCGCGGATTTCGCCCGCGCCTCGCGGCTGCGCCAGCCGCCTCTGGTGACGGGGGAGGCGGGCCGCGAAGCGCTCGCGCTCGCGCAGGAGGTCCTCGAAGCGATCGACCGGCACCGTCTCGCGGCGGAGGGAGCCCGAGTGTGACGGAGCGACGGGCGCGCGTCGGGTTGATCGGCGGGAGCGGCGTCTACGACCTGACGGGCCTCGAGGGCGCGCAAGGAAGAGAGACCCGAGACGCCGTTCGGCGCATCCGTCCGACGCCTACTTCACGGGAATCTCGCCGGCGTGCCGGTCGCGTTCTTCTCGCGGCACGCGCGCGGGCATCGCTACGGCCCGACGGACATCAACTACCGCGCCAACATCTGCGGGTTCAAGATCCTCGGCTGCGACGCGATCCTGTCCGTGTCGGCGGTCGGAAGCCTGAAGGAGGAGTACGCGCCGCGGCACGCCGTGGTTCCCGACCAGTTCATCGACCGCACGCGGCATCGCCCCGACACGTTCTTCGGCGAGGGAATCGTCGCCCACGTCGCCTTCGCGGACCCGGTTTGCCCGGCCCTTTCCGCCGTTCTCGAGACGAGCGCGCGGCATTGCGGGCTGACCGTTCACGGCGGCGGCACCTACGTCTGCATGGAGGGGCCGCAGTTCTCCACGCGCGCCGAGGCCCGGCTCTACCGGGGCTGGGGGGCGGACGTCGTCGGCATGACGAACCTGACCGAAGCGAAGCTCGCCCGCGAGGCGGAGATCTGCTACGCGTCGCTGGCGCTCGTGACCGATTACGACTGCTGGCGCGAGGCGACGGACGCCGTTTCGGTCGAGACCATCCTCGACGATCCTCGCGGAGAACGCGGCCGCCGCGCGGCGCAGCCTTCGGGAAGCCGTCCCCCGCGTGGATCCCTCCCGGGCCTGCTCCTGCCGCGACGCGCTGCGCCACGCCATCCTGACCGACCCGAAGGCCATTCCGGAGGCGGCGAAGGAGACGGCTCCGCCCGATCTGCCGGACGCTACCTGTGAACGCCGGTCTCCTCGCGGCAGGTGGTCGTCACCGGCTCGGTGGCGTTCGACTACCTGATGAGGTTTCCCGGACGGTTCGTCGAGCACCTGATTCCCGACCGCCTCTCGCGCCTGTCCGTCTCGTTCCTGGTGGACGACATGCGCCGCGTGCCGGGGGGTTGCGCCCCGAACATCGCCTACAGCCTGGCGCTCCTGGGCGAGACGCCGCTGCTCTTCGCGACGGCGGGAAGCGACGCCGCCGACTACAGGGACCGGCTGGCCGCGCGAAGGCGTGGACGTCTCCGGCCTGCTCCTGCACGAGGACGTCTTCACCGCGTCCTTCTTCGTCTCGACCGACCAGGACCAGAACCAGATCGCGTCCTTCTACACGGGCGCGATGGCTCGCGCGAGGGATCTCTCGCTCGAGATGCTGGATCCCGCCGGGATCGCGCTCGTCGTGGTCTCGCCCAACGACCCGGCGGCCATGGCCCGCTACACGGCCGAGTGCCGGCGCCTCCGGATTCCCTTCCTCTATGATCCGAGCCAGCAGGTCGCCCGGCTCTCCGGCGAGGAATTGCGCGAGGGGCTCTCCGGCGCGGCGATCCTCGTCGTCAACGACTACGAGTTCGGCATCCTGGCCCACAAGACGGAGTTGTCGCGCGAGGAGCTGGAGGACCTGATCCCGGTCGTCGTCGTGACACACGGCGCGCAAGGGTCCACGATCTCGGTGTGCGGCGACGCGGGGCACACCGTTCGACTCGCCATCCCGGCCGCCCGCCTCGAGACGGACGCGGCCGATCCCACCGGCGTCGGAGACGCCTTCCGAGCCGGCCTCATCCGCGGAGTTCGGATCGGGGCATCCTGGACCGCGGCCGGGCGCATGGGGAGCGTGGCCGCGGTTTTCGGCCTGGAGGCCCTGGGACCGCAGCCGCCGCGCTACACGCGGGATCAATTCCGCGAACGGTACATTCGCAACTTCGGCGACGATCCCGTACTGGAGAATTTGTGATTTGTGATTTGTGATTTGTGATCAGGACGAAAAGGCTGCCTGGTGTCAAATCACCAATCACAAATCACCAATCACAAATCCTGAGTGTTAAGATTCTCGTCTCTTAGCGAGGGACCGATCCTTGAGCAGTCGCCGTGTTCCGCGCCGCGTGGCCCCGGCCTTTCAACCGAAGGCGGTCGAAGGAGACTCGAACGCGTCCGGCCTCCGATTCACGGTGATCTGCGCCCGCTGGAACCCGACGATCACGGATGCCCTCCTGCGGAGCGCCCTCCAGACGCTCGAGAGCCGCGGAGCGAGAGGCACGGCCGTCCGGGTCGTGCGCGTCCCCGGAGCGTTCGAGCTTCCCGCGGCGGCGCGCGCCGCCCTCTCGGCGTCCCCTCCGCGTCCGGACGCTCTCATCGTTCTCGGCGCGATCGTCCGGGGAGAGACCACGCATCACGAGGTCCTGGGGCACGCCGTCGCCACGGCGCTCGCGTCCCTGACCGCGGAGACGGGCCAGCCGATCGGGTTCGGGCTGCTGACCTGCGACACCATGGAGCAGGCGCGAGAGCGTTCCGGCAAGGGCGCGGAAGCGGCGGAGGCCGCCATCGAGATGGCGAACCTGAAGCGCCTTCTCGCGGCGCGCTGATGGGAGCCCGGCGAAAGGCGAGGGAGCTCGCTCTTCAGATGCTCTTCGAGAACGATGTCGCGGGGACTCGTCCGGACGAGATGTTCCGCCGCTCCCCGGACCTGCAGAAGGCGCCCGCCGCGCTGCGCGATTTCACGCAACGCCTCGTCTCCGGAACGCTCGCCAACCGCGACGATCTGGATGCCATCATCTCGAAGCAGGCGGACCACTGGAGGCTGGCGAGGATGCCGATCGTGGACCGCAACATCCTGCGGCTCGCCCTCTTCGAGCTCCTGCACGAGCCCTCGACGCCGCGGCCCGTCGTCATCGACGAGGCGCTCGAGATCGCGAAGCGCTTTTCCACGCCGCGCTCCTCCCAGTTCATCAACGGGATCCTGGACGGCGTCCTGAAGGGGCGCAAGGACGAGGCGCCGCTCGCGTGAGGAGAGCCGCCCTGGCTCTGGTCATCGGCCTGGCCTCCGGCGCCGCCGAGGGACAGCAAGCCGCCGTCTACCGCGCCTCGGGAGCCGACGCGCGCCTCTTCGACCAGTACGACAATGACGGCTTCTCGCTGGAGGTCGCGGCGGACGAGACGGGATCGGTGGAGCTTCGCGTCCGCGTCTCCGATTCGCCTCTGGCGAGCGCCGCTCCCTTTCCGGCGCGCGCGCGCGTCGAGCCCGCTCCGCCGGCCGCTCCCGACCGCGACGCGTTCGCGCGCAAGCTCTCCGCCGGGAGCCTCCGGCAATCCGAGGCGGTCCGGCGCATCCTGATCGGCCTCGTCTCCCGCATCACCTACGATCCGGACCGGCTGCGCCGGCAGGATCCCGCCGCCGTCTTCGCCTCGGGGCGCGCCTACTGCGTCGGATTCGCGGAGCTCGCGGTCGATCTCCTTCGGAGGGCCGGAATCACCGCGAGGACGGTGCAGGGCATCCTGCGATCCGATCCGGGCGCGGACGGCTACGAGGCCGCGATCGGCGGCGTCTACCACCGCTGGATCGAGGTCTATTACCCGGATCGCGGTTACGTCTTCTCCGATCCGTGCTCTTCCGTCAACGGCGTGGACGCCCGGTACATCCCTTTCTCGCGGCGCGCGTTGACGCGCCCCCGGGCGCTCTCGCTGACGGGCGTCTCTTCGTCGGGACAACTGTCGTACGCGACCGTCCGCGCCGGTGCCCATGCCGTCCGGGTCCGGGCGACGACGCCATAGAGCCGGGGCGCGCTCCCGATCGGGTATATTGCCGGGCTCCATGACCGAGAGATTCGACCACGCGGCGATCGACGCGAAGTGGCAGCGCCGCTGGGAAGAGGAGCGAGCGGCCTACGTGGACACCGCCGCCCCCGGCGAGAAGTTCTACATGCTCAACATGTTCCCGTACCCCTCGGCGAGCCGGCTCCACGTCGGGCACGGGCGAAACTACATCCTGGGGGACGCGCTCTACCGGCGGGAGCGGATGGCCGGGCGCACGGTGTTGAACCCGATGGGCTGGGACGCCTTCGGACTGCCCGCGGAGAACGCGGCGATCGCGAGCGGCGTGCATCCGCGCGAGTACACGCTCGCGAACATCGCTCGCATGAAGGTGCAGTTGAAGAGTCTCGGGCTGCTCTACGACTGGTCCAAGGAGCTCGCCTCGTGCGACCCCGGTTACTACCGCTGGAATCAATGGCTCTTCCTGCGCATGTGGGAGCGGGGCCTCGCCTACCGCAAGACGGCTCCCGTCAACTGGTGCCCGGGTTGCCGGACCGTCCTGGCCAACGAGCAGGTCGTGGAGGGCCGGTGCGAGCGCTCCGACGACGCGGTCGAGATCCGCGATCTGACGCAGTGGTTCTTCCGGATCACCGGGTACGCGGAACGCCTGCTCGCGGGGTTGGAGGATCTCGACTGGCCGGACCGCGTCAAGACGATGCAGCGCAACTGGATCGGCCGATCGGAGGGGGCGGAGATCCTGTTCCCGGTCGAGGGGCTGGGCGAGCCCGTGGCCGTCTTCACGACGCGGCCCGACACGCTCCACGGCGCGACGTTCCTGGCGCTCGCGCCCGAGCACCCCGCGGCCGCGGCGCTCGCGCGGATGTCCCCGAAGAAGGAGGAGATCCAGGCCTTCATCGAGCGGGTCCGCCGGGAATCTCGGCTGGAGCGCGAGGCGGAGGGGGGGAGAAGGAGGGGCTCGACACGGGCTTCGCTTCCGTGAACCCGGCGACCGGCGAGCGGATCCCCGTCTGGCTCGCGAACTTCGTCCTGCCCGAGTACGGGACCGGCGCGATCATGGGAGTTCCCGCCCACGACCAGCGCGACTTCGAGTTCGCGCGGCGCTTCCATCTCGAGATCCGCCCGGTCTACCGGACGGAGGAACGGGAGCTCGACCCCGCGGAGATGACGCAGGCCGAGCCGCACACGGGCTACCTCTACCGCTCGGGGGAATGGGACGGAACACCCAACGGCCCCGAGGCGGTGCGCAAGGCGATCGCCTGGGTCGAGGCGAAGGGCGTCGGGAAGGGGACCGTCGGGTACCGGCTGAGGGACTGGTTGATCTCCCGCCAGCGCTACTGGGGGACGCCGATCCCGGCGATCCACTGCGAAGGCTGCGGCGTCGTCCCCGTGCCCGACGCGGACCTGCCGGTGCTCCTCCCCGAGGACGTGGCGTTCCAGGGCGCCGAGGGGAACCCGCTCGAGAAGTCCGAGTCCTTCCTGCGAGTGGACTGCCCCTCGTGCGGCAAGCCGGCGCGGCGCGAGACCGACACGATGGACACCTTCGTGGACTCCTCCTGGTACTACCTCCGTTTCCTCAATCCCGGCGACGGCGCCAGGATGCTCGACTCCGCGCGCGCGGCGCACTGGATGCCGGTGGACCAGTACGTCGGAGGCATCGAGCACGCGATCCTCCACCTCCTCTACGCGCGCTTCATCTGCCGGGTCCTGAAGGACATGGGCCTCGTCGCCATCGAAGAGCCCTTCGCCCGGCTCTTCAACCAGGGAATGATCACGAAGGTCAACGCGGCGACGGGCAAGGTCGAGAAGATGTCGAAGTCCCGCGGCAACACCGTTTCTCCCGACGAGCTGATCGAGCGCTACGGGGCGGACACGGTCCGGCTCTACACGCTCTTCATCGGGCCGCCGGAGAAGGAGTCGGAGTGGTCCGAGGAGGGGGTCGTCGGCGCGTACCGGTTCCTGAACCGCGTCCACGAGCTCTGCGCCCGCGTCGCGGCGAAGCCCGCGGAGAGCGCGGCCGCGCGCGACACGCCGCTGACGCGCCTGGAGCACCGCACGATCGCGCGGGTGACGGCGGACGCCGCCCGTTTTCACTTCCACACCGCGGTCGCGGCGCTCATGGAGTTCCAGCGGGGCATCGCGGAGGCCCTGGACGAGGGGGGGGAGGACGACGCCGCCGTCCGGCGCGCCACCCTGACGCTGCTCAAGCTGCTCCACCCCATCGCTCCGCACCTGACCGACGAATGGTGGGAGCGATTCGGAGAGGCAGAGCCCCCTCGTCGAGAGCGGCTGGCCGGCCTTCGACGAGGAGCTCGCGACGACGCCGCGAGTCACGCTCGTCGTGCAGGTCAACGGAAAGGTCCGCGGGCGCCTGGACGTCGAGCGGGGCACGACCGAGTCGGAAGCCTTGACGCTGGCGCGCTCGGACGAACGCATCGTCGCGTGGCTCGAGGGCAGGGAGCTGGCGAGATCCGTCTTCGTCCCCGACCGCCTGCTGAACCTCGTCGTCCGATGACGTTCGGCGCGCGGGGATCGCCCCGGGCTCATGCTCGGCGCCGCGGAGCGAGGCTCCTCCCTCGGAAGACTCCTCGCGCCGCGACCGGGCTTCGTCGCTTGCGAGCGCTGACCGGTCGCTGGTCTGCCGTGGACGGTTGCTGGGTCGGGTGCGGCTACACGCTCGTGGGGAAGACCTCGAACCTCCCCGCGTCGATCCGCGTGATCCATTTCCGGACGCTCGTGAACCAGACGTCGCGGGTCGGCCTCGAGCAGCGCCTCTCGAGCGAGATCGTCAAGGAGCTCGCCAGCCGCGGCCGCTTCTCGGTCAAGGCCGACGCGGCCGGAGCGGACGCGGAGCTGACGGGAGCCGTCAAGGCGTTCGACCTCTTCGCCGTCGCGTTCGACGATCAGGGCAGGGCGAAGGAATACCAGGTCCGCGTGACGGCCAGCGTGGCCCTGAAGACCCTCCCCGACGAGAAAGTCCTCTGGGAGAACCAGTCCTTCACGTTCCAGGACAACTACGCGCTGGCGACCAGCGCGGCGTCCTACGTGGACCGCGAGAACGAGGTCATCGACAGTGTCGGCGAGAAATTCGCCGCCAGTCTCGTGTCGAGCCTCCTGGAAGGATTCTAGGAGCGCGGCCTTCGGCCGCGCGTCTAAAGTCTAAGGTCTAAGGTCTAAGGTCCCAGAGCCTGGGAGCCCGCGCCCCGACCTTAGACCTTCGACATTAGACCTTAGACTCTTTCCTGGCGGCCGCCTTTGCGAGGCGCGACTTGTAGCGGGAAGCCGCGTTCTTGTGGATCACGCCCTTCTTCCGGGCGCGATCGATCTCAGCGTAGGTCGCGGGAAGCGTCTCGGCCTTCTTCGCCGTGTCGGTCTGCCGGTACTGCTTGACCTTCGTCCGCAGATGGGCCCGCACGCCGCGATTGCGCAGCTGCCGTTTGGCCGTCTGCTTCATTCTCTTTTCCGCCGACTTGATGTTCGCCATTCTTCGCTTCTGCCGGTCCTTTCTTGTCTTCGGGCCCGAGTCCCGAGTGCCGCCCGCGCTATCGCGTCTCGATCCCCAGGGACTTCAGCCGCGCGCGAGCGAGCCGCGCCTCCTCGGCCGCCGGATACTCGTGGATGACATACTGGAGATCGACGACCCCCTCGGCCTTCTGGCCGAGCTCGATCAGGGCGTACCCCTTCTTCAACAACGCGGCGGCCGCCTTGTCGCTCTTGGGCCAGACCTTCAGGAGCTTGTCGAAGTCCGCGATGGCCTCAGTGTGCTTCTTCTGGGCATAGTGGCACTCCCCGATCCAGTACTGGGCGTTGTCGGAGAGGTCCGTGTTCGGATAGGCGGCCAGGTACTCCTGGAATCCCTGGATCGCGAGCGCGTAGCGCCCCTTGTTGTAGTCGGCGTACGCCGTGTCGTAAAGCTCGGCGGGAGAGGGATGGCCGCCGCCGGCCGGAGGCCGCACGACGGTCGCATCCGGGCGGGCGTCCGCGGAGGTTGCCCGGCGCCGGCGTGGGACCGGCCGCCGGCCCGCCGCCGGAAGGGAGCGCAGGCGCGCCAGGTCCCCCTGCGTCTCGGCGATCTGCTGGGAGAGCTGGGCGAGCCGCCGGTTGGTGTCCTCGAGCTTCGACTCGAGCTGCTCCATCTTTGCCGTCAGCTCCCCGAGCTTGATTCCCGTGTCGGCATTCGATTTCAAGAGCTGTTCGGTCTGCTGGGAGACGTTCGTGTTGAGCTTGGAGACCTCCTCCTTGCTCGAGGACTTCCGTTCGAGCGTCTGGATCTCCTTCTCGATGTCGTTCATCTGGCGGTGCAGGCCGTCGATGTCGCTGGAGCTCACGCAGCCCGCCGCGCCGCCGAGCGCGCAGACCGCCAGTCCGGCGGCAAGAGTAGCCGGGGGATCCGAATCACTACCGGGCCGTGACCAGGAAGTGGGCGCGGCGGTTCTGCTGCCAGCAGTCTTCCGTGGATTGGGTGCAGAAGGGGCGCTCCTTCCCGTAGGAGACCGTCCGGACTCGCGAGGCGTCCACGCCGAGCGAGACGAGGTATTCCTTGGCCGCGTTGGCGCGCCGGTCTCCCAGGGCGAGGTTGTATTCGGAGTTCCCGCGCTCGTCGCAGTGGCCCTCGATCAGGAACTGGATCGTCCGGTTCTTCTTCAGCCAGTCCGCGTCCGCCGCGAGCGCCGTACGCGCGTCGTCGCGCAGGTCCGACTTGTCGTAATCGAAGAACGCATCCTTCAGGTAGCCGCGGGCGTTGATCTCCCGGACGTCCGCCGGCAACTCCGTGCTCTCCACCGACCCCGGCGAGGTCGTGGGAGGCGGGACCTTCGTCTCCGGCGCCTGTCGACTCTTCCGCGGGGCTTGGCCCCCGCGGCGGTGGTCGGAGGATTCTTCTTGCACGCCGTCACCAGACCGAGCATTCCGGCCAGCAAGAATGCGAGGACCGTCAACGCCTGTCCGTTTCGTCATGATCGCATCTCCTTGTCCGTTAGCGCTCCGCGCGAATCCCGTGCGCGCGCAAGAAGCACTGAATATAGCAGATCCCGCCGCGTCTTCCGCGCTCCGGAGCGCGAAGCGAATCGCGCGAAGGGATCGATCAGGGCGTCCAGATCGGCTGGATGTTGTTGGACCCTTCGGTCAGCAGGCGCTTGTTCTGGCCGTCGGCGTCCATCGTGTAGATCTGCGTCCGGCCGCCGCGCCGGCACTGGTACGCGATCTTGTCGCCGTTGGGAGACCAGCCCGGATGGCCGTTGGAGCCCTCGGACGTGAGCTGCACCGTGTTGCCGCTGGCGAAGTCCATCACGCAGATGTTGAAGTCCCCCTCGTTGCGGCACGCGAACGCGATCTTCGATCCGTCCGGAGACCAGGCTCCCTCGTCGTTCCAGTTGCCCGCGTACGTGACGCGGCGCGCGCCCGTTCCCTCCGCGTCCATGACCCAGATCTGCGGCGTGCCGGACTGGTCGGAGGTGTAGAGGATCTGCCGTCCCGTGGGGGACCAGTCGGGAGACGCCTCGAGGGCGTGCGTCATCGTGAGCCGGTGGAGGCCGCTCCCGCTCGTGCCGGTCACGTAGATGTCCGGATTGCCCTTGGCCGAGCCGGCGAAGGCGATCTGCGATCCGTCGGGGGAGAGCGCGGGGGAGGCGTTCAGCTCGAGGCCGGTCGGGATCTCCCTCTGGCCGCTGCCGTCCGCGTTCATCATCCAGATCTGCGGGAATCGCTTGACGTAGCTCGTGAAGACGATCTTGCCCGCCGCGCGCGTCCGGATTCATCGCGAGAGAGTGATGGGAAGTCAGGCGGCGGACGTTCCGGCCGTCGAAGTCCATCGCGTAGATGTCCTTCGCGCCGTCGCGATCGGAAACGAAAACGATCGAAGAGAGGAAGAGGCCGGTCTTCCCGAACAGCTCCTTGACCAGGTCGTTGGCCAGCGTGTGGGCGATCCGTTCGACGTACGAGACCCCGCCCGTGTAGCGCCGGCCGAGGATGAGCTGATGGGCCTTCAGGTCCCAGACTCTCGCCTCGACGCTGACCTTGTCGCCGGTGACGTCCGCCTGCGTGTCGACGAGGTACTCCGCTCCGCTGCCGCGCCACCGGTCCGCGGTCTCGGTGGTCTTGGCGTCGCGCGAGCCGGTGGGATAGTGGGCCGGGTCCGCGATCACGAAGAGCCCGGTGTACTCCAGGTCCGACCGCAGCGTCGCCGTGAAGGGGTCCACGATCTTCGACTGCACCGCGGGCAGCCCGGACGCGGACAGGGGCGGGATGGCGACCGGGATCTTCCGGCCGGCCGCCTCTTTTCGAATCGTCAGGACCATCTCCTGGCCGGAAGGAGGAGGCGTGGGTTGGGGGGCCTGGGCGAGGAGCGATGTTGTGAGCAGGAGGATACCGAGAGTGTGGGCGAGGATCAGTGCCCTCACCCCGCGCCCTCTCCCGGGGAGAGGGAGTTCTTGCGGCGACGCTTCGCGTCGCGGCTTGAAGGTGCCTCACCCCTGCCCTCTCCCGGAGGGAGAGGGGAAAGGCTCCTGAACAAGCGCTCTTCTTCTCATTCGAAGATCAGGTGGACGCCGAGATGGCGGCCGCCGAACTCCTGGGGGAGGGGGGCGAGGGGCGACGAGGCGATGACGGCCCTCAGCGCGGCCCGGTCCACGAAGGGCAATCCGCTCGATCGCTCCACCTGCGGGTCGCTGATCGTTCCGTCCCGCTCGATTCGGAACCGGATCATGGGTGAGATCGGAACGGACTCGGCCGGCTTGAACCAGTTCATTCCGATCGTGACGAGCATTCGCTCGACGTAGTAGGAGTAGTTGAAGTCCGGCTGATCGAAAGTGGCGCCGCCGACGCCGACGTTGCCGCCCGTCCCCACGGGGCCGCCGGTACCCGGGCGGGCGGAGGGGGGCGCCGCGGCGGCTGCCGGCCGGGGCCTGCGAGGAGGTCTTCGACGGCGGCCCGGGAACGGAGGGCTTCTTCTTCTCCTCCTTTTCCTTCGACGGGAGAAGCTTGGCCTTGGACGAGGGGGGCGGCGGCGGCTCTTCGGCCGGGGCGGGCTTCAAGATCTTCGGCTTCTCGGGCGGCTTCTCCGGAACCTCGGCGGGCGCTCCGCCGGTCAGGGTCCCGGCCTGGACCAGCCGGACGTTGACGGCTCGCGGCGTGATGAAGCGGCGCGGGCCTGTGGAGGGCCGAGATCACGAGCATCGCGGCGACGCCGGCGTGCAGCAGGACGGCGAGCGAAGTCCCCATCGCCCAGGGGATGTCGCTCTGCTCCCTTCCGGCGAGAACGTCTCCGACGGCATCCATGCGATTACTTTGCGCCGGCCTTCTTCGAGCCCGAAGTGTCCGTGATGAAGCCGAGGTTCTCGATTCCCATGCGATTCAAGACGTCCAGCGTCTCGACCACGGTTCCGACCGACAGGGACCGGTCCGCCTTCAGGAACACCGTCCGGTCCTTCCGAGTCCGCAGAAACGCATTGAGCCGCTCCCGGAGCAAACCGCGCGCCACGGGCGTCTCGTTGATGTAGTAGCGGCCGTCGCTCGTGATGGAGAGGATGATCGGGTCCTCGACGCTCGAAGGGAGGTTGGTCGTCTCCGTCTTCGGGAGCGAAACGGAGACCCCCTGGTGGAGCATCGGCGCGGTGACCATGAAGATGATCAGGAGCACGAGCATCACGTCCACCAGCGGCGTGACGTTGATGTCCGCCAGGTGGTCGTAGGGGTCTCCGGACGCGCGGTGGAAGGCCATCTGGGCGTCAGGCGTGAGGCGTAAGTCGTAAGGCGAGGGACGACGCGCTCGGGTTGCTTCGCCTCACGCCTTACGCCTCACGAGTCTTACGGTCTCAGGTGAAGTTCCTCTCGGCCAGGTTGATGAACTCCAGCGCGAAGTCCTCCATTCCCGCCCGCTGCGCCCGCACCTTGCCCATGAAGTAGTTGTAGAAGATGAGCGCGGGGATCGCGGCGGCGAGGCCCGCCGCGGTGTTGACGAGAGCCTCGGAGATGCCGGGCGCCACCGCGGCGATGGACGTCGATCCCGTCTGGCCGATGGCCCGGAAGGACTGCATGATGCCCCAGACCGTGCCGAAGAGGCCGATGAAGGGGCAGGCCGAGGCGGTCGTGGCGAGAAAGGTCATGTACCGCGTCAGGCGGGAGACCTCGACGCCGATCGCCCGCTCCAGGGCCCGCTCCACCCCCGAGATGTTCTTGATCAGGAGCTTCCCGGCCTGCACGGCGGGCGGCTGCATGGCGATCGTCGTGACAGGCGATTCCTCCGGCCGGACGGCCTTGATCTGCGCGTCGAGCTCCGCGTACCCTGCCTTGAAGAGCGTCGTCAGCGGGGTGTCCGTGAGCTGGCCCGCGATCGTATTGACCTCGGAGAACCGCTTCGACTTGCGGAAGAACGCCACGAACTTGTCCGACTGGCGGGAGACCCGCGCGAGCTTCAGGTATTTTGCGAAAATGATGATCCAGGAGATGAGCGAAAAAAGGAGGAGGATCGCCAGGACGACCTTGGCGGTGGGGCTGGTTTCGCGAAAGAAGACGACGAGAGGGTCTTGGCCCCCGGGCAGGTTTTCCGCCCGGACGGGCTGAAGCAAGGCCACCATCATCGTTTTGCACCGTAACATACAGATTCGGAAGCGTCAAAGGGAATGGAGAGGAGAGGAGGACGCGTTGTGCTCCGCATGAGGAACCTGTCCCGGGGATTGGCGGCGGCCTGCGCGGCGACTCTCGTTCTCGGGCTGCGCGCCGTTCCGGCTCCTGCCCAGCCCTTCGACATACTGCCCGCAGGAGAAAATCGTGGCGGGCATGAAGGGTTACGGCGTCACCGACATGGGGGACGGGAAGGGGATCCAGCGGTTCGACGTCGAGATCCTCGGCCTGCTCAAGCGCTACGCGCCCGGGCAGGACCTGATCCTCGGCCGCGTCTCCGGCATCGGCCTCGAGAAGGCCGGGATCATCGCCGGGATGAGCGGCAGCCCGATCTACGTCGACGGCAAGCTCGTGGGCGCGCTCGCCTACGGCTGGCCGTTCTCCAAGGACCCGATCTGCGGCATCACGCCGATCCAGAGCATGCTCGACATCCGCCACGCGCCCGCGGCGCCGCCCGTTCCGATCGCGGGCTCGGCCGGCCTCCACCGGGGCCCTCGTCGCCGCTTTTTCGTCCGGGCACTTCACGGACCGCTGGACGGACCTCTTGCAAGCCCTTCCAGGCCAGCTCTTCCGGCTCGCTCGCCGCCCTGCCGCTTCCGGTCTCCTTCGGAGGGGCGATCGGACCCGGCGAGGCTCTTCGATCGCCTCGCCGAGGCTTCCAACTGGATGGCGGTGCCGTCGGGCGCGGCCGCGACGAAGCCCCCGGGAGAACCGTCCCCGCTCTGCCCCCGGGTCGGCGGTCGCGACGCAGCTGCTTTCGGGGGACATGGACCTGTCGGCCACGGGCACGGTGACCTGGGTCGAGGGGAACTCGGTCCT
Organism: uncultured Acidobacteriota bacterium; assembly: GCA_963782815.1. Taxonomy (GTDB): domain Bacteria; phylum Acidobacteriota; class Thermoanaerobaculia; order UBA5066; family Gp7-AA6; genus JAWOLE01. The sequence continues at coordinate 73,608 of CAWALG010000011.1, read as the reverse complement.
GGCCTTCGGCCACCCGTTCCTCTCGATGGGCCCGGTTTCCATGCCGATGTCGCGGGCCGAGGTCCTGACCGTGTTGCCGTCTCTCTTCCGCTCCTTCAAGTTCGCGGCGACGGGGCCGGTGCTGGGGTCGATCACGCAGGACCGCTCCACCGGCATCCTCGGGACCTTCGGAACGCACGCTCCCATGGTGCCGATCACCGTGCGCATCTCCTCCGACCAGATTCCGTCCCAGGTGTACCACTTCGAGGCCGTGCACAACTCGATGCTGACTCCGATCCTGACCGCCATCGCGATCGACAACGTCCTGACGACCCTGGAGAAGCGGAGCGGAGAGCGCACGCTCGTCTGGAAGTCGGCGATCCGCACGCCGGGCCGCAATGTCCGCTGGGATTCCGTCTTCTCGGGATTGAACGCCCGCGAGGAGGCCGTGGCGTCGCTCGCCCTCCTGACCAATTACCTGATGGCCAATGAATTCCATGACCTGACGATCCTCGGCGTGGACGTCGAGATCACCCATTCGGACCGGTTGAAGGGCGCCCGCATCGTCCACGTCGAAGCCCAGAAGGAGAGCGTCCATCCGGGCGACGAGGTCCCGATCTGGGTCGACGTCGTGGATTTCCGCGGGAGCGCGCGCCGCGTGGTCCTGGACCTGAAGGTCCCTCCCGACACGCCGCCGGGGCCGCTGACGGTCTTCGTGGGGGACGGCTCGGCCGCGACGGCCTACGATCTCGCCCTCGTGCCGCCGGACCCGCAGTCGCTCGACCAGGTGCTGGATTTCCTGGCCCGGGTGCGCCCGCCCAACAGCCTGAACCTGCTCGCCTACCGCACCGCGCCGGGCGCCGTCGTGGCCGGCGACGCGCTGCAGGGCCTGCCGCCCAGCGTCGCGACGATCCTGCGCGACCGGGGTCCCGGGAGAGGCCTCGACGCCGGAGCTCTCGCACGTCCGGCTCCAGTCCGTGTCGGTCGAGCAGCCCACTCCCATCAACGGCTCGGTCCGGCTTCGGATCGACGTCAAGCCGAGAATGTGGTGAAGCCGGCTTCTTCGAGCCCTCGGGGCTCCCTCTTCGCTCTGGCCGCCGCGGCTCCGGCGGCGCGGGCGGCGGCCACGCGGATCTGGGTCTGCGATTCGGCGTCGGATTTCTCCAGCGGGGAGGCGCGGGGAGTCTCGGTCGCCATGGACGGGACCCTGATTCTCTCCCGCGAGTCGCACCGCGTGGACGGGATCGCCGAAGCCACGCTCTTTTCCGCCGTGCGCGACCGCGAGGGGGACATCCTGATCGGAACGGGCAACGACGGGAAGATCCTGCGGGTCCTCCCGGCCGGCAAGGTCGAGGTGCTCGCGACGCTTCCGGAGAAGGAAGTCACGGCGCTCGCGGTCTCGCCCGACGGCGTGCTCTACGCGGGCAGCTCGCCCGGAGGGAAGATCTACCGGATCGAGAAGGGGAAGGCCGCCGTCTTCTACGAGACGAAGGCGCAGTACGTCTGGGCGCTCGCCGTTGCGGGAAAGGCCCTTTACGCGGCGACCGGGCTGCCCGGAGAGATCCACCGGGTCGGCGCGGACGGGGAAGGGCGAGCGCGTGCACGCGACGCGCGACCCGCACGTGCGCTCGCTCTACGTGGATTCCCGGGGAAGGCTCTGGGCCGGGACCTCCGGGTCCGGCCTCGTCCTGCGAGTCGATCCGTCGGGGGCCGTCTCGACCGTCTACGACTCCTCCAAGTCGGAGATCACATCGATCACGGGGAGCGGCGACGGCCGCGTCTGGGTGGCGGCCTCGTCCGCCGAAGCTCCCGCCAGCGAGCCAGGAACCGATCTCCGCTCCGCAGCCTCAGCCGCCGGGCAAGCCCGCCCGGCAGGCCAACGCGCGGGAAGGAGAGGAGGTTCAGGACAAGCCCGAGGTGACCGTGACCGTCGGTCAGCCGCGCCTGGCGCCGCCTCGTCCCGGCAGCCGGCAGGGCGGATACTCGTCGGAGGTCCTCCTCTTCGAGGAAGGGGAGCCGCCGCGCCCGGTCTGGTCGAGCCCGGACGAGATCGTGTTCGACCTCGCGCCGGAATCGACGCCGTCTTCGGTGCTGGCGGCGACGGGTCCCAATGGAAAACTGTACCGGGTCGGCGTGAACCTGTGGTCGCTCGACCGGACCTTCGACGAGAAGCAGGTGACGGCGCTCGCCGGAAACGCCGTGGCGACGAACTCCGCCACCGCGCTCTATCGCTTGAGCGATGGTCCCCGCCGCGGGGAGTACGTTTCGGCGGTGAAGGACACGGGACGCACGAGCCGCTTCGGAGCGTTCCGATTCGACGCCGACGCGCCCGCGGGAAGCCGGCTCGAGTTCTCCTTCCGCTCGGGAGAATCGGGGCTTCCCGACTCGACCTGGAGCGACTGGTCCCCGCTTGCGCCGGCGGCGCAGACGTCCACGATCCCGGCGCCGCCCGGGCGCTATCTTCAGTGGAAGATCCGCATGACGTCCGAGGGCGACAGGCTCCCCGTGGTCCGGCGCGTGGAGGCGGCGTACCGGAACCAGAACGCGGCTCCCGTGGTCGAGAGCTTCGTCCTGCTCGGCCCCTCCGAGGTCCTCGCGCGATCCGCCTCGGGTGGATCCAATGTCTTCGAAACGACGGCGCCCGACGAGAAAGGGATCTTCACGAGTCTCGACGAGTCCAAGTCGGAGCCGCCGCCGCGCCGCCTGCTGCGAAAGGGCTACCGGACGCTCACGTGGAAGGCAACGGACGCGGACAGCGACACGCTGACATACGACATCGCGTTCAAGCCGGCCGGCTCGGGACACTGGCTCCCGTTGAAGAAGGGGTTGCGGGAGGCGTTCTACTCCTTCGACACGGCGGCGCTTCCCGACGGCGAGTACGTCTTCCGGCTGACGGCGTCCGACGCCGAGTCGAACCCGGAGGAAGGGAAGACCTCCTCGCGCGATTCCCCCCCGTGGTCGTGGACAACACGCCTCCGGTGATTCGCAGGCTGCCCGGCAGCGCCGAGACGTTCGAGTTCGAGGCGAAGGACGGCGCTTCGCCGATTCTCGAGGCCGAGTACAGCGTGGACGCGAAGGAATGGGTGCGCGTCGAGCCGAAGGACGGGCTCTCCGACTCTCCGTTGGAGACGTACCGGATCAAGCTCGATCCGAAATGGAAGGGGGCCTTCCTGCTCATCCGGGTGACCGACGCCGCCCGCAACGTCGCCGCCGCGAGCTTCACGCTTCCGTAGAGCCGAGTCAGGTCTGAGGTCTAAGGTCGCAAGGTCTAAGGTCTGCTGCGCCGTTCCTGGCGTCTGCGCTCCTTTTCGCGTCGTTCATAATGTCGGGAGCGTGAAAAAGCTCGCGAGTCTTCTCCTCGTCGTCTGCGTGGCCGCGGCCTGCCGGGCGAAGGAGCAGCCGGCGGCCCTCGAGAGGCCGCGGGCGACACCGGTCCCGACGGCGGTTCCGGAACCGGTGCTCGGGTACATCGACGAGACGAGGAGCGGCACGCCCGTGGACGGCGGCGTGCTTGCGGAGGCGTCTCGTCGGCGAGCCGGCGACGCTGAACTGCGTCCTGCAGGAGGGACTCCCCGAGCAGCAGGTCCTCCAGTACGTGTCGCGCAACCTTCTCGACTTCGATTCCAGAATGAACCTGGTGCCGGGTCTGGCCGAGAGCTACAAGGTGTCCGCCGACGGCCGCGAAGTCCGTTTGACTCTGCGCGCCGACGCGGTGTGGGAGGACGGCACGCCGGTCACGGCGGGCGACGCCGTCTTCACGATCCGGCGCATCGTGGATCCGGCGGTCCCCTCGCCCGTGTTCAAGCCGGTTTTCGAGGGTCTCGATTCCGTCGAAGCGCTCGACGCGCGTTCCTTCGTCGCGAAATTCCGCGAGCCGTACGCCTACCACGCCATGGCGTTCGTGCTCCCGCTCCTTCCCGAGAAGCGTTACGCGCGGAAGAACTTCCTGAAGGCCCGGGAGAACCGCGAGCCCCTGTCCGACGGCCCGTATCGGTTCGTCTCCTGGAAGGCGCAGGAGTCGATCGTGCTCGAGCGTAACCCGAAGTACTTCGGGGCGCGCGGCCATTTCGAGCGCGTGGTCTTCCGCATCCTCCCCGAGAACTCGGTGGCCTACCAGGCTTTGCTCGCGGGAGATCTCGACGAAACGGCGATCGAACGAGTCGCTGAAGGAGAAAGCCGACGGCAGACCCGGACTTCGCCCGCTGCTGCCGGCTCGTCGAGTTCTACAACCTCGACTACAACTCCATCGCGCTCAACAACAGGACGCCGTTCTTTTCCGACGCGCGAGTGCGCCGGGCCATGACGATGCTCCTCGACCGGCCCTCGATCGTGCGCGCCCTCTTCCGGGGGTCGGCCCGGATCATCTCGGGCCCGTGGGCCCCGGAGTCGCCGGCCTACGACGCCGAGGTCCGTCCGCTCCCGTTCGACCCGGCGGGGGCGGCGCGGCTGCTCGACGAGGCGGGCTGGCGCGACACCAACGGCAACGGCACGCGGGACCGGGCGGGGCGGGAGTTCGAGTTCGAGCTCCTCGTGTCGGCGGGCTCGAACGTCGGAAGGCAGATCGACGAGATGCTCTCGACGCGAGCTCGCCCGCGTCGGCGTGAAGGCGACGGTGCGTCCCCTGGAATGGGCCGCGTTCCTCGAGCGGATCGAAGCGGGCAACTTCGAGGCGGCCTCGCTCGCCTCTTCCGCCTCGGACCCCAATCCCGATCCCTTCCCGTTCTGGCATTCGTCGCAGTGGCCGCCGCGCGGGTTGAACAGCGGTTACTACCGGAACCCCGAGGCGGACCGCCTGATGGAAGAAGCGCGCCGGGAGATGAACGAGGACGCGCGCTTGAAGATCTACCACCGGCTCCACGCGCTGTTTCGAGACGACGCCCCGGCGATCTTCGTGACGAACGCGTCGGCCAAGTTCGCCTTCGCGCGGGGGATCGGAGGGCTCGCGACCTCGCCGCTGGGATTCTCGGGCATCTGGCCGGGGCCCGCCGGATGGTGGCGGAACCCGGATCGGGCTCCATGATCCGCTACATCGCGCGGCGCCTCGCTCTCGCGGTGCCCACGCTGGCCGGGATCGTCGTGCTCGTGTTCCTGCTCCTCCACCTCGCGCCCGGAAGCCCGGTCTCCGCGCTCGGAGCCGAGTCGGGCCGCCGGGTCTCCGGCCGGGCGGCGGCCGAGATGCGCCGCCTCTACGGTCTCGACCGCCCGCTGCCGGAGCGTTTCGTGAAGTGGATCGGGCGGGTGGTCCGCTTCGACCTGGGAGAGTCCTTCGTGGACCGCAGGCCGGTCGCGGTCCGGATCCGCGAGGCCCTGCCGTACACCCTGACCCTGAACGGGCTCGCTCTCCTCCTACGCTCGTCGCTCGCGATCCCGCTCGGCGTCGAGGCGGGAGGCCATCCCGAGAGCGCCTTCGACCGGATCTCCGGCGCCGCGCTCTTCGCCCTCTACTCGACCCCTTCGTTCTGGGCCGCGCTCCTCCTGCAAACGCTCTTCTCGGTCAAGCTCCGCTGGCTGCCTCTCTACGGCGTCGCCTCGGACGCCGAGCCCTCGGGGCTCGCGGGCGTCGCCGATCGGATCGCGCACCTCGCCCTTCCCGTCGTCTGCCTGACCTACGGCTCGCTCGCCTTCTACGCGAGGCTCGTGCGCGCGGGCGTCGCGGAGGCGAGGTCGGCCGACTACGTCCTGGCCGCGCGGGCGCGCGGACTCTCCCGGCGCGAAGCCCTGTGGAAGCACGCGTTTCGCAACGCGCTGCTGCCGCTCGTCACTCTTCTCGGCCTCGTGCTTCCGGGACTCCTCTCCGGCAGCGTGATCATCGAGCGGATCTTCGCCTGGCCGGGGCTCGGCCGGCTGTACTTCGACTCGATCCTCTCGCGGGATTACCCCGTCGTGCTCGCGCTCTCGCTTCTCGGCGCGGTCGCGACTCTCGCGGTGACGCTCGCGGCCGACATCGCCTACGCGGTGGCGGACCCCCGCGTCCGGGACGGGACCTCGCCGTGAGGCGCCTCTTCCTGCGGCTGCCGGGGAGCGGGAGGGTCGCCCTCGCGATCGTGGTCGGTCTGTGGATCGTCGCGGCGTTCTCTCCCGCGGCATCGCGGGCCGCTTCGGAGATCCGGCTGGAGAACCGGCTGCTCCCCCCGTCGGCGGGCCACCTGTTCGGCACCGACGACCTCGGCAGGGATCTCCTCGCGCGCGTCGTCGTGGCGACGCCGATCTCCCTGGCGATCGGCCTGACGGCCGCCGCGGTGTCGCTTCTCGTCGGCTTCGCCGTCGGAGGCGCTCTCCGGGTATCTCGGAGGAATCACGGATCTCCTGCTCTCGCGGCTCGTGGAAGTCGTGCTCTGCTTTCCGGTGCTCTTCCTCCTGCTCGCGCTCGCGGCCTTTCTTCCGCCCTCTCCGGCGGCTCTCGTCCTGGCGATCGGGCTGACGACCTGGCCCGGGGACGCGCGTTACGCGCGGGCCGAGATCCTGAAGGCAAAGAGCCTCGACTACGCGCGCGCCGCGAAGGCCGCGGGCGCCTCGACGGCGCGCATCCTGCTGCGGCACCTGCTTCCCAACGTGCTCGCGCCGCTCCTCGTTTCGGCGGCCTTCGGCGTCGCCTGGGCGATCCTCGCGGAAGCGGCCCTCTCGTTCCTGGGCGTGGGTCTGCCGCCCCCGGCGACCTCCTGGGGCGGAATCCTCTCGGCGGCGCCCGCCTACATCGAGGAGGCGTGGTGGATGGCGCTCTTCCCGGGCCTGGCGCTCTTCCTGACCGTGTCCGCCTATAATCTGCTGGCCGAAGGGGTGCGCCGAGCGAGCACGGAGAGAGGCGGCTACCGATGACCCAACGCATCGCCCTCTATCCCGGCTCCTTCGATCCTCTGACCAACGGGCACCTGGACATCCTCTCCCGCGCCCGCCGCCTGGCCGACCGCGTCGTCGTGGCGATCCTCGAGAACGACGAGAAGACGCCGCTCTTCTCGGTCTCCGAGCGAATCGAGATGATCCGCGAGATCGTGGGCGACGACGACTCGACGCCGGTGCGCTCCTTCTCCGGCCTCCTCGTGGACTTCGCGCGGGAGGTCGGCGCGACGCTCATCGTGCGCGGGCTTGCGCGCCGTGTCCGACTACGAGTACGAGCTGCAGATGGCGCTCATGAACCGCCGCCTGATCCTTCCATCGAGACGGTCTTCCTGATGGCCAAGGAGGAGTACTCCTACGTCTCGAGCCGCCTCGTCAAGGAAGTCGCGCGGCTCGGAGGAGATGTCTCCGGTCTGGTGCCGGAGTCGGTCCGGCAGCGGCCTGGCGGCCAAGTTTTGATCCGGTGAGAGTCGTCGAGACTCCGCTGCGCGTCCGCTACTCCGAGACGGATCGGATGGGGATCGTCTATCACGGCCACTACATCGTCTGGTTCGAGATCGGCAGGACCGACTACTGCCGGGCGGCGGGGATGCCCTACCGCGCGATGGAGGATTCGGGACTCCTCATCCTGGTGACCGGCGTCGAGTGCCGGTACCGGCGGCCGGCCCGTTACGACGACGCCGTGCGGGTCCGGTCGCGCCTGACGGAGCTCGCTTCGCGCGGACTCTCCTTCGGGTACGAGATCGTGGACGCGGCGGACCGGCTGCTGGCCGAGGGCGCCACCCGGCACGTCTTCGCCGATACGACGGGAAGCCCCGCCGCGCCCCCGCGGAAATCCTGGAAAAGCTCAATGATTTCCGGACCGGGCCGTGAAGCGTCAAGCGTAAGGCGTCAGAGGTGGCCCGATGCTTCGCCTCACGCCTTACGACTTACGCCTTCCGATTCCTGGCGATCGTCCACAGGATCTTCCACCCGGCCCGGAGCGTGCCGGAGACCGTTCCCGTGATCTTGGAGACGCCCACGCGGCGGCGGTAAGAGACGGGGACCTCGGCGACGCGCAGTCCTTCCCGCAGCGCCTTGACCTGCATCTCGCAGGTCCAGCCGAAGTTCGTGTCGCGCATGCGAAGCCTCCGGCAGGCCTCCCAGGCGATCGCGCGGAACGGGCCCAGGTCCGTGTAGCGGTGGCCGTAGAAGAGGCGGATCAGGAAGCAGGCGAGCAGATTGCCGAAGCGGGCCTGCGGCAGGAGCGCGCCGGGCTCGCGCCGCCCGAGGGTCCGGGAGCCGATCACGAGGTCGGCGCCGCCGGCAGATCGCCGCGAGGAGCAGCGGCATCTCTTCCGGGTGGTCCGAGTAGTCGCCGTCCAGGAAGACCACGACGTCCGGAGGGGACGCGTCCAGCGCCGCGAGCCCCGCCAGGCAGGCGCTTCCGTAACCGCGCCGCGGCTCGCGGACGAGGCGCACGGCAGGTTCTCCGTCCGCTCCCAGGTTCCGGGCCACCAGGCCCGTCCCGTCCGTCGAGCCGTTGTCCACGACGACGATCTCGGCCACGAGGCCGCGGGGGATGTCGCGCACGACGAGAGGCAGCGAATCCCGCTCGTTGAAGACCGGGATGATCACCGACACCCTCAAGCGACTTCCTCGGCCGGCAGGCGCGGCCTCGCGACGGAGACCGCGAGGCCGGAGAGGATGAGGATCCCGGCGACGATGGTCCGCCCCGTCAGGGTCTCCTTCAGGACGAGGATGGCCACCGCGGAGGCGATCAACGGCTGGAGGAAGACATACACGGCGACCTGCGACGCGCCCGTGCGCGCGAGGGCCCAGGAGTTCAGGGCGTACGGCACGACGGTGCAGACCACGACGATCCCGGCAAGGCTCGCCCAGGAGAGCGGCGTCACGGCGCGCCGGTGAAAAGCGGAGGAGGGCCGGCAGCGCAAAGAGCACGATCGGCGGCGCGCCGTAAACGAAGACTCGGGACACGATCGTCAGGACGCGGTAGTGGGCGAGGATCGGCCGGGAGAGAACCAGGTAGAGCGAATAGGCGAGGGCGTTGCCGAGCAGCAGCAGGTCTCCGCGGACATAGCGGCTGTGCCAGTCGAAGTGCTGGACGTTGACGAGCACGAGGGCTCCGGCGGTCGCGAGGAGGACGCCGGCCACGGACGAGAACGTCAGCGCTTCGCGCCGGAGGATCACGGCGACGCCGAGCGTGAACACGGGGATCGTGGCGGTCAGGATCGTGGCGTTGATGGCCGTCGTCATCGAGAGTCCCAGGATGAAGAGCACCTGGTTGAGCGAGACGCCGAGAAGTCCGTAGAGAATTACCCGCTTGTGATCGCCGAGCGCTCGAGGTCCTGAGCGCGCGATAGCCGCCGGACGGATTCGAAGATCAGGGCGGCGACAGTGACGCGCAGTGCCGAGAGCGGTAGCGGGGGAATGCTCGTCAGGGCGAGCTTCCCGAGCGTCGGGAAGAGAGCGAATCCCGTCTGCGCCGCGGCCAGTGCCAGGTGCAGCGGCCACGGACCGCCGGAAGGCCGGGAGAGGACTGCCCGGCGGGACGTCACGGAAGAAAGGGGAGCGGGGCGGCGACGGCGGAAAGCGAGGGCCCGGCGGCCGAGACGAGGCGATCGCCGATGGCCACGTCGCGGAACGCGTACCCGAGTCCGATCGCCCCGAGAGCCGGGGAGAGGACCGCGCTCGTCACGCGCCCCTGCTCGACCTTGCCGGGCTCGGACTCCTCCGGCCGCTTCAGGACCGTGCCGGGAGCGATCCCCCCCTCCGGGAACAGGAATCCGACCAGCCGGCGGTTGACGCGGCCGTAGGTGCGCATCCGCGCCACGACCTCCTGGCCGACGTAGCACCCCTTCGTCGTCGAGATGGCGGCGTCGAGCCCGACCTCGTCGGCGAGATTCGACGCGTCCGCGTCCTGTCCGAACCGCGGCCGTCCCGATTCCACGCGCAGGATTTCGGCCGTCGCCTCCGAAACGACGACGGACCCGGCGCGCTCGAGCGCGCGCTCGAGACTCCCGACTCCCGCGGCGGCAACGAGGATCTCGGCGGCCAGCTCGCTCTCTCCCGGCAGTCGCATCGCGTCCCCTCCGGCGGAAACATCTCCGGCGCGAGGCCCATAGAGGCCGACACGGACGAACTCGTCGGAACGATCCGTGATCTCCACCTTCTGAAAGATGACGAATTTCTTCAGGTGCGCGAGCGCCGCCTCCCGCTCGGATCGGGGAAGGAGGAGTCGTCTTCCTTCGGGCAGGCCGACCAGAAGAGCCAGGAAGAGGAGCTTCCCTTTCGGAGTCAGCGCGGCCGCCGGGCGCGCCTCTCCCGGCGCGAGGGACCGCACCTCCTGCGTCAGCTGCCCCTGCAGGAACGCGACGGCGTCCGGGCCCCCGACATCCAGCACTCCCGTCGCCCGCACCCGGTGCGCGAGGGATTCCCGGGCAGCCCGGTAGTCTGCAGGAAGAGTTCCTTCGGCAAGCGGAGCCATCACTTCGTAATTCTACGGGACAGCAATGGTCGGAAGGTGTCAGGTTCAGAGGTAGTCAGGGGAAATGCAGTTGTCGGTCACCTGACACCTGACCATCCTCCGACACCTTGCTCTTTACCCATCGCGGCGTATCATGGCCCGGTGAGCACCGCCGCGGATCGCCCCGAGCTGCACGTCATCGACATCTTCATGATGTCGGTCAAGTGCGGCAACTGTGACACCTACCAGACGATCGTGGGCTTCCGAAAATACCCGGACAAAAACGTGTACACCTACGAATGTGAAAACAACCTCTGTGACCCGAACGTGACGCGAACGATCGTGGAGGTCCCGAAGGAATTCGACAACTCGACCAAGCGGGCCGAGGAGCTCCCTTACTACGCCGGCGAGGACGCCGCGCCGGAAGAGTTTCCGTAGCGACCCGGATCGCGTCCGGTTTTTCGCGTAGAATCAAGCGTTTGATGAGCGCGACCGCTGGGGCGGCCCCCGGGCTGGCCCCCGATCTTCTCGAGAGGCTGCGGGGGAGGCTGTCCGCTTCCCCGGCGCTGGCGTGGCTGGAGGTGAGCCTCGAGGAGCTCGACCTGGACAGGGCGGTGCTTCGGCTTCCCTACAGGGACCAGATCACCAACGGCTCCGGGACGGTGCAGGGAGGGATCCTGGCGACCCTGGCCGACACCGCCGTCGCCTTCGCGCTGGCCACGAACTTCGACGGAAAGATGGGATTTGCCACCTCCGACCTCACGATCCACTTTCTTCGCCGCGCCCGGGGGGACGTCCGGGCCCGCGCCCGAATCGTCAAGAAGGGGCGGCGCGTCAACGTCGGGGAAGTGGAGATCGTGGACGCGGAGGACCGCGAGGTCGCCCGCGTGCTCGCGAGCTTCCTGCTGACGACATCTTCCTTCGCTTACGCACCGGAAAGGACCCCATGACAGACGATGCCGTTTCGTTCCCCGCCCCCGAGGAGGGGGCAAAGAAATCGCGCCGCAGGCGGGGCGGCGCCCGCCACCGCAAGGCGCATCCCGAGGCGAGCAAGGAGAAGGCGCGGCCCGCGCACGAGCCGGCGCCCGCCCCGGTCGTGATGATCGCGCCCCCTCCTCCCGCGCCGGCGGCGGCCGTGTCGGTGACCTCGGGCCCGCCGGTCCGCGCCTCGGTCGAGCAGCGGCTGAGCCTCTTCATCGACTTCGAGAACATCGCGCTCGGCGCCCGGGACGCCCAGTACAAGAAGTTCGACATCAACCTCGTTCTCCAGCGCCTGATCGAGAAGGGGAGGATCGTCTTCAAGAAGGCGTACGCGGACTGGACCCGCTACTCCGAGTACAAGCGGGAGTTCCACGAGGCCGCCATCGAGCTGATCGACATTCCCCAGCGCGCCTACTCGGGCAAGAACTCCGCCGACATCCGCATGGTCGTGGACGCGATGGACCTCGCGACCTCCAAGGGGCACATCACGACTTTCGTGATCTGCTCGGGCGATTCGGACTTCTCCCCGCTCGTCTCGAAGCTGAAGGAGAACGACAAGAGCGTCATCGGCGTGGGCGTGAAGAACTCCACCTCCGACCTCCTGATCTCCAACTGCGACGAGTTCATCTTCTACGAGGACCTCGTGCGGGAGACCCGGGCGCTCCCGTCGATCGAGAACCTGCCGGAGAAGAAGCGGGAGCTCTTCCGCCTGATGCTCGACTCGCTGCAGGCGCTCGTCCGAGAGAACTACGACGTCATCTGGGGCTCGATGATCAAGCAGACGATGCAGCGCAAGCAGCCGTACTTCAACGAGTCGTACTACGGCTACAAGTCCTTCTCGGAACTGCTCGAGGATGCCCAGCGCCTCGGCCTCCTCTCGATGAAGAAGGACGCCAAGAGCGGCGGGTACATCATCTCGCCGTAGCGACCCGAGGCCTCCCGCCTGTCATCCCGAGGAGCGAAGCGACGAGGGATCTGCTCCCCAGGAGCCGGAAGAGACGAGAGCAGATCCTTCGCTTCGCTCAGGATGACAGGAACGACCAGCCGTCTAGACTTCGCTGAAGAAGAACCGGTCGAGAACGGAGAGGCGCTCGCGCCGGTCGAAATCCGGCTCCATCAGCCAGAGCGCCGCGTAGATCGAAGAGGCCAGCGAGTTGCCGTCCTGCGGCGTGAAGCAGAAGCCGACGAGCTCGTGGTCGCCGTTGACCGCCACCGTGGGCGCCGCGACGACGGCCTGCGACAGGATCCGGCCGTAGTAGCCGTGGTCCCGGCCGAAGGAGAAGATCTGGTTGGAGAGCGCTTCTCCGTCAGCGCGATCCGCTTGTTGGCGCGGAGGCGGTCCATCGCCTCCTGGCGTGAAACCGGCCTCGTGAACTCCATGTCGAACCAGAGGGTGTGCATGTATTGCGTGTTGAGCTTCACGGCGGAGGAGAAGATCCTGGGCTTCCAGCCGATCGTCGCGAGGAGAGCCGCGGCGTCCCGGGCATGATGCGTGCCGAACTCCTTGTCGTCGTGCTTGCCGGCCGAGGGAGCGGGGGAGAAGCCCGAGTCCTGCGAGACGTCGTTGGCGCGGCGCATGCAGACGAAGCGCCCCCGATCGAGCAGGCCGCCGCCGCCATTCCCGTCGTCTCCCAGGGTCCTGACGAGCGCGGCGATGTTGTGCGTGTTGCAGGAGACGATCTGGAGAAACCGGTCCTCGCCCGGCACCAGGGCTTCGTCGTTGATGCCCATGGCGTACATCTTCCCGAAGCCGAATTCGCTCCCCTGGGCGAGGAAGCCGAGCGGACCGGAGAGGGTCTCGTAGAGCTTCTTGTTCTCGTTGCCCGCCGGCGTGCAATCGATGATGACCGTGGCGCGTTCCAGGGCCTCGTGCGTCTCGAAGGAGACCGTGTGTCCCAGCGCCTCGAAGTCCGCGACCTTGTCCGGGTCCACGGCGAGCTTGGCGCCCCGCTGGAGCAGGTGGTTGACCTTCGCCCGTTCCGTCGTCATCGGCGTGCGCTTGTGGAACGTGATCTCGTCGATGCCGAGGTACTTCTTGAAGTCGGCGAACAGCCCGATGAGCGGCTCTCCGATGGTTCCGGTCCCGACGACGTGTAGGATCTTCTTCATGGTTTCTGGCACCTTTCGCCGGCCACGCCGGCGTGACGCAAGAGAATACGATGAGAGGGGAGTTTATCCAATCGCGCCCGAATCTGACTTCCAGCCTGAAGACCGTGACGTTCGCGGGGCCGGCGGGCCGCCTCGAGGGCCTCTGGAAGGAGGCCGCCGGCGCGCGCCTGGGGAGCGCCGTCTTCGCCCATCCGCATCCGCTCCACGGCGGAACGCTCCACAACAAGGTCGTCTTCCGCGCGGCGCGGGCCCTGGCGGCCGCCGGATACGGGACGCTCCGGTTCAACTTCCGCGGCGTGGGCCTCTCCCGGGGCGGCGGGACGCCGGCCGGGGGGAAGTGGAAGACTTCCGCGCCGCGCTGGACGAGGCGCAGCGGCTGGGCGGCCTTCCGATCGTGGCCGGCGGCTTCTCCTTCGGGGCGGCGGCCGCCCTGCGCGCGATCGCGGGAGACGGGCGCGTCGTCGCGCTCATCGCGGCCGGCCTTCCCGTCGCGACGGAATCGGGAGCGGATCTGCCGAGGCCGGGCGTCCCGGCGCTCTTCCTCGCGGGAGAGCGAGACGCGTTCGGCCCTCCGGCGCTTCTCGGCGGGTCTGGCCGGCGGACGGCACGGAGATCGTCGTGGTGCCGGGCACCGATCATTTCTTCGAAGGGAAGCTCGACGAGCTCGAGCAGCGCGATCGCGCGGTTTCTCGCGGCATTGCCGGCGGCGGTTCCGCAGTGAGTTCCGTCACGCTCTCGGAATCGGCGCGGCGAGACCTCCTCTCGCTCGCGCGCCGGCGCGCTCGAGGCCCATTTCCGCGGCGCTCCTCCGCCCCGGCTCGCGTCGGACCGGGCGGAGTCGTTCGGGCAGGTCCGCGCCCTCTTCGTGACGCTGCGCCGGCGCGGGAATCTGCGCGGCTGCATCGGGACCCTCTCGCCGGAAGGGGACCTCACCCGGATGGTGCCGAGGTTCGCTCTCCGGGCCGCGTTCGAAGACCCGCGGTTCCCGCCGCTCTCTTCCGAGGAGCTGCCGGAGTGCGAGATCGAGATTTCAGTCCTGACCCCTCCCGCTCCCGTGGAAGATCCGGACGAGATCGAGGTCGGGCGCGACGGGTTGATCATCGACGCGGAAGGGGAGAGCGGCCTGCTCCTGCCCCAGGTCGCCACGGAGTGGGGCTTCGACCGGGAGCGGTTTCTCGCCGAAGTCTGCCGGAAGGCCGGCCTTTCTCCGGCGGCCTGGCGGGCACCGGGAGCCCGGCTCTGGACGTTTCAGGCGGAGGTCTTCGCGGAAGGAAGGAGAGCAGATGATGGCGCGGGGCATCGGAAACCGGCAGAAGAAGATCGTGACGCCGAAGAAGTCGCCTTCCCCCTCTCCCCCCGGGAGAGGGACGGGGTGAGGGCACCGGAGAAGCCGAAGAGCAAATGGAAAGCCGGGCGCCGGTCGCGCCCTCACCCTAACCCTCTCCCGGGGGAGAGGGGACTTGAGCGAGGCGGAATAGAGGAGCAGGGCCGCGGCCACCGCGGCGTTCAAGGAGTCCACCGGCGCCCGCATCGGGATCGTGTAAGCGCCGGTCGAGGTAGCGGTAGGCGCCGGCGGGAAGGCCGGTTCCCTCCGATCCGATGACGAGGACGGAGGCGGCCGGCAGGGGAGACTCGAAGGGATTTTCTCCTCCCGAGGAGACGGCCCCGCAGACGGCTCGGCCCGCCTCCTTCGCGTCCGCCGCGAAGGGCTCGAACGAGACCCGGCCCGACACGGGGATCCGCAGGACGCTCCCGGCGCTCGCCCGCACGGCGCGCGGATGAAAGAAGTCCGCCGTGCCGGGAGCCGCCACGATCCCCGCGCAGCCGGCCGCCTCGCCGACCCGGACGATGGCGCCGAGATTGCCGGGGTCCTGGATGCCGAAGACGAAGACGGCCGGCCCCGGGCGGCCGAGGATCTCGGCGACGGGAACGTCGCGGCGCCGGGCGACGGCGAGCAGATGCTGGGGCGTCTTCGAGTCGGCCAGCCGCTCGAGAACCGCGCGGGAGACGATCCGGGGCCGCGCGGAGGTCAGGGCGGAGAGCCTTCCCGCGCGGACGCTCGCGTCGTGAAAGACGTGCTCGAGAGGGAGTCCCGCGGCCACGGCCTCGAGGATGGCCTTCTCTCCTTCGAGGAGAAAGTGAGTCCGCTCCTCGAGGCAACGGCCGACCTCGCGGATGAGCGGATTCGAGGGGGATTCGATGGCCGCCACGGCGAGCATGCTATAACCGGCCCGGATGAAATCGCTTCGCGGCAGGCTCGACCTGAGCGCGACTCCTCCGGAGGCGATCTCCGGCTTCCCCTCTCTCGGCCCTCTGGACGTTCCCGGCGATGATCTTCTCCGCGTTTCTCGTCGCCTGGGGCGCCGAGGCGGCGGAGTTCCTCGTCTCGCAGGGGCTCGCCCTCGCGATCCTCGCGCTCGTCCAGACGTTTCCGGAGTTCGCGGTCGAGGCCGTCATTGCCTGGAAGGCGGGGAAGAACCCGCCGATGGTCCATCTCGCGATCGCGAATTTCACCGGGAGCCTGCGTCTCCTGACGGGCCTGGGCTGGCCGATGATCTACGGCGTCGCCGCCTTCTACTCGGTCCGGAAGCGAAAGCGCCGTCTCGGCTCCATCCGGCTCCACGACGAGCACTCCGTCGAGGTGCTCGGCCTGCTCCCGCCCCTCCTCTATTTCGTGCTGATCTGGGCGAAGGGAAACCTCTCGCTCGTCGATTCCGCGATCCTCGCGGCGACTTACGTGGCGTATCTCTGGATCCTCCTCCGCATGCCGCCGAGGGCCGACACGGTCGAGGAGGACGAGGAGGTGCCGGCGGTTTCCCGGTGGGCGCTCTCCTACACCGGGGCGGGGCGCTGGGCCGCGGTGGGGTCGCTCCTCCTGGGGGGCGGCGCGATCATCTTCTTCGTGGCGGAGCCTTTCCTGAACTCCATGCTGGCCCTGGCCGTGAGCCTCGGCATGTCGCAGTTCGTCTTCATCCAGTGGGTCGCCCCGTTTCTCTCGGAATTCCCCGAGAAGACATCCGCGTTCGCCTGGGCCCGGCGCGTGACGCGCGCTCCCGTGGCCCTGATGAACATGGTGTCCTCCAACATCAACCAGTGGGGGATTCTCTCGGGGACTGCTCGCCGTGATCTATTGCTGGAGCCATGGGTCCACGGAGCCTCTCCCCTTCGACGCGTTTCAGCGCCAGGAGATCCTGCTGACGATCCTGCAGGCGTTCCTCGGCTGGGTCTTCCTCGCCTCGATGGACCTGGAGGCGTACGAGGCGGCGGGCCTGTTCGCCTTGTGGTTGTTCCAGTTCCTGGTCCCGTCGTCGCGCCACGCGATGTTGTACGTTTACGGCATATGGATCGCGATCGAGCTGACGCTGGTCGTCGCGGGCCGGAAGAGGCTCGAGGCGTTCCCCGCCTTCGCGCGGGTCTGGAAGAAGCACCTGTGACGCGGCCGCGGCTGGCCCGGCGAGTCGCGCACCTGGCGCCCTCGCCGACCGCGGCCGTCGCGCGGGCCGCCCAGGCCCTCGCGGCCAGCGGCGTGGACGTCGTGGACTTCGGCCTGGGGGAGCCCGACTTTCCCACGCCGGACTTCGTCGCCCGAGCCGGGATCGCGGCGATCGTGGCCGGCCGGACGAAGTACACCGACTCCGCCGGGGACGCGGGGCTTCGGGACGCCATCGCGGGGAAATACCGGCGGGAACAGGCCGCGCCCTGCGCCCGCGAGAACGTCCTCGTGACGGCGGGAGCCAAGCAGGCGGTCTTCAACGTCGTGCCAGGCCCTCTTCGACGAAGGGGACGACGTCGCGATGTTCGAGCCGTACTGGGTCTCCTTTCCCGAGATCGTGCGTCTGGCCGGGGCGCGGCCGGTCTTCGTGCCGACGGACATCCGTTCGGGATGGAAGCCGACGGCCGCGGCGCTCGAACGCGCCGCGACGAAGGAGACGCGCGGAGTCATCCTGAACTCCCCCTGCAACCCGAGCGGCGCCGTCGTGGAACCGGAGGAGCTCGCGCGCATTCTCGACTGGTGCGCCGCGCACGAGGCCGTGCTCCTCTTCGACGAGACGTACGACCACTTCCTCTACGGCGGGCGGCCGGCACGTCTCGGCGGCTTCCCTCTGGAAGGAGCACCAGGACCGCGTCGTCGTCACCGGCGCGGCGTCGAAGACGTACGCGATGACGGGCTGGCGGCTGGGATGGGCCCTGGCCCGCAAGGAGCTGGTCTCGTCGATGGCCGCCTACCAGAGCCACTCGACGTCCAACGCCTCCTCGATCTCGCAGGAGGCCGCCCGGGCCGCGCTCTCCGATCTCGAGCGCTCCGAGGTCTCGGTCGCGGACATGCTCGCGCACTACGGCCGGCGGCGCGAGATCATGACGCGGAGGCTCTCGGCGGCTGCCGGCATGGAGTGCGTGGCGCCGGAAGGAGCGCCTTCTACGTCTTCCCGCGCGTCGGGGCGCTCTACCGGAAGAAGGGGGTCGGAGGCTCCGTCGAGTTCTGCCGCCGTCTCCTGGAGGAGGCCCGCGTCGCCGCGGTGCCCGGGCGAAGCCTTCGGCGTCGACTCCTGCGTCCGATTCTCCTTCGCCACCCCCCAGGAGCGCATCGAAGAGGGCCTGCGCCGTTTCGAGTCCTGGCTTAGCCGCTAGATCAACGGAGCTTCGTCGAGGGTTAGGGGAGAAGGAGAGAGATTCCGGCGGCGGCGTCAGCACGACCGCGGGCGGGGCGAGAGTCGGCTGGACGCGGTCGTACAGCGCGAGGTAGGAGCCCCACGCGGCGATCCGGATCGCCGGCCGGATCGCCAGGACGGCGATCTGAAGCAGGATGTGCAGCGCGATCGCCACCGCGGAAATCGCCGGCGCGCTCCACTCGACGCCGATCGCGAGAAGAAGAAGAGCGCCGCCGAAGAGGAACCAGAAGAGAAAGATCCCCAGGGCCCTCGGCCAGCGCCCCGCCAGCACCCGGAGGGCATGGCCATATGCCCTCCACGCGCCGATCCGTGCTCCGGAGCGGCGCGCGGCGCGGGCGAAGTCGTGGAGGAGCGAGAAGACCGCGTAGAGCAGGAGCGCGCCCAGCGCGACCACGGCCCGGAAGAGAAACGTGGACGAGGCTCCCGGAGGCAGGGCATCGAAGACCTTCCTGGAGATCGCATGAGCTGCCGCGAACCAGACGCCGATCGTGGCCCCGGCAAGGAGCAGGAAGATCAGGAAACACTTCATGTTGTGCCAGACGTTGCGCCGCACCCCCGCCACGAAGTCCGGCAGCGTAACGGGAGCGCCCTTCCCCAGCACCGAGACGATGCCTCCCGCGAACAGGATCTGCTGGAAGATCACGATGAGGGACGCCCAGTCCGCCGCGGCGCGCACGCCCGGCGACGGCGGCGCCTTCTCGCGGAGGAAGTCGAAGACGTCCGTCGGGGCGAAGGTCGGATGGTTCCTGAGGATGTGGTCTCCCGCGAGTGTTCCGGCGAGCGACTCGCTGAGGGACGGGCCGAGCGGCGCCGCGGCCAGCAGGGACAGGACGATCGTCGTGACGGCGAGTCAGAATCAGGATGAGTCCCTTCGCCCGGCCTGACCGCCGAGAATCCCGCGGCGAGGTGCGCCTCGTCCCATCCGCCGTCATGCCAGTGCCCAGGCGGCCTGGAGGAGCAGGCCGATCGAGATACGCGGCCTCCGCGAAATATTTCGCGGCCGCTCGCCCGCCTGCCGTCTCCGCCGCGCCCCTTGCCACGGCCGAGCACGATCGAGTCGTTCGACCGGTCCCATTCCCAGGCGTTGACGCGCTCCGGGTCCGCGGCGGCCCAGGCGAGCTTCGACTTGTAGCGGATCCGCAGCCGAACCCATCTCGCTTCGGCGGGGAGGGCGCGCTCGACGACGGTTCCGTCCTCGAAGACCAGCCGAGCCAGAGCGCCATGCGGCCATTCGCCCCGGTTGCCGAAGACCACGACGCTCTCGAAGGTCTTCTTCGCTTCCGGCGGCCCGCTTCTTCTCTTTCTTCGGAAGCACCTCGCGTCCCTTCTCGTACGTGACGCGCCCGCCCGGCGCGGTCGAAGACGCCGGCGTCCTTCGCTTCGTCCTCGGTCTTCGCGGAGACGACGCTCCAGTCCAGCCGCGCCGTCCCCTCGACGAGATTCCAGCGGTAGGACGAGAGGTCGCGGCCGGAGACTCTCTGGAAGACGTCGAAGAAATCGGAGGTCGAGGGATGCCGGAAGGACCACTCCTGAAAGTACGCCCTCTGCGCCCTGGCGAAGGTCTCGACACCGAGGTCGGCGCGAAGCTGCGCGAGGAAGAGCCCCGTCTTCGGATAGGAGTTCGTGCCGTAGGAGTTGCCGGAGAAGTAGCCCCAGGCGAACCGCCGGATCGGGTCGAGGTTGGGGATTGAGGTGTAGCCGGCGTGCGCCAAGGAGTACATGTCGAAGCCGATGCCCCCGGGCAACTGCGCCGAGCGCGGGCCGTAGGCGAGCTGCATCGCGCGATACTCGGAATCGGTGTTGATCCCTTCGTCCAGCCACGACTCCTCGAATTCGTTGGAGCCGACCATTCCGTACCAGTACTCGTGTCCGAATTCGTGGATCGTGACGTCCTCGACCAGACGGACGCGGTCGAAGGGCCAGCGAGACAAGGCTGGGAGCGTAGCCGGTGAAGAAGGTCGGGTACTCCATTCCTCCGGAGCCCATTCCGTCCTCGGGCGGATCCACGACGGTCAGCGTCTCGTAGGGATAGGCGCCGAACCAGAGGCCGTAGAAGGAAAGGGCCTCCTTCGTGGAGCGCGATGTACCGGTCGCGCGCGCCGCGCGTGGTCGGGCTGGAGGAGAAGCCGCACCGAGACGGCTTCAGGGCGATCTCGGCTCTCGGGCAGGCCGAGCTGCCGGGCGGCCAGAGCGCTCCAGCCGGGAGGAATATCGCCGGGAGGATCGAAGCGGAACTCGTGGACGTGGTAACTCGGATCGGCCGTCCAGGCGAAGTCGTGAACGTTCTCTGCGACGTACCGATAGACCGCGAGGTCTCCCTTCTTCGACTCGGAGACGCGCTTTCCCGTCGCACCCACGACGAAGGAGGCGGGCACCGTGAGCGTCACGTCATAGCGCCCGAAGTCGGCGTAGAACTCGGAGTTGGCGTGGAAGGAGTGGCAGTTCCATCCTCCCACCGCCCTCCCCCTCATCCCGGCGGGCTCGTACACGCCGATCTTGGGGAACCACTGCCCGACGAGATGGAAGTCCCGCACGATATCCCGGTCCGCGCGAAGACCCGCGGCAACCTCGCGCGGAAAGCGATCGCGAGCGTGATTTCGCCGTGGGGCGGCACCGGCGAGGAGAGCGGAACGGAAAGGACCGTCTCGTCCTCTCCCTCTCCCTCCGGGAGAGGGCCGGGGTGAGGGCGCTGACCGCGCTTCGCTCCCGATTCGGACCGGACACCGTCCTGCTCGGAAACGGGTACCCGTCAGGCTGGATGAATCGCGCCGCCGGCCTCAGGTCCTCGCCCGAGTCCGTCTTCATCGAGAGGACGTCGATCCATCCCCAGTCCTCCGGCTTCGTGCCCGGCCTTGTCGCCGCGCAGCTGGCCGCCCGACTCGCGCGCGAAGATCGAGCGATTGTTCTTGAAGGCGTTCAGGTACAGATGGAATCGCAGCTCGGAGACGGGATCTCCTGAAGGGTTTCTCCAGATCAGGCGTTCCTGGCCCTCGAGGGTGTGCGTCGCGGGGTCGAGCTTCGCTTCGAGCGTGTACTCCACCACGGGAGGCGAGACGGGCGTGGCGGCCGTCAGCGTCCGGACCGACAGCGACAGCGCCATGACCGCCGCCAGCCGCACCGCGAGTCGCTTCGGGAACCGACAGGAATTCGCTTCAAGTGACCTCGGTCCATAGGAAACGCAAGAATCGTCGATCGGTTCGGGGGCCAGTCTACTTTGACGCCGCGGCTTCTCCGCAAGAATTGCGGAACCGAAGCCTCGCAGCCCATAGAATCCCGCCGTGCCCCGCCGCATCGCGTTCCTGACCGGAGGCACCGGTTTCGTCGGTGGCCACGTCGCTCGAGCCCTGCTTGCGGAGGGATGGGCGGTGCGCGCGCTCTCGCGAAAGACTCCGCGGTTCCCGCCGGAACTCCCCATCGACGTCGTCGCCGGCGACCTCTCGGAGGGCTCCCACGAAACCCTTCGTGCCGCCTTGAGCGGATGCGAGGTGATCGTGCACGTGGCCGGGCTGGTCAAGGCGCGCACGCTCGAGGAGTACAGGGAGGTCAACGTCGCGGGAACGGAGCGCCTGATTGCAGCCGGCAAGGGCGCGGCGCCGCACGCCTTCTTTCTGCTCGTCTCCAGCCAGGCGGCCGCCGGGCCGGCCCGGGACGGGGAGCCGGTGCGCGAGGGGGACGTCCCGCGCCCGGTTTCCTGGTACGGCCGTTCAAAGCTCGAAGGAGAAGTGGCGGTCTCTCGCGACTGGACGGGTCCCTGGCTCGTCCTGCGGCCCGGTGTGGTCTTTGGACCCGGAGACCGGGGTCTCGTGACGCTCTTTGCCGCGGCCGCGCGCGGGTGGGTCCCAGCGCCGGCGGCGAGCCGTCAGATCCAGATTATTCATGCGTCCCGGGCGGCGACGGGCATCGCGCGGGCGGCGGGACGACCCGACCTTTCGGGAAACGTGGGTTTTCTCTGCGATCCCGACCCCATCCAGGTTCGCGACCTCGCCGCGGCAATCGCCAGGTTGCCGGAGCGTCCCGCCCGCGTCGTGCCCCTGCCTGATCTGGTCGTTCGGCTGGCAGGGGCGGTCGAAACGCTGCGGGAGAGTGTCACGGGGCGTTCGCGCCCTTTTAACGCCGACAAGGCGCGGGAGATCCTGGCGGGTGACTGGCTTTGCGAGCCTTTGATGCAGCGGCATCTTGATTTACCCCCTCCGTCTCCTCTGGAGTACGCACTACGGGAAACGTGGGATTGGTACAGACAGCACCAGTGGCTCCGATTGTAAAATTTGCTAAGATCGGGGCGACGGGACTCCAGAAAACTGCTGGGAGGCATGATGAGTAAACCTGCACCGGCGGCAATAATCCCGGAAGAAAGCACTTCCCCCATTCTTCGACAAGTGCTACCGGTATGATGTCGCGGACCGCGTCCGCCAGGCCGGGGTCTATTCCTTCTTCCGGGTCGTCGAGTCGGCCCAGGACCCCGAGGTCTCGATCGGGGGCCGCCGGCTCCTCATGCTGGGGTCCAACAACTACCTCGGACTGACCAACGATCCCCGCGTCAAGGAGGCGGCCATCCAGGCGATACGCCGCTATGGCTCCGGTTGCGCGGGATCCCGGTTCCTGAACGGCACGCTCGATCTTCACGTCCTCCTGGAGGACCGCCTGGCAGAGTTCACGCGGCAGGAGGCCGCCGTGACCTTCGCCACCGGCTTCCAGGTCAACCTGGGGGCCATCTCCTGCCTCGTCGGCAAGGGGGACTCGGTCTATCTCGACAAGCAGGATCACGCCTGCATCATCGACGGCGCCCGCCTCTCCTTCGGCGAAGTCCGGAAGTTCCGCCACAACGATCCGTCGGACCTGAGACGGCAGATGCGGCAGGACAGCGGCGCGAAGGGCCGCTTCATCGTGGTGGACGGGGTCTTCTCCATGGAGGGGGACATCGCGCCCCTTCCGGAGATCCTGGCCGCGGCGCGGGAGTTCGGCGCCGGCGTCATGGTGGACGACGCCCACGGCCTGGGCGTGCTCGGGCCGACCGGCCGCGGCACGGCCGAACATTTCGACGTGGAGGAGGAGGTGGACCTGATCATGGGGACCTTCTCCAAGTCGCTGGCCTCCGTCGGAGGATTCATCGCCGGAAACGCGACCGTCATCGACTACATCAAGCACAGGGCGCGCACGATGGTCTTTTCCGCGGCGCCGCCTCCCGCGTCGGTCGCGGCCGCGCTGGCGACCCTCGACATCATCGATCGGGAGCCGGAGCGCCGCGCGAGGCTCTGGCAGAACACCCTCTTCTTCCGGGAGGGGTTGAAGTCTCTCGGCCTGGACACCGGCGATTCCGAGACGCCCGTCGTTCCGATCGTCGTCGGAGAGGACGCCGTGGCGTTGGAGATGGTCCAGCGCCTCCACGAGGCCGGCGTCTTCGTCAACTGCGTCATCTCGCCGGCCACTCCCCCCGGGCGGGCGCTCATCCGGACGTCTCTCATGGCGACGCACACCCGGGAGCAGCTCGCCCGCGGTCTCGAGGCGATCGAGAAGGTCGGCCGGCAGGTAGGTCTCATCAAAGCCGTCGAGGTATGGGCAGGTGTCAGCTCCAGCTGTCAGTTCTGCAGGTGTGGACCGAGCCGCCTGAACCTGTCTGGCACCTGACACCTGCGTTTAGCTGACACCTTTTCGACACCTGCATCGATCTCGATCGAGCCTCTCGCGGTCGAAGCGGGACCTCCACCGTTTCTTCGACGTCGCGGACCGGATCTACCGCGGCGATCCCAACTGGGTCCCGCCCCTGCGCGACGACGTCGCGAAGGTCTTCTCGGAGAAGAACCCGTTCTTCCGGCACGCGGAGATCGCGCTCTTCGTGGCTCGCCGCGCCGGGCGAAGACGTCGGGCGGATCGCGGCAATCCTGGACCGCCATCACAACGACTTCCACGGCGAGAAGACGGGATTCTTCGGCTTCTTCGAATCGGAGAACGACCGGACGGTCTCGGACTCGCTGCTCGGCACCGCGGCGAACTGGGCGCGGCATCGGGGCATGGAGGTCCTGCGCGGGCCGGCGAACCCGAGCCTGAACGACGAGGCCGGCCTGCTCGTCGAGGGATTCGGCAAGCCGCCCGTCCTGATGATGACGTACAACCCGCGCTACTACGTGGACCTGATCGAGGGGGCCGGCTTCCGGAAGGCGAAGGACCTCCTCGCCTACTGGTTCGAGATCGGGCCGGAGCCGCTCGCTCGTTTCGGCCGGATCAACGAGCGCTTCCGAAAGCGCAACCGCGGACATCGAAGTGCGCAAGGTCTCCAAGAGCAGCCTGAAGGCCGATCTGCCGAAAATCCGCGAGGTCTACAACGACGCCTGGGAGAAGAACTGGGGCTTCGTGCCGATGACTCCCGAAGAGATGGACTTCATGGCCGCCCGGTTGAAGCCGCTCCTCGACGAGAACTTCCTCTTCCTCGGGGAAGCGAGAAGGCTCGACGGAACCCTCGAGCCGGTCGCGTTCATGCTTTGCCTGCCCGACTACAACACGGCCATCCAGCCGCTCGGCGGAAGGCTCCTGCCGTTGGGATGGCTGAAGTTCCTCCTCGGATTGAAGAAGATCAGGACGCTGCGCGTCGTCACCCTCGGGCTCAAGAAGGACTACCGCATGCGGGGCATCCAGTCCATCATGTTCGAGGAGGGGCTGAAGGCCTGCCTGAAGCGAGGCCTGACCGGATGTCGAAGTCTCCTGGATGCTCGAGGACAACGACCTCGTGCTGCGGTCCGTCCGGTTATGGGGAGGGAAGCACTACAAGACCTACCGCATGTACGACAAGACCCTGGAGGTCTAAGGTCTAAGGTCTAAAGTCTAGTCGGGCCTCGGACCTTCGGGACCTTAGACCTTAGACCTTAGACCTTCGACGCCCCGTCCACCGGTTGTAGAGGCCGTCGCCGAGCGGGACGGTCACGGCCGCAAGGGCCGCGCCGGTGATCACGTCCATCGACGTAGTGGTATCGGCAATAAACGGTCGAGACCACGAGGCAGAACGGCGACGGGAAGCAGCCACCAGAACGCGTCGCGCGCGCGCTGGAAGGCGACGATCACGACGACGACGGCGATCATCGTGTGGCCGGAAGGGAAGACGTCGAACTTCGTGTTCTCGAGCTCGTCGAGCGTCGAGGAGATCGTGCGAGACAGGGTCGTCGTCTCGAGCGGGGCCGTGTGCTGCGAGGCGAGGGCGACGCGCGGACCGAGGGCGGGCAGGGCAAAGTACCCGGCGTAGGAAACGACGTAGGCGAGGGTCAGCGTGAAGATGAAACGTCGGGTGGTCGAGGGACTCCGCCTCCAGAGGACGGCTCCGAGCGCGATCGCGATGAAGTAGTAGGTCAGGTAGGCCACGAAGAAAAAGTCCGTCAAGCCGGGACGCAGGAATTGCTGCAGCCAGACTGTCGGGTCGGTCCCGAAGAGCCGCGCGATCCGCGGCGATCAAGAGATCGTCGCGCGCGATGGGGCGGGCCGCGACGATCAGGGGCCCGAGGCTCTCGTAGAGGATCGGGACGAACGCGATCGGATAGAAGTTGACGAGGACTCGCAGGACGGGGGGAGCCGCTCCTCCCGCCGGACGAGCGCCATCACGATCAGGACTCCCGCCGCCATGAGCGCGTAGCGCGTCAGGATGCTCGCCGGATCCGCGACCCGGCCGTCGAGCCAGAGCGCGAGAGCGGAGAGCAGGACCAGGGTGAGCAGGTTCAATGCTTCGAGGGGGCGCGGCCTCACGCCGGCATTTATAACGCGATTCGGCGGTCAGCCGCCGGACCCGCTTCGCCTCCCGCGATAGAATTCGCCCCGTTCATGAAGCCTCCGGCGGCGTCCGTCGTTCTTCCGGCACTCGCGGCCTGTCTCCTGGCTGGCCGGCGCCGTCGCGGGGGCGGCGGGCTCCTCGCGCACGCCCCTCGTCGTCGTCGGCCGCATCGACACGCCGATCCACCCCGCAGCCGCCAATTACCTGAACAAGCTGGTCAAAGGGGCCGAGCGCGACGGCGCGGACCTGGTCGTCCTCGGAATCTCCACGCCCGGCGGGCTTCTGACCTCGACCCGCGAAATGGCCTCGACGATTCTCGCTTCCCGGGTCCCGATCGTCACGTTCGTCTCTCCCTCCGGCTCTTCCGCGGCCTCGGCGGGCTTCTTCCTGCTCCTCGCGGGCGACGTGGCGGCAATGGCCCCTGGCACGAACGCCGGGGCAGCCCATCCGGTGGCCGGGGAGGGCAGGACTTGCCGAAGACGTTGAACGAGAAGGCGGAGCAGGACGCGCGGGCCTTCATCCGGAGCCTCGCGAGACAACGGGGACGCAACGCCGACAAGGCGGAGTCCGCGGTGACTTCCAGCGCCTCCTTCACGGAGACGGAGGCGAAGGAGGCGGGCCTGGTCGAGATCGTCGCGCGCGACGTGCCGGACCTGCTCGGCCAGCTCGACGGACGCTCGGTCAGGCGCCTCGGCGACAAAGAAGCAACGCTTCACTTGAAGGGCTACCGGCTTCAGAGCCAGGAGATGACCGGGCTCGAGAAGGTCCTGGGAGTCGTCTCGCACCCGAACGTCGCGTACATCCTCTTCCTGCTCGGGCTCGTCGGCCTCTACTTCGAGATGTCGAGCCCGGGCGCGGTCCTGCCGGGCGTCGTCGGCGGGATCGCGCTGCTTCTGGCGCTCTACGCGTTCTCGGTTCTCCCGGTCAATCTCGCCGGGATCGCGCTGATCCTCTTCGCGGTGCTCCTCTTCGTCCTGGAGGTCAAGGCGGCCAGCCACGGGGTGCTCGCGGTGGGAGGGGCGATCGCCCTGCTCGCGGGCTCGCTCCTCCTCTTCTCCGGCCGGGGCGAGCAGGGCTACCGGGTGGATCTCTCGATCATCCTGCCGGCCGTCGCGATGACGCTCGGCGTCGTCGGCTTCCTGACGTTCCGGACGATCTCGCTGCGGCGGATGCCGGTGAGGACCGGGGCCTCGGGCCTGGTCGGGAAGAGCGCGCGCGTCGTGCGGCCGTTCGGGGAGCCCGATGCCATGGGCACGGTCCTAGCTCGAGGGAGAATACTGGGACGCCTACGGCGCCCCCGGCGCGGCTCCCCGGTGAAACGGTCCGCGTGGTCGGGATGGACGGGTTGAAGCTTCGGGTCGAACGGAGGACGTGATGCCGCAGGCCTTTTCTCTTCCCGGCGTGCGTCTTTGCGCTGTTCATCCTTCTTCTCTTCGTGTTCAAGTGGATCAACATCCTCAAGGAGTACGAGCGCGCCGTGACGTTCTGGCTGGGCCGGCTTGGCCAAGCAGCCCAAGGGGCCCGGCCTCGTGCTGATCTTCTGGCCCGTCGAGACGATGGTCCGGATGTCGCTGCGCACGATCGTCCATGACGTGCCGTCGCAGGACATCATCACGAAGGACAACGTCTCGGTGAAGGTGAACGCGGTCGTCTATTTCCGCGTCGTGGAGCCGGACAAGGCGGTCGTGCAGGTGGAGAACTACCTCTACGCGACGTCGCAGCTGGCCCAGACGACGCTCCGGAGCGTGCTTGGCCAGGCGACGCTGGACGAGCTCCTGTCGGAGCGGGACAAGCTGAACCTCTCCCTCCAGAAAGTCATCGACGAGCACACGGAGCCGTGGGGCATCAAGGTCTCGCTGGTCGAGGTCAAGCAGGTGGACCTCCCCCCGGAGATGCAGCGCGCGATGGCCAGGCAGGCGGAGGCGGAGCGCGAGAAGCGGGCCAAGATCATCCACGCGGAGGGGGAAGCCCAGGCCGCGGAGAAGCTCTCCGAAGCGGCCGCGATCATCGGGCGGGAGCCGGCCACCCTGCAGCTGCGGTACCTTCAGACGCTGACCGAGCTCGCGAGCGAGAAGAACTCGACGATCGTCTTCCCGCTGCCGATCGACCTGCTGAAGGCATTCCTCCCGAAGGACAAGTAGACTCCCGGCGTGCCCGAGCCCCGTACCCACTACCAGGTCTCCTTCACGTCGCGGCAGGCGGTCCTGCTGTTCGTCGTGGTCCTCGCCGCCCTGACGGGCGCGTACTTCCTCGGGGTCGTAACGGGACCTGGCGGGACGGCAGCCGCCGGAAAGCGCCGCCGCTTCCGCGTCCCCTGCCGCCCCGACTCCGTCCGCCGCCGCCGAGAAGGGTCCCGGTCCGGCCGCTTCCACTCCTCCTGCCAGCGTAACGGCGGGCGAGCCGGAGCGGGCCGCGCCGCCCGCGGCGGCCGCGCGAGAGCCCGGCAAGGGAGAGAATCTCGTGTTCTTCGAAGATCGCCCGGCGGAGCCGACGCCGCCCGCGCGGGCGACTCCCGTCCGACCCCCGGCGCCGGCGAAGTCCTCCGGGAGTTTCTGGGTCCAGGTCCTCTCCACCACGTCGGAGCGCGAGGCGAAGTCCCGAAAGAGCCTCCTCTCCGGACACGGCTACCGGGTCAGCATCGAGCCAACCCACGGCCCGAAGGGGCCCGCTCTTTACCGGGTGCGCGTGGGACCCTACCGCTCCCGCGAGGAGGCCTCGAAGGCGGCGGAAGTTCTTCAACACCGAGAGAAGGCAACGACGTGGATCGTCTCCCCGGGAGAGTGAGCGCCCTTCCCGTCCGCGCTCCGGAATGGATCCGGGAGAAGCGCCTGCGCATGGCCGATCTCCACGAGGTCAAGCGGGTGATGCGCGCCGGGTTTCTGCACACGGTCTGCGAGGAGGCCCGGTGTCCCAACCGGGGAGAGTGCTTCGCCCGCGGAACCGCGACGTTCCTCCTGCTCGGCAATGTCTGCACGCGGGCTTGCGGGTTCTGCGACATCGCCAACGGCAGGCCTCTCCCGGTGGACCCGCTGGAGCCCTCCCGCGTGGCGGCGGCCGCCCGCCGGATGAGCCTGAAGTTCGTCGTCGTGACCTCCGTGGACCGCGACGACCTGCCCGATGGAGGGGCCGCCCATTTCGCCGAGACGATCGGGGCGCTCCGGAAGCTCACCCCGGTTCCGGGAATCGAGGTGCTCACCCCGGATTTTCGCGGCCGGCTCGATTCCGTCCGGACCGTCGTCGAAGCGAATCCCGACGTCTTCAACCACAACGTCGAGACGGTTCCCCGCCTCTATCCCCGCGCCCGCCGCGGCTCGAGAATCGAGCGCTCCCTCGCCGTCCTCGCGGAAGCGAAGCGGCTCGATCCGGGGATGACGACAAAGTCGGGCCTGATGCTCG
The DNA here is from genome assembly GCA_963782815.1 of uncultured Acidobacteriota bacterium. Classification (GTDB taxonomy): domain Bacteria; phylum Acidobacteriota; class Thermoanaerobaculia; order UBA5066; family Gp7-AA6; genus JAWOLE01. The sequence goes on along the minus strand of CAWALG010000011.1, from coordinate 44,423 downwards.
GCCTCGGAGAAACGCGAGACGAAGTCGTGGAGCTGCTGGTCAGGATGCGAGCGTCCGGTGTGGATATCGTCACGATCGGCCAGTACCTTCGCCCGTCGCGCGAGAACCTCCCCGTGGAGGAATACGTGCATCCGGAGGTCTTCGACCGCTACCGCGAGGAGGGCGAGCGGATCGGCTTCCGCCACGTCTTCTCCGGACCCTTCGTGCGATCCTCCTACCGAGCCGAGGAAGCCCTGGCCATCGCGTCTTCCCCCTCTCCCCCGGGAGAGGGCAGGGGTGAGGGCGCAGGACAAGCCGAACACCTCGACCTGGCGGACCCCCGCGGCGGGGGTTCTTTCCGGACTCCTCTTCGCCCTGGCCTTTCCGCCGCTCGAATGGGTTCTCCTGCTTCCGCTCGCTCTCGTCCCCTGGATCCTCGCGCTCACGCGCGGAGGAGAGCCGGTTGCGCGCGCTCCTCTCGGGACTCCTGTTCGGCCTGGCCTACTGGTGCGCCTCGATCCCGTGGATCTCCTACGTCGTCACGCGCTACGGAGGCCAAGTCCTCCGCCATGGGGGTCGTCTGCGTCGGCATCCTGGCGGCGATCCTGGCGCAATGGCCCGCGATCGTGGCCTGGGGAGTCGCGGCCTGCGCGCCGCCCGGCTCCTGGAAGCGGTTCGCCGCGTTCCCGCTTCTCTGGATGGCCACCGAGCACGCGAGGTCCTTCGTCTATGGTGGATTCCCCTGGAACCTCACGGGGCACGCCCTCTACCGGCATCCGGTCTGGACGCAGTCGGCGTCTCTCTGGGGCGTGTACGGGGTCGGCCTGTCCGTCGTGGCGACCGCCAGCCTCCTGTCGGCGTCGATTCGGATGCGTCGAACGGCTCCGGTTCTGACGGCCGGGGTTCTCGTGCTGTTCCTGGGCGTCGGGGGGGCGATCCGGCTCGGCGGAGGCCGCGATACGGGCGCGCCGCTGACGATGGCGCTCCTGCAACCCAACGTCTCTCAGGAGGCACGGCTGGCGACGGGCGGCGGAGAGAGCGCGTTTCTCGCCGTGATCGAGGCCGCTCGCGACGCCGCGAGCACGAGGCCCTCGCTCATCGTGATCCCGGAGTCGGCGTTTCCGACCTACTGGGACCGGAGCGAACGGATGCGGAGGGAGATTGCCGGAATCGCGCGCGAGAGCGGCGGCGCCGTCCTCTTCAACGACGTCGAAGAGGAGCCCGACGGACGCTACTACAACGTGGCGCGGCTGGCCGGACCGGCGGGCCTCCTCGGAGAGCCGTATCGAAAAGTCCATCTCGTCCCGTTCGGCGAGTACGTCCCCTTGCCGAAGGTCTTCTTCTTCGTACGGCAGGTCTCGACCGAGATCGGGGCCTTTTCCGCGGCCCCGCGGCCCGCCCCGATCGGAACGGGTGCCCTGTCGGTCGGCGTCGGCATCTGCTACGAGATCCTCTACCCGTCGCTCGCGCGCGAGGAGGTCGAGAGGGGAGCCAACCTCCTGGCGACCATCTCGAACGACTCCTGGTACGGACGGGCCGGCGCGCAGCCGCAGCATTTCGCGGGCGCGGTGCTGCGCGCCGTCGAGAACAACCGGTATCTTCTTCGCGCGGCGATCACGGGGATCTCGGGCGTCGTCGATGAAAGGGGGCGCATCCTCCAGGAGCTGCCGGAAAACCGCTCCGGCATCCTGCGCGGCGAGGTGCGGCTCCTCGGTTCCACGACCCTCTGGACGCGCTGGGGCTTCTGGCTGCCGCGCCTCGCGGATGCCGCGGCGCTCGCCGTGCTACTCTTCGGCCTCGTCCGGTTGCGGCGTTCCCCGCTTCCGGGTAACTCTTGACTGCTGACTGTCGACTGTCGACTTCACCATGACCGAACGCGATGATCTGATCGCCCGTCTCAAGGCCGCCTCGGAACGACTCCGCTCGCTCCGGGGCTACCTTTGATCAGGACGCCGCGCGGAGCGCGCTCGAAGAGCTGAGGCGGAAGGCCGCCGCGCCGGATTTCTGGACCCGGCAGGAGGAAGCCCAGGAAGTCCTCCGGCAGAGCCGCGCGCACGAGAGGAAGCTCGACACGGTCGGCCGCCTGGACGAGCTCGCCGAAGAGCTCGACACGTTCGCCGAATTGCTCAAGGAGGGGGAGCCCGCGGAGGCGGACGCCCGGGAGGCCCTGGGCAAGGCGGCGTCGTTCGCCGACGAGCTGGAACTGTCGGTGAAGATGGGTTTGCCGGAGGACTCCAAGAACGCCTGGGTCACGATCCACGCCGGAGCCGGGGGGACGGAGTCGCAGGACTGGGCGGAGATGCTCCTGCGCATGTACCTGCGCTTCTGCGAGGGGCGCGGCTGGAAAGCCGAGCTGATCGACCGCCAGGACGGCGAGGAGGCGGGGCTAAAGAGCGCGACGCTCCATGTCGTCGGGGACCACGCCTACGGCTATCTGAAGGGAGAAATGGGGGTCCACCGCCTGGTGCGGATCTCCCCCTTCGACTCGGCGCAGCGCCGCCATACTTCGTTCGCCTCGATTTACGTCTCGCCGGAGGTGGACGAGGACATCCAGATCGAGATCGCGGACAAGGACCTGCGAATCGACACCTACCGCTCGAGCGGCGCCGGAGGGCAGCACGTCAACGTCACGGACTCGGCCGTGCGTCTGACGCACCTTCCGACGGGGATCGTCGTGACATGCCAGAACGAGCGCAGCCAGGGGCGCAATCGCGACACGGCCATGAAGGTGCTGCGCGCGCGCCTCTACCAGCGCGCCCTGGACGAGCGCCGGGCGGAGGAAGAGAAGCTCGTCGGCGACAAGAAATCGATCGAGTGGGGGAGCCAGATCCGATCCTACGTGCTCCACCCGTACCGGATGGTCAAGGACCACCGCACCGGGTACGAGACCGGCGACACCGACAAGGTCCTGGACGGAGGCCTGTCTCCCTTCATCGAGGCGTACCTGAAGTCCCGGGCCGACGCGGGCCGCGCCGTCGGAGCCTAGGCAGAGTACGGATGGCCCGATCCGGCGCGCCCCGTGGCTGGATGGAGGAAGTTCGCCTGCGCCTCCACGGCCGGACGCCGCGGGAGGGCGCGGACGTGTCCGCGGACCTGCGGCGCGCCGGGGTCCTCGTTCCTCTCTTCGTCCGCGAGGCGAAGCTCTGGATCCTCTTCACCCGGCGCACGGAGAGCGTGGAGCATCATCGCGGGCAGATCTCCTTCCCCGGGGGGTCCGAGGAGGCGGGGGACGAGAACCTCTTCGCCACGGCGGTGCGGGAGACCGGGGAGGAGCTCGCGGTCGCCGCGTCCGACATCGTCGCTCTCGGAACGCTCTCGCCGATCGTGACCGTCACGAACTTCTACGTCGAGCCGTACGTGGCGGCCGTTCCCCAGCCTTACGTCTGGCAGCCGGCGGAAGCGGAGATCGCGGAAGTCATCGAAGCCCCGCTCGCCGAGCTCATGGACCCGGCGATCCTCGAGAAGAAGCCGATGCCGGGACGCGAGGGGATGATCCTCTTCTACCACTACGGCAGGCACGTCATCTGGGGGGCGACGGCGACGATCCTCTCCGAGCTGCTGGAAGCGCTGAAGTGATTGACGATTTGTAGATTGACGATTGATCGATTGAGGCCCAATCCTACAATCGTCAATCTTTCAATCTCTCAATCCTTCAATCTTGCTCAATGGGCGTAATTCTTCTCCCCGGCCTCGACGCGGATCGGGAGCCGGTTCTGTTTGGGCGGAAGGGGGCAGGTCGCGTAAGGCGTGAAGACGCAGGGCGGGTTGTAGGCCTTGTTGAAATCCAGGACGACGCGGCCGTTCTTGTCGGGGGGCGCCGCGTAGAGGAATCGGCCGCCCCCGTAGGTCTCGACGCCGTTGGTCTGGTCGCCGAAGATCAGAAAGAGATCCTCGGTTCCCGATTCGGTGACGGCGTCGATTCGGAGCTCCCTCGCCCCCATGACAAAGACAACAGCGCCCGGAGACTTCTGCTGCTCCACCGAGCCGAGGATGTTGGGAACGGCGATCGTCTTTCCGGCAGGGTAGGCGTCGAATCGGGCGTCGAATCGCCACTTCAGGTCGACCGGGTAACTGTCGATCCCGTGGAAGGCCAGGAGGGCCGGGTTGCGGCTGTCCTTGACCCGGACTCCCACGCGTTCGCCCCTCTGGATCAGGTAGAAGCGGACGCTGCCGCGCCGGAGAACCGTCGCATCCCCCTGCGCATCCGAGAGGAGCGGCATCGTCGTGACGGGCCGTCCGCCGGCCGTGATACCGGCATCCGGCTCCGCGCGGAGAGCGACGGATCCTCCGCGAGAGGTCGAGCGAACCCAGGGGCTTGCTCCCCGCGGGCTCCGGGAAAACGATGCGATCGGTCTTCGGTTCGATGCCGAACGAATTTCGTCCTTCCCGCAACCAGTAGAGGCCGACGAGACTCAACCAGCCGTCCTCTTTCTTCAGGCTCGCGATCCGCTTCGCGCGCCACCCTTCGATCTCCGCCCGGTGGGAGTCCGCCGTCGGCGCCGCCGCAGACACGGCCACCACGAGCAGCGACAGAGAGAGCGGAAGAACAGATCTCCGGCCCGAGGTCATGGTCGCCAGTCTCCCTCTTTCCGGCCTGACAGACTCAGGAAGCGGCTCTCTCGATCGCCGCGAGCTGCTCGGCCCGGGCGAGGTTCGTCCGCGCGGCTTCGAAGTTGCCGTCGAGGCCGATCGCTCTCGACAGCGCGTCCACCGCGCCCGCGAAGTCTCCCCGGCGCGTGCGGGCGACGCCCAGGTTGTTCCAGAGCGACGCCCCCTTGGGACTGACTTCGAGGGCCCTGGCCAGGACGGTCTCGGCCTCCGCCGGTTTCCCGGCCTCGATGAGCGCGGCACCGAGCCCGCTGGCGGCCTCCTCGTTGGCCGGGTCGAGGTCCCATGCCGACCGGTACGCGGAAGCCGCCTCGTCGTAGCGCTTCTGCTCGACACGAAGGTGCCCTATCGCGATCCAGACCGACGCGTCGTTGGGCGAAAGGCGCGCGGCTTCGACGTACTCGCGCTCCGCTTCGGCGGCCATCCCCTTCTTCCGGTAGGCCCGGCCGAGGTTGTCGTGGAAGACCGCGACCTGCGGGGCCATGCGGACCGCCTCGGAGAGCTGCTCGATCGCCTGGTCGGTCTCGTCGTTGCGGGTCAGGAAGACGCCGAAGTCGTTGCGGGCGACCGGATCGGTCGGATCGGTCTCGACGGCGCGCCCGAACGCGATGCGCGCCGCGGTCTTCTCGTGGAGGTCTTCCATCGTCCGGCCGAGCCCGAGTGCCGCCGCTACACTCTTCGCGTTCAGCTCGAGAGCGCGCCGGTAGTGGCTGGCGGCCGTGTTCCACTTCCGCTGCATCTCGGCGAGACGGGCGAGCCCCAGCTCCGCGCGCGCGTTGCTCGTGTCGAGCGCGATCGAGGCCGTGTATTCGCGCTCCGCGTCGGCTTCCTTGCCGAGAGCGAACGCCGCGTCCGCGATGAGGCGGTGCGCCTCGGCGTTCTTCGGATCCACGTCGAGAGCGCGGCTGGCGATGACCTGGGCATTGCGGAAGTCTCCACGCTTCAGTGCCGCCTCGGAGGATTCGAGCAGCGGCGCCACGCTGACGCCCGGTCCCGCGGCGGCTCCCGCGGGTGCGGACGAGGCGTTTCCCGTCAGCGGGGCCGCGGTCACCACGTTGCGCTCCAGGTCGGCGGCCTTGCGCCGCGACGCGTCCGCGTCGCTAGCCCTTCCGAGCCGGTCGTAGATCTCCGCCAGCAGGCGATGGATCTGCGGGTCGTTCGAGCCCTCGGCCCTCTTGACGTCGTAGAGCGCCTCCTCCGCCTTGCCGTCGGCCAGCTTCTCCCGCGCCATCCGCTTCAATTCGGCGAGGTCGGGAGGCGGGGCCGACGAGCCGGAGACCTCGCCGCGGACCGCCTGGGCAAGGCGAACGAAGTCCGGGCTGTAGAAGTCCGCGGCGATCTCCATGTTCGGCCGGGCCGTGAATGCCGCCTTCAGGTTTTCCCGGGCGGTCCTGGAGTTTCCACCGATGAAGTACGCCCAGGCGCTCTGGAAGTAGAGGTCGGACTTGTGATCCGCCGCGAGGTCGGGCGCCTCGGCCGCCTTCGCGTACTTCTCGCCCGCTTCCTGGAACCGGCCGGAATCGAAGGCCCGCTTCGCCTCGGATTCGAGCTTGCTCGGCTCCTGCGCGAGGCAGAAGGCCGCAACAAGGAAGACGAGGAGGGGGACGGCGGCGCGCCGGATCAAGAGTGCTCCTGGCCGGGAACGGGCGCGGGAGGCGACAAGGTCTTCTTCTCGCCGTCGGACACCGTCACCTGGCTCGTGTAGGGATTGACCCCTTCGCGGGAGAGGGTGACGCTGTGCGAGCCGGCCGGGACCGGAAAGCTCTTCTCCCCGATCAGGATCCCCTTGAACTTCGAGTCGATCAGCACGTTGGCGCCCGCCCAGGCGGGCGAACTGATCACGACGACTCCGACGGGGAAGCGGTAGGCGATGGGGGGAGAGCCGTCGGACGCGACCGTGAATTGCTTCTCGTAGGCCGGAAGGTCCGGGCTCTCGAACCGCAACTTGTGTTTCCCCTCGGGAAGCTCGACGATCTGCGCGGGGATGGAAGGGCCGATCTTCTTGCCGTCCACGAAGAGGGTCGCGAGCGGGATGGAGCTGAACTGGACCTTGAAGGAGCGGGGCTTTGCCGGCTCCGCCTTCTTCGCGGGTCGCTCCTCCTCCTTCGGTGGGGGAGCGGGAGGAGGCGGAATGGCTTCCTTCGGAGCGGCCTTCGCGCTCCGGGGCTCCTTGGCGGTGTCCTTGACGGTGTCCTTGCCCACCTGGGGAGCCGGAAACACGATCGGCGCGGTGGCGACGGGCGCGGGGGCTTCCCGCGGCCGCTCCGGCGCCGCGGCGGGATGACTGCGCATCAGGACGAAGATGCCCGCGGCGATGACGGCGGCGGCCGCGAGGCCGGCGCCGATCCAGACTCCCTTCCCGGGACCCGCCGCCGCGGCGGGAGCCGCCTCGGATCCCTTGAGCTCCCCGGTTTGCTGGGATGGATCCCGGAAGTTGACGAGCTCGAGGCCACCCGGCGCTCGGGCCGGGAGCGGTGTCACGGTGCTGACGGTCTCGTCGTCGCGGGCCGGGGCCTCCACGACCGCGCCCGAGGGGAGCTTGACGTGGGTCGATGTCGCCATCCCCTTGCTCGGGGTCTTGATCGTCTCGTCGGGGTCGAAGGGCACCGGGTGGCCGCCGGGTGCCTGCGCGGCGGCCTGCGCCGTGGAAAAGCCGCCGCTGCCTCCGACGATCTGGCGATAGACGGAGATGAGGTCCTGGCGCATCACCTCCATCGAGGGGTAGCGGTTGTCGATGTTCTTCTCCATCGCCCGGTTGACGATCGTCGCCAGTCCCGGGGGGACATCGGGCGCGACGGACTGGACCGGCTCCGGAGCCTCGTTCAGGATCCTGTACAGGATCGTGGAGAGGTGCTCTCCCCGGAACGGCTTCTGATACGCCAGCAGCTCGTAGGCGAGCACGCCGACGGCGAAGACATCCGTCCTCCGGTCCAGGGTCTCTCCCCGGATCTGCTCGGGCGCGAGGTACGCCGAAGTCCCGAGCGTGATCCCCGTCTGCGTCAGGCTCGATTCCGACTGGAGCGACTTCGCGATGCCGAAGTCCATGATCTTGACCGTGCCGTTCTCGAGGATCCGGATGTTCGCGGGCTTGATGTCGCGGTGGATGACGTGAGACTCGTGAGCGAAGTGGAGACCCTCGGCGATCGCGATCAGGATCTCCACCTTGCGCTGGAGCGGGATCGGCTGCCCGCGCTTGATGACCTTGTCCAGGTCCTCTCCTGTCAGAAACTCCTGGACGATGTAGGGGATGTCGTTCTCGACCCCGAAATCGTAGATCGTGGTGATGTTGCGGTGATGGAGGTTGCCGGCCAGCTCCGCCTCGCGGAAGAAACGGCTCTTGATCTCCGGGTCGTTCAGCTGGCAGGTCTTGACCGCGACGGTTCTCTTGATGAACGGATCTCTCCCCTTGAAGACAGCGCCGAAGCCGCCGGTGCCGATCTGCTCGGAGATCTCGTACTTGCCGATTTTTTCGGGTGTGCCCACGTGGTCCGTCCGGTGGCCGATTCTAACAGGCCGGCGCGGCCGGAGGGGGCTCGCGAGCCGTTAGACTTGGCTCCGTGAACCGTCTCGCGGGGATTGCCTTCCTGGCCGCTGTTTCTCTGCCGGGCCTCGCCTGCGGCCGGGCCTCGCCGCGCAAGGAGAGTCCGGCGGCCGGGCTTCCCCGTCTGCCGGTCATCGTCCGTTTCCAGCCGCCGGCCGATGGACTCCTGTCGGAGGCGCAGATCGACCGCTACATTCGCGTGCGGCGCGCCGCCCGGGGCCGCTCCGGCGAGGAGGCCGCGCGCGCCGTCGGCGTGGACCCCGAGGAGTTCGGCTGGGTGCGCGCCCGCATCGTCGAGGCGCTTGTCGCTCTCGACACGTCGCAGCTGCGGAGCGCCGCGGAGGCGACCTACACGCGAACGATCGCCTCGCTCAGGGAATCGGCCGGGAGCGTCAAGGACAAGGAGACCCTGCGCCGGATGGAGGAGCAGATCGCCGGCCTCGAGCGGGAGCGGGGGAGCCTGAAGGGGGGCGACAAGCCTCCCACCGCCGTGGCCGCCAACGCGCGCCGCGTGGCCGCGCGGCGGGCGGAAATCGAATCCGAGCGGCCGTGACGGACCTCGCCGGATTCCTGCGAGGCGGAGATCGCGAGCGGTTCTTTTCCCGGCGCGTCCGCTCTCGTGGGCGCCGCGGGAGAGGTGGCGGAGGCCGCGCACGCGGGCAACGCCGCCGTCGAGCCCGAGCCTGTTCCTGTCTCGCCCGAGACCCTCTGGGACCTTGCGAGCCTGACGAAGCCCCTCTGCACGGGAGCGCTCGCGCGCATCGCCGCGGGAGGGGGGCTGTCTCTCGACCGGCCGCCGGGCTTCTTCTTCCCCGCCTGGAAGAGGACCCGTTACGAGGGGATCACCCTCCGGATGCTCCTGACGCACACCTCGGGACTTCCGGCCTGGTATCCGCTGTACGCGCGAGGCGAAGGGGCCCAGGCGTACGGAAAGACCCTCGCCGAAATGGAGCCGCAGGCGGCGCCGGGCTCCGCCGTCATCTACAGCGATCTGAACTTCCTTCTCCTCGGAGACGTCCTCGAGGCCCACTTCTCGACTTCGATCGACAGGGTCTTCGCCGAGCTGGTCGCCGGGCCCGCCGGCTCGGGAGCGCGGTTCCTCCCGGCCGAGCGGCGCGTCACGGCCGCGACGGAAAAGGGGGACGTGACCGAGCGGGGAATGACCGCGGCGCTCGGCCTGAACTATGCCGGATTCCGGACCGACGTGGTGTGGGGAGAGGTCCACGACGGGAACGCGTGCCGGCGCGGAGGAGTCGCCGGCAACGCCGGACTCTTCGGATCGGCGCGGGACGTGTGGATGCTCGCCCGGACGTGGCTCGAGGACTTCTCCGCGGAATTCTGCTCCGATTCGACGCCGCTTCTGCCGGAAGCGCGCGGGCTCTCCTGGCAGGGGAGCCGGGGTGCCGGCTCCTCCATCGCCTCGATGCCGCCCCGTTCCTTCGGACACACGGGCTTCACCGGGACATCCGTCTGGATCGATCCGGAGTCCCGCCGCATCGCCGTCCTGCTGACCAACCGCGTCCATCCCGCCGTCCAACGAGTCGACTTCAACGAGGTGCGCCGGCGGTTTCACCAGGAAGTGTGGCGTTGAGGCCTTCCTGATATAGATTTGCGGGTTGGGAGCGGCCATGGAAGACATCGTCATTCTGGACGGCGTTCGGACCCCGATGGCGGAGTACAACGGGGCCTTTTCGGACATCTCGGCGATCGATCTCGCCGTCCACGCCTCGCGGGAGGCCCTCTCGCGCTCCGGCACCGAGCCGGGCGAGATCGACCACGTCATCTTCGGCAACGCGATGCAGACTTCCGGAGACGCGATCTACGGAGCGCGCCACGTCGGCTTGAAGACGGGGATCCCCAGGGAGGTCCCCGCCGTGACGGTCAACAGGCTCTGCGGCTCCGGCTTCGAGTCGATCGTCCAGGCTTCCCACCGGATTCTCCTCGGAGAGGCTCGAACCGTTCTTGCCGGCGGCATGGAAAACATGTCCCAGGCCCCCCATGTCATTCGCGGCGCGCGCAAGGGCCTGCGCCTGGGCCAGTGCCAAGCTCGAAGATTCCCTGATGGTGGCCCTGCTCGATTCCTATTGCGGCCTCTACATGGCGCAGACCTCCGACCGGGTGGCGGCGAAGTACGGAATCACCCGCCAGGAACAGGATGCCTACGCCCTCTCTTCGCAGCAGCGCGCGGCGGCGGCATGGGCCTCGTGCCGGCTCTCGGAGGAGGTCGTTGCCGTCGAGATCAAGGCGGGCCGCAAGACTCTCCGCGTCGAGAAGGACGACCACGTGCGGCCGGACACGACGCTGGAGGCCCTGGCGGCTCTGCCCCCGTCCTTCGGCGAGGGAGGGCAGGTCACGGCGGGCAACGCGTCGGGGATCGTGGACGCGGCCGCCGCGGTCGTCGTGACATCCGCCGGCAACGCCCGCGCGAAGGGGAAGAAGCCCCTGGGACGCCTCGTGGCGTCGGCCGTCGTCGGGTGCGAGCCCGAGCTGATGGGGCTGGGCCCCGCTCCCGCCGCCCGCGCCGCCCTCGCGCGCGCCGGCCTCGCGATGGAAGACATCGCCCTCTGGGAGATCAACGAGGCCTTCGCGGGCCAGATCCTCGGCGTCGTCCGCGAGCTCGGCCTCGACACCGAGAAGCTGAACGTCAACGGCGGCGCGATCGCTCTCGGGCATCCTCTGGCCGCGACCGGCACGCGATGCACGCTGACGCTGCTCAAGGAACTGCGGCGCCGGGGACTGCGTTACGGGGTCGCCGGGGCCTGCATCGGCGGGGGTCAGGGCATCGCCGTCGTCGTCGAGTCCCTCGGGTAGCTTGCAGCTGTCAGCCTTCCGCTCTCAGCTTTCCGTCAGAGTGGAGAAGCGATGAAGATCTCCAGGGTCGGTGTTCTCGGGGCGGGCCTCATGGGATCGGGGATCGCGGAAGTGTCCGCGAAGGCCGGTTACGAGACGATCGTTCGTGAAGTCTCCGAGGATCTCGTCCGAAAAGGACTCTCCCGCATCGAGGGGTCGCTCGGCAAGGCGGTCGAGAAGGGGAAGCTCGAGGCGAGCGCGCGCGACGCGGCTCGCGGGCGCCTCCGGACGACGACGGTTCTCGAGGACCTCGCGGACTGCGACCTCGTCATCGAGGCGATCGTCGAGAACCTGGCCGACGAAGAAGGAGACCTTCGGGTGCTCGATGCGCGCCTGCAAGCCGGCAGACGATCTTCTGCTCCAACACGTCCTCCCTGACGATCACGGAGATGTCCGCCGCGACCTCCCGTCCCGACCGTTTCGCCGGGCTCCATTTCTTCAACCCCGTGCCGGTGATGAAATTGGTCGAGGTCGTGCGGACGATCGCGACCTCGGAGGAGACGGAGAAGACGGTCTTCGACTTCGCGAAGTCGCTCGGCAAGGAACCGATCCGCGCGCACGACAACTCGGGGTTCGTCGTCAACCGGCTGCTCGTGCCGTATCTGCTCGATGCCGTGCGCGCGCTGGAGGAAGGGGTGGGAACGAGGGAAGACATCGATCGGGGAATGGAGCTCGGGTGCGGGCATCCGATGGGTCCCCTGCGCCTGCTCGATTTCGTCGGCCTCGACACGACGTATGCCATCGCCGAGATCATGTACAACGAGTATCGGGAGAAGCGATTCGCGCCGCCGCCGCTCCTGAAGCGCATGGTGCTGGCCGGCCGGTTCGGAAAGAAGTCGGGGCGCGGATTCTACGAGTACGGAGAGTCGAAATGACGGGCGAGCCGGTCCGGGTCGAGACGCACGAGGGGATCCGCACGCTGACGGTGGACCGACCCGAGAAACTGAACGCGCTGAACACCGCGGTCCTGGAGACGCTCGAAGCCCGCGTCGTCGGAGGCGCAGAGCGAGGCGGACCTTCGGTGCCTGATCGTCACGGGCGCGGGAGAGAAGGCGTTCATCGCGGGAGCCGACATCGGCGAGCTCGCCCGGCTGACGCCGCTCGACGGCCGGGAGCACGCGCGGCGCGGCCAGGCGGTCCTCGACCGGATCGAGAATCTCCCCTTTCCGTCGATCGCCGCCATCAACGGCTTCGCCTACGGGGGAGGGCTGGAGCTGGCGCTCGCCTGCACGCTGCGGATCGCTTCCGAGAACGCGAAGATGGGTCTTCCGGAGACTTCTCTCGGGATCCTCCCCGGGTACGGCGGGACGCAGCGCCTGGCGCGCCTGCTCGGCAAGGCGAAGGCGGCGGAGCTCATCCTGACCGCGGAGAAGGGGTTGACCGCGGCCGAGGCGGGACGGCTCGGTCTCGTCAACCGCGTCGTCGCTCCCGGACAGGCCCTCGCCGCGGCGATGGACCTGGCGAGGGCAATCGCGAAGAACGGGCCGATCGCGTGCCGGTTCGCGCTCGAGGCCATCCGCCGCGGCGTGGAGATGCCGCTGCCGGAGGCGCTCTCCTACGAGGCCACCCTCTTCGGCCTCTGCGCCTCGACGGAAGACATGAGGGAAGGAATGAAGGCCTTCCTGGAAAAGCGGCCCGCCCGGTTTACGGGCCGCTGAAATCCCTCCAGCCCGTTGATCTCTCGGGCCGCGGGGACTAGACTGATCCGAGAAAAGAGGTAACGGTGCATCCGCCGGAATCCGATCTGATCTACGACTGGAACCGAGCCGGCGGGGCCGTCTCGCCCGCCCGCGGGAAGGTCGAGCTGGACGACGAGACCCTCCGCGACGGCCTGCAATCCCCCTCGGTCAAGAGTCCTCCCGTCGAGCAGCAAGCTCGAGATCCTCCACCTGATGGAGGCCCTCGGCATCGATTCCGCGGACATCGGCCTTCCCGGGCGCGGGGCCGCACGTCGCGCGAACCGTGGCGCGGCTGGCGCGCGAGATCGTGGACGCCCGGATGAAGCTGCGCCCCAACTGCGCGGCGCGCACGGTCGCGGCCGACATCCTCCCGATCATCGAGATCTCGCAGAAGGTCGGGATCCCGATCGAGGTGGCCTGTTTCATCGGCTCCTCTCCGATCCGGCAGTACGCGGAGGACTGGGACCTCGGCAGGATGCTGCGGATGACGGAAGAAGCCGTGTCCCTGGCGGTCCGCGAAGGCCTTCCCGTGATGTACGTGACCGAGGACACGATCCGCGCCCACCCGGACCACATCCGGCAGATGTACACGACGGCCATCCGCGCCGGCGCCGGCCGCGTCTGCGTCTGCGACACCGTCGGGCACGCGACGCCCAACGGAGTCCAGAACCTCATCCGGTTCGTCTCGAACCTCGTCGCGGAGGTCAACCCCGAGGTCAAGGTGGACTGGCACGGGCACCAGGACCGCGGACTGGGGGTCACCAACGCCATCTGGGCGCTGGAAGCCGGGGCCCACCGGGTCCATGCTTGCGCGCTCGGGATCGGCGAGCGGGTCGGCAACACGCCGATGGACCAGCTGCTCGTCAACCTGCAGCTTCTCGGGTGGATCGACCGCGACCTGACGCGCTTGAACGACTACTGCGCGGCGGTTTCCGAGGCGACCGGCATCCGGATCCCGGACAACTATCCCGTCGTCGGGCGCGACGCCTTCCGCACCGGCACCGGCGTCCATGCGGCCGCGATCATCAAGGCCCGCAAGAAGGGGGACGCGTGGCTGGCCGACCGCGTCTACTCGGGGGTTCCCGCCAGCATGGTCGGGCGCACGCAGGTCATCGAGGTGGGCCCGATGTGCGGTCTCTCCAACGTGCAGTGCTGGCTGGAGAACCACGGCATCGAACCGCGCCCGGAGTTGCAGGAGGCCATCTTCCGCCGCGCGAAGGAGAGCGACCGGGTGCTCACGGATGAGGAGATCTGGAGCGTCGTCTCGAGCCTGGCGCCCGCTGCCGCGGCGCATTGAGAAGGAAGTCCAAGGTCGAAGGTCCAAGGTCGAAGGTCCCAAAGCCGGAAGCTTCCGACTTCCTCCAGAGACAACTGCCGACTTATCTGGATCACCTCGCGGTCGAGAGAGGGCTGTCTGCGGCGAGCCTGAAGGCCTATCGGAGCGACCTGGAAGCATTCGGGCTATGGCTCGAGAAGTCGAAGCTCTCCGCGGCTCGGCGCGCGGCGCGAGGACCTCTCGCGATACATGAGGGATCTGAAGTCCCGCGGCCTCTCCGCCCGCTCGGCGGCGCGCGCCTTGTCGGCGGTCCGGGGCTTCTTTGGATTTGCGGGCGCTTACCTGGACTTCCAGCGGGACCCGACCGGGGAGATCGTGAATCCGCGGGCGGGCCTCTCGCTGCCGAAGTCCCTCAGCGAGGAGGAGGTCGAGGCGTTGCTCGAGGCGCCGGACTGCGCGCGCCCGCTCGGCCTGCGCGACCGGGCGATGCTCGAGCTCATCTATGCGTCCGGCCTGCGCGTCTCGGAGGTCGTCTCCCTGGCGCGCGACCGCGTGGATCTCGCCGACGGCATCCTGAGAGTCACGGGCAAGGGGGGGCGAGAGCGGCTGGTCCCTTTCGGCAAGTCGGCAGGAAAATGGCTGGCCTTGTATCTCGCGCAGGTGCGGCCCCGCCTCGACACGAGGGGGTCCTCCGCTCTCTTCCTGACACCGCGCGGGAGCGCCATGACGCGGCAGCGATTCTGGCAACTGATCCAGGGATACGGGAGATCGGCCGGCATCCGCTCGCGCCTGACTCCCCACAGGCTGAGGCATAGCTTCGCGACGCACCTCCTGGAGCACGGAGCCGACCTGCGCGCTCTGCAGATGATGCTCGGGCACGCGGACATCTCGACGACGCAGGTCTACACGCAGGTCACGCGCTCGCGCCTGCGCCGCGTCTACGACGAGTACCACCCCCGGGCCCGCCGGAAACGTGACAAAATAGCGCCCTGAGGCCGCTCGGGAATTCAGGCCTCCGATACCAGGTTTTTCAAGCAAACGTGAGATCTCCTGCGCTGATCGCTCTTCTCGCTGTTACCGGGGCTGCGGCTCCGGCGCTGGCGGAGCTCGTGATTTTTCAGGAGGGGCGGGTCGTCAAGGCCGCCTCCTACCGCGTCGTGGGGCAGGAGCTCGAGATCGGCCTGCCGGGGGGCGGAAGCTATCTCGTGGACCTTGCCCGGGTCGAGCGCATCGTGGATGACGAAGTCGTCGTTTCCGACATTACGGTCGAGGGGAGCGACAGGCTCGAACCCGTCGCCTACGATCTCTCCTATCGCGACGACCGCAAGCCGCTCTTCAACACTCCGTACGACAGGCTCATCGCCACGGAGGCCAAGCGCTACGATGTGGATGCCTCGCTCGTGTCCGCGCTGATCCGCGCCGAATCGAACTACCAGCCGCGCGCGGTCTCACGCAAGGGCGCGCGGGGGCTCATGCAGCTGATGCCCGCGACCGCGAACCGCCTCTCTCTGTCGCATCCGTTCGATCCCGTCGCGAACGTCCACGCCGGCGTGCGGTACTTGAAGGAACTCCTCGACCGATTCGATCAACGGCCGGACCTGGTGCTCGCGGCTTACAACGCGGGGGAGAACGCCGTCGAGACGTATGGCGGCGTGCCGCCCTACCGCGAGACCGTCGGATACGTGAAGCGGATCCTCTCGTGGTGGACTCCCGCCGTTGCCGCGACGGTTGGAGCCGCTCCGGGCAAGACGATCGTCTCCAGGCCGTAAGTCGCCGCGCCGATCGGAAGGCGATCAGGGCAAGAGAGCGACGGCCCGGAGCGGGCCGCCGGAGCCTCCGGCGATCTTCATCGGCAGGGCGACGATCCAGGCGCCCGTTTCGGGGACCTGGTCGAGGTTCCCCAGGTTCTCCAGCCCGGCGACATTGGCGCCGTTGGCGATCCGGTGGACGAGGAAGTCCTTCGAGGGGCCATAGTCGATCGAGGCGGTGTCGAGGCCGAGAGCCGCCACGCGGCGCTCCTTGACGAGGAGCTCCGCGGAGTCCTTTCCATACGACGGGAAGTGCAGATGGTCCGTGGCTCCCGGCGTGTCGTCGCCCAGGTAACGCTTCCGGTCCGGCCAGCGCGCGCCCCATCCCGTGCGCAGGAGCACGATCGCGCCGGAGGGAATCGGGCCGTGGGCCTTCTCGAAAGCGAGGACATCCGCGGCGGTCAGGCGGTAGTCGGGATCGGCGGCGGCTTGCTTCGTGACGTCCAGGACGACGCCGGGCGCGACGAGCCTCGACAGCGGGATCTGGTCGGCCGACCAGCCGTCCCTCGCGAAGTGAGACGGGGCGTCCAGGTGCGTTCCGCCGTGCTCGGGCGCGCAGAAGGAGTTCATCCGGTAATAGAAGCCTCCTTCCGTCGTTCCGTCGGAGAGTTTCGTGAGCTGGAAGGTGGAAGGAGAGTTGGGCCAGTAGATCGTCTTCTCGTCGAAGGAATGCGTCAGGTCCACCAGCCGCGACTTCGACAGATCGAGACCCGCGGGCTTCGATGGCGCCGCGACGGCGGCCACGATCGCCGCGATCGAGATTCCGGCGAGAATTGCCAGGCGTTTCGCGAAAGTCATTCCGTGTCCTCCTCGAGTGGACCGAGTCATTCCTCCGGCGCGCCGCCGGTCCGCGCGAGCTGATCCGCCTTGACCGACTCGGCATTGAACTTCCTCGCCGAGGCGAGCATCTTCTCGATCGTCGGATCGAAGGAGGCCTTCGCGCCCTTCTGGAAACGGAGAGGGTTGATCCTCGCGACGACGAACGCCCTCAGGTAGGGGCTCTGGAATCCCTTCGCCTGAAGCGCCTTGATCGCCGCGGAGACGGCCTCCTCGAGCTCTATGACGAGCGCCGCGCGCTTGCCTCGCTTCTCCAGCGCCTTCGGCAGCTTCTCCTCGAAGAACTCGTCCACGCGCTTGAGAACGGGATGGTACGCGCCGCCGGGGAAGCGGCCGTTCTTCTCGTAGCAGACTCCGAGCGTCAGGAGAGCCGGCTCCTCGAAGTCGAGCGCGTAGTCCTTCTCGGGGAGCGGAGCCGACAGGGCGAGATCGCGGGCCATGCGGATGACCTCGAGAGAGCGCTCCCGCAGGTTGTGCGCCTTCTCGGTGTTCAGGGCCAGGATCTTGTACGCGATCTCCTGCTCGGGAAGGACGAGAGCCACGACCGAGCGCGCGCCGAGCTTGCGCATCGCGGAGAGGCGGTGATGGCCGTTGGGCGTCCAGTAGCCGCCGTCCTTGGCCCGGACGGCGATGATGGGATCGAGGAACCGGCCGAGGCCGTCGATGACGTTGGTCAGGCGCTTGACGTGGGCGTCGGAGAGGTCGCGCTGGAACGGAGTCGGCGCCACGCGGTCCACCGGGAGCGCGGCGAGGATCTGCCAGTGGCCGCCGAGCGGATCGCGGAAGACGGACAGGACCGATCCGCCGTCGTCCTCGACCTGCTTGCGCAGTTGCTCGACCGGAAGCGGAGGCTCGCCTCCGGCGACGTCGGTCGCCGAGAGCCCCTGCGAGGCCTCTTTCGCTTTCTTCCGGCGCGGCGGCATTGGTCGTCTCTCGCCGCGGCTATATTGTCACGGCCCATGGAAGCGGAGAAGCCGTCGGTCTGGCCGATTTCGTTCGAGGACGTGCTCGAGGCGCGCCGCAGGATCCGCCCTCACATTCCCCCCACGCCGCTGCGCCGCTATGCGCCTCTCGACGAGGCCGTCGGCGCCGGCATCGCCGTCTGGGTCAAGCACGAGAACCACAATCCCACCAACGCGTTCAAGGCCCGAAACGCCCTCTCCGCCATGGCGGTCCTCTCCGGGGAGGAGAAACGCCGGGGAGTCATCGCGGCCACGCGCGGCAATCACGGCCTGGGCGTTGCCTGGGCGGCGACACTCCTCGGGATCCCGGCCACGATCTGCGTTCCGCTCGGGAACAACCCGGAGAAGAACGAAGCGATGCGCGGATATGGCGCGACGCTCGTCGAGGAGGGGAAGGACTACGACGAGTCCGTCGTGGTCGCGAAGCGCCTGGCAGGGGAGCTCGG
This sequence comes from uncultured Acidobacteriota bacterium, assembly GCA_963782815.1. Taxonomy (GTDB): domain Bacteria; phylum Acidobacteriota; class Thermoanaerobaculia; order UBA5066; family Gp7-AA6; genus JAWOLE01. The sequence continues at coordinate 26,437 of CAWALG010000011.1, read as the reverse complement.
GCTGACCACGATCCACTCGACCAACAACCGGCTCGTCATCGCGGGCGCCGCGACGATGACGCTGGAGATCCTCGAGGAGCGGCCGGATCTCGACGCGATGGTCGTCAGCGTCGGTGGCGGGTCGCAGGCCGTCGGGGCGATGGCGGTCGCCCGCGCCGTCAAGCCGGGGCTTCGCGTCTACGCGGTCCAGGCGGAGCGGGCTCGCGCGACCCACGACTCCTGGCGGGCCGGCAGGCCTGTCCCCGGGACTTCGGCGGACACCTTCGCCGACGGCCTCGCCACCCGCAACGCGTACGACATGACCTTTCCGGCGCTGCAGGCCGGGCTGGCAGGATTTGTGCTGGTATCGGAAGGTGAGATGGCGCAAGCCGTGCGACTCCTCTTGAGCGCGACGCACAACCTGGCCGAAGGAGCCGGTGCCGCCGGTCTGGCCGGAGTGATCCGATTGCGCGAAGAGCTCGCCGGCAAGAGGGTCGGAATCATCCTCTCGGGCGGCAACATCGACTCCGAAACGCTTCGGCGCGTCGTCTCGGGCGAGCTATAGCGCTCTAGCCGCTCGGCCGTGGCGGGTCAATGCCGCCTGCACGCCCGCGCCGCCTGGGTCAACGGCGAGTGGAAGCACCACCGAAACGGCTGGTACTGGGTCGACGGGCATTGGCGCTGAGACGGGCGCCCGTTCTTCGCTCCGTCGTCTTGTCGTCCTGAGTGAAGCGAAGGATCTGCTTGTCCTTCCGAGGGAGCGGATCCTTCGTCGCTTCGCTCCTCAGGATGACAAGGGTCACCACGTGATCAAGCCGTCCTTCGCCTGTCGCTCGAAGAACTTCTCGACCATCTCCGGCGTGCATTCGCCGTAATACCAGGAGCCGGCCGAGAGAGCCTCGGCGCAGACGCGGCGCGCGATCGTCGCGGCGTCGGCCTTGCCGTCCACCCAGTTCATCGCCTCCCACTGCATCAGCGGCGTCAGCCGCTTCTCCTCCGGTTCGGGAGGAACCGGCTTCTGCCGTCGATTTTCCCTTCGCGGTCTTCGCGGGCGCCTCGCGCTCCTCGCGTCGGCGACGCGCTTCATCGGCTCGCTTGTCGCCGACGCTCCTCTCGAGCGCGAGCCAGTCGGCGAGGGTCGCCGCCGCCTTCTTCGGGACGCGCTTCTCCAGGCGTCGCTCGGTCTCGGAAGGGCCCGCGTTCCACACCGAGCCGTCCCTGGTCGAGCTCGATAACGTGACGGAATCGCGGATCATCCGCGCGGCTTTCTCGATCTCCGCTCGTCTCGCGGCGAGACGCGTCCGGACCGTTTCGTCGAAAGGAGAGAGGGACCCGATCGAAGCGATCGTGGCCGCTTCCCTTTCCGTCGAGGAATCGACGAGGTTGCGTGCGGCGCGGGAACGCTCCTCGGCTCCTCCGGTACCCCTTCGCATCCAGTCGGCCGCCGTCCCGACGTCCTGCGCAACTCGAGCGAGGCTTCGAGCCTCCACGAAACTCGCCACGCTCTCCACCTGCGATTCGCCCGCGTTGGCGAGCCACAGGGCCGTCGCCGCGACGATGAAGGCGTTCCTCTTCAACTGTGTCGCGTCGATCTGCCAGAGATCGTCGCCGCTCGAGTGGATGTTCTCGTCCGGCCAGTTGGTCAGCGTCGTGCCGGGGACGCCGACCCAGGAATCGTTGAAGACGAGATGATCGGTCGAATCGAAGTAGGGGACGGCGCGGGCCGCGAAAGGCTCGCGGGTCCCCAGGTGCGAGAAGATCGGCTTGCTGTACGCGACGCCGGGCGGGTTCGAGTTCGTCTGCCCGGCGGGCAGGAACGCGTTGTTCCCGAGGACGACCATGTCGAGGATGCTCTCCTCGACGTCGGCGAGGTAGGAGGGGCGCGACCAGGGCATCCGTGTCATGTGCTGGACGCGTCCGCCCACGGACTGTTTCGCTCCGACCATGTCCTCGTTCAGGTTCGCGAGGATCTTCTTCTCCTCCCCCGGGTGATCGGCGAAATACCGGTACTCCGAGCGGATCTCGTCGCACCACCAGAAGCGGATGCCGCGGCGGGGGCGGGGGATCTTCCCCTCCGCGATGAGCCGCGTCAGAGCCCTGCCGATCTCGAGCATGTTCACGACGCCCGATTGGTCGTCGTTGGCCGAGAACTTCTCCTCCTGCAGGTGACTCGTCAGGACGATCTCCGGCAGGGACGGGTCCGCTCCGCGGATCCGGGCCTCGACCATCGCGGACTTCTTCTCCGGCAGCGTGGCCGACTCGACCACGATGTGGACACGCGCGGGAGCCGGGGCGGGACCGGAGGTCCGGAGAGCGGCGTCGCGCGCTGACAGGCGATCGGAGAGGGCCTTGCCGGCCCGCGCCGACAGGATGAACGCGAAGGTCGTCTTCTCGCCGTCGGGCCCGTCCCGCTCCGGCACGCGCTGCCAGGCGATCTGGTCCGGGGCGTCGGCGAGAGGGTTCAAGCGCGTGGAGGACCAGGCGAGGATCCCCGCGGCCCCGCGTTTCCAGACCGCCTGCTCCGTGACCGCGGGGGGGCTCCCGTAGGCGAGAACCACCTTGCCGCGGACGTCCTTCCCTTCGTAGTCGGAGGCGCGGTCCCCCGCGCCCACGTCGACCAGATCCGCCGTGACGTCGGCGGAGCGGGAGTAGTCGGCGATCGACGTCGCGACCTCCGCGTAGGAGCCGAGCTTCGTCTCCTTCGCGTCGGAGCCCGCCCCTTCGAGCAGCCAGGCCTCGGCGCGCCGGCACGTCCAGGAAGCGGAATCGCTGGCCTGGTCGATCCAGCGCACGTCCTCGAGGCCGGCCTCCTTCGCCTTCTCGAGAACGTAGCGCGCGACGGCGAAGAATCCCTCCGAGCCGGACGGCTTGTGCCACTGTGTCGTCAGCCGCATGTGCTCGAAGGCGAGATCGCCGGAGAGCTCGTTGACGAGCGCCCGCTCGGTCTTTTCCTCCACGAAGGGGGAGGTCTGCGCCGCCACGAGAGACGCGGAGGCCATCCCCGCCGCGAGCAAAACGAAGAGCCGCATCGTTGCTCCTTTCGTCATCGATTCACTCGAGCGTCAGGACGACGAGGGTCCGGTCGTCGGCGGGAGGCGCGCCGCGGGTGTGCGCCGAGACCGCGGCGAGGATCGCGTCCCGAAGACGCGCCGCGTCGGCGACAGCCTCGGCGCGAAGCAGCGCCTCCAGCCTTTCGAAGCCGAACGGCTCTCCCTCGGGGTCGCCGCCTCGACGAACCCGTCCGTGACGAAGAGGAGGCGGTCGCCGGTCGCGAATTGAAAGACCTGGGTGGGGAAGTCGGATCGCTCCGAGAGGCCGAGCGGAAAAGAGGGGAGCGAGAGGCTCTCGAGCCCTCCGGCGGAGAGCCGGTACGGCGCGAGCTGCCCGGCGTTGGTCAGGGTTCCCCGCCGGGAAGCGGGCTCGTAGGCGAGGAGCGCCAGCGTCATGTAATTGCGCGAATCCGTCGAGCGGTGGATGAGGTCGTTCAGGCGCGCGAAGAGCGCCGTGCCGGACAGCCCCGATTCGATGAGCGTCGACAGCCCCGCCTTGGCCATGGCGACGAGAAGGCCCGTCGGCAGGCCGTGCCCCGAGACGTCGCCGACGGCGACGGCCGCCTTCCCGTCGGGCATCGAGAAGTAGTCGTAGTAGTCGCCGCCGAGCGCCGCGAGCGGCTGGAACTCGGCCAGAAGCGAGACGCCCGGCAGGGAGGCTTCGGGGGGAGGAAGCAGCTTCTGCTGGATCGTCCGCGCGATCGCGATTTCCCCCTCCAGCCGCTCCTTCTCGGCGGTCTGGATCAGGAGCCCCTCGATGGAGGCGGCCATCCCGTCGAAGGAGCGGGCCAGGTCTCCGATCTGGTCGCGGGAGCGGGACTGGACCCGCACGGAGAAATCCCCGCGCGCGATGGCCTGGCTGGCGCGCGTGAGCCGGTTGACGTTGCGGGCGATCGAGCCGACCAGTCCGAAGGCGATCGCGAGGGCGACGAGATAGACGAGGAAGAGGATCAGGGAGAGCCCCATCAGGACCGCCCGGAAGACGTTGGCGAGCCTGGGGACCCCCTGCGTGAAGAGCTGCGCGAAGAGGAGGCGGGGCGACGCCGTCGCGAGATAGAGCACGGCGTTGCGCTCGCTGCTCTTCCGGCCGATCGAGGCGACGGCGGATTCGAGATAGATCGCGCCGACCCATTCGCGGTCGAGGACCCCCGTTCCTCCCGCGGGCCGCGCCGCCGGACGGACGAGTCCCTCCTCGCGGCGGGACCCCGCGCCGTCGAAGTTGAACTTCTTCCCGCTCGACCGCGCGCTTCCGGCCTCCACCCGAACGGCGTAGCCGGTGCCGTCCGCGAGTTGCTGGAGCCACGGCTTCGATCGGTCGGTCAGGTGCAGGAGGGCAAGTCCGTCCGGCGCGGGCGCGGCGATCCAGACCTCGTTGCCGGAGATGACCGGCTTGGGCGAATCGATCTCGGCGGCCCAGGGCACCTTGTCGCCCGGAGCGAGCCACGGGACTTCCGAGGAGACGACGCGGCCGTCCTCGACGCGGACGCGGGGGAGGACGCCGGGCCGGGCGGCCTCCCGCTCGGTGAGGACGGAGACCTCGCGGCGCACGCGGGTCGCGATGAACTGATTGGCGGTCACGTAGGCGAGGCAGAAGAAGAGCATCGCCAGGAGCGGAATCGGCACGATCCCGATCAGGAAGTAGGAGAAGGCGAGCCGCAGGGTCAGCCGGCGGACGATCGCGCGAAAGGCCGCGGCGATCCCGAACGACAGGAGAACCACTCCCGAGACGAAGGCCACGACGGCGGCAAGGACGCCGAGGCAGCCCGAATCGCCGCGGACGAGATGGATGACCACCGTGGCGGCGAGCGAGACCGCGAAGACGAGGAGCCAGATCTTCGTGGATCTTTTCAGGGACACGGTGCGGGGAAGATAGCACCGGCGCGGCCGCGGCGAGCGAGGGGCTCCTTCGCATACAATCTCGCGGACGTGACATTCCTGCGACAGGCCGCCCTCCTGCTCCCTTCCGCGTTCCTCCTCGGAGTCCTCCTCTTTCTCCTGACCCACGCGCACAACGACCCGGGCTTCGGCAGTTATCCGTTCTTCGACCAGTGGTCCGTGGGCGAGGTTCGCGCCGCCGTCGCCCGAAGTCCGGTTCGTCGAGCAGTCTCTCCTCTTCTTCCTTCCGGCCTATGCCGTCGCTCTTCTCTTCATTCTCGGCGTCTCCCTGGCGGAGAAGGCTCTCTTCGGGCCGCGCGAGACCCGCCTGGCGGTCGAGATACGGGAGGATGTTCGGCCCCGCCTTCGCGCTGCTGTTCCTGGCCGCGAGCGCGCTCGTCGTCTTCGAAGGGGAGCGCGTCGCGGGCCGCCTCGCCCCGGGGGCGCTCGTGGCTCCCGTCCTGGTGGGACTCGCGCCCTTTCTCGCGGCGGCGGTCGCCGTGGTTCCGGCGGCCCTCCTCGCGCTTCCGCTGGCGGCGCGTCAGGAAGCGGAGCGAGGCGTGAGCGCGCCTTCGAATCGAATCGTCGTCCTGGATTTCGGGTCGCAGTACACGCAGCTGATCGCGCGCCGGATCCGGGAGGCGCGCGTCTTCTCGATCGTGCTCCCCCCCTCCGCGTCGCCCGAGGAGATCCGGAAATGGAATCCCGCCGGGATCATCCTCTCGGGAGGGCCGCAGAGCGTCTACGAAGAGGGCGCGCCGCATCCGGCGGCGGACCCGTTCGGCTTCGGCGTGCCCGTCCTCGGCGTCTGCTACGGAATGCAGTGGATGGCGCGGGCGGCCGGCGGCGAAGTGGCCGGCGGAAAGGGGCGGGAGTACGGCCGGGCGCTCGCGAACCTGTCCGGCGACTCGCGGCTCTTCTCCGGCCTCGAGCCGGAGCAGACCGTCTGGATGAGCCACGGCGACACGATCGTGTCGCCTCCGGCCGGGTTCCTCGTCACGGGCACGACCCGGGAGAGCCCGATCGCGGCGTTCGAGGACGCGGCGCGGGGGCCTCTACGGGGTCTGCTTCCACCCCGAGGTCCGGCACACCGATCACGGCTCGGAGATCCTGCAGAACTTCCTCTTTCGAGTCTGCGGCGTGGCGCCGGAGTGGACGATGGATTCCTTCCGACGGGAAAAGGTGGAATCGATCCGCCGGCAGGCCCCCACGGGGCCGTCATCTGCGCCCTTTCCGGGGGCGTGGACTCCTCCGTCACGGCGCTCCTCCTGCGCGAGGCGATCGGCGAGCGCCTCCACCCGATCCTCGTGGATCACGGCCTCCTGCGCGCCCACGAGCGCCTCCAGGTCGAGGAGGCCTTCCGGCGTTTCGGCCTCGCAGTCCGGTCGGTGGACGCCTCCGACCTGTTTCTCGCGCGCCTCTCCGGCGTCGTGGACCCGGAGGAGAAGCGCCGGATCATCGGCAGGAGCTTCATCGAGGTCTTCGAGTGGGAGGCGCGGAGCATTCCCGACGCGCGGTACCTGGCGCAGGGGACCCTCTATCCCGACGTCATCGAGTCGGTCTCGATCAAGGGCCCCTCGCAGGTCATCAAGACGCACCACAACGTCGGAGGACTGCCGGAGAAGCTCGGGCTCGAGCTGATCGAGCCTGTGCGCGAGCTCTTCAAGGACGAGGTGCGCCTGCTGGGAGCCGAGCTCGGCCTGCCGCGCGAGTTCCTGGCCCGCCACCCGTTCCCGGGTCCGGGCCTCGCCGTCCGCATCCCCGGCGAGGTCACGCGGGAGAAGGTCGAGATCCTCCAGCGCGCCGACGAGATCGTCCTGGAAGAGATCCGCTCGGCCGGGCTCTACGACGCCATCTCCCAGGCCTTCGCCGTGCTCCTGCCCGTGCGCTCCGTCGGCGTCATGGGAGACACCCGCACGCACGAGTTCGTTCTCGCGGTGCGCGCCGTCCAGACGACCGACTTCATGACGGCCGACTGGTTCCGCATGCCCCACGAAGTCCTGGACTCGATCGCCCGCCGCGTCGTCAGCACCGTCCGCGGCATCAACCGGATCGTCTACGACGTCACGAGCAAGCCCCCCGCCACCATCGAGTGGGAGTAGCTCCTTCAGGCCGGGTCGGCGAGGCAACTCGCGATCGCGGCGAGGCCCCGGCGGAGCTTCTCGGTCGAGCCGCCGAAGGAGAGGCGGAAGTGGGCGGGGGAGTCGAAGAAGCAGCCGGGCGCGACGGCGACACCGTGCCTCTCGAAGAGGCGTTGGACGAAGGGCCCGGCATCGCGGCCGTCGCGGAAGCGGGGGAAGGCGATCGTCGCGCGGGACGGAACGCATTCGAGGTCCGGGTGCGCCGGCAAGGAAGTCGGAGACGAGGCGCGAGTTGGCTCGACGAGGGCACGGGCGCGCGCGGCGAGCCGGTCGAGATCTGGAAAGCGAGGACGGAGAGCCGGTCGGCGGGAATCGGGCCCCAGACGTCCACGATGTCTCGCGCGCGGCGGATGCGATGCGTGATCTCGGGGGACGCGAGGGTCCAGCCGCAGCGCAGCGACGCCAGCCCGTAAGACTTGGTCAGGCTGCTGGACGAGATGAAGGCCGGCGAGAGGCTCGCCGCCGGGGGATGCTTCTCGCCCGAGCGCGGCGTCGAGGTAGACCTCGTCCACGAGGACGTGAACGCCGGCCTTCTCGGCGAGCGCGCCCCAGGGCGTCGAGGGATTCCCGGGACGCGAGAACGCCGGACGGGTTGTGGGGACTCGACAGGATCACGAGGCGCGTCCTCGATGTCAGGGCCGCGGCCACGCGGTCCGCGTCCAGGACGTAGCCCTCCTCGAAGCGTCTCTCGAAGAAGCGGACGGCCGCGCCGACCATCCGCGCCGCGGCGATGAGAGGATCGTAGGCGGGATGCTCGATCAACACCTCGTCGCCGGTCTCGAGGAGCGCGGCGCAGGCGAGGAAGTTCGCCCCCGAGCAGCCGCCGGCCGTGGCGACCCGGTCGGCGGAGACGCCGTATCGGCCGGCGATCGCCTCGACCAGCGGCGGATAGCCGTCCGGGACTCTCGCCGGCGATGTCCAGGGCCTCCCGCGCGCCGGGGAGGTCGTCGAGCGTGCAGGGGAGGAGGTTCGAGCCGGCGAGGTCGACGTCGGGTTGCGGGCGGTGTCGGGCCCATTCCATGTAGGGGGCGCGGGAGAGGACCATCATTGAGCCCCGGCGCCGGTTGCGCCCTCACCCCTGCCCTCTCCCGGGGGGAGAGGGAGGAGGCTTCGGCGTCGGTTCGCGTAGAAGAGATAGACCGGAATGCCTGTGGCGAGCAGAGCCGGTGCCGATCAGGGAGCGTCTCGGGTTGGAGGCGATGGCGCTTGCGACGGCGGCGACGCCGGTCACGACGAAGAACGCGGGAAACCAGGGGTAGCCGGGGGATCGGAAAGAACCCGGCGGGCGGGACTCGACCGGAAAGCGGCGGCGGAAGAGGAAGACCGCCGCGACCGTCAGCGTGAAGAAGATCCAGTCGCCGAAGACGACGGAGTCCACCAGGTCGGCGTAGCTTCCCGGTCAGGACGAGCACGATGCCCCAGGCGGCCAGCAGGACGATCGCGAGCGACGGCGTCTGGAAGCGCGGGTGGAGGCGCCCGAGCCTCTCGAAGAAGAGGCGATCCGCTCCCATCGCATAGAAGATCCGGGTCTGGGCCAGCAGCGTCAGATCGAGAAACCCGAACGCCGAGATCGTGATGGCGGCCGAGATCAGCCTGTCCGCGCCCGGGCCGAAGATCCGCCGCACGGCGTCCGCCGCCGGGGTGGTCGTCGCCGCCAGCCCTTCGCGCGTCAGCGCCGAGAGGTAGACGACGTTTGCCAGGAGATAGATGAGGATGACGACGGCCGTCCCGGCGACGAGGGCCCGAGGAAGGGTCCGGCGAGGCTCGCGCATCTCCTCCGCGATGATGTTGGCGCTCTGCCAGCCTCCGTACGTGAAGAGGATCGGAATCAGCGCGGCGCCGAAGGCGACGAGACCCGAGCCGCCGGAAAAGGAGGAGGCCGGGGACGGCGCGGCGGCCGGCCGCTGTGCGAGGAAAAGCCCGCCGCCGATCAGGACCGCCAGCGCCGCGATCTTCGCGACGACGAGCACGTTCAAGAGCCGGCTCCCCGGCTTGACGCCGAGGTAGTTGACCGCCGCGACGAGGGCGATCGCCGCGACCGCGAGCGGCGCGGCCGAGGCCGGGTTGCCGCCGACCAGCCGCAGCGTGTATTGCGAGAAGGCGATCGCGACCGCCGCGAGTCCGCCCCCCTGGATCATGAGGAGCGACGCCCAGCCGAAGAGGAACGCGACTCCCGGATGGTAGGCCTCGCGCAGATAGACATACTCGCCGCCCGCCTTCGGGAAGAGCGCGCCGAGCTCCGCGAAGGCGAACGCTCCCGCGAGCGCGATCGCTCCCCCGACGACCCACGCGGCGAGAACCAGCCCGCCGGAGGAGAGCCTCTGCGCCACGATGTACGGATTGATGAAGATCCCGCTCCCGATGATCCCGCCGACGACGACCATCGTCGCGTCGAAGGGCCCGAGCGCGCGGCGGAAGGACATCGCGCGAAGCATACCGGAGCCGTAAGTCGTCAGGCGTAAGGCTCAGGCGAAGCCCGACACTCGATCCGAGCTCACGCCTTACGCCTTACGCGTCCGCTTTACGGCCCCTCACTTCCCATCTGCGCGTCATCGAAGCCAAGGACATCAATGAGACGAGATGTGTCTTACAATCGGTAGGTGCCCGGCGACTTCGTCCATCTTCACCTTCACAGCCAGTATTCCCTGCTCGACGGCGCGAACCGGTTGCCGGAGCTCTGCAAACGGATCGCGGAGCTGGGGATGCCGGCCGTCGCGGTGACCGACCACGGCAACATGTTCGGAGCCTTCGCCTTCTACCACGAGGCCCTGAAGCACGGCGTGCGGCCGATCCTCGGCGTCGAGGCCTACATCGCGCCGGCTGACCGCAGGGACCGGGAGGCCGTGGCCGCGAGCGAATCGGGAGACGGGTACGCCTATCATCTGACGATCCTCGCCGCGACGCAGACGGGCTACCGCAACCTCGTCCGGCTCGTGTCGGAGGCGTATCTGACCGGCTTCTACCACCGCCCCCGCATGGACAAGGCGCTCCTGCGCCAGTACTCCGAGGGCCTGATCGGGCTCTCCGGGTGCCTGAAGGGAGAGGTCGCCGGCTCGCTCGTGCGGGGCAACCTCGGCGCGGCGAAGAAGGCCTTTCTCGAATACGAGGAGATCTTCGGCAAGGGCAACTTCTTCGTCGAGGTCATGGACCACGGCCTGCCCCAGCAGACCGCGATCATCCCGGACCTCCTGCGGCTCTCCGAGGAGACGGGAGCGGCCGCGGTGGCGACGAACGACAGCCACTACCTGAACCGCGACGACGCCTACGCGCACGAGGTGCTCCTCTGCATCGGCATGGGCAAGACGCTCGAGGACGAGCGGCGGATGCGCTTCTACAACGACGAGTTCTACGTCAAGAGCGCGGACGAGATGAAGGCCCGCTTCGGGCAATGGAGCGGGGAGCTCGTGGGCAACTCGGTCGCGATCGCCGAGCGCTGCGCCGTCACGTTCGAAAAGGACGAGCCCGCCATCTCCCGACGTTCACTCCTCCCGACGGCAAGTCGCCGGCCGAGTATTTCGGCGATCTCGCCCGGGAGGGGCTGGAGAGGCGGCTCGCCCTGGGCGAACGGGACCCGGCGATTCCCGCCGAGAAGTACCGGGAGCGCCTCGCCTACGAGATCTCCGTCATCGAGAAGATGGGCTTCCCCTCCTACTTCCTGATCGTCTCCGACTTCATCCGCTTCGCCAGGGAACAGAAGATCTCCGTCGGCCCGGGGCGGGGCAGCTCGGCGGGCTCGATCGTCGCGTGGTCGCTGCGGATCACGGAGATCGATCCGCTCAAGTACGACCTCCTCTTCGAGCGGTTCCTGAACCCCGAGCGGGTATCGATGCCCGACATCGACATCGACTTCTGCCAGGCCCGGCGCGGGGAGGTCATCGACTACGTCACGCAAAAATACGGCCGGGAGAACGTCGCGCAGATCGTGACGTTCTCGCAATTGAAGCCGAAGCTCGCGGTCCGGGACGTGGCGCGCGTGCTCTCGCTTCCGATCGCGCTGGGGGACCGGATCGCCAAGCTGATCCCGGACGGCCCCGACGTCAACTTCAAGAAGGCGATGGAGGAGTCTTCGGCCCTGGCCGACCTCGTCGAATCCGACGAGTCCGTGCGGAAGATCGTTCGGATCGCGGAGCGGCTGGAGGGCCTCTCGCGGCACGCCGGGATGCATGCCGCGGGCGTCGTCATCGCGCCGCGGCCGATCATCGAGTACCTGCCGCTCTACCGCACGAACAAGGACGAAATCACGACGCAGTTCGACATGAACGCGGTCGAGAAGATGGGGCTGCTGAAGATCGACTTCCTGGGACTCATCACGCTCGACATCATCGACGAGACCCTCGCCGCGATCCGGGATCGGGCCGGAGAGGCTCCGGACCTCGACCACCTTCCTCTCGACGACGAGAAGACTTACGAGCTCTTCCGCTCCGGCAGGACGGCCTGCGTCTTCCAGTTCGACTCCTCGGGGATGCGGGACCTGCTGCGCCGCGCCAAGCCGCGCGTCTTCGCGGACCTGGCCGCCTTGAACGCCCTCTACCGGCCGGGCGCGCTCGACGCGGGAACCGTCGAGGAGTACGTGCGGCGACGAGACGGGACGAGCAAGGTGACCTACCCGCTGCCGGAGATCCAGGAGATCCTGAAGGAAACGCTCGGCATCCTCGTCTACCAGGAACAGGTCATGCAGATCGCCCGCCTCGTCGCGGGGTACTCGATGGCGGAGGCCGACAACCTGCGCAAGGCGATCGGCAAGAAGAAGCGCGAAATCATGGCCACGGAGGGGAAAGAAGTTCGCCGACCGCGCCCAGAAGCACGGCACGCCCCCGAAGAAGGTGGAGGAGCTGTGGGGGCTGATCGAGCCGTTCGCCCGTTACGGGTTCCCCAAGTCCCACGCGGTCGCCTATGCCCTCGTGGCCTACAAGACCGCGTATCCTGAAGGCGCACTACCCGGTGGATTTCCTCGCGGCGACCCTCTCGGCCGAGATCGGCTCGACCGACGGGATCGTGAAGGTCATCGGAGACTGCGTCGAGATGGGGATTCCGGTTCTCCCCCCGGACATCAACGAATCGAGGCAGAAGTTCGCGGCAGTCGGGCCGGCGATCCGGTTCGGGCTGGCGGCCGTCAAGGGAGTCGGCGAGGCGGCGGCCGCGGCCATCCTGCAGGAGCGGCTGCAAGGGGCCGTTCCTCTCCTTCATGGACTTCGCCGTTCGACTCGACCCGCACCTCGTCAACAAGCGCACGCTCGACGCGCTCATTTGCGCCGGAGCGTTCGACTCCCTCGGGAAGAACCGCGCGACGCTGGCCGCGGCCTCCGAGCGGGTCGTCGCCCGGGCGGCCCGGACGCGCGAAGAAGAGGAGATCGGGCAGAGCGAACCTCTTCGGCGGGAGCGCAGAGGAGCCCCTGCCTCGCGGGCGAGGACTTCCTGGACCTGCCGGAGTGGTCGGTCGAAGAGAGGCTCAAAGGAGAGAAGGAAGTTCTCGGGTTCTACGTCACGGGCCATCCTCTGACGCGATTCGCGGAAGCGATCGAGCGCTTCGCGGACGCGAAGATCTCGGAGCTCCCCTCGCTCGCCGACAAGACCGTCCGGGTGGGCGGGGTCCTCGTCGGGTTGAAGAAGCAGAAGATCAAGAAGGGAATGAACGAGGGGAAGACCATGCTCAAGGCGGTCCTCGAGGACATGACCGGAAGCGTGCCGGTCGCGATCTTCGCGAGCCTCTACGAGAAGGTCGACTCCTGGGTGCGGACGGACCTGCCGGTCCTCGTGACGGGCACCGTCCGGGAGTCCGGGCCCGCCTGCGAGCTGACCGTGCAGGAGATCACGCCTCTCGAGGGAATCTCCGAGCGCCTGGCCCGGAGCCTGCAGATCCGCGTCAACCTCGCGTTTGCCGACGAGAGGGTCCTCGCGCGGTTGAAGGACCGGCTGAAGTCCCATCCCGGCACGACGCCCGTCTCCATCCGCCTCTTCCGCCCCGGCGAGTTCGAGGCGACCCTGAAGGCCGCCGACTCGATGAGGATCGCCCTCTCCCCGGTGTTGACCAGCGAGATCCGCGCGCTCGCGGGCGAGGACTCGGTGGAATACGTGTTTGAGTAGGAAGAGAAGTCCAAGGTCGAAGGGTTAAGGTCCAAGGTCGTCCTGCCGGGACTGCGGTCCCTCCCGGTTCCTTTGCGAGAGAGGCTTTCCGTGGCGCGGCGGCTGGCGTTGAGAAAACAGCTGCCGCTGTATCTGGTGGGGGGCGCCGTCCGGGATCTTCTGCTCGGCAGGTCCGTGACGGACCTCGACCTGGCCGTCGAAGGAGACGGCGTCGCGTTCGCGCGGGCCCTCGCCCGGGAGGTCGGCGCGCGGCCGAGCGTGCACGAGCGCTTCGGCACGGCGACGCTCGAGTTTGCGGACGGCTCCCGCCTGGATGTCGCTTCGACGCGCTCCGAGACCTACGAGGCCCGGGGCGCGCTTCCGCGAGTCGCGGCGGCGCCGCTCGTCAGGGACCTCGCGCGTCGCGACTTCACGATCAACGCGATCGCGCTCCGGCTCGCGCCGCAGAGCCGTCCCGTCCTCGTCGACCCCTTCGGAGGCGAGCGGGATCTCGAGCGCCGGACCATACGGATGCTGCACGAGGCCTCGGCGCTGGACGACCCGACGAGGGCGTTCCGCGCGGTCCGTTATGCCAATCGGCTCGGCTTCCGGATCGACTCGCGCACGCGCCGCTGGATCGGGGATGCCGTCGAGCGCCGCGCGTTCGACGCGGTGTCGGGCGACAGGGTTCGCCGCGAGTTGCGGCTCCTCTTTTCGGAATCGCATCGCGCGAGAGCGGTGCGCCTCATGGGTGCGCTCGGAATCGACCGGGTGGTGGACCCGGCGCTGCGACACGATGCGCCGATCCTGGCCAGCCTGCGTCGCGGCGAAGGCATCGCGCGGCGTCATCCCGGAAGGACGACGTGGCTCCTCTTTCTTCTCGTCTGGTCCGGCGCGCTCGACCCCGCCGCGCGGGAGCGCCTGTCGCGACGGCTCTCGCTGGCGGGAGAGGAAGCGAGGAAGCTCCGCTCCCTCTCCACGCTCCTGGCTGAACTCCGCGAGGAACCTTCCCGCGCGACCGCCTCCTCTCTGCTCGGGCGCGGCTACTCCTCCGATGAAATCGCCGCCGCCGCGGCGCGCCTGGACGGCCCCGCCGGCCGCCGGCTCGAACGGGCCCTCCGGGTCTCTTCGACACGGCTCGAGATCGGCGGGCGGCACCTGATCGCCGCCGGGATTGCCGCGGGCCCGCGAATCGGGCGCGCGCTCGAAGTCACGCTGGCCGCCCGGCGCGACGGAAAGATCTCGAAGCGTGAGGAGCTGGCCTTCGCGTTGCGCATGGCCCGCCGGAGGGCGTCCGGATGAGCCCGTCTCCTCTCCTGGCGGTCGTCCTGCTCCTCTCCGCGCCCGCGCCTCGGAAGGCGCCCCCTCCCACGTTCTGCGTCGAGTGGATCCGCCAGTCCCGGGAGGGCTACGAGCGCTTCACGCTTTTCACGGATCGGATGCTGGTCTGGAAGCTGGCCCAGGGGAAGGGGGAGGAGGTGCGCCGCAGGAGGCTCGAGCCGGAGGAATTCGCCTTCTACTGCGCCTACTTCGTCCGCCCCGAGGTCTGGGACATTCCGGAGGACCTGCGCACCGGCTTGACGGGGGAGTTCACCGGCCAGTCGACCGTGACGCTGGCGAGAGCCGACGGGTCCCGCAAGCAGGTCCGATTCGACGACCTGGCGGCGCTGCCGGCCGACGCCGCCTCGTTGCGGGCAGCCCTGGACGGACTGAAGATCGCCTTCCTCAGTCCCCTCGCCCCGGCGTCGCGCTTCACGCCGGAGACCCTCCCGCCGGGGACATACCTGAAGCGGTTCGACGGCATCCTGTTCCGGGTCCGGCAGCTCGTCAAGGACAAGGGAGTCGTCGAGATCGAGGGGGTCCGCGAGCCCTACAGCGAGTTCCGGAAGATCGAGGACCTCCGCTTTCAGTTCTCGCCGCCGGAATGAGGAGCCGATGCCCGGCATCAGGGAGGAGGGGTCAGGGTTTTACGATGGCCCCCGAAACCTGAATCTCTCCCGAGAGCCGAACGAACCGTCATGACGCGTCAACGCGGGCCGTCCGTCCGCATCTTCGCGGGGCAATGGAAGCGCCGGCACCTCGAAGTCCCGGAAGGAGCCCGGCCGACATCGGGGCGCGCCCGCGAGGCGCTCTTCAGCATCCTGCAGAAGAGAATCCCGGGCGCGCGTGTTCTCGATCTCTACGCGGGCAGCGGCGCCGTCGGGATCGAGGCGATCTCGCGCGGGGCGGACCGCGCGGTGCTCGTCGAGAAGGACGCGGCCGTGCTTCGCAGGAACCTCGCGAAGCTTCCCCCGCGGAGGGCGAGATCGAGGTCCTGGAGGAGGACGCGGAAGCGGCCCTGGCCCGCCTCGCGAGCCGGGGAGTGCGGTTCGACCTCGTGTTCTCCGATCCGCCCTACTCTCCACGGGCCCCGGTCTCGGACCCTCGCGCCGGCGTGGCGGGAGTCCTGGCGCCGGAGGGGGTCTTCATTTTCCAGAGTGACCGTTTCGAGGCGAGCGCCTCCCGACCCGCGGGATCTGTACCTGCTGGACCGCCGGGAATACGGCCGCAACGTCTTCTTCTTCTTCGCCCGGGATCCCGGCGTCCGCCTGTCGGGCCGGGCGCTCTCGCTTTGACCGGCCGGGCGGCAAGGTGCTAGGCTCCAACGCCTTGAATCGCCCGCCCACGAGGCCCAAAGGAGTCGACTGATGCTTCAAGACGGCCGTCATTTTTTTACCTCCGAGTCCGTGACCGAAGGCCATCCGGACAAGATCGCGGACCAGATCTCCGACGCCATCCTGGACGCCGTCCTGCGCGAGGATCCGATGGGACGCGTGGCCTGCGAGACCCTGGTCACCACGGGCCTCGCCTTCATCGCCGGGGAGATCTCGACGAATACCTACGTGGATTTCCCCTCCGTCGTCCGCCACACGATCAAGGAGATCGGATACACGCGGGCCAAGTTCGGCTTCGACTACGAGACGTGCGCGGTCATCTCCTCGATCGACCCGCAGTCCTCCGACATCGCCCAGGGCGTGGACACCGGGGGAGCGGGGGACCAGGGCCTGATGTTCGGCTTCGCGGTCCGGGAGACCGAGGAGCTGATGCCGCTCCCGCTGACGCTGGCCCACCGGCTCGTCATGCGGCTCTCCCAGGCGAGGCGGAAGGGGCAGATGGACTTCCTGCGGCCCGACGGCAAGTCCCAGGTCACCGTCGAGTACGAGGGGAGCCGGCCGATCGCCGTCGAGGCCGTGGTCGTCTCGACGCAGCACGCCGAAGCGATCAAGCACGCGGCCCTCAAGGAAGCCATCATCGAGGAGATCATCAAGCCCTCGATCCCCGAAGGCCTCCTCACGAAGAACACGAAGTTCCACGTCAATCCCGACGGGCCGTTTCGTCATCGGCGGGCCGCAGGGAGACACCGGCGTCACGGGACGCAAGATCATCGTCGACACCTACGGCGGAAGCGCTCCCCACGGCGGCGGCGCGTTCTCCGGCAAGGACCCCACGAAGGTGGACCGCTCGGCCGCGTACATGGCCCGGTACATCGCCAAGAACCTCGTCGCGGCCGGGCTGGCCGACCGGCTCCTGATCCAGCTCGCCTATGCGATCGGCGTCGCGGACCCCGTCTCGGTCCACGTGGAGACCTACCGCACCGGGAAGCTGCCGGAGGAGAAACTGGTCGCCCTGATCCGCGAGCACTTCCCGCTGACGCCCCGCGGCATCATCGAGAAGCTGAACCTGCGCCGCCCGATCTACAAGATGACCGCGGCGTTCGGACACTTCGGGCGCGATCTGCCGGAGTTCACCTGGGAGAGGACCGACGCGGCCGCGGCGCTGTCGCGCGCCACCGGGGTCGAGCCGGCCGTCGCGGCGGGCCGGTAGGGGGCCGCCGATGGGAAATCACGCCGTCACGGCTCAACGCTTCGACGTCAAGGACTCCTCGCTCGCCGGGCGCGGGCGGCTCAAAGTCGAATGGGCGCGGAACAACATGCCGGTCCTGCGCCAGATCCGCGAGCGCTTCGAGAAGGAGAAGCCGCTCGCCGGAGTCCGGTTGTCGGCCTGCCTGCACGTTACGAGCGAGACCGCCAATCTCGCCTTGACGCTCGCCGCCGGAGGGGCGGACCTCGTCCTGTGCGCGTCCAATCCGCTTTCCACGCAGGACGACGTGGCGGCCGCCCTCGCGGCCGACGGCGTCGCCGTCTTCGCGATCAAGGGGGAGGACCACGCGACCTACTACGAGCACATCCGCTCCGCGCTCGCCCACCGTCCCAACGTGACGATGGACGACGGGGCGGACCTGGTGTCCTCGCTCCTCTTCCTCGCGCTCGGCAAGGACGCGGACGTGGACCCCGTGATCCGATCGTGGGCGGCGGGCCTTTCTCCCGCCGAGCGCCGCGCGCTGACCGCCGGGATCTTCGGAGGCACCGAGGAGACGACGACGGGCGTCATCCGGCTGCGCGCCATGGAGAAGGCGGGCGTGCTGAAGTTCCCGGTGATCGCGGTCAACGAGGCGCGCACCAAGCACCTCTTCGACAACCGCTACGGGACGGGGCAGTCGACGCTCGATGGCATCGTCCGTGCTACGAACCTGCTGATTGCCGGGCTGAACGTCGTCGTGGCGGGGTACGGATGGTGCGGAAGGGGAGTGGCGATGCGCGCGCGGGGGCTCGGCGCGCACGTCATCGTCACGGAGATCGACCCGACGAAGGCGATCGAGGCGGTTCTCGACGGGTATTCCGTCATGCCGATGGAGGAAGCCGCCCCGATCGGAGACATCTTCGTGACGGTCACCGGCAACAAGGGGGTCCTCGCGGAGCAACACTTCCGCGAGATGAAGGACGGCGCGGTGGTATGCAACTCCGGCCACTTCAACGTGGAAATCGACATCCCCGCGCTCGAGTCGCTCTCCTCGGGCCGGCGGACGATCCGCGAGTTCGTCGAGGAGTTCACGCTGGCCGGCGGGCGCCGCATTCACCTCCTCGCCGACGGAAGGCTCGTCAATCTCTCGGCGGCCGAGGGGCACCCCGCCTCGGTCATGGACATGTCCTTCGCCAACCAGGCGCTCGCGGCCGAGTTCATGGTCCGCAACCACGCCTCGCTCGAGGCCAGGGTCCACGCGGTCCCGGACGAGATCGACCGCGAGATCGCGCGTCTGAAGCTCTCCACGATGAACGTCGCGATCGACGTCCCGACGCCCGACCAGCTCCGCTACATGACCTCCTGGGAGGAGGGGACGTAAGCCAGCGCGCGGGCGGCCCGGGACCGGCGAGCTCCGCGGACGAAATGAAGACCCCGGCCGTGAGGGCGGCGCTGACCCTCCTGGCGTGCGCGCTGGCCTCCAACGCCCTCGGCCAGGAGGAGCTGCGGATCGGCCGGATCTCGATCGAGTCGTACGACGTCTTCACTCCCGAGGAAGCGCAGAGGGGGTGGGTCTACCGCGCCGCCAACGCGCTGCACATCGAGACGCGCAGTCTCGATCATCCGCAAGTTCCTCCTGTTCACGGAAGGAGACCCCTACGACCCCTTCCGCCTCGAGGAGACGGAGCGAAACCTGCGCGCCCTCTCGTTCATCAAGGCCGCTTCGGTCCGCGCCGGGACCGCCGCATGACGGCCTCGTGGACGTGGACGTGCGGACGCAGGACTCCTGGACGACGCAGCCCGGCCTCTCCTTCGGGAAGAAGGGGGGCGTCACCACCTATTCCTTTTCCCTGGAGGAGAAGAACCTGCTCGGCTACGCGCGTCAGCTGAGCGTCTCCTACGGACAGGAGCCCACGCGCATCGTCCGCCAGCTCCAGTACAAGGACCCGCAACTTCCCGGGGCCCTACTGGACCACCAATCTCGTCTACTCCGTCAACTCCGACGGAGAGGAGGAGGGGTTGGAGATCGGGCGGCCGTTCTACTCCTTCCTGAGCCCCTGGGCCACGAACCTGGTGCTCGACCACCTCGTGCAGAACGAGAGGATCTTCACGGACGGGGTCGAATCCTCGATCTTCCACCAGAACCACCACCAGTACGGCGCCGAGTACGGCCGGGCCCTCCAGGCGAACGACCGCCTCGCGCGCCGGCTGACCTTCGGGTTCCAGGCCGTCGAGGACAAGTTCCAGACCCTGCCGGACCGGCCGGGAGATGTCCTCCCCGACGACCGGGAGTTCCGGTATCTCTACCTCCGGTACGAGGACGTGTTCAACGACTTCATCAAGACCAACTACGTCAACAAGGATTCCCGCTTCGAGGACTTCAATCTCGGCCTCGCCTTCGCCGTCACCCTCGGCGTCTCCCCCGCCGCGTTCGGCCTGGACCGCACGACCGGGCTCATCCGCGTCCAGGCGACGCGCGGGTGGCGAACCTGGGGATCGAGCTTCGTCCAGGCGGGGCTCGCCTACGAGACGCGCCTGGACTCCGGGCCGAAGAACGAGATCCTCTCGGGGCGGGTCAACGGCGTCTGGAAGTTCGACACCAATCTTCTCCAGACTCTCGTTTCCCGCCTCCAGGTGGACCTGGGCTGGAACCTGGATCGCGACGTGCAGTTCTTCGCCGACGGGGACAACGGTCTGCGGGCCTACCACCTCTATTCCTTCGAGGGGAACAGGCGAGTCCTCTGGAACATCGAGCACCGGATCTTCTCCGGAAAGGAGGTCCTGCAGCTCGTCTCCTTCGGCGCCGCGGCGTTCTTCGACACCGGTACCGCGGTTCCGGAGGGGATGCCCTTGAAGCTCTCCGAGTTCAAGAGCGACGTCGGCGTCGGCATCCGGATGGGCATCACCCGCGCCGCCTTCAACAGCATCGTCCGCCTGGACTTCGCCTATGCTCTGAATCCCGATCCCTTCGGGCGCAAGGGATGGCTCATCTCCTTCTCGAGCGGCCAGGCATTCTGACCGGACGTCGAAGTCTAAGTCTAAGGTCTAATGTCCCGGGAGCCCGACCTTAGACTTTAGACCTTAGACCTTGGACCTTCCCTTACGTGCGCAGGCGCAGGAGGAGATAGATGGCGCCGGTCGCCGCCAGGACATTGGGCGACCAGGCGGCGAGGGGCGCCGGGAGCGCCCCGACGTCGCCGAGCTTCGTGAAGAACGCCGTGGCGATCAGGAAGCCCATGCCCAGGGCGAGGCCGACGCCGATGCCGGCGAGCGCTCCCCGCCGCCCGATCCGGAAAGCGAACGGGACCGCCAGCAGGGCCATGAGCGGAACGAGCGCCGGCGCCGAGAACTTCGAGTAGAGCGCCGTTTCCAGTTTGCCGGTGGGATAGCCGCTCGCCTTCAGGCGCCGGGCGTAACGCTGGAGCTCGCGCAAGCCGCATCTCCTCCGGAGTGCGCCGGTCCTGCGAGAACGTCGCGAGGGGGATCCCCGGCAACGCGCGTTCTCGAGATAGGTCTGGTAGGCGGTCTGGGTGGGACTTCCGAAGGTCCGGGTCCAGCCCTGCCGGAAGATCCATTCCTTCCCGTTCCAGGAGGCCTCCCGGGCGCTGTCGCGCCGCAGGAGATCGAAGTTCCCGTCGAACTCGAAAACGGAAGGGGAGATCAGCAGTCCCTTCTGCGGATCGCTCTCCTCCTGGTGCCAGACTCGTCCGTCGGACGCAAACCGCCAGTTGCGCTCGGACGGCGTGCGCGCGATCGCCGTAGTCCACCGGACGCCCGTAGATGATGTTCCGGTAGCGGGCCCCCCTCTGCTCGGAGATCGGGAGGACGTATTCGGCGAGCGCGAAGAAGAGGAGCCCGGCGACGCCGGCCGCCGCGAGGATCGGCGCGGCCACGCGGCGCAACGACACGCCGCTCGCCTTGAACGCCGTGTCCTCGTTGCTGCTTCGACAGGATGCCCAGCGAGACGAGCGTGGCGATGAGCGCGACGAACGGAGCGATCTGCATTCCCGATGGAAAGCAGGAAGCAGCGGTAGTAACCGAACACGACGGAAGCCGGCGGATGGTTCCTGGCGATCTTGTCGATGTGGTCCGCGTAATCCACGATGACCGCCAGGAGCAGGACCGACGCGGAGGCGAAGATGAGAACGGTCAGGAACCGCGCCAGCACGTAGCGGTCGAGGATGCCCGGGAAGCGCAGGAGGCCGCCGAAGCGAGGACGCGGATCCGGCGGCGGAAGCGGGCGCGCTCGGCCGCCCGCCGCGGCGCGGCGCGACGGCCAGCGCCACCGTGCCCGTTCCCGTCCCGAGCGGGCGATCGCGACCGCCCCGCCGGCGAGCAGGAGAGCGTTGGGAATCCAGATCGCGATGCCCGGAGGGAGGCGGTCCTGCTGGGCCCAGGTCTCGCCGGAAGAGAGCAGGACGTAGTAGAGGATGATGATCGCGAGCGAGATGGCGAACGCGCTGCCCCTGCCTCCGCGCCGGGAACGCTTCCGCCAGCGGGATCCCGACGATCGCGAAGGCCAGACAGGCGAACGGGATCGAGAGCTTCTTGTGGATCTCGACCCACGCCAGCCGGTAGTTCTCCGGGAATTCGCCGGCGCGCCCGCTTCGCCGTCCGGCGAGCTCGCCGACAGCGACTGGGCGCGCAGCGATTTCTCGTAGGAGACCTTCGCGGCGGGCGGAGCTCCAGATGTCGCCGGCGATCAGGATCCGCTGCGTCTCGGCTCCAGTTCACCCGGTAGCGCGAAGGATCGCCGGCGTCGTACTCGTGGAGCGTGCCGAGTTGAAGAGGTCGAGCCACAGGCGATCCCCCTCCAGGGTCAGCGGCCCCGCGCCGCGCCACGATCACGCGCAGATCTTTCTCGTACTCCTCGCCGAGCTTGACGAAGACCCCTTGCAGGCTCCGTCCGTCGGCGGCCGCCCGGTCGAAGAAGAGCGTCACGCCGCTGCGGACCTCGCGAAACGTCCGCGGCTGCACGACGTTGACGACCGAGGTCGCCGCGACCCGCGCGAGCGACCGCGAAAGGGCTTCGTTGGCGCCCGGAAGCACGAGGTTGTAGAGGAGGAAGACCCCGACCGACAGGACCGCCGCCGCCGCGAGGGCCGGCCGGTAGATCGCCGCCGGACCGACCCCGCAGGAGCGAAGGGCGACGACCTCGCTGTCGCCGGCGAGCCTCCCGACGCCGATCAGCACGCCGAGCAGGAACGCCATCGGCAGCGTCAGGACGACGATCCAGGGAAGCGACAGCACCGCCAGCCAGGCCACCTCTCCGAACGTACGCGCTGCGCCGCACGAAGAAGTCCGCCAGGAAAGTAGATCGTCCGAATCGAGGAGGATGAACGTGTAAGCCGCGAACCCCAGCAGAAACGGCGGCCAGATCTCCCGAAGAACCGATCTGCTGACCAGACGCATGGGCCGCCGATAGTAGTCGAGGTCGAAGAGCAGTCCCAGGCGCCGGACCCGGGAGCCATTCGACAGGCCGCCGTCGCGTCCCTCAGTACGGGTCTCCTCAGTGTCCGATAAGATATATTATGTAAAGTCGCCTAGCGCAGCCTGCCAAACGCGCCGATCTCCTCCTGCAATGGTCCGCATCCCCCTGGCGCCAATGTCTTCCTGGCGACTTTGCATAATATCCGCCGCGTTATGCGAAGTCCGCCCTTTGGAGCGCGAGTTGCCGGTTGGTGCCTGGCGGGCGGACTTCACATAACGCGGCGGGAGCCTATCTGCGCACGTGCCTGTCCGCCGGCTACCGCTTTGGGAGTTTGATTTCGCCGGCTTCGAGTTGCTTGATGATGTGGCGGAGGGTCTCGATGAGCTCGCTCTTCTCGACGCGGGATTTCTGGAAGAAGAGATTCAGCCTGAAGGGGCCGCCCTTTGGCTTGTAGATGAAGGCGAAGCTGACGGGGCCGCTTGCCCCTCCGGCTCCCCCTTCTTTCGGCGCAGGTCGTCGCGCGTGGAGCCGGCGGCGGCCTCGGCGATCGCCCCGCGCATCGCGTCGGCATTCTTGAGCCGGGCGATCTGCGAGAAGCACGGAGCGGGCGGTGATGTCGGCGCGCCGACATTCCTCGCGAACGTCCTCGGGAATGTCGAGGAGCGACATCGACTCGGTGATGGAGACGCGGGACTTCCCGACGGCGTCGGCGATCTGCTGCTGGGTGTAGCCGTGGCGGCTCGGCAAGCCCCGAGTACCCCTGCGCCTCCTCGAACGGATGGAGGTCCTTGCGGTGGAGGTTCTCGATCAGCGCGATCTCGATCACCTCGTTCTCCGGCACGTCGAACTCGATGCAGGGAACCTCGGTCAGGCCGGCCTCCATGGCGGCGCGGAAGCGCCTCTCGCCCGCGATGATCCGGTACCGCCCGTCGCCGATCGGCCGCACGAGGAGCGGCTCCAGCACGCCCTTGGATTCGATCGACCGGGCAAGCTCTTTCAGGTCGCCGACGTTCGTGCGGGGCTGATCGGGATTGGTCTCGATCTCGTCGAGCGGGATCCAGCGGCCGAGCGACGCCCCGAATCGGTTCGAGAGCGCCTCGACGAAATGAGAGTCGTGGCGCATGCGCGCCTCCTGCGGCAGTCCCCTTCTCTTAGACACGGGAGAGCACCTCCTCGGACAGTGAGTAATACTCGGCGGCGCCGCCCGAGCGCGGCGCGAACGTGAAGATGGATTCCCGGTGCGCGGGGCTCTCCTCCAGGCGCACGCTCTTGGAGATCGTCGTCTTGAAGACCTTGTCGCCGAAGACCGAGCGGATCTGCGCGTAGACGTCCCGCCCGATCATCGTGCGCTTGTCGTGGAGAGTGACGACGACTCCGAGGATCTGCAGGCCCGGGTTCGGCCGCGCCTTGATCTTGTCGATCGTCTCGAGAAGGTCGTCGGTCCCCTCCAGGGCGAAGTAGGAGGACTGGATCGGGATCAGGATGTGCGTCGAAGCGACCATCGCGTTGACCGTGATCATGCCGAGCGTCGGAGGCGTGTCGATCAGGATCGCGTCGTAGCGCTTGCGCGCCCCGTCGATC
This sequence comes from uncultured Acidobacteriota bacterium, assembly GCA_963782815.1. Taxonomy (GTDB): domain Bacteria; phylum Acidobacteriota; class Thermoanaerobaculia; order UBA5066; family Gp7-AA6; genus JAWOLE01. Next base: position 2,477 of record CAWALG010000011.1, on the reverse strand, counting down.
TTGTCGCGCAGGCGAAAGTGCCCGTCGATCTCCCCCAGGAGCTTCGACTCGATCTTGGCGAGCGCGATCCGGGCGGGCGCGATGTCCAGATTGGGGAGGCCCGACGGCCTCACGATTTCCCTGAACCAGACGGCGGGGTCCGTCAGGACGTCGAACATCGACTTCTCGACGGAGCGGCGGTCGAGATACGACATCGTGGTGTTGGCCTGGGGGTCCAGATCCACCAGCAGCGTCTTCATCCCCTTCTGAGCCAGGGCCGCCGCCAGGTTGATCGCGGTGGTCGTCTTGCCGACGCCCCCCTTCTGGTTCGTGATGGAGATGATCACCGTGGACGAGTGTAACGAGTTTTCGCTTCCCGGTGATCAGTTTTCAGTCCCCGGCGCCGAGAAGCCGAAGTCGGGAGCCCGGAACTCACATCCGGTACTTGCCGAGGTCCTCCGGATTGACTTCCTCCAGCCATTTCTTCAGACGCTCGGGATCGGGCTCGGCGCCCTCGGCGCGAAGGGTCTTGCTCTTTTCCAGGACCTCTTCCTCCACGAAGATCTCCGACTCGCTGCGCAGGGCCAGCGCGATCGCGTCGCTCGGGCGGCTGTCCACCACCCAGGTCGAGTCGGCGCGCGAGAGGTGAATCCGGGCAAAAAATGTGTTGTCCTTCAAGTCGTTGATCACGATGCGCTCGACGCGAGTGTCGAGCTCCTTCAGGAGATTGTTCAGGAGGTCGTGGGTCATGGGCCGGGGGGTCGCGATCCTCTCCATCGCGATGGCGATGGCGTTCGCCTCGAAGATCCCGACCCAGATCGGGAGGAAGACACCGTCTCCGGCGTCGCGCAGGATCACGACCGGCATGTTCGAGACCGGGTCCATGAGAAGACCCTTGATTTCCATCTTGACCATGGCGACGTTCCTTTGCCCGGCTAACGGGCCAGTTCTCCGATGCAGCGAATTCGGCATCCCCTTCGTGATCCTGACCGATACGTAGCGGCCGGGCTAGAGGTCGCGGTTCTCGTCCGGGATGTGAACGATGCGGTTGCAAGGCGTGCGCCCGCGCCCCTGCCCCTGGCGGTCGTGCCCTTCGATCAGGACCTCGAAGCGACTGCCGACGAGATCGCGGTTCATCCGCGACTGCAGCTCCTCCTGGAGGGCCAGGAGCCGCTGCAGGCGTTCCGAGGCGACCTCGGGGGGACCGCGGTCTCGCTCCCCCACCGCGCGGACGCGGTCCCGGGCCTGGCGGAATAGAGGAACGCGAAGACGTTGGCGAACCGAGCGCGGCTCACGAGATCCAGCGTGCCGAGGAAGTCCTCCTCGGTCTCCCCCGGGAAGCCGACGATGAAATCCGACGAGATCGCGGCGTTCGGGACTGCCGCCGAATGCGCTCCAGGTGTCCGAGTATTACCGGCTGTCGTAACGCCTCTTCATGCGATACAGGATCCGGTCCGACCCCGACTGCGCGGGAAGATGAAGATACGGCGCGATCGGCCCGCCGGCGGCGAGCGCGCGATCAGGGGATCGTCCAGGAAGCTCGGGTGCGAGGTCAGGAACCGCAGGCGCCGGACTCCCGGCACGGCGGCCGCGCGGGTCAGGAGCTCGCCCAGGCCCGTGCCCGTCTCCGGATCCCGGTACGCGTTGACCGTCTGGCCGAGAAGCGTGATCTCGGTGTAACCGCATCGGACGAGCCACTCCACTTCCTCGAGGACCTCGCCGGAGCGCCGGCATCGCTCCCGCCCCCGAGTGAAGGGGACGATGCAGAAGGTGCAGAACTGGTCGCACCCTTCGATGACGGTGACGTAGGCCTGGAAGCGGGAGCCGCGGGAGATCTGCCGGAATTGATAGACGGGCGATTCCTGCGGCAGCTCGAGCGCGGTCACCTGCCGCCGCTCCTCCCGGACACGCCGGACGATCTGGCCGACTCTCTCCACGTTGCCCGTCCCCACGACGAAGTCCACCCAGGGCGCGCGCTCCAGGATCTCGTCTCCCGAGACCTGCGCCAGGCAGCCCGTGACGCCGATGACGAGAGCCGGGTTCTCGCGTTTCCTTTCCGCCAGGACCCCGAGAGCGCTGTAGACCTTCGAGTCTGCCTTTTCCCGGACGGAGCAGGTGTTCAGGACCACGACGTCGGCGGACTCCCCGTCGGCTGCCGGAGAGAGGCCCAGGCTCCGGAGTTGTCCGGCCATGCGCTCGCCGTCCAGAACATTCATCTGGCAGCCCCACGTCTCGACCCGGTAGCCGCTCATTCGCGCAGCCATCCCGGCAGGGCTCCCGCCTTGCGCGCCGTCTCCGGCAGCTCCGAAAGCTCCTTCTCCGCCTTCTCCAGATCTCTTCTGGCCGTCTCCAGCTCCTCGCGCTTCTGGTCCCAGGCCGGCTTGATGACATTGTCCCGGTACTGGCCATCGTCCCATGAATAGAAATCGTTTTCGAGCTTCTTGGCCTCCAGCTCGAAGCGTCGCACGCGCTCGCGAAGCTCTTCCACGCGGGAGCGA
>CAWALG010000010.1:0-90072 GCA_963782815.1 uncultured Acidobacteriota bacterium | reverse complement strand
AATCTTCCAAGCGCGTGTTGGACCCGATCGAACGCATCTCCGAGGTCCTTTTCGGCCTGATCATGGTCCTGACCTTCACCGGGTCCTTGAGCGTCGCCGAGGCAGGGGGGGCCGAGGTCCGCACCATGCTCCTCGGCGCTCTCGGGTGCAATCTGGCCTGGGGAGTGATCGACGGGGTGTTCTACCTGATGGGTTGTCTGGCGGAGGCGGCGCGAAAGTTCATGGTCTGGGACGCCGTGCCGAAGGGCGCCGATCCGGGGGAGGCGCAGCGGGCTCTCACCGGGGCGCTGCCGCCGGCTGTCGCTTCCGTCCTTCAACCCGCGGAACTGGAGGCGATGCGGCTTCCATTGAAGGCGCTTCCCGAACCGCCCAGTCGCGAGCTCCTGCACAAGCGCGACTGGCTGGGCGCGACTGGGCGTGTTCCTACTGGTGTTCCTCTCCACGTTCCCGGTAGTCATTCCCTTCCTGATCATGAAAGACACACGCTGGCCCTGCGCGTCTCCAACGGCATTGCCATCGTGCTCCTGTTCATTACCGGTCTTGCTTTTGGAAGCAGGATCGGACGCCGCTCGTTTCGGATGGGGATCGCGATGGTCGTCCTCGGGGTCGCCCTCGTCAGCCTGACCATCGCGCTGGGAGGGTGAAAAAATTGTCGTCGTGCCTGCGCCGCGGCCGTCGTTGTCCTGGCGTGCCACAGCGCGCTCGCCCAGGAGACGAAGAACACGGCGACGGCCGCGACGGCCGCCCCGCGGCGGACGCGGGCGCGAAAGCATGGTCTTTCGACGCCTCCGCCTACACCTACTTCGTGCCGGACAGCCACGACATCGTGTCGCCCGTCGTCATGGCGGACCACGGCTGGCTGCATCTGGAGGCCCGGTACAACTACGAAAACTTCCGGACGGGCTCGATCTGGTTTGGCTACAACTTCAGCGTCGGCGAAAAGGTGGTCCTGGATTTCACGGCGATGATCGGAGGCGTCCTGGGCGACACGGCCGGGGTCGCTCCGGGCTACCGGTTCTCGCTGACCTACTGGAAGCTCGAGCTCACGAGCGAAAGCGAGTACGTCTTCGACACCCGCGATTCGGCGGAGAGCTTCTTCTACAACTGGTCGGAGCTCGCCATCTCGCCGGCGGATTGGTTCCGCGCCGGCGTGGTGATCCAGAGGACGAGGCTCTACGGAGAGGATCCCGACGTGCAGCGCGGCTTCCTCGCGGGGTTCTCCTACAAGAAATTGAACGCCACCGCCTACGTCTTCAACCCGGACGCCAGCAAGCCCACGTTGTTCTCGCGCTCGGCGTGAGCTTCTGACCCGGCAGGGTCCTCCAAGCGGGATTTGCTGTCAGTTCTCCCCTTTTCTCGGTTCGGAGGTAGTATCGAGATGTCCGAGTCAAGGCCGGTCCAAGTGCTCGCAATCGCACGGAGGCAAACCCATGGATCAACCTCCGGATACTCCGATCGAGAATTCCTCCCGGCTCCGGCCGATGGGAGTCGTGCCCGGGGGGGCGACAGCAGTCAACCGCAGAAACCTGTTGAAGCTGACCCTGTGCGGCGGCGCGGGACTCGCCCTCGACGGGCTCATCGACGTTCCGGCGGTCAAGGCGGCCACGAAGGACATGAAGCTCTCCCAGATCAAGGAATTCACGACGTCCTGCAACTTCTGCTCCTGCGGGTGCGGGATGATCGCCGCCGTCCGCGACGGCAAGCTGATCGCGATGGAGGGCGACTACGACCACATCGTCAGCCGCGGGTCGCTGTGCGTCAAGGGCATCTCGATGTTCGCGACCCACCACTCGCCCAACCGGCTCGGCAAGCCCCGCTACCGCGCCCCGGGAAGCGACCACTGGGAAGACATCGAATGGAAGGACGCGGCCGAGAAGATCGCGCGGAAGATCAAGAAGGTCCGCGACGAGACCTGGATCGCGACCGAGAAGGTGGACGGCAAGGACGTCCCGGTCAACCGGACGGACGCGATCGCGTTCCTGGGCGGCGCGCAGAACACCAACGAGGAGTGCTACATCTTCCAGAAGGCGACGCGCCTCCTGGGGATGCCCTGGGTCGAGCACCAGGCCCGACTTTGACACAGCCCCACGGTCCCCGGTCTGGGGGCCGCGTTCGGTCGGGGGGCGATGACCAACCACTGGGTGGACATGCAGCACGCGAAGACGATCCTCGTCGAAGGATCGAACGTCGCCGAGAACCACCCGATGGCCTTCAAGTGGATCCGCGTGGCCCAGGAGCACGGGGCGAAGATCATCCACGTCGATCCCCGCTTCACGCGCACCTCGGCGGCCGCCGACGTCTACGCGCGCATCCGGCCGGGCACCGACGCCGCGTTCCTGAACACCATGATCAACCACATCCTCGTCAACAAGCTCTACGACGAGGACTTCGTCTCGACCCACACGAACGCGCTCTTCCTGGGCGACGCGGGCTTCGACTTCAAGGACGGCCTCTTCTCCGGCTACGACGAGGAGAAGCACGCCTACGACACGAAGACCTGGGGATACCAGCTCGACGGGAAGGGCAAGCCGAAGCTCGCGAAGAGCCTGGATGACCCGCACTGCATCTTCACGCGCCTGAAGACCTTCATGTCGCGGTACACGCTGGAGACCGGCGAGAAGATCACCGGCGTCCCGGCGGCGCAGATCCAGTCGATCGCCGAGACCATGGCGAAGAACCGGCCGGGGACGATCCTCTACGCCCTCGGGATGACCCAGCACACGACGGGAGTCCAGGGGATCCGCGGGTTCACGATCCTGCAACTGCTGCTGGGCAACCTCGGCAAGCCGGGGAGCGGCGTCAACGCGCTGCGGGGCGAGCCCAACGTGCAGGGCGCCTGCGACATGGGCGTTCTCAACAACTACCTGCCGGGCTACATGGACTATCCCTCGGCGACGGAGCCCACGCTCGAGGCCTACACGAAGAAGAACGGCACCGGGGATCGCCGCTTCCTCGTCAACATGCTCAAGGCCTTCTACGGCGACGAGGCCACGCCCGCGAACGACTTCTGCTACGCCTGGCTGCCGAAGAAGGCCGTCGGGAAGAACTACGGCACCATGCAGATCTTCGAGGAGGCGCTGGCGGGCAAGCTGAAGATGCTCTGGATCGTCGGGCAGAACCCCGCGGTCACGACGCCGAACTTGAACTTGACCTTCGCCGGGATGGACAAGATCGAGACGCTCATCGTCCAGGAGATCTGGGACACGGAGACGGCGAACTTCTGGAAGCGGCCCGGCGCCGACCCGAAGTCCATCCAGACCGAGGTCTTCCTGCTGCCGGCCTCCTTCTTCATGGAGAAGAACGGCACGATCACCAACTCCGGCGGCCTGATCCAGTGGAGAAACGCCGCCGTCAAGCCTCCCGGAACGGCCAAGCCCGACGGCGAGATCGTGGACTACGTCTTCCGGCGCGTGCGCGACCTCGTCCACGACACGAGGGATCCCAAGGACGACCCGATCAAGAAAGCCTTCTGGACTTACCTTTCGGCCGAGGACGTCCTGAAGGAGATGAACGGGTTCACGCTCGTGGACCTGCCCGACGCGAAGCTGAAGAAAGGCGACCTCGTCACGAAGGTCGCGGACCTGAAGCCCGACGGCACGACGTCCTCCGGGGTGTGGCTGTACGCCGGCGTCTTCGCGGGAGGCGTCAACCTCTCCAAGCGCCGCGACTCGCAGACCGATCCGGGAGGCCTCGGGATCTACCCCGGCTTCGCCTGGACGTGGCCCAACAACATGCGGGTCCTCTACAACCGCGCCTCCTGCGACAGGAACGGAAAGCCCTACCCGGGTTCGAAGCCCATCGTCTGGTGGGACGAGAAAGCGGGCCGCTGGGCGGGCTACGACCTGCCCGACGTTCCCAAGCTGACCGACGGACCGTCCACTCCCAACGGCTGCCGCGCCTTCCACATGAGCGCGGAGGGGGTCGGGCGGCTCTTCGCGGCCGTGTACAAGGACCCCGACGAGAAGGCGGACGCGGACAGCGGAGATCGCGACAGCCCGATCCCGCGCGACGTCGGCTACGTGCCGAAGGACGGCCCGCTGCCGGAGATGTACGAGCCCGTCGAGAGCCCGGTCGAGAACTACCTCCACCCGAAGGTCCGACCAACCCGACCTTGAAGTACCCGCGCGTGAAGTCCCATCAGCCGATCGGCACCGTGGACAAGTTTCCCTACGTCCTCATGACCTCGACGGTCGCCGAGCACTGGTGCGGCGGCTCCTCGACGCGCAACATCCCGTGGTTGAACGAGCTCGTCCCCGAGCCCATGATGGAAATCCCCGAGAGCCTCGGACAGAAGCTCTCGGTCAAGTCGGGAGACTGGGTGAAGGTCTCCTCGGCGCGCGGCCAGGTCACGGTCAAGGCCGTCGTGACGCCGCGCATGAAGCCGATCAAGGCGGACGGCAAGGAAGTCACGATCGTCTGGATGCCCTACAACTGGGGGTTCATGGGGCTTTCGCCGGGCGCCAGCGTGAATTACCTGACGATCGACGCCGCGGATCCCGGCGCCGGCACCCAGGAGACCAAGGCCTGCCTCGTCAACGTCGAGAAGGCGTCGGCGCCGCCGCGAGCGGCGCGGAACCGGAAGGGAGGCGGGCATGAGCGAGCCGCAGGCCAACGTCCCGGTCAAGACGACGCTCATCGACATCACCAACTGCATCGGCTGCCGCGCCTGCCAGGTCGCCTGCAAGCAGTGGAACGACCGCGACGGCGAGTCCACCGAGTTGAACGCGCAGCTCGGCTTCCAGAACCCGGCGACCCTGAGCTCCCGGACCTACACGCTGATCTCCTTCCACGAGACGAAGGACGAGAAGAAGCCGGAGGGATTCCACTACTCCTTCGTCATGCGGCGGTGCTTCCACTGCCTGGAGCCGGCCTGTGTCTCGGCCTGCCCGACGACGGCCCTCTACCGCCAGGCGGACGGGCCCGTCAGCTACAACGCGGACAAGTGCATCGGCTGCCGCTACTGCATGCTCGCCTGCCCCTGGGACGTCCCGACCGCGCAGTGGGACTCGCTCGCGCCGAAGATCGAGAAGTGCACGCACTGCGCCGACCGCGTCAGCCAGCCGGTCGCGATCGCCCGCAACGGGGCGCCGCTGACCGAGATGGACAGCAAGGGGTTCCTCGAGAGGATCTCGACCCCGGCCTGCGTCAAGGCCTGCCCGGCCGACGCGCTGCGTTTCGGAGAGCGCGACGGAGATGCTCGCGCTGGCCAAGAAACGCATCGCCGATCGTCCGGACAAGTACGTGGACCACGTCTACGGCGAGAAGGAGGCCGGCGGCACGTCGGTTCTCTACCTCTCGGCCGTCCCGTTCGCGAGCCTCGGCTTCCCGCAGCTCTCGGAGAAGCCGTTCCCGGCGCACACGAAGCTCGCCTTGAAGCTCGTGCCTCCCGCCGTGCTGGTGCTCGGCGCGGTGCTCGGCGGAATCTACGCCGGGTTCAAACGCCGGGCGGCGGCGGTCGCCGCGGACGCGCGCGCGATCGCGGTCCCGGCCCACCACGCGGAGTTCGAGCCGCTGAACGAGAAGCTGCTGACGCCGTTCAACTGGCTGCTCCTCGCCCTCGTGGCCTTCTGCGGAGTCTCGATGGTCGCCCGGTTCGCCATGGGCCTGGGCGGCAGCACGCACCTCTCCAACACCTACCCGTGGGGCCTCTGGATCCTCTTCGACCTCGTCTGGATCGCGATCGCCGCGGGCGCCTTCGCGGCCGCGGGGCTGATCTACGTCTTCCAGCGAAAAGACCTCTACGGGCTCGGCCGATCCGCCGTGCTCATGGGACTGCTGTCGTATTCCTTCGTGACGGTCACGCTGATCGCCGACCTGGGCCTGCCGTGGCACTTCTACCAGCTCGGCATCCAGGCGCCGGAGCACTCGGCCATGTTCGAGGTCTCCTGGTGCGTCGGACTCTACGTCACGATCCTCCTCTTCGAGTTCCTCCCGATCCCGCTCGAGCGCTGGGGCATGCACAAGGCGCTCGCCGCGTGGAGGAAATGGTCCGGCGCGTACGTCGCCTTCGCGGTGTCGCTCTTCGTCTTCATGCTCTCGCGCAACATCCTGTACGCGGCCGCGGCGGCGGTCGTCTTCGGGGCGCTGGCCTGGATCTTCCGCGACCGCGGCGAGCACACCTTCGAGCCGATCCTGCTGGCGATCGCGGCCGTGACCCTCTCGACGATGCACCAGAGCTCGCTCGGGTCCCTGTACCTCCTGATGCCCAACTCGCTCGCTCCCGGGTGGTGGTCGCCGTTCCTGCCGGTCAACTTCTTCCTGTCCTCCATCGCCGCCGGGACCGCGCTCGTCGTCCTGATGATGATGGGGATCTCGAAGGGATGGCACCGCCGCCTCCGGATGCCGCAGCTCGCGGCCATGGGGCAGATCACGTTCTGGGCGCTGCTCGGTCTACCTCGTCTTTCGCCTTGGCGACCTGGCCGTCCGCGGCCGGCTCGCCTCCGCGTTCTCGGGGCGGGGCGCGGGGCTTTTCTTCGTCGAGGTCGTCCTCTGCGGCATCCTCCCGCTCATCCTGCTCTCGACGAGGTCCATGCGGGAGCAGCGCGGGATGCTCCTGCTCGGGACCTTCCTGGCGTGCTTCGGGATCGTCCTGAACCGCGCCAACGTCGTGCTCTTCGCGATGAGCTTCCAGGGCCCGATGCCCGGGAGCGCGCCGCTGTCCTACTTCCCCTCGATCTTCGAGTGGGGAATCTCGGTCGGCCTGATCGCGGCGACGATCTTCCTCTTCGGGCTCGCCGCGCGCCTGATGCCGGTGCTCGAGAAGGACGGAACCGCGCAAGCGCATTGAGCCCGACGAGCGCAACGACGCAACGAACCTGGAAGGCTGGGTCGCCCGCCATCCGTACCTGGAGCCGCTGGCGCGCTTGACCGCCGCGGTGGACGCCGCGGCAGCCGGGATCGAGACTCCGCGGGTCTCGATCCCCGCCTGGGACGACTATGCCGCGGACTTCGCGGAGGGGCTCCCGCTCCTGCGGAGCGAGGCGGCCGGCGTCGATCTCGAGCCAGGGGGAGCGATCGCGGTCGAGCTCGCTCGGAGCCTCTCGACGAGACCGGCGGCCGGCGGTCCCCTCGCCGCCATCGCGGAGCTCGACGCGCAGCTGCCCGGATGCCGGACGCCGCCGGCCGGGTCGCCGGCTGGCTCCTCGGAGACGAGTCGTTCGATCCCGTCGCGCCGGGACTGCTCCGGTTCCTCGGGTGGAACGCGATGGCCCGTTACCTTTCGCCCCTCGTCGCGGCCTTCGCGTTCTGGCGAACGGAGCGATGGACGCATCCGTCCTGCCCGACGTGCGGGTCGCCTCCCGCCATGGCCCAGATGATCGGCGCGGTCACGGAGAACGTCCGGCTGCGCTTGCTCTCGTGCGGGCTCTGCGGGACCCGCTGGAAGTACGCGCGGACGAAATGCCCCTTCTGCGAGAGCGACTCGCAGCGGCTCGACTCCGTGGTCGTCGAGGGCGAAGCCGGGCTGCGCATCGACTACTGCGAGGCGTGCGGCGGCTACCTCAAGACCTACGACGGGCAGGGCGAAGAGCCCCTGCTGCTGTCGGACTGGACTTCACTCCACCTGGATCTCGTCGCCCACGATCGCGGATTGAAGCGCCTGGCCGTGTCGTTGTACGAATTCAACTCCCTGCTCCATCAGCAGGGCTGACGGTTCGATCACGTTCAACCCCGCCGACGATGATAGGGTCGCGGGTGAAAGGAGTCGCGATGGCTGGAAAAGCGAAACGGACTACGCATCGCAGCGTCTCGGGCAAGAAGCTGTACGCGGTGCGGGACGCGAAGGGACGCTTCAAGGACATTCAGACCTACGAGCGCGCCCACCGCGCCGACCTGAAGCGGAAGGCCAAGGCCGAGAAGTAGCTCCGGCGCGCGCGGGCGGAATCGAGATGCTGCGAGGCCCGTTGCCGCAGCGCCGGCGCCAGGAGCGTGTCCGACTAATACCCTGTCATCCTGAGCGAAGCGAAGGATCTACTCCCGTTCGAATCAAGCTTCACCGGAGCAGATCCTTCGTCGCTGCGCTCCTCAGGATGACAAGCCGGGGCGCTACGGCTTCCGGAGGGCCAGGATCCTCGCGTCGAGCCCCAGGGTCTTGAGCACTTCCGGAGAGCTCTCCTCCGTGGCCACGGCTTCGTGGCACACGCCGCAGTCCTGGGTGATCGTCTTTCCGTCGGCGGCCTTGTGCTCGTCGTCGTGGCAGCGGAAGCAGCCGGGAAACGCGTCGTGGCCCAGGTTGTTCGGATAAAGGCCCCAGGTGACTCCCAGGTCCGGGAAGACATTGTTGTCGTAGATGCGGACGAGCATCTTCCCGGCCGCCGCCACATCGGCCTCTCGTTCCGAGGCCACTTTCGGGTAGGCCTGCCGGTAGTAGGCCGCGAGCTCGGCCGGGATGCGCTGCCCCGCCTCGCCGTTGCTCGTGTACTTGGCCTTGAGCAGCTCCACCCCCTTCTTCTTCAAGAACGGAAGCGTCGCGGGCAGCAGGCCGACCGTCATGGCCCTGTCCATGGCCCGGTCCGGCAGCTCGAAGCCGTGGGTGGGCCGATTGTGGCAATCCACGCACTGCATCGTGTAGCGCGGGAGACCGTTCGCCGCCGCCGCGTCGGCGTCCTTGGCGAGGTAGGAGCGCGTCTCCCCCTTCCTGGTGTTGCGGTATTCCACCCACGGGATCTTCTGCCGCTTCTTGTCGGCGGCGGCAAATCGGATCTCGACGCCCGGGCCGAAATGCGAGCCGTGGATGCCGGGCATCAGGCTCCCTCCGACCATCATCATGAGAACGGTCTGGCTCGGCGTGTTGGCTTCGTCCTCGGCGAACTTGGGAATCACCTTCAGCCGCGCCGAAACGAACTTCTCCGGCCAGTGACACCTCTCGCAGGTCTCGCGGGCGGGCACCAGCTTGTCGGTTTCGATGGCCGAGGGGATCGGCCGCGGGTAGGAGTTGAAGACCACCTCGACGAGCTGCCGCGTGCCGGACATCTTGCTCTCGAGCCAGCCGCGTCGCCCCCTCCCCGACGTGGCACTCGACGCACTGCACGCGCGCGTGCGGCGAGACCGCGTGGGCGCGCATCTCGGGCGTCATCACGTGGCAGGTCTGGCCGCAGAACTGCACCGACTCCATGTGCTCGACGGCCCGGTACGTGGCCTGGGTCCCGACGATGACGTTCGCGACAGTGACGATGCCGAGGAACCAGGCCATCCGCCGGATCGCGGCCTTCCGGTCCACGATCTGCTCCGTGAGCCGTTGCCGCGCGCGCTTGCGGGCGAGCAGGACCCCCACGGGAACCATCACGAGGCCGGTCACCAGGATGATGGGGATGACCATGAAGACGAGAACGCCGATGTACGGGTTGTCGACGTGCCCGCGCACGTGCAGCGGCAGCACGAACAACCAGGAGATGAGAGCGGTGGCGACGAGCCCCATCCCCAGGAAGCTCAGCCAGTGGCTCGTCATCAGCACCAGGAGCGGACGATCGCGCGGCGGATCAGAGGACGCTGGAGGCATGGGGTTCTCCTCTCCGATTTTCTCGGTGAGCGGATTCTAGCCCGGCATCCGCTGTCTGGTAGATTGCTCGTCATGAAGGCCATCACGGTGGAACCGAGAAAGCCGGGGACGGCCCGGCTGGAGGACATCGCGGAGCCCGACGCGCGCGAGGGATCCGTGCTCGTGGAAGCCGTCGCCGTGGGGGTCTGCGGCACGGACCTCGAGATCGTGGAAGGGAAGTACGGCTGGGCCCCTCCCGGGAAGTCGCGCCTCGTGCTGGGCCACGAATCCCTCGGCCGCGTGATCGATCCGGGGCCGCGCAGCGCGCTCAAGAAGGGCGATCTCGTCGCCGGGATCGTCCGCCGCCCCGACCCGGTTCCCTGCCCCAACTGCGCGGTGGGGGAGTGGGACATGTGCCGCAACGGCCAGTACACGGAGCGCGGCATCAAGGAGATCGACGGCTTCATGTCGGAGCGCTGGAGGATCGAGCCCGAGTACGCCATGAAGATCGACCGATCCCTCGGGCTCCTCGGCGTGCTGCTCGAGCCGACGACGGTCGTCGTCAAAGCCTGGGAACAGGTCGCCTCGGTCGGCCGGCGCGCCTTCTGGGAGCCGCGGACCGCGCTCGTGACGGGCGCGGGTCCGATCGGCCTCCTCGCCGCCATGATCGGCAGCCGCCGCGGTCTGGATGTCCACCTCTTGAGCCGCGAGGAGTCGGGGCCGAAACCCGACCTCGTGCGCGCCCTCGGCGCGACCTATCACTCCGGCAGTGTCAGGGACGTCGGGTTCGAGCCGGACATCATCATCGAGTGCACCGGCGTCGGGCAGGTCGTCGCCGATTCGATCCAGTCCATCGGGGCGGGCGGAGTCATGTGCCTGACCGGTGTCGGGAGCGGCGCCTGGTCCGCCGGGCTCTCCACGGCCGATGTCGCGGCCTCGATGGTGCTTCGCAACAACATCGTCGTCGGCAGCGTCAACGCGAACAAGCGGCACTGGTACAAGGCCGGCCAGGCCCTGGCCGGCGCGGACCGCTCGTGGCTTGCGCGGCTCGTGACGCGTCGCGAGCGGCCGGAGAATTTCGCGCAGGCCCTGCAGCGCGGGGAGGACGACATCAAGGTCGTCGTCCAGTTCGCGGAGGCGTGAGATCGGGGCCGCGCCGCGGCGGGCCCGCATTGCGATGAAGGACCGGGACGCGCCGCGTTTTCCCTGGCAGGCATTCTGCTCCGAGTTCGCCGGCACGGCGCTGCTGGTCCTGGTCGGTCTGTCGCTCGTCATTCTCATGTTCGGAACCGGCAGCCCGATCGCGCGGGTCGTGCCGGACGAAGGGGTGCGGCGCCTGATCACCGGTTTCCTGTTCGGCACGACGGGCGCGCTGATCGCGCTCTCACCCGTCGGAAAGGAAAGTGGAGCGCACATCAACCCGGTTGTCACCCTCGGATTCTGGTTGATCGGCAAGCTGAACGTTCCGACCGCTGTCGGCTACGTCCTGGCGCAGCTCGCCGGCGCGATCGTGGGCGCTCTGCCGCTCCTCGCCTGGGGCTCGATGGGCCGGAGCGTCGCGTTCGGCGCCACGCTGCCGGGCGAAGGCTACTCGGTCGGGTTCGTCCTGCTGGGCGAAGTGGTCACGACGTTCGCGTTGATCGCGGGGTTGTGCGTGTTTCTCGGATTCCGCGGACTCCGTCCCTTCACTCCGGCGATGTTTCCGTTCCTCTATGCCTTCATGGTGTGGGCGGAGGCGCCGATCTCGGGCACGAGCACGAATCCGGCCCGCAGCCTCGGTCCGGCGGTCGTGTCGGGGCAGTGGCGGGGATTCTGGATCTACCTGGTCGGTCCGCTGATCGGAATGCTCGCGGCGATCATCGCGTGCAGCTTTCTGGCGAAGAGGATCTCGGTCGCGAAGCTGTACTACTTCGACAGCGATCCTCATCGGGTGTTCTACAGGACGGCTCGACCTTCCTGAGGACGGCGAGCGCGCTCTTCATGCGGGCGCCCCCTCGGGCCGCATGGCCTTCTCGTCCAGGTTGAGCAGGACCTGGGCGATCAAACCCGTCCACCCGGTCTGGTGGCTGGCGCCGCACCCTCGGCCGGTGTCGCCGTGGAAGTACTCGTGGAACGGGATCAGGTCGCGCCAGTGGGGATCGGTGTTGAACAGGTCGCGGGAGCCGAAGACGGCACGCCGGCCCTCGCTGTCGCGCAGGAAGATGCCCGCCAGCCGCCGCAGCAGCTCCTGGACGACACCGTCCAGGTTCATCAGGCGGCCCGAGCCGGTCGGGCACTCGACCCGGAGGTCCTCCCCGTAGTAGAGGTGGTACTGCTGCAGCGCGAACACGATGAGGAAGTTGACCGGCATCCAGATCGGCCCGCGCCAGTTGGAGTTGCCCCCGAACAGGTCCGTCTGCGACTCGCCCGGCTCGTAGTCCAGGCGGTACTCCTGCCCGCTCGAGCTGGAGCACCATCGGGTGGTCCTTGTGGTAACGCGAGACCGAGCGCACCCCGTACGGTGACAGGAACTCGTCCTCGTCCAGCATGACGGCGAGCATGCGCCGCAGCTGGTCGGGCCGCACGAGGCCGAGAATCAGGTTGTCGTTGGGCCCGGGGACGACCATCGGCCCGACGGCGTCGACCAGGTCGCTCCTGTGGCGGATGAACCACTCGCGGCGCCGGTTGAACTCCGGGTAGCGGTCGAAGACGTCGGCGGGCACCGTGGCGGCGCCGAACATCGGGACGAAGCCCACCATCGTGCGGGCGCGCAGGGGCAGCGGCTCGCGGTCGCGCGAGAACAGGTGGTCGTAGAAGAACCCGTCCTCCTCGTCCCAGAGCGAACCGGCCCGGTCGCCCAGGCTGTTCATCGCGTTGGCGACGTAGATGTAGTGCTCCCAGAACTTGCTCGCGACGTCCTGGTAGGCGGGGTTCTCCCTGGCGAGGATCAGGGCGATCGTCAGCAGGTTCTTGGCGAACGCCGCCATCCAGCTGGTGCCGTCGGCCTGCCCCAGCAGGTAGCCGGGCGGCAGCTTGTTGCGGTCGAAGACGCCGATGTTGTCCATTCCGAGGAAGCCGCCCTGGAAGATGTTGTTCCCCAGCGCGTCCTTGCGGTTGACCCACCAGGTGAAGTTCAGCAGCATCTTGTGGAAGACGCGCTCGAGGAAGGCGTAGTCGGCGACCCCGGTCCGGCGGCGCTCGATTTCGAACACCACGACCGCGGCCATGGAGAGGACCGGCGGGTTGACGTCGCCGAAGTCCCACTCGTAGGCGGGGACCTGCCCGTTGGGGTGCATGTACCACTCGCGCATCATCAGGAGGATCTGCTCCTTGGCGAACTGCGGGTCGACGTGCGCCAGGGTGATGCAGTGAAAGCCCAGGTCCCAGGCGGCAAACCAGGGGAACTCCCACTTGTCGGGCATCGAGATCACGTCGCGGGCGAACAGGTTCGTCCACTGGTGGTTGCGCCCGTGCCGGCGCTCGGGCGGCGGGCTCGGCTGCGCCGGGTCCCCCTCCAGCCAGTCGTCGATGACGTAGTGGTAGAACTGCTTGGACCACAGCATCCCGGCGAAGGCCTGGCGCGCCACGAGCCGGGCGTCGGCAGAGAGCCCGGGAGGCAGGACGACGCCGTAGAACTCGTCCGCTTCCTCCTTGCGCTGCTCCGAACACCGCGTCTTGCCCCGCGAGGGGCGCCTCGAGCAGATGCCCGTCGCGCACCGCAAGCCAATCGCAGGTCGAGGGTGACCGTCTCGCCGGCGCCGACAGTACGAGCGTAACGGGCGGCGGCCTTCGTCCCCGTGGCGGCCGGGTTCACGGCCTCGCGTCTGCCGTTCACGACGCATGCGTGGAAGGCGTCCTTGACGTACGGGGTCGGGGACGGGACGCCGTACAGCCGCTCTGTGTTGGTCTCGTTCTCGGTGAAGAGCAGCTCGTCGGCCCCCGGGCAGTAGAGGGCGTACTCGCCGAGGTCCCAGTGCGTGGCGAGCAGGATGTCTCTCCCTCGCGCCGCGACCGTTGGACGGCGATCGTCGCGCCCCCAGCTCCACGTGTTGCGGAACCAGAGCGTCGGCAGCACCTCGATCGGCGCCGCCTCCGGGCCGCGGTTGCTGACGCTGATGCGGATCAGGATGTCGTCGGCCGCGGCCTTGGCGTATTCGACGACCACGTCGAAGTAGCGGGACTCGTCGAAGATCCCGGTGTCGACCAGCTCGAACTCCGGCTGCATCTTGTCCCGGCGGCGGTTCTCCTCGACGAGCCGGGCGTAGGGGAACTCGGCCTGCGGGTACTTGTAGAGGTACTTCATGTACGAGTGCGTCGGCGTCGAGTCCAGGTAGAACCAGTACTCCTTGACGTCCTCGCCGTGGTTCCCCTCGGGCCCGCTCAAGCCGAACATCCTCTCTTTGAGGATGGGATCGCGGCCGTTCCACAGCGAGAGGGCGAAGCAGACGTGTTGCCGGCGGTCGCAGATGCCGCCCAGGCCGTCCTCGTTCCAGCGGTAGGCCCGGGAGCGGGCGTGGTCGTGGGGGAAGTGTGCCCACGCGCCGCCGTCGGCGCTGTAGTCCTCGCGCACCGTGCCCCACGCGCGCTCCGCGAGGTACGGTCCCCAGCTCGACCCAGGGCTTCGTTCCCTGCCTGTTCGTCGCCAGGCGGGCGCCCTCGCGGGTATCGTAGATGGTCACGGAATCCTCCTCCAACGGCGACGCGGAGACCGCGAACACGTGGTAGCCCCACGCGGGCATATCGAGGTAGAGCCCCTGCGACGCCAGGTCGCTCCCCGGCGGTCGTAGCGGCGGGCCCGGCCGGTCCGCAGGCGCCACATCCGCGCGTCGAGGTCGTTCCACGGCAGCGCGACGTAGCACTGGCTCTGGTGAGCGGCGTAGTTGACGGCGACGAGGCGGCGCCGGTCGCCCGGGCCGGTCCAGGAGAAGGCCACGAAGTCGTCCTGAGGTCGGGTTTCCGTCCCACGCGGGCCGGCACTCGAGGAGCCGCCAGTCGCCTTCCCGGAAGGCCGGGTCGTTCAGGCATTTGAGGAGAGCGTCGTAGAAGGCGGCGATCGCGGCGTCGGTCGGCTCGGCCGGGCCGCGGGCGAGATGGACGGGGATGCGGACTCGCTTCCCCTCGCGCTGGCCCTGGTGGAAGAAGCGAAGGCCCGGCGTGAGGAAGGTGATGACGGCGGCGGCGCGATGGACTTCGGGCGGGAACGTGGCGGCGGCCCGCGGCTCGTCGTGGTTCTCGAGGAAGCGGACCATGTGGTCCTGGAAGTCGAGGCCCGCGAAGAGGTGCTCGCGGACGGGCCGCGCGTGACGGTGCTCCAGGCGGTCGTAGAGCCGCTTGTCGTAGGTGTAGTCGAAGCCCTGCTGCAGGAGGGTCCACTCGAGGTCCCAGTAGACCTCGGCCAGGAAGAGAAAGCCCGGGACCCCGGCGCGGACGGCCTCCGTGGCCCGCGGCCAGAACGGAGGTGCGGAGATCCCCCACGTCCTCTCGAAGACTTCCGGAAGGACGAGCATCGCCATGTCGCACCGGACGCCGTCGCACTGGCGCGCGATCCGGGACGAGCTCGCCGAGCATCGCCTCCTGCAGGGCCGGGTTGCCGTAGTTCAACTGGAGCGTGTCCGACCAGCCGTCGAAGTACGGGTCGCGCCCGTAGGCGAGGATCCGGCTGCCGGCGGGGGTCTCGATGCGGCGGTAGTTCCGCGGCTGCGAAACGAGGAGCTCCTCCGTCCCCGGCACGAACCACTCCGGATGCGCGGCCACCCACGGGTGGTCCGGCGCCATGTGGTTCGGGACGAAGTCGAGAATCAGGCGCAGACCGCGGTCGCGGAGACGCCGGCGGAGGCGCGCGAGCGCCTCGTCCCCGCCGAAATCCTCGTGGACCCTGTAGTCGCGGATCGCGAAGCAGGAGCCGCAGACGTCTTCCTCGCGGAAGTCGGGGAGGACGCGGCGGTACTCGGCGAGCCACTCGGGTTTCGACCGCGAGACGCGCCGCGCCGCCTCGCCGGTCTGCCAGACACCGAGGAACCAGACGAGGTCGAACCCGTCCGCGGCCAGCCGGTCGAGGTCCGCGTCGGGGATGTCGTCGAGCGTCGCCGGGCGCCCGAGCCCGGCGGACAGCTCCGCGAGCCGGACGCGCGTGTTGACCTGGAAGAGCGTCGGGTACCGGGGCCCGGGCATGGCGCCTCCCTACTCCCCGCCCACCTGCTCGCGGACCAGGCGCGCCTCGAGCTTATGCCTCGGGGTCTCCAGCGCGTCCTCGGCCTTCAGGCGCCCGAAGACGTCGAGGAGGGGCGCGATGAGGCCCGTCCAGCCCGTCTGGTGGCTGGCTCCGACACCGGCTCCGTTGTCGCCGTGGAAATACTCGTAGAAGAGGACCAGGTCGCGCCAGTGCGGGTCGTTCTGGAACTTCGCCGAGCCGCCGTGGACCGGGCGGCGGCCGCTCGCGTCGCGCAGGAAGATACGCGAGAGGCGCCGGGTGATCTCCCTGGCGACCTCGAACAGCGTCATGAGGTTTCCGGATCCCGTCGGGCACTCGACCTTGAAGTCGTTGCCGTAGAACCCGTAGTAGTTCAGGAGCCCGCGGACGATCAACGCGTTGACGGGCATCCAGATCGGTCCGCGCCAGTTCGAGTTCCCCCCGAACATCCCGGTGTTCGACTCGGCCGGCAGGTACTGGACGCGATGCTCCTGGCCGCCCGTGTGGAAGACGAACGGGTTCTCGAGGTGGTAGCGCGAGACGGAGCGGATGCCGTAGGGCGAGAGAAACTCGTTTTCGTCGAGGAGGTAGGAGAGCACGCGCTGGAGCTTGCTCCGGGTGAGGGGCGAAAGGAGCCGGCGCCCCGCGTGGCCGATGAAGCCCTCGACGGTCGGCGCCACGTGGGCGAGCACCTCGGGGTGGCGCTTCTTGAAGATCGCGATCAGCTCCATCAGCCTCGGGAGGCGCGTCACCGTGTCCTCGTCGAACACCGTGCTCGCGCAGAGCGGCAGGAGCCCGACCATCGAGCGGACCTTCAGCCGGAACGCCTCGCCGTCCGGCAGCCGGAGGACGTCGTAGTAGAAGCCGTCCTTCTCGTCCCACATGTCGTCGGCCCGCTCCCCGACCTTGTCCATCGCGTAGGAGATCCAGATGAAGTTCTCGAGGAACTTGAAGGCGGTCTCCTCGTAGGCCGGGTCGTGTCTCCGCGAGGATGGCGGCCATTTCCAGCATGTTCTGGCTGTAGAAGGCCATCCAGGCGGTTCCGTCCGCCTGCTCCAGGGATCCGCCGGTGGGGAGCTGGGCGCTCCGGTCGAAGACGCCGATGTTGTCGAGGCCGAGGAACCCGCCGGCGAAGACGTTCCTTCCCTGCGGGTCCTTCCGGTTCACCCACCAGTTGAAGTTGAGCATCAGCCCCTGGAACGAGCGCTCGAGGAATCGGATGTCCTCCCGGCCCAGGTTCTTCTCGATCTTGTAGAGGAAGAGCGTTGCCCACGCGTGCACGGGCGGGTTCACGTCGCTGAAGTTCCACTCGTACGCCGGGATCTGCCCGTTGGGGTGGGCGTAGAGGCTCTTGAGCATCAGGAGGAGCTGCTCCTTGGCGAAGTCGAAGTCCACGAGCGCCAGCGAGATCGTGTGGAACGCCAGGTCCCACGCCGCGTACCAGGGGTATTCCCACTTGTCGGGCATGGAGATGACGTCGCCGTTCAACATGTGGAACCACTCGGCGTTCCGGACGCCGCGGTTGCCGCCGCCGGTCATGGGATGGGCCTGGTGCTCCTTCAGCCACCGGTCGAGATCGAAGTAGTAGTACTGCTTCGACCAGAGCATCCCCGCGAGCGCCTGGCGGTGGACGCGGCGCTCGTCCTCGCTGAGCGTGCGCGGCGTGATCCGGTCGTAGAACTCGTCGGCGTCGAAGATCCGCTGCTTGAACGCCTCCTCGAACGGCCGGCCGAACGGCGCGCCCGCGGTCCTGGCGGAAAGCCTCAAGCGGACGACCTCGCTGCCGCCGGCGGGGATCTCGAGGACATAGCGGGCCGCGGCCTTCGTCCCGGTCTTCTCCGGGTTCACGGCGTCGCGCTCCCCGGAGACGACGTAGCGATGGAACGCGTCCTTGACGTACGGCGCCGGATTCGGCTGGCCCCAGAGCCTCTGGAGGTTGCTCTCGTTCTCGGTGAACAGGAGCTCCGGGGCGCCGTCGCACGAGAGCGTGTAATCGCCCAGCTCGGGATGGGACGCCGCGACCGCCCCGCCGACCTCGCGGAGGACCGGTTTGGCGCCCTCGTCCCCCCACGACCAGGTGTTCCGGAACCAGAGCGTCGGCAGGACGTGGATTCGCGCCGCCTCCGGACCGCGGTTGTGGACCGACACGCGAATCAGGACGTCGTCCGGTCCCGCCTTGGCGTATTCGAGGAAGACGTCGAAGTACCGGTCATCCTCGAAGATCCCCGTGTCGAGCAGCTCGTACTCGAGCTCTTCCCGCGTCCGCCGCCGGTTCGTCTCGAGGAGATCCCGGTAGGGGAACTCGCGCTGCGGATACTTGTAGAGGTACTTCATGTACGAGTGGGTCGGCGTCGAGTCGAGGTAGAAGTAGTACTCCTTGACGTCCTCTCCGTGGTTCCCCTCGCTGTTGGTGAGCCCGAACATGCGCTCCTTCAGGATCGGGTCCCGCTCGTTCCACAGCGCGAGGGCGAAACAGAGACGCTGCTTGTCGTCGGAGAACCCGCCGAGGCCGTCCTCGCCCCACCGGTAGGCCCGGGAACGGGACTGGTCGTGCGAGAAGTAGTCCCAGGCGTTGCCGTCCTGGCTGTAGTCCTCGCGGACCGTCCCCCACTGCCGCTCGCTCAGGTACGGGCCCCACTTCTTCCACGGGATCCCCTTCTTCCGAGCGTCGTTCAACCGTTTCTGTTCGGTGGTGTCGACGAACCCCGGGTCCTTCCTGGACTTGACCATGGACGCCTCCTTGCCGCCCCGCGCAGCCGCGTCGATCGATTTGCGCGAGGGACGGCCTCCGTGCCGGGAGCCTCGATTCTCCCTGCCCGCAACCGGGATACGCATGATTTATTTCCACCCTCAGCGGCCCTCGCCGCCGGGATGTTTGCGGGAACGGGCTAGGGTATCTGCTCGCCCGTGGCCGCCGGCGGTCTCGCGGCGCGCAGCCGGTCGCCCACGAGGCTGGCGTGGTGCCGGAGCGCGTAGAGCTCGCGGGCGCGGGAGGCCGAAACGCGGGTCCGCCCGATCCGCTCGTCCAGGCGCAGGAGTTCCCTCGAGATCTCCTCTGCCGGATCCCCGGCGTCGATCCGCGCTTCGATCCCGCGCAGCTCGGCGTACAGGGCGTTGACGCGCCGCTCGAAAGCGAAGTGGATCACCAGGGGGAGCACGCGCAGGAGGGGGTAGAGGACTCCCATGAGCGGCACGAGCACGAACAGGAGGCGAGAGACGAGGACGGCGAGCCAGAACGGAAGGTGCCGCTGGAAAAAGGTTCCGCCCGATTTGTAATAGTTGCGCGCCTCCCTCGACAGCGGGACGTCCCCCGGCTCGGCGGCCGGAAACTGGCCGGGCCGGCTGAGCATGCCGGCGCCCGAGTGGATGTCGTCGGCCGCCTGGAGCAGCAGGTACTGCACGGCGGGGTTCAGGTCGCGGCGCACCAGGAGACTGGCCATCGGCGCGACGAGCGTCACGTCCTCGGGCGGGCGATCCTTCGCGAGGCTCCCGACGCCCCGGGGGATGGTGACCTTCCGCAGGTACGGGTAGAGCGCGACGAAGGCGTCCGCGCGCCGGAAGGACATGAGTCTCACGCTCTCGTCGGCGAGGAGCTGCTTCACGACGGGATCGCCGGCGACCGTGAGCATGCACGCGCAGTCGATCTCGCCCTTCACGAGCGCCGCGCCCCCGGCGGCGGGCGCGAGCGGGACGACCGTGACCGCCTTCTCGAGCCCTGTCGCGCGCAGCAGTTCGGGCATGACGCCCGCGCCCGGGTCGATGGAAAGGCGCTTGCCCCGCAGCTCTCCGAACTGCGCCTGTTCCGGGAGGCCGCGGCAGAAGATCCAGATCGGGTCGTACGCGATCGTGCCGAGCGACTCGATCCCCGGCGAGGCCTTCTCGGTCGTCAGGCCGCCCGCGACGAAGCCGACGGAGACGCCGGACGAGGCATCGTTCAGGCGCGCCAGATTCTCGACGTTGCCGAGCGAGGGCTCGAGCTCCAGGCGGATCCCTTCGCGGGCGAGCGCGGCGCGATACTTTTCGCCGAACTCCCGATAGGCGCTCCCCTCCGGGCCGGTCGTCATGACGACGGTCCTCGGCGGCAGCCCTCGCCTGACAACGAGGATCAGCCACACGAGGCAGGCGAGGGCGACGGCGACGGCGACGCCGAGGACGAGGATGGGCCGGCGCCGCGCAAACTCCTTCACAAGTACCTCCGGATCTCGGGAGCGCGGATTCTAACAATGTGACGGAACATCACCGGTCCCCGCCCGCGCAGGTCAGCACTCTGGTGGCCGTGGTGGACTCGGACCAGGACATCGCCCGGGTCCCGATCAACCCGGACGAGGACCCTGCAGCGGGCGCCCACCTGCTGGCTCGAGGATCGACGACATGAGACTTCCTGGAAGGAACCGGCCGAGCCTCTCCTCTCGGCGCCACCGTCGCTGGCGGCGCCAACTCAGCCGGTTCGATGCCCTGATTAGGACGCCTCATTGTCAGGTTGTCCCCGTGAGGTAGTCTCGCTACTTGAATGCAGTAGCATTGCGTGGATCGGGGCATGGCAATCCTCGAAGGGAATTGCGTGCTCCCTTTTGAGAAGAAGAAGGAGGAGAGGATGAAAAGGGCTTTCCATGGGATCGTCCTGGTTCTGGTGACGGCGGGGATGGCTCTGGCTGGATCGGCCCGGGCCGCGGACCCGGCAGAGAAGGCAAGCGACGCGCAGAAGCTTGTCGTCGCCAGCCGGCAAGACTTTCGATAAGTTCTGGAAGGATCGGGACCTGGAGTGGCTTCACAAGAACAAGGCGAAGGCAAAGGGGTTCCTGATCTCGCCCGAGATCGTGAAGGCCGGGTTCGTGTTCGGCGGCTCGGGCGGGCGCGCCGTTCTCGTCGCGAAGGGGCCGAAGGGATGGGAGGGGCCGGCGTTCTACAGCATCGGGACCGCGAGCGTCGGCTTCCAGGCCGGCGTGTCGGTGATGGAGATGGTCGCCGTCGTGATGACGCAGAAGGGGCTGGATTCGTTGATGTCGTCGTCGCTGAAGTTCGGGGCCGACGCCAGCGTCGCGGCGGGTCCGGTGGGCGTGGGCACGGGCGTCCAGGGTATCAATGCCGACTTCGTCATCTACTCGAAGGCGAAGGGACTCTACGGCGGGGCCAATTTCGAGGGCGCCGTGGTCAAGCCGTCCGACGACTTCAACAAGGCGTACTACGGCCAGGACTGTTCCCCGATCGACATCATCGTCAGGGCCTCGGTGCCGCACAACAAGGCCGCCGACTCCCCGCTCTTCTGGAGGGTTACCAAGTAGGGCCAAGTAGACGAGCGACAGTCGCCTTCCGCGCGTTGCAGCCGGAAGGCGATTGAAATCCGCCTGGCATCAACGCGACCCCCTCGGGTGAGGGGGTCGCTCATTTGCTGCTCGCCGCTTGCGACACCCGGACTAGCAATTCGCCTGTAGAGATGACACCACCCGTTGAAGTGGAGCTGGGAGCTCTGTCCCATCCGGGCAAGGTCCGGGAGAACAACGAGGACCGTTATCTCGCCGCCCGCTTCGAGCGGGCGATGGAGACGTTGTTCACGAACCTGCCGGAGGGAGAAGTCCCGGAGCGCCACGTCGAGGCGGGATACGTGATGCTCGTGGCGGACGGCGTGGGCGGGGCCGCCGCCGGAGAGGTCGCGAGCAGCACGGCGGTCCGTGTCCTGGTCGAGCTCGCCCTCGAGACTCCCGACTGGATCATGAGCTTCGAGGGGGAACGCGCCCGCGAGGTGCTCGCCCGGATGGAGGAGCGCTTCCGGAAGATCCGCAGCGTCCTCGTCGAGCGGGCGAAGGCCGAGCCGGCCCTGGCCGGCATGGGGACGACGATGACGCTCGCCGGCAGCGTCGGCGCGGACCTGATCGTCGCCCACATCGGCGATTCGCGCGCCTACCTCCTCCGCGAGGGCAAGCTCCTCCGGCTGACGCGCGACCAGACGCTGGCCCAGGCGCTCGCCGACGCCGGTGCGATCCGCCCCGAGCAGGTCGCGACGCATCCCTCGCGGCACGTTCTGACCGGCGCGATCACGACGGACGAAGGAGCGGTGCCCGCGGAGCTCCAGCACCTGCGGCTGTCCGACGGCGACCAGCTCCTCCTCTGCAGCGACGGCCTGACGGAGATGGCCTCGGACGCGGAGATCGCCGAGGCCCTCGACCGCGCCGGGTCGGCCGACAAGGCCTGCCGCGCCCTGGTGGACCTGGCCCTGGAAGGCGGCGGCAAAGACAACGTGACCGTCGTCCTCGCCCGCTACCGCATCCCGCAGTAGGTATTCGTGGTAACAATGGGATCGAGAAGTCACATCCCGCTCAATCGGGAGGAAGACCATGTGGCGATTCTGCCTGGCCGCGCTGCTCGTGGTCGCGGGGTGCGCGGAGATGAACGAGAAGAAGAAGCAGCACGAGATGGCGAGGACGCAGGGGCAGTTCAAGGTCCGCCTTACGAACGACGTGGAAGGCATCGCCGGCCGGTGCAAGTTCGTCCGCAACCTGAACGCGGACGACGAGCCGGGCCTCGGCCGCTCGGACGCGGAGCTGCCCGACTATTTCCGGTCGGAGGCGGTCTACAACGGCGCCGACACGGTCGTCGTGCGCGGCCGGGTCGGCGAGGCGTACATCTGCGGCCCCGGCCCGCTCAATCCCGACGGAACGCTCAAGAAGGGCGACGCGGGACGGCACTAACGTCGCTGCGGCTGCGCGAGGGACCTGCGCCTGGTGGCGCACCGGCGAGCGACTCGGCCGGATGCGGCCTCGATCGCTCGCCTGGTCCCTCGCTCCGCCTCCGCTCCCGCGGCGCGCGCCTCCTCCCTTCGGTTACTTCGGGAGACTTCGCGCGCCGCGACCGGGGAGGGGACGCGCTCGACCGGGGAGGGGGCACGCCGCGACAGGCGGGGATAGGACGCGCGGCGACCGGGACGGTTACTTCGGGGAGGACGTGGGCGGGAAGTCCTTGAGCAGGGTCTGGACGGCGTGCTCGATCGTGGCGGCGACCTCGTCCGGGTTCCTTCCCACGATGCGGGAGATGAGGCCGCGCCAGATCACCTTCTTGCTGGCGTCGCGGACGTCGAGGGCGAGCCCGCCCTCCTTGTAATAACTCGTGGCCACGTAGATTTCCTGGGACCACCAGTTGTAGGTTCCCCAGACGTCGTGGTCCACGATCCCGCCGGGGCTCGTGATGTAGGTGACGTAGATGTCGGGCGTTCCGGTCTCGGCCTTGCGGTATCCCTTGCGCGCCAGCTCCGCTTCGACGTCGCCGCGGACGTGTTGGTCAACGAACTTGCCGTCCACGATGGAGAAGCCGTGCGGATACTCGAAGGGCGGGCCGTCGTACCACGCGAAGGTCTTGATGTTGGCGAAGCTCGCGGCCTTGTCCCAGGCGAACGTGGGAGGCTGCTTGTTCGGCGACGAGCAGCCCGTCGCTGCGGCCGCGGCGACGATCAGAAGAATCGCGAGTCTCTTCATCGAACCGGCACGATACAAGAGCTTCATTGAAAAAGAAGTAGGACCAAGGTCCCATTGACGGCCGCGCCCGGGCGCGATTGACTTCAACCGCCGGCGAGCTTATCGCCAGGTAAGGAGTGTGTCATGAGGATCGGTGGAATCCGGAAACCTCTTCTCCTGGGAGCGGCGGCCCTTCTCCTGGCGGCCGGACCCGCCATGGCGCATTCCGCGACGATCTTCCCCGGCGATAGCCCCGACAACTTCCGAATGCGCCTGGGCATGATCTTCGCGGACCTGGAATCGGACATCAAGCTGAGCACGCCATCGTTCCGGGAGACGGAGTAGACTTCACCGGGAGCGGGCTCGTCGGCGACACGAAGAACGCCTTTCGCGGCGACGGCTACTGGAACTTCCTCGGGAGAAGCTACCTCGACTTCGGGTTCATGGACTACTCGACCGACGGCTCGAACACGATCTCGAAGGACATCCACTTTGGCGACGTGATCTACAAGGCGGGCGCCACCGTGTCCGGGGAAACGAGCGCGCGGTACATCTACGCGGCCTACCGCTACGGCTTCGTCAAGAACCATAACGTCCACTTCGGCCTTTCGCTCGGCATCAGCTACTCGACGGAGCGCGCGAAGCTTTCGGCCACGGCGAACGTGACGAAGCCGGACGGGACCGTCATCTCCGGAGGAGCGTCGAGGGAACGGGAACTCAACGTGCCGGTCCCGCTCCTGGGCATGAACCTCGAGTTCGCCCTCGGCCAATCGGTGACCATCGGCGGGAACATCCGGGCGGTCGGCGCCAACATCGACCCCTGGTCCGGCTCCTGGGTCGAGGGCGTCGCGGGCATCAACTGGTTCATCACGCGCAACTTCGGAATCGGCGGGGCCTACGAGTACCAGAAGATCATCCTCGAGAAGAAGAATTCCAACGGAAACGACTTCCGCTTCGACCAGCGCTACGAGGGCCCTCGAGCCTTCCTCGTTTTCACGTTCTGAGGTTCCGTCGTCGTGACACTGCTCTTCCCGAAGTAACGCGCTAGGAGCGCATCCGAGAATCCTCGCGCGGGGACCTAGTGTCAACCGAGACCGACTGAGTTGGTCCACCGAACCCGTATGGTCGCCCGAGTCTGGCCTGGCACGTCTCTGGTTGCCCTCTCACCGAAATGGTGCCATGCTTTAGAATACGAAAGTGGTCACCGTGGCGAGGAAGAAAGCTGTGTTCAGCGCCGACCCGGCGCAGCTTGAAAGAATCCAGGAGGTGGTGCGCATCAGACGGTATCGCTCCGCCTCCGAGTTTCTGCGGGAAGCGATCGACGAGAAGCTCGCACGGCTCCGCCAGGATGTCCTCGCGGAACAGGTCACCCGATACTGCGCCGGGGGGCATGCCCAGGAAGACGAGGATCTCATTGCCTTGCAGGCGATCGACCCGGACCGCTGAACGATGCGGCGCGGCGAGGTCTGGTGGGCGAGGATTCCTGTACGGGGACCGAGCTCGAAGCGCCGGCCGATGCTCGTCGTCTCCGATGACGCCTTCAACAGGAACGATCGCTATCCGAAAGTGATGGTC
Source organism: uncultured Acidobacteriota bacterium (assembly GCA_963782815.1). Taxonomy (GTDB): domain Bacteria; phylum Acidobacteriota; class Thermoanaerobaculia; order UBA5066; family Gp7-AA6; genus JAWOLE01. The sequence goes on along the minus strand of CAWALG010000010.1, from coordinate 65,408 downwards.
GTCCACTTGACATCAGTCGAACGGCTCGGCGGGCCTTTTGAATGGGAGGTCGCCCTTCCCAGGGGTACCGCGGGTCTCTCCCGCTCGAGCGTCGTCAAGTGCGGCGAGATCTATACGCTTTTGAAGGAGCAGCTTCAGGGCCCGGCCGCAACACTTCCTCGGGATCTCATGCACAGCGTCGACCGGGCGCTCGCGGTGGCGCTCAGCCTGCCCTCGCCGACGCAATGAGGTCAGCGCCCGATATCCAGGCGAGCGTCCGAGTCGCTCTTCGAATCAGGGCCTGTTGCCCGTTCGAACCGGCGGTGACTGACTCTTGCGACGAGAGAGTGTGGCCGGCCGAATGCGAGCAGTCGCTGTGGGCGCCGGCGCGCGGTCGGATCTGAAGCGCGAATCACATGCTGGGAAGATAGGAAAGTGAGAGGAACAACGGTCATGAATAGCTGGAGCACCCGAACCGCGGTCATAGCCGGACTCCTGGTCGTGGGATTGATCGGGCCGGCTCTCGCCCAGGAGAAGCCGGTCGGCGACATCGGGACGATCGATCCCAAGGAAGGGGCGAAGCTGTTCAAGAAGCCCGGCTTCTCGCCCTATGCCGGCCGGAACTACCCGACGCGCGTGTACTGGGGCGATACGCACCTGCACACGTCCATGTCGCTCGACGCCCGCGCGGCCGGCAACACGCTCGGCCCCGAAGAGGCGTTGCGGTTCGCCCGCGGCGAGGAGGTCGTCGCCGCGACGGGCGAGCCGGCGAAGCTGTCCCGCCCTCTGGACTGGCTCGTCGTGGCCGACCACTCCGACGCCATGGGCGTCATGGTGGAGATCGCAAAAGGCAACCCCCAGCTGATGACCGATCCCAAGTGCAAGGAGTGGCACGACGCGATCGCCCAGGGAGGCGAAGTGGGCATGAAAGCGGCCTACGACATCGTCCTGGCGCTCTCCGCGGGAAAGATCCCTCCCGCGATGCTGGATCCGAAGCTGACGCGGTCGCTCTGGGAGCGGCAGACGGCCGTCATGGAGAAGTACAACGAGCCCGGCCGGTTCACCGCGTTCATCGGCTACGAGTGGACCAGCAACAACACCGGCAACAACCTGCACCGCAACGTGATCTACCGCGACGGCAAGGCGAAGGCCGATCAGGCCGTGCCCTTCACGACGGCCGACAGCGAGAATCCCGAGGACCTCTGGAAATGGATGCAGGCCTACGAGGAGAAGACCGGCGGCTCGCTCCTCGCCATCCCGCACAACGGCAACCTCTCCAACGGGTTGATGTTCGCCGTCGAGACGTACAAGGGCAATCCGCTCACGAAGGAGTGGGCCGCGGCACGCGCCCGGTGGGAGCCGGTGTACGAGACGACCCAGATCAAGGGGGACGGCGAATCGCACCCGTCGCTGTCGCCCAGCGATGAATTCGCGGGATACGAGACATGGGACAAGGGCAACCTGATCCTCCTGCCCAAGAAGCCCGGAGCGCTCCAGTACGAGTACACGCGGCAGGCCTTGAAGAACGGTCTCAAGATCGAGCAGCAGCTCGGCATCAACCCGTTCAAGTTCGGTCTCGTCGGCTCGACCGACTCGCACACCTCCCTGTCGACGGCGGAAGAGGACAACTTCTTCGGCAAGCATTCGGGAGTGGAGCCGAACCCGCACCGCTACGAGCATGTCGTCATGGACTTCCAGGGCCGCAAGCTCATGAGCTGGGAGATGGCCGCCTCGGGCTACGCCGGCATCTGGGCCACGGAAAACACGCGCGAGGCGCTGTGGGACGCGATGAAGCGCAAGGAGGTCTACGCCACGACGGGCCCTCGCATGGTCGTGCGGTTCTTCGGCGGCTTCGACTTCGTGCCGAAGGACGCCTCCAATCGCCTGCCCGCAGAAGTCGGCTACGCGAAGGGCGTTCCCATGGGCGGAGACCTCAGAAACGCTCCCGCGGGGAAGGCGCCGACATTCCTCGTCGCGGCGCTCAAGGATCCGTTGAGCGGGAACCTCGACCGCATGCAGATCATCAAGGGGTGGCTGGACAAGAAGGGCGAGACGCAGGAGAAGGTCTACGACGTCGCCTGGGGCAACGCCGCGACGCGCAAGCCCGGCGCGAACGGGAAACTTCCCCCGGTCGGCAACACCGTGGACGTCAAGGAAGCCACCTGGACCAACACGATCGGCGACCCCGAGCTCATCACGGTCTGGAAGGACCCGGACTTCGATCCTTCGCTCAAGGCTTTCTACTACGTCCGCGTGATCGAGATCCCGACGCCGCGCTGGACGGCCTATGAGGCCAAGCGCTTCAACGATCACGATGCCGAAGGAAGTCCCCATGGTCACGCAGGAGCGCGCGTATACGTCTCCGATCTGGTACACGCCGGGGAAGTAGGAATCTCTTCCGAAAAGGAGAATTGACGATGGCTCAGCGTCTGACCGCTTCGGTGCTCGTGTCTCTGCTCGCCGCCGCCGTCGCGTCGCCCGCGATCGCGCAGGATGCGGGAGCGCTCGACAAGCAGGCCGCCGAGAAAGTCTTCCCGTCGAAACCGCCGTACTCGCCCTACGCGGGGCGCAATTTCCCGACGATGCCGCTGTTCGGCGACACGCACCTGCACACGGCGTTCTCCATGGATGCCGGCGCGTTCGGCGCCCGGCTCGACGCCGAAGGACGCCTACCGCTTCGCGCGGGGCGAGGAGATCATCTCGAACACCGGCCAGCCGGTCAAGCTTTCCCGGCCGCTCGACTTCCTCGTCGTGGCCGATCACTCCGACGGCATGGGGTTCTTTCCGCAGTTGATGAGCGGCGATCCGGAGCTGCTGGCGACGCCGCAGGGCCGGAAGTGGTACGACCAGATCCAGCGGCGGCAAGGGCGCCGAGGCGGCGTTCGACATCATCACGAGCTTCGGCAAGGGCATGATGCCCAAGGGGTTCCCGACTCCGGGAACGCGCGGCCTATCGCAGCGCCTGGCAGGAAACCATCAAGGCGGCGGAGGCCTACAACGAGCCGGGCCGCTTCACCGCGTTCATCGGCTACGAGTGGACCTCGAACACCGGCGGCAACAACCTGCACCGCAACGTCGTCTTCCGCGGCAACGGCGCCAAGGCCGGCCTGGTCGAGCCCTTCACCACGCTGCAGCCCCTGGGCAGCGACAACCCCGAGGACCTGTGGAAGTGGATGGCGGCCACGGAGGAGAAGACCGGCGGCGAGGTGCTGGCCATCGCCCACAACGGCAACCTGAGCAACGGCGCGCATGTTCCCGATGGTCGAGGCCTTCGGCAAGAAAATCGACCGCGAGTACGCCGAGACGCGCGCCAAGTGGGAGCGGCTCTACGAAGTCACGCAGACGAAGGGCACGGCGAGGCGCATCCGTTCCTCTCGCCCAACGACGAGTTCGCCGAACTTCGAGCTCTGGGACAAGGCCAACCTCGACGGCAGCGCAGCGAAGACGAAGGACATGCTCGAGTACGAGTACGCGCGCTCGGCCCTGAAGAACGGGCTCAAGCTCGAAGCGCAAGCTGGGCGTCAACCCGTACAAGTTCGGCATGATCGGCAGCACCGACGCGCACACCGGCCTCGCCGCGATGGAAGAGGACAACTTCTTCGGCAAGACCGCGCCGCAGGAGCCCAGCCCGGAGCGCATGACCAAGGTCGTTCATCGACAATCCCAAGACCGGGGTCAAGATCATGGACTGGGAGGTCTCCGCCTCGGGCTACGCCGCCGTGTGGGCGACCGAGAACACGCGCGAGGCGATCTTCGACGCGATGAAGCGCCGCGAGACCTATGCCACGACCGGCCCGCGCATGCTCGTGCGCTTCTTCGGCGGCTTGGACTTCGAGGCGAAGGACGCGCGCCAACCGCATGCCGGCGCGAAGTCGGCTACGCGAAGGGCGTGCCGATGGGCGGCGACCTCGCCGCGGCGCCGGCCGGCAAAGCGCCCACGTTCCTGGTCGCGGCGCTGAAGGACCCGATCGGCGCCAACCTCGACCGCATCCAGATCATCAAGGGCTGGCTCGACGCGAAGGGCGAAGTGCACGAGCAAGTCTACGACGTGGCGTGGGGCGATGCGGCCACGCGCAAGCCCGACGCGAACGGCAAGCTGCCGCCGGTCGGCAACACCGTGGACGTCGAGAACGCGACCTGGACCAACACCATCGGCGCCCCCGAGCTGATCGCCGTCTGGAAGGACCCGCACTTCGATCCGTCCCAGCGCGCGTTCTACTACGCCCGCGTGATCGAGATCCCCACGCCGCGCTGGACCGCCTACGACGCGAAGCGCTTCGGCGTCAAGCTGCCGCGGAAGTCCCCATGATGACGCAGGAGCGCGCCTACACCTCGCCGATCTGGTACACGCCGGGGAAATAGCAGAGATCAACAAATCGATATGAAGGTGACCAAAGAAGGGATCAGAAACGAGACGCACGGCTCCTAACGCAGTCTCGGGTCTGGCGGCCATCGGCGTCGCTCTGGTGACCGGCGGCTCCAGTCACTACGCCGCGGCCCAAACCGCCTCCGAACGATGCCGCCCGCAAGGTCGAAGCAAAGAAGCCCGACTACTCACCCTTCCGGACCAGAAGTTCCCCAATCGCGTGTACTCGGGCGTTGCCCACGTCCACACCGGGTTCTCCTTCGACTCGGGAATGTTCGGGGTAACGACGACCCCCGACGACCTCTTCCGGGTTGCCCGGGGCGGGGAGGTTGTCCTCGACAACGGCCAGCGCTTCAAACAGGACCGGCCGCTGGACTGGGTCTCCATCACCGACCACGCCGGTATCTGGGCATCTCCGACCAGATTCGCGCCGGCAGCCCTGAGCTCCTCGCCGACCCGGTGGGCAAGCGGTGGTACGAGATGTCCCAGACGAGCACTCAGGAGGGTGTCAAAGCCGCCATCGAAGCGGTCGTCTCCATGCAGACCGGCAAACCCGTATTCGACGCCAGCAAGCTCACGGCCGCGGCCTGGGCGAACGCGACCAGGGCTGCCGAGAAGTGGAACGAGCCCGGCGTCTTCACCGCGCTGCATGGCTTCGAATGGACTTCGGCGCCGGGCGGCAACAATCTTCATCGTACCGTCGTTTTTCGCGACGGCGCGGACCGGTGAACCAGATCGTTCCCTTCTCGACGTTCGACAGCCAGACCCGGCGGCCCTGTGGAAGTACATGGACGCTTACGTGAAGAAGACCGGCGGCCAGGTGCTCGCCATCCCGCACAACGGCAACCTGAGCAATGGCCTGATGTATAAGGGAGACCTTCGACGGGAAACCCATGGACCGGCGTATGCCGAGGCGCGCGCCAGCCACGAGCCGCTCTTCGAGGCGACGCAGATCAAGGCGACAGCGGACGCATCCCTACCTCTGCCAACGACGAGTTCGCCAATTTCGAGCGCTGGACATTGATTTCTCGAAATGGCGCCGCCGAATAGCGTGCTCCACGGCAACTACGTGCGCTCCGCGCTCAAGACGGGCTGGAACTGGACGCGAAGCTCGGAGCCAACCCCTACAAGGCTGGCCTGATCGGCGGCAGCGACGCCCATGTGGCGTGGTCACCACGAGGAAGACAACTTCTTTGGTGAGTTTGCCAACGGATTGCCGTCGCCGGACCGTGAGACCCCGCTCGCCATGATCAACAATGATCCGAAAAAAGGCCATTGATGTCCGTCTGGGGCGACAGGCGCGGCCTGGCGGTGTCTGGCGCGCGACACCCGCGAGGCATCTGGACGCGCTCAGCGCAGGAGGTCTACCAACAGCGACCGGCCTATCGTCCGCGTGTTCGCGGCTGGACTTCGCGCACGCTGACCTCGACAGGCCCGACTTCGCGGAACGGCTACGCCCACGCGTGCCCATGGCGGTGATCTCATCAAGCGCCGGCCGGCAAGACAGCCGTCTTCCTGGTCCAGGCAATGCGGTCCGACGTGCCATCTCGACCGCGTCCAGATCATCAAGGCTGCTCGCAAACGGCAAGACGCAGGAGCGCATCTTCGATGTCGCGGTTCCGGCGGCGAAAGCCCATGGCCGCTGCATGACCCCGTGGCAGCACCGTGACGTGCCACGCACCACACCAACACCATCGCGCCGCGACGCTGTCGCGTACTGAAGATCCGGCGTTGTGCGACGCAGCGCGCGTTCTACTACGGCGGATCCAGATCCCGTCCCCCCGCCTACGACGCGAAACGCTTCGGCGTCAAGCCCCTCCCGGGCACGACCATGGTGCTCCAGGAGCGCGCCTACACCTCGCCCATCTGGTACACGCCGGGAAAATAGGAGAATCCGAAGTAAGACCTCGACGAGATCATTCCGGTATCGAGCACGCGACGAGGGCGGGGTGCTCAGCCGGGGCAGCCGGGGCCGCCATGCTACGCTCGATCCGGATCAGAGGACATCTTGGACTTCTCGAAGACCCTTCTGATGGTGGATGCCTTTTTCGAACGTCATCAGAGGCCCTGGGCGCTCGCCGGAGCCGCGGCCTTGAGCGCGTACGGCTTGAGCCGCGCGACTCAGGATCTCGATTTCGTCGCCGAGAGGGATTTTCAGGATCAGCTCATTGCATATCTCGAGTCGGCAGGTTACCGGACGCTGTACCGCTCGGCCGGTTACTCGAATCATCTTCACCCCGACGCCGCTCGCGGGACGGCTCGACTTCATCTACGTGGCCGGAGACACGAGCCGGAGGCTTTTCGATGGCTGCCGCGCCGCAACGTTCGCGGGTCGCCCGGTGCGAGTACCGCGGCCGGAGCATCTGGCGGCCATGAAAGTTCAGGCGATGAAGAACGACCCCGATCGCAGGCTGCAGGATCTGGCCGACATTCGTTTCCTGCTCGACCTTCCCGGCGTCGACGAGGAAGAGGTCCGTGGGTATTTCGCGAGGGCCGGCCTTCTCAGGGACTTCGATGAAATCCGTCGAACGGACTGACTGGCTCGACCTCGAGCGCGACCTGCCGACGACGGCAGAGGATGTCGTCGCGCTGCGCCGGCTTCGCCGACACGAAGCGATGGACCTTGATTCTTACTTTCAGTTCCTCGCGAGCTTTCCTCCGGCGACCGTCGAAGAGCTCGCTGCCCGGAACGGCCCGCGAGGTTCCGAGCCGTTCGCGCTGCCGCCGGGCGATGGGACCGCCTGACGGATTTCCGGCGAGCACGGGGTTACCGCCTGCCTCCCAATGATGAAGACCGTCAGACGGCTCCTCCGCGAGCCGCTCGTCCACTTCCTGCTTCTCGGGGCGCTGCTGTTCCTCTTCTCGACCTGGAAGAGCGGGCCGTCCAGCTCGGGCAAGATCGTCGTGACGCGGGCGCGCATCGAGCAGCTCGCGACGGGCTTCGCGCGCACCTGGCAGCGGCCTCCGACGCAGCGGGAGCTGACCGGGCTCGTCGAGGACTACATCAAGGAAGAGGTCTATGTCCGGGAGGCCATCGCGACGGGGCTCGACCGCGACGACACGATCATCCGCCGCCGCCTCCGCCAGAAGCTGGAGTTCCTGACCGAAGACGCTCTCGAGGCGGCCCGCTCCGAGCGATGAGGACCTGCGCGCGTACCTGAAGGCTCATCCCGATTCCTTCCGGGTCGAGCCGCGCGTGGCGTTCCGGCAGGTCTTCCTCGACCGCAATCGCCGCGGCGCGGCGGCGGAGAGCGACGCGCGGGCGCTCCTGGCCCGCCTGTCCTCGGCCGGAGCGGGCGCGGATATTTCCGCGCTCGGGGACTCGCGGATGCTGCCTCCCGTCATCGAGCTGTCGCCGCAGAGCGACGTCGCGCGGGTCTTCGGCCAGGAGTTCGCCGCAAAGGTCGCGAGCCTGCCTCCGGGAGGCTGGACGGGTCCGATCGAATCGGGCTACGGTCTCCATCTCGTGCAGGTGACCGCGCGCGTGGAGGGACGATTGCCGGAGCTCTCCGAGGTCCGGGACGCCGTGGAGCGCGAGTGGCGCACGGCGCAGCGCAAGGAGCGCGGCGATGCGCTCTTCCGCAGCCTGCTCGCGCGCTACAAGGTCGTCGTCGAGCCGCCTGCCGCCGAAACCAAACCGGCCGCGAAAGAGAAGAAGGCGTCATGAGCAGGCGCGCGACCCTCTTTGCCGCCGCCTCGATCCTGTTTGCCTGCGTCCGAAACGCCGCCGCGCACGAGGCGCGTCCCGGATATCTCGAGCTGCGCCAGACGGCGGGGGAGACCTACCAGGTGCTCTGGAAGCAGCCGGCCCAGGGGGAGATGGTCCTGCACCTTCAGCCGGTCTTCCCCGAGGGGTGCTCGTTCAACTCCGGAACGGGCACGGAGCTCACTCCCGGCGCGCTCCTGACGCGCGGGACGATGACATGCAAGGGCGGTCTCGCGGGGAAGACGATCCGGGTGGACGGCCTCGAAGCCACGCTGACCGACGTGCTCGTGCGCGTTCACTACGCCGACGGAAGGACGGAGACGCACCTGCTGCGTCCGGTCGATCCCGCGATCACGTTCGGCGCCGCGACGAGCGCGGGCCAGCGGGCGGCGGCCTACCTGCGGATCGGGATCGAGCACATCCTGCTCGGCGTCGATCACCTGCTCTTCGTGCTCGGCCTGCTGCTCATCGTCGGCGACCGCTGGATGCTCGTCAAGACGATCACCGCGTTCACGCTGGCGCACAGCCTGACGCTCGCGATCGCGACGCTCGGCTACGCGAGCGCGCCGCTCCTCCCGCTTGAACGCGGCGATCGCCCTGAGCATCCTCTTCCTGGGGCCGGAGATCGTCCGCGTCTGGCGCGGCGAAACGAGCTTCACGATCCGCCACCCGTGGGTGGTGGCGTTCGCGTTCGGCCTGCTGCACGGCTTCGGCTTCGCCAGCGGGCTGACCGCGATGGGACTGCCGAGGGCGGAGATCCCGCTCGCCCTGCTGCTCTTCAACGTCGGCGTCGAGATCGGCCAGATCGCCTTCGTCGTCCTGATCGTGCTGCTCGAGCGATCCTTCCGGACGCTCGAGATCCGGTGGCCGCGCTGGGCCGAGGCGCTGCCGGGCTACGCCGTCGGCTCGCTCGGCGCGTACTGGACGATCCAGCGCGCCGCGATGCTCCTGGGAGGACCGAAGTGAGATCGGATCAGCGCGCCTGGATTCCGAGGGCAGCCCTCGTGCTGTTGCTGTTTCTCGCCGCCATTCCGGCCCTGGCCCATCCGCAGGTCGGAAAGGCGGCGGGCTTCGTGAGCGGGCTCCGGCATCCGGTCACGGGGCTCGATCACGCGCTCGCCATGATCGCCGTCGGCGTCTGGGGAGCCCAGCTCGGGGCGCCGGCCGTGTGGCTCCTGCCGGTGGCGTTTCCGATGGTGATGGCGTTTGGCGGCTTCCTGGGACTGGCCGGAGTTCCTCTGCCGGGCGTCGAAGTGGGCGTCGCGCTCTCGGCGGTGCTGCTCGGCCTCATGGTCGCCTTCGAGGCGCGCCCGCCGCTCTGGGTCGCCGCGGTGATCGTCGGGTTCTTCGCGATCTTTCACGGCCATGCGCACGGCACCGAGCTGCCGGCCGGAGAGAGCGGCGTCCTCTACAGCATCGGGTTCGTCATCGCGACGGGCTGTCTCCACGTGACCGGCATCGGCATCGGGCTCGCGCACCGCTGGCCGGCGGGCCGGACGGCCCTGCGCATCGCGGGCACGGTCGTGGCCGCGGCGGGCCTCGCCTTTCTCTGGAGGGCGGTCTCGTGAGACTGCGCCGGATCGCGGTTCGCGCGGGTTTCGCCGCGGGAGCTCTGGCTCTCCTCGCCCCCGCCCGGGCGGAGGCGCACCTGGTCACGACGGGCCTGGGTCCCGTTTACGACGGGATCGGGCACATGCTCACGACGCCGGAGGATCTGATCCCCGCCATCGCGCTCGCGCTGCTCGCGGGGCTGCGAGGAGCAGGGCCCGGGCGCCGCGCGCTCTTCCTTTTGCCCGCGGCGTGGTTTGCCGGCGGGCTGGCGGGGCTGGCGGTGAGCGCGGCCGCGACGTTCCCCCTGGCGGCGATCTCGTTTCTTCTCCTCGGCATCCTCGTCGCCGCCAACGCGCCGCTGACAGCGCGGGGAGTCGCCGCCATCGCCCTCGGCCTCGGGCCCGCGCACGGCTTCTTCAACGGGATCGCCTTCCACGACTCGGCGTCGGGAGGGCTGGCCCTCGCCGGCGAGGCCGCGGTTCTCTTCGCTCTGGTCGCGCTCGTCTCGGCGTTCGTCGTGTCGCTCGAGCGCCCCTGGACCCGCATCGCCGTGCGCGTGGCCGGAAGCTGGATCGCCGCGGTCGGACTGTTGCTGCTCGGCTGGGCGCTGCGCGCCTCCCCTCGCTGAGTCGCCTTCGACGCTTCGAGCGGATGCCCGGGCTCGACGTCGAGTCGTGGTGGTGAACGTCTCGTTCACGCGTCGATCTGGAAGCAAGGAAATACGTCCAAGAAGCTCGGACGGGAAGAGGCATAAGGCCGATGCTCTTTCGTCCCTTGCCTTTATGACCATTTCTAGCTATCTTCTAGTCATGAGCACCGTCCGCATCGCCGAATTGAAGAGCCGTTTGAGCGAGTACCTGCGGAAAGTACGGCATGGCCGGAGCCTGACGGTCCTCTCCCGCGACACGCCCATTGCGCAGATCGTGCCGTACGAGCGGGAAGGCGCTCGGCTGGCCGTGCGCTCGCCGCTGCCGGGGTCGCCCGCGCTCCGACGGGTGCCGCTGCCGCCGCGCCTGCGCCTGCGCGGGGACATCGTGGATCTCCTCATGGAGGAGCGGCAGGCAGGGCGGTGATCGCCTACGTTGACTCCTCGGTTCTGCTGCGCATCGTCCTGGGTCAGCCGGGAAGTCTCAAGCAGTGGCGGTCCATCGAGCGGGGGGTCGCTTCCGCGCTCGTCGAAGTGGAGTGCCTGCGCACGCTCGACCGGCTGAGGCTGGCGGAGGGGCTCGCCGACGCCGAGATCGCGCTGCGCCGGGAGGCCGTGTTTCGGCTGGGCGAGGCGATGGAGATCGTCGAGCCGACTCGGCCCGTCCTCGCCCGCGCCGCCCAGCCTCTGCCAACCGCGCTCGGCACTCTGGATGCGATTCACCTCGCGACGGCCCTGCTCTGGCAGGAGCGTACGGCCACCGATCTGATGATGGCCACCCACGACGCAGCGTTGGCCGCGGCGGCGAGAGCGAGCGGACTTCGCGTCGTCGGTCTCTAGCCCCGATAATTCCAGTTCCGGTTATCATCAGGGCGTTCACGTGCTGACCGAAGCTGTTCTCGAGCCGGCGACAGGAGCCGGGCCGTTCCGGCTTCGGGGGTAGCCCCCGCCCATGAGCTGGATCACGGTCCTCTGGTCGATCGCATCGGCCGTGTGCGTGGCGCTGGCGATCATCCATCTGGTGATCTGGCTCGAGAGGCGTTCGGAGACCGCGAATCTTCTTTTCGCGCTCGCGTCTTTCGGGGCAGCGGGGAACGCGGTCGCCGAGATGGGGATGCTCAAGGCGGCGACGGTCGAAGGCTATGCCTTCGCGCTCCGGGCGTCGTTCGCGGCGATCGCGCTTCTCGTCATCTCGATGGTCTGGTACGTCCGCGAGTATTTCGGCAACGGCCGGCGTTCGCTCGCCGTGGCCGTGACGGTCTTCTGGGCGCTCGTCCTGGCCGTGAACGCGGTCTCCCCATTCAGCCCGGTCTTTCAGGGAGATCTCGGGGCTGCTGACCGCGCGAACGCCGTGGGGAGAGACCTTCTCCGTGGCCCGGGGCGCCGCCGGCCCGTTGCGCCGGGTGGTTGATCTGGCCGACCTCGCTCTCTTCCTGTTCTTCGCGGACGCCGTCGTCACGCTCTTCCGGCGAGGCAACCACCGCCGCGCGGTCTTCGTCGGCGGAGTGATCGCCGCCATCCTCGTCGCGGCGGTCGTTCAGGCGCGGCTCGTCGATACCGGGCGGCTGCGGATGCCCTATGTTGTGACGTTCGTCTATCTCGGCGTCGTCATGATCGCCGGATACCCGCTGACGGCGGAGATGTTCCGAGCGCGGGAGCTCGCGCTCCGGCTCCAGGCGAGCGAGGCGGGCTTGCTCGAGAGCCGGATGCGCGCGGTGACGGCTGCGGACGCCATGGAACAGGCGGAAACGCGCTTTCGCCTGGTCGTCGAAGCGGCGCCCAACGCCATGATCATGGTGGATCCTGCCGGGAGGATCTCGCTCGTCAACGCGCAGACGGAAGCGGTCTTCGGCTATACCCGCGCGGAGTTGATCGGCCTCCCCATCGAGACGCTGATCCCCGAGCGATTCCGCTCCCGCCATCCCGGCGACCGCGGCCGGTACTTCGCCTCCCCGACGGCGCGCGCCATGGGGGCGGGGCGCGATCTCTACGGTCTGCGCAAGGACGGCAGCGAGGTGCCGGTCGAAATCGGCCTGAACCCGATCCGCAGCTCCGAGGGGATGTTCGCACTCGCTTCGGTCATCGACATCACGGAAAGGAAGCGGTCGGAGATGGAGCTGGAGCAACAGAGAAGCGAGCTCGCGCATCTCTCGCGCGTGACGATGCTCGGGGAGCTGTCCGGCTCGCTCGCCCACGAGTTGAACCAGCCGCTGAGCGCGATTCTCTCCAACGCCCAGGCCGCGCAGCGCTTCCTGGCGGGCGACCCCTCGAACCTGGACGAGGTGCGGGAGATCCTGAAGGACATCGTCGAGCAGGACAAGAGGGCGGGCGAGGTCATCCGGCGGCTGCGCCTGCTGCTGACGAAGGGGGAGGTGCACCGCCAGCCGCTCGACATGAGCGAGGTCCTGCTGGACGTCCTGAAGGTCGTCCGCAGCGATCTTCTCAATCAGGGCGTGGCCGTGAGCACCGCCTTCGCGCCGGACCTTCCGGCCGTCTTCGGCGACCGCGTGCAGATGCAGCAGGTCGTGCTGAACCTCGTGATGAACGGCTGCGACGCCATGTCCGGCATCGAGCGCGCGCGCCGGCGGCTCGCCGTGAAGACGGCGTGCTGAGGATGGCGTCGGCGTCCGGGTCTCGGTCGCCGACCAGGGTTGCGGCATCCCGCAGGAGAAGCTCGCGCGCGTCTTCGAGCCGTTCTTCACGACCAAGCGGCAGGGGATGGGCCTGGGCCTGGCGGTCTGCCGCTCCATCATCGAGGCCCACAACGGGCGTCTCTGGGCGGAGAGCGAGCCGGGAGCCGGCGCCACGTTCCATTTCACGATTCCGAAGGCCGGAGCGGGCGCGTGAGCGGCGGCAGCTCGCGAGACGGTTTACCTCGTGGACGACGAGCCCGCCGTCCTGAAGAGCCTCTCGCGGCTGCTGCGCTCGGAGGGCTTCACCGTGGCGGCCTTCGGATCTCCGGCCGAGCTCCTGGAGCGGCTCGACCCCGCCGCGAGGGGCTGCTTCGTCCTCGACCTGGCCATGCCGGGCCTGGACGGCCTGTCGCTTCAGAAGACGCTCTCCGATCGCGGAAGCGAGCTTCCGATCCTCTTCCTGACCGGCCGAGGCGACATCCCCAAGAGCGTGGCGGCCATGAAGAGCGGGGCCCTGGACTTCCTGACCAAGCCGGTGGACGGCGAGCGCCTCCTCGAGGCCGTCCGCGCCGCGCTGGAGAGGGACCGCGCCCGGCGGCAAGCCCGCGAGGAGGTCGCCGAGATACGGCGGCGGCTCGAGATCGCTCACGCCGCGCGAGCGGGAGGTGCTGGAGGGTGTCGTCGCCGGGCGATTGAACAAGCAGATCGCGGCCAGTCTCGGAACCGCGTTGAAGACCGTCAAGATCCACCGCGGACGGATGATGGAGAAAATGGGCGCAAGACTCGGTCGCGGAGCTCGTCCACCAGGCCGACCGCGCCGGCCTTCGCAAGTAGTCCGCTCGACGGCGCAACCAGCGCCCTCACCCTGACCCTCTCCCGGAGGGAGAGAGCCCGGTCGCGGCGCAAGCTCCGCGTGCCGCCGGTCGCGGCGCGAGGAGTCTCCCGAAGTAACCGCAGGGAGGAGCCTCGCGCCGCGGGAGCGGAGCGGTTGCGTGGAATCAGGCGGGCGGTCGAGCCGGCATCCCGGCGAGCCGCCCGCCGGTGCGCCGAAGGCGCAGATTCCACGCAACCGCGGAGCGACGGAATGGGACCAAGGTCCTATGCCGCTCGGCGCTTCCGGCTGGTAACGTCAACGCGTGCGGAGGTCCCGGCTTCTTGTAGCGATCGTGGACGACGAAGAATCGGTGCGCAGGGCGATGGGCCGGCTGATCCGGTCCGCCGGGATCGACGTCGAGACGTTTCCGTCCGGGGCCGAGTTCCTGCAGTCCCTCGAATCCCACTCGCCCGATTGCCTCGTGCTCGATCTGCACATGCCCGGCTTGAACGGGTTCGAGGTCCAGGCGCGTTTGAAGGAGGCGCAATCGCGCGTGCCGATCGTCGTCATCACGGGGCACGACACGGACGAAACCCGCCAGCGCGTGACGAAGGCCGGCGTCGCGGCCTATCTCTTGAAGCCCGTGGACGAGAAGATCCTTCTGGACACGATCTCCGCCGCGGTCGCCTGCGACTCCGGTGGGGAAACTCCGTCGTGAACGACTAGAGAGGGGATGCAGTGGAGCAGCCGAGATTCAAGTCACTGAGCCTCGGATCCGGAGCACATGGTCAAGTTCTGACGGCGGAGCGTCAAGGGAGAGTCATGGAACACCAGAAAATTCAGGCGGGCTTTCCGGGATTGACCACGCGAGGGTTCGTGGCAGTCCTGTGCGCGGCGTTGCTCGCCTCGGGGGACGTGGCGCTTCTCGCGCAAGAGACGCCGCCGGCCACTCGGCTGCCGCGCAGGAGCAGGTAACGAAGCTTCCCCCGGAGCAGCTCGATTCGCTGGTCGCCCCCATCGCTCTCTACCCGGACCCGCTCCTGGCCCAGACGCTCGTCGCGTCCACCTACCCGCTGGAGATCGTCCAGCTGCACCAGTGGCTCGCCAAGCACAAGGATCTGAAAGACAAGGCGCTCGCCGACGCGGTCGCGAAGGAGCCGTGGGACCCGAGCATCCAGTCGATGGCGGCGATTCCCGAGGTCGTCAAGCGGCTCGCGGACGACATCCAGTGGACGACGCAGCTTGGGGATGCCTTCCTCGACCAGCAGAGCGACGTCATGGACGCCGTGCAGCGGATGCGGAAGAAGGCGCAGGACAAGGGCGCCCTGGCGTCCAACGAGCAGCAGAAAGTCGAGACCAAGGTCGTCGAGGAGAAGACGGTCATCGTCGTGGAGCAGACGAACCCCGAGGTCGTCTATGTCCCCTCGTACAGCCCGTCGGTGGTCTGGGGCGTGGGCTACTATCCGTACCCGCCCATTTACTACCCTCCTTATTACGGCGGGGCGCTGATCTCCTTCGGCATCGGCATGGCGTGGGGCGCGGCCATCTGGGGCGGCTCCTGCTGCGGCTGCGGCTGGGGCGGGGGCGACATCAACATAAACCGCAACAACAACTTCAACAGGAACACGAACGTCAACCCGCTTGGCGACCGGGGCGCCGGGGGCAACCGCGGCCAGGGCGCCGGGGGCAACCGCGGCCAGGGCGCCGGGGGCGGCAAATGGCAGCACAACGCCCAGCATCGCGGCGGGGCGCCGTACTCGAACAAGGCGACGGCGAACAAGTACGGCGGGTCGGCGCGCGGTGATTCGCTGAACAGCCGCCAGCGGGGAGGTTCCGGCAGCCGCGGGGGGAGCGCCGGGGTCAGCAACCGCGCCTCGGGCGGGGCGGGAAGCCGCGGCGGCGGAGCCGGGAGCGACGTTCCAGGCGGCGGGGGCGGGGGCTTCTCGGGCGGCGGCGGCGGGGACCGGATCGGCAACCAGAGCATCGGCGGCGGCAGCTCGAGGTCCGGCTCCAGCGCCTTCGGAGGCGGCGGCTCCGGCGGCTACAGCGGCAGCAGCGCGCGATCGAGCAGCTCGCGGGGCTCCTCGAGCATGGGCTCCCGAGGAGGAGGCGGCGGCGGGCGGCGGCGGCGGCGGGAGAGGAGGAGGCCGGAGATGAGCGTCATGAAGTCACTGGCTTGGCTCCGGAATCGTCTGCGCCCTCCTGTTCGCGCCCGCTCTGGCCGCATCGGAGCAGTCGGCAAAGCAACCCGCGGCCTCGAAGGCGGCTCCGCAGCAGACGTTCGCCACGCCGAAGGAAGCGGCCGACGCGCTGATCGCCGCGGCCGCGGCCGACGACGTGCCCGCTCTCAAGGCGATCCTCGGCCCCGACAGCGAGGACGTCGTCGCGACCGAAGATCCGGTCCAGGACAAGAACCGGATCGAGGAGTTCACGGCGAAGGCCCGCGAGAAGACCACCGTCGTCCCCGACGCGAAGAACAAGAATCTCGCGATCCTCTCGGTCGGAGCAGACGACTGGCCGATGCCGATTCCGATCGTCCGCAACAAGAGCGGCAAATGGTTCTTCGACACGAAGGCCGGGCGAAAGGAGATCCTCTACCGCCGCATCGGGAGAAACGAGCTGGACGCCATCCAGGTCTGCCGCGGCTACGTCGAGGCGCAGCACGAGTACGCGTTCGAGAAGCACGACGGCTCGAGCCTGAACCAGTACGCGCAGAAGATCATCAGCACCCCCGGCAAGCACGACGGCCTGGCGTGGCGCAACCCCGACGGGACCTCGGGAGGGCCCATCAGTGAGCCGATCGACCGCGCGATCGCCGAGGGCTACACGCAGAAGACCGATCCGTACCACGGCTACTACTTCAAGATCCTCAAGGGCCAGGGCCCGGCGGCGCCGCTCGGGCAGCTGGACTTCGTCGTCGGCGGCGCGATGATCGGCGGCTTTGCCCTCGTCGCCGCGCCGGCGGACTACCGGGTGACCGGCGTGAAGACCTTCATGGTGAGCCACGACGGCGTCGTCTACGAGAAGGACCTCGGGCCGAAGACGCTCGACCAGTTCCAGGCCATGGAGCGTTTCAACCCGGACCTGACGTGGAGCCCGGTGGAAGGTCCGTGACCCTCGCGCCGCCGCATGGAGGTATCGTGTATGGCGTGTAGCAAAGGGCAACGGTCCCGGAAATCGCGGACTGCGAATCGGCATTTCTTTTGTGCGAATTGGGAGGAGCCATGGCTCAGACTTCGTCTAGACCCCGGCGTCCGGATCGACTCCGCGCGCGCTCTCCTGGCGCTTCTCTGCGCCGCGCTCCTCGCGCCCGGCGAGGGCGCGCTCCTCGCGCAGGAGCAGCCGCCGGCCGCCGCGCAGGAGCAGGCAGCGAAGCTTCCGCCGGACCAGCTCGATTCGCTGGTAGCCCCCATCGCCCTCTACCCCGACGCGCTCCTGGCCCAGACGCTCGTCGCGTCCACCTATCCGCTGGAGCTCGTCCAGCTCCAGCAGTGGCTCGCGAAGCACAAGGACCTGAAAGACAAGGCGCTCGCCGACGCGGTCGCGAAGGAGCCGTGGGACCCGAGCATCCAGTCGATGGCGGCGGTTCCCGAGGTGGTGAAGCGGCTCGCGGACGACATCGAGTGGACCACGGACCTCGGGAATGCCTTCCTCGACCAGCAGAGCGACGTCATGGACGCCGTGCAGCGGATGCGGAAGAAGGCGCAGGACAAGGGCTCGCTGGCGTCCAACGAGCAGCAGAAGGTCGAGACGAAGGTCGTCGAGCAGAAGCAGGTCATCGTCGTGGAGCAGTCGAACCCCGAGGTCGTCTACGTGCCCTCCTACAACCCGACGGTCGTCTATCCACCGCCTGTCTATCCGTACCCGCCTGTTTATTACCCCCCATACACCCCGGGCGCGGCGCTGGTCACCTTCGGCGTCGGCATGGCGATGGGCGCGGCGATCTGGGGCGGCTCCTGCTGCGGCTGCGGCTGGGGCGGGAACAACGTCAACGTCAACGTGAACAACAACTTCAACAGGAACACGAACGTCAACCGCGGCCAGGGCGGGAACAACAACTGGCAGCACAACTCCCAGCATCGCGGCGGGGCGCCGTACTCGAACAAGGCGACGGCGAACAAGTACGGCGGGTCGGCGCGCGGCGAGTCGGCGGCCAATCGTGGCGGCGGGAGCCGCGGCGGCGCCGGGGTCAGCGACCGTTCCACGGGCGGGGCGGGAAGCCGCGGCGGCGGCGGCGCCGGGGTCAGCGATCGCTCCGCGGGCGGCGGCGGGGGCTTTTCCGGCGGCGGCGGTGGCGCGGACCGGGCCGGCAGCCGCGACGTCGGCGGCGGCGGCTCGAGGGGCGGCGGCAGCTCCAGCGCCTTCGGAGGCGGCAGCTCCGGCGGCTACAGCGGCAGCAGCGCGCGATCGAGCAGCTCGCGCGGCTCCTCGAGCATGAGCTCCAGCAGAGGAGGAGGCGGCGGCGGTCGCGGCGGCGGCGGTGGGAGAGGAGGAGGCCGGCGATGAGCGTCATGAAGAAGTGGATTGGTTCCGGATTTGTCTGCATCCTTCTTTTCGCGCCCGCTCTGGTAGCAGCGGAGAAGACGGCAAAGAAGCCCGCAGCCTCGAAAGCGGCTCCGCAGCGGACGTTCGCCACGGCGAAGGAGGCGGCCGACGCGCTGATCGCCGCGGCCTCGGTCAACGACGTGCCCGCTCTGAAAGCGATCCTCGGCCCGGACGGCGCGGACCTCGTCGCGACCAGCGACCCGGTTCAGGACAAGAACCGGGCCGAAGCGTTCTCGGCGAAGGCCCGCGAGAAGACCACCGTCGTCCCCGACGCGAAGAACACGAACCTCGCGACCCTCGACGGTCGGGGCAGACGACTGGCCGATGCCGATCCCGATCGTCCGCAACAAGAGCGGCAAGTGGTTCTTCGACTCGAAGGCCGGGCGAAAGGAGATGCTCTACCGCCGCATCGGGCAGAACGAGCTGGACGCCATCAAGATCTGCCGCGGCTACGTCGAGGCGCAGGAGGAGTACGCGTTCCAGAAGCACGACGGCTCGAGCCTGAACCAGTACGCGCAGAAGATCATCAGCACCCCCGGGAAGCAGGACGGCCTGGCGTGGCGCAACCCCGACGGGACCCCGGGAGGGCCCGATCGGAGACAATGTCGCCCACGCGATCGCCGAGGGTTACTCGAAGAAGGGGCCGTACCACGGCTACTACTTCAAGATCCTGAAGGGGCAGGGCCCGGCGGCGCCGCTCGGGCAGATGGACTTCGTCGTGAAAGGCGTGATGATCGGCGGCTTCGCCCTGGTCGCCGCGCCGGCGGAGTACCAGGTGACCGGCGTGAAGACCTTCATGGTGAGCCACGACGGCGTGGTCTGGGAGAAGGACCTCGGGCCGAAGACGCTCGACCAGTTCAAGGCGATGGAGCGCTTCAACCCGGACAAGACCTGGCACGTGACGGAAGACGAGAAATAAGGGAACGCGGGAACCCGGTCAGAAGAATCGCTTCCGCACTGCCCGGCCTGCGCCGAGAATTGGCGGTCGCCCGTCACTCACGCTCGCGGGTGAACCGTGAGAACGACGCGACCGGGATCCGACTGCAAGTAGGACTATGAAGAGAGTGGGACGGTCCGTCCGGGACTTCTCCTCGAAGTACTGGGGGACGGAGCGCGGACTCACGGCGATGCTGGTGTTCCTGGTCCTCGCTCTCTTCGTCGGAGCTCCGCTCGCGACCATGGGACTGGTCGGCCCGTTCCTGTTCGACGCGCTCTTCACGCTGTTCCTCCTTTCGGGCGTCGCCGCCGTCTCGAACCGGCGGCTGCTGATGTTCGCCATCCTGGCGATCGCGGCCGTGACGGTGGTCGTCCGGTGGGCCGGCTACCTTCTGCCGGGAGCGGCGATGAGCATCTGGGACGACGCTCTCACGATCCTCGCTCTCTCGATTCTCGCCGGGCTGGTTCTGATTCGGGTCTTTCGCCCAGGCCCGATCACGAGTCACAGGATCCAGGGCGCGATCGCGGTTTACCTGCTCCTGGGGCTCATCTGGATGTCGGCTTACAAGCTCCTCTATCAGGTGATTCCGGGAGCCTTTCGCTTTCCGGAGGGTGACCTGAGCGGTTTGCGATTCGATCACGGCCTCGCGTATTTCAGCTTCGTCACCCTGACGACCGTGGGATACGGAGACATCACGCCGGCCCACCCTCTCGCGCGCAGCCTCGCCATGGCCGAAGCGCTCGTCGGCCAGCTCTACCCGGCGATCCTGATCGGGCGGCTGGTTTCGATGGAACTGACCTCGCGGCAGGAGCGGCGGCAACAGAAGTGAGGGGCTTCAGGGCGCACGCGGATTCTGCTGATAGACTCCCGGTCTCCACCATACGAATACATCGAGAAAAGGAGAACGACTCATGAAACTGCGGATGCTCTTCGTCTTCCTCGCCGCGGCGTTGGCGGCGCCCCTCGTCGCCCAGGAAGCCAACACCAACATGGATATCCTCAGGCAGAAGATCAAGGCCGACAAGAAGCTCATCGTGGCGGCGAACATGGAGCTGTCGGACGCCGAGGGCAAGGCGTTCTGGCCCGTCTACGACGCCTACCAGGCGGACCTGAAGAAGCTGAACGACAGGATGGCCAAGACGATCACGGACTACGCCGACGCCTACAACAAGGGGTCGGTGCCCAACGAGACGGCCAAGAAGCTGCTCGCCGAATCGCTCGACATCGACGCGGCCGAAGTCAGCCTGAAGAAATCGTACGTGCCGAAGCTCGAGGCCGTCCTCCCGGAGGCGAAGGTCGCCCGCTACATGCAGCTCGAGAACAAGATCCGCGCGGTGGTCCGCTACGAGCTGGCCGGAGCCATTCCGCTGGTCAAGTAATCCGCGGCGGATCCCGGTGCGGGCGGCAAGCGCTGAACGCCTCGTGGCGAGCCCATGGGAACCGACCACGGGCTTTCGGCGCGGTTCGGTCGCGGCGGTTCTCCTTCTGACGCTGGCGGGATGCCGGCGCGCGGCCGATGGAGCCGGCGCGGGCGCTGCTCCGCCGACAAAGGCGGCCGGCGCCGGCTCCGGCCGCGACCTTCGTGGGCCGGGCGGCGTGCGAGAAATGCCACGCGGAGGAGGCGAGGCGGTGGCACGGCTCGCACCACGACCTCGCCATGCAGGAGGCCAGCGAGAAAACGGTCGTCGGGAACTTCGAGAACGCGAGCTTCACGCATTTCGGCGTCACGTCCACGTTCTTCAAGCGCGACGGCAAGTTCTTCGTTCGCACCGACGGGCCGGACGGGAAGCTCCGGGAGTACCCGATCGCCTACACCTTCGGGACCTTCCCGCTGCAGCAGTACCTGATCGCGTTTCCGGGCGGCCGGTACCAGGCCTTGAACGTCTGCTGGGACACCCGGCCGGCGAAGCAGGGCGGGCAGCGCTGGTTCCACCTCTACCCGAAGGAAGAGGTGGCGCACGGCGACCCGCTTCACTGGACCGGGCCGTATCAGAACTGGAACTTCATGTGCGCCGAGTGCCACTCGACCAACGTGACGAAGGGCTACCATCCGGAGGAGAACCGCTACGAGACGACCTTCTCGGAGATCAACGTCTCCTGCGAGGCCTGTCACGGGCCGGGGTCGGCCCACTCCGCGTGGGGCGAGGAGGTCCGGGCCGGCAGGGCGAAGAAGGACGATCCGGACAAGCGGCTCCCCTTCGTCCTGGGCGAGCCCGAGAAGGCCTCCTGGATCATCAACCCGGAAACCGGCCTCGCCAAACGCAGCGTGCCGCGCAAGTCCCGGACCGAGATCGAGATGTGCGGCCGGTGCCACGCGCGCCGGTCGGTCGTCGCGGCCGACTACGTGTATGGAAAGCCGCTCGCGGACACGCACCGGCCGGTCCTTCTCGAGCCAGGTCTTTACTACGCCGACGGCCAGATCGAGGACGAGGTGTACGAGTACCAGTCGTTCCTGGAGAGCAGGATGTTCGCCAACGGCGTCACCTGCTCCGATTGCCACAACCCGCACGACATGAAGGTCGCGGGATCGGGGGACCGGGTCTGCGCCGCCTGCCACGCGGTCGAGAAGTTCGAGACGCCGCAAGCACCACTTCCACAAGGTCGGCTCGACGGGCGCCAGTTGCATCGCCTGCCACATGCCGACGCGCAACTACATGGTCGTCCACGCCCGGCACGACCACAGCATCCGGATTCCGAGGCCGGACCTGTCGGTCTCCATCGGAACTCCCAACGCCTGCGTGGACTGCCACAAGAATCGCTCGAACGAGTGGGCGTCGCAGGCGGCGCTCAAGTGGTGGGGCGCGAAGCGGCGGAGCGAGCCGCACTTCGGGGAGACGATCCACGCCGGCCGGGAAGTCCAGGCAGGCGCCGCCGAGGCGCTCGCGCGGCTGGCCGGCGACGCGGGCAAGCCCGCGATCGTGCGGGGAACCGCGCTTTCGCTCCTCGGCGGGGAGAACGGAGCGGCCCCGAAGGACCTTCTCGCGAAGGCGGTCGGCGACGCGGATTCCTTCGTGCGCCGCGGCGCCGTCGCCGCCTCGGAGGCTC
Organism: uncultured Acidobacteriota bacterium; assembly: GCA_963782815.1. GTDB lineage: Bacteria > Acidobacteriota > Thermoanaerobaculia > UBA5066 > Gp7-AA6 > JAWOLE01. The sequence continues at coordinate 43,186 of CAWALG010000010.1, read as the reverse complement.
TGCCTCCGGAGGAGAGGGTGGCCTTGCTTTCGCCGCTCCTCTCCGATCCCGTGCTGACCGTTCGGATCGAGGCGGCGCGGACGCTCGTCTCGGTGCCGAAGGAGCGGATGATCTCTTCCGACCGGGCGGCCTTCGAGGCGGCCCTCGTGGAATACGAGAAGGTGCAGCGCTTGAACGGGGATCGGGTGGAGTCTCACGTCAGCCTGGGCGCGCTGTACGCGGAGCAGGGGAAACCGGCGGCCGCCGAGACGGAATACCAGGCGGCGATCCGGATGCTCCCTTCCTTCGGCGCCGCGTACGTCAACCTCGCCGACCTCTTCCGCACGGAAGGGCGCGACGTCGAGGGGGAGAAGGTCCTGCGGCAGGGAGCCGCCGCCAGTCCGCGCGATCCCGGCGTCCACCACGCTCTCGGCCTGGCGCTCGTGCGCTTGAAGAGGCTTCCCGACGCGACGGCGGAGTTGAAGCGCGCCGCCGAGCTCGCTCCCGACAGTTCCCGCTATGCCTTCGCCTACGGTATGGCCCTGGATGCCGTCGGGGACCGCAAGCGAGCGATCGAAGTCCTGAAGGCGGCCTCGGCGCGCCATTCGGGCAGCCGGGACCTCCTCGAGGCCCTCGCGACGACGAGCGCGAAAGCGGGAGACGCCGCCCTGGCCACCGACGCCCTCCGGCGTCTGGAAGCGCTCGCCCCGGGAGATCCGCGCACCCGGGAGTTTGCCCGGCAGCTCGCCGCGGAAGCCGGCCGGCCGCATTGAGACGCATCCGCATAGGACCAAGGTCCCACTAGCCCGTGTGAGGGGCGTGCTGGGAGCATGGGAGCGGCGAGAGCCTTGGAGGAGGACACCATGAAAGCGTCGCGGAGATCCACGTCCGTCCTGCTGGCGGCGTTCGCCTGCATGGTCCTCTTGCTGACCCCGATCGCGCGGGCGCAGGAGGCGCACTGGAGCTACACCGGCGAGGAAGGGCCCGAGCACTGGGGCGAGCTGTCGCCGGCCTACGCGCTGTGCGGGCAGGGAAAGAGCCAGTCTCCCATCGACATCAAGGGGGCGTCCGCGGCGGACTTGAAGCCGATCCAGTTCGATTATGGCGCCACCGTCGAAGAGATCGTGAACAACGGCCACACGATCCAGGCCAACTCCTCTCCGGGCAGCAAGATCACCGTGGACGGCCACGTCTACGAGCTGAAGCAGTTCCACTTCCACGCGCCGAGCGAGAACAGGATTGCCGGGAAGGCCTTCCCTCTCGAAGGCCATCTCGTCCACGCCGACAAGGACGGCAAGCTCGCGGTCGTGGCGGTGATGTTCCAGGAGGGAGCGGCCAACGACGCCGTCGCCGCGGTGTGGGCGAAGATGCCCGCGAAGAAGGACGGGAAGGCGAAACCGGCTGCGCCCGTCAATGCCGGCGCGCTGCTGCCGAAGACGCGGTCCTACTACAGCTTCACCGGATCGCTGACGACGCCCCCCTGCACCGAGGGAGTCCGGTGGCTCGTGATCGAGGAGCCCTCGACGGTTTCCCATCAGCAGGTCGAGGCGTTCGAGAAGGTCATGGGGCATCACAACAACCGACCGGTCCAGGCGTCCAACGGCAGGCCGGTCCTCGAGGCGAAGTAGGAACATTGGAGAAGGCGCGTCTGGACTCGGACGGAGGCGGCGGATAGGATTGCCACCTCGCCTTTGAACAAACAGGACAGGAGGAAGAAATGAAGTCGAGCAGGGGAGTTCTCGCCGCAGCGGCCCTCGCGGCCGTCCTGGCGTGGCCGGCGGCCGCGCAGGAGAAGGGGCATCCGGAGACGAAGGTGGCCGAGAGGCAGTCAGAGTCCATCACGGCCACCGTCGAGGCGATCGATTCGGCAAAGCGGGAGCTGACGTTGAAAGGCCCCAAGGGCAACTACGTCGTGATGGAGTGTCCCGACTCGGTCAAGCGGTTCAACGAGATCAAGGTCGGCGACCAGATCACCGTCAAGTACATGGAAGCGCTGGTGCTCGAAGTGCACAAGGCGGATTCCGCGGCGAAGCTCGGCACGGAAGGAGCAATGGGCGTCGAGCGCATGAAGACCGAGAAGCCGGCCGCCACCGTTTCCCGGCAGATCACGGCGACGGTCGCCGTCGAATCCGTGGACATGGCCGCGCCTTCGATCACGGTCAAGAACGCCGAAGGGAACTCGCTTTCCTTCCGCGTCAAGGACAAGAAGAAGCTCGAGGGCGTGAATCCCGGCGACAAGCTCGTGATCACCTACTCCGAGGCGGTCGCCATGTCGGTCTCGACGCCGCCGGCGAAATGATCGCGAAGTCTCTCCGTCCCGGGATCGGGAGTCTCCTCCTGGCGGCCCTGGCCGTTTCCTGCTCATCCTCTTCGGCTCCCCCGTCTCCCGCTCCCGAGATCCCGACGGGAGGGGAGAACAAGTCGTTGAGCGCCCTCGTCGGGCACTGGGAGGGGACGTACACGAACCCGGGCAACGGCCGCACCGGGACGATCGTCCTCGACTTCACGTCCGGCGGCAAGGAGGCGCGCGGCGACATCCTGATGGTGCCGCCCGGGCTCGAATGCCAAGCCGACTTCCGCGGAGGAGTCGCTCCGCACGATGCCGCAGATCTACGAGATCAACTTCATCCAGGCGGAGGGAAACGTGCTCAACGGGACGGTCGGGCCCTATGAAGATCCGGATTCCCACTGCAGCGCGAACAGCGTTTTCCAGGGAACTCTCCAGGGAGACTCGATCGTAGGAACGTTCCGAACCGAATGCCTCGACCCCCAGGGAAAGCCCGACCCCAACGTGCCGGCGACGACGGGCACCTGGACCATCTCGCGAAAGAAAATTTGAGGAGGTTCCGATGAAATTCAAGGCTCTTCCCATTCTCCTGGTCGCCGCCGCCCTGGCGTGCTCGACGTTGAAGACGTCCGCCGACTACGACCCGAAGGCGGATTTCACGCAGTACAAGACCTGGGCCTGGAAGGACGACCGCCCTCAAGAACTCGCTCGGGTCAAGCGGATTCAGGCGCGCTCGAGAGCGAGTTCTCCAAGAGGGGCCTGACGAGGAACGAGCAGAACCCCGACCTCTGGGCCGCGGTGCACGCACGGTTTTCCAAGGAGACGCAGATCACGACCTACGACAGCGGCTGGGGCTACGGTTACGGCTACCGCTACGGCTACGGCGGCGGCGGGATGAGCACGTCGACGGTCCAGGAGATCCCCGTCGGCTCGCTGATCGTGGATCTGGTCGACGCGAACCAGAAAGAGCTCGTCTGGCGCGGGACGGGGACCGACACGCTGAACCCGCAAAGGAGCCCGGAAGAGAAGGACAAGGCCCTCCGGGAAGCCCTCGCCAAGATGTTCGAGAATTACCCGCCCCGGTCCAAGTAACACTCTTGGCGCGACGAGGCCTATGAAGAGAAGAGCGGGGGAGTCTCTGCGCTCTTTTCCGGCGACTCCTCCCGGTCGCGCTCGTTCTGTGCTCCGGGCGCGTGCTGGCCCAGGACCTGGAGCCCCGCGCCTACACGGTCTCGCCGCTCGGCTTGAACGCCACGTTCCTCGGTTACAACCGGACCACGGGCGATCTGGTTTTCGATCCCGCCGTTCCGATCACGAACGCCAGCGCCAAGATCAACGGCGGGGCTGTCGGCTACTACCGCTCGCTCGACTTCTTCGGACGCAACGCCAACGTGAGGATCATCGTTCCGTACGCGTGGGGCCACGTGAAGGGGGACGTGGGCGAGCAGACGAAAGAGGTCTACCGGTCGGGCCTGGCCGACGTCAAGGCGCAGTTCTCGGTGAACCTCTACGGCGCGCACGCCATGCCGCTGCGCGAGTACGCAACCTACTTTGGCAAGACGAATCTCTGGGCGAGCTTCACCATGTCCGCTCCCTCGGGCCAGCACAGTCCGGACAAGCTCATCAACATCGGCTCCAACCGCTGGGCCTTCAAGCCGGAGGTCGCGGTCTCGCAGATCCTCGGGAAGTGGATCGGGGAGCTCTACGCGGGCGCCGTGTTCTTCACGGACAACCCGAGCTTCTACCCGGGGACGGTCAACCGGGCGCAGGCTCCCCTCGGCGCGTACCAGGCGCACGTGATCTACAACTTCCGGAGCAACCTCTGGGCGTCCCTGGACGGCACCTACTACCATGGCGGACACACGACCCTGGACGGTGTCAGCAAGAACGACAACCAGAGCGCGTCGCGCGTGGGCGCCGCCGTCTCCTGGACGTTCGTGCCCAGGCACTCCCTCAAGGTTCAGTACTCGAAGGTCGAGACCATCCGCATCGGCGGCAAGTTCGACACCTTCTCCTTCGGCTACGCCTTCAGCTGGTTTGACAAGTAGCGGCCGGGCAGGACCGGCCGGGCAGGCGTCCGACGAGATCCCGGGCAGAATGACAATGCGACTCCTCGCCGCGCTGGGGATTTTCGGGCTGGCCGCGGCTGCCGCCGCCCAGAAGACCGACGTGTTGACGATGAACAACGGCGACCGCGTCACCTGCGAGATCAAGTCGTATTCGAACGGGTATCTGTCGGTCTCGACCGACCACTCCGGGACCATCAACGTCAAGTGGAACAGGCTCGTCGGCATCTCCTCCACCAAGCAGTTCGACGTCGAGACGATTGACGGCATCCACCACTTCGGCTCGCTCGCCCTCTCCGATCCCCCCGGGAAGCTCGTCGTCGTCTTCGCGGACGGAAACCTGACGGTTGCCTTCCTCGAGGTGTTCGACATCGCTCCCGTTTACCGGAACTTCTGGCGGCGGATCGATGGGTCGCTCGACCTGGGCTTCAACTACACCGACTCCACCCACCTGACCCAGTTCAACCTGAACGCGCAGGCGACCTACAGGGTCCCGAAATGGTCGGTCACGACGGAGCTCTCCTCCTTCTACAGCCGCCAGGAGGAAGCCGACGCGGCCAAGCGCGGGTCCCTGCTGATGCGCTACGACTACTACCTCACGGGCAACTGGTTTGCCGAGGCGGGAGCCGGGTTCGAGAAGAACGTCCAGCTCGGCCTCGATCTGCGCACGTCCCTCGCGGCCGGCGGGGGGAGGTACTTCGTCAAGACGAACCAGGCGCAGCTTCATGGCCTTTGTGGGGCTCCTGGGAAACCAGGAGCGGCCCGTGGAGGGAGAGGTCAAGTACAACACCGAGGTGGTGGCAGGGGGACGCTACTCGTACTTCATGTACGACTTCCCGAAGCTCACGCTGGCGGCATCCGCCGCCGTGTATCCGAGCCTGACCGTCGGAGGGCGCGTCCGCGTCCAGGCCGACGCCTCGGTCAAGCGGGAGATCGTCAGCGATTTCTACCTGAGTCTCTCGGCCTTCTACAGCCTCGACACCCGCGATCCCTCCACCGGCGAGTCCCGCCACGACTGGGGCCCGACGCTTTCCATCGGCTGGACCTTCTAAGGACGGCGCTCCCCGTGCTCCCGTGCCTTCGCGGCGCGCGTAGTCTCCCGAAGTAACCGAGGGAGGAGGCGCGCGCCGCGGGAGCGAAGCGAAACCGCGTAGCGACGGATCAGAAGGTGCGGCCGAGGAAGATCGTGACGGAATGGTTGCCGCGTTCGGCGAGCCCGTAGGCGATCGAGACGGGGCCGAGGATGCTGTCCAGGCCAATGAAGACGCTTCCCGCGATCTGCATTCCGGAGAAGGTCACCGGCTCCGTCGCGCTTCCAGACGTTTCCCGATTCGAAGGAGGCCCCCAGGTAGATGCCCCCGAGCATCCCGAGGGTTCCGACCTTGCGATAGGTCGTCAGCGAGGCGAAGGCCTCCGTCTGCCCGGAGAGCTGGTTGGGCAGCAGCCCGGAGAGACGCCGGAAGCCGCCGAGCGAGAATTGATTCCAGATCGGGATGGTCGAGCCGAGCGAGTCGCCGCCGAAAACGGTCAGGGCCCAGGTCTGCGGCCCGAAAGTCTTCGGCAGGAACAGGCCCCCTTCGAGCTTGTCGTAGGCGTTCGTCGCTCCGAGGCTTTCCCGCGATCCGGTGTACTTCGTGTAGGCGTAGTAACCGCTGTGGGGGAAACTGATCTTGTCGAGCTGGTCGAAGGACGCACGCGCGATGATCGCGCCCGTGTCCTCGTCCGAGTCGGGCAGGACCGGAGAGCCGAGGCGCTTCTCGAACTTCAAGTGGCCCCCGTCGTAGCCGACTCGCAGCTCGCCCACCTTCCCGATCGCCATCCCGAGGTCGAGGCCGCCGTGGAAGTATTCCGTCCGGTAGTTCGCGACCGCCTGATCATCGAGAAAGTAATCGGCGCTCTGGCGAGAGTAGGCGACTCGCGGCGCGGCGAAGAACGGCGCGGAGTACGACAGCGGCTGGTAGAACTCCGTTCCAATCCCGATCGTGTTCCCGATGATGATTTCGGTTTTCCATTCCCCGCCCAGGCGGTTCATCTCGCGCAGGTTCAAGCCGGACAGGAAGTCGAAGGAGCTGTTCCCCTTGAAGTCGGTATTGAGCGCCATGCCGAACCGGATGGTGTCGGTCGCCCGCACGCTGGGAATCGCCCGGATCTTCAGCCTCGCGCCGTCGCCGTCGGGGACGAGCTCGTAGTTCACGGAGTCGAACAGGTCGAGCTCGTGAATCCGCTCGAGATCCTTCTGCAGGATCGAAAGGTCGAGCGGCTGGCCCGGCCTGGACTGAACTCTCCCCTCGAGGCGGCGCGGGTCGATCGAGCCCGCATCCACCTCCACGGCCGTGATGCGCACGGGCGGGACCGGGGCGCCGCGCTGCTTCTTCAGCCAGGCCGCGTACTGGTCCTCGGGGATCGCCCACTGCTTCAACTTCTCCGCCGCCGCCTGCGCCGCGGCCTCGCCCCGGGGCGCCGCCGCGATGGGATTGGAAAAATCGAGGAATCCGAACCCCTTCAGGTCCGGCTGGATCAGGAGGTCGGCCAGCTTGCCGGGACTCGAAGACGTTCCGGCGAGAGGCGATGTCGGAGTTCTGCGACAGGACCTCGGCGAAGTTCGTCGGCCGCTCGGGGATCTCGCCCGACTCGCCGACGTCCACGGCGATCACGATGTCGGCTCCCATCGCCCGCACCGTCTGGACCGGCAGGTTCTGCACGGTTCCGCCGTCGGTCAGGACCAGTCCCTCGTGTTCGACGGGGGCGAAGACGCCGGGCACCGACATGCTCGCGCGGATCGCGTCGGCGACGTTTCCCTTCGAGAAGACGTAGATCTCCCCGGTCTGGACGACCGTCGCGACGGTGCGGAACGGGATCGGCAGCTTGTCGAAATCGTGCTCCAGGGCGGCGCGGATCGTCAGCGAGCGCAGCAGGAAGGAGAGCTTGTCTCCCGCGATCAAGCCCACCGGGAGCGTGATGCGGCCCTTCTTGATGCCGAGGGTGAGGCCGAAGAGGTAGATCTGGTCGTCCTGCTTGCGCCGGTAGGACTGCTCCTGCCGGGGCGGGCTGTCGGAGAAGAGGGAGGTCCACTCGATCGCCTTGACGTTCTTTTCCATTTCGTCGGGGGACATCCCGGTCGCGTAGAGGCCTCCGACGATCGAGCCCATGCTCGTCCCGGCGATGTAGTCGACCGGGACGTGGAGCCGCTCGAGCTCCCGGAGGACTCCGATGTGCGCGACCCCGCGCGCGCCGCCGCCTCCCAGGGCGAGCCCGATCTTCAGGCGCCGTGGCGGCTCCTCCCCCCGCGAGACGCCGGCCGCCAGGAAAGCCAGCCCCGCGAGAAGAAATGGTATGGAGGTTCTCTCTTCATCCTGTTGTGGTTCATGCGATTACGCTCCGGCGCCGAGCTTAGTGGAATCGCGCCCGGTTGCGGATAAGACCAAGGTCCTACTATCGCCCGGCCTTTCGGCCGGCGCAATTCCCAAATGCGGGCGTTTTGTCATCCTGAGCGAAGCGAAGGATCTGCTCTCGTGTTCCAAGCGGCTGCCGGCGGAGATCGTCATCGGAGCACGAATCGCAACTTGCGAATCACGGAGCGGTGGGGAGGTCCAGGGAGGCGGCCAGCGCTCGATTCAGTTCCTCGATCTGAAAAGGAGAGAGTGATCCGACGAACGCCGAGAGCTTTCGCTTGAACATCAGAGCCAGGAAATCGCAGCGGACCGCGGAGGCCCGGGGCAGACCCGCGTCCTGTCCGATCACGACCTCGGTCGAGATCCCCAGGATCTCGCTGTAAACGGGCGCGCAGACGACGGTGGAGATGTCCGGATTCTCCGCGATGAACTGCCGGGAGACGATCACGTAGAAGCCGGGCTTGCTTCCGCGCTCGGGCAGCCTTTCTCGAGTCCTCCAGATCTCGCCCCGGTTCAAGGCTCGGCCTGTTCGCCGACCAGCGCTTCCGCCTGCCGGGTCACCAGCCGCCGGTGCTTCGCGTAGACCTTCTTCTCTCTCTCGTCGCGCTGCAGGCTCTCGCGACGCCGCAGGAACTCCTGGAGCGCCTGGCGAACGATCCGCGAACGGTTGCCCCCCTCTTCCCGCCGGCCGGAGCCCCTCGCGGAGCGGCCCGGCTTTTCCGCCGACCGCGCGAGACGGTCCAACGACGTCAGCGTCGCCTCGTCTATTGATATTGCAATAGTCTTCATATCAGAAGTATATTACGAATTCCGGACGCCGCGGTCGTGATCCCGGTTCACGATCCGGCACGATCTCCCAGTCCGAGGCTCGACGCAACCGCGGCCAGGCGCCGGTCGAGCGTCCAGAGCCCGCAGCGATCGAGCGCGGCGGCGGCCAGGAGATGAACGTCCACCCACCCCAGTCCGCTTGCGGCGAGTTTCCTCTGCTCGACGAAGCGCAGCACCTCGCCGTGATCCGCGAGCGTCGCCTGCGGGAGGTCTGAGAGCAGCGCGAGGATCTCCTGCCGGTGCTTGAGATGCCCGAGCGCGATCTCCCCGATCACGAACGGGTGCCCCGCGATCTCCCCCTCCGCGAGCAGCGACGCCATGCGGGCGTTCGCGCGGCGCAGGTGATCCACCCAGACAGAGGTGTCGGCCAGGATCAACGGCCGGGCCCGCGGGGCGGGCGCCGGCGCCGCGCCGCGCGCAGGCGCGGCTCGGACGCGCCCATGGCCGCCAGCCGCCGGGCGCTCTCCCGGGCGATCAAGGCTTCCAGGCCGGCGTGCACGACGGCCGTCTTCTCCTTGAAGCCCGACAGCTCTCGGGCCTTTTCCACCAGCGCGTCATCGAGGATCAGGGTCGTTCTCATATGCATCATTATGGCTGATTCATATGCATCTGTCCATGAGGGGCCGGGGCGGCTCTTCGGGAAGAGGCTCCTGAGGGATTCTCGAGTGTTCGGAGCTAGGCTATGACGACGTCACAATGGCTCGACCGAAGGAGACACCCATGAGCGCGAAGGGCGGGATGCCGCCGGGGGAATTCACTCTTCGCGCGGTGGCCGCGGGGGTCGTCCTCGGGCTCGTCTTCGGAGCGGCGAACGCGTATCTCGGGCTGCGCGTCGGCCTGACCGTCTCCGCCTCGATTCCGGCGGCCGTCATGGCGGTGGCGTTCTTTCGCGTGCTCGGCCGCCGCGGCACGATCCTGGAGGCGAACATTTCCCAGACGATCGGGTCCGCCTCGACGGCGCTCGCCTCGGGGACCATCTTCACGATCCCCGCGCTCTTTCTCTGGGGCATGGCGCCGCCGTACCTGCAGGTCGTCGCGCTCTGTTTCCTGGGAGGCGTTCTCGGGCTCGCGGCGATGATCCCGCTTCGCCGCATCCTGATCGTGGAGGCGCGCGAGGAGCTGCCCTATCCGGAGGGGACCGCGTGCGCGGAGGTCTTGAAGGCGACCTCCAGCGCCTCGAGCACGGGGGCGTGGATCTTCCGGGGGATGGCCGTGGCCGCGGCGGTCAAGCTGGCGACCGGCCTGCTCTTCCTCTTCCCGAGCGAGCTCTCCGCGAGGCTCCCGGTCCTGCCCAATGCCGTGCTCGCTCTGGAGCTCGCCCCGGCGCTGCTGGCGGTCGGTTACATCCTGGGCTACCGCCAGTCCGGCGTGCTCGTCGCCGGATCTCTCGTCTCGGCTCTCGTCCTGATTCCGCTGATCACGTGGGTCGGAGGCGGGCTGTCCGCGCCGCTCTTTCCGGAGACGACGCGCCTGGTCTCGAAGATGGGCGCCTCCGACATCTGGTCGCGCTACGTGCGGTACATCGGAGCGGGCGCCGTGGCGGTGGCCGGGGTGCTCACGGTCGTCAAGAACCTGCCGACGATGGGAGGCGCTTTCGCCGGGGCCGTGCGCGGGCTCTCGCGCAAGAGACGCGGTGAAGCGGCGTCGGGCGCCGCGACGGACCGCGACCTGCCCGGGCAATTCGTCGTCGGCGCGATCCTCTTCGTGATCGCGGCCGCCGCGTTCGTGCCGGGAATCTTCGCCGGAGGGATGGCGCCGCTTCCGCGCGCCGTCTGCGCCGCCGGCGTGGCTCTCTTCGGTCTCCTCTTCGTGACGGTCGCGGCGCGGATCGTGGGAATCGTGGGCGTCTCCTCGCAGCCCACCTCCGGCATAACGCTTGTCACCTTGCTCGGAGTTGCGTCTGTCTTCGCCGCCGCCGGATGGACGGAGCCCGCGGCGCGCGCGGCGGTTCTGACGGTCGGCACGATCGTCGCCATCGCCGCCTCGAAAGCGGGCGACATCTCCCAGGACTTGAAGACCGGATACCTGGTCGGCGCGACACCGGCGCGGCAGCAGCTCGGGCAGCTGATCGGAGCCGCCTTCGCCTGCTGGGGCGTGGCCGGGACCGTGCTCCTGCTCGGGGGCGCGTACCAGTTCGGCTCGAAGGAGATCCCGGCGCCCCAGGCGGTGCTGATGAAGACGATCATCGAGGGAGTCCTCTCCGGCGCCCTGCCGTGGGGGCTCGTCCTGACCGGGGGCGGCCTCTCGATCTCCGCGATGCTCTGCGGCGTCTCCGGCCTCGCGTTCGCGATCGGCGTCTATCTTCCGCTCGCGTCCATGGCGCCGATCTACGTCGGGGGATGCCTTCGCGCCTGGGTGGAGCACCGGCGGCGAGACGTGCGCGTCGAGGGCGATCCGGGCATCCTCGCCGCGTCGGGGCTCGTGGCCGGAGAGGGACTGGCCGGCGTCCTCGTCGCCGCGCTCGTCGCGGCCGGAGTGGCGCCGCGGGCGATGGCCCCGAGGCTCTCCGGCGCCGCCGGTGAAGCCCTGACCCTGCTCGTCCTGGCCGGCCTCGCCGTCTTTCTCGCCCGGGCGGGCTCGAAGAAGGTCGAGAGTTGAGCGCCTGAGGACTACTTGAGGCTCTCCTGCAGCCAGCGCAGGAGGGCGGAACGGTGCTCCTCGGTCGAGCAGCTGGTGGCCCGTTCCGCCCAGAGAATCAGTCTTGGGCTGCTTCGCGAGGCGTTGAAGAGGCTCGACCGAAGTCTCCTTGATCATGTCGGTGTCGCGGGTGCCGTTGATCATCAGCAGCGGGCGGGGGCTGATTCGGCCGATGTAGTTGGCCGGGCAGGCCGCGGGCAGGTGCTCGCGCTCGAGCGCGTCGAAATGGCCACCGTACAGCATGGCCACGGCGGCCAGCCGGCGGTCGGCGGCGCCCGCGATCGCCGCGACGATGGCGCCCCGGCTCAATCCCGACCAGGGCGACTCGCCTGGCGTCGGCGCCCCGCTGTTCCACCAGGAGGTCGAAGGCGCGGCTGACGTCCTTCACCGTCTGCGTGATCCAGGCCAGGTAGACCGGAGGCTGGTTGTAGAGACGGTCGTGCTTCTCCTGCTCGGTGAACGTCGTCAGAAGATCGGTGGCCGCGCTCTCCGAAGTTCGGCATGTCGATCGCCAGCACGTTCGAGCCTGCGCGCGCGATCAGGGGAGCCATCAACTGGATGCCCGGATTGTCCTTGCCGGCCGCTCCGCCGCCGTGCAGCAGGATCGACGGCTCGACATTTCCCGGAGGCCGACGCGGCAGCCTGGTAGAGATGCGCGAAGACCCGGACGCCCCGCGTGCTCTGGAAGGACAGGTGCTCCCTCTTGACGCCCTCCTTCTCCTCCGTGTCGATGACGCGGAGATCGAAGGCAGCTTCTTGTCGTAGGCGAAGAAGTCGAGATATGTCTGGAAGGTCTGATCGTCCACGGGCCGGCGAGCCAGGCATCCGCGGCGGCGGGCGCCTGCGCGGTGCGGCCCCGGCGAGGCAGGCCGCGGCCAGGAACAGGAGAACGTCTCGGCGAAGACGTTTCATTTAGGAAGCTCCTCTCGATCGAATCAACGCCCGGGAAGAGGACGAACGAGCCGGAACCCGATGGCCTGTTGGCGAACGCGGGGTCGAAGGCTCTCCGGTTGCGAACGCTCGAACATGTAGGCGGGATCCTCCCACGACCCGCCGACGACGGAGCGCAGGTGCCGGGTCGGAGGCGGGCTCGCGCAGCCACTCCCGAACGTTTCCGGCCATGTCGAAGCAGCCGAAAGGGCTCACTCCGAGAGGGTAGGACCCGACCGGGCGAGTCCCGACCAGACCGAAATTCGCGCGGACTTTCCGCCGTCCTGGCGTCGTTGCCCCAGGGAAACGCCACCGCGCGCGTCGCCCAGCGCGGCGCGCCACCACTGCATCGCCGGTCGGGAGCTCCTTTCCGAGCCAGCGCGCATAGGCTGTTGCCTCGTACCAGGACACGCCGACCACCGGATGGTCTCCCTTCCCTTCGGGAAAGCTTCCGCCGGACCAGGACCGCGGACCGGGAAGGCCGGTCCGGTCCACGAACGCCTTCAACGCCGTCTCCCATGGCGCCGGCCTGCCGTTGACGATCAGGGTCTCCGGCCAGAAGGTCTGATCGCGGTAGCCGCCGGCCGCGACGAACTTCAGAAACAGCGCGTTGGTGACCTCGTACCGGTCGATCAGGAAAGCCGGGACGGTCGCGCCTTCGCGGGAGACCGCGGACCGCCCTTCCTCGACGAGCGTCATGCCCTCGGAGGCGGAGGAGGTCGGGAGCAGTTTTCGCGACGATCTCGCAGCTCCTTTCCCGCTTCGACCGTTGCCAGAAACTCGATCGAGTTCGTCCCGTCTTCCGCCAGGCGGACGAGATATTCCGCCGGCGACGAGGCGGCGCGAGCGACCGGCGCGCGGCCGATCGAAATCTCCCGCCGGGACGCGAATCCGGCGAGGGGCTGCGCGCGCGTCACGGCGACCGCCGCCCCGGCGGGATCGCTCGTCGACGACAGGGTCCCGGCGACTTTGCTCGCCACGCCGGCAAGCCGTGCGATCTCCCAGGTCGAGCCCCTTCTCCCGCAGCAGACTCGGAAACTTCGTCCAGCCGCCCCGCCGCGGCCGCGGATTCGAGCCCCGCCGTCATCGCGCGGAACCGCCGGGTCTCCTGCGCTCGCCGCGCAAGGAGCCCCGCCGCGACGAGAGCCAGGGCGACAACGGCGATCCCGCCGAGGAGCAAGGCGCGTACCCCGCGGGCCGGCGCAAAGGGAACCGGCGGCGGCGCGGCGCTCGTCTCGATCGGCAGCCGGGAAGCTTCCGTCGGCCGGAGCGGCGAGTCGTCCGCGCGCAGACCCGACGAGGTCTCGGAGTCGCTCAGGATCGACCGCAGGTCGAAGGCGAGGTCTCGGGCGGCCTGCAGCCGCTCCTCGGGATTCTTCTCGAGGCAGCGCCGGAGGAGGCGGCTCAATCCGGCGGGGACCTGTTTCCCGACTCCGAAACGTCGGGGGGATCCTCGTTCAGGATCGCGGTCAGGGTTTCGGGCGCCGTCGGGCGGGAGAAGGCGCGGCGTCCCGTCAGCATTTCGTAGAGCACGCTCCCGAGCGAAAAGACGTCGCTGCGGGTGTCCGCGGGCAAGCCGCGCGCCTGCTCGGGGGACATGTATCCCACGGTGCCCATCAGGATTCCCGGCTCCGTTTGCGGCGGCGTCGTCGGCGCCGAGGTCTGGTCCTGTTGAGACATCACCGGCGAGAGCCGTGCGAGGCCGAAATCCAGGATCTTCACGCGGCCGTCCCGGGTGAGGAAGATGTTGTCGGGCTTCAGGTCCCTGTGAATGACTCCCTTCAGGTGCGCGCCGGAGAGCCCGTCGGCGATCGCCGCTCCGATCTCGACGGCCTTTCGCCACGGAAGGGCGGAGGACGCAAGCCGGTTTCGCAGCGTCTCCCCCTCGAGCAGCTCCGTCACGACGTAGAAGACGCCCTGGTCCTTTCCGAGATCGTGGATGGCCAGGATGTTCGGGTGCGACAGAGCTGCGACGGCCTGGGCTTCGCGCTCGAGGCGCGCCACCGCGTCGGGATCCTGGGCGCGGTGGACGGGCAGTACCTTGACCGCCACCTCGCGCCCGAGTCGCGTATCCCGCGCCCGGTACACCTCTCCCATCCCGCCCGCGCCGAGCGGCGACAGGATCTCGTAAGGGCCGAGCCGGGTTCCCGAGGCCAGAGCCAAGATCAGGAAAGACTACAACTTCTCGTTCATCTCTTCTCTCTCGGAGATGTCGTCCCTTCGAGACGAATTGCCCGGCAAGCGAAAAAAATGAGGACGACGGCCCCGGATCGGGGCCATCGTCCTCGAGAGGGCCGACGAGACGATTAGTGGTCCGGTCGGTGCGTCACACGGACCGCGTTCAAGATCGGCACGCCGTTGCTCCTTCGGGTTGCGAGCTGGACGCTGACCTCGCCGCCGGCCGGGACGTTCACGAAGAGCGTCCTGTCGAGCGCGAAGTCCTTGCCAACCAGCGCCGAGATGTCGAACGCGAGCAGGTACGGCGAGCCGTTCACGACCACGTCGAACTGCCGCTGACCGGGCTTCTTGTTCTGGATCTCGGCGAACTTGAGCTCCAGCTGGTAAGCGCCCGCAGGCAGGCCGGTGAAACGGTAGGTCATGTCGTTTATGCGCGCCGTCTGGTAGAGCGGATCGTCGGCCGTCCCGCCGATCGCCGAGTTCGTGCTCGCGTCCTTCGGCGGGGATTGGACATAACCCGACCCGTTGGCGGGCGTGTAGGCCCGGTCGGCCGACCACGTGTCGCCACTGGTATCCGTGTAGACGCCGTCACCGGAGTTGAAGCCCTGCTGGTAGCCCGGCACGATCAGCCGCACCGGAACCGAGAGGTTCGGCTGCCGCCCGCTGTTCGTGCGGAAGGTCAGCGTTGCCTGGTACACGCCCACGGCGAGCCCGTGCGTGTCCACCGTTACCATGACGTCCGTGTGGCCGCCCGGCGCGATCGTCCCGCTGGCCGGGTTCTCCGACAGCCACGGGACATCGGTGAAGGCGGGCACGCCGCTGTCGATCAGGTAGGCGGTGTTCGGGGTCTGCCCGATCATCCACAGGTTTCCGCTCTCGTCCATCTCGAGCCCGGCTCCGTTGAAGAACGGGTTCGGGTGGGCGAGCGTGCTCACGGCCGCGCACGTCGTCGGATCGACCCTGAAGATGGTGTCGGTCGGGGAATTCGTGGCCTCCCAGATCTGGCCGACGGCCGGGTTCCAGGCGAGGCCGGAGATGTTGAAGTCTGGCGCGTTGCACTGGTTGAGAACCGCGCCCGGCGTCGCATGCGAGAAGCCAGCGACGTGGTACAGAATCCCTTCGTTCCAGCCTCCGATGTAGAAGCTGTCGTCGTCCGGCCGGTAGGCAAGGCCGCGCTGGGAGATCCCCGTCCAGGGGAAAGCTCCGGCAATGTGCCTCGTCTGCGCACCCGTGCCGGTGTCCCAGCAGTAGATCCCGTTGTCGCCGCCGACGTTGACCTGGCACATCTCGCCGGGAGCGCTTCCGGGCGCTATGTCGCCCGCCCAGGCGCCGGCAAAGCCATTCGCGAAGCTTCGGTCTGGCGGTGGCCCGGTGACGGCGAACCGGTTGTTCGTGCAGGCCGGCCCGCAGGTGCCGCCGTCCACGTCCGAGAGCCAGACGTGGCCGTCGTAGCCCACGCCCCAGCCGAGGGGGAGGCCTGTCGCCCACGACCGGAGGACGTCACCGGGAACTGCCGGTGGGCCCGCCGGCATCTGGGTAGTGTAGAGGTCCTTTGTCGTCCGGGAATTCGGGTTGTAGTTCGGGTTCTTCTGGAGCCCGGCCGTGGAAGGAGCCGCGGCGCCGCCGCCCGACTCCTGGACGTCCCACGTCATCGCCAGGCCGCCGGTGTTGGAGAGCGTGAGCGTCCTCATGCGGGTCTGGTTGGGCGGCACGATCAACTCGAGTGACGTCGGGCTCACCACGCCTCGCGCCGTGCGGAGCGCGAAGTCCTGCGTCACCGTAGCGTCCTCTGCGACCGTGACGTTGGCCGATTTCGTTTCGTAGTTCGTCTTGCTCGCTTCGATCGTGTAGCTCCCGACCGGAACCTGCATCTGGTAGAAGCCGGCCCCGTCGGTCGTGGCCTGCCGCACGACGTTGACGCCCTGCAGCGCCTTCACGGTCGCGCCGCCGAGTCCCAGGTGGTCGTTGGCGTCCGTCACGTGGCCCTGGACGAACCCGGAGGGGGGCAGCCGGTACAGGACCGCCAGGTTGGGCGGCATGATCGACGCCTCGTTGAAGGAGAACTGGAGCGCATCGGTGCCGGTCTCGTTCTCGATCCCGATCGTCGCCGAGTCGCCCTGCTCGCGTCCGGAGGATCCGACGTTGTTGTATTGCGTCAGGATCTGGCCGTTCTCCTTGAGCGTGATCTCGAAATTCACCCGGTGCGAAAGGTCCGCGAAGAAGCCGCAGTTCCGCCACTCGATTGTCCACTCTCGGTTGGGCGCCACGCCGGTCAGCTTCGTCCACGCCGTGGACGAGGCGTCCAGGAAGAGGTCGTCCCACAAGGGGTAGATGCCCCCGTTGGGCGAGCCTGTGCTCGGGATGCCGCTGTTGCCGAAGATGCTGTTGCCCGCCAGGAAGTTGAGGTACCCGTTCGTGGCCACGAACGCGGTGTTGTAGCTATTCCCGTAGAAGGGGAACGGGAACGGCAGGCTGACCGAGATGAAATTGTCGTCGCCGGAGAGCGGGAGTGCCGCATCGCCGTCCACGTAGCTGAAGCCGACAATCTGGCAGAAGTATCCGAAGTTGTCGTGTCGCTGAGGCAGCACGAAATCCACGGTGATATTGCCGTTGACCGTCACGGACTGGGTCTGCGGATCGTTGCAGCGGCCCGCCGTGGCCGTCATTGAGTACGTTCCCTGCGGCACGCTCGAGAAGGAGTAGAACCCGGACGCGTCCGTCGTCGCGGGCGGGATCGGCGTGCCGTTGATGGTGACGGTCGCGTTGGGAATCGGATCTCCGGACCCGGTGCGCACGTGGCCGCTGACTGTGAACGAGGGCGCGGCGAGGAGCGCGAAGTCCTGGGTTGTGCTGACGCCGTCGTTGATCACCACTCCGTTCACGGTCTGGGGCAGATGACCGAAGGCGCTGGCCGTCACGCTGTAGGTTCCGACGGGCAGGGTGAGCGAGTAGACGCCGCTGGCGTTGGTCATCGTCGAGAAGAGGCCGGCCTGGACGCTGGCACCCGCGATCGGCGCGGCGGTGCCGGCGTCCGTCACGGTGCCGGTCAGCGTTCCGTGGGGCCCCGTGGTGCAGCCGGGGAATTTGAAGTTGCCGATGCGGGTGCGCCAGTTGAAGCTGGAGGTGACCTGGTAATACTCCTGGGTGTACCAGAACGTGCAGTCGTCCTCGGGATCCACGGTCAGGTCGCTGTAATCCCCCCATCGGCTGACGGTGTCCAGTTGACTGCCCGTGCCGTCGAACAGGTGGGCTTCCCCCTGCGCAAGGGTGCCGAGAGGATCGCCGACCAATCGTCCCGCGTACCGAATCTGCGGAAAGATCGTGGGACTCGAGGCGCTGAAGCCCAGAGCGAGGTTGCCCTGGGTATCCTGCGCCACGCTCCCCATCCAGCGCCAGTCGGTATCGGGCTGGTAGGTGCTCTCCTGGAAGACCGTCACCGGGCCGGCGGTCACGTCGTGCAGCTCGAACCAGCGTATGCCCGCCACCCCCCCGGAGCTGACGGTGAAATTTCCGACGGCCGATTCATGATCACCGAAGTTCCGGTAGGCCAGGCGGAACATCAACCGGTCGCCGAGGGTATCCAGAACGTCACCCGTCCCCAGTTGCGGGACGCAGGCCCCACCTCCGCAGATCTGCGTAAAGCCCGCGGCGGGCGGGCTGGCGAAGAGAGTGAAGGTCGAGTTCGCGGGGACAGCGAAGTCGGCGTGGAAATGAAAGACCCTGTAGGCGCCGGTGCTCGGGAATTCCACGAACACCCCCGGGGCGCCGGCGGGCGGAGGAGTCGAGCCGTCCAGGTCGGCGGGCAGATAGGCGTCCTCGGCGGGTCCGCCGGTGATGCCGGTGCTGACGAAGGTCGCCGGGCTGCCTGCCAGCATCGCCGCCCGGTCGAAAGCGAACGGCTGCGGGCCGAGGAAGGCCGTGCCCGACGCGTTGAAGATGTTCACGGCCATGTAGTAAGCGTCGGGCCAGACGGAGATCTTCGGATAGTCGTTGAAGTTCTCGTTGAGATGGAATCCATAGCGGTTATAGGGGCCCGTGGCATCGCTCGTGGTCGAGACGGCGACGCACTCGTCCGTCACGGTGATGCCGTTGTTCGCGAACTGGCTGATCAGCCAGCGGTTGGCGAGCTGGTCGTAGAGCACGACCGGATCGCCGTTGCCCGCGAATTCGCACGGGCCGCTGAAGCCGGTCCAGATCGAGGAGATCGCCGCGGGGCCCAGGACCGAGGCGCCCGTGGTCTTGTCGAAGACCTGGTACCCCTCGTTGACGATCTGGACGTACTGGGTCTGACCCACCTCGCCGTTGGTGTCGGGGGGCGCGCAGTTGCACACCACGCCCGGGAAGGGGATGCCGTCGAAGTTCAGTATGGTGCCGGGCATGTTTGGTGAAGGGGTGGCCTGGCTCTGGACGACCGTATCGGGGCTGTCCTTATGATGAAGAGGCAGCTTCGGATTTCGTTTGGTCTCACGCTCCGAGCGTAGCGCCACCGGCAACTGCTTCATATCGCGCAGCGCCGGCGAGGTGTCGTTGTGATACGAGGCGCCCGAGATGACGCTCTGTGCTTGTGCTTTTGCGGCGGGCTTGACGGGCGCTCCGAGCATGGCGCCCCGGAGGACTCCCGGAGACAGAGATAGGACGCTCTTCGGGAGCAGCGTGCCTTTCGCGACCCTGGCGGCCTGAGCCCTGCTCAAGGGCACCAGGACCGCGGCCAACACAAACAGAGCGGTAAGCGCGATAACGATCCCTCTTT
Organism: uncultured Acidobacteriota bacterium; assembly: GCA_963782815.1. Classification (GTDB taxonomy): domain Bacteria; phylum Acidobacteriota; class Thermoanaerobaculia; order UBA5066; family Gp7-AA6; genus JAWOLE01. Next base: position 24,139 of record CAWALG010000010.1, on the reverse strand, counting down.
GCCTTTTCATTTCGCTCCTCTCAGGTAATCAAACTGTTAACAAGAAGGTAAAAATCGGCGAGGGGGTGCCTTACAGGTAGACTCCTGGCTAATGGTTGAGCGTGGCCGTCCCGCTGCGGAGAAAGCAACTCCACAGAAGGTTCCTCCGACGGCAAGGAATAGGGTCACGCTGAACAATCTCCGTCCAACTTGTAAGTCGTTCGGCGGTGCCTTCGTGGGCTAGGCGAGTCGAAGTTTTTTTGGTAGGGTCGGACTGGGGGAGGAACTCCACGGTTTCATTCCGGCGGAGAAGAGCGAATGCCGGCCAGGAAGAAAGGTGTCGACTCCGGGATCGCTGCGGCAAGCGAGTGGTTGGAATCTCCCTACCTCGCGCGCGTGGCGAGTCGAGTCGCGCACCAGCACGGGCTTCCGGAGGACGAGCTACCGGGGCTTCTCCAGGACCTGCGGGTTGCCGTGTGGGAGGCGGGAGTGGAAACCCGGCTGAGCGCCGCCTGGATCTTCGGAGCGGCCACGCACAAGGCCATTGACCGGCTGCGTCGCCGCGCGCGCGCGCGCCGCCACGACCAGGATCTCGCGGCCTTCACGAGTCCTCGTGAGCGCGATCTCGAGCTGCAGCATCTCCTGCATACTCGCGTCGCCGGCCTCCCGACGCTCCTCCGACAGTTCTACGACCTTCACTACACCTGCGGGTACAGCGAACGCGAGATCGCGGTGTCGCTGGGGGTCTCCCGGGCAACCGTCCGCTGGCTGAACCGGCGCTGCCTTCACCTTCTCGGCGGCCTGGAGCGATACAGAGGGACGGATCCGCAGCCGGTCCCGCGCCGCGCCGCCGGCGAGCCTTAAGCCGAAGGGACCGCGGTCATGGCGCGCCCCCGGCGAGGCTCTTGTCGAAATTCAGGATGACGTCGATCCGCGCCGCGTTCTTCGGGTCCTTCTGCCGGGCGAGAACGATGAAGCGCTTGCCGTCGGGCGACACGTCGTAGATGTCGCTCCACTCGAGCGCGCTCGGGCGCTCGATCCGGAAGAGGGGGCGCGGCTCGCCCGGCGAGAAGACCGGCGCCGTCTTCAACGGCACCGCGAAGAGCTGGTCCCCGTTGACGAAGAAGAGCTCCCGGCCGTCGCGCGACCAGAGCGCCGCGGAGCCTCCGCTGCGCGAGACCTGCCAGCGGCCGGCGAGACTCGGAAACGGCTGGACATAGACCTGCTCCCCGGCTTCGTACTGGCCCGTGTAGGCGATCCAGCGCCCGTCGGGCGAGATCTTGCCGAGGACCTCGACCCCGGGCGTCGCGATCAGAGCCCGCGCCTCGCGCGCGCCCGAGAGCGGGAGGAGGAACATGTCGGTCCGGGTCGGCAGGCCGGTCATGGAGAAGATCAACGCCGAGCCGTCGGGCGTAAACGAGTCCACGGCGATCGGCACGAGCCGGGTGGACTTCCAGAGGACCTCCGGGGCGCCGCTGCCGTCCGCGCGCTGGCGGACGATCGCGTCTCCGGTCGGACTCGAATAGACGACGCTCGCTCCGTCGGGAGTCCAGCGAGGGACCTGCGCCTTTCCGTTGGAGGTGAGCTGGAACTGGCCGCCGTGGACGAGGTCGGCGATCCAGATGTCGCTGCGCGCGCCGCCGGCCGGCCCTTCGCCGTAGGCGAGCTTCTGCCCGTCGGGAGAGAGTGCGATCTGGCTGTAGACGCCCGCCGGGATGCCGGTCGGCTCGCGCTTTCCGGCGCGGTCGGTCCAGACCACCTCGCTGACGTTCTGCGAAGCGAACCCCGCGGCGTAGACGAGCACGCCCGTCCGCGAGACGCCGAAATAGGAAATTCCGCTGCGCGCGTCGCCGCTGACGCCCTGGAGGACCGGCGCGGGAGTTCCACGCACCTCTCCCGTCTTCTCGTCGAACGGGACCGCGAGCAGGTCGCCGTGGCGCGCGAGGAGGAGCCGGCCGGGCGGCGCGTAGCGCGCGAGGCTCGCTCCGCGGTAGACGACGTGTCTCTCGCCGGTCGCGAGCGAGAGCGCGTCGATGCGCGCTTCGTCGTAATCGCCCGGCTTGTCCTCCGTGCCGACGGTGAAGAGAACCGTCTTCCCGCCGGGGAGGATCTCCGGCCAGCGGTGCGTGCGCTCGCGGGCGGCGGCGTCGAGCTTCGTCAGGGGACGCGGCTCTCCGCCGGCGGCCGGGACGCGGAAGAGCGGCGAGTTGACGGTCGGAGCGAAGACGATCGTGCCGTCGTCGCCCCAGGCCGAGCCGCGGACCTGGGCGGCCGCCGCCAGCGTGATCGGCGTCCCGCCGCGGATCGCCACCTTCTTCAGCTTGTCCCCGGACACGAAGCCGAGCCACTCGCCGTCGGGCGAGAAGAAGGCATCGTCTCCGTTCTCCGTTCCGGAGACCGGCTCGGCGGTTTCGCGCGACAGATCGCGCAGGTAGATCCGGTGCGTGTCTTCGCTCTTCCCGCGGAACGCGATGCGCCGGCCATCGGGCGACACCGCGAGGACCTGCACCTGCGTCAGGAGGTCGGGATCGGGGCTGACGCCTTCGGGAAGAGTCGAGCGAGAAATGGACGACGTCGGCGGCGGCCGGGGGCGCGCGCCGCGGCGAGAGAACGACGAAGAGCGCCAGGCCGGCCGCGACGAGCCAGGGGAGCCAGGTCAGAGCCCGCGCGCCCGCTGCTCTCGGAGGCGCCGGCGAGGCCGGGCGCTCCGCGGACGGCTCGGAGGCTTCGTCGATCTCGAGCCTCGCGTCTCCGGCATCGCGCAGGCGCTTCTTCGGGTCCCGCTCCAGGCAGCGGCGCAGGAGGCGCGCGATGTTGGCCGGCGTGTCGGACGGGAGCGCGGCGAAGTCCACGTCCTGACGCAGCACGGCGGCGAGGACGTCGGACGCCGTCTCTCCGTCGAAGACGCGCCGGCCGGTGAGCATCTCGAAGAGGACGCAGCCGAAGGCCCAGATGTCCGCGCGCCGGTCCACGGCCCGGCCGCGCGCCTGCTCCGGGCTCATGTACGCCGCCGTCCCGAGGATGACTCCCGCCGCGGTCGCGCGCGCGGTCAGCGTCGGCGAGTGCGTCACCTGCGGTGAGCTGCCGGAGGCCGGATCCGCGTCGCAGCGCCTTCGCCAGCCCGAAGTCGAGGAGCTTGACCCGGCCGTCGGATGTGACCATGACGTTGGCGGGCTTCAGATCCCGGTGGACGATCCCTCTCTCGTGCGCGGCCTCGAGCGCCTCGGCGATCTGCCGCGCAATCGGCAGCGCCTCATCGAGCGGAATCGCTCCCCGCGCGATCCGCGCGTCCAGGCCCTCGCCCTCCACGAGCTCCATGACGAGGATGTGCCGTCCGTCCACGGCCTCGAAGGAGTGGACCGCCGCGATGCCGGGGTGATTCAGAGCCGCGAGCGCTTTCGCCTCGCGCTCGAAGCGCGCGACGCGGTCGCGGTCCTCGAAGAATTCCTCCGGCAGGACTTTCAACGCGACGTCGCGATCGAGCTTCGTGTCGCGCGCCGCGATAGACCTCTCCCATCCCGCCCGCTCCGATCGACGCGAGGACCTGGTAGGGCCCGAGCCGACTGCCCGCCGCGAGGGTCAAAGGGCTTTTCTCAAGATCGCGGCCCGGTCCGCGGCATCTGCTCGAGCGGAAATGTCATGAGAGAAGGGGAGGATTCCATGTCTGCCGGGGGCTGGCAACCCGTCAGGCAGGCAGCGGTGGAGAGGCCGATTTCCAGGTCCCGAATTCAGCGCAAACACATAGAGGAGAAGCCACTTACGGATTGATCCCGCTTCGAGGCAGTTGCCCGCCCTGTCGCCGGACCTGGCTCGCGCCCGGCATCAATTTGACTCTTGAATGGCCGCCGATCTCATGAGATAAGATATACGATTCTACCGCCGGGGCTTCCCGGCGGCGGGGAAGTGACCGGAAATCAGAAGGATAAGAAACTGAAGGAGGGGAAAGAAATGTCAGCCAGGATTCGCACTCTTCTCGGGATGGGTCTGCTCGCCGCCGCCGTCGGCGTCGCCACGGCGCAGGTGAGCCAGAAGACAACGGAAACCAAGGGAGCGCCGATGAAGACCACGAAGACGCGTGTCGTCGAAGGCACGGTCATGTCGGTCAACGGCAACATCGTGGACTTCCAGACGGCCGCCGGAGGGCGGGAAGTCACGGTTCCCGCCGGGTTCATGTTCCAGATGGACGGGAAGGACATCGGCGTCGCGGACCTGAAGCCCGGCATGAAGGTCAAGGCCACGATCACGGAGACGACGACCGTGACGCCCGTGACCGTCACCGACGTGAGGCAGGCCGAGGTTCTCGACACGACCGGGGGCAACCTGATCGTCCGCGGGCCGAAGGGCATCCGGAAGTGGTCGTCCAAGGACATCGCGGAACACAACATCAAGATCTATCGCGACGGCAAGGAAGCCCAGATCGGCGATTTCAGGAAAGGCGACAGGGTCACCGCCGTCATCGTTTCGCAGAAGCCGCCCGAGACGGTTTCGGCGCGCTCCGTGAGCGCCTCCGCCCACGAGCTCCCGGCTCCGGCTCCCGCCCCGGCTGCCGCTGCGCCCGCGCCCGCGCCTGCCCCGGCTCCGGCGGCTGAGCCGGCTCCCGCTCCGGCTCCGGCCCACAAGAAGCTTCCCAAGACCGCGAGCTCGGTTCCGATGGTCGGTCTGCTCGGCGTGTTGTCGCTCGCTTCCGGCCTCGCCCTGACCATCCGGCGGCGCCGCTCCCGCTAGTCACGTCTTCTTCCGCAACCGCGTCCGTCCGCTCGGACGGACGCGGCCCGCGGATCTTCCATCCCGAAGGAGTAGATTAGTCGCCGATGCGGCGCATGGGCCTCCTCGAGCGTCTGCTCCTCGTCCTCGGCTTCTTCCTGATCGCCGCCTGGGCGGGCATCCGCGTCCACGGGGGCCTGTCCGAGCGCGCCGAGTTGCGAAAGTTCGAGACGGCCCGCCGGGCGGTACGTTCGGGGCCTTTCGAAACCGTTCCCTCGAAGCTGAACGCGCTCCCGGCGCGCCTGCCCGCCGACACGACCCTCTGGTCGGAAAAACGGATCAAGGAATACGAGGAGAGCCTGGAGAAAACGATCAAGCCTCCCCTCGCGGTGCTCAAGATCTCCTCCATCCACCTCGAGGTTCCCGTCCTGGACGGCACCGACGACTTCATCTTGAACCGCGCCGTCGGCCGGATCGACGGGACGGCCGTCCCCGGCGGGTCGGGCAACCTGGGCATCGCCGGTCATCGGGACGGCTTCTTCCGCGGCTTGAAGGACGTCCATCTCGGAGACCCGATCGAGCTCGAGACGCTCGGAGGGTCGCAGATCTTCCGGGTCGCCGACATCCGGATCGTGAGCCCCGAGGACGTCTCGGTGCTCGACCCGACGGCCGGGCCCGTGCTGACCCTCGTGACCTGCTACCCGTTCTACTTCGTCGGAGACGCCCCGCAGAGGTACATCGTCCGCGCCCTTCCGGACGGCGCCGCCGGGCGCTGACCGTCCCGGCGCCCGCCGGCGCTACTTCGCGCCCTTCACCTCTTCGCGCCCCTTGCTCCGCTGCTCCTGGGTCTCCGTAATGAGCTTGTAGGCGATGTAGTACTTGTAGATGTTCGAAACGTAGGTCACGGTCTCCCGTCCGATCTTTTCGGACGCAACGACCTCGACGTTGTTGAACCACTTGTTCGGGTCGAGACCCCTCTTCGCCGCCTCCTTGCGCAGGCTCTGCGATCCGGCCCGGTCCCGCGTTGTAGGCGGCAAACGCGAAGAGGCCCTTGTTGACGCGGTCCATCGGCTCCTTTTCGAAGTACTGATCGATCATGAATCGCATGTACTTCACCCCGGCGTGGATGTTCGCCTCGGTCTGGGAAATGTCGCCGACCTTCAGTTCCTGGCCGGTGGCGGGCATCACCTGCATCACGCCGATCGCGCCGACCGGGCTCTTCGCGTTCTGATTGAGCTGCGATTCCTGGTAGCCCTGCGCCGCCATCAGCAGATAGTCCATGTCGTACTTGTCCGAGTAGGTCTTGAAGAACTGGACCGTCTCCTGGAGCTTCTTCCTCTCTACCTCGGCGGCCGCGTTCTTCACGAACTTCGTGTTCTTCAGGTACTTCTGGAACAGCATGTTGCGGGTCGCCGACCCCTCCGGGTACTTCGCGATGAACGCGTCGAGCTCGGCCTTGAGCAACGGGCTGTTCTTCCGCATGGCCCAGGCGATCTCGGCGCCCGAGCGGAGCACGACTTCCGGGTGGAGCTTGACGGCGGGCAGAACGCTCGCCCAGAAGCGCGCCAGGAAATCGTCCACGACGACGTACTGGACGAGACCGGCATTGGTCATCTCGAGCAGGTCCTCGTCCTCGAGGGTCTCCGGGGCAAACCGGAACTGCACGGCCGGCTTGCCGCGCTTCGCAAGATCGGCGTTCAACTTCTCGAGGCTCTCGTGGTAGATCGATCCCTTCCGGACGAAGACCTCCTTGCCGGAGAGGTCGTCCACGGAGGCAATCGGCGCCGAGGCCGGCCCCGAGATCACGATCTCGGAGACGTTCTTCGCGGTGGGATTCGAGAAGTCCACTTTCTCCAGGCGCTCGGGAGTGACGGTGATCGTGGCGGCGATGATGTCCCCGCGCCCCTCCAGGAGGGCCGCCGCGAGATCCGAGCGGCCGACCGGGATGAAGGCGACGAAGATCTTCAGGTTGCCGGTCTTGTACTTCTTGTTGATCTCGTCCTCGAACATCTTGAACGCGTCGTACGTGATGCCGCGGGGCGCGCCCTTGTCGATGAAGTAGTTCGTCTTGTTGTAAACAACCAGGACCCGGATCAGCCGGCGTTTCCTCAACACGTCGAAGTCGCCGCCCCTGGCGGCGACGCCCTGGGTCGGCAAGGCATGTTTCTCTTTAGCGGTCTTCTCCTGGCCCGCCGCGGGCGCCGCGCGCCGAGCACGAGCGCCAGGAGCCCTGTGACGATCGCCAGAATCCGCTTGCCGGAGATCAAGAGCATGAATGCCTCCCGGTCATTTCTAATGTGTCCCACGGCGCTTGTTTTGCTTCCATTTTAGCTGACGACGGATTCTCCGTTGCCCGCGGTCGTCAGATGGGACCGAGCAGCTCCTGGCCCCGGTTCTCTTCGAGGACGCGCATCGCCTCGCGGCGCCCGGCCTCGGCCTGCTCGATGAGCGCGTCGAGCCGGCCCGCCCGGCGCAGGTCGGAGAGCCACGGATTCGTCTTCAGCGCCGCCGGCACGCGGTAGCCGTTCTCGACGGACTGGGTGAGCGAAGACAGGGCCCGGTCGTCACCGGTGTAGGCCTGGCAGGCGGCGAGCATGAAGAGCGCCTCGGGGTCCTTGTGCGAGACCAGCGCAGAATTCAGGATTTCCATCGCGTTGCGCCGATCATCGAGGAGGGCGCCGAGGCCTCGCAGCATGGTGTTCAGGATCGGCGAGAGCCGGCGCGCGCCGGCCCTGCGGAGGATCTCTCTCGCCTCGTCGGTCCTGTCCCGCATGAGCAGGGCCATCACGCGCAGCTCGAAGTCGGTGCCGTCCTCCGTTTCGGCGAGCAGCGCCTCGATGTCGCCCTTCGCCCACAGGGTGAATCTCAGGCTCGTCGGCATGTGCGGGTCGAGACGGCGCACCTCGCGATGCGCGGCTTCCGAGGCCTCCAGCAGCCCGCTGTACCGGCAGGCGTGGACGAGACCCGAGAACGCCTCGGGATCGTTGCGATTGCGCCGCGCCAGGCCCAGGAGGCGCGCCATCGCCTCGGGGGCGCGCCCCTGCTCGGCCTCCTGGTAAGCCAGGATCTTGTGAGCGATAGGCAGATCCGGGTCGATCTCGAGCGCCCGCCGGAGGGCCGTTTCCCCCCGGGCGAGGTTCTCGGGCGTCTCCTCGAGGTGGTATTTCCCGATCAGGCGATAGCTGCGGCCGAGCTTGGCCCACGCCGGGGCGAATCCCGGGTCCGCGGCGAGGCACTCGCGGTAGAGATCGCGGGCGACATGGGCCTGCGCCCAGTCCCGCAGGACCTCGTTGGCCCGCAGGTAGAACTCGTAGGCCCGCGCGCTCGCGGGGACGTTGCGGAGCCGGCCTCCCTCGCGGCCGCCGAGCGACGGCGAGAGCGACTCGACGATCCGCTCGGCGAGCTCGTCCTGCAGGCGAAACACGTCGCCGACGGACGCCTGCAGCGCCTGCGAATAGACGAGCGTTCCTCCCGGCACCTCGAGCATCTGCGTCGTGGCCCGAAGCTGGTTGCCCGCGGCGAGCAGCGTGCCGACCAGGACCAGGTCCACGTCGGCCTCCGTGGCGAGCGCTTTCAGATCCGGCGATTCCGAGGCGAAGCGCGCAACGGCGGCGCACGGTCGGATCACGACGGACGGCAGGCCGGAGAGCGAGGCCGAGACGCCGTCGGCCAGCGCGAACGAGAGGAAGTCCAGGTCGGGGTTCGGGCGCAGCATCCGGAAAGGCAGCACCGCGAGGCGGGTCATCGGACGCGCGACGCTTCGGACCCCCGACAGGTCCTGCGCCGTGGCCGCCTCGATTTCTTCGAGCATCTCTCGCGCGCTCGCGTAGCGGTCGGCCGGGCGCTTGGCGAGGGCCCGCCGCAGCGCGCGGTCCAGCGCGACGATCGCCGCGCCCCCGGCCAGAGCGGGGGGCTCCTCGTGCAGCGTCGCGACCAGGATCTCGGCCACGGTCCCGCCGATGAAGGCGGGCCGGCCGGCGACGGCTTCGTAGAGCAGGACGCCGGCCGCGAAGAGATCGGTTCCGACGACCGCGGGCTGTCCCACGACCTGCTCCGGCGCCATGTAGCGCGGTGTCCCGATGAGCATGCCCGGGCGCGTCAGCTCGGAACCCGCCTCGAGCTCCTGCGTGAGCTCTCCCGGGAGCGCGCGCGCGAGACCGAAATCGAGGAGCTTGACGCCGTGTTTCGTGAGGAACACGTTGGAGGGTTTCAGGTCGCGGTGCAGCGTTCCCCTGTCATGGAGCGCCTGGAGCGCGGCGAGAATCCCCCTGGCGAGGCTGCCGGTCTCCGCCGCGGAAAGGGGCCCGCGCTTCAGGCGTTCCGCGAGTGATTCCCCTTCGAGGAGCTCCATCGCGATGAACATCTGGCCGAGTCCTCGCCGATCTCGTAGACCTGGCAGATGTTCGGGTGGTTGACGCCGGCAGCCGCGCGAGCCTCCCGCCGGAACCGCTCGCGTGAGGAGTCGTCCACCGCCGTGATCGTCTTGACGGCGATGCGCCGGCCGAGGCTCTCGTCCTCCGCCGCGTAGACCATCCCCATGCCGCCCTGGCCCAACAGGTGCAGGAGGCGATAGCGGCCCAGGCGCTGCGGCAGCGGAAGCTCGCCGGACACCGGCGGCCCGCCCTCCGGGCGCTCGAGTTTGCCCGGACCGGAGTTCTCCCTCGGCAGCGTGCGGTCCTCGATGTCGTCCTGGTTCATGCCCGTGTGTTCGGGGGATTTTACGCCGCCGGCTGGACCCCTAATTGAGCCCTTCGGCGACGTTCAACCGGCGATCACAAATCACCAATCACCAATCACCAATCGCAAATCTCATTTGATTCCCTGGGCAAGGTAGAGGTTGGAGAGACTCCGGTAGTAGCTGTACGCGTAGCGAGTGCCGTCCGGAGTCACCTTCACCCCGAAAATGCCGTTCAGTCCGGCGGCATCGGCGGGCAGGAGATCGCGCCATTTCTCCTGTGTCCCAGTGGCGAGGTCGATTCGCAGGATCCTGGCCGGCAGCGCCGTCGAAGATCCTCGCCGCACGTAGATGCTCCGATTCGCCGGATGCCCAACCGACGATAGCGTCCGACTCCTGCGAGATCCCCGGGATCGGGACCGGATCGCCCCCATTGACCGGACAGACGTAAAAGCGGCCTTCGGGTCCGCGGGAAACGGCCCGTGTTCCATCCGTGGAAATGAAACCGGACCTGTGGCCTTCGGGCAGAAAGAGGCGCGGTTTCCCACCGACCGCGTCGAGCATGTAAGAGCGGGCATCGTGTCCGGGCTCCATCGCGTTCATCACGATCCGGCGGCCGTCCGGCATCCACGTCGCCGCCCGAACCTGAAATCCCGCGGGGCTCAGAACCTTCGTCTCTCCCGCGCCCGTCGGGTAGGAGACGAGTTTCTGCTCAGCCGTCGGATGGACGATCGCGAGGACCTGCTTGCCGTCCGGCGAGATGGCCTGCGACGAGCCCTCTCCCAGCCGGATCGCCGCAGAGGCGCCAACCTCGCGCAGGTACACGGAGTAACCCGGTCCTCCGCCCTCGCCGGCCTCGGAAAAGAGGACCATCCGGCCGTCGGAGGAGAGGTCGCTGATCAAGCTCCAGTCGAGCCACGTCAGGTCCGTTTCGTCCGACGCGCCCGACCCGGCGACGAGGCCGATCCGGTTCATCTCCTGCGTCAGCAGAACCCGCCCGTCGCGGGACACGTCATGGAGGGTGAGGATGCCGCTCACGCGCGCGATGGTCCGGACGCGGCCGGAGAGAGTGGCCGCGTGAAGGGCGCGGTTGCCTCCGACCTCGACCGCGGTGAACCAGACCTCGCCGCCGTTCGGGGACCAGGCGAGACCGGCCGCGCTCGCCCAGACCGGTGAGATCGTCGTCTTCTTTCCGGCGAGATCCACGACTGCGACCGAGCCGCCGTCGTCGTTGACGACCGGATGATCGAGAAACGCGATGCGATCTCCTTTCGGGGAGAACCGCGGGTTTCCGATCCAGCCGCGCGTCTCGTAGACGACCTTTCCGGCCGGGAACTCCAGCCGCCTGGCCCCCGGCGTCGTTCGGACGACGGCGAGATCCCTGCCGTCGGGCGACCAGTCGGCGAACTGGACCTTTTCCAGGAGTTCTCTCGGGGCGCCGCCCGTCGCGCCGACCCGGGCGAGCGTACCCGCCCGGGTGAAAGCGGTGTCGAAGTCGGCCCTGACTGCCACGGCGAGCTCTCCGGAGGGGGAGACCGCGAGGACATCCGTCGCGGCGACTCCGAACGGCCGCGGGTCCGGACTCTCCGGGTGGCTGACGTAGATCTCGGTGGGCTTGCCGTCCCAGGAGGCGCTGTAAAGGACCGACTTGCCGTCGGAGCCGAGCCGCGCTCCCCAGATCGCGCCCCGCCGGAACGTCAACTGGCGGAAGGTTGGAGGCGGCGACGCTCCCTTCCGCAGGCCCAGGAAGTAGCCGGCCGCGAGCGTCCCGGCGGCGAGCAGCAGAGCGGCTGCGATCCCGATCGTCGGAAGGCGGGTCTTCGCAGCGCGCGGTTCGGGGCCGGCCATGGGTGCCAGGCGGCCGGCGGCCGAGACGTCCGACAGCGCGCCGAGATCGAAGGCCAGGTCGCGGGCCGACTGGAAGCGCTGCTCGGGGTTCTTCTCGAGGCAGTGGCGGAGGATCCGCTCGATCCCCGGCGGGAGGTTCTGGTTCGTGACCGAGAGATCCGGCGGGTCCTCTCGCAGGATCGCGGACATCGTCTCGGCGGCCGAGTCGGCGTGAAACGCCCGCTGCCCCGAGAGCATCTCGTAGAGGATCGCGCCGAAGGAGAAGATGTCCGACCGCGCGTCCGCCGGCCTGCCCTTGACCTGCTCGGGCGACATGTAGCCGAGCGTCCCGAGCACGACGCCGGGCTCCGTCGCGCCGGTCGCCGTCGGCAGATCCGTGACGCCGGATCCTCCGTGCTCGGTGCAGCGTCAGCTTCGCCAGGCCGAAGTCGAGGATCTTGACCCGGCCGTCCTTCGTGACGAAGAGGTTCTCGGGCTTCAGGTCCCGATGGACGATCCCCTTCTCGTGCGCCGCGGCCAGCCCCTGCGCGATCTGGACCCCGTGCTCGATCGCCTTGCGCGGCGAGAGCCGCCCGCCGGCGAGCGCGCTGGCGCAGCGTCTCCCCCTCGAGCAGCTCCTGGACGACGTACGGCGCCGCCCTCGTGCGTCCCGATGTCGTAGACCGCGGTGATGTTGGGGTGGTTCAGAGACCCCGGCGGCCCGCGCCTCCTGCTCGAACCGGCGAAGCGCGGTCCGGTCGGCCGAGAACGACGCCGGCAGGACCTTGATCGCGACCTCGCGCCCCAGCCGCGGATCGCGCGCCCGGTACACCTCTCCCATTCCGCCCGCCCCGATCGGCGCGACAATTTCGTACGGTCCGAGCTTGCTTCCCGGCGGGAGGCTCACGTCCAATCACCAATCACAAATCACCAATCACAAATCCTCTTCTCTCACTTCAGTCCTTCCGCCAGGTAGAGGTCGGCCAGCGACCGCCCGTAGCCGAAGAGGACGGTCTGCCCGTCCTCGGAGATGGCCGGCCGGGGAAAGCGACGTGATGCCGGCCGGGTCACCCGGCACGAACGCCTTCCAGAGCTCGCGGCGTCCCGTCGATAGGTCGAGACGAAAGACCTGCGCGGGGAATCCCCTTGTCGTGGTGCGAAGGAAAAGAGACCGGCCGTCCGAGGCGAACCGCATCGGCCTGTCCTCCGGCTTCAAGCCCGGAATCGGTCGCGATGGACCGCCGTCGAGAGGGGTGAGAGCCACGCCCTCCGGCGACTCAGTCACGAGCGACGCGCCGTCGGGTGAAAGAACGCTGCCCACGACCCCCTCCGGGGTGATGGGCTTCGCCGCTCCTCCCGCGAGGTCCTGGATATAGGCGCGCATGCGATGCCCCGGCTCCTGACCGTCGAAGACGATGCGCTTGCCGTCCGGGAGGAAGGCCCCGAACTCCCCGCTCGCATGCTCGATCTGATCCTTCGGGAAAGTCTTCGGCTCTCCGGCCCCGGTCGGGAGGAGCACGATCTGCGAGGGTGTCGAGCGTATGAGGCAGGTGAGCACCCACTTTCCGTCCGGGGAAATGGCCAGCGCAGTTCCCTCGCCCAGCCGCACGGGAGCGGAGCCGTCGGTCTTGCGCAGGTAGACCGAGTAGCCGGGTCCTCCGGCTTCCCCCTGCTCCGCTGAAGGCCACCGTCTTCCCGTCCGCGGAGAGGATGGGCAAGTACGACCACTCCAGGCCCGAGAGGTCGCGCTCCTTCGTCTGTCCGGGAAGGAGACCCAGGAATCCGAGGCGCGCGTTGCTCTCGACGAAGAGCAGGCGGCCGTCGCGGGAGATGTCCTGCAACAGCATGCCGGAGGGGGTGATCGCGACCGGACGCTGGCGTCCCGACAGCGTGACGGCGTAGAGAGCCCGCGAGTTGCCGGCCCGTGCCGCGGTGAACCAGACCTCCTCTCCGGAAGGGGACCAGGCGACTCCCTGGGCGCTCTCCCACCCGGTCGAAAGAACCTTCTTCTTCCCCGAGGAATCGATGACCGCGACATTGCCGCGATCGTCCCCGAAGAGCGGATGGTCGAGGAACGCGACCATGTCTCCTTTGGGGGAGACGCGCGGGTAGCTGATCCAGCCGGCCGTCTCGTAGAGAACCTTCCCCGCCGGGAACTCCAGCCGGTAATGCCACTCCGGAGCGCGCACGACGGCGATCGTTTTGCCGTCCGGGGCCCAGGCCGCGTGGCCCACGTCTTCGAGCAGGTCGCGCGACGCGCTTCCGGACATCGGCGCCTGCGAGAGCGTGCCGGTTCTCGCGTATCCGACCGAGCGGTGGAGGATGTTCACGATCAGCATCTCGCCGTTCCCGGAGATGGAATCGACGCGTCCCGGGGGGAGCGTCAGCCGAAGCGACTCGGGGCTCTCCGCCCGCACGGAGTAGAGCTGGGGATCCTGGGCGCCATCCCAGGACGCCGAATAGACGATCGTCTGCCCGTCCGAAGCGAAACGGGCGGAGTAGATGGGTCCCCGCCCGAACGTCAGCCTCTTGAACGACGGGATTGTCGCCGGACCCCTCTTCCAGATCACCCGGCCCGCGAGGAGCCCCGCCGCCAGAGCGACGGCAACCGCCGCCAGGGCCGCGAGCGACCGGGACCGGCCGCGAACCTTCGCAGTGGAAGGCTCGAGTCGCGGCACCGAGAGGCCCGAGAGAGCTTCGAGAGCGAACGCGACGTCGTGCGCCGAGTGGAACCGCTGCTCGGGGTTCTTCTCGATCGCGTGCCGGACGATCCGCTCGAGGCCGGGCGAGATGCTCTGGTTCGTGACGGAGAGGTCCGGCGGCTCTTCCCGCAGGATCGCCGACATCGTCTCGGCCGCCGAGTCGCCGTGGAATGCTCTCCGTCCCGAGAGCATCTCGTAGAGGATCGCGCCGAAGGAGAAGATGTCCGACCGGGCGTCGGCGGGCTTGCCCTTGACCTGCTCCGGCGACATGTAGCCGAGCGTCCCGAGCACGACGCCCGGCTCCGTGCGCGCCGGTCGCCGTCGGCAGGCTCGTCGCGTCGGGCTCTGGCCTCGTTCATGCGTGAGCTTGGCCAGGCCGAAGTCGAGGATCTTGACGCGGCCGTCGTTCGTCACGAACAGGTTCTCGGGTTTCAGGTCCCGGTGGACGATCCCCTTCTCGTGCGCCGCGGCCAGGCCGTGCGCGATCTGCAGCGCGTAATCGATCGCCTTCCGCTGCGCCATCTTCCCGCCCGAGAGCGCCGTGCGCAGCGTCTCGCCTTCGAGCAGCTCCTGGACGACGTAGGGCGCGTCTTCGTGCGTCCCGATGTCGTAGACCGCCGTGATGTTGGGATGGTTCAGGACTCCGGCTGCCCGGGCCTCCTGCTCGAACCGGCGCAGGCGGTCCGCGTCCTGCCGAAAACGATGCGGGCAGCACCTTGATCGCGACGTCGCGGCCGAGGCGCGGATCCTTCGCCCGGTACACCTCTCCCATGCCGCCGGCGCCGATCTGGCCGAGGATCTCGTAGGGGCCGAGGCGCGTTCCATTCGGGATCGACATCAGAGTGTCGGGATTCTACGTTGGCAGGACGGCCGCTACGGGCCGAGCCTCGCCTTTCGCAGCAGGTCCGCGAAGCGGGGGTCATCCCGCAGGTCGTCGTTCATGGGATCCACCTTGAGATATTTCACGTCGACGGAATGATCCTCGCAGGCCTTCGCCCACCAATCGAAAGCCTGGTCTTTGTCGCCGAGGATCTGAAAACCCATCGCGATAAAGGCCGGTGAGACGTAGCGACTCGTCGCGAGGTTTTTCATCTCCTCGATGGTGCGGAGCGCATCGGAGCGGCGGCCCGCCAGCGCCTGAGCGCGTGTGAGTGCGACAAGCCCCCACAGGCTGCTCCCGATGGCTGCGATCGCCTGGTATTCGGCAATTGCTTCCCGGGTCATTTTCTTCGACGCATAGGCGTCACCCAGGATTCTGTGGAGCCCGGCGAAGTTGGCGTTTCTCTCACGGCCTTCCTGCACTCTTCGATCGCCCGGTCGTACTGGCGCGCGGAGACGAGCGCCCGGCACGTATTGGCTTGAATGATGGCGGAAAAGGGATCGAGCTCGGCGGCGCGGCGCATCTCGATCAGGGCCTCGTCGGAACGCCCCAGCACCATCAGCAGCAGGCCGTACCAGTGGTGAGCGGTGGCGTATTTGCCGTCGAGCGTGATCGCCTTCTTGTATTCAACCTCCGCGGAGGGCCAGTCGTAGTCGTATTCCCCGAGAGCCATGCCGAGGGTGGCGTGGGCCTGCGCCAGACCGTCGTCGATCTCGAGCGCCTTTCGGGCCGCCGCTCTTGCCCGGGGGTACGATTCGCGGGCGACAGGATGCTCTAGGAGGGGAGGACCGCATAGGAATCGGCCAGCCCGGCGTAGGCCAGCGCGTAGCCCGGGTCCTTCTCGATCGCCTGCTGGAAGTATTCGATGCTCTGGTGGAGCCCGCTTTCGCTTCTCTTCTCCCAGGCGTAGCGGCCCTTCAGGTAGAACTGATAGGCCTCGGTGTTTGCCGTGTAGCGTTTGGTGAGCTTCTCCTTCTCTTCGCCGGTCAAGCGAAGGCGCAGCTTCTCGGAGATCTCCCTGGCGATCTCCTCCTGAACGCTCAGAATGTCGGAGAGCCTGGAATTGTAATGGTTACCCCAGAGCTGCGAGCCGTTGCCGACGTCCATCAGATCGGCCTGGATCACCAGGGTATCGCCTCGCCTGGAGACATTGCCCGAGACAACCGCGCGGACGTTCAGGTCCCGTCCGGATTTCTGCGGATCCACGTCGCGACCCTTGTAACGAAAAGCGGTCGAGCGGGCGGTCACGCGCAGATGGGACAGGCGCGAGAGGCTGTTGATGACGCTCTCGGTGATCCCATCGCTCAGGTACTCGGCGTCGGGGTCGCGGCTCCCGTTGACGAAGGGGAGAACTGCGATCGAGTCGATGGGTTTTCCGCGCGAACGAACCCATGATCCGACGCCGACCGCCAGGCGAGCGGCAGCCGCTCCGGCGCCGAGCAGGAGAAGTCGCCGGCGCCGGGAACTCGCCGCGGGGGCCGCCCTGCCCGCCGCTACGAGGCCGCTGATATCGGAGAGGCTCTCCAGGCCGAAGGCGAGGTCCCGGGCCGACTGAAAGCGTTGCTCCGGGTTCTTCTCGAGGCAGTGGCGCACGACGCGCTCGAGCCCCGGCGGCAGATCCTGGTTGGTCGTGGAAAGATCCGGCGGGTCTTCCTTGAGGATCGCCGACATCGTGTCGGCGGCCGACGCGCCACGAAAGGCCCGGCGGCCCGAGAGCACCTCGTAGAGGATGGCGCCGAAGGAGAAGATGTCGCTTCGGGTGTCGGTGGGCTTGCCGCGCACCTGTTCCGGCGACATGTAGCTCAAGGTGCCGAGCACCACGCCGGGTTCGGTGCCCGCCGTCTCCGTGGGAAGAGTCGTGCGGGCTCTTCCTTCTCAGTGTGAATCAGCTTGGCCAGGCCGAAGTCGAGGATCTTGATCCGGCCATCCTTCGTCACGAACAGGTTCTCGGGCTTCAAGTCCCGATGCACGATCCCCTTCTCGTGCGCCGCGGCCAGACCGTGCGCGATCTGCAGCGCATGATCGATCGCCTTCCGCTGCGGCAGCTTGCCGCCCGAAAGCGCCGCGCGCAGCGTTTCGCCTTCGAGCAGCTCCTGAACGACGTAGGGCGCGCCGTCGTGGGTTCCGATGTCGTAGACGGCGGTGATGTTGGGATGGTTCAGAACGCCTGCCGCCCGGGCCTCCTGCTCGAAGCGCCGCAAGCGATCCGCGTCCTGTGAAAACGACGCGGGCAGGACCTTGATGGCAACGTCGCGGCCGAGGCGCGGGTCCTTCGCCCGGTACACCTCGCCCATGCCGCCGGCGCCGATCGGCGCCACAATCTCGTAGGGGCCGAGCCGTGTTCCGGCGGCGAGCGTCATGGCTTCTTGAGGGACGCGGCCCAGTTGACGAGAACGTTGATCGGCTCCTCCTTCGTCGAGATCTGCTGATTGACGAGGAAGCGCTTGCCGTCCGGAGTGACGTCGTACTCGGGATCGATCGTGTCGGGCACGGCGACCTTGAAGAGCGGCGTCGGGGTCCCGGTCTGAAAGGGTGCGGTGCCCGTGACGGGGGCGGCCATCAGCATGCCGTCGGGCGCGAGGAAGTAGATCTCGCGGCCGTCGCCTCTCCATGCCGGCGTCTGGCCGCCCCGGCTCGAAACCCGCCACGTGCCGCCGGACTCGTGGAACGACCGGACGTAGATCTCGGGGGCGCCCGAAACATCCGATGTGTAGGCCACCCAACGGCCGTCGGGAGAGAAGCGGGCACTGAGCTCGGAGAAGGGCGTCACCAGAAACGCAACCGGCTTTCGATCCCCTTCGAGCGGAAGGAGCCAGAGATCCTGCCGGCCCTGAGGGCTGCTGGCCTCGAAGATCAGAGAGCGGCCGTCCGGCGACCACGAATCGGCGAGTTTCGCGGGCTCGCTCCCGACGAGAAGCTCCTCGCTGCCCGGCTGGTCGGACCGCATGACGTAAAGGTCCGCCGCGGCGCCCTTGCGGCTGGAGTTGAAGGCGAGACGCTTTCCGTCGGGCGACCAGACCGGAACCGCGTCGTCTCCCGGGTCCAGCGTCATTCGCGTGGTCACGTTGCGCGCGACGTCGATCACCCAGATGTCCTCGACGGTGGTGTCGGCAATCGCCCGCGCGATCGCCAGCCGCTGCCCGTCCGGCGAGAGGCGAGGGTAATACCAGCTTGCCGCCTCCGCGAGCCTGCCGATCTCGTGGCCCTGGCGATCGAACCAGACCGGCTGGCTCGTCCCGCTCGCCAGGCTGTGCCAGGAGATGGTTCCGTCGAGTGAAGCGGAGAGGGCCCGCAGGCCGCTCGTCGCCGAGCTCGAGGGCAGGTCCACGCCGAGAGAGGTCGCTTCGCCGCGAACCTCCAGCCGGCCGGCTTCGAACGCTTGCGCCACCAGCGCGCTGCCGCGCACGAACAGAAGATAACCGGGGGACGCGTATACGGCGAGCGAGCTCGACTGCGCGATGTGCTTCACGGCCGTCGAGCCGAGATCTCCCACGCAGATCTCGCCGGGCTCCATTCCGGTCGATCCGGCGGCGTAGTAGAGGAAGTGCCGTCCGTCCGGGAGAAACCACGGCCAGCGATGGGTGCCCTCGCCGCGCCCCTTGTCCATGACCGTGGCCGGCGTGACCTTGCCTCCCGAGGCCGAAACCTGCAGGAGGGGCCCTGTGAAGGTCGGCGCGAAGACGATCCGGCCGTCTCCGCTCCAGGAGGCGCCCCGGACGTCCGCCGTCACGGGCGCGAGAGTCTGGGGCGGCCCTCCCGAAATCGCGATTCGCTTGAGCTGCCCGTTGGCGAAGAAGCCGACGGTCCCCCCGTCGGGCGACCAGAAGGGCAGCTGCGCTCCTTCGGTCCCACGGAGGATGGCGGCTTTCGAGTCTCCCATCGCGCGAATCCAGAGCTGCGTGGTGCTGCCGCCGGTCTCCCGCGCGGTGAAGGCCAGCCGGCTGCCGTCCGGAGCCAGCGCGACGGTCCCCACGACCTGCTGGTCCTGCGGGGCGGCGACTTCGAAACGAACAGGCCGCCCCGGCGGCACCTGCGCGGATCGGTGGCCGATCGTCACCAGGCTTACCGCGAGTGCCCCGGCGAGAAGTCCCGCGATTCCCCAGAGGAAGCCGCGGGGCACCCGGCGGCCGGAAGACCCGGGCGCCGGGGAGATGGCGCTTGCCGAGCTTTCCGAAAGAGACTGGAGCGAGAACGCGATGTCGTCCGTCGAGCGGAACCTCTGCTCGGGACTCTTTTCGAGGCAGTGGTGGACGATCCGGTCGAGGGCGGGGGAGACTTGAAGCGCGATCGTCGAAAGCTCGGGCGGATCCTCGCGCAGGACGGCCGTCATCGTTTCGGCGGCCGTATCGCGCTGGAACGCCCGCCTTCCGGAGAGCATCTCGTAGAGAACCGCGCCGAAGGAGAAGATGTCGGAGCGGTGGTCCACCGGCATGCCCCTGACCTGCTCCGGCGACATGTAGCCGACGGTCCCCATGACGACCCCGGCTCCGTCGGTCGGCCGCCACAGTCGGCTGGTCGTCGCCTGTGCTGCCCGGGCCCTGCTCCTTCCGGCCGCGTCGAGCTTGCGCCAATCCGAAGTCGAGGATCTTGACGCTGCCCGTCTTGGGTCACGAAGACGTTGTCGGGCTTCAGGTCCCGGTGGACGATTCCCTTCTCGTGCGCCGCCGCGAGGCCCTCGGCGATCTGCAGCGCGTACTCGATCGCGCGCCGCGGGAGAGCGGCCCGGCGTCGAGCTCCGCCCGGAGCGTCTCTCCTTCGAGCAGCTCCATGACGGCGTAGGCGGTCCCGTCGTGCGTTCCGAAGTCGAAGATGCCGAGGATGTTCGGGTGCGACAACGCCGCGACCGCCTTGGCCTCCCGCTCGAAGCGGGCCAGCCGTCGGAGTCGCGCGAGACGGACTCCGGCAGCACCTTGATCGCCACCTCGCGGTCGAGCCTCGTGTCGCGCGCCCGGTACACCTCTCCCATTCCGCCCGCGCCGATCGGCCGAGGATCTCGTAGGGACCGAGCTTCGATCCGGCGGCGAGCGTCATCGCGCTCTCTCGACGAGAAACAGGTGGGAGATGGTCCTCGAGAAGACGTAGGCGTAGCTCTTCTCGTCTTCCCCGAGAAACGCGGAGTCGACCGAAGTCACGCCGCCGAGGTCCGCCGGTCCGACTGTCCGCACGAGATCGCGCTTTCCGGCCGGGAGGGTGAGCCGCTCGATCCGCAGGGGAACGTCGCTCCCGCGACAGACGAGAAACGAGCCTCCGTCCCGGCTCCAGCGGATCGCCACGTCGTCGGGAGTCGTGCCCGGCACGGGCCGCCCCTCGCCCCCCTCCCGTGAGTAGAGGACGAGACCGCCGCCGCTCGCGTGAACCAGGATCTGCCGCGCGTCCGGCGAAAGGATTCCCCGCTGTCGTGCCTTCCGGCGTCACGGCCCGCGGCTTGCCTCCGGCGATCTCCTGGACGTAGCACCGCGACGCGTGCCCCGGCTCGTGGCCGCAGACGAGCGCCGTCTTACCGTCGGGAAAGAACACGGCCGACTCGTAGCTCTCGATTGCGCCGCGGTCGAGCCGGCGCGCTTCCCCGGCGCCGGTGGGATAGAGCATGAGCTGCTGCGGCGACGTGGGCACGATCGCGAGTGCCCATTTCCCGTCGGGCGACAGGTCTGTGGGCGTCCCCTCGCCCAGCCGGACGACGGGCGAACCGTCGGTGCGGCGCAGGCAAACGGCATAGTTGATGCCGAGGCTGCCGCTGTACTCGACGAAGAGGACCGTCTTTCCGTCTGCCGAAAGCAAGGGGCGGTCGGAGAGGTCGAGCCACGACAGGTCTCGTTCGGCGGCCTGTCCGGGCAGAAGGACCTGCATTCCCCGCACCATGTCATCCCGGGTGGCGAGCCACCGTCCGTCCGGGCGCACATCGTGGATCATCAGACCTCCGGCGCTTTCCATCGCGATCCGCCGGCGGCCCGCGAGCGTCACGGCGAGGACCTTGAAGGAGCTGTAGTTATTGCCGGCCGAGAACAGGATTTCCTGCCCGTCGGGTGACCAGGCGACGCCTTCCTCACCCCAGAACCCGTCGGCAAGCACGGTCTTCTTGCCCTGGAGATCCACGATGGCGACCCCGCCCCGGTCGTCCCACTTGACCGGGTGCTCGAAGAAAGCGATCCGTTCCGCCGCGCGGCGAGAACCGCAAGTCGCTGAAGTAGCCGCCCGTCTCGCACAGGACCTTCCCGATGGGGAACTCCAGGCGATCCTTTCCGCCGACCTCGCGGATCAAGGCCAGGCTCGCGCCGTCGGGGGACCAGTCGGCCTCGCGCACTCCCTCGAGGACGTCCCGCGGCGCTCCGCCCTCGAGCGGCATCCGCGCCAGCGTGCCCTGGAAGACGTTGTGAGCGATGTAGCGCGCGCCTGTCAGCAGCGCCAGCTCGCCGCGCGACGAGATGGAGAGAAGATGCACGCCACGCAGGCCCAGAGGCCGCGCCTCAGGAAACTCGGGGCGGATCGTGAAGAGCTCCGGCGTATTCCCCTGCACGGCCGCGCTGTACACGATCGTCTGTCCGTCGGGACCGAAGCGGGCGTTGAAGATCGTCTGCTGCCGAAACGTCAGCTGCTGGAAAGAGGCCCGCCCGGCCTGGAACCGCTCGTCGCGCGGCGCCCGGCAAGATAGGCCGCGGCGGCCGTTCCCGCGAGGAGCACGGCAATCGCCGCCGGAAGGAGCCGGCGCTTCCTGCCCGCGGAAGAAGCCGGAGCGGGCTGCATGCCGGACGCCGAGAGACCCGACAGCGCCTCGAGGGCGAACGCGACGTCGTGCGCCGAATGGAACCGCTGCTCGGGACTCTTCTCGATGCAATGCCGGACGATCCGATCGAGGCCGGGCGAGATGCATTGGTTCGTGACGGAAAGGTCCGGCGGCTCTTCCCGGAGGATCGCCGACATCGTCTCGGCCGCCGAGTCGCGGTGGAACGCTCTCTGTCCCGAGAGCATCTCGTAGAGGATCGCCCCGAAAGAAAAGATGTCCGACTCGGGCGTCGGCGGACTTCCTTTGACCTGCTCGGGCGACATGTAGCCGAGCGTCCCGAGCACGACGCCCGGCTCCGTGGCGCCGGCCGCCGTCGGCAAACTCGTCGCTTCCGGTCCCGCCTCTGTGTGCGTCAGCTTGGCCAGCCCGAAGTCCAGGATCTTGACGCGGCCGTCCTTCGTGACGAAGAGGTTCTCGGGCTTCAGGTCTCGATGGACAATTCCCTTCTCGTGCGCCGCCGCGAGGCCGTGCGCGATCTGGAGCGCGTAGTCGATCGCCCTTCGTTGCGGCAGCTTTCCGCCCGAAAGAGTCGTGCGCAGCGTCTCGCCTTCGAGCAGCTCCGAGACGACGTACAGAGCGCCCTCGTGCGTCCCGATGTCGTGGACCGCGGTGATGTTCGGGTGATTCAGGACCCCCGCCGCCCGCGCCTCCTGCTCGAAGCGGCGCAGCCGCTCCGGGTCGGCCGAAAAGGAGGACGGCAGGACCTTGATGGCGACGTCGCGGCCGAGGCGCGGGTCCTTCGCCCGGTACACCTCGCCCATGCCGCCTGCGCCGATCTGGCCGAGGATCTCGTAGGGACCGAGCTTCGAGCCCGGCAACACTAATTGCTCACTAATAATCAGAGATTTCGCCCGCTAGGATGACAGGGCGTGCGGCGCGATGTCACTTCAGGCCCTCGATGAGGTACAGGTCGGACATCGCCGCGCTGGCATGGCCGTAGGCGTACCACTGCCCGTCTGGCGTCATCAGGACCGTCGTGATGGGATGACTCCCGCGAGCTGCGGCGGCGCCAGCGTCTTCCAGGGCTCCCGGCGGCCGGTCGCGACTTCGATACGCACGACGCGCGCGGGAAGGCTTCCCGACTCGGCGGCGAAGAGGAATCTCCCATCGGAGCTCCAGCAGATCAGGTCGATGCCCTTCGTGTTGGGGACCGTGCGCGGCTCGCCGCCGGACGTGGGCAGGAGAACGAGGTCGTCCGTCAACTCCCCCGCCCGGCGACCCAGTGGCCGTCCGGGGAGATGGGGTGGCCGTTGAAGTCCAATCCCCTCGAAGAAATCGCTCGCGGCTTTCCGGTGGGGAGGTCCTGAACGTACAGGTTTCGCTTCTTGCCCGGCTCGGTCGCGGCGACGAGCAGGTGCTTGCCATCCGGGAAGATGACCGCGCCCGCCACGGACTCGAGACCCCCAAGATCGATGGAAATCGACACGCCCGGCCCGGTGGGTTGGAGGACCAGGCCCTTCGGCGAATCGGCCGGGCGCGCGAGGACCCACTTGCCGTCAGACGAGAGATCGAGAGCTTCTCCCTCGCCGAGCTTGACGGCGGGGGAGCCGTCGGTCTTGCGAAGATAGTGGGCGCCGGCGCGTCCCGCGGCCTCCCCGAACTCGGTGAAGAGGAGCAGACGGCCGTCGTCGGACAGCCCGACCGGTTGCGATCCGTCGAACCAGGAGAGCTCGCGCTCCCGCGTCTCCCCCGGAACGAGCGCGAGGATGCCCGACTGAGCGCCAATCGCTCCGCGAGGACGCGGCCGTCGCGGGCGATGTCGTGGATTATCAGGCCGACCGGAAAGCTCGCGAGCAGCGCGCGCGGCCCGAGAGGTCCACTGCCCGGAGAAGGAACTGGCCGTGCTCGCCACGGTCGTCGAACCAGATCTCCTCCCCCGAAGGGGACCAGCTGACGGCCTGTCCCTGGATCCCCGGTCCCGCCAGCGTCCTGCTCTTTCCGGCCAGATCGACGGTCACGACGGAGAATCCCACCTGACCCGCCTCGAGCGTGGCGACCCGGTCCCCCTTCGGCGAGATGCGGGGACCCTGGAAGTTGCGGTCCGAGCTGTAAGGACGTTGCCCGAGCGGCAGCTCCAGCCGGTTCCGGCCTTCGAGGAACCGGACGACGGCGAGCTGCTTTCCGTCGGGCGTCCAGTCCGCGTAATCCACGAACTCGGCGAGCGATCGCGGCGCGCCGCCGCCGAGCGGCACCGTGGCGAGCGTGCCTGTGCCCCCCGGAGTCGCGAGGAATCGATCGCGGAGCGAGATCGCGAGCTCGCCGGACGGCGAGACGGAGAGGAGGTTGGCGTTCTTCACGCCGAGCGGCGTCGATTCCGGCCCTTCGGGCCGCGTGGTGTAGATCTCGAGCGGCTGGCCCTCCCAGGAGGCGCTGTAGACGACGCTCCGGCCATCCGGCGCGAAACGCGGCGTCCCGATGTTGCCGCGGCGAAACGTCAGCCGGCGGTACGTCGGCGTCGAGGGTCTCGCGGGTTGCCAGAGAAAGTGTCCGGCGGCGGCACCGGCGGCGAGCGCGGCGGCCGCGAGGCCGGCGAGCCAGAGCCTCCCAATTCGCGGGGCCGGTTGGCGCGTGGCCGCCGCGATGGCTCCGGC
>CAWALG010000009.1:0-119063 GCA_963782815.1 uncultured Acidobacteriota bacterium | reverse complement strand
GGTGGGGTCCGACCCGCGTCCTGCGGCGCGCGGATGCGCACGAGGAGGTCGCCGCACTAAAAGGGGCGCCGGGGCGGGAGATCCTGATATTTGGCAGTCACCTCCTCTGGAACGACCTGCTCGCTGCCGGCCTGGTCGACGAGCTACATTTCCTGATCGGCGCTGGCGTGGTCGGCGAGGGTGTGCGGGCGTTCGAGACCCGGCCGCCCGACTCGCTCCGCCTGCTGAGCACCCGTACCTTCGATGGCTCGAGCCTGCTCCTGGCCCGGTACGCCGTCAAGCGCTGACCACTGGTACCGATGAGGCTCACGCCTAACAATTCCTTCAGGCCGACGCCGCTTCGCGGCGCGGCTTGAGTCAGGCGTTCGGCGACTCGCGAGAAACATGAGGGGCCGGGTAGGCGACCATCCGCGCCGCGGCCCGCACCCGCATCGCACACCCATTCCGTCCTGGGCGTCGCCGGCAGAGATCCCGCCGCAGCAACGCCCGACCCTTCCGTCTCAACGGTTTCCGTCTTACGCAAGCTCCGGCCCGTTGAACGAGATCTCGGCGCAGGCGTATCGTCCAGCCATGTCCCGGCTCATCAACCGGCTCTCGACGAACCCGCGGCTTCAGCGGACTCGCTCCGTTCCGCTGCGCTCACCGCTGAGCCGCAAATCGTTAGGCCGCACAAGGTCGAGCGCCCGCCAAGCAGGAAGCGTTTCGTGAAACACACGCGCGTCATCGTCACTCACTACGGCGGGCCCGACGCACTTCGGGTAATTGAGGAAGAGTGCCCGGAGCCGAAGACTGGTGAAGTGCGGGTGCGAGTACTGGCCGCTGGCGTCTCCTTGCCCGATGTGATGGCGCGCGAGGGCGTTCATCCCGAGACTCCCCCGGTGCCCTTCACGCCGGGGTGGGATCTGGTTGGCGTGGTGGATCGGCTCGGCGACGGTGTCTCCGGAATCGAACCAGCCCAGATCGTTGCCGCGCTGCCGATCCACGGCGCGTACGCGGAGTTCGTCTGCCTGCCGCAACATGAACTGGTTCCGGTGCCATCCGGGTTGAATGCGGCCGAGGCCGTCAGCCTCGTTCTGAACTACGTCACGGCGTACCAGATGCTCCATCATTCGGCTCACGTCAGGCCGGGCCAGCGTGTGCTGATCCACGGCGCGGCAGGCGGGGTCGGCACGGCACTCCTGCAACTTGGCCGTGTCGCCGGATTGGAGATGTACGGGACCTGTTCATCGCGAAGCGCACCGGCCGTTTCCGACCTGGGTGGTATCCCGATCGATTACCAGCATCAGGACTACGTGAAGGAGATCCACCGGCTAACGGGCGAGGGCGTTGACGCTATCTTCGATCCGCTCGCTGGTCCCCACCTCTGGGAATCCCGCCAGGCTCTCCGTCCTGGCGGGAGGGTGGTGGGCTATGGCCTCACTACCTCGCTGCGAGGGGGAGGATTGGCTGCAGATCGCCCAGGTCGTCGTCAACGCTTTCGTGGAACCGCCCGCTTCGCGTTGTACATCGCCGGCGGCTGGCTTCTCCCGGGAGGGAGGCGCGTCGTCCCTTACAGCATCCAGACGCTCAAACGGCTGAGACCCGCGTTGTTCCGGCAGGACTTGATGGCCCTGCTTGACCTCCTCAAGCAGCAGAAGATCAAGCCGCTGGTCGCACACCGATTCCCGCTTGCTGAGGCAAGACACGCGCAGCAGTTGCTCGAGAAGGGAGGCGTGACAGGCAAGATCGTCCTCGTGTGCAACGGGTCATCGCTTGAATCAAGTGAGCAGCCGGGGAGATAGGCGACACTTTAGACCGGGAGGGTGGTTTACACAACGGGGTTGTGAGTAGGGGGTGTGGGTACCAACAACCTCCCGCCGAACCCGCCGGCTTCAGCGGCGCGGCAGACCAAACCGAAGCGAAGGAGCATACCGGTGCAAAGCCTCGACTGGCAGCTCAAGGGCAAGACCGTGATCGTCACCGGCGCGAGCTCCGGCTCGGGCGCCGTCATCGCTCAGACGCTCGCCGGGTGCGGCGCGAACCTCGTCCTCAGTGGCCGCAACGCGGCCGGGCTCGCGGCGACAGCCGCGGCGGTCGCTCAGGAGGGGGGCCGTGCGGCGATCATCATCGCGGACCTCGGCGAATGGGGCTCCGGTGCGGCGATCGTGCAGGGCGCGCGCGCGGCCTTCGGCTCAATCGACCACGTCGTCTCGAACGCGGGCCTCTTTCTGCCGGGCGCGCTCGAGACGGCGACGGCGGAACGCCTCGACAAGATGCTCCGCGTCAACGTCGCTGGCCCGCTCGCGCTCGTCCAGGCGGCGGCGCCCCACCTCTCCGCCGGGAGCGCGGTCGTCATCGTTTCCTCGACGACCGCGCAGGTCGGCTTTGCCGGATACTCCGAGTACACGGCCTCGAAGGGCGCGCAGGAGGCAATGGCGCGGGCGCTTGCGGTGGAGCTCGCTCCCCGCGGGATCCGCGTCAATACTGTCTCGCCGGGCTTCGTCCGCACCCCCATGCTGCAGCCCGCGCTCGACGCAAACCCCGGGCTCGAGGGTTGGCTTGTCGAGAAGACGCCGATTGGCCGGATAGGCGAGCCAGAGGACGTCGCGGCCGCGGTCGCCTTCCTCCTCTCGCCGCTCTCGGCAAACGTCGTCGGCGCCACCCTTGTAAGCGACGGGGGCTGGATCGCGCTGTAGCCCGAGCCCGCGACAACGGGGATCGCGAGCGATCGAGTGCATCACAGGCAAAGTAGCCTCGTGGCTTAAGCGTATGGTTCGGCGCTCCTGGATTCATTTCCTATCACCGCGCATGCCGTAATCGCCGTTCCGTCATCGCCGGCGCCGGCCGAGATCCCGCTGCAGGAGCGCCCGGCCCTTTCGTCTCAACGGTTTCCGGCAAACGCAAGCTCCGGCCCGTTGAACAGCAGCTCGGCCCAGGCGTATCGTCCAGCCATGTCCCGGCTCATCAACCGGCTCTCGCCGAACCCGCGGCTGCAGCGGACTCGCTTGCGCTCGCCGCTGAGCCGCAAGCCGCTCGGCCGCTCCAAAACCAAAAGGAGGTGGCGAAATGCGACGCGTTGTCCTCTTAGTGCTGGCTGCCCACATATCCCTTCCGACTGGAGGCCTCCTCGCTGGCGACAAGCCGGTCACCGAGGACGAGCTCACTACACTGAAACGCGAGTACGCGGACGTTCTCGCCCTTCAGGCCACGGCAAGAGGCGAGATTCTGGCCATCGCCCGGATTCTGCGCGCGAATCCTGAAATGGTGATCGACCAAACGGCGGCAAGCGGCGAATACTGTTTCAAAAGCGGCCTCGGCACCATGGTTCACTTTGCTGCCAGGCCGGAGCGCACGCCAGAAGGTGTTATCTACGAGTTCGATGCCTCTGGTCTGATCGCGGCGGGACTGGACCCGGCGCGCATGAAACAGCTACCGGAACTTGGTCGAATGACGCCTGGCGTGTGGTATTTCCTTCCAAAGGGCCAGCTAGACCCGCACCATGCACATGCAATGGCCGGCGCCACGATTGCGATTGCTGTCAACGTCAAATGACGGACAACGGCCGAACCAGCGGCTGCAGCGGACAGGCTTGCGCCGGCGGCTGAGCCGCCTGCACGAGGGAGCGCCCATGACGCGGATTCTGCTGCTCGGCTACGTTCCTGAGACTGTGGATTTCTCCGACCCCGCTTTGCCACCAGGTATGACCGCTGAGAGGATTCACGCCGGCATTGCGGTTGCGCTGAAGCAGTTCGCTGAGCGTGGATGGGAGGCCGATGTTGGCTACATCCGGCCGGATGAAACCGTTGGGCCGACAATTGAGCGTCTATTAGCTGCTAAGAGCTATGATTGTGTTGTCATCGGAGCCGGGGTCCGCTTGCCGCCCCGGGGTCTTGCATTATTCGAAGCCGTCATCAACGCTGTTCATAAGGCCGCCCCACGTTCGGCGATTGCCTTCAATACACGGCCCGAGGATAGCGCTGATGCTGCCGCCCGATGGTTGCCGGTTGGAGCGGGGCGGTAAAGCCGGCGTTCCGCCGCGAGCCAAAGGGCGCGCAAGGAGGACCCGATGATCTCCGTTCCACGACGACTGGTGAAGCCCCTCAGCTTTGCGCTCGTTCTCTACGCCATAGAGATCGCGCCTGCACATGCCGTCGTTGTGGATGGCAAATTCCGTGGTCGCGTCAGCAGGACCTTCGCCTCGAGTGATGGTAAGGCGCTCACGAACAACGTTCCAAACCCCGGCGGTGTGGAGCCTGGCGATGAGGTCACGGGTTATTTCACGTACGACACAGATGGGGCGAAAAGGTAGGCCTGACCCGCGGCCGCCGCAGCGGACTGCCGCGGCGCGCTCGCCGCTGAGCCGCGAGCCGTCCGGCGTCAGCGCGAAAGCGCAGGGGAGACCCGAAGTGTCCGCCAGCCGTGATTTCACCGATACCATCCTGGCGGCCTGGCGGACCAATCATCAGGTCACCGTCTTTCTCGTGAGCCACGTCCCCACCGCGGTCTGGGCGGCTCCGGTCCCCGGAGCTCCGCGCAAGACGATTCGCATGCTGGCCGGCCACCTCCACAACGCCCGGTGTATGTGGCTCAAGACCCTGGGCCGGCCACAGGGCATCCCGGTTCCGTCCGCCGTGAACCGCCGGAAGGTGAGCCGCCGGCAGCTGGTCGCCGCACTGAACCGGAGTAGCCGGGGCATCGAGGCGCTCTTACGGCTGGGGTGTCGCCGCGGCGGCAGGGTCCCCGCCAGCCCGGCTTACGTGTGGCGGAATCTGCCGCTGGACGTCGGCCACCTGCTGGCTTACCTTGTGGCCCACGAGGGCCATCACCGTGGACAGATCGTGTTGGCGGCGAGGCAGATCGGCTCCCGCTTGCCGGCCGCGGTGACCGCCGGCCTGTGGCAGTGGACGAAACGCGCCCTGGAGTAGGTTCCAGCCCTGCGGCATCGTCGCCCAACCGCTTCTATCGGAGTAATTGCCGGAAAGTCGGTCGTTCTGCGATCAATGTCTGCCGGAACAAGCCGGAATCCTCACCTGGTCGGGGACGGCCTGGGAGGGAGCGGGGTCCTCGAGTAGAGGCCGAGCGGGTGGCCGGCTGGATCGACGATCACGGCGATGGCTCCGATGCCGTCCGGTAGATTGAAGGGAAATCCGGGCACAACGGTTCCCCCCAGCTCCTTCACCTTCTTGCAGCTGGCCTGGATGTCGGCCACCTGGACATAGACCACGCCGTTGAACGGGCTGATCTTGCCTTCCGCAACGCGCAGCGTCCCGACGGCGGCGCCGCCCGCGACGATCTCGGCCGCCTGATCGGTGCTCTTCAATGGGGTGAATTGCCAGTCGAAGAGCTTGCCGTAGAATTCCTTCGACTGCGGGAGGTTGGTCGTGGTGATGTCGAACCAGGCGATGCGCCCGGGTCCAACATCCGCCGGGGGAGTCTTCTGTGTCGCCGCGCGGAGCTGTCCGGTCGCGAGCGTCAGGACCATGGTCATCGCCAGGATCACATACCGCATCGCTCTTCTCCTGTCACATCATGAGGGACGGGCCGCATGCTAACACCCGGGGACGGCAAGTCAGCCCGGGCGGTCGGGCGCTAGCGGCTCATGGCTGCACCCCTTCCCGAAAGCGCCTCTCGGGTTCAAGAGCACCTGACGTCTCGGGGTTCCCCGGCCCGTGTTCTGGAACTGCCCGCGGGAGCGCGCACGGCGGTGGAAGCGGCCCGGGCCCTTGGCTGCCTCGTCTCCCAGATCGCCAAGTCCATCGTCTTTCGCGCGGCTCAGTCCGGCCGTCCCGTTCTCGTGGTGGCGAGCGGTGCTCACCGGGTCAACGAGGCCGTCATCGCGAACCTCCTTGGCGAACCGATCCAGAAAGCCAGCCCTGACTTCGTCCGCGAAAACACCGGCTTCGCGATCGGCGGCGTTCCCCCGGTGGCGCACCAGAGGCCGCCGGTCACGTTTGTCGATGCCCGCCTGCTGAGCCTTACAACCATCTGGGCGGCGGCGGGCACCCCCACCACGGTCTTCGCGCTCACACCCGAGGAGCTGGTCCGGCTCACGGGTGGCCAGGTGGCGAACATCGCCCGAGAACCCGGTGCCTGACATGCCTGGCCGCATCCTTGATTTTGTCCGCCGGCTCCGGGTTCCGAAGCAGCCCACGCCTGATGAGTTCGAACGTGACTACGAGCTGAAGAAGGAAGGGCTCGAACGCGTGCTCGGTCCGATGCGCGACTGGGTCGGTCACGCGATCATTCCATACGAGGCCGGCGGGCCGGTAGATATGTACTACTTTCCACAGCCAGACGGCACGGCGGTCGCTACGATGGAACTTCTTCGGCCGGACGGCTCCGGTCCGCTCGCCTCGCGTATCGGCACCTATGAACTGGTCGCATTTACGAGACACGTCGTTGGAAGGCCTGCTTCGTCCCCCGAGTTCGAGGCGATCGAAAAGCGTTTGCGGTCGCTTCTAACAGCCATCGGACGCTATAGCGAAGAGGCCGTGCTCAATCCGTACGATACCTGCGAGATTCCGGCGGGCGACGGCGTCGCAAACCATTGTGTCGTTCTCGACGCCTATCCTCCATCGGGAGCGGGGTTCCGTGTCGGTTCCCGGGAACATGGGCTCCTGCTCGTTGTCCAGGTTCACCGTTCGGAAATGGAATATGCTCGAGCCCATGCCGGAGCGGGCCTCATCCAGCTTCTGCGTGCACGGGGCTACTATCCGTTCAGCGATCTCGATAGACCCGCCGTCGCGTAGACCGCCGAACCGGCGGCCCGGCGCCCCTGCCAGGAAGGAACTGACGATGAGTATCCATCCGGCTTTCTACCCGGGGCGCTTGCCGTTGCCGCTGGACGACGTGCGCCTCGCCTCCCTGCGGAGAGACTTCCAGTGAAATCCACATCACAATCCGGAGACGCGCCGGGTCTGCTCCCGGATCCGCAGGATTTCTCCCTCGTCCTGGGCGGGCCGCTCTTCCAGATTCTGCGCCGGGCGCACCTGTCCGACGATGCGCTGATGCTGGCGCGCCAGCGCATCCTCGTCATCACGCTGCTGGCATGGCTTCCGCTCCCGGTGCTGGCGAGCCTGGAAGGCCGGCTGCTCGGCGGGAAGGCAACCGTGCCTTTCGTGTCGGACGTGGAGAATCACGTCCGCTTCCTGGTGGCGCTGCCCCTGCTGATCGCCGCCGAGCTCGTGGTGCACCGGCGGACGCGTTCCGTCGTGAAGGTCTTCCTGGAACGCCACTTGATTCCGGAAAGCGCCAGGGCGCGATTCGATGCCGCCATCGCGTCGGCGCTCAGGCTCCGCAATTCGGTGCTCGCCGAGGTGCTTCTGATCGCCCTGGTGTATGTCGTCGGTATCCTGACCATCCGGCGCCATGACGTGCCGCTCGACCGGGCGACGTGGTACGCGGCACCCTCCGCGGACGGTTCGAGGCTCTCGCTCGCGGGGGTGTGGTTTGTCTTCGTGAGCCTGCCGATCTTCCAGTTCCTGCTGTGCCGCTGGTATTTCCGACTTCTGATCTGGATTCGCTTTCTCTGGCAGGTGTCCCGCATCCAGTTGAGGCTGGTCCCGACGCATCCGGATCGGGCCGGCGGCCTGGGATTTCTCGCCAACACGGCATTCGCCTTTACCCCGCTCGCCGTGGCGCACGGCGCCCTGCTTGCCGGCCTGCTCCTCAGCCGCATTTTCTACCGGGGAGCCGCGCTGCCTGCGTACAAGGGCGAGATCGCCATCCTGGCCATCTTCATGCTGTCCGTGATTGTGGGTCCGCTCCTGATCTTTGCGCCCCAGCTGGCCGAGGCGAAGCGAACCGGCCTTCGCGAATACGGCACGCTGGCGGAACGTTACGTGCGCGAGTTCGACGCCAAATGGCTGCGCGGCGGCGCGCCGGCCGACGAGTCCTTTGTGGGCAGCGCCGACATCCAGTCGCTGGCCGATCTGAACAATAGTTACGACGTGGTGCGAAGCATGCGCGTGGCGCCGGTGACAAAGGAGATGTTCCTGCAGATCGGCGCCGCCACGCTCGCGCCGATTGTGCCGGTCGCGCTGACCATGATGCCCCTGGAAGCGCTGGTGAAGACCCTGCTCGGCGTATTGTTCTAGGGACCTCGAGCCCCTCGTCGCCATTCGACAGGGCCCGGCGAATTCCGGCTCAGGAGCGGTTGCGACTCCCTCAAAGTCGAGCCAGCAGGCTCTCCCGCCTATCGACGCGCGGCAATCCATGACCGCGCCGGCACCGTGATTCTGAATTCGAGGCCCTCAGCGCAGGCGGAAGCCGATCCGCATACTGAGAAGCTCTCTGGACGCGCTCCAGGAGGAGTCCCAGGGGAGCGTCCGGCCTTCGATCAGGATGTCCACGATCCCGATGTTCAGCGCGAAGCCGAGGCGTGAGCCGGCGGTCAGGTAGTACTGGCTGTCGGGCGAACCGTGAACGCCCGGCGACGTGTCGATCTCCGACTTCCCGCTGACCTTCGGGCCGTACTCGACCCTCACCGGCGTCAACACGATGGCCACGGGGCCGAGCGCGTACCAGCGGAGACCCGCGGCGAACACGCCGGTGAAGTATTTCGACTCGCCGGATGTCGTCCGGTTGCCCACGCCCAGAGACACGGCCGGGACCCACTCGAACCGGCCGCCCCAGCGGTCGCGGTCCCACGCAAGCTCACCTCCGAGCAAGCCGCGCCCGTAGCGGCGCCCCTCGACGGCGTTGTCGGGCTTCTCGTCCACCGTCAGGCCCGTGACGATGTACCAGGTGCCCGCCCGCCCCTTCAGATGTCCGTAGGGCGCGGACGGCGGCACCCACGTGTCGTCGTGGCGCTCGACGGTCGTCTCCTCCTCCAGGAGATCGCGGCCGTGCGAGAGCCGGATGGACATGGGGGCGTACATGAGACCGAGCCCGAAGGTCCATTCCACCTTGGGCTTCAACCAGTTCACTTCCATCGGCGCGTCGACCGAAAGGAACAGCCGTTCGTTCAGCTTGTAGTTGAAACGCAGGAGGCGCGACACGAGCTCCGAATCGGACCTCTCGCCTCCGAACGTGTAGCGCAGGCCGACAGGCTGGAGGCCGACGGTCATGCGATGCCCGACCTGCAACACGAGGTCGAAACCGAGCCCGACGAGGCCGGCGCCCCCCTCCGTCCGTGTAGTGCCGGTAGCCGACGTTCCCGCTCAGCGCATAGAGGAACGGGTTCAGGTCCCAGGCGTACTTCAGCAGCATGCCGCTGCGCGGAGATGTCGACGAAGTCGCGCGTCGGGTTCCAGGACGTGTCGAGGCCGAGGAACGCGTAGGCGCCGGGGGGCGGGTCCGGCGGCTGGCGCTCGGCGCACGACGCGCCCTCGCACGGGTGAGCGGCGGCGAACCACTTCGCCTTGTATTGCGCGCCACTCCTCCGAGCGCTCCGGCCAGGTGTACGTCCCCTTCGGCGCGGCGAGCTGCGCTGCGCGAAGGTCCCGAACGACGACGAGGAGATCGGCAAGCGCGCGGCGCGCGCTGTCCCCCTCGGGCGAAAGGCATTCGTAGGGGACGTCATAGGGATGGTCCGTGCGTTTCTCGCAACGAGCGGCTTCCCCCTCGATCACGTACTCCTTGTCCCGGTGATCGTTCCACTTGTGATACGCGGCGACGGGAATGCGCTTCGAGCGCTCCGTGGGAAGACGGGCGAGCCGTTCGATCGGCTGCCAGACCCGGAGGTATTCGATCTTCCCGTTTGGGTCGCGCTCGGCATGCGATCCGGAGAACGAGTCGCCCACGGCGTGCATAGCTCGTACAGGCCGCGCGAGCTCCGGCGCGCCCTGGTCCCTCCCTCCAGGACAATCTCCTGGATGAGCTCGTCGAGCAGGTCGCTGCAGCGGACGACGGCGTTTTCCGCGAGGGCCCGCGGGATGGCCGTTCCGGGCAGCGGGTCCGATCTGCGCGTCGGCGAGCGTCGCCATGTAATGGAAGCACTGTCCCGGATCGCTGAACTGGCGCCGGAAGGCCGCGTCCGGACGGTCGGTCAGGGGCTGCGGCCAGTCCAGAAGCGGGTTCGAAGCGGGCGCGTCCACGCACTGCTTCGGCGGCGCGTCGCCGCGCCCGAAGCAGAACGGCGGTTCGAGGGCGCCGTCGTTGATCAGGTCGCGCA
The DNA here is from genome assembly GCA_963782815.1 of uncultured Acidobacteriota bacterium. Classification (GTDB taxonomy): domain Bacteria; phylum Acidobacteriota; class Thermoanaerobaculia; order UBA5066; family Gp7-AA6; genus JAWOLE01. The sequence continues at coordinate 108,970 of CAWALG010000009.1, read as the reverse complement.
GGACGTCGGGCCGGGGCGGCTGGCCGTCATGCCCCTCGGCGAGCGTCCGGTACGCCAACGCCTCGATGACGACGTGCCCCTTGCTGTCGAACGCGAACGCGGGCGCGGCGAGGAGGAGCGCCGCCGATAGCGCCGCCCACGCGTACGTCGCGGGCGCTGCGGAACCGAGTCATGCCTGCCGCAGATCGTACACGACCCCGGCGACAAGGCGGTGCCCGGAGCCTCTACCTGGTCAGCACGCAGAAGCTTGAACGTCAAGCCGTTTACTCCGGCGGATCCGCCGCTCGGCACTCGCCCGGGGCGGTCCCGAAGCTGGCCCGTTGCGATGGTCCACTTCTCCAACAGGAAGTCAGGGCCAAACGGTTCAGCTGGACTAAATGGCCCGATCGGTGTCCAGGTGGCGGTCAATGAGGAGCGCGCGAGGAGGACGTGGTGCGGGCCCGCATGATCGAGCACGACGAGCACGTCGGGGCGATGGGATACGCGCGAGCCAGGACCCAACACGCGTGCCGCAAGGAGCTCACGGCGCATGGCTCCGCTTAGCCCGCATAATTCACGAACAACTCCGGCCGTCCCGCGGATCTTTTCCGCCGGATACTTCGTCAGACCTGCTCTGCGATGACTGAATGAGGCGGGGGACCTTCTGGTCCCCCGTAGCCCCGGGGACGGTCGCCGTCGTCGGTCTTCCTCGTCCCGACGAAAAATCTCTCGCGGGAACAAGTTGTACCTCGGCGTCACGACATCGTGACGGAAAAGACGCTTATCTCTCAGCGGGATGCCCGTGTTTCGGCCGGGTGTGCCATTGAATTATCCGGGCTAGGCAACCTCGAAAAGCGAGTTCACGGCGAGCCCTCAGCGGAGGCGGAAGCCGATCCGGATGCTCAGGATCTCGCTGGCCGCGTTCGAGGAGGACTCCCACGAGAGCGTCGGGCCTTCCGACCGAGGATGTCCACGATTCCGATGTTCAGCACGAAGCCGAGGCGCGAGCCGGCGGTGAAGTAATACTGGTCGTCCGGTGCACCGTGGACGCCCGGAGCCGTGTCCACGTCCGACTTCCCGCTGACCTTCGGCCCGTACTCGATCCTCACGGGCGTCAATGCCATGATCCCAGGGGGCCGAGCGCGTACCAGCGGAGGCTCGCGGCGAACACGCCGGTGAAGTACTTCGATTCGCCGGAGGTCACCCGGTTGCCCACGCCGAGCGACACGGCCGGGGCCCACTCGAACCGGCCGCCCCAGCGGTTGCGGTCCCACGCAAGCTCGCCGCCGATCAGGCCGTGCCCGTAGCGGCGCCCCTCGACGACTTGTCGGGCGGCTCGTGGACCGTCAGGCCCGTGACGATGTACCAGGTGCGCGCCCGTCCCTTCAGATGGCCGTAGGGCGCGGACGGCGGGACCCATGTGTCGTCGCGGCGCTCGACGGTCTTCTCCTCCGTCGAGGAGATCGCGGCCGTGCGAGAGCCGGATGGACATGGGGGCGTACTTGAGACCGAGCGCGAAGGTCCATTCCACCTTGGGCTTCAACCAGTTCACTTCCATCGGCGCGTCGACCGAAAGGAACAGCCTTTCGTTCAGCTTGTAGTCGAAACGCAGGAGGCGCGACACGAGCTCCTAATCGGACCTCTCGCCTCCGAACGTGTAGCGCAGGGCGAGAGGCTGGAGGCCGACGGTCATGCGATGCCCGACCGGCAACACGAGGTCGAAACCGAGCCCGACGAGGCCGGCGCCGCCCCTCCGTCCGTGTATTGCCGGTAGCCGATGTTCCCGCTCAACGCATAGAGGAACGGGTTCAGGTCCCAGGCGTACTTCAACAGCTTGCCGCGCGCGGAGATGTCGACGAATTTGCGCGTCGGGTTCCAGGACGTGTCGAGGCCGAGGAACGCGTAGGCGCCGGGGGGCGGGTCCGGCGGCTGGCGCTCGGCGCACGACGCGCCCTCGCACGGGTGAGAGGCGGCGAACCACTTCGTCTTGTATTGGCGCCATTCATCCGAGCGCTCCGGCCAGGTGTACGTCCCCTTCGGTGCGGCGAGCTGCGCTGCGCGAAGGTCCCGAACGACGATGAGGAGATCGGCAAGCGCGCGGCGCGCGCTGTCCCCATCGGGCGAAAGGCATTCGTAGGGGACGTCATAGGGATGGTCCGTGCGTTTCTCGCAACGAGCGGGTTCCCCCTCGATCACGTACTCCTTGTCCCGGTGATCGTTCCACTTGTGATACGCGGCGACGGGAATGCGCTTCGAGCGCTCCGTGGGAAGACGGGCGAGCCGTTCGATCGGCTGCCAGACCCGCAGGTAGTCGATCTTCCCGTCGGCGGTCCGCTCGGTATGCGATCCGGAGAACGAGTCGCCCACGGCGTGCATGAGCTCGTACAGGCCGCGCGAGCTCCGGCGCGCCCTGGTCCCTCCCTCCAGGACGATCTCCTGGATGAGCTCGTCGAGCAGGTCGTTGCAGCGGACGACGGCGTTTTCCGCGAGGGCCGCGCGGGATGGCCGTTCCGGGCAGCGGGTCCGTCTGCGCGTCGGCGAGCGTCGCCATGTAATGAAAGCACTGTCCCGGATCGCTGAACTGGCGCCGGAAGGCCGCGTCCGGACGGTCGGTCAGGGGCTGCGGCCAGTCCAGGAGCGGGTTCGAAGCGGGCGCGTTCACGCACTCCTTCGGCGGCGCGTCGCCGCGCCCGAAGCAGAACGGCGGTTCGAGGGCGCCGTCGTTGATCAGGTCGCGCAGCACGTCCGGCCGTGGCGGCTGGCCGTCGTGCCCCTCGGCGAGCGTCCGGTACGCCAACGCCTCGATGACGACGTGCCCCTTGCTGTCGAATGCGAACGCGGGCGCGGCGAGGAGGAGCGCCGCGGAGAAAGCCGCCCACACGTATGTCGCGGGCGCTGCGGACCGAGTCATGCCTGCCGCAGATCGTACACGACCCGGCGGCGGAGCGGGTCTTGTCGCCGACCCGGAACGGCTTGACGCGGGGCGATACTTGTCCGTTGGCCGCGTTGATATCGAGCAGACAAAGGAGAAACTCGTGAAGATTTTGAGTCGTGAGCCTCGTTGATGTGGGCAGGACGTAAGGAGGGAAGCGGTGGAGTTTCAATTCGACGACGCCTGCGCCGGTTCTCCGGCGGACACCCGCGGTCCTGCGCGCGCTGCTCCTGCGATCTTCTCCGAACCCTGGACCGGGGCAACCGAGGGCCCCGGCACCTGGAGCCCCGTTCGACGTCGTCGGGCATCTGATTCACGGCGAGCGCACCGATTGGATGCCGCGCGTCGAGCACATATTGCGGCATGGCGACGCGGTTCCCTTTCCGGCATTTGATCGCGAGGCGATGTTCGCGGCGTCCCAGGGGCTGTCGCTCGGTCAACTCCTCGACGCGTTCGGCCGGTTGAGGAGCGAAAGCCTGGATCGCCTGGCCGCGATGGGCCTGACGGACGCCGACCTGGCGCGTCGCGGCAGGCACCCGGAGTTCGGCGTGGTGACGCTGGGTCAACATCTCTCGACATGGGTGGCCCACGATCTGAGCCACGTCGGCCAGGTGGTTCGCGTGATGGCGCGCCAGTACTCGACGGCCGTGGGACCGTGGCGCGCCTATCTCTCGATCCTGGGCGGGAAGGGATACTTCGCGGTGAGACCGGTGGCAGCGTAGTCAGAGGAGAGGCTCAACCCATGGATATTCTTCAGGCCATTGGAAATACGTCGATCGCTCGGCTTCGCAAGGTCGTTCCACCCCGTTGCGCGGAGATCCTCGTGAAGCTCGAGTGGGAGAACCCCACCGGCAGCATGAAGGACCGGATGGCGCAGATCGTGATCTCGCGGGCGGAGGCGGACGGCCGGTTGAAGCCCGGCGATACCGTCGTCGAGTACACGGGTGGCAGCACGGGGACATCGCTGGCATTGGTCTGCGCCGCAAAGGGCTACCGCCTGAAGATCGTCACCTCCGATGCGTTCAGCAAGGAGAAACTGGATCACATGGCGGCGCTGGGCGCGGAGCTGACGCTCGTCCAAAGCGAGGGAGGCTCGACCACCAGGAAACTGATCCTGGACATGATCGAGGCCGCCCGTGAGCTGAGCCGGGAGCCTCACACCTACTGGACGGACCAGCTCCATAACCAGGACAGCATCGCGGGCTACCACTCGCTGGGCGAGGAGATCTGGATCCAAACGAAGGGAAAGATCGACGCCTTCGTCCATTGCGTCGGCACGGCGGCTTCCTCGCGCGGAGTCGCCACCGCTCTGAAGCGATATAAACCGGGTATCAGGATCGTCGCCGTCGAACCCGCGGAATCCTCGGTATTGCTGGGAGGTCCGGCAGGTCCTCACCAGATCGAGGGAGTCGGGATTGGCTTCACTCCTCCACTCTGGGACCCGGCTCTCGTGGACGAGATCGTGCCGGTCAGGACGGACGACGCGAAGGAGATGGCGAGGCGCATCGCGCGAGAGGAGGCGCTCTTCGCGGGGACGTCTTCCGGAGCGAATGTCGTCGCCGCGATGGAAGTGGCGGAGCGGCTGGGGCCGGATGCCACGGTGGTCACGCTGATGGCCGACTCCGGGCTGAAGTACCTGAGCACTGATGTATACAGAAGGAGCGCTCCGATGATCTGTGGTGTCCTTCTTGCCCTCGGCGCGGCGGTCCTGGCCGGCGGCCCCCTTCCCGCGGAGGCGGCGGAGACGGCGCCCACGATGGCAAAGGCGGCCACGTCCTTTCTTGCGTCCCTCGATCCCGCAATGCGCGCGAAGGCGCGCGTTGCTTTCAACTCCGAGGAGCGTCTGAACTGGAATTTCGTGCCCCGGGAACGCCAGGGCGTGCCGATCAAGCAGATGTCGCCGGAAGAGCGGCGGGCGGCGCTCGCGCTCTTGAAGTCGAGTCTGTCGGCCCGCGGCTTCACGAAGGTGGACACGATCGTGCATCTCGAGGAGGTGCTGTTCGGCATGTCGGGCAGCGCGGTTCGCGATCCCGGGCTCTACTACTTCACAATCTTCGGGGAGCCCTCGGAGCGGGGAGCCTGGGGCTGGCGGTACGAGGGCCACCACGTCTCGCTCAATTGGACGGTCGTGGAGGGCAGGCTCGCCAGCACGCCGCAGTTCCTGGGCGCCAACCCGGCCGACGTCCGCGACGGGCCTCTGAAGGGAACGCGGGCGCTGGCCTCGGAGGAGGATCTCGGACGCGCCCTGGTCAAGTCGTTTGACGCCGGCCAGGCGGCGCAGGCTGTCCTGAGAAAGAATGCTCCCGGAGGAGATTCTCACCGGCGACTCCCGGGAGGCCGCGATCCAGGAGGACAAGGGAATCTCCTACGGCAAGCTGACCCCGGAGCAGCAGGGGCTGCTCCTCTCGTTGATCCAGGAATACGCGTCCGCCCAGCCCGCGGCGGTGGCGCAGGCGCGTCTGGCCCGCGTCAGGGCAGAGCTTCCGAAGGTCAAATTCGCGTGGATGGGCGGGCTCGAGAAAGGCCAGGGCCACTACTACCGGATTCAGGGCTCCACTTTCTTGATCGAGTACGACAACACCCAGAACAACGCAAACCATATCCACTGCGTGTGGCGGGAGTTCAAGGGGGACTGGGGCAAGGACCTGCTGGCAGAGCACTACCGAACCGCCCCGCACCACGCCGAATCTCGCAAGGCCGACCCGAATGCGTCGGCGCCGGCGCAATGAGATGGAAAGAATGCCCGATAGACTCTCACTCGACCGAAGGAGGGCCGGTATGAGAATTCCTGGCGCGAGGGTCGTGGGGTCGTTGTCCGTCGTGGTCCTGCTTTCCGGCTGGGCCGGTTCCCCGGCTGTCAGCCCGCCCGAGGTTCCGAGAGAGTTGCGCCCGCCCGGGGACCAGGTGATGGTCCTGGAGGCGCTCGCCCGCGGAGTGCAGATCTACGAGTGCTCCGCCAGCCAGGATCAATCGGAGAGTTCGAAGTCGGAGTGGGCGTTCAAGGGACCCGAGGCGGAGCTGTTCGACAGGTCCGATCGAAAGATCGGCAAGCATTACGGGGGCCCGACCTGGGAATCGACGGACGGAAGCGTGGTCGTCGGCGAGGTGAAATCCCGCGACGAAGGCCCGGACCCCAGGGCGATTCCCTGGCTGCTGCTGACCGCGAAATCGAATTCCGGCACCGGCGTTTTGAGCCAGGTCAAGAGCATCCAGCGCGTCAAGACCGTGGGAGGAATGGCGCCTTCCTCGCCGTGCGGCCGCGAGAACGCGAAGCAGGTGTTCCGCGTGCCTTACAAGGCTTCCTACTACTTCTACGCCCCCAAGCAATAGCTGCTCGAGGTGCACTGGCAATGCGGGCAAAGCCACAGACCATTGATGAGTACCTCGCGCCCTTGAGCGACGAAAAGCGAGCCGCGCTCGAGAAGCTTCGAAAGGCCATCCGGTCGGCGGCGCCCGGGGCGGAAGAGTGCATCAGCTACGGGATACCGGCCTTCCGTCTTGGCGGCCGGCTGCTCGTGGGCTTCGGAGCGGCGGCGAAGCACTGCTCCTTCTACCCCGGGGCTCATCCCGTGACGGCCCACAGGAACGAGCTGAAGGCCTACGACACCAGCAAGGGAACCATCCGCTTTCGAGCGGACAGCCCCCTGCCGGCCGCACTGGTGCGGAAGCTGGTGAAGACTCGCATCGCGGAGCGGGCCCCTCGGCCCCGCCGCGCCATCCGAGCGTTGGGCGCGATGCGAGAGGGGAGAAGGAGACCATCGAGTGCCGTCCGGGCTGAGAGTGTCTGCGCTCCGTGAGTTCTCGCTATCCCGGGGTGTCTGGATCCCGTTGAGTTCAGGTGCGAGCGGACCACCAGGTGGTGTCCAATCTCTCACGTGCGCGACGAGGGTTCAGAAGACTCGCGATCGGCGAAGCAGACGGACACGCGCCGTATCGTGGCCGCACCGTGGGGTTAATCGACTACAGCAGGCGTATCTCAACTTAGCGCAAGGAGGCGCCTCCGATGGATCGTGACGAGGCGAGAGACATCGGCCGGCCGGATTGGGAGAGAGAAGTCCGGGCGTTGGAAAAGGAAGGGCGCCGGGCGTTCATCGCCCGCGACCTCGGACGGCTCGAGGTTCTGTGGTCGGATGACCTCGTCGTCAATTCTCCGATCAACCGGGTGCACGACAAGCAGCGGGTCTTCGACCTGCTGCGCGCGGGCACGATTGCTCATTCTTCGCTCGAGGGCGAAATCGATCTGATCCAGCGGTACGGAGACCTCGTTGTGGTCATGGGCAGCGAGCGGGTCACCAACGCGCCGGATGGGCCGGTCATCCCGAGGCGATTCACCAATGTGTGGCGCGCGGAAGACGGCTCGTGGCGGCTCATCGTGCGCCACGCGAACATTCTGCCGGGACCGCAGGCGGAACAGAAGTGATCCCGCGGTCTTCGGGAGGGCGATAGCCTCATACAGGGATGGAACAAGTGACCACGACGGCGTCCGTCTTTGTCGGCGCCAGCGTCGACGGCTTCATCGCGAGGAAGAACGACGATCTCGATTTTCTGCCGGAGGGCGGCGGCGAGCCCCACGGCTACGACGAGTTCATGGCGACCGTCGATGCGGTCGTGATCGGCCGCAAGACCTTCGAGAAGGTCCTGACCCTCGGGCCCTGGCCCTATGGCGGCAAGCGCGTCGTGGTCCTGAGCAGCCGCCCCATCGACCTGTCGGCCGCCGTCGGAGGCAATGTGGAACAGATGGCCGGCCCTCCGGCCGAGATCGTTTCGCGACTCGCCGCGAGCGGCGCCCGCCACCTCTACGTGGACGGTGGGATCACGATTCAGCGGTTTCTGCGCGCCGGGCTCATTCAACGTCTCATCATCACTCGCGTGCCTGTCCTCATCGGAGAGGGAATTCCCCTCTTCGGCAGCCTGCCGCGCGACATTCGGCTCCGCCATGTCGCGACGCGGCACTATCCGAGCGGCCTGGTCCAGAGCGAGTACCATGTCGGTGCTCTACGCCGGATCGGGCTTCCACCGACTTCCTGGCGGCGGAACATGAGCGACAGTCCGGATTCCCTCCGGGCGAGCTATGACGCGGTCGCGGCCGCGTACGTCGAGCACATCGCCGGCGAGCTGGCGGGGAAGCCCCTGGACCGGCACCTCCTCAACCGCTTCGCCGAGGAGGTGCGGCGATCGCGGGACGGTCGGCGACCTGGGCTGCGGGCCGGGACACATCGCGCGATACCTGCACGAGAAGGGCGTTCGCATGCTCGGGATCGACCTCTCGCCCGAAATGGTCCGCCGGGCGACGCGCTTGAACCCGGGCCTCGATTTCCGCGTCGGGGACCTGTGCTCCCTCGAACTTCCGGATGCGTCTCTGGCGGGCATCGTCGCGTTCTACTCGGTCATCCACCTCGAGGCGGCGGAGCTCGACGCCGCGTTTCACGAGTTTCGCAGAGTCCTCATGCCTCGCGGGGTCCTTCTCGTCTCGTTTCACGTCGGCGATCACACGCTCCACGTCGACGATCTCTGGGGGACAGCGGTCAGCCTCGATTTTCGCTTTCTCCTGCCGCGCGACGTCGTCGCGTCCCTCCACGCGGCCGGTCTGGCCGTGACGGAGTCCGTGGAGCGCGAGCCGTACGAGGGCGCCGAGTATCCGAGCCGCCGCTGCTACCTTCTCGCAAGGGCCGTCTGACCGGAGCCCGCATTCTCGGCCGTCTTGGACAGATCTTCCTCGCCGGTCATATTCTTCTTCCCGAAATGCTGTCGCGACGGAGAGAGGAGGAAGCATGGCCGACATAGTTCACACTGTCGAGGTGGCGGCGAAACCGGATGTGATCTACCCGCTGGTTTCGAGTGGCCCCGGATTCCAGGCGTGGTGGGCGGAGGACGTGGCCACGCTGCCGGGAGGAGTCGCGGAGCTCAGCTTCTTCGACCGCACGACCATCTATCGGCTGCGTCCGCTCAGCCTGGAGAACGGGCGCCGCGCGGAGTGGCAGGTCGAGACCGGCGAGGAGTGGAAGGGGACGCGCCTGGTGTTCGAATTGGAGGCGCGAAAGTCGGCGACCCTCGCTTCGCTTCACCCACGCGGGCTGGGCCGGCGCGACCGACTATTTCATCGCGTGCAACACGACCTGGGGCGCGCTGATGTACCGGCTGAAGTCCGCGGCGGAAGGAAAGGCGCCGGGGCCGCTCTTCCTGGCTCGCGGGCTCGCCTCCTGAGGGTCTAAGGTCTAAGGTCTAAAGTCCAAGGTCCCGGAGCGAGCACGCCTCTCGCCGTGGGGTGGCTTGCGCTCGCAGGCTATCCGGATATCGTTGGGCGGCAGGGGGACTCGAATGAAATTGAGAGGGTCCATTTCGACTGTGATGCTGCTCGCGCCGTTGCTCGGCGCACTGTTGTTCGCCGACGCTTCGGCCGCGCAGACCGGCGGAGTGCCTCCCGCCCGATATCCCGTCCCTGCCGAGCGAAACGCCGGCGAAGCTCGAGCCCGCGACGGAGGGCTTCGACCATGTCCGGCGGGACGTCATGATCCCCATGCGCGACGGCGTGAAGCTGCACACCGTCATCCTCGTGCCGAAGGGAGCGAAGGGCGCTCCGATCCTGCTGACGCGCACGCCCTACGACGCGACGAAGCTGACGACCCACGCCGAGAGCGCGCACCTGGGCCCGATCCTGACCGGCTACGACAACGCCACCGACGTGATCGTCGAAGGCGGATACATCCGCGTCGTCCAGGACGTGCGGGGCAAACACGGCTCCGAGGGGGACTACGTGATGAACCGCCCGCTGCACGGGCCGCAGAACCCGACGCCGGTGGATCACGCGACGGACACCTACGACACGATCGACTGGCTCGTGAAGAACGTCCCGGAGTCCAACGGCCGGGTCGGCATCCTCGGCATCTCCTACGACGGCTTTCTCCCCCTGATGGCGCTCGTCCATCCGCACCCGGCGCTGAAGGTCTCCGTCCCGATGAACCCGATGGTGGACGGCTGGATGGGCGACGACTGGTTCCACAACGGCGCCTTCCGCGAGCAGGGGATGGGCTACATCTACGAGCAGGAGGCGACGCGCAAGTCGGAGGCCAAGTGGTGGAGGAGCCACTTCGACGACTACGACATGTACCTCGAGGCGGGCTCGGCGGGGGAGCTCGGCCGGCGCCACGGGATGGGGCAGATCGGCTTCTGGAGGAAGATCCTCGAGCATCCGAGCTACGACGCCTTCTGGCGCGACCAGGCGGTGGACCGCGTGCTCGCGGCGGAGCCGCTGAAGGTGCCGGTGATGCTCGTGCACAGCCTCTGGGACCAGGAGGACATCTACGGAGCCATCGCGGTGTACAAGGCGATCAAGCCGAAGGACACGGGCAACGACAAGGTGTTCCTGGTCCTCGGTCCCTGGCATCACGGCCAGGAGATCGGGGACGGCAGCTCGCTCGGCGCGCTGAAGTTCGGGAGCGACACGGCGGCCGAGTTCCGTCGCGATGTGCTTCGTCCGTTCCTCGATCAGTATCTGAAGGAAGGCGCGCCGAAGGCCGACGTCTCGCCCGTCACGGCCTACGAGACCGGGACGAACACGTGGAGGCGCCTGCCGGCCTGGCCGGCGGGGTGCGCGAGCGGCGGCGGCTGCACGATCGCGCCGACGCCCCTCTATCTCTCCGCCGGCCTGAAGCTCGGCCTTTCCGCGCCGCAGCAGGGTGGAACAGAGTTCGACGAATACGTCTCCGACCCGGCCAAGCCCGTGCCCTTCCGCGCGCGCCCCATCGAGGAGACGGGCGCCGGCTGGTCCCGCTGGCTCGTGGACGATCAGCGCGAGGCGTCCGGGACGACCCGACGTCCTGGTCTTCGTCTCCGATGCGCTCACGGCGCCGGTGAAGATCAGCGGCCAGCCCGTCGTGAACCTCGTCGCATCCACGAGCGGCACGGATTCGGATTGGGTGGTGAAGGTGATCGACGTCTATCCCGACGAGGTCGCCGCGCAGCCGGAGATGGGGGGCTACCAGTTGATGATCTCGGCCGACATCTTCCGCGGCCGCTATCGCGAGAGCCTGGAGACGGCGAAACCGCTCGCGTCCGACAAGCCCCTGCTCTACCGGTTCAACCTGCCGACGGCCAACCACGTCTTCCTGCCGGGCCACAGGATGATGGTGCAGGTGCAGTCGAGCTGGTTCCCGCTCTACGACCGCAATCCGCAGACCTTCGTGCCCAACATCTTCTTTGCGAAGCCGCCGGATTACCGCAGGGCCGTCCAGCGCGTCTACCATTCGAGCGCGCCCGGCGAGGCGAGCTTCGTCGAGCTGCCTCTCGTCACGACCCGTTGACCGGGAGGAGACCCGCGGGAATAGAGTTGCTCCCATGACTGCGCGGGTGCCGGCGGAACCATGCCGTGGCCGGTAGTGGCCGCGTCCGGCTGGAGAAGCCTTCGGCGAAATGGAGGCGCGGCTTCCTGGCCGCGGTGCGGCGCAGCCGCGAGCTCCACCGCCCCTGGGTCTCTCCTCCCTCGACTTCGAAGGCCTTCCTCGCCTACCTGCGCCGGATTCGAAAGGCGGGGAACGCCGGCTACTTCCTCTGCCTGCGCGGCTCGGAAGAGCTCGTCGGCGTCGTCAACATCAGCGAGATCGTCCTGGGAGCCTTCCGCAGCGGCTACCTCGGCTACTACGTGTTCGCGCCGCACGAGCGGCAGGGCCTCATGAGCGAGGGGCTGTCTCTCGTTCTCGACGACGCCTTCCGCCGGCTCGGCCTTCACCGCCTGGAGGCGAACATCCAGCCCGGCAACGAAGCCTCGCTCCGCCTCGTCGCCCGGCTCGGCTTCGAGCGGGAGGGGTTCTCGCCGCGCTACTTGAAGATCCGGTCTCGCTGGTGCGACCACGAGCGCTGGGCGATCCTGGCCGACCGATGAGCGCGCACGCGGGCGAAGACGAGACCCCCCGTTCGGTCATCCTGCTCCTGCACTGCCCGCTGCGCCTGGGTCTCGCCGCGGGCCTGACGCAGTTCGTCTACACGCACGGCGGGCGCATCCTCTACCACGAGCAGTACGTGGATCCCGAGATCCGGCATTACTACACGCGGCTCGAGTGGGACATGGCCGGTTTCTCGATGATTCCCGCGGAGATCGCCGGGCACCTGCCCGCTCTCATCGGCAACGACCCCGAGACCGAGTGGTCGCTCCACTCCTCGGAGGAGGTCTCGAGGATGGCGGTCTTCGTTTCGAAGGACCCGTCGTGCCTCTACGACGTACTGGCGCGCAGCCACTCGGGGGAATGGAGAGTCGAGGTGCCGGTCATCGTCAGCAACCACACCGACCTCGAGCCGGCGGCGGCGCGGTTCGGCGTCGAGTTCCGGGCCTTCTCGATGACGGAAGAGAACAGGGACGAGGTCGAGGCGGAGCAGCTGGCGCTTCTCGAAAGCCATCGGGTCGATTTCGTCGTCCTCGCGCGGTACATGCAGGTGGTGACGGGCCGTTTCGTGCGGGCGTATCCGAACCGGATCATCAACATCCACCATGCGTTTCTTCCCGCGTTCCCGGGAGCGCGCCCCTACCATTCCGCCCGGCAGCGGGGCGTCAAGATGATCGGCGCGACGGGCCACTACGTGACGGAGGTCCTGGACGCCGGGCCGATCATCGAGCAGGATGTCCTGCGCGTCAGTCACCGCCACTCCGTGCAGGACTTGATCCGCCTCGGCCGGGACATCGAGAAGGTGGTCCTCGCGCGGTCGATCTGGAGTCACCTCCAGCGCAAGGTCATCGTCCACAACGGGCGGACGGTCGTCTTCGACTAGCTGCCGGCGGCGTTGACGGTTCCACGACGTCCTCCCCGTATCGGCTGTCATCCTGAGGAGCGCAGCGACGAAGGATCTGCTCCTTCTCCACCGCCGGCGCGGGAGCAGATCCTTCGCTTCGCTCAGGATGACAGGGGAGGGACAACCGGCTTCGGGGGAGCCGGATTTGCGGGAAGAGACAGGCGGATCGCAAGGTTAAAATTGACTCCGATGAGTCTGCTGGCTGACTTCCATCCTGCGGTCCGGACCTGGTTCGCGGAGAGGCTGGGGGAGCCGACGCCGCCCCAGCGCGAGGGGTGGCCCGTCATCCGGGAGGGGAAGAACACCCTGATCGCGGCGCCGACGGGGTCGGGCAAGACGCTCGCGGCGTTCCTCTCCGCGATTGACTCGCTCATCCGGCAGGGCGCGGATCTGCGCGACGAGACGCAGGTCCTCTACGTGTCGCCGCTGCGCGCGCTTTCCAACGACGTGCAGAAGAACCTCCAGGGACCGCTCGCCGAAATTGCAGCCATGGACCCGTCGGTCCCCGAGGTGCGCGTGCTGGTGCGGACGGGGGACACGCCGTCCGGCGAGCGGACGGCCATGACGAAGCGGCCGCCGCACATCCTCGTGACGACCCCCGAGTCGCTCTACCTGCTGCTGACGAGCGAGGGCGGGCGCGGCATGCTCCGGACCGTCTCGACCGTCATCGTGGACGAGATCCACGCGGTCCTGCGGGACAAGCGGGGAAGCCACCTGGCGCTCTCCCTGGAGCGCCTCGAAGAGCTGGTTGGGCGTCCGGTCCAGCGCGTCGGACTCTCGGCGACGCAGAAGCCGCTCGAGGAAGTCGGCCGGTTCCTGGTGGGGACGGGCCGCGAGTGCGCGCTCGTGGACGCGGGGACGTTTCGCGAGCTCGATCTCGGCATCGAGGTGCCGCCGTCGGCTCTCTCCACCGTCTGCTCGCACGAGCAGTGGGAGGAGATCTACTCGAGGATGGCGGATCTCGTCCGGGAGCACCGGACGACGCTCGTCTTCGTGAACACGCGCAAGATGGCGGAGCGGATCGCCGCGCAGTTGACGCGGCTCCTGGGCGAAGAGGCGGTCACGAGCCACCACGGCAGCCTCTCGCGGGCCAGGCGCCTGGACGCGGAGGAGAGGCTCAAGGCCGGCAAGCTCCGCGCGCTCGTGGCGACCGCGTCGCTCGAGCTGGGGATCGACATCGGCGACGTGGACCTCGTCATCCAGGTCGGCGCCACCCGCTCGATCGCGACGTTCCTGCAGCGGGTGGGGCGCGCGGGCCACGCGTTGAAGAAGATCCCGAAGGGGCGGCTCTTCCCGTTGACGCTCGACGAGCTCGCGGAAGGGGCCGCGCTCGTCAAGTGCATCCGGGAATCGATTCTCGACCGCACGCCGGTGCCCCCGCGGCCGCTCGACATCCTGGCGCAGCAGATCGTCGCGGCCTGCGTCGCCGGGGCCTGGGAAGAAGAGAAGCTGTTCGAGGTCTTTCGGCGCGCCTTCCCCTACCGGAACCTGACGCGGGAGGAGTTCGACGGGGTCGTCGCGCTGCACACCGCGGGACGGCGGGCGCTTCTCCATCGCGACGGAGTCGGCGGGCGCCTGATGGCGACGAAGCGCGCGCGGCTGACGGCGCTCCTCTCCGGCGGCGCGATCCCCGACGCCGCCGATTACCAGGTGCGCCTGGAGCCCGAGGGGACGCTCGTCGGGACGGTCAACGAGGACTGGGCGGTGGAGGCGAGCGGCGGCGACATCTTCCAGCTCGGCAACGCGTCGTGGCGCGTGCTGCGCATCGAGCCCGGCATCGTGCGCGTCGCCGACGCGAAGGGAGCGCCCCCCTCGCTGCCGTTCTGGCTCGGCGAGGCGCCGGGGCGCACGCGCGAGCTCGCGGCCGCGATCGGCGAGCTGCGCGAGGAGTGCGTCGCGCAGGAAGAGGAGGCCGCGGTCTTCCTCCAGTCGGTCTGCGGAGGCGCCCTGCCGCCGGCCGCGGCTCTCCAGATCGCCGAGTTCGTGGAGGCGGGGCGGCGCGTCCTCGGGGCGGTCCCGACTCCGAAGCGCGTGATCCTCGAGCGCTTCTTCGACGAGAGCGGCGGCATGCAGCTCATCGTGCACGCTCCGTTCGGATCGCGGATCAACCGGGCCTGGGGACTGGCGCTGCGCAAGAAGTTCTGCGTCGGCTTCGGCTTCGAGCTGCAGGCGGCCGCGAACGAAGAGGCGATCGTCCTCTCGCTCGGGCCGCAGCACAGCTTCGCGCTGGAAGACGTGTTCGACTACCTGCACCCGGACCGGGCGCGCGACGTCCTGATCCAGGCGGTCCTCGCTCAGCCCCTCTTCGAGACGCGGTGGCGCTGGAACGCGCAGCGTTCGCTTCTCCTCGAGCGCTCGCGAAACGGGAAGAGGATCCCCGCGGCCCTGCAGCGGATGCGCGCCAACGACCTGCTCGCGGGCGCCTTCCCGCAGGTCCTCGCCTGTCCCGAGACGCTGCCGGGGGGCCCGATCGAAGTCCCGATGGACCATCCGATCGTCGCGCAGACGATCGAGGACTGCCTGACCGAGGCCATGGACGTCGAGGGCTTCCTCGAGGTGCTGCGCGGTTTGAAGGACGGCTCGATCGAGCGGCGCGCCGTGGACACGGCCGAGCCCTCCTCCTTCGCGCGCGGGATCCTCGCCTCGCAGCCCTACACGTTCCTGGACGACGCGCCGCTGGAGGAGCGGCGCACGCAGGCGGTCCTCTCCCGCCGCGTGCTCGACGTGAAGAGCGCGGACGAGATCGGCGCGCTCGATCCCGAGGCGATCGAGCGGGTCCGGGAAGAGGCGTGGCCGCAGCCCGCCAGCGCCGAGGAGGTGCACGAGGCGCTCCTCTGGATGGGATACGTCACGGAGCAGGAGGCGGAGCCGTGGCGCCAGTGGCTGGACGAGCTCTCGTCGGCGCGGCGCGTCGAGCGCGAAGGAGACCGCTGGTTCGCCGTCGAGGCGACGCGGGAGCCGAAGGCGGTCCTGAAGGGGCGGATGGAAGCGCTCGGCCCGATTCTCGCCGCCGGCGACGATCCGCTCCTTCTCCAGCTCGAGTCGGAGGGCGTCGTGCTGCGCACCCGGATCGGCGGGCGGCAGGCCTGGTGCGACCGGAGACTCCTCGCCCGCATCCAGCGCTACACGCTCGACCGCCTGCGCCGGGAGATCGAGCCCGTCTCCGCGGCGCAGTTGCTGCGCTTCCTCGCCTGCTGGCAGCACGTGGATCCGGAGCACAGGCTCGAGGGGCCGCGCGGCGTGGCGCAGGTCGTCGCGCAGCTCGCCGGCTTCGAGATCCCCGCCGCGGCGTGGGAGGGGAGCGTCCTGCCGGCGCGGGTGCGCGGCTACCGGCGCGAGTGGCTCGACCAGTTGACGCTCTCCGGCGAGGTCGCGTGGGGCCGGCTCTGGGGCGGCGGCGCCTCCGCCGTGCGCCGCGCGCCGATCTGCCTCGTCGAACGAAAGGACCTGGACGACTGGGCGTCGCTCTCCGCGCAAACGGATGTCCCTCAACCCTCGGGAACGGCGCTCCAGGTCTTCGAAGTCCTCGCCTCGCGCGGCGCGATGTTCTTCCAGGAGCTCTCCCGGGCGACGAAGCTCCCGCCCGCGTTCCTGGAATCCGGCCTCTCGGAGCTCGTCGCGCTCGGCCGCGTGACCTGCGATTCCTATGGCGGGCTGCGCTGGTTGATCGTGCCGGCCTCGAAGCGCCGCGAGGGGGGCGTCAGCGCCGGCCGCTGGAGCCTCCTCCCCCGCGAGGCGTCTCTCCCCCTCTCCCCCGGGAGAGGGAAGGGGTGAGGGCGCTCACTGCGCCGGAATTCCTCGCGCGCAAGCTCCTCGCCCGTACCGGCGTCGTCTTCCGCAAGACCCTCGCCCGCGAGAAGGCGCCCGTGCCGTGGCGCGACATCGCCCGCGTCTGCCGCACGCTCGAAGCCCGCGGCGAAGTCCGCGGCGGCCGTTTCGTCGCCGGTTTCGATGGAGAGCAATACGCCCTCCCCGAGGCCGTGACGCTCTTGCGCGCCGTCCGGCGCCGCGGCGAGACTCCGGACGCCTCTGACGGTCTCCGCCGCCGACCCGCTGAACTTCCGCGGCATCCTGACCCCCGACGAGCGGATCTCCCCGGCGACACGTCAGCAGGTGCGCGTGGCTTAGAGCAGGCCGCCCAGCCTGTCATCCCGAGGAGCGAAGCGACGAGGGATCTGCTCCGGAGAGGCTGAGGGCAGATCCTTCGCTGCGCTCAGGATGACAAAGATGCCGCGAGCCGAAGTTATCATCAGCGCGCGGAGGAATCAGGGAGGCAGTATGAGCGAAATCGAGGTTCTCCGCAATCATCTGGAGCGGCTGCTCGATTGGGAAGACGCGCACGTCGGATTCGAGGCGGTGATCTCCGGAATCCCTCCCGCGCTTCGAGGAGCGCAACCGCGAGGGCTGCCCTACTCGGCGTGGCAGCTGCTGGAGCACCTGCGCCTGTGCCAGCGCGACATCCTGGAGTTCTGCCGCAATCCCGGCTATGTGGATCCGAAGTCCATGGCGGAATACTGGCCGGCCACCGCGGCGCCGCCGACTCCCGAGTCGTGGGAGGAGAGCGTCGCCGGGTTTCGCGCGGACCTCGAGGACATGAAGCGGCTCGCGCGGGAGGGAGACCTGTTCGCCGCGGTCCCGCGAGGCACCGGGCAGACCTTCCTGCGCGAGGTCGTGCTCCTCGCCGACCACAACGCCTACACGCTCGGACAGCTCGTCGTGCTGCGGCGCCTCCTCGGAACCTGGGAAAGAAGCTGACCCATGGCCGGAGACATGGCGAAGAGGTACCGGCGCTGGTTCGAGTACGAGAAGGACAGCCACGCGAAGGTGCTCAAGGCCCTCGAGTCGGCTTCCGCGAGCTCGCGCGGGACGAAGGCGTTCCGGAAGGCCGTGGAGCTGGCGGGGCACATCGTCGCCGCGCGGCGGCTCTGGCTCTTCCGGCTCGGCGCGGCGAAGGACGCTCCGACGACGTTCTTTCCGCGGGGGACGACCCTGTCCGCGCTCGCGCGGCGCCTGCGAGAGATGCACGCGGCGTGGTCGGACTACCTCGCCCGGATCGGCGAGAAGAAGATCGCGAGCACTTTCGAGTACCGCAGCACCGAGGGGGTCCGGTACCGCGACACGGTCGAGGACATCCTGACCCAGCTCCACGGGCACTCGCTGTACCACCGCGGCCAGATCGCGATGCTGCTGCGGTCGGCGGGCATCGAGCCGCCCCAGACGGATTTCGTCTTCTGGGCCCGGGAAGAGATCGAGGACGAAGGAGATTAGAACCACGGCGGTGACCTCGCTCGACATCCGTCCGCTCGCTTCGCCCGAAGAGGCGCGCGCGTGCGCGCGGATGATGGCCGGGTCCGAGCCGTGGATCACGCTCGGGCGCGGGTACGAGGAGTCGCTCGCGCTGCTGCAGGACGCGGCGCGCGAGGTGTACGGGGCGTTCGAAGGGGGCCGCGTGCTCGGTTTCGTGATCCTGAACATGGCGGGGGCCTTCGTCGGGTACATCCAGACGATCTGCGTCGGCGAGGAAGACCGGAGCCGCGGGATCGGGACCCGGCTGATGCGGTTTGCCGAGGAGAGGATCTTCCGCGACTCGCCGAACGTCTTCCTCTGCGTCTCGTCGTTCAACACGCGGGCGAAGGCGTTGTACGAGAGGCTCGGCTACGAGTTGGTGGGGGAGCTGAAGGACTACATCGTGAAGGGGTATTCGGAGTACGTCTTTCGCAAGACGGTGGGGCCGATCCGGGAGTTCCGGAAGAGGTCGTAGCGCTGGTCATCCTAGGTGGAAGGTGGTAGGATCTGCCTCCGTCCCTACCACCTACCACCGAGCAGATCCTTCGCTTCGCTCGAAGAAGACAGCCCGTTAAGATAGTTATCTATTGATGTCAAACGATTTATTTCGCTATAGTCGGCCATTCCCCATTGATTTACGCCTTTATTACGCCATAAGATCGGAGGGTGAGCGAGAAGCGGATCCGACCCTCTGACGGCTCCGGCCGGCAGTCCTCCTTCCCGAAACCTCATGGGCGTCTCTTCGCGCAACGTCGGGCCTTCCGACGCGTCGCTCATCGTCTCGGCGGGGACGCGCAAGGAGAGGCTCAGGCAGCGTGACTGGAACGCCCGGAACCTCCACAGGAGTCCCCGGCCTTACGCGGAGTTGCGCGTCGCCTCCGCCTTCTCTTTCCTGGACGGCTCTTCGCTTCCCGAGGATCTCGTCGAGCAGGCGGCGAGACTGGGCCTTCCCGCCGTGGCTCTCGTGGACCGCAACGGCGTCTACGGCGCCCCGCGCTTCTTCAAAGCCGCGAAGGCCGCCGGCATCCGCGCGCTCGTCGGCGCCGAAATCACTCTCGATCGAATTGACTGAACACGCCTCGTCGTTCCCCAAATCACAAATCACAAATCACACAATCACAAATCTCCTCGGATCTCTCTTCTCGTCGAAAACCGCGACCGGCTACAAGAACCTCTGCCGCCTCATCACGGAGGGCGCGGCCGGCAAGCCCAAGGGGGAGACGAGCGTCACGCTCGAGGAGGTCGCGGCGCACGCGGCGGGACTCCATTGCCTGACGGGCGGCGAGGAGGGAATGCTCGCGCGGGCGCTCGCGCGGGACGGGCTCGACGCGGGGAGGGAGACGCTCGGCCGGCTCGCCGGGATTTTTCCCGGGCGGCTCCACGTCGAGATCGGGCGGCACCGGCTGCGCGAGGAGGAGCACCGCAACCAGGCGCTCGTCGAGCTGGCGCGGCGCGCCCGTCTCCCGCTCGTCGCGACCAACGGCGCGCGCTACGCCCGCGCGAAAGACAAGGAGCTGCACGACGTCCTGACCTCGATCCGCAACCACACGACACTCGACGCGGCCGGGGATCTGCTCGCCGCGCAGCGCGAGCGGCATCTGAAAGACGCCGCGGCCATGTCGGAGCTCTTCGCCGATCTGCCGGAGGCCGTGGACGCCGCGTGGGAGTTGTCGCGGCGGCTCGACTTCACGCTCGCGGACCTGGGCTACCGCTTTCCCGACTACCCGCTCCCGCCCGGCGAGACACCCGATTCCTACCTGCGCCAGGTGACGTGGAACGGCGCGCGGACGCGCTTTCGGCCGCTGACGACAAAAGCGCAGGCGCAGATCGGCAAGGAGCTGGCGATGATCGAGAAGCTTCAGCTCGCCGGCTATTTCCTGATCGTCTGGGACATCGTGCAGTTCTGCCGGAGGGAAAAGATCCTCGTGCAGGGGCGCGGCTCGGCGGCCAACAGCGCCGTCTGCTACGCGCTCTCCATGACCGCGGTGGACCCGGTCAGGATGGAGCTCCTCTTCGAGCGCTTCCTCTCGGAGGAGCGGGGCGAATGGCCGGACATCGATCTCGATCTCCCCTCCGGCGACCAGCGCGAGAAGGTCATCCAGCACGTCTACGAGAAGTACGGCCCGCGCGGCGCCGGCATGACGGCCAACGTCATCACCTACCGCGACCGCTCGGCCGCGCGCGAGGTGGGCAAGGCGCTCGGCTATTCGCCCGAGCAGGTGGGCAACCTCTCCAAGCAGCTCTCCGGCTGGAGCTTCGGCGAGGTCCGCGAGCCGATCGCGCAGCTTACGAGCGAGATCCGCGCGGCGGGGCTCGATCCGCAGGACGTCCGCTCGAAGCATTTCCTGCGGCTCTTCCTGCAGGTCCAGAACCTGCCGCGGCACCTGGGCCAGCACTCGGGAGGGATGGTGGTCGCGGCGGGAAGGCTGGACGAGGTCGTGCCGCTCGAGCCGGCCGCGATGCCGGGGCGCGTCGTCGTGCAGTGGGACAAGGACGACTGCGCGGACCTGGGGATCGTCAAGGTGGACCTGCTCGGCCTCGGGATGCTCGCGGCGATCGAAGAGGCGATCCCGATGATCCGCTCAAACGAATCCGTAGAGCTTGACCTCGCGCACCTGCCCCAGGACGACCCGAAGATCTACAAGATGCTGAACGAGGCGGACACCGTCGGGCTCTTCCAGGTCGAGAGCCGCGCGCAGATGGCCTCGCTGCCGAGGAACGCGCCGAAGAAGTTCTACGACATCGTCGTGCAGGTGGCGATCATCCGGCCGGGGCCGATCGTGGGAGGGATGGTGCGCCCCTTCTTCGACCGGAGGCAGGGGAGGGCCCCCGTCGAATACCCGCACCCGTGCCTCGAGCCGATCCTGAAGCGCACGCTCGGCGTCCCGCTCTTCCAGGAGCAGCTCCTGCGCATCGCGATGGTCGCGGCGGGCTTCACGGGTGGGGAGGCGGAGGAGCTGCGGCGCGCGATGGGCTTCAAGCGCTCCGTCGAGAGAATGGAAGCGATCGAGGCGAGGCTGCGCGCGGGGATGACGGAGCGCGGCATCGGCAAAGAGGCGCAGGAGCAGATCGTCAAGTCCATCACCTCCTTCGCGCTCTATGGATTTCCCGAGTCGCACGCGGCGAGCTTCGCGCTGATCGCGTACGCGAGCGCGTATCTCAAGGCGCACCATCCCGCCGCGTTCTACGCCTCGATCTTCAACGCCTGGCCGATGGGCTTCTATCACCCGGCGACCCTGGTCAAGGACGCGCAGCGCCACGGGACGCAGGTTCATCCGATCGACGTGGCGCACTCGGGGTGGAAGTGCCGCTGGGAGAAGGGGGGCGTGCGCCTGGGACTCCGCTTCGTGCAGGGGCTCGCCGAGGCGACGGGCAAGAGGATCGAGGAGGAGCAGGCGCTCGCCCCCTTCGCCGACGCCGGCGATCTCGCGCGGCGGGCGCGGCCGCGCTCGGGCGAGCTGACGCTGCTCGCGGAGGCCGGCGCGCTCGCCTGTTTCGGCAAGACGCGGCGCGAAGCGCTCTGGCAGGTGGCGAAGGTGTCGCGCCCGGCGGGACCGCTCCTGGATGCTTTGCCGGCCGACGATCCCTCGCCGCTTTCGGAAATGAGCCCCGAGGAAGAGACCGCGGCCGACTACAGCGCGACGCAGATGACGACGGGGCCGCACCTGATGGAGCACTGGCGCGGGAGACTCGACGCGCAGGGGATCCTCTCGGCGGCGGCGCTCGCGCGCCGAGCCGACGGGGAGCGCGTCACGACCGCGGGGGCCGTCATCGTCCGCCAGCGCCCGGGCACGGCGAAGGGGTTCGTTTTCCTGACGCTCGAAGACGAGACCGGCATGTGCCAGGCGATCGTGCGCCCGGATCTCTTCCGCGAATACCGCGCCGTCATCGTCGGGTCGGGTACCTTGATCGTCGAAGGCCGCCTCCAGAAGCAGGACGGCACTCTCTCCGTCAAGGGCGAGCGCTTCCGTACCCTGCGGGAGCTGGAGGCAATCCCGAGCCACGACTTCCGGTAAGCCGGGAACGGGAGACGCCGAACGGTGTTACTGTCCGACGACCTCGACTCGGGCGCGGTGTCCCGGAGTGGATGCCAGGCGTTGATCTGCGGTCAGCAGAGGAGCCTCAAGCGCCTCCGCAAGCGCCAGATAAGCGCCGTCGTACGCCGTCACATTCCGGCGCAGCTCCCAGATCCGTTGCAGGAAAATCTCGTGTGGATATCGGGTCAAGCCGAGGTCCGCGAAATCCTCCAAGCTCTCCAGGGCGCGTGACGGCGAAAGCACACGCATCGATTCGTAGCGCCGCAGGACCTGAGTCACCTCCAGATCGATCAGATGAGGGGCGTGAAGCGTTTCGTCGGGCGACCCGATCCTGTCCGCCACCCTGATGCCTGCCGGCGTTCGCAAGACGAGCTCGAGAGCAGCCGACGCGTCCAGAACGATCAACGCCGATCGCGCTCGCGTCGAACCATCGCGGCCGGGCGGTGGCGTAGGGTCACCGGCGCTCGGCTGGAAAGGCGCTCGAGGAGCTCCTGTCTCGTCGGCCTCTCGAGGTCCCGCCGCAGTTCCAGGAGAAGGTAGTCGGACAGCGAGAGTCCCGCGAGAGCGGCCCTGGATTTCAACCGGCGGTGTATGTCGATCGGGACATTTCGGATCTGGATCATGCTGGACATGTGGAAAGCATGCCCTCATGTGGTGCACATGTCAAGCCCCGCCGGTCCTCAACGCAGGAACGTGATCAGGAACAGGGCGGTGGCGGCGGCGCCGAGGAGGAGGGAGCCGAACCAGACGGGGCGGTTCCTGGTCAGGGCGGCGACGGCGCCGAGCGCGATGGCGACCTGGAAGAGGGCGACGGTGTTGGCGAAGCCGTGGTGGTGGTGGAGGAGGCTCGTCGGCTTCCTTCGACTTTTCGTCGCGCTGCTTTTCGAGCTCTCGGGCCTTCTTCTGGATTTCCGCCTGCTCTTCCCCGTATTTCTTCTGCTTCTCGGCGTACTCGGCGGGAGGCTCCTTCGCGATCGCGAGCCAGGAGGTGCGCGACGCCTCGGCGGTGGCCGCCTTGATCCCCTTGGCCTGGTAGTACGCCCACTGGTCGGAGGCCTCGGCCTGGAGACGCGTCGCCTCGGTCTTCAGAATGAGCGCCTCGTTCACGGTCGCACCGGCTCGCAGCGCGGCGATCGCGGCGAGCGCCGCGAAGAGCGCCGTGGAGAGGGCGATGCGCTTCAAGAGCGCTCCCCCCTCGTGCTCGAACTCCTCGCGGATCTCCTCCGTCAAGGTCTCGGTCGGGACCTCCGGGCCTTCCGGCATGGCCCTCATGTTAGCCCGAGATCTTCTTGAGCGCCTCGCGGGCCTCGGCGTGCGTGGGCTCGATCTCGAGCGCGGCGGAGTACTCGCGTTTCGCGAGGTCGCGGTTTCCCTTCTTTTCGTAGAGGAGACCCAGACGGTAGTGCGCCGAGGCGAGCGACGGCTCGTTCGGCCCCGGTTCGCGCGCCAGATACGACCGCAGGCAATCCGCTCCGCGCTCCAGCCTTTCCCCGGAGAGGGCCGCGACGCGCCCGATCTGATAGCAGGCCGCCATTTCCGCCGGGTTCTTCTCGAGGATCCTCTCGTAGACCTCGAAGGCCTTCGAGTACTCCTTCCGGCGCGCGTAGAGCGCCCCGGTCCAGTAGGCGGGCTCGCTCTTCTCGGGAAATTCCGCGCCGGCCCGCTGGTACTCCCGGAGCGCCTCGTCGAAGTTCTTTCCGTGCTCGGCGATGCGGCCATACGCGCGATACCCCTGGAGGGCGTTGCGCCTGCGGATCTCCTGCGCCTGCTCCTTCGCCTTCTTGTCGCTTCCGCCGAGGATCCCGGGCGCCTGCAGGTAGTACTCGATCAATCCGAAGCGCGCCTCGAGATTGTCGGGATCGAGCGCGGAGGCCTGTTCGAACTCCTTCCTCACTCTCTTCGCGAGGGAGGGCTGCTTCAAGACGCTCGCCCGGATGGCCTGATACCCGTAGGCGCGTCCCAGCCACAGGTGATACTCGGCGCCCGACGGCTCGATCGCGATCGACTTCTCCATCCACTCGACCGCGCGGTCCGGGATGCCTTGCGCCAGGTAGACGCGGCCAAGGTAGCTTGCCGCCCGGGCGTCCCGGGGATCGTCCCGGACGGCGGCCTCGAGAGAGAGGCGTGCCTGCTCGAACTTCCTCTCGGCGAAGAGACGCTCTCCGTCGTCGCTCTTCGATCCCGCGCTTTGGGCGGGGCCTGCCAGCAGGGACAGGCCCATCGCCAATGCCAGATACAGTCCGTATCTATTCATGAGCCATCGATCCGTCGCGAACCCGTTTTGCGGGCATTCTTACCACGTCGACGACGGAAAGCGGAAAGCGGAAAGCGGAAAACGGGAACCGCAGGGCGAAACCGGGTTCCCTTGCTGACAGAATGAAAGGCGTGTCGAGGCCCTTCCGACTCTCCCGGCTCGCGCTCTTTCTGGTCTTGCTCGCCGTGTCTTCGGCCGGGAGCTCTTTTCTCCAGACTCCTCCCGCGACTCCAGCCCCTTCCGGGAGGGGGAAGGCCGTGGCGCCGCCGCCCTCCTCGCCGGATGCGGACTGGAAGGAGATCGACCGGCTCGTCTCGGAACAGAAGTTCGAGGAGGCGGCCGCCCTCGCGGCGCGGCGAAAGCAGGCCGCGCGCGAGCGGGGCGACGAAGCCGAGTGGACGCGCGCGCTGATTCGCGAAGTGCAGCTGCGGACGGGACTCCACGGCTACGAGACGGCCGTCCGGTTCCTGAAGGAGGAGCCGTGGCCGAAGGGGTTGCTCGGGCGCGCGGCGCTCGAGCTCTTCTACGCGCAGTCGCTCGTCAATTACTTTCACGCCTACTCCTGGGAGATCCAGCAGCGGGAGCGGGTCGAGTCGACGGGCGCGGTCGACCTGAAGGCCTGGACCGGGACGCAGATCTACAACGAGGCGGCGCGGGCCTACCTGCGGCTCTGGAAGGACCGCGAAGCGCTCGGCCGCGAGGACGTGAAGGCGCTCCCCGAGTTTCTCGAGCCCAACAGCTACCCGAGCGGCCTGCGCGGCACGCTGCGCGACGCCCTGTCGTACCTCTTCGCGGCGCACCTGGCGGATACCTCGGGGTGGAGCCCGGCGCAGTCGAACGAAGTCTTCCGCCTGGATCTCCCGGCGCTCCTGCGCTCGGGGCAGGCGCGCTCCGTGAGGCTCGACGACGAGGGCGCGCATCCTCTCGTCCGGCTCGCGGCCGTGCTCGACGACCTGGAGACCTGGCATGGTGGGCGGGGGGAGCGGGAGGGCGCGTTCGAAGCGTATCTCGAGCGGCTGCGGCGCCTCTTCGCGTCGTTCCCGGAGGAGGAGGATCGCCGCCGGATCGAGAAGGCCCTCGAAGAGCGGCTCACTTCCGTGACGGACGTGGCCTGGTTCGCGATGGGCAAGGCGCAGCTGGCGGAGTTCGTCGAGCGGCCGGACCTCTCCGGCGATCTCGTGCGCGCCCGCTCGATCGCCGAGGAGGGCCGCCGGGCCTATCCCGACTCGATCGGCGGCCGGCGATGCCTGGCGATCGTCAAGCGAATCGAGGCGCCGGAGTACCAGATCCACGCGATGCAGAGCGACGGGCCGGGGCGGCGCTCGATTCTCGTGAGGCACAAGAACGTGAGGAGCCTCCGGTTCCGGGCCTTCGCGCTGGACCTGGGAGAGCGCGTCGAGACCGCGAAGAACCAGTACTCGATTCTCCCCGGCGGGGAGGAGCTTCGACGGCTCGCCGACGGCCCGACGCCCCGGGCCGAATGGAGCGTCGCTCTGCCGGCGACTCCGGATTACCGCTCGCACGCGACGTACGTGACGCCGCCCATGAAGGAACCCGGCCTCTATGTCGTCGCGGCTTCGGGCGCCGCCAGCTTCGGGGGGAGCGGCTTCCCGCTCGTGGCCGCGAACTTCCTCGTCAGCGACCTCGTCCTCGTCACGCGCGCGATCACGGCGGGCGCGGGCGGCCCGAGCGCCTTCGAGGTCCAGGTCCTCTCGGGAGAGACCGGCAGGCCGGTCGCGGGAGTCGAGACGTCGGCCTTCCGGTCGTTCTGGAACCCGGAGCGGATCGAGCGGGTCGCCTCGAAGACGACCGACGCGAAGGGACTGGCGCTCTTCGAGTCTCCGGAGGCGAGGTTCGGGGGAGGCGTCTTCCTCTTCGCCCGGCTCGGCCGCGACCTCGCCCTCGACATGAACGTCTTCTACCCGTACGGCGCCGCGCAGCCGCCGAAAACGGTGTCCTCGCTCCTCTTCACGGATCGGAGCATCTACCGGCCGCTCCAGAAGATTTTCTGGAAGGTGCTCGGCTACCAGGGGGATCCGCGGGCGGGCCGGTTCGAGGTTCTCGCGGCTTCACCGGTCACGGTGACGCTCTTCGACCAGAACAACCAGAAGATCGATTCCCGCACGGTCACGACGAACGACTTCGGCTCGGCGGCGGGCGAGTTCCTGATCCCCGCGGGCCGCGCGCTCGGCTCGTGGCACCTCGAGAGCTCGCTCGGCGCAGCGCGGGCGAGCCTCCGTGTCGAGGAGTACAAGCGGCCGACGTTCGAGGTGACCTGGAAGGACCCCGCGGAGCCGCTGCGGTTGAACCGCCCGGCCCGGCTGGCGGGCGAGGCGCGCTACTACTTCGGCCTTCCGGTCGGGAGCGGCTCCGTGCGCTGGCGCGTGACGCGCACGCCGCGGTATTTCTGGTGGTCTCCCTGGTCGTGGACTCCGAATCCCGCCGCGCGCGCTCAGACGATCGCGGCCGGCGTTTCGGACTTGAAGCCCGACGGGACGTTCGAAGTCGTTTTCACGCCGGAGGTGGATGAGCGGCTCGAGGAAGGATTCTCGGGACCTCACGTACGCGTACGGCGTCGAGGCCGACGCGTCGGACGAGGGGGGCGAGACCCGCTCGGCGTCGCGCTCCTTCCGGCTCGGCTTCGTCACCGTCGAGGCCCGCGTGGACGCGCCGCCGGGCTTCCTGCTCGAATCGCGGCCCGGCCGGTTCCAGATTCTGCGGACGAATCTCGACGGCGTGCCGCGCGAGGGGAAGGGCTCGTGGCGCATCGCGCGGCTCGAGCAGCCCGAAAAGACGATGCTTCCCGCCGACCAGCCTCCCACGGCCGCGACGCGGGCCGGGCCCGCCCCGCGCGGACGTTCGTCCCCCGAGGATTTCCACACTCCCGGGGACGAGCTTCGTCCCCGCTGGGACACGGAGTACGCGCCGGAGCGGATGATGCATCTCTGGAAGGACGGCGCGGAGGTGGCGCACGGAGAGCTGACGCACGACGCGAAAGGCGAGGCGTCTCTCGAGGTGTCGGGCCTGCCCGCGGGCGCGTACCGGCTCCACTACCGCACCGTGGACGAGTTCGGCGCGGTCTTCGAAATGCCGAAGGAGTTCCTCGTCGGCGGCAGGAAGACGCCGCTCGCCCTTCCCGCGGTTCTCGCCGTCGAGAACAGATCGGTTCCCGTCGGGGAGACGGCGAGGTTCCTCGTGACATCGGGTCTTCCGGACCAGACGCTCTTCTTCGATGTCTACAGCGCCGGCCGGCGCGTCGAGCGGCGCGAGATCTCCTCCGGCCGGTCGCCGGCGCTCGTCGAGATCCCGGTCACGGAGAAGGACCGCGGCGGCTTCACAGTGAAACTCTCGGCGCTGCGCGACCACCAGTGGATGGCGCTCTCGGAGTCGGTACTCGTGCCGTGGGACGACAAGAGGCTCCGAGTCAGCTTCTCCACGTTCCGCGACCGGCTGCGGCCGGGAGCGCGCGAGACATGGAAGGTGAAGGTCGAGGCGCCGACGGGCTCCCCGACGGAGCGGACGGCGGCGGAGCTGCTCGCCTACATGTACGACCGCAGCCTCGATGCGTTCGCGCCGCACTCTCCGCCCGATCCTCTCTCGGTCTATCCGGCGCGCACGGGCGCCGACTGGAGCCGGGCGAACCTCGGGGAGGCGGCGTTCCAATACGTGCGCGGGGAGTTTCCCTCCCTGCCGGACTATCCGGTTCTCCGCGGGGATTCCCTCAAGTTCTACGGCGGCTACGCCATCGGGGGACCGGGCCGGCGAGGCGGCGTCGTCGGCGGTATGGAGGGAGGGATCGTGTCCGAGACGCGCGGCGACATGCTCCGCGCCGCGCCGCCGGCCGCTCCGAAGGAATCGGCGGTGGTTCAGATGGCGGCGGAGAAGAATGCGGCCGCCGTCGCGCCGGCGCCGGCCGCGCCCGTCGCGCTGCGGAGCGAATTCGCGGAGACCGCCTTCTGGCAACCGCACCTGCTGACGGATCCGGACGGCTCGGCCTCGATCGAGTTCACCGTGCCCGATTCCGTGACCTCGTGGAACGTGTTCGTCCACGCCGTGACGCGCGACTGGAAGGCGGGCTCGGTCAGGAAGGAGACGAAGAGCGTCAAGGAGCTGATGGTCCGTCCCTACGTTCCCCGTTTCCTTCGGGAAGGGGACCGCGCGGAGCTGAAGATCGTCGTGAACAACGCCTCGGACAAGGAGATGTCCGGACGCGTCGCGATCGACATCCTCGACCCCGACACCAATGCGAGCGTGCTGGCCGCCTTCGGCGTCGCGCCGCAGGGGGCGAGCCTGCCGTTCACGGCCGCCGCCGGCCGCGGGGCAAACGTGACGGTCCCCCTCGCCGCGCCGAAGCGGGTCGGTCTCTATGCGTTCAAGGTGACGGCCGTCTCCGGCGATACCTCCGATGGAGAGCTGCGGCCGGTCCCGCTCCTGCCCGGACGCGTCCACCTGATGCAATCGCGTTTCGCGACGCTCCACGACCGCGACCGGCGGGAGCTGACGTTCGCCGATCTCGCGAAGGACGACGATCCGACCCGGATCAACGAGCAGATGGTCGTGACGGTGGACGCGCAGCTCTTCGACTCGGTCCTGCAGGCGCTTCCATACCTGGTCAACTATCCGTACGAGTGCACGGAGCAGACCCTGAACCGGTTCGTCTCGACGGGCATCGTGTCCTCGCTCTTTCGCGACTACCCGGCCGTCGCGAGGATGGCCGAAGAGCTGGCGAAGCGCGACACGCGGCTGGAGACCTGGGACTCGGCCGACCCGAACCGCAAGATGGCCCTGGAGGAGACGCCCTGGCTCGAGGCGGCGAAGGGCGGCCGCGACACGGGGCTGCCCGTCTCGCGCGTGCTCGACCCGCGCGTCGCGAGCGCGGAACGGGAGACCGCGCTGGCCAGGCTGCGCAAGGCGCAGACCGCGTCGGGCGGCTTCCCGTGGTGGCCGGGCGGTCCGCCGTCCCCTTACATGACCGTGTACATCCTCCACGGCTTCGCCAACGCGCTCGAGTTCGGCGCGGAGGTCCCCAAGGACATGGTGCAGAAGGCGTGGGCGTACGCCGGCGCCGATGTCCGGCGGGACCTCGAGGAATGCATGCGCTTCGGGCACTTCTGCCCGATGGTGACGTTCGTCAACTACACGCTTTCGTCCTATCCCGACGAGAGCTGGTCCGTGCGGGCCTTCGACGACGCGTACCGGCGCTCGCTCGCCGACTACTCCTTCGCCCACTGGAAAGAGCACCCGCCGATGTTGAAGGGGCAGCTCGCGTTGACGCTGAAGCGCATGGGACGGCCCGCGGACGCGAAGCTCGTCTGGGACAGCGTGATGGACTCGGCGAAAACCGACCGCGACCTCGGGACCTTCTGGGCTGCCGAGGACCGCTCCTGGCTCTGGTACAACGACACGATCGAGACGCAGGCCTTCGCGCTGCGCACGCTCGACGAGCTCGCCCCCTCCGACCCGCGCCGCGCGGGGCTCGTGCAGTGGCTCTTCCTCAACAAGAAGTTGAACCAGTGGAAGTCCACGAGGGCGACCGCGGAGGTCATCTTTTCCGTCGCGCACTACTTGAAGAAGGAAGGGGCGCTCGGGATCCGCGAGGACGCGACGGTCATCGTCGGAGGGCAGAGGACCTCGTTCGTCTTCGAGCCCGACCGCTACACCGGGAAGAAGAACCAGGTCGTCATCCCGGGCGAGAAGCTCGATCCGAAGACGCAGTCCACGGTCGTCGTCGAAAAGGAGAGCAAGGGACTCGCCTTCGCCTCGGCGACATGGCACTTCTCGACCGACAAGCTCCCGGCGGAGGACCGGGGCGATTTCTTCTCGGTCTCGCGGAAATATTTCAAGCGCGAGGCGTCTTCGGCGGGCTTCGTCCTGAAACCCCTGGCGGAGGGGGCCGCGATCGCTCCGGGCGACCAGGTCGAGATCCAGATCTCGCTTTCGTCCAGGCACGAGGCGGAGTACGTTCACCTGCGCGATCCGCGTGCGGCGGGGCTCGAGCCGGAGAACGCCGTCTCCCGCTACCGGTGGGACCTCGGGATCGGCTGTTACGAGGAGATCCGCGACAGCGGGACGAACTTCTTCTTCGAGCGGCTGCCCGCCGGACAGTACACGTTCAAGTACCGCCTGCGCGCGAACATGGCGGGGGTCTTCCGCGTCGGCCCGGCGACCGTCCAGTCCATGTACGCCCCGGAGTTTGCCGCCTACTCGGCCGGCGCCCTCCTCACGATTCGCTAGCCGGCGCGCCGGCTATTTCTTGGCGACCCTTTCAGCCAGACCACGGACCCGCCGTAATCCTGGATCGCGATCGTTTCCTCCTTGACCGTGATCTTCCCGGCGGGAGCGAACTCGCCATGGCCCTTGCCGGCCGCGTCGAGCACCAGCATCGCCGTAGCCACGTCGTACCCCTCGCGGGGCTTGGCCTCCGGAAGGTCCGATCCCAGATGAGCGATCGCGTTCGGGGCTACGACCGTCACGAGCCGCCCCCCGGAAATCGTGCGCGCGTAAGGCGTACTTGATCGGCGTCTTCGTCGAGCCCGCCTCGATCCAGCCGATGTCCTTCATCGTCTCGAGCATCTTTCGCAAGGCGGGTTGGCCCCCTTCCCTGAGAGTCTTTATGACAGCCTTGCGATCGGCGTCCGTCAGGAAGCGTTCGATCCATATCGTGACCGGCGCGGTCTTCTTTTCACCCGAGGCAGTCTTGACCTCGGCGGTGGCGGTGTACGTCTCCTGCGCCGCCGCGACCCCGGCCAGGAGACCGGAGAGTGCGAAAACCAAGGCCGTGAGGCGAGACCCTGTTCGAAGTGTCATCCTTGCGTCTCCTCCCGGCGGCCATTCTACGTCAGGGCTTCTTCTCCGGCCCGCCCGGGTGGAGTTGCGGAACGTGATCGGGCACAGGTGAGTCTTGCAGTGGCGATGCGAGCGCCCTCACCCTCCCCTCTCCCGGGGGGAGAGGGTCAAGGCCTGGTCGCTACGCGGCGGCGACGGTGTCGCTGACGACGCGGCCGTCGTGGATCTCGACGATGCGAGAGGCGCGCCGGGCGAGGCTCATGTCGTGGGTGATGACGACGACCGTGCGTCCCTGCTGCCAGAGCTCGGCGAAGAGGTGCATGATGTCGCCGCCGGCGGAGGAGTCGAGGTTCCCGGTCGGCTCGTCGGCGAGGACGACGTCGGGCCGCATCGCGAGCGCGCGGGCGATCGCGACGCGCTGCATCTGGCCGCCGGAGAGCTCCGTCGGCTTGTGCTCCATCCGGTCGGAGAGGCCGACGCGCTCCATGAGCTCCGCCACGCGCCGCCGGCGCTCCTTCGGGGCGACGCCGCCGAAGACGAGCGGCATCTCGACGTTCTCGAAGGCGGAGATCTGCGGCAGCAGGTTGAAGCCCTGGAAGACGAACCCGACGCGGCGATTGCGCACGTCCGCCAGATCGTCTCTGCCGAGTTTCGAAACGTCCTCGCCGGCCAGGCGGTAACGCCCGTCCGAGGGAGTGTCGAGACAGCCGATCAGGTTCATCAGCGTGGACTTGCCCGAGCCGGACGGTCCGACGATCGCCACGAACTCGCCGCTCGCGACGGCGAGGTCGATTCCTTTCAAGGCCTCGACCTTCACCTTGCCGGTGTCGTACACCTTGCGAATCCCTTCCATGTGGATGATCTCGCTCGTCACAGCGCCTCCATTCAGTAGTCGTTTCGTTCTCAGTTTTCCGGGGCCGAGAACTGATGACTCACAACGGAATGACCTCTTTCATTCGTACCTCAACGTCGTCGCGGGGTCGATCGCGGCGGCGCGCCTCGCGGGGAAGTAGCCGGCGAGAACACCCGCCGTGCCGAGCACGGCCACGGTGGCCGCCGCAGCGGGCCAGGACAGCGTCGGCTTGCCCAGAAACTCCAGGACCTTCACGCCTTCCGAGGGGATGAGGCCGAGGAGCGTCACGATCACGATCGCCACGGCCGCTCCCGCGAGGCCCCCCAGGAACGTGTAGATCATGCCTTCGAGGAGGAAGGGTCCCGTGATCCAGCCGCGCCGGGCGCCGAGCGCCATCTTCACTCCGATCTCGCGGGTGCGCTCCTTGACCACGGCGTACATGATGTTGGCGACGCCCACGCAGCCGATGACGAGCGTCAGGGCCCCGATGATTCCGAAGAACATCTCCATGCCGAGGAAGATCTTCGCCGAGGTCGCCTGTCCCTTGACCGTGTTCCAGATGCCCCAGACGTGCTCGTCCGTCGGGTCGTAGCCGTACTTCGAGGCCATGACGAGGTTCGCCCGGGCCAGCGCGTTTTCCATGTCCTCGGAGCGCGCCGTGTGGAGCACGAGAACCCAGAGCTTGTCCTGGCCAATGAGGGCCCTGTAGGTCGTGATCGGGATGACGGCGTGGTTCTTGTCCTGGGTTCCGTAAGAGTTCGTCTGGGTCTTCTTCTGCATGATTCCGATGACGGTGAAGGGAGAGTTGTTCAGGAGCAGCGTCTGGCCGACCGGAGCTTCCTTGCCGAAGATGTCCTCGGCGAGCTCGTAGCCGAGGAACACGACCCGGCGCTTCTCCTCTTCGTCCCGGGCGTCCAGGAACCGGCCTCCCGGCCGCGGGAAGTGCTTGCGCGCGTCGCCGTACTCCCAGTTGACTCCGGAGAGCCCGGCGTTGACGGTCTTGCGGCCGTAGGTGAACGACGCGCGGCCGGTCCTCATCTCGCCCCAGATCGCGTCGCACTCGGGAATCCGTTGGCGCAGCAGGGCGATGTCGTCGATTCGCGGCTGGATCGGCCGCCCCTCCGGCAGGCCTTTCCACACCTTCGAGGTCTCTCCCGGCCAGTGGATTGCGAGGTTCTCGCCCATGGCGCGCTCGTTCCTCGAGAACTGTCGCTTCAACCCCTCGCCGAAGGCGAGCAGCATCAGGATCGTCACGGTTCCCCACGCGATCGAAGCGATCGTCAACGTCGCGCGCTTCTTCTGCAGCCGCGCCGAGCGCAGGAAGAGGTGCAGGACGACGGCGATGTCGTGGCGGCTCATAATTTCATCGCGACCACGGGATCCAGGCGCGAGGCCTCCCGGGCCGGGAAGTACCCTGCGGCGAGCCCCGTGACGCCGAGAACGAGCGCCGTCAACGCCGCCACGGAGAAGGAAATCTCGGGATCGCCCACGAACTCGGTCGCCCCGAACTTCGGGAACACACCGCAGACCGCCCAGGAGACGGCGAAACCGACTGCCCCTCCGAACGCGGTGATCAGGAACGTCTCCAGGAGCAGCTGGCGCAGGATCCATCGCTGCCGCGCGCCGAGCGCCATCTTGATGCCGATCTCCTTGGTCCGCTCTTCGACGACGACGTTCATGATGTTGGAGACGCCGATTCCTCCGACGACCAGGGTGAAACAGCCGATGATGGCCAGAAAAAGGCGGAAGGAGAGGAAGAAGACGTCGAGGAACTTGAACTGTTCCGCCGTGTCCCAGACGGACAGGGCCTCCTTATCCTTTGGGTCGAACCGGAGCTGCCGCGCCAGGACGGCGCGCACGTTTTCGGTCACTTCCTTCGACTGCGAGACCGAGGCCGGCTGGTAGAGGAAGTTGTTCACGTATTTCGCGCCCGTCAGCGCCCGGAAGGTCGTGCCGGGCATGTAGGCGCGGCCGTTGTCCCGGCTGTTGTAGCTGGAGTTCTGGACCTTCTTCTGCAGGACGCCCACGATCAGGAACGGCGACCCGCCGAAGAGGACGGTCTTTCCGACCGGCGAGGTCTTCCCGAAGATCTCCTCGGCGATCTTGTCGCCGAGAAAGAGGGCGCGCCGCCGCCCGTCCCAGTCGAGCGGGCTGATGAAGCGGCCTCCCTCCTGGGGAATCAGGTTCCGCATCGAGCCGAATTCGGGAGCGACGCCGGAGACGTCGACCGCCACCGTCTTCATCCCGTAATGGAGCTTCAACGTGTCGGCATATTCGGAGGAGATCGCCACGACGCCGGCCGCTTCCCGGCGCACCGCTTCGATGTTCTCCTCACGCACGCGGATGCGCCTTCCCTTGCCCAGGCCTTCGAAAGGGATCGACGTCAGGCTCGGCCAGGCGATGGCGATGCGGTCGCCCAGACCCGCCGAATTCTTGATCATCTGCTTGTGGAGACCCTGTCCGAACGCTCCGAGCAGCGTGACCGCGACGGTGCCCCAGACGATCCCGAAGATCGTGAGCAGCGTGCGCAGCTTCTGACTCCGCATGTCGCGCACCATCTGCCGCAGCGCGTCTTTGAAGTTGAGCATTCGTTTCTCGCGATATCCCTTCCCTGTCATCCTGAGCGAAGCGAAGGATCTGCTCTCGCGTTTTGAAGGGCAGATCCTTCGTCGCTTCGCTCCTCAGGATGACAAGGCCATCAGCTGATCTTCTTCGGCGGCCGTTCCACCGCCTTGTCGCCCTTCTTCAGGCCCGAAATGACTTCCGCGTTCATGCCGTCGGAGATGCCGAGCTTGACCTCGACTTTCTTCGGCTCCTGTTTGGGATCGGCTCCCGGGATCTCGACGAAGGCCTTCTTGCCGCCGTCTTCGAACGTCACCACGCGCTCGGGCACGATCAGGACGTCCTTCTTCTCGCGGATGATGACGTCGGCGTTGGCCGAATATCCGGCTCGCAGGACCATCGTGGTGTCCTTCTGGAGCTCGATCTCGACGTCGAAGAGCGTCGCGCCTTCCTTCTGCTGCGCCTGGGGCGCGATCCGCGACACGCTGCCCGTGACGACGTCGGTCGGGAGCGCTCCCACCTTGATCCGCGTCGGCAGGCCCACGCGGAGCTTGCCGACGTCGATCTCGTCCACGGTTCCCTTGAAGATCAGGTCGCTCATGTCGGCGATCGTGGCGAGCTCCGTCCCCGGCTGGTAGGACGTCAGCGGCGTGATCGGATCGCCGGGGTTGACGGCCCGCGTCAGGACCGTTCCGGCGGCCGGCGCGCGGACGATGGACTCCATGGAGATGCCGGCTCCGGCGATCCGCCCCCGGCGCGTCAACTCCCGGCCCTGCTCGGCCCTGGCGACCGCGATCTTGGCGAGCTCGAACGCTTCGCGCCGCACATCCATGTCCGATTTGGGAAGCAGGCCCTGGCGCACGAGCTCCTGCGCCCGCGCGTAGTCGGCCTGCGCCCTCTCGTAGGACGCCCTGGCGGAGTCGAGCTGCCGGTCCACGTCGGTCAGTTCCTGCGGCGTCGGGTCCGGCGCGATCTCAAAAAGCGCGTCGCCGGCCCGCACCCGGTCCCCGACGTTGACGAGACAGATCTTGACGATGCCGGAGAGCTTGGACTTGATCGAGAACTTCTGGCGCGGCTGGATCTGACCGACGGCGATGGCTTTCTCGGTGATGGATCCACTTTCGATGGTCACCTGCTTGAGGCCGTCCTTGTCCCCCTTGTTGGAGCGGGCCAGGGCGTACAGGGCCCCGGCAATCGCGACGAGGACGACGAGAATGAGCAGAGTCTTGAAGAGTTTACGCATGCCAGCCTCCCGGGAGAATCAAGCCCGAATCGAACCTTCCGCGCTTCTCTGGTTGTTACGCACGAGGGCGGAGGAGGTTCCTGAGACGAAGGGGTCTAAGGTCTAAGGTCGAAGGTCTAAGGTCCCGCAGCCTCATGAAAAAAGCCTCCCGACGGGTTGGACGTCGGGAGTGAGGCATTGGTTAGGCAGTCAGTCGGATTCGGATTTTTCGTGGGCCCTGGCGATGGTCAGGGCCTTCCGGAAGCGGGGGTCGCCGCGCAGGTTGTCCAGGTCCTCGTCGCCCCGAAGCGTCCCGGCGGCGTCGAAGCCGGCATCGAGCGCCTTGAAGAGCCAGTCGAACGCCGCGTCTTTCTGATCGAGGCGCGCGTAGGTGCAGGCCAGGTTGTACATCGTCGTCGGCTTGCGGTAATTCAGCTCGAGCGCTTTCTGGAACGCCTCCGCAGCGGCCTCGGGACGCTCGCCCGCGAGCGACGCGAAGCCGAGGTTGAACCACGCGCGCCCCTTCTGCGGATGCGCGCGCGCGTACTGCTCGAACTTCCGGGCGGCCTCGCGCCATTGCGAGCGGTTCCGGGAGGAACCCAGGAACCAGCTGTTGTATCCCGGCAGGGACAGGTCGCGCGCCTCGCGCTCGATCGCCGCGAAGCGGGGATCGTCGCGGACGTTGTCGAGATCGTCATCCCTGGCGAACAGGTCCGGCTGGTCGAAGCCCGCGTCGAGCGACTTCTGAAGGAGGTCGAGCGCGGCGCGCGTCTGTCCGCCCCGCGAGAGGGCGCACGCCTCGTTGTAGAGCGACGTCCCGACCCGGTAGCCCTGATCCGCGGCGTTCTGAAAGGCCCGGGCCGAGAGGTCGAAACTGCCGGCGTCCAGGAGCTCCTTGCCGGCCTCGTAATAGCGCTCGCCGCTTCCGGGACCGGCGGCGATGCGTTCGTACCGCTTCGCGGCCGACTCGGCCTTGCGTTCCTGGCGCGCCGAGGGACGCACCTCGTTCTTCAGCGCCTTCCATCGCGGGTCGCCTCTCAATCCGTCCAGGTCGTCATCGTGTCCGAGATACGAAGCCACGTCGAAGCCCGCTTCCTCGGCACGGTGCAGCCATTCGAAGGCCTTGTCCCTGTCCCCCTTCAGCGCATATCCGCAGGCGATGTTGTAAGACGCGGCGTCCTCGCGGTAGCCCGCTTCGATCGCCTTCTGGAAGGCCGCGATCGCCTCGTCGTATCGCTCGCGGCGATGGAAGCTCATGCCGCGGCTGTACCAGTCGCCTCCGTCGCGCTTGCCCGACCGCTCCCCCTCGTTGGAGGCCCGGACGAAACCGCCCGCGGCTTCCTTCACGGCGCCGATCGCTTTCAGGATGGCCGGAACGGTTCGGCCCGAATCGGGGAGCGGCTCGGCAGGCGCGTCTTCCTCCTCGCTCGCGGAGGTCGCAACGCAAGGCGGGGCGAACGTGGAGGCGGAAGCGGGAACGGTCGCCCGTGCCGGCGCGGCCGGCTTCGGCTTCGCGCTTCTCGACTTCGGACAGGCCGGCGAGGAGGTCGTGCCCGCGACGGCCGGTTTTTGCCGGCCCTCCGCGCAGTCGACCGAGGAGCTCTGGATCGCCGCCTTCGCGCAGACCGGCGTCCCGGGCTGGACGACCGCGATCACGGCGGCGGCGGCGAAGAGGCCCGTGGCGGAGGCGAGGGCGCGCCCCCGCGGCAGATCGCGCCGCGCCTGACCGGGATCGAGGATCGCGCGCAGCCGTCCCTCGAAATGGGAGGTGCGCTCCGACGCGACCGCCGGCGCGACCGGATGCGCCGCGGCCGAGAGAGACCGGAAGATTCCGAGCAGGTGACCCGCGTAGACGGAAGGCTTCGTGCCGGCCGCCAGAACGAGATCATCGCAGGCCCGTTCGCAGTCGCGGCGGACCTGGCGCTCGAGCACCCAGGCGAGCGGATGCCACCAGTAGAGGGCGAGCGCCGTTTCGGCGAGCAGGAGCCAGAGCCAGTCTCCGCGCCGCACGTGCGCGAGCTCGTGGAGCAGGACCACGCGCCGCCGCTCGACTTCCCAGAGCCGGGCCTGGCGGCAGAGAAGGAGGAGCGGCCGGAGCAGTCCCGAGGTCATGGCGACGGGAACCCTGGCGCTTTCGAGAAGCTCGACGGGCCGGTCGAGCTCGAGCTCGCTCGACAAGCGGCGCGTCTCTTCCGTCCATTCCGCGTCCCGGATCGGCGCGGCCTCGAGGCGAATGCGGTGGACGCGGAGGATGCCGAGAGCGAGCCGCGCTCCCACCAGAAGGGCTCCGGCCGTCCAGGCGACGAGCGCGACGAGAGGCCAGGGCACCGGGCGGCGGGGCGGGTTGAGAGGCGTGGCGGGAGAGTCGGGTTTCTTCGCGCTCGTCGTCACCCTTTCCCACCGCGGCTCCGACGCGGGATCCGAGCGCTCGGAGACGTCGGCGGCGTGAGAGGACGCCGGTTTGACCCGGGAGTAACTGACGAGGTCGGGAAGCACGCGGACTTCCCAGCGCGGCAGGGCCAGGGTCAGGAGGGGCAGGGCAAGGGCTCCGATCAGTCCCGCCGTGCCCGCGAGATGCCTCGCCGCGGCGCCGGAACGCCGGAGCAGCCCGATCACCGCAGCGGTGAACGAGAACAGGAGAGTCGCCTTCAGGGCGATGTCCAACGCGAAGCGGATTGCCGAAACCATCGTCTCGTTCATCTCAGCGTCCCTCCGTTCTGGCCTGGTCGATGAGTTCCGACAGCCGGTCGAGCGCGTCGGGCGACAACTCCGACCGCGAGAGATCGAGCAGGGCCGCGACCGCCTTCTCGGTCGAGCCGTCGAAGAAGGTCTCGAGCACGTTCGCCAGGGCGGGCTTGCCTGCCCGGTCGCGGGTCAACGTCGGCCGGTAGACGTAGCGGGTGCCGTCGGGGACATGGCGCAGGTGCCCCTTGTTCTCGAGCACGCGCAACATCGCCCGGACGGCCGAGTAGCTCGGGGGATCGGGCATCGCGTCCAGGACCTCGGTGGCCGTTGCCTGTCCCTCCCGGTAAATGACGTCCATGATCTGCCGCTCGCGGCGAGAGAGGTTGGTCAGCGCCCTTCCGGCTTTCATGTTCGGGTCACCTCCGAGGCGAGGAATCTTAGTGCTAAAAATTTAGCAGGTGCTAAAAATTTAGCTTCTTCAGAGGTTTCGTACGCAGAAGGCCGCGGAAAGGTTTCTCCGCGGCGCGATAATATTTGTAGAGGTCCGGCAACTCATTGACAAAAAAGGAGATCAGCCCATGACTGGTCTCGGAGGAGTGCTTTAGGAATGCCCCGGCGGAAAGGTCGGGCCGCCGGGTCCTGTCGCCGTCGAGCCCGCGCGCGAGGTCTCCGTCCGGCGCCACCCGTCGGCCCTTGACTTCGGCATAAGCCGGACTGAGCGGCCCCCCCCGGAGCCGGCGGCGTTTCCCGGAGGAGGTGATGGGTGACGAGCATGGAAGAGCCCGGCCGGTGCCGCGATCCCCGTGCGACGAACCCTCAGCGGCGGCCGGGTCTCTCGCTTGCGGCAGGCCGCCGCGTGCCGACGGAGGGAAGTGACGACGGCTCCGGGGCGGCCTTTTCTCCTCAAACCAAATTGAGAATCTGATTCATTCGCGACGAAGTAGCTCGATGCAGGTCTAGAGTAGGCTGCGACGAAAAAGCGAAGGCCGTGTCTATAGGTTCGCAGTTCGAGATGCTGGGGGCGGTCGCTCTGGCGATGGCGCTCGGCGCGTTGCTGGGGCTCGAGCGCGAGCTCGCCCACAAGTCCGCGGGTCTGCGGACCCACATGCTCGTCGCCGGCTCGGCGGCGATGCTGGTGGGCCTGGTGGACGCGCTTCTCCACCGGTTTCTGCTTCCCGCGATCTCGCCGCTCGTGCGCGCCGACCCCGTCCCGGTCATCACGGCGGTCGTCATGGCCGTGGGATTCCTGGGAGCCGGCACGATCATCCGGCGCTCCGACGGCGGGCACATCGAGGGCCTGACGACCGCCGCCGCGATGCTCTTCTCGGCGGCCGTGGGCTCGGCCGTCGGCCTGCGCCAGTTCGTGCTCGCCGTCGGCGCGACGTTCCTCGCTCTGGTCACGCTGCGCGGCCTCCTGTACATCGAGGACAAGCTTCTGCGCCGGCCTCCCGCTCCTCCTCCCGGCAGTTAGCCGAGACCAGCCCTGACATCACAGACTCATCTGCTGCGGGGGATCGGGGTCGTGGACGCGACGACGCTCGTCGTCGGCTCGATGATCGGGTCGGGCATCTTCATCGTCTCGGCGGAGAGCGGGCGCGTCGTCGGGTCGCCGGGGTGGCTCCTGGCCGCCTGGGCCATCGCCGGCACCCTGACGATGGTGGCGTCCCTCTCCTGCGCGGAGCTCGCGGCCATGCTGCCGAAGGCGGGCGGGCAGTACGTCTTCTTCCGGGAGGCCTACGGGCCTGTGGCCGGTTTCCTCTTCGGATGGACGATGTTCCTCGTCGTCCAAACGGGCACGATCGCGGCGGTCTCGGTCGCCTTCGCGAAGTTCCTCGGAGTTCTCTGGCCGGCGATCGCGGGGAGCAACAAGCTTCTTTCCCTCGGGCGGTTCTCGGTTTCCGCGGTCCAGGCAGTGGGCTTGCTCGTCATCGTGGTCCTGACCGCGTCCAACGCGACGGGATTGAAGACCGGGACCCGCACGCAGAACATCTTCACCTTCGCCAAGTTCGCGGCTCTCTTCGCGCTGACGGCGCTCGGACTGGCCCTGGGACGCGCGGGATCGCTCGCGTTGACCTCGGCGGACTTCTGGAAGTCCGTGTCGCCGGCGGGAGAGCAGCGGGTCGGCCTGGCGCTCGTCGCGGCCCTGGCGACGGCGATGGTGGGCCCGCTCTTCTCGCAGTCGGCCTGGAACAACGTGACCTTCGCCGGAGAGGAGGTCCGGGACCCGGGCAGGACGCTTCCGCGGGCGCTTCTCGTGGGCTGTCTCCTCGTGACGGTGATCTACGTTCTCGCCAACGTCTCGTATCTCAAGGTCCTGCCGTTTGGTGAGATCCAGCACGCCCCCGAGGACCGCGTCGCGACGGCGGCGGCGACATCGCTCTTCGGGTCCGGCGCCGCGGCGGTGATGGCGGCCGCGATCATGGTCTCGACCTTCGGCTGCGTCAACGGCCTGATTCTCTCCGGCGCGCGCGTTTCCTTCGCGATGGCGCGGGACGGAATGTTCTTTCGGGGCCTCGAGCGGTTGAACGCCGCGTCGGTTCCGGGCAACGCGCTCTGGGCGCAGGCCTTCTGGTCCGCGGTCCTGGTGCTCTCGGGGAGCTATAGCGATCTCTTGAAATACGTCATCTCGGCGGACCTTCTGTTCTTCGTTCTGCTCGTCGTGGCCGTCATCGTTCTCCGCTTGCGCCGGCCCGATCTGCCGCGGCCCTTCCGCGCTCCCGGATATCCGTTCCTGCCACTCCTCTACGCCGCGGCGGGGCTCACTCTCATCGCCCTCCTTCTGGCAGGGAATCCCCGCACGACGTGGCCGGGATACGTGATCGTGTTGAGCGGCGTGCCGGTCTACTTCTTGTGGCGGCGGCGCAGTTGATTTTGGATTTTGGATTTTGGATTCTGGATTGAGCACGAGGGCTGCCGTTTTCCGAGACGTGGCGGAGGGGGCGGTTCTCGTCGAGTACCCGGAGGCGCCGGAGGAGGAGGCGAATCGGAGAGCGGTCGCGCTCGCGCGGTTTCTCACGACGCGCGCGCCGGCGGGGTTCTTCGACGCGGTGCCGGGGGCGCGCACTCTGCTCGTTGTCTTCGACCCGCGCAAGCTGACGCGCGCTCGGCTCGCCGATGAGGCGCGGCAGGGCGGCGGCGAAGCGGGAGGAGCGCAGGACGCCCGACGCGCTCTGGAAATCCCCGTCTTCTACGATGCCGGCGCGAGTACGGGTCCGGACCTGGACGAGCTCTCCCGGGGCGCCGGCCTCACTCGCGAGGAGTTCGCGCGACGGCACGCGGC
This sequence comes from uncultured Acidobacteriota bacterium, assembly GCA_963782815.1. Lineage (GTDB taxonomy): Bacteria > Acidobacteriota > Thermoanaerobaculia > UBA5066 > Gp7-AA6 > JAWOLE01. The sequence continues at coordinate 67,314 of CAWALG010000009.1, read as the reverse complement.
AGCGCGCTACCGCGTGGCGTTTCTGGGATTCGCGCCCGGGTTCCCGTACTTGACCGGACTTCCCGAGGAGCTCCACGCGCCGCGGCTGGCGACGCCGAGGACCCGCGTGCCGGCCGGCAGCGTCGGCATCGGGGGGCGCTACACGGGCATCTATCCGGAGGAGACGCCGGGCGGATGGCGGCTCATCGGGCGTGCGCCGGTCCGCCTCTTCGACGCGGGGCGCAATCCCCCCGCGCTGCTCCTGCCGGGCGACAGCGTCCGTTTCGCGTCCATCGGACGCGAGGAATTCGAGCGCCGCCGCGGGGTTCTGGAGCGGCCCGATCCGGCTGCCGGCCGCGACGCCCCGGCTGTGGCTCTCTTTCGGGTCACGGCGCCGGGAGTCTTCACGAGCGTGCAGGGGGAGCCTCGCCGCGGGTGGGCGATGTACGGCGTGCCGCCGGGAGGCGGGATGGACCAGCGCTCTCTGGCCGCCGGCAACGCGGCGGTCGGCAATCCTCCGTCGGCTCCGGCCCTGGAAATGACTCTCGTCGGGCCGGAGCTCGAGGTCCTGTGGGACGCGGCCATCGCCTTTTCCGGTGGGTGGCTCGATCCGGTGCTCAACGACAGACCAGTAGCGGCCTCAGCCCTGCGGCAAGTCCGGATCGGCGACCGGCTGCGTCCGGGCCCCGTGCGCGCGGGTGCCCGCGCCTACCTGTGTGTGGCAGGGGGCCTTGCCGAGAGCCGTGAGCCGTCTCCGTCACGGCGGCTCGGCTCCGGAGAAATCGTCTTTGCGGGCGCGCAGCGAGTCGGACTCCCCGGCGCCGCCGCCGTGCCGGTCCCCCTGGAGACAGGGAAGGAAATCGTGATCCGCGTCCTTCCCGGTCCTCAAAGAGAGTATTTCGAGAGCCAGGGGATCGCGACGTTCCTCGGCAATCCCTTTCGGGTCTCCGCCTCGAGCGACCGGCGCGGGATCCGGCTGGAAGGGCCGCCGATCGCCAACCGACGGACTCCCGACATTCCGCCCGAAGGGACGGCGCTCGGCGGCATCCAGGTGCCGGGGGACGGCCGGCCGATCATCCTGGGGCCCGACCGGCCGGTCACCGGCGGCTACGCCAAGATCGCGACGGTCATCGAAGCCGATTTCCCGCTGGTCGCGCAGGCCCTGCCGGGCACCGCCCTGCGGTTTGAGGAGGTCACCCTCGCCGAAGCCCTCGCGGCTCGGGTTAGGATCACCTGACCATGGCGGTGGACTTGAACGCCGACGTCGGGGAAGGGATGGACGATCGAGCCCTCCTTCCCTATCTGACCTCCGCCAACGTGGCCTGCGGTCTTCACGCGGGAGATCCCGCCGTGATGGACACGACCGTCGCGGAGGCGCTCGCGCGCGGCGTCTGCGTCGGGGCGCACCCGGGGTACGCCGATCGCGAGAATTTCGGGCGCGTGCGGATGGAGATGCCCCCCCAGGCGGTCGAGAGCCTCGTGCTCTACCAGATCGCGGCCCTCGAGGGATTCGTCCGCTCGCGCGGCGCGGCCCTGACGCATGTCAAGGCGCACGGCGCGCTCTATCACGCCGGCGGTGAGTCCGCGGAGGTCGCGCGCGCCATCGCCAGGGGAGTCCACAGGGCGGGGCCGGATCTCGTCGTGGTCGGGCAGCCCGGATCGCGGATGCTCGAAGCGGCCCGCGAAACGGGTCTTCCCGTGGCGGCCGAGGCGTTTGCCGACAGGCGCTATCGCGAGGACGGGACACTCGTGCCGCGCTCGGAGAAGGGGGCGCTCCTGACCGATCCCGAGGAGGCAGCCGAGCAGGCCGTGCATCTGGCGCGGGACGGATTCGTCCTGGCGCGGGACGGCTCCCGGGTCGAGGTCCAGGCCGACACGATCTGCCTGCACGGAGACACGCCGGGCGCTCCCGGGATCGCCCGGCGGATCCGGGAACGGTTCCGGCAGGAAGGGGTCGCCGTCGCCCCGCTCGACACGTATTCGGGCCGCCGGGCGAAGGGGGCGCAATGAGAGACGCCGAGAGCGAATCGGACGAGGCAGAGCGGGAGACGTGGGCCCGAAGGCTCCGGGAGTACCTGGAGACCGGGCGCCGGCTGCTCTCCACCCGCGCGGCGATCCTGCGCGAAGAGCTCGGCGCCAAGGGCGCGTTTCTGGCGCGCGGGATCCTCGGCCTCGTCGCGGCGGCGGCGCTGGCCGGCATGGCCCTGCTCCTGTTGACGGCCTGGATCGCTGTGGCCCTCTCCTCGCTCTTCGGCAGCCCCGTCTGGGGAGTCCTGGCCGCGTTCGTCCTCTTCGCGGCCGTCGCCGCGGCGGCGGGCGTCTTCGGGGTGAAGGCGCTTTCCCGCGTCAAGCCGTTCGATTTTCCGGTCACGTCGGAAGAGATTCGCAAGGACTGGAGCGCCCTCTGGTCGAGCGCGAATCCGCAGCCATCGGGTCCCGCCGCGGCGCCGGAGAAGACCGAGCTTGAGCCTTCGCAGGCCCTCCGCGACGATCTCGAAGAGCGGTTCCGGGCGGGTTCGGAATGACCAACAGCGCCGACCGGATCGCGGCTCTCGTAGAGCGTGGCCGTCAGGAACGCGAAGACCTGGCAGCGGCGACAGTCGAGATCCGCGCGGAGGTCGAGCGCCGCAAAGCGCAGTGGAGGGCGGCGAGCTTCCTCGCGACGGGTATCGCCGTGACCGGCACCATCCTCTACAGGCTCTTCGGCCGGAATTCGCTTTCAGCCCAGCTCGGGAGAGCCGCCTCGGTCGTCTCTCTCGTCATGGGCCTGGTTCGCTTCTTCCTGCGCATACGCAGTTTTTGGTGAGACCGGCTGTCCTCATGCGGGCCTGGAGTGCCTCCTCGAAGGGACACGGGTTTTGGTATAAGTCCTTTTTTTGCTGTTGGCTGAGCCTGGCATAGAGGTTGCGATTCCCTTCAGTGTCCGCGGGTTGACCGCGGAGGAGGTGATCATGAAGAAGAGTCTGATCCTCGTCGCTTCCGCGATTGCGATTGTTCTGCTCACGGCGCCGGACACCGCGAAGGCGCAGGTCGCGTTCGGAGGGACTTTCCGCGGTCCGCACGGCTCCTTCTCGATCGGGGTCGGAGGCCCGTTCGTGCCGGTCGTGGGCGCGTACGTTCCGCAACCCTTCGTCCAGCGTGTCTCCCTGAGCCCGGATTACGGCTACGGATTCGTGTACGACTCGCGATGGGTTCCCTGCAGGCGCTACGGCTCCCGGTGGATCGTCGCCGGCAATCCGTTCCTGTATTCGCGGCCGATCGTTCGCGGCTACGGCTATCGGTACGTCCGGCCGTACCGTTACTACGGGCGCGCCTTCGCGCGGCATGATCGAGTCGATCGGCATGTCCGGCGCGATCACGACCGCCGCTGGTAACGGACGGTCCAACCTCTTCCCGACTGTCGGCCGCCCCGCGGAAACGGGGCGGCTTTTCTTATGCGCCCGGCGGCAGCAACTGGACGATGCGTTGCGCGATCGCCTGGTGACCCGCGCCGTTGGGATGAAAGTGGTCGGCCCCCAGCCGGTCGGGGCGTCCATAGAAGAGATCGAAGGTCGGAACGACGAAGACCCGCGGGAAGGAGAGAGCGGTCTCCTCGATGAGGCTGTTCCAGGAGAGGATGACCGAGGCGCCGATCCGCGTCGTGGAAGGCTCTTCGGTGAAGGGATCGTAGAGGCCCAGGACGTAGATGGGCGCGCGGGGGTTCACTTCCCGCAGACGCTCGAGGATGTGCCGGAGGTTGGTCGCATAGCGGGTGCGCGCTCCGGTGATCGAGTCCAGGGGGAGGTCGTCATCCCGGTTTCTCGCGGAACGGAGTGCGAGAGATCGTTGCCGCCCGCCGAGAGCAGGATCCAGTCGGCCGAGGCGGCGAGCTTCCCGACGTTCTCGCTTTCGAGGACGCGCTCGACGTCGCCCGACTCCGCTCCGTCCACCGCGAGATTCGCCATTTCGGCGGCTCCCGACTTCTTCAGCGAGTCGAGAACGTCGGCCGCGTAGCCCTTCCCGGTCTCGTCTCCCGTTCCGCGGGCGAGCGAGTCGCCGAGCACGAGGAGGAAGCGGCGGCCCGGCTCCTTCACGCGGGCCGGCTTCGACGCCGGCGGCGCGGGAGGCTCTCCGATGGGCTCGCCCAGGGAGCCGCGCAGAGCGAGAACGAAGCCAACCGCGAAGAGAAGGGCCGCGAGCACTCCGATCGCGCCCGGAATTCGCCAGAGCCAGAGGCGGGACAGCGTTCTCGCCATTCACCGGGATAATACGCAACCGGAGGCGAAGTGGCCGAGACCCGGGCAATCGTGCTGTCGGCGGAAGGGCTCACGAAGAGCTTCGGCAAGCGGCAGGCCGTCGTCGATGTCTCCTTCCAGCTCTATGCCGGCGAGGTCTTCGGGTTCCTCGGGCCCAACGGCGCGGGGAAGACGACGACGATCCGGATGCTCGTCGGCCTGGCGCGGCCGGACCGCGGGCGCGTGCGCATCGGTGGGTTCGATCTGTCGCGCGATTTCGCCCGGGCCATGGCGCATGTCGGCTCGATCGTCGAATCGCCGGACCTCTACGGCTACCTGACCGGGCGGGAGAACCTGTTGCACTTCGCGCGGATGCTCCCCGGCGCGGCGCAGGCGCGGATTCCGGAGCTCGCGAGGCTCGTGGCGCTGGAGGAGCGGCTGGAGGAGAAGGTCGAGACCTATTCTCTCGGGATGCGCCAGCGCCTCGGGATCGCGCAGGCGCTTCTCGGCGCTCCCGACCTGCTCATCCTCGACGAGCCGGCCAACGGCCTCGATCCCGCGGGCATCCGCGAGATCCGGCGCCTCGTCCGCCTGCTCGCCTCCGAGCGGGGCATCGCCGTCTTCGTCTCGAGCCATCTCCTGTCCGAGGTCGAGCAGATGTGCGATCGCGTCACGATCATCCACCGCGGCCGGGCCCTCGCCACGGGACCCGTCCAGGAGCTGCTCGACCGTTCCTCCTCCGGCGCGACGCGCTGGCGCGTGCGCCCCGCCGCCCGGGCCGCGGAAGTTCTTCTCTCCTTCGCCGGCGGCGAGGCGCCCCTCCTCGAAAACGAAGAGACCGTGAGCGCGAAGATTCCGCGAGAGAGACTCCCGCAGGCCGTCGCCGCTCTCTCCCGCGAGGGCATCGAGATCTATGGCGTCGAGCCAAGGGCCTCGTCGTTAGAAGAGGTATTTCTGGAGGTTACTGGAGGAGAAACCGTATAAGGAGAATTGGTGATTTGTGATTTGTGATTTGTGATCAGGGCGAACAGGCGTCTCAGTCCTAATCACAAATCACCAATCACAAATCACCAATCCTCTTCGAAGCGAAGGATGAACGAATGAGATTTCTTCCCCTTGTCGAGAATGAGGTGCTGAAGTTACTCAAGCGCCGGCGTTTTCGCGTCGTCCTCCTGATCCTGGTCGCGCTGATCGGGCTCATCGTGTACGCGCAGATCAAGGGGCGCGAGCGCTTCCTCGGCAAGGAGAACTGGCGGGTGCGGGTCCAGGAGCGGATCGCCCGGATGCAGAACCAGGCGCGCTCGGGACGGATGCCCAGGACCGCGGAGCGCTGGACGCGTTTCGAGATCGCCCGGCTCCAGTATCACGTGGACCGCGACGTGGACCCGGACTCGATCAGCGGGCCGCTCTTCGTCCGGCTCTTCGCCAACGCTTCGAGCTACCTGCTCCTGCCTCTCCTGGCCCTCGTCTTCGGCTCCGACATCGTCTCCTCGGAGTTCTCGCAGGGGACGATCAAGCTTCTGCTGACGCGCCCCGTGTCCCGCGCCGCCGTGCTTTCTTCCAAGCTCGCCGCTCTCGTCCTCGCGATCACCCTCATGGTGCTCGCCGGAGGCGTCGTGGCCTACGCGTTCGGCGGCGCGGCGTTCGGCTACCGCGGATGGGGCGCTCCGGTCCTGACGGGATTCCGCCTCTCCGGCGGCGATTCTTTCGACGTCTCGTCGGTCCGTTCTCTCGTACTCTGGAAGGAGACGCTCCTCGTCTTCGGCCTGGCCTGGTTCGCGGCTCTCACGGTCGGGGCGCTGGCGCTCCTGACGTCCGTCCTGATGCGCTCGACCGCCGCCGCGATGGGGACGATGTTCGCGGCGCTCATCGCCGGGACGATCCTGCCGCGGGTGGCGCCGTCGTGGGAGGCGCAGAAATACCTGTTCGTGACGAATCTCCCGCTGCCCGACTACTACTCGGGTTCGCCTCCGCCCATCCCCGGCATCACGATCGGCTTCGCGGTGACGGTTCTCGCGATCTGGGCCGCCGCCGGAGTCCTGGCGGCGTTCGTGGTGTTCCTGCGCCGCGACGTACTCGCCTGAGAGTTCTCAGTTGTCAGTCTTCAGTTCTCTGTCTGCCGCTGGCAAGCGAAATCTGACGACACTGATCACGCTGATCACTGGATCACTACTCGACGTGCTCGCGCAGCCAGTCCGGATCCTGGCAGTCTTTCAAGGCTTTCAGGAGCAGGGGGATGTCCACGGGCTTCTGCAGGAGGGCGCAGACGCCGGAGTGTTCGATCCGCCGCCGGTCCTCGTCGGCCGTGACGCCGGTCAGGGCGATGACGGGGAAGTCGAGCCGGCCTTTCTTTCGCGCGAGCCTCACCCACTCGGCGCCGTCGCCGTCGGGGAGCGTGATGTCCACGATGACGATGTGCGGCCGGCCGTCGCGGACCACCTCGTCGGCCTCGGCGAGCGATCCGGACTCGAGGACCTCGTACCCCTCCGTCTCGAGGAGGCTCTTCAAGCCGTAGCGCGAGGCGGCGTCGTCCTCGACGACGAGGACCCGCCGCGGCTTGCCCGAAGGGTCGAGCCCGGCCGGCCCGTCCGCCGCGCCCGCCTCGCGGGCCGCGGAAGCGCCGGCGTCGGCCGGCTCCTCGAGGTTCGGGAGCGTGAAAGAGACCCTCGTGCCGTGCCCGACCCGGCTGTCGAACAGGAGGTCGCCCCCCATGACCTCGACGAGCTGCTTGGAGATCGGCAGCCCGAGGCCGGTGCCGCGTCCGGGATCGTCCGAACCGGTGCGGATCTGGCGGAACGGCTCGAACGCCGCCGCGACGAGATCGGGCGGAATCCCCTCGCCCGTGTCCTCGACCTCGAACGCGATGGATCCCTGCCACGGCGACGCGCGCAGGACGACGCGCCCCTTCTTCGTGTTCTTGACCGCGTTGGAGAGGAGGTTCAAGAGCACCCGCGAGAGCTTCTCCCGGTCGAGCACGGCCGTCTCGGGCAGGCTGGGAGACACCTCGAGGAGAAGCTCGATCGACTTGGGCCGCGCCTGGGGCTCGAGCATGTCCGCCATCTCGCGCAGAAACGAGGAGAGCTCGACCTTCCGGGGATAGAGGTCCCTCTGTCCCGCCTCGATCTTGGCGAGGTCGAGGATGTTGTTGATCATCCGGAGCAGGGTCTCCGCGCTCTCCCGAATGACGGCGATGTCGTGAAGGCGCCGTTCTTCGTCCGCCGGCGTCGTGCCCTCCCGTTCGATGACGTGGGAGAGCAGGATGATCGTGTTCAACGGCGTGCGCAGCTCGTGCGAGACCGTCGAGAGGAAATCGGACTTCAGCCGGTCGAGCTCCGCGAGCTTCTCGTACGCCTCCGCGCGCTCCCGGATGGCGCGCCCCTGTTCCCGGATCGCGCGGCCGATGCGGATCAGGGAGCGGGCGCGGGCGCGCAGCTCCGCGCTCTCGATCGGTTTGCCGATGAAGTCGTCGGCGCCGGCGGCGTAGCCCCGTTCCCGGTCGATCGTGCCCGCGGTCACGAGCAGCACCGGAAGGTATTCGCCCGAGCGCGCGATCAGCTCGCCCGTCAGCTCGTAGCCGGAGTCCTTTCCCAGCATGACGTCGACCACGGCGAGATCGAACTGGCTGTTCTGAGTGAAGAGAGACGAGACCTCCGCGAGGCTCCCGACGGCGACGACCTCATGGCCGTCGAAGGCGAGATCGGCGCGGATGAGATCCGCGACCTCCGGGTTGTCGTCCACCACCAGGACGCGCCCGTGCTGCTGCGACGCGTCCTCGGCAGGCGCGGCCTCAGGGGAGGAGGCGGCGTCGCGGCGGGTCCTCTCCTTCGCGCGGCGCAGCCACGATTCCACCTCGCGGGTGAACGTCTCTTCGTCGATCGGCTTGGAGAGAAATCCGTCGCACCCGGCCGCCAGCGCGCGGTCGCGGTCCCCCTGCATCGCGTGCGCGGTGACCGCGAGGACCGTGATGTGGGAGGTCACGGGGTCGCTCTTGATCTGGCGCACGGCTTCCCAGCCCGAGAGGACGGGAAGAGACAGGTCCATCAGGACGAGATCGGGCCACTCGCGGCGCGCGGCCTCGACGCCTTCGCGGCCGTCCGCGGCGGCCAGCACCTCGTGTCCGGCCGGCTCGAGCAGCATCCGGATGAGCGCGCGGATGTCGGGAGAATCCTCCACGACGAGGATCCGGGCCATCAACCGCTCCTCAACGTCTCGAGAATCTCCTCGATGAGCTGGGCGCTGTCGGCGCTCTTCCGGATGATGCGCTGGGTCGAGCGTTGGAGCGTCGTCTCGTCGGCCGCCGTGAGTTCCTTCGCCGTGACGACGATGACGGGGAGATCGCGCAGGAGCGGGTCCTGCCGGATCCGGTAGAGGACCTCGAACCCGTCGGGGGGCGGCATCATCAGATCGAGCAGGACCGCGCTCGGGCGCTCGCCGCCGCGCAGCAGCTCCAGCGCCTCGGTCCCTCCCGCCGCCGTCCTCGCGCGGTAGCCCGCCGCGACGAGCTCCTGCTCGAGGAGCGCCCGCACGTCCGCGTCGTCGTCCACGACGAGGACGTGCCCCTTCGTCGCGAGGACCCCGGCCCGGGAGAGCGCCAGGAGGAGCGCCGGCCGCTCCACGGGCTTGACGAGGTGCTCGACGGCGCCGAGCGAAATGCCGAACGCGCGGTTCTCGACGACCGAGAGGATGACGACCGGGATCGAACGCGTCTCCGAAAGCTGTTTCAAGGCGCGCAACGTCTCCCAGCCGTCGAGGTTCGGCATGAGGACGTCCAGGAGGATGGCGTCAGGTCTTTCCTTCCGCGCCGCCTCGAGGCCCTTGCGGCCGTCGGTCGCCTGGAGGATCTTCAGGCCGTAGGTCTTGAGCTCGAACGCCAGGAACTCGCGCACTCCCTCGTCGTCGTCCACGATGAGGACGGTCTTCTTGCCGTCCGGGGCGGCGGGAATCGCGGGGAGCTCCCGGGAGGGCTCCGCCGGGACCCCGGCCGGCAGGTCTCGCGGCAGCAGGACCGTGAAGCGGGCTCCCTTCCCGCGCGCGCTCTCGAGCGAGATCGTGCCGCCCAGCGCGAGGATGAGCTTGCGCGCGATCGCCAGGCCCAGGCCCGTTCCGCCCCGGCCGCGATGCTCCTCCGGCTCCCCCTGGCGGAACTCCTCGAAGATCGTCTCCTGCTCCTCTTCCGGGATGCCGATGCCGGTGTCCTCGACGATCAGGGCCCAGCGGTCTTGCTCGCGCGGCTGCGCGCGGACGAGGATCGATCCCCGGTCGGTGAACTTCAGGGCGTTTCCGACGAGGTTGGAGAGGACCTGCGTCAAGCGCGAGGCGTCGCTCGTGACGCGGCCGAGGTCCGGCGCGGTCTCGGTCGTCAGCCGGAGCCCTTTCCTCGCGGCGGCCTGCGCGAAGTCGCTTCGAACCTGGTCCAGGAGGGCGGCGACTTCGATCGATTGCGGAGTGATCTCCATCTTTCCCGCCTCGATCTTGGAGATGTCGAGCACGTCGTTGATGAGGCCGAGGAGCATCTTCGCGTTGCGCTGGACGCGCTCGAGGCTCTGCTTCTGCTCCGGGTTCAACTCCCCCTGGGCGCCGCGCAGGAGGGCCCCCGAGAAGCCGAGGATGACGGTCATCGGCGTGCGCAGCTCGTGCGAGACCGAAGCCAGGAACCGGTCCTTCAACGCGGAGGCGCGCTGGAGCTCCTCCGCGGTCCGCGTGATGCGGCTGCGCTGCTCTTCGAGCAGCTCGTTCTGTTCGGCCAGGCGCCGCGACTGTTCGGCGACGCGCTCGTTGGCGGAGGCGTTGGCGAGGGCGACGGCGAGAGAAGGCGCGATGGCCGAGAGGGCGTTGCGGGCGGGCGCCGTGAACGTCTGCGCGGCTCCGAGCGAAAGCACCCCGACGACGTGGTCGAAGTAGACGAGCGGAATCGTGACCGATTCCCGGGGAAGGATTCTCCCGTCGAACAGATTGATGGCCGGCGTCCGTGGGTCGACCGAGAGGAAGATCGGGCGGCGCTCCTGCGCCGCGCGCCGGGCTTCCTCCCGCCCGATCCGGTCCTCCCCCTCGCTGCCCCCCACGGACACGGCCGGGGCGAACTGCCCGTCCGGCTCCGGCAGGTAGAGAACGGCGCACGAGGCGCCGGAGACCTGGATGATCTCCTGCAGGACCTTCGAGCCGAAGCCCGCCAGGTCGTTGACCGTCGCGGCCGCGGCGAGCACCGCGATGACCGACGCCTGGATGTCGTGCTCGGCGAGCGCGCGCGACCGCTCGGAGTGGAGCGCGGCGGCGAGGTTGAAGTTGCGGCCGAGCTCGCCGATCTCGTCTTCCGACTGGTCGAAGAGCCGGGGAGGCGTGCGGTCCGCGGCGAGATCCCCGAGGGCCTGGCCGGCGGCGTCGCAGGGGATGAGAATGCGGCGGTTGACGTCGGTCAGGAGCCACAGCAGCCCCGCCAGGATGAGCGCGGCCAGAACGATGAGCGCCGTCACAGCGGCGTCACGGCTCTCCTTCACGCGCTCGTCGGCGAGAGTCTCCGTATTCAAGAAGCGTCCCTGGAGCTCCAGAAGGACGTCGCGCAGTTTCTCGGCCGTCGGAACGGCGACATTGTCGCGCTGCGCGCGGGCGGCCGCGGGCTCTCCCGGCCGGAATGCCGCGATCGCGGCGTCGGCCGCCTTCGCGTAGATCTGCTCGGCCGCCTCGGCTCTCTGGATGAGCCCGCGCGTGCTCTCGGTCAACACGCGGCGGCTGACGGCCCCCAGGGCCATGTGCAGCGACGTGCGCCCGGCGTTGTGGCGCGAGAGGTCGTATCCCTGGCCGCTCGCGGTATAGCGGTCGAGGGCCTCCTCCGCCTCGGACAGTCCCGTCTGGGATTCCTGCACACGCTCGCGCAGGTCGCTGGTGCGCTGGATCGTCAAGGCCACGTCGTAGAGCGTGACGACCGCGTTGACGGTGTAAGCCATCCACGCTCCGAGGACGGCCACTCCGATGAGGGCGAAAACCCGGAGGCGTGTTCTCAGGGAGGAGCGAAATCCCGGACCGGGCGTCCGCGTTCTCCTCGTCGCAGGCCTGACTTTCCGGGACTCACTTGACATACGATGCGTTTCTGGAACCAGTCTCTTGAGCAAGAAAGATGCCGATTCGGGCAACAAGAAACCGCTGTCCGCGGAGTCGGCTCATCGTGACTTCCTCCGCCGATTCTTGCACGACCTTGCGACACCGCTCTCGGCCGTGTCGCTGCACCTGGAAGCCGCGGACCGGCGCGTGCGGCGGGGCGCCGATCCCTCCGAGTCCCTGGCCATCGCGAGGGAGGAGATCGGGCGGGCGTTCGACCTCTTCGACCGGGGGCGCGATCTGCTGCTGTTCGAGCCATCCCCGGAGGAGTCGTTTTCTTTCGATGATCTCGTCTCCGCCGCAGTTGCCGGCCTGGACGGGGACGGCGCCAGGGTCGCCGGCGCGACGGGCGGCTTCGTGAAAGGCGACCCCGGCGCGATCAAGGCGGCCATCGAAGCGCTCCTCTCCAACGCCTTCGAAGCGGCGCCGGCCCGATCGGTCACGCTTCTTCTCGAACGGGGAGGCGGCGGCCTCCGGCTCCGCGTCGAGAATCCCGGGCGGTTGCCCGCGGCGGATTCCGAAGGGCTCTTTTCTCCCCGGCTGGCCGCGCCGGGAAAGACCTGGGGCATGGGACTGGCGCGGGCGCGGCTCTACAGCGCCGCGGCGGGCGGAACTGTCGGCCTCGAGCAGGACGGCGACCGTGTCGTCGCGGTCCTGACGGTCCCCGAGGAGCGCCGGTGAAGGTCCTCGTCGTCGAAGACGATCTCTCCACGCGCAAGGGGCTCGAAGAGTCGATCAAGGACTTCGGCTTCGAGCCGCGATCGGTCGGGACGTGCAAGGAGGCGTTGAAGGTCCTCGAGGAATTCGATCCGAGGATCCTGATCGTGGACATCCACCTGCCCGACGGCGACGGGATCGAGGTCCTGCGCGCCGCGCGCGAAAAGGATCCCGACCGCGAGGGCGTCGTGATCACGGGGCAGGGCTCGATCGACAACGCCATCGAGGCCCTGCGCGCCGGGGCCTTCGACTATCTCCTGAAGCCGCTGCGGCCGGCGCAGCTCGAGGTCGTGTTCAACCGCCTGGCGGATCGCCGGCGCCTGGAGACGGAAGTCGAGACGCTGCGGGCCGAGCTGCAGGAGACCGGGCGCCTGGGGGACCTGGTGGGACGTTCCGAGCCGATGACGAGGATCTTCGAGATCATCCGCCGCGTCGCGCGCTCCAACGCCCCCATCCTCATCACCGGCGCCTCCGGCACCGGCAAGGAAGTCGCGGCCCGGACGATTCACCGGCTTTCGCGCCGCGGAGGGAAACCCTTCGTCGCGTTCAACTGCGGCGCCATCTCGCCCACCCTGATCGAGAGCGAGCTCTTCGGGCACGAGCGCGGGTCCTTCACCGGCGCGGACAAGAGGCGGGTCGGATACTTCGAGGAAGCGATGGACGGCACCCTCTTCCTGGACGAGATCACCGAGATGGGGGCGGAGCTTCAGGTCAAGCTCCTGCGGGTCCTCGAGGACCGCACGCTGCGCCGCGTGGGAGCCTCGAGCGAGATCAAGGTGGACGTGCGCCTGATCTCGGCCACGAATCGCGACCCGCGGGAAGCGATAAAGGAAAAGAAGCTGCGCGAAGACCTCTACTATCGCCTGAACGTCTTTCCGATCGCGCTTCCCGACTCTGACGGAGAGGCGCGACGACATTCCGCTGCTCGGCGAACACTTTCGAAAGCTGATCGAGGAGCAGGAAAGGGCGGGCGTCACCGGCTGGGACCCCGGGGCCATCGAGCTGCTCAATTCGTATGACTGGCCGGGCAACGTGCGCGAGCTTCGTAACATCGTTCACCGCGCCTACGTCATGACCGAGGGCAAGATCATCCGGACCGAAGTCGTCAAGTCGCTCCTCCCCCAGTCGGGACGCGCCGGCAGGTCCAAACGGCCGGCCTCGAGAAAGAGCGCGAAGGCCTCGAGGCCCAGGGTCTCCGCCGCCCCCAAGAGATGAAGGAGATCGCCCGGACACGTGTTATGTTGTTTGTCCGAGCGCCGTCACAGATTGATAGACAAACCCCTTGCATGGAGCAGAAGCCGTTTGTAGACTCGCCGGACGAAGTCGGTAGCGAGGATTTGAGAAAGGAAGAAGAATGAAACTCAGTCCCGATCAGTCACACTATGTGCTGGGTTATCTGATGTTGAAGGGGAAACTCCGTGCCACGCTCATCCAGAAGGCATTGAAGAACCGCGAGCAGGAGATCCGGAGTCTTCGAGAGCGGCTGGCTGCTCTCGAGAAGCTTTCTCCCGCCGCTCTCCCGCGCGTCCGACGGCGCCTCCGCCGGCTTCGTCGCGCGGTGGTCCGGAGGGCTCTGGTGCGCCGCCGGATTCAGATGTCGCCGCGCGTTCGCGCGTTGCGTCAGCTGCAGGGGAAATACATGGGTTACGTCCGGCGGTTGAAGCCCGCGGAGAAAGCGCGCGTCCGCACGGTGCGTGAGAAGCAGGGGATGGTAGCGGCGATCCGGCTCGCGAAGTCCCTCGGCGCGAAGACCTAGGAGCCTCTTCGGTCGCGGCGCTCGGCGGCGGCGCGCCGGTTCTGGATGCGCCGGAGGAATCCTGGCGCGGTTCTGGCAGGGTGGAGGCGCCGAGGTGTCGTGTTCGATGGTGGTCTGACCGGGCCGGGAGGCAATCGTGGTTGAGAGGAAAACGGATCCGCCGGCACCTTCTTCGGGTCGTCCGAGGAAGAGCACGGATTCGGGGCGCTCCGCCGCGAGGTTGAAGCCCGAGCAGTACGAGTTGAAGGTCCGGTGGGAAAAGGCGCTCCGGGTGCTGCAGGTTTCGCCGACCGGCATCCGTTTCGATTTCGACACGTCCCTGAAGGTGGGGGCGAAGTACCCGGTCACTCTGACCGCTCCCGGCGTCTCGTTTACTTCGACCCTCGAGGTCGTGCGCTGCCAGGTGACCGTCGAGCCGGGGGCAGGACGTTCGTTCCGGATCGAGGGACGCTTCTTCCCTTATCTCGAGTAGGAATCCGTCCGAGTCCCGCCGCGGAAACTACCGCGACGGCTTTCTGACGAACCGGTAGGCGGTGTGCCAGGACGTGACCCGGACTTCGCGATCGTTGGAGAGCTCGTGGCGCTCGAGCCCTTTGGTGAGGTCGGAGAGCTCGAGGCGGTGCACGGCGGGAGTCCTCGGGCCGATCACCTTCCGCAGCGCCGTCACGACCCAGAGGACGCCTCCGGGCTCCAGGCGCCGCACGACGCTCTCCAGGACCGAGCGCGAACCGACGCGATCTTCGCGCCAGAGGAGGACCGAGTCGAACGCCTCCTTGACGGTCGCGAGGGCTCGAGACTCGACGACGCGAGTCTCCAGCTCCATCGAGCGCGACTGCGCGAGCAGGTCCGCCAGCGCCGCCGGCGCGTCCACCAGGAGAAGCCTCTTCGCCCGCTCGATGTCGAGACGGGCCGGCAACGCGGAGGGATTCTTGAGCGCGATTCCCGTCATGCGCGAGTTCCGGGCGGCCCTGGCACGGACCTTGCCAATGTACTGCTCAACGAAGGAGGGAAGATCATGTTGTGGACCGTCTTTGTAATCCTGCTCATCCTCTGGCTTCTCGGATTCTCCGTCTGGCACGTGGGAGCCCTGATCCACCTTCTTCTCGTGGCCGCGGTGATCGTGCTCCTGATCCGGCTGATCCAGGGCCGCCCTGTCGTTTGAATCGCCTCTCTTTCCGAGAGGGTCAGCGCGTGGCCGATCTTCGCAGAGACCAGATGAGGTAGCCGAGAAAACCGACGCCGGCGGCCAGGACCGCGGTGGAGGCCACCGCCGAGTATCGGCGAAGAACGGACGAGAGGAGATAGAAGAGCACCGCGAAGATCGGAAGCGAGAGCAGCCCGACCACCATCGGCAGCGAGCGCGTCCTGGCGCGTCCATCCAGGGGAACGACCTTCATCATCTCGAGCTTCTTCGCGGCATCGGGCGGAATGCCGGGGCGCTCCACCCACTTGAGAGCCTCCGGCTCTTCAAACCCGTCCTTCAAGCCGGGAGGAAACGCGGCGCCGCAGTAGACGCAGTGTTCCTTTTTCCAGGCGGCGATCCGGCGGCCGCACTGGGGGCAGGTCGGCTGAGGCGGCGGTGTGCTCATCGGCGGCTAACCCGCATTATTCATGGCCGACTCCGGCGGCTGTCGGCCGCGGGCGTTCGCTGCGCGAACGGCGGCCGAGAGGTCCAAACCGGGGCCTGAGATTCTCGTGCAGTCGCCGGCATCGCCGTCGTCGCGCTTCCTTGTCTCGGCGAAAAACCTCTGTCGCGGACAACGCGCTCCCATCCTCGATCATCCTTCTCCTGTCACGTCGTTCCCTGGCGCGAAGCGTTGCCCTCGTTTCGGCCGGGTGACCATGAATAATCCGGGTTAAACGATGGACCCATCTTCTGTATGCTGTCAAGTTGGACGCATGGACAGGTCTCGCAAGGTTCCCGTAGGAATCCTCGGGGCGACGGGCGCGGTAGGCCAGCGCTTCGTCGAGAAGCTCGCGGACCACCCCTGGTTCGAGCTCGCGGCAGTGGCGGCCTCCGACCGCTCGCGGGGGAAGAGCTATGCCGAGGCCGCCCGCTGGCGGCTCACCTCGCCTCTGCCCGAGCGCGTCGCGGCCATGACGGTCGCCGCCGTGACGGACGACCTGCCCTGCGCGATCGTCTTTTCGGCACTCGACGCGGCGACGGCGCGCGAGGTCGAGCCGGAATGCGCCCGGAGGGGGTTGCTCGTCTTCTCCAACGCCTCGGCGCACCGCATGGACCCGGACGTTCCGCTCCTCATCCCCGAGATCAACCCCGACTCCCTGGATCTCGTCGAGCGGCAGCGGAGGGAGCGAGGCTGGAAGGGAGCGATCGTCACCAACGCGAACTGCTCGACGATCTTCCTTGCGATCGCGCTCGCCCCGCTCCACGCGGCCTTCGGCATCGAGCGGGTCTTCGTCTCGACGATGCAGGCCGTCTCCGGGGCCGGATACCCGGGTGTCCCGTCGCTCGACATCCTGGGGAACGTGATTCCCGACATCCCGGAGGAAGCGGCGAAGATCGAGCGCGAGGTCGCGAAGATCCTCGGCCGGACGCGCGGGGAGCGCGTCGAGCCGGCGCCGTTCGTGATTTCGGCGATGACGTACCGGGTCGCCGTCGAGGACGGCCACACCGAGTCCGTTTCCGCCGGCTTTTCCCGGCGGGTCCCGGCCGCGGAGGTCGAGGCCGCCTGGCGGGAGTTCCGGGGATCCGAGGAGGTCGCCTCCCTTCCGTCGGCCCCGCGGCGGCCGATCCACTATCTTCCCGAGCCGCAGCGGCCGCAGCCGCGGCGGGACGTCGACACGGAGCGGGGGATGGCGACGCTCGTCGGGGGCCTGAAGCCCTGCCCGCTCCTCGACTGGAAGTTCACCGTCCTCGGCCACAACACGATTCGCGGCGCGGCGGGCGCCTCGGTCTTGAACGCCGAGTACGCGGCCGTCAGGGGACTCCTCGACTGATCGTCCAGAAATTCGGCGGCACGTCTGTCGAGGATGCTCCCGCGCTCGAACGCCTCGCGGCGATCGTGTCGGCCGCGGCGCCGCAACAGCCGGTCGTCGTCGTCTCCGCGATGGGCGACACGACCGACGTCCTCGTCGCCGCGCTGGACTCCGCCGTGCGCCGCGACGAGAAGGCCGCCCTCGGCCTGATCCGCGGGCTCGAACGCGGCACGGCGGAGGTCCTGCGCGATTTCTTCGGCCCGGGAGCCGGGGAAGTGGAGCGGGAGATCTCGGTGAATTACGCGGAGCTGGACGAGATGACGCGCGCGGTCGCGGTCCTGCGATCGGTCCCGGCCGCCAGCCGCGACCACTTCCTCGCGCACGGGGAGAGGATCTCGGCGGCGATCGTCGCCCGCGCGCTGTCGGCCCGGGGACTCCCGGCCGTGGCCGTGGACTCGCGGGAGATCATGATCACCGACGACCACTTCGGCCGGGCGCGTCCGGACGAAGAGGAAGTCGCGAGGCGGGCCCGCCACCGCCTCCTCCCCCTGTGCGCGGGCGGCCGGATCCCGGTGGCCGGAGGGTTCATCGGCGCCACGCGGCAGGGAGAGACGACGACTCTCGGGCGGGGGGGCTCGGACTGGAGCGCGGCGATCCTCGGGTCGGCCCTCGAGGCCGGCGCCGTCGAGATCTGGACCGACGTCGGCGGCATGATGACGGCGGATCCGCGCGTGGTGCCGGCTGCCCGGGTGATCGAGACGATCTCGTTCGACGAGGCGTCGGAGCTCGCGTATTTCGGCGCGCGCGTCCTGCACCCTCTGACTCTCGCGCCGGCGGTCGAGAAGGGGATCCCCGTGCGCATCCGCAATTCCCGCCGGCCCGACCTGCCGGGCACGGAGGTGCGCGCCTCGGCCCCGCCGGAATCCGCCGGCGTGCGTTCGATCGCCTACAAAAAGGGGATCGCGACGGTCGACATCGTGACGAGCCGGATGCTCATGGCCGCCGGCTTCCTGCCCACCCTCTTCGAGGTCTTCGCCCGGTGCGAGACCCCGGTGGACATGGTCACGACGTCGGAGGTCTCCGTCTCCGTGACGGTGGACGACTCCTCGCGCCTGGAAGAGATCCGCCGGGAGCTCCAGAAGATGGCGCAGATCGAGGTGGCGAGCGGCCGCGCGATCGTCTGCCTGGTGGGCCAGGACCTGAAGTTCAGCCCCGGGATCGCGGCGCGCATCTTCCGGGCCGTCGAGCGGATCAACATCCTCATGATTTCGCAGGGCGCCTCCCGGAGGAACGTTTCGTTCGTCATCGAGGAAAAGGACGTCGAAGAAGCCGTACGGCTCTTGCATGCGGAGTTTTTCGGGAGTTAGGTGTTCAGGTGGCAGGTGCGTAGGTGGTAGGTGGTAGGGTGACGGTCGTCTTCCCTAGGACACCTAACACCTAGACACCTCACGTATGAGATTCGGCATCATCGGCGCGGGCAAGATGGGTCGCGAGATCGCGGCCGTTGCGCCGGGGCGCGGCCATGAAGTGGCGTGGAGTCTCGGCTCGAAGGAGAATCCCGGCGGCGCGGGTCTGACGGCGGAACTCCTGTCCCGGGCGGATGCCGTCTTCGAGTTCACTTCGGCCGCCGCGGCCGTCGAGAATCTGGCCGTCCTGGGCGACCGGGGCGCCCGGGTCGTCTGCGGCACGACCGGGTGGAGCAAGGAGCTCCCGCGCGTCACGGAGGCGTTCGTGCGCGGCGGCGGGGCGCTCGTCCATGCCGCCAATTTCTCCGTCGGCGTCCGCCACTTCTTCGAGCTCGCGACGCGCGCCGCCCGCCTCTATACGCCGGCCGGATACGCCGCCTACCTCGTCGAGGAGCACCACGCCGCCAAGCGCGACGCGCCCTCCGGCACGGCGCGGACCATCGGCCTCATCTTCGAGATGGAGACCGGGCGGGCGCTCCCGACGACGAGCATCCGCTCGGGCACGATCCCGGGGACTCACCGGCTCGTTTTCGAGTCGCCGGAGGACGAGGTCGAGATCATCCACCGCGCCCGGAGCCGCGCCGGTTTTGCCCGGGGCGCCGTCTGGGCGGCCGAGCGGATCGCGGGACGGATGGGCGTCTACGAATTCGGAGATCTACTGAAGGAAGTGGCGGAAGGCGTATGAGACCCCGCCATCTGTGCGGCATCTCAAGCCCTCGTTTTGAACTCTCTCGGCCGCCGGTCGCGAAGCGACCGCTCGCGGCCGAAAGTCTGGAGGTCGAGTGAAAGCAGGAACGAAGGCGGACTGGAAAGGATGCGGGACGGCTCTCGTCACGCCCTTCGACGAGAAAGGGCGCATCGATTTCGGAGCGCTCGAGCGGTTCGTCAACTGGCAGATCGAGCGCGGGATCGATTTCCTCGTGCCGTGCGGGACGACGGGGGAGTCGGCGACCCTCTCGGGCGACGAGCGCAAGGCCGTGACGGCGGCGGTCGTCCAGGTGGCCAACGCCCGCGTGCCGGTCATCGCGGGCGCGGGAGGCAACCACACCGCCAAGGCCGTCTTCTGGGCGCGCGACGCCGCCGAAGTGGGCGCCGACGGGATCCTCTCGGTGTCGCCGATGTACAACCGGCCCGGCCCCGAAGGGCTCTACCGCCACTACTCGGCCCTGTCGGAGGCGACCGAACTGCCGATCCTCGTCTACAACGTTCCGAGCCGCACGGGCTCGGACCTGGACGTCGAGACGATCCTGCGCCTGGCGGAGATCCCGCGGATCGTCGGCCTGAAGGAAGCCTCCGGCAACTTCGCCAAGATCGCGCGGCTCATGAGCGCGCTGCCGGAAGACTTCCTGGTCTTCTCGGGAGAGGATTCGACCGCGCTCGCGCTCATCGCGCTCGGCGGACGCGGGTTGATCTCCGTCGTCTCCAACGAGATCCCCCGCGACATGAGCGCCTTGATCAACGCGGCGCTGGAGGGCGACTGGACGGAGGCGCGCCGGCTCCAGCGAAGGTATCTCCCTCTCATGGAGATGAACTTCTGGGAGTCGAGCCCCGCGCCCGCCAAGTGCGCGCTCTCGCTCATGAAGAAGTGCGGGGAGACGTTGAGGCTGCCGCTCGCGCCGGTGCGCGAGGACACTCGAAAGAGAATCGAAAAACAGCTGGCGGGATTGAAGCTCCTTCCCAGGAAAGGCGGCCGGTGAGAGGGGACCTCGCGCGCCGGATCGAAGCGATCGTCTCGGACACCGAAAATCAGTCTCCCGGGGAGGCGCGGGCCGCGTTCGAGGAGCTCAAGGCGGGGTTGAACGACGGATCCATCCGCGCCGCCGAGAAAGAAGGGGACCGCTGGGCCGTCCGCCCCTGGGTCAAGAAGGGGATCCTCCTGGGCTTCAAGATCGGCGCCCTGTCGAAAGTGCTCGCGGAGACCGGGTTCCGTTTCTTCGACAAGGACACGTTTCCACTGAAGGACCTTCGCCTGGAATCGAAGGTGCGCGTCGTGCCCGGAGGCACCGCCATCCGCGACGGCTGTTACATCGCTCCCGGCGTCACGCTGATGCCGCCGGCCTACGTCAACGTGGGGGCCTACGTGGACGCGGGGACGCTCGTGGACTCGCACGCGCTCGTGGGCTCGTGCGCGCAGATCGGAAAGCGCGTGCACATCTCCGCGGCGGCGCAGATCGGCGGAGTGCTCGAGCCGGTGGGAGAGCTGCCCGTCATCGTCGAGGACGACGTCCTCGTCGGCGGCAACTGCGGCATCTACGAGGGGGCGATCGTGCGCGAGCGCGCCGTCCTCGCCTCCGGCGTCATCCTGACCGGAGGCACGCCCGTCTACGACCTGCCTCGGGGAGTCGAGTACCGCAAGCGTCCCGGCCAGCCGCTGGAGATCCCGGCCGGAGCCGTGGTCGTCCCCGGCGCCCGCGCGGTGCGCGAAGGGAAGGGCAAGGAGTGGGGAATCTCCCTCCAGACCCCGGTCATCGTCAAATACCGCGACGAGAAGACCGACGCCTCCGCGGCCCTCGAGGACCTTCTCCGATAAGCGGCGCTGCGGCGCCGCGGCATCAATTCCGTCTTCGCATTCCGATGGTCCGGCCGGCGACATTGCCGCCGGCTTCGTAGTGGGTGTCGAGGTAGGCGGCGACGCGAGGGGCGCGCTCCCGGTTGGAGACGCCGTCGAAGGCGTCGCGCGGGCTTCCTCCGGCGAGGATCGCCAGCGGCGGCCGGATGCGATCGAGCGCCTCCACGACTTCGCGCTGCTTTTCTTCCGGCTCGTAGAAGGGCACGCACGGATATCGCGTCGGGGAGACACGCCCGAGCAGGAAATAGAGCGCCGGCTCGTTTCCGAAGTCGAAGAACGTCTGCCCCGGGGCAAGCGCGGAGTCGAAGTACCGGCGCAGCGCCGCGACCTCCGCCTCCTGCTGCCGGCGGGCGCGGCTCGCGGCGTCCCGGGCTCTCTCCGCGTTGGCCACGATCCCGGCCTCGAGCGCGACGACGCGGTGGAGATGAAGGCGCGCGAGCAGAAGGGCGAGCACGGCCGTGGTGAGGAGCATCGAATGGCGGCGGGCGCGCGCCGCCCGATAGAGGATCCAGGCGGCCGGCAGCCCGGCGAAGACGCCGTAGAGAGCGAGGTGCCCGGCATCCGCGCGGCCGAGCGCTCCCCGGCATGCCGCGCAGGCCACCGCGAGTGCGGCGCCGGCGGCGCGATCGACGGGATCGAGAATCCCGCGCGCCGACCGGAGGAGAAAGAGAGTCGCGCCGGCCCCGAGAACGACGAGGAGAAAGAGGGAGGGCATTTCCCCGCCGGAGACGAGCGCGGAGAAGACGCGGTCCGGACTGCCGCCCCGGAGGATCGGACTCGCCGATCCCGCCGGAAGGCCCCACGTCTCCGTGATCATCTTCGGGATCTCCAGGAAGGAGACTCGAAAGAAGGCCGAGGCGGCTCCGTCGCGGCCGAGGATCGCGAGAAAGGGGAGGCTCCCGGCGCCGATTCCGAGGAGAAGAGTCAGGACCGGGACCGCGCGCCCGCGCCCCTCCCGCCGGGAATCCAGGAACGTGACCAGGACCGAGGCCGCGATCGCCCCTGTCACCGCGATGAGGCCGAAGTCGAGGGTCACGAAGACCGTGACCGCGCAGAGGGTCCCGGCCAGGAACCAGTCGCGAGGCCGGTCTCGCCGCGCCGCGCGCAGGAGGAGAGCGAGAGCCACGAACACGGCCAGATGCCTTTCCGACAGGAAGGGGCAGAAGCCGAGCGCGCAGACGAGGCCGGCGGCGCCCCAGAGGATTCCGCCGAAGAGAACGCCGGAGGCGAGGCCGAGCGCCGCGAGGGAGAGCGCGGTCGTCGCCGCGCGCCGCACGGAGAAGTTCGAGAGAGAAGGCCCCAGGACGCGGAAGAGGAACCCATCGACGCCTCCGTCGGCGCCCCAGCCGTGGATGGGATAGGTATCGAGATAGGGGTGTCCGCCCGCGGCGTAGGTCTGCGCCGGCAGGAGCAGCTGTCCGTCCTCGAAGAGGTCGATCGGCGCGTCCGGCCGGTAATAGATCGCCCATCCGCAGGCCGCGAGAAAGAGAACCAGGGCGGCGTTCGTCAGGGCTCGCCAGCGCCGGGTTTCGGGGAGCAACAACGGCGCCGCGAAGAAGAGAGCGCCCGCGAGCGTCAGGAGGAGAGGCGCGGCGCCGCTCGCGAAGAGGGCGGCGGCAGAGAGCGCGATGGGGATCCACGCGAAGCGCTCCAGCCGGCCGAGCCGCTCGATCACGCTTCCGAGTGCCGGCGTCTCAGCGCTTTCCGGAAGGCGAAGAGCGACAGCAGCGCCGCCGCCAGGAGAAGAGTCTCGCCGAGATCGGCGGCCGTCACGGATTCGCGCAATCGCGCCGACCGGGCGGCCAGACCCCAGGCCAGCCCCGCCGCGGCGATACGAACGAAAGCCGACCGGTTCGGTTCCTCGAAGAAGCGCCGCGCAGCCGGCCGGTCACCCCGAAGAAGGAGCGCCGCAGCGAAGCCGGCCGCCGACAGGACGCCGGCGGCGAGAGACAGGACGGGGGCGGCGCCGAGCCGCCACAGAACGGCGGACAGGGCGAAGGCCGCGCCGGGATATCCGGACAGCGCCGGCCATCCGGATCGGGAGTCGAGCAGTCTCGGAAGGAAGTATCCGAAGAGAAGGGCCGCCAGCGGGATCGCGAGGAGGAATACCGCGGCCTCCAGGTAGGTCGCGGCCTTGATGTCCGCGGCCTGCCTTTGCGCTCCAGGCAGGACGGGCGGCGCGACGAACCGGGAAGCGAGATCGCGGACGATCGGCAGAAGGGGAATCGTTCCGACCGCCCCGCCGATCGCTCCGAGCAAGTCCAGGGGCGGCCGGTCCTCCATGCTCCCGTTCTTACGAGAGCCGGACCGCGAACGTCACCACCGATTGTTAAGTCGACTAGTTGCCTGACAACTGATCGATCGTTTCAGGGCACTAGGACTTCATCGCGCCGATCTCGGCGAAGTATTTCGCGAAGGCGACCATCCCGCCGGAGGCCTGGCCCCAGTCGTAGTTCTCGTTGGGCGCGTGGTAGCCGTGCTCGGGGAGCGACAATCCGAGGAAGACGATCGGCTTCTTGAACACCTTCTCCATCGAGAGGACGGCGCCGATCGAGCCCCCCTCCCTCACGAAGACCGTGTCCTTGCCGAAGGCGAACTTCGTGGCGCTTCGGATCGCGTCCGCGTAGGCGCCGGTGGTCTTGCCGGAATAAGCCGGCAGCGCGTGCTCGGCGGAGACCTTCACGTCGGGGTTCTTCGACTTGACGAAATCGGTCACGAGCTTGACGACTTTCTTCGGGTTCATGTTCGGCACGAGGCGGCAGGAGACGATCGCCGTGGCCCTGGGCGGAATGATCGTCTTGACCGTCCGGCCGTCCTGGTAGCCGCCGAGAATTCCATGGACCTCGAAGGTCGGCATCATCCAGATCCGCTTCATGACCTCGACGGCATCCTCGACGCGGAGTTTCTTGTACTTGTGGTCCTTCTTGAAGCCGGAGACCGTGAATCCGCTCTTCTTCAGATCCTCGAGCTCCTTCCTGCTCGGAGGGACGACGTCGGTGTAGAAGCCCGGGATCTTGACGCGGCCGGTCTTCCCGTCCACGCATTCGGAGACGAGCTGGCACATCTCGGTCAGGGGATTGCGGGCCGCGCCGCCCGCCGTGCCGGAGTGCTGGTCGGTCACACCGGTCTCGAGATCGAAGAAGAACCCCTGCAGGCCCCGCAGCCCCGACGGCTGCGCGGGGCGGGAGCGGGACACCCAGACCGTGTCGACGACGACGATCGAATCGGTCGCGAAATCCTGGGCGTGCTTGCGGATCGTGCTCTCGAAGTGAGGGCTGCCGATCTCCTCCTCCATCTCCCAGAGGAAGTGGATGTTGGCGTCCGCTCCGTTCTGGAACGCGTAGCGCGCGCCGAAGAGAGCGGTGATCGCCGGCCCCTTGTCGTCGGTCGTCCCGCGCCCGAGGTAGTTGTCGCCCTCCTTGAGGAACTGGAAAGGCTCCTTCTTCCACGGCTCTTTCTTCATGGAGGCCGGCTGAACGTCGAGGTGGTTGTAGACGGTGACCGTCGGCAGGCGGTCCGAGCGATCGAAGCGTCCGTAGACCATCGGGTGCCCTCCGGTCTCGTAGAGCTTCGCCTTCGCGCCGAAGGACTCCAGGAGGCTGACCACGTACTCGGCGGCCCGCCGCACGTCCGCCTTGTGTTCCGGCTGGCCGGAGACCGACGGAATCTCCACGAGATCTCCCAGGACCTTCTCGAATTCCTGGCGGCTGTCCGCCGCGTACTTCTTGAGACTTTCGCTCGAAAACCCGTTATCCATGTGCGTTTCCTCTCTTTCCGGTGGGCCGGCGATTCTATCGGACAAACGGCAATCCGGACTGATCCGTGTTGATCAAGGTCTCGTTTTCCTCACGCCACCCATCGCCAATGGACAAACGCCGCCTCGCCGGCCGCGAGCAGGAGACCCGAGAGAATCCACCAGGCCATTCGGATTCGAGGCCGCTCCTCGAAGATCCTCGCCAGCGCGTAGAAGGCCGGGTAGACAACCAGGACGTAGCGCGGAAGGCTCGCCGAGATGCCGCTGGCGATCGGGAGGAGGAGCGCCCCCGCCGTCCAGGCCGCGTCGGAAAAGTCCCGCCGCCGCGTCTGGTAGACGGCGATCGCCGCGAAGAGGAGGAAGTGCGCGTAGTCGAGCAGAAAGGCGGGGTGATCTCGCGCGTCTCCGCGCGCGATGCGGGAGGGGAGTCCCTCGACGAAACTCCGGACGCCCTGGAGCGGGGACGCTCCCCGCTGCCAGGCCTCCTGGATACGGAAGAAGAGCCCCGGCTCTCCCGCCGCCCAACCCGCGCCGAAGACCCACAGGAGCACTCCCGCGACGGGCGCGAGACCGACGAGCAGCGCGCGGCCGAGCGCGCGACGGTCGGACCGCGCCGGCAGGTCCGCTTGCTTCTGCCGCGCGGCGGAGAAGGCCTCGATGGCCAGAGGGAGCGCCATCGCGAGGGCCGGCAGGCGGCTCGCTCCCGCGAGCAGGCCCAGCACGGCCGCGGACGCGGGGCGGTCGCGCCGCGCTTCCCGGAAGGCCGCGAGCGCGAGGAGGAGAAACAAAGACTCCGAGTACATCGAGACCAGGAAGAACGCGGTCGGAAAGAAAAGAAGGAAGAGCAGGGCGTGGCGGCTCCCGGAATCGCCCAGCCGGCGGCGCCCCTCGGCCGCGAACAGGAGGCCGGCGCCGAAGAAGCAGAGGAGGGAGAGGATCTGTCCCGCCACGAAGCCGTCCACCGGCACGAGCGCCCGCAGGCCGCGGGCGAGGTACGGGTAGAGCGGAAAGAACGCGTGGGCGGACTGCTGGCCGGGAGCCGGCGCGGGACCGTAGCCGTGCTCGAGGATCCCGAGATACCAGCCCGAGTCGTAGCGCGCGAGCGGCGGCGCTCGTCTCTGGGTCTCGGGCGACCAGAGCTCGCGGGGGGAAACCGGCAGCGCGTCGCGGGCGATGTAGGACCAGGCCAGGGCGAGCGCCGCCCAGGCTGCGAGAATACCCGCGGTGCGGATATAAAACCGGCCGCCGCCGTTGACTGCCGGCCGGGCGACGGGGAGTTACCTCTTGCGCGCGGGGCGAGAAGCCTTGCTTCCCGAAGCGCCTTTTTTCTTCTTCGGGCCCGCGGCCTTCTTCTTCACGCCTGGCTTCGGCTTCTTCGGCCTGGCCGGAGGCTTCGCGGGCGCCGGTTTGGCGGGGCGGGGCGCGGCGGCCTGTTTCCCCGCTGGCGCCGGCTTCTCGCCGGCGATTCTGGCCCGGGCGCTCTTGCGCGCCGCGGCCGCCGCTTCCTTCTTCTGCCGGGCGCGTTCCTGGGCTTCTCTCTCGGAATCCGTCACGCGCGCGGCCAGCTCCTGGTCCGTGACGATCGCCGCCTGCGGAAGACGCTTCGTTACGATGTCCAGTCGGTCCGCGGGCACGCGGAGCAGGTAAATCGTCGCGTCGCGCGTCTCCTTGGCCTTCGCCAGATAGTCGGCGGTCTCCAGGGAATGCGATGGAGCCTGCGAGAAGTCGATGGCAATCGCATACGGCTTCTCTCTTTTCGCCAGCTCGAAGAAGGCCGGCCACCGCGGCTCCGACGCCACGACGTGGGCGCCGGTCCGGGCGAGCTTCTGCACCCGCGCGTTGCGTTCGGACCCCTCGAAATCGAGAAAGAGGACGCTCATGAAGAAGGGGACTTTAGCAGGTGTCAGGGGATACCTTCAAACCTGACACCTTAGTCTTCCCTGTAATGAGTTCCTCGCGACACGCGGTTCTCCGAGGCGGCCCGGTGGATGGCGACCGCGGTCTGGACGCCGTTGCGCAGGCCGAGAAGTTCGTCGGACATGGTTCCGCGCCGGTAGAAGTCCTCGATCTCGACCTGGAGCTCCGAGAGAATGCGCCCGGCGCGGTGGAGGCGCTTCTCCGAGCGCAGCAGCCCCACGTAGTTCCACATCGTGTGACGGATGACCATCCAGTCCTGGGCGATGAGCGCCGAATCCACGGTCTCGTTCTCCGGCTGCCAGGCGCGCACGGACGGGAGCGGGCGGCCGCCCGATTTCCCGGCCTCGATCGCCGCCGCCTTGCCGGACCGCCACCCCCACAGCAGCCCCTCCAGAAGCGATGTGGATGCCAGGCGGTTGGCGCCGTGCACGCCGGTGCAGGAGACCTCGCCCGCTGCGCGCAGGTGTCCCAGGGTCGAGCGGCCGTCGCCGTCCACGGCGACGCCGCCGCAGGAGTAGTGCGCGGCGGGGACGACGGGGACGGGGCCGGCCGTCAGATCGAAGCCGAATTCCAGGCAGCGCCGGGTCAGTGTCGGGAACCGCTCGCGGATCCACGCGGCCGGCTTGTGAGAGATGTCCAGGTGGACGTACGGCTCGTCGCGCTCGAGCATGCGCTGGTGGATGGCGCGGGCCACGACGTCGCGCGGCGCAAGCTCCCCGTCCGGGTGCGCCTCGCGCAGGAACGGCCGGCCCGACGCGTCCGTGATCCGCGCCCCCTCGCCGCGCAGGGCCTCGGTCAACAGGAGCCGTCCATGGGGATGGAAGAGAGCGGTCGGGTGGAACTGGACGTACTCCAGGTTCAGGACGCGCGCGCCCGCGCGCTTCGCCATGGCGATGCCGTCGCCACGGGATCCCTGCGGGTTGGTCGTGTGCAGGTAGACGCGCCCGAGGCCGCCCGTCGCGAGGATCGTCTCCCGGGCGAGAAACGGCCGGACCCGTCCGCTCGCGCGATCGAGCAGGTAGGCGCCGACGACCGCGGGAGGGCGGTAGCGATCGGTGGGATCGGTCGAATCGTGCGAGAGCGTCAGGAGATCGACGGCCGTGGTCTGGAGGAGCCAGCGGATCCGGCTCTCCCGGCCGCACGCCTCGAGCAGGGAGCGCTCGATCGGCATCCCGGTCTCGTCCTTGACATGGAGGATCCGCGGGATCGCATGGCCCCCCTCGCGCGTCCAGTTGAATCCGGAATTCTCGCGGTCGAATGGAATCCCCAGTTCTTCGACGAGGAGCTTCTGCACGAGGTCCGGCCCCTCGCGCGCGAGAAGGTCCACGGCCTGCGGAAAGCAGAGGCCGTCGCCCGCTCTTTCTATGTCGGCCGCCAGGTTCTCCGGCCGGTCGTCGGGCGGCCGGCCGACGATCCCTCCCTGCGCCCAGAGGGTGTTGGACGCCTCGGCTTCGCCCGCGCGCGTGACGATCGCCACTTCGCTGCCGCCTCGGGCCGCCGCGAGGGCCGCGGCGCATCCGGCCACGCCGGTTCCGAGGATCAGGACTTGCGCCGAGTCACTCATCGGGCTCGAGCTCCAGCGCGATGTCGGCCGCGGTCACCGAGTGCGTCAGGGCGCCCACGGACACCGCGTCCGCTCCGGCGAGAGCGTAGGCGCGCACGCGCTCGAGGGTCATGTTTCCGGAGGCTTCCACGAAAGGAGGCGTGGCCGCCCTGGCGGCGATCCGACGCCAGCGGGCGACGGTCTCGGCGGCCTGGTTGTCGATCAGGATCATCTCGGCTCCGGAGCCGAGCGCTTGCTCGAGATCCTCTTCGCTCTCGACCTCGACTTCGATCTTCCTGCCGTGGCGCGCGTTCCGGCGCGCGGCTTCGAGCGCCGGGGCGAGTCCGCCGGCCAGGCGCCGGTGATTGTCCTTGATCAGGACCATGTCGAAGAGCCCGTCGCGGTGGTTCGACCCGCCGCCGTCGGCCACGGCCATCCGATCGAACGCGCGCAACCCGGGCGCGGTCTTGCGCGTGTCGAGGATCCGACAACCCGTTCCGGCGACCGCTTCGACGAACGCCCGCGTGGCGGTCGCGATCCCGCACATGCGCTGGAGAAGGTTCAACGCGACGCGCTCGGCCGCGAGCAACGCCCGGGCCCGCCCCGAAAGCTCCGCCAGCACCGTGTCCTGTTGTACCCGAGACCCGGCCGGGACTTCCTTCTCCCAGCGCAGATCGGGGTCGAGCAACTCGAATGTCCTTCGGCCGACCGGCAGTCCCGAGACAACGCAAGCGCTCCTGGCGACGAACCGGCCCCGCGCGCGCGCCTCCGCCGGAACCGTCCACTCGCTCGTAACATCGCCGGACCCGACGTCCTCGGCCAGAAACTCGCGCAGCTTCGCGTCCAAAGCCTCGCCCGTCAGACGATCCATCGAGAGGGAGGATAGTCCAAAGTCCGACGGGCTCCTCTTGGGCCTTGGACCTTGGACGTTAGACCTTAGACCTTGGACCGCGCGCCCGCAGGCGCGCTCAAGACAGCTCGAGCATGCGCAGGAGGGGCTTCTCCGCGGCCTTTCGGATTTCTTCGGGCAGGACGATTTCCGGGCGCTCGTCGCGCAGGCAGAGATAGAGCTTTTCGAGCGTGTTCAACTTCATGAAGGGGCACTCGTTGCAGCGGCAGCCGTTGTCCGGCGGCACCGGGATGTAGGTGCGGTCGGGCGCGAGCTTCTTCATCTGGTGGATGATCCCCTCCTCCGTCGCGATCAGGAACGTCTTGCCCGGCGCCGTCGTCACGTAGTTCAGGATCGATCGGGTCGAGCCGACGTGGTCGGCGTGGCGGAGGATCGGTTCCGGGCATTCCGGGTGCGCGGCGAGGAGGGCGCCGGGGTGCTGCGCCTTGAGCCGGATGATCTCGCGCTCGGAGAACTGTTCGTGCACGATGCAGGCGCCCGGCCAGAGCGTCATCGGCCGCCCGAGCTTCTTCGACAGATAGGCGCCGAGATGCCGGTCGGGCGCGAAGAGGATCTCCTTCTCGGGCGGGATCGAGCGCACGATCCTCTCGGCGTTGGACGAGGTGACGATGATGTCGGAGAGGGCCTTCACGGCCGCGGAGCAGTTGATGTAGGTAAGGGAGACGGCTCCCGGGTGCTTCTCGCGCCAGGCCCGGAAGGACTCCGGCGGGCAGGAATCCTCGAGCGAGCAGCCGGCCTCGTAATCGGGGAGGACCACCTTCCGGCCCGGGTTCAGGATCTTGGCCGTCTCCGCCATGAACCGCACGCCCGCAAACGCGATGATGTCGGCGCTGCTCTTCTGGGCGCTGCGGGAGAGATCGAGAGAGTCCCCCACGAAGTCGGCCAGCTCCTGGATTTCCTCTTCTTGGTAGTAATGAGCCAGGAGAACGGCGTTTTTTTGTCGCTTGAGCCGCCGGATCTCCTCCTCCAGATCCAGGCGCGGATCGACCGACGCCAGGTCCGGTGGCGCGGGCCTGCCGGGAAGACTCGGCAAATTGGCCGGAAAATCGGTGCTCATAGGGCCCTCCGAGCATAACAACAGAGCAGGCGCCCGGGACCTTCGCTCCTCGAAGCTCCGCCGCAAGTCATTGGCACGCAGGATGCTTGGCAAGGGGCTCAAGATGAGCCCAATCGACGCGAATTCCCGGTCGAGCCGGACAGGATTTCTCTTCCTTCTGCTGACCCTCGCGGTCGTTGGGCTCGAGATGTGGGGGATCGGCGCCTCGCTCCGGTACCTCTTGCGCTAGAGCCCGAGAGGCGGTTTTCAGTCCCGGTTTCGTGTTTCGGGCCACGCTCGGTTCTCACACCCGGCACCTGAAACCGGAAACCTGAAACCTGTATATTCCCCGCGTGGCAACCGAGATCGAGGCCGGGAAGTACTTCGGACTGGATTCCGCCGCGCTCGTCGCCGCTTACCGCAACATCTATCTCTCCCGCCGCATCGACGACAAGGAGATCCAGCTCAAGCGGCAGAACAAGATCTACTTCCAGATCAGCAGCGCCGGCCACGAAGCCGTTTCGACGGCGGCCGGGATGGTCTGCCGCCCGGCCTACGACTGGTTCGACGTCTATTACCGTGACCGCGCCCTCTGTCTTCAGCTGGGCGTGACCCCTTACGAGATGTTTCTCCAGGCGGTGGGGGCCCGGGACGACCCGGCGTCGGCCGGCCGGCAGATGCCGTCGCACTGGGGGTCCAGGCGAATCAACCTGATCTCCAAGTCCTCCTGCACCGGGACGCAATTCCTCCACGCGGTCGGCGCGGCCGAGGCCGGCTGGCGCAAGAGCCTGATGGCGGAGCTCGCCGGGAAGGGAGACTTCCACGCGGATGAGATCGTCCTCGTGTCCGGGGGCGAAGGCCAGACTTCGGAAGGGGAGTTCTGGGAAGGGCTCTCCTCGGCCTGCACGCTCAAGCTCCCGGTCCTCTTCCTCATCGAAGACAACGGCTACGCGATCTCGGTCCCGGTCGAGGTCAACACTCCCGGAGGATCGATCTCGAAGCTCGTGAGGGGATTTCCCGACCTCTTCATCGCGGAAGTGGACGGCTGCGATTTCCTCCAGTCCTACGACGCGCTGCGCTACGCGGCGGAATACTGCCGGGGGCGCAAGGGCCCCGCGCTCGTCCACGCGCACGTCATACGGCCTTACAGCCATTCCCTCTCCGACGACGAGACGCTCTATCGCCCCAAGGAGGAACGCGAGCGCGAGGCCGGGCGCGACCCCGTCAAGACAATGGCCGGGTTCCTCCTCGGAGAAGGAATCCTCTCGGAGGAGGGCCTCGAGCGGCTGAAAGCGGAGGTGGACCAGGAGATCGGCGAGGCGGCCGACCGCGCCCTGGCGGCGGAGCTGCCGGCCCCCGAATCCGCGTACGAATTCGTTTATTCGCCCGACGTGGATCCGACCTCCGCGGCGTTCGAGACCCAACCACAGCCGACAGAAGGGGCCCGCGCCACCACGATGGTGGATCTCATCAACGCGTGCCTGCGCGACGAAATGAAACGCGATCCCGCGATCGTCGTCTTCGGAGAGGACGTGGCCGACGCGTCCCGGGACGCGGTGCTGGCCGAGTGCAAGGGGAAGGGGGGCGTCTTCAAGCTGACGGCCAACCTGCAGCGCCTCTACGGCGGCGCGCGCGTGTTCAACTCGCCGCTGGCGGAGGCGAACATCCTCGGGCGCGCGATCGGGATGGCCGTTCGGGGATTGAAGCCGGTCGTCGAGATCCAGTTCTACGACTACATCTGGCCCGCCTACATGCAGATCCACAACGAGCTCTCGAACATGCGCTGGCGCTCGGGCAACGCCTTCTCCTGCCCGGTGGTCGTCCGTGTCGCGATCGGAGGCTACATCGGCGGCGGCGCGGTCTATCACTCCCAGTCCGGCGCGGTCCTGATGACGCACATCCCCGGCCTTCGCGTCGTGATGCCTTCCAACGCGCTCGACGCGAACGGGCTCCTGCGCACCGCGATCCGCTGCGACGACCCGGTCCTCTTCCTCGAGCACAAGCACCTCTACCGCCAGACGCACAACAAGGGGGTGTATCCCGGTCCCGACTACATGGTCCCCTTCGGCAAGGCGGCGCTCGCTGCCGAAGGCTGCGACGTCACGATCGTCACCTACGGCGCCACCGTCTACCGCTCCCGCCAGGCGGCGAAGGCCTTCGCCGAGGAGACGGGCAAGTCCGTCGAGATCCTCGACCTGCGCAGCCTCTCTCCGTACGACTGGGAGGCGATCGAGAAGTCCGTCAAGAAGACGAGCCGCGCGGTCGTCGTCTACGAGGACCCGATCTCCTGGGGCTACGGCGCCGAGATCGCCGCGAGGATTTCCTCCGAGCTCTTCTCCTATCTGGACGCCCCCGTCGAGCGGGTCGCGGCGACGGACACGTTCGTGGCCTACCAGCCCCGCGTCGAGGACTTCATCCTTCCCCAGGCCGGCCACATCGCGAAGGCCCTGGAGAAGGTCGCCCGGTTCTAACCGTTTCGGGTCGGCGACTTGTCCTCTGCTCAGGACGGGTCTCTTCCTGGAGGCGACAGCGTTTCGCGAGCGTCTTCCGGCAAGCCTCTTGTTTTCAAGGAGTCCGGTCCGGGTATGGAGAATGCAGTGTCCGGGGGGTGCCAGGGGAAGGAAACGAGGAAACATCGGAGAGAGAAATGATCAGACAGACGCAAACGGAGATGCAGATCACCCTCGAGGAGATGGAAGCCAATCACCGGGCGTTACGGCGCTGCCGCAGCTGCGGGTCCTACGAGCGTCCCTATGACGCGTTCAACGGCGGAGTCCGCTGCGAGAAGTGCGCGAAGAAGGCGAAGCGGCAACGGGAGGAGCGAGAGAGCGAGGACATCAACGCCCACTTCACCGTCTGAGCGGAGGTAGAATCCGGGCCGTTGAGGTCCGATTACCCCGTTTCTCTCCTCCGCCGGAAGAACTTCTCGCCCGCTCTTTTCTCCGTCACATTTCATTGCCCCTCCCTGGCGCTGGACGTCGCGCCCGGCCAGTTCGTCATGCTCGATCTGCCCGGCCGCGCGAGGCCGTACCTGCGCCGCGCCTACTCCGTCGCGGACGCGGACGCCGGGAGCGGCGAGGTCGAGTTCCTCGTGAAGGCGATCGGGCCCGGCACGGCGGCCCTCGCGGATCTCCCGCAAGGCTCCGCGGCCTGCCTCCTTGGGCCGCTCGGAAACCGGTTCTCGCTCGAGGGGCTTTCCCAGGAGATCGCGTCGCGGTCGTGGCCGGAGGGATCGGGGCGGCGCCGTTCCCGCTCCTCTTCAAGGCGCTCGCGCGCGCGGGCGTCGCGGCGGATTTCTACCTGGGCGGCCGAAACGCCGTCGAGGTCTCGCTGCGGGCGCGCTTCGAGAAGATCGTTCCGGGCCGGACCGCCGTCGCGACCGACGACGGGTCGCAAGGAGAGCGCGGTTTCGTCACGGATCTCTTCCGCCGCTGTGCCGAACGCGCGGCCTACGCCCGTCTCTATGCGTGCGGCCCGATGCCCATGTTCGCCGCGCTCGCCCCGATCGCCGCGCGCATGGGTCTCCCCTCGCAGTTCTCGACCGAGGCGGCGATGGGCTGCGGCTTCGGCGCGTGCCTGGGCTGCGTCATCCCCGGCACGGAGAAACCTTTCATCGTGAGCTGTACCGAGGGGCCGATCCTGCCGCCGGAGAAGATCGCGTGGGAGAGGCTGTGAGCAAGGTGGAAGGTGGAAGGTGGAAGGTGGTGGGGAAGGCCCTCCCTCGTCCCCTACCACCTACCACCTACCACCTATCACCTGAGCGGAATGAAAGGGGCGCTGCTCAATGAGCCAGGCGACTCCTCATTCGTCGATGTCCGTGCAGCTGGGACCGCTGCAGCTCAAGAACCCGATTCTCACGGCGTCCGGCACGTTCGGTTATGGGCTCGAGTTCACGGACTTCGTGGACCTGTCTCGGCTGGGAGGGATCTGCACGAAGGGGCTGTCGCTCGAGCCCCACGCGGGCAACGCTCCGCCGCGCATCTGCGAGACGCCGGCGGGGATGTTGAACGCGATCGGTCTTCAGAACGTCGGCGTCGAGCTCTTTCTGCGCGAGAAACTGCCGCGGCTCGAGGAGCTCGGCGCCACGGTCATCGCGAACGTCTGGGGGGACGTCGAGGAAGACTATGTCGCGGTCGTGCGCGCGCTCGAGGAAGCGGACGGGCTCGCGGCCATCGAGCTCAACATCTCGTGTCCCAACGTCGAAAAGGGGGGAATGCTCTTCGGCAATTCGCCGTCGGCCACCGCCTCGCTCGTCTCCCGGGTGCGCGCCGCCACCCGCCGGCCCCTGATCGTCAAGCTCTCGCCCAACGCGCCGGACATCGTCGCCTCCGCGCGCGCCGCCCGGGAGTCGGGCGCCGACGTCCTGTCGCTCGTCAACACCTTCGTCGGCATGGCGATCGATGCCGAGAGCGGCCGGCCGATCCTCTCCTTCGGCACGGGAGGGCTCTCGGGGCCGGCGATCAGGCCCCTGGCGGTCCGCATGGTCTTCCAGGTGGCGCGCGCCCTGCCGGGCGTTCCGATCATGGGCATCGGCGGCATCTCGCAGCTCTCCGACGTGCTGGAGTTTCTGGCCGCCGGGGCAGCCGCGGTGCAGATCGGCACCGCGAATTTCAAGGAGCCCGCCGTCTCGGCGCGGCTGGTGGAAGAGCTGTCGGCCTACTGCGAAAAACGCGGGCGCGACCGCCGCCTCGCTCGTCGGGCGCGCCCACCGAACCGACGTCCCGCCCCCGGAAGGGGGCTCGCGGGGATGAAGGCGGCCGACCGGGTCTGCCTCGCGCTCGACTTTCCCGACAAGGGCGGAGATCCTCTCCTGCGCGCGGCGATTCGCGGGGCGCGTCGAGTGGCTGAAGGTGGGGCTCGAGGCGTTCACCGCCGAGGGACCTTCGATCGTCCGGGAGGTTGCCGCGCTGGGGCCGCGCGTCTTTCTCGACCTGAAACTTCACGACATCCCGGCGACGGTCGAGCGCGCCGTCGCCGCGGCGGCCCGGTCGGGCGCGGCGATGGTCAACGTCCACGCCTTCGGTGGCCGCGCGATGCTCGAAGCGGCTCGCCGCGCCGCCGGCGGCTCGGGGCAAGTCAAGCTCATCGCCGTCACGCTCCTGACCTCGCTCGACGCCCGCGCCCTCTCGGATCTTCCCATCGCCGGCGACCCGAGGGGCATTGCCCGGAGGCTCGCGCTCCTCTCCCGAGACTGCGCCCTCGACGGAGTCGTCTGCTCGGGCGAGGACCTGCCGGCCATTCGGGGAGCCTGCGGTCCGAATTTCCTGACCGTCGTTCCGGGCATCCGACCCGCGGGAAGCCCCGCCGCCGATCAGAAACGCGTCGCGACGCCCCGGGAGGCGCTCGAGGCCGGGGCCGACCTCCTCGTCGTGGGCCGCGCGGTCACGGCCGCGCCGGACCCGGACGCGGCGCTGGAGAAGCTGCTCTCCGAAATAGAATCGGTCCGATGAGCGACTGGAAGAGCCCTCACCCGGCCTGGATCGTGGGACACCGGGGGGCGCCCCGGCGAGCGCGCGAGAACACGCTGGACAGCCTCGACTGGGCCGAGACCCTCGGGGCGGACGCCGTCGAGTTCGACCTGCGGCAGACCCGGGACGGCGAGGCGATCCTCTTCCACGACGAGGACATCGTCCTGGGCGGCCAGCGAGTTCCGGTCCGCAGTTTCACGGCGAGGGAGATCGAGAAGCTCCTGCTCCCGTCGGAATTCGGCGAATACCGGATTCCCAAGCTCGAGGAGGTCTTCCACCGCTACGGCCACCAGATGCGCTACCTCGTCGAGGTCAAGACGTCGAGCGTGACGCAGCTGGCTCTCATGGCCCGTCGCGTCGCGTCGCTCGCCGCCGCGTTCGGCGTCGGGGCGCGCTGCCTCGTGGCGTCCTTCGACGCCGAGTTCCTGCGGAGGATGCGCGAGACCGAGCCGGAGATCGCGACGGGATTCATCTTCGACCGCGCCGTCTCCCTCCCGTCGCCCGGCAGGCCGACTCCGCTCTTCCCTCCCGTCGACGCGATCTGTCCGCGGCGGGACCTCGTCAACGCGCCCCTGATGGAACAGGCGGCCGCGGCGGGATTGTCCGTCTACACCTGGACGGTGGACGAAGAGGCGGAGATGCGCCGCTTGATCGGCGCCGGCGTGGCCGGGATCACCACGAACCTGCCCGATCTCGGCCTGTCGGTCCGCGACGCCCTGGCACGCGATCGCGCAGGTACCGCGGCCGGCCGGAGAAATCGCTTGATCCGATTGATCGCGGACGGCGCGTTGCGGACGGGCGGAAACCGGTTATACGCTTTTCCCGGTCCGGGAAGATCCATGAACGCTCCCGGAGAGAGGTGAACATGCATCGTCGCGACTTTCTGCGGTCCGCCGGCGTCGTCTCCGCGAGCCTCGCCTTTCCGAAGGCGGCGCGCCTGCTTGCCCTGGGCGAGACGCCCGGCGATTGGCGCACGTTCGAAGTAACGACCCGCGCCGAGGTCCTGAAACCTGCCGGGGCGACGCTCGTGTGGCTGCCGGCGGCGCTCATTCGCGAGACGCCCTACCAGAAGACCCTCGCCAATGAGTTCCGCGCCGAGGGGGGGACGGCCGAGCTCGTCGAGCGCAAGGCGGACGCGCTCGGGATCGTCGCCGCGAAATTCCCGGCCGGCGTAAAGCCCGTCCTCACGCTCACGAGCAGGATCCAGACGAGAAACGCCGTGAGCAATCTCTCCGAACCCGCCAGGGCCCCGAAGGCGGACCGCGCGGAGCTGGACTATTGCCTTCGGTCGACGAAGCTCATCCCGACCGACGGCATCGTGAAGGCGAAGGCGACCGAGATCACTCGCGGCGCCGCGACGGATGTCGAGAAAGCGCGGGCGATCTACGAGTGGATCGTCGAGAACACGTTTCGGAATCCGAAGACGCGCGGCTGCGGCATCGGCGATGTCCGCTTCATGCTGGAGTCGAAGGACCTTGGCGGCAAGTGCGCCGATCTGAACGCGCTCTACGTCGGACTCGCCCGCGCCGCGGGCCTTCCGGCGCGCGACGTCTATGGAATCCGCGTGGCCAAGTCGGAGCTGGGATACAAGAGCCTCGGCGCCGCGACGGAGACCGTGACGAAAGCGCAGCACTGCCGCGCGGAGGTCCACCTCGGCGGCCATGGCTGGGTTCCGGTCGATCCCGCGGACGTACGGAAGGTCATGCTCGAGGAGCCGCCGGGAAACCGGCCGCTGGACGACGAGATGGTCAAGAAGGCCCGCGCGCGGCTCTTCGGTTCGTGGGAGATGAACTGGATGGCGTTCAACTTCGGGCACGATGTCGCTCTGCCCGGATCCGCCGGCGCGCCGGTCGGCTTCCTGATGTATCCGCAGGCGGAAACGGCCGATGGCCGGTTGGACAGCCTCGACCCGGACAACTTCAAGTACGAGATCACCTCCAAAGAGGTCACGTCCGCGAAGGCCTGACGGTCCGGGTCCTCGTGACGGCGGCGTGCCGTCCATCTCCGTCTTCCGGCTCAGGGTTGGATGGTGAGGTGAGTCCCCCCCAGGACCTCCAGGGCGGCGCCGGTGATCCCGGCGGCGTCGTCGGAGGCGAGGAAGAGGATGGTGCGCGCGACGTCCCTCGGCCAGAGTTTCTCGGCGAGCGGCGAGCGGCGGTCTTCCGCGCCGCTCTCGTCGATCTTGTTCTCGACGGTTCCCGGGCAGACCGCGTTGACGGCGATGTTGTGCTCGCGGAACTCGCGCGCCAGGCTCTGGGTCAGCCCGATCAGCCCGAACTTGGCCGCGCTGTGCGCCGAGAGGTTGGCCTCGCCGCGCACCCCGTGGATCGAGGCGACGTTGACGATGCGTCCCCGGCGGCGTTCCACCATGCCCGGCAGCACCGCGCGGCAGAAGTTCGCGGCTCCCGTCAAATTGGTCGAGAGGACGAGATCCCATTCCTCGGGCCTGGTCTGGAGAAACGGCCGCCAGAGGAAGACGCCGGCGTTGTTGACGAGAATATCGGTCGGACCGAGCTCCTTCTCCGCGCGCGCGACACACTCTTCCGCCGAGCCGCGCTGCGTGATGTCGGCCGGCAGGGCGACGCAGCGGGCGCCGTGCCGGTGCAGGAGCGCGGCGGTCTCGCGCGAGCTCCTTTTCGGTGCGGGCGACGAGCGCGACCCGCGCGCCCTGCCTCGGCGAAACGCGCCGCGGCGGAGCGTCCGATCCCGCGGCCCGCTCCCGTCACGATCACCACCCGGTCCTTGAACTTCATTCGCCCGTCCTTCCCAGCTCTTCGAAGAGCTCCTCGGAGAAGAGTTCCGCGCCGTCCGCGGCGGAAAAAGTCGGGCCGGCAAGAAGTCCCGCGGCTCCTTCCCGAGGGCTCGCGCGATCCACTTTGACCCGGAAGACGGCGAGCGGAAAGATCTGACGGTCGGGGTCCGAGTCGCAGACCCGGCCGTGTCCCGCCGACGCCTGGATCCAGGCCACCCGCTTCGGGAGCCAGGTAGTAGAGCGCCGCTCTCTGGCGGCGGATGAGGTTGGCGGCCGTCAGGCTCTTCGACTGCACGGCGACGCACAGGTCGGTCGCGGACGTCGCCCGAACTTCCGACAGCGTCAGCAGCGCCGCCCGCGGGTATCCCTCCGGATCGATCGTCAGGAGGGGGAGCGCAAGGTGTTTGCGGGCCCGAAACCCCTTCCCCGACAGGATCTCCAGAAGCTCCCGCGGCAGCCGGTCAAATTCAGGCATCGCCGCCTAGTCTAGACCGTCGCTCCGCGCTTGCGCGGATTCTGCGCCTGCGGCGCACCGGCGGGCGGCTCGGCCGGATGCGGCCTCGACCGCCCGCCTGAATCCGCGCAAGCGCTCCGCTCCCGCGGCGCGAGGCTCCTCCCTGCGGTTACTTGGGAGACTCCTCGCGCCGCGGGCATGGGCGACATCTCGGCAGTCTATTCAGAGTCTCGTTGAGGGCGTGTGGATTGAAGCCCTACCCTCGCGTCATCCTCGGGAATATGATTTGTGCATGATGCGAACTAAAGAGCGGATTCTGCAGACATTTTCGGTCCTCGTCATGCTGCTAGTGGCTTCGGGGGCTCTGGCGGAGGAGAGGGACGCGAAGGCGGACAAGGTCGGCAAGGAGCTGATCGAGGCGCTCGGGGGGCAATCCGCCTGGGAGAAGGCGCGGGAGTTCCGCTTCGATTTCGTCGTGGAAAACGAAGGGAAGGTCGCGGGCCGCCGCTCTCACGCCTGGGACCGGTACACGGGAGACTATCGAATGACGGGCACGGACCAGTCGAACGCGCCCTATGCCTGCTATTTCAACGTGAACACGAAGCAGGGGAAGGCCTCTGTCAACGGGAAGGCCGTCGAGGGTGAAGAGGCGGACAAGCTCGTCAAGAGCTGTTACGCGCGTTTCATCAACGACACGTACTGGCTGCTTGCTCCCTGGAAGATCTTCGATCCGGGAGTGAAGCTGACCTACGACGGGGAGAAGCCGGGCCCGGACGGCGGGATGTGCGACGTCTTGAAGCTCTCCTTCGACAACGTCGGCCTGACTCCCAAAGACGTTTACTGGATGTGGGTCACGCGCGACGGCCGCAAGATGGTCCAATGGCAATACGTCCTGAAGGGCGCCGACGAGCCGCCGACGACCGCGCAATGGAAGAACTGGCAGAAGATGGGGGGCATCGCGCTCTCCATGGAAAAGCCGATGACGGGCAAGCCGACCGTCATCCGGTTCGAGAACGTCTCGGTCTCGCCGACGCGCGCCGACGCGGACTTCCAGCCGCCGCAGTAACGGGACTCGGCACTCGGGACTCGAGAGGCGACCCTGATGGAACGTCGGGTCCTGAGAGCGTTTCTCCTCGCCTGTCTGGCTGCGGGATGCGCGTCGTCGCGCGTTCCCGGAGTCTCGATCGAGCGCATCCCGACGGCGAGCCTCCCCGAACCGGCGAAGATCCTCGTGCTCCTGCCTCCCTCCTACGCGAAGGACACCGCTCGGCGCTACCCGGTCCTCTACTTCCTGCACGACGCGTGGGGGGACGCCCGGTCGCTCGACTCGAACGGCGTGGCCGCGAAACTGGAGGCTCTCATGTCGCGAGGCGACCTTCCGGAATTTCTCCTCGTCGCTCCGGGGGCGCCCGCTTCCTGGTTCTCCGATTCCCGCGACGGCGTTCACCGCTACGAGGAATTCCTGACGGGCGACCTGATCTCGCAGATCGAGACGCGCTACCGGGTGCGGGGAGAGCAGGGTGCCCGCGGCATCACCGGAATCTCGATGGGCGGTTACGGCGCATTCAAGATCGCCCTGAAGCATCCCGAACTCTACGGCTCCGTCTCCTCCCTCTCCGGCGCCCTGATTCCGTTCGATTGGGACGACCTGGCGCGCTACAACCCGTTCGCCCGGTGGTCGCTCAAGCACGTCTTCGGCTCGAGCCGCGAGGAGAATTCGCTGGCTGCCAACGACGTCTGGGAGATCCTCGGGGCACTGCATTTCGATCGGCCGCCCTTCGCCGCTCACCTGCGCGCGGGCGCGCAGGACGTCTACGGCTTGAACGGCGTCGCCGCCCAGTTCGGCGCCTTCCTGATGCAGCACGGCGTCCCGGCGACCGTCGTCCTGGAGGCGGGCGGGCACGATTGGGCCTACTGGCGCCGCGCGATGCTCTCCATCGCGGCGTGGCACGGTCGGCACTTTTCATATGATCCGGGCTTGATGGCGCTTGACGGCAGTTCTCGTGGCGGACGTCCTGGTCCTCTTCGACATCGACGGGACGCTGCTCTCGGCGGGGCGGGCGGCGCGCGAGTCGGTGCTCGCGGCGCTCGGGCGCGTGTACGGATGGAAGGAGTCGAACGGCCACACCCACGACTTCTCCGGGAAGACCGATCCCCAGATCGTCCGCGAGCTCGTCGAAGAGTCGACCGGCGAGGAGCGGTGCAGCGCGCTCCTCCCCGCCGCGCTCGAGGCCTAC
Organism: uncultured Acidobacteriota bacterium; assembly: GCA_963782815.1. Lineage (GTDB taxonomy): Bacteria > Acidobacteriota > Thermoanaerobaculia > UBA5066 > Gp7-AA6 > JAWOLE01. The sequence goes on along the minus strand of CAWALG010000009.1, from coordinate 26,513 downwards.
CTCGAGGAGTTCTCCCGCCGCCTGTCGCCGGACGCGGTGGTTCCCAAGCCGGGAGTCGCGGAGCTCCTGCCCCGTCTCGCCGCTCGCCCCGGCGTGACGCTCGGGTTGCTCACGGGCAACCTCGAGCGCGGAGCGCGGATGAAGCTCGAGCCGCCCGGCTTCAACCGGTACTTCCCCTTCGGGGCCTTCGGGAGCGATTCGCCGGACCGCTACCTGTCTCCCCGCGATCGCGCTCGAGAGGGCGTACGCCTGGTCCGGCCGCCGCTTCTCGGGCAAGTCCATCGTGATCGTCGGCGACTCCGTCCACGACGTCGCCTGCGGCCGTCCTCTCGGCGTCCGCGCGGTTGCCGTCGCGACCGGTCCGACTCCGTTGGAGAGGCTCGCGGGAGAAGCGCCGGACGCCCTCCTGGAAAGCTTCGCGGACGTGGATGCCGCGGTCGAGGCGATCCTCGGGTGAGACCGGCGGCGCTTCTCCTGCTTCTCGCGGCAACCGGCGCGTGCGCCTCGGCGGGCCGGGAAGCCGGCCTCCGCTCCGGCTTCGACGCCGGGCGCCCCCTACGACGCCGCGCCGGCCGCGGCCCACGCGATCGATCTGCAGGTCGATGTCCGAGCCGCGCGCGAGATCCTGGAGTCCCTTTCGCGCCCTCGTTTTGACCCGCAGGACGCGAAACTGCTGGAGGAGCTGCCGGCGGTGCGCCTGGCGATCCAGGACTCGACGCGCACGCCCGAGGTGTTCGAGCGCGACTTCGCGGCGGCATTCGACGAGAAGAGCCGGGCTTCCGTCTTCGATTTCCACACCATCCGGCAGGAGCGGGATCGCTGGGCCGTCCTGCTCGAAGCGGTGGTGTCGCGGGAGAAGGACCTCGTGCGGATGGCGACGCGAAGGGCCGCCGCGCTCCTGCCGGGCGACCGCGCGGTGTCGGCGAAAGTCCGGGTCTACTTCTCCTTCGGCCTCGCGGGTCTCGCCGATCATCTCGTCCTGGAGAGCTCGGGTGGGCAGGACATCATGGTCGTGGATCTCGCGCGGGCGCTCGGCGAAGCGACGGGAGAGCCGCTGGACAGCCAGATCTCCCGCCTCTCCCGCCTGGTCGGCGGGGGAGGCGTTTCGCCAGGCCTGGGCGATCTACCGCCGGGACAGTCCGGCCTGGAGCGTTCGTCCCGAGACGGCGCCGATCGACCTTCTCCTGCACTCGGTCGCGGAAGCGGGACCGCCGGCCATTTTCGCGGTGGACGAGAATTTCTTTCCGCTGTCGGTCTGGCTGAAGGAGCCGATGAAGCGGACGATCGACGAGCTCGACCGCCGGGCCGAGCGGTTCGCCCGGGCGCAGGAGAGCCTCGAGATGCGCATGGAGTTGACGACCGAGCTCCAGCGGCCGGAATTCGGGCGCCAGCTGGCGGGCCCCGCCGGCGCCTATCTCGTGGACGCGATCATCCAGACGTCGGGGCTGGACGCGCTGCGCGCCGCCCTGAAGAACGGGCCGAAGGCGTTCTTTCAGGCCTACGAGAAGGTCTGCCAGACCGACAAGAGCCTGCCGGTGCTCGCGCACTCGATCACTGGAAAGACTGAAGTAGATTTGTGATTTGTGATTTGTGATTTGTGACCTGAGCTTGAGCGGATGAATCGATGAGCCCATGAGTCCAGAGTGACGGCGATCGCTCGCCTACCATCCTGCGCGCGACGCTCGACTCGACGACGGACGGCATTCTCGTCGTGGACGAGGACGGCAAGATCACCACCTACAACCGGCGGTTTGTCCAGATGTGGCGCATTCCCGAAGAGATCGTGAACTCGAGCGACGACGGGCGCGGCGCTCGCCTTCGTCCTCGACCAGCTGAAGGCGCCGGGGTGGTTCGTGACCCGGACGATGGAGCTCTACGCGAATCCCGGACAGGAATCCACCGACTTGCTCGAGTTCAAGGACGGGCGCGTCTTCGAGCGTTATTCGCCCGCGCACACCCCCGGCGCGCCGCGCTTCGGACGGGTCTGGAGCTTCCGCGACGTCACTCCCAGGGAGTCCTCCAGCGAGGACCTCGAACGATCCCTGTCGCTCCTGCGCGCCACGCTCGAATCCACCGCCGACGGCATTCTCGTCGTGAACACGGAAGGAGGAATTGTCAGCCACAACCGGCGGTTCGTCGAGATGTGGCGCATTCCCGAGTCGATCGTGGCCTCTCGCGACGACAACCGGGCCCTCTCCTTCGTCCTGGACCAGTTGAAGGACCCCGATCGTTTCCTGAGGAAGGTGCGCGAGCTGTACGGCCATCCGGAATCGCAGAGCTACGACTGGCTGGAATTCAAGGACGGGCGGATCTTCGAGCGCTACTCGCAGCCCCAGCGCGTCGGGGGAAAGGTCGTCGGCCGGGTCTGGAGCTTTCGCGACGTGACGGACCGCGCGCGGATGGAGGAGATCCTGCGGCGGCAGGCGAGGGTGTTCGACCACATCTTCGACGCCGTCGTCGTGACGGATCTCTCCGGCCGCATCGTCGAATGGAACGCGCGGGGCGGAGAAGCTGTTCGGCTACTCGAGAGAGGCGGCGGTCTCGAGAAACGCGAGTTTCCTCGACGCTTCGGAAGAACAGGACCCTTCCACGCAACGCATGCTCGAGGTCATGTCAAGATCGGCCGCTGGTCCGGCGAGGTCCGCTTCCGCGGGAGCAACGGCGCCGTCGGCGTCTGCGAGACGGTCGTCGTGCCCCACGCCGACGACTACGGGCGAACGGTCGCGGCGATCTTCGTTTATCGCGACATCACGGAGCGCAAGCGCCTGGGGGAGCGCGTCCGCGAGCTCGAGAAGCGACACGACCTAGCATGATTCGCGCATGGGACGAAGCCGTCGCCGGGTCTCGCTTCGAGGAGAAATGAGCCAGCAGATTCTCGTGGTCGAGGACGACGCGGCGCTGCGCGAGGCGCTCTCGCAGGTTCTCGCGGACGAGGGGTATGACCTCCTGAGCGCCCGCGACGGCCTCGAGGCGGTCAACTGCCTGAAGAAGGGGAATCGCCCGGACGTGATCCTGCTCGACCTGTCGATGCCGGTCGTCAACGGCTGGGAGTTCCGGATGTTCCAGAAGCGCGACCCCGATCTCGCGCGGATTCCGGTGATCCTCATCACCGCCGGCGGCTACACCCGCGAAGAGGTCGCCTGGCTCGAGCCCTCGGCACTGCTCCCCAAGCCGCTCGATCTCCCGTTCCTCCTCTCCGCCGTCCGGAAGTTCTGCGTCTCGCCGCGCCCGATTCCGCTCGAGTAGCCGGCGTCACGACGGCGCCGCGCCGGGCTCGGTCCGCCGGAGCCGCTCGTTCTCGAGCAGGCGCTCGAGGACCAGCCGGAACAGGTAGAAGCCGAACGTGGGGTTCTGGTGGTAGAGCTGCAGCACCTTCTGATCGGTGATCGCCCCGATCTCCACGTCGCTCTCGCAGACCGCCGTGCCCGTCCGCCGGTTGTCGGGGGCGAACAGCCCGATCTCTCCGAAGAGAGTGCCCGGACCGAGCGGGACGCCGAGCTCCACGAGCCGCACCGATCCCTCCAGGACCATGTACATCGAGGTCGCCGGATCGCCCTTGCGAAACAGGACATGGCCGGACTCGAACCGGTGATGGGTCATCAGCGGGATGAGCCATTCCATGGAGAGGTCGCCGCGCGAGGCTTCCCGGACCTTCCGGATGAGGACCTGCATCTGGCGCAGGCGCAGGCAGTTCAACGGGAGCAGCACGGCATGGAGCACGAGCACGGGATAGACGCGGCCCGCGAACCCGTACGTCATGAAGACCACGTTGCTCGCGATCGCGACGCTGCGCAGCGGGATCATCGTCTTCATGTAGAAGGTGCAGAAGACGAGGAGCGAAGCGAGGTATCCGACGCCGTCCACCCAGCCGATTCGAGCCATGAGCCCCTCCCAACCGGCGCGTCCCAGCCGGATCATTTGACCCAAAAGATTCAAGCTCTTGCGTTGAATCGATACCAAAGTCGACCGTCTCTGGAACGCCTGAGCCGTTCCGATGATTGACTCCGAGCGAGGCCGCGGGTACCCTCGCAATTCTCCGGCACATTGTGCGTTTTCCGATCACTCGAAGGAGGCTCTATGCCATCGTGGGCGCGATCGTCGAAACGGAGTCTCCTCGCGGCCGCCGCGGCGCTTCTTCTCTTCGCGTCCGGCGGAACGGGCCTCGCGGCAGTCTCGCGCGCTGGCGCTCTCCGGGCCGACGCCGCCGATCCGCGTCCGGTTCGGGAAGGCACGCTCGAAGTCGTGATCGCCGACAACTTCGAAGCCGGGTCGAGCCGGACGCTCTACTCCCTCCTGACAACCGAGGGGGAACGGATTCCGCTCCGGTTCGATGGGGCGGCGCCCGTGGCCGGTTTGAAGACGGGCGATCGGGTGCGTGTGACAGGGCATCTCGTTGGGAGGGCGCTCTCCGTCGAAGAAGGCGAGCGCCTGCCGCGCCTGACGACCATGCAGGCCGCGGCCCCGAGCGACTGGACTCACGGCCCCAAGCGCGCCATCGCGATCCTCGTCAACTTTCTCGACGACACGAGCGAGCCCTATTCCATCTCGCAATCCCAGACGACGATGTTCGCCGCGTCCGGAAGCGTCGCCGCTTACTGGGCCGAGGTCTCCAACGGCAACACGACGATCTCCGGAGACATCGCGGGCTGGTACACCCTGCCCATCAACAAGCCCACCTCCTGCGAGTCCGCCGATTGGAGCGCCATCCGAACGGGCGCGCGGACGGCGGCGAGCGACGGCGGCTGGGACCTCTCGAGCTACCAGTTCGACATCTATGTCTTCCCGGATGTCCCCGCCTGCTCCTGGGCGGGCCTCGGGAGCGTCGGCGGCCCCGGAGTCTGGATCAATCAGGCCTTCTCCGTCCGGGTCACGGGCCACGAGCTCGGCCACAACTACGGACTGCTGCACGCGCACACTCTGGATTGCGGCGCGGCGTCGATCGGCGGGACCTGCGCCGATCCGTCGGACTCCAGCCACGAGTACGGAGACCTCTACGACATCATGGGAAAGAACCTCCGGCACGTGAACGCCTTCTCGAAGGACGCCATGGGCTGGCTGCCCGCCTCGGACGTCGCCACCCTTTCCGCCGGCAGCGCCACGTTCGACCTTCAGCCGCTGGAATCCGGGGCGGGACTGCGCGGTGTCCGGATCCCGACGAGCGTCGCGGGCCGAACGTACTGGCTCGAATTCCGCCAGGCGATCGGCTTTGACTCCCCTCTCTCGTCCAACGCGAACGTCATGAACGGGACGCTCATCCACCTCGGAGCCGCCGTACACCTATGCCGGCACGTCCCTTCTCGACATGACGCCCGACGGGAGCATCACGTCCCAGACGTACCAGGACGCCGCGCTCACGGTCGGCCACACGTTCGGAGATTTCGAGGCCGGCGTGTCCGTGACCACGGTCGCGAAGACGGGCAGCACGCTGACGGTCCTCGTCCAGTTCGGGCCGGTCCCGACGCCGACGCCCGTTCCGCCCACGGCGACCTTCACGCCGACCTCGACGCGGACCAACACGCCGACGCGGACGCCGACCCGGACGCGACTCCGACCCGAACGGCCAGACTCCGACCCGAACGGCGACGCCGGACACCGACCCGGACTCCCACGCGGACTCCCACCCGGACGGCGACTCCGACTCCCACCCGGACGGCGACTCGGACACTGACCGCGACGCGGACGGCGACGCCGACTCGAACCCCGACCGCGACGCGGACGGCGACTCCGGGCCCGAGCCAGACGCCGACTCAGCCCCCGACGCCGACTCCGACGCCGACCGCCACGCCGACTCCCATCGCCCCGACGGCGTCACCGACTCCGACCGCGACCCCGACGCCTTCTCTCTTCGAGCTTCGCCGACCCGTTCGACCGCGCGGACTCGACCGATCTCGGCAACGGCTGGGTCGAGATCGCCGGGGACCTCGTGATCCAGACAGAGGAGCTCCGCAACTCGGCCCTCGCCGGGGATCACGCGGCGATCAACCCGGGTTTCGCCGATCCGGACCAGACGGTCTCCGCCGACTTCGCGTCGGTGGACAACAACCTCGGGCCGCGCTTCGGGCTCATCCTCCGCTACCAGGATCCGCAGAACTACTACCGGATCTACCGGATGACCGGAGGGGCGAGCCTCCTCCGCATTTCGAAGATCGTCGGCGGCGTCGAGACCGTCCTCGCCTCCGCATCCCTCCCCAATCCCACCAAGAACGTCTTCTTCCGCCTGCAGGGCCGCGCGGCCGGCCAGACCCTGACCCTCTCCCTGGACGGAGTCGTCAAGGCGACGGCCACCGACTCGACCTTCTCGAGCGGCCCCGTCGGCCTCCTGATCCAGTCCGGCGGCACAACTTCCTTCCACCGCGCCGACAACTTCCTGGCCACGACCCCGTGAAGGAAGGCTCCCGCCACGACCAGTGTCGGGCTTCGATGGCGGAGGAGGAGGGATTAGCGGCGGCGGACCCGCCGCTGCCTACTGCCGCGGGTTTGCCTTCGGTGGCCGGCTACGAACCCCCGGCCTCAGGCTTCGATGGCGGAGGAGGAGGGATTCGAACCCCCGGTACCTTTCGGTACAGCGGTTTTCAAGACCGCCGCCTTAAACCGCTCGGCCACTCCTCCGTGACATCAGTTTAGCGGACGGGGGCGCTCGGAGAGTTTCGTCATTTCTCCTCTTTGGTTCGGGTTTTCTGGACTCTTGCGGCGGCGGCGGTGACGAGGCGGCGCGGGGAGAAGCGGACGGTTTCCTTGAGCAGCTTGTTGCCGAGGCCGGGGATGACGACGCGCTTGCCGCGCCGGGCGCCGGACCAGCCGGCGCGGGCCACCTTCCCGGCATCCATGACGAGCGGGCCGTGGAAGAGCCAGGTGTCCTCGAGGCCGGCTGCCTCCTGGAACTCCGTGATCGTGGGGCCGGGGCAGAGGGCGGTGACCGTCACGCCCGTGCCTTTGAGCTCCTGGGCGATCGCTTCGGAGAAGGAGAGGACGTAGGCCTTGGTCGCGTAGTAGACCGCCAGGTACGGTCCCGGCTGAAACGCGGCAGTCGAAGCGACGTTGACGATGCGCCCTCGCTTGCGCGAGACCATGCCGGGAAGGAGCCTCCCTGTCAGATCGGTCAGCGCGACGACGTTGACCTGGATGACTTCCAACTGCCGGGCGATGTCGCTCTTCCAGAGACGCCCGTAGATCCCGAGCCCCGCGTTGTTGACGAGGACATCCACGACAATCCGCTCCGACTCCAGCTCTTCGACGACGCGCCTGGGCGAGGCCGGGTCAGACAGGTCCGCGGCGATGACGCGGGCCGAGACGCCGTGGGCCACGGAGATCTCGCGGGCCAGCTCCTCGAGCCGCTCCTGGCGGCGGGCCACGAGAACCAGGTCGTACCCGTCCGCGGCGATGAGCCTCGCGAGCTCCATCCCGATGCCGCTCGACGCTCCCGTGACGAGCGCGTTGCCGGACGAGCCGCGGCTCTTCATGGAGCGAAGGTTACATGGCGGAGAGGCCGGGATTTGAACCCGGGGTAGGGTTATTAGCCCTACGGCGGTTTAGCAAACCGCTGGTTTAAGCCACTCACCCACCTCTCCGTTAATGGCCGATTCGTCGATGTTAGTTGATGCCTCGATTACTTGCCAACCAGCGGTTGCGGCCTGCGGCCGCCCGCTGGGTTAGCGCCGGCGGAGCCGGCGCTGTCTCCGGCCGGCGTTGCCGGCCTCCGGCTCAAGCCACTCACCCACCTCTCCGGTAGTGGTCAGGACCGGCCATGTTACGGGACCACGCATCGGAGAGCAAACCGGGCACCGGGCCCGTCATGCGATCATGTTTCGATGACGACGGGCTTCTGGGCGCGGGTGCGCCGCTATTACCTCGCGGGGCTGCTGGTGCTGACGCCGACGGCGCTGACGCTCTGGGTGGCCTGGAATTTCTTCACGTTTTTCGACGGCATCCTCGGGGGACAGCTGCGGGCGCGGGGGATCTCGGTCTTCGGGCTCGGCTTCGTCCTGCTGAATGCCTTGATTCTTTTGCTCGGCGCGCTGACCGCGAACCTCCTCGGCAAGCGGCTGTTCCACTTCTGGGATCGCCTCATGCACCGCGTCCCGCTCATCAACAAGGTCTACTCGACGCTGCGGCAGATCGCGGAGATCTTCCTCGGCTCGAGCGAAGACGCCTCGTTTCGGCGCGTGGCGCTCGTCGAATACGGCTCGCCGGGGACGCACATGGTCGGGTTCGTGACGTCCACGGCCGCGAGCGAAGCGCAGGAGAAGCTCGGCGCGAAGGTCTGCCACGTCTTCGTGCCGAGCGCCGTCAACCCGACGACCGGCTTCCTCCTCGTCGTGCCGGAGGAGAAGGTGCGCTACCTGGAAATGACGCCCGAGCAGGCGATGAAGATGATCGTCTCCGCCGGCGTCGCTCGTCCCGCCGGCGGCGAAGGTGAGTGAGGTGATAGGTGGTAGGTGGTACGGGACTCGACTCGGCGGGCCTTCCCTAACACCTCCACCTTCCACCTACGACCTTCCGTATTTCGGCGGCGCCGAAATACGGGCGGAGCGCCTTCGGGATCTCGACGGAGCCGTCCTCGCGCTGGTAGTTCTCCAGGAGCGCGACGAGGGTCCGCCCGATCGCGAGTCCCGAGCCGTTCAAAGTGTGCACGAACTCGGGCTTCTCGCCCTCGGCTCGGCGGAAGCGGATCGAAGCGCGGCGCGCCTGGAAGGCCTCGAAATTCGAGCAGGAGGAGATCTCCTTGAACGACTGCAGGCCGGGCAGCCAGACTTCGAGGTCGTAGGTCCTGGCGGCTCCGAAGCCGAGGTCGCCGGTCGAGAGGGACACGACCCGGTAGGGGAGCTCCAGCCGCTTCAACACTTCCTCGGCGTGGCCCGTAAGACGCTCGAGATGCTCGTAGGAATCCTCGGGCCGCGTAAACGTCATGATCTCGACCTTCTCGAACTGGTGCTGGCGGATCATCCCGCGCGTGTCGCGGCCCGCCGCGCCCGCCTCCGCGCGGAAGCAGGAGGTGTAGGCGGTGTAACGGATCGGCAGCGCCTCGGCCGGGAGGATCTCGCCGCGGTGCAGGTTCGTCAGCGGGACCTCGGCGGTCGGGATCAGGTAGTACCCCTCCCGGGTCTGGAAGAGGTCCTCCTCGAACTTGGGGAGCTGCCCGGTCGCGAAGAGAGAGTCGCTGTTGGCGAGAAACGGCGGCAGGATCTCGGTGTAGCCGTGCTCGCGCGTGTGCAGGTCGAGCATGAAGTCCATGAGCGCCCGCGACAGCCGCGCTCCCGCTCCGCGCAGAACGGTGAATCGCGCGCCGGCGAGCCTGGCCCCGCGCTCGAAGTCCAGGATGCCGAGCGCCGGACCCAGGTCCCAGTGGGCCTGCGGCGTGAACGCGAAGGCGCGGGGCTCGCCCCAGGACCGCTCGAGCCGGTTGGCCGTCTCGTCTTTTCCGCGCGGCACGGAATCGTGCGGAACGTTGGGGATGCGCGTCTCGGCGTCGGAGAGGGCCCGGCTGTGACGCTCCTCCTCCTCTTCGAGGAGACGGATCTCTTCCTTGAGAGCCTTCATCTCCGCGAGAGTTTCCGGCGACGGTTTCCCGCGCGCGGCCGTCAGCTCGTTCCGGCGCCGGCGCTTCTCTTCCAGGCGCGTGACCGTCTCGCGTCGCAGGCGATCGAGCTCGGCGAACTGCTCCAGGCCGGCGCCGGCGAAGCGCTCGGGCATCTCTCGCGCCAGGCGCGCCGCGTTCTCCCGCAAGAAGTCGCGTGGTAGCATGAGCGCTGCGATTTATATCGCGTCCGTGGCCGAGTCAACCGTTTGAGCCCGCCGTTTCAGCTCCCGGATGTCGACTGCGTCGTCGTCAATCGCGACGGCGGCGAGGCCTTCTTCGCGGCGCTGGCTTCCCTGAGGTCGCAGGCCGGCGTGGACGCCTCGATCGTCGTGGTGGACAACGCCTCGCGGCCGGCCGAGCGCGAGAGGCTGGCGAGCGAGTTCCAGGAGACGAGGGTCGTGGCGTTTCCGCGCAACCTCGGGTTCGCCGGCGCGGCCAACGAGGGGATCGCGCGGACGCGGTCCCCGTTCGTCCTGCTCGTCAACAACGACGCCGTGCTGGCTCCCGACTACGCGGCGAGGCTCGCGGCGAGGCTCACGCTCGATGAACGGCTGGCGGCGGTGCAGGGCCTCGTCCTGAACCAGGACGGCAGCCGGGTGGACACCGCGGGTCTTGCCTGGAACGGGCGCGGCGAGGCGGTTCCGCATCTTGCGGGAGCGCGGCCGGAAGAAGCGCCGGCGGCCGTCTTCGAGGTCTCGGGAGTCTCGGCCACGGCGACGCTCTACCGGCGGGCGGCGCTCGAAAGCGTGGCGCCGCAGGGAGAGGTCTTCGAGCGCTCCTTCTTCGCGTACTACGAAGACGTGGATCTCTCGCTTCGCCTCGCGCGCGCGGGGTGGCGCTTCGCCTGCGACCCGGAGGCCCGGTGCCGCCACGAGGGCTCGCGCACCGGGCGGAGGACGCCGGCCCGGCGCGCTCTCTGGACGGCGCGAAACCGGTGGCGGACGCTCTTTCGCAACTTCGATTCGCGGCTGCTCGCGCGCGACCTCATCCCGCTCCTGCGCGCGGACCTTGCCCACGTGCGCAGCGTCGGGTGGAAGGGGGCGTTCCTCCCGGTCCTGGTCTGGCCCCGGCTCCCGGTTCTCGCCTGGCGCTCGCGCGACCAGCATGCCCTCCTCTCCGAGTGGCCGAGCGCGAACCGGTAATGCCTTGACCCCGCCGGTTCGGGAAATCTCGATCATCCTCGTCTCCTGGAACGACGCGGCGGATCTGCGCGCCTGCGTCGAGTCGCTCGCGGAGGCCCGCAGCCGGATGCCGCCCGGCGGCCCGCGCCTCTCTCTCGTCCTCGTCGAAAACGGCGGCGGCGGCGCCGGCGCGGCGATTCTCCCGCTGTGGCCGGACGCGACGGTCCTCGTCAACGAAGAGAACCGAGGCTTCGGCCCCGCCGCCAATCAGGGAGCGAGCGCCGCGCCGGGCGACCTGCTGCTCTTCCTGAATCCCGACACGCGCGCCGAGGGCGACCCCTTCACCGCCATCGCTCGCGGCTTGGACGCGCGCCCCGAAGCCGCCGCCCTCGCCCCCAGACTCCTGGACTTCGAGGACCCCGTCGCTGCGGAAATCACAAATCACAAATCACCAATCACAAGTCCTCGCCTTCTCTCTCCTCCCGGCCTGGAGGACCAGTTCACTTTCCAACTGCGCCGGCTTCCGAGTCTCGCTTCCGACGCCCGCGAGCTTCTCCTCGTGGACGCGCTTCTTCCGAATAACCGCCGGCGCCGCAGTTGGCGCTACGCGGATCACGACAGAAATAGCGCCTTCGAGGTCGAGCAGGCCGCGGCCGCAGCGCTGGCGATCCGCAGGAGCGCGTTCGAAAGGCTCGGGGGCTTCGACGAGGGTTTCGTGCCGGCCTGGTTCGAAGACGTGGACCTCTGCGCCCGCCTTCCTCGCGCGGGAAGTCTCGCTGTACTGGCCGGAGGCTCGATTCCGCCATCGCGGCGGCGTCTCCTCCGCATCCCTGGGTTACGCTCGCTTCTTGCCGATCTATTACCGCAACGCCCTCCGCTACCGCCGCCTTCACTACGGCCTCGCGGCCCGTCTTCTCTACCGACCCCTCCTCTCCGCCGGGATGCTCCTGCGCCTCTTCCTCCTTCCGTTTCGTCCCGCCGTCCCCCGCCCAAGGGGAGAGGCCGCCCGCGCCTACCTCGCGACCCTCGCCCTCGCTCTCGGCCTCGGCTCCCGTCAATCACAAATCACAAATCACAAATCACAAATCCCCCATGATTGACGTCTCCATCATCGTCGTCGCTCACAACGACGAGGCCGATCTGCCTTACTCCGTCTCCTCGGCGCTCGCCCAGCGCGGCGTCCGCGTCGAGACGATCGTCGTGGACAACAAGTCCTCCGACGGCTCGTGCGAAGCGGTGCGGAGCGTGGGGGGGCAGAGCGTGCGCCTGGTGGAGCTGCCGGAAAACGTCGGGTTCGCCGCCGCGATGAATCTCGGCATCGGGCTCTCCTCGGGGCGGCACGTCCTCGCGTTGAACCCGGATTGCCGCCTCGAGCCCGGCTTCGCGGCGATTCTGGCGGAGCGTCTCGACGGCCGCCCCGACGTCGGCTCCGCTTCGGGAAGGCTGTTGCGCGCGGAGGGGGCCGGCCTTCATCCGACCGGAAGGCTCGACTCGACGGGGATCTACAGGACGGCGACCGGGCGGCACTTCGACCGGGGCTCCGGGGAGGAGGCGGCCGGCCGGTATCTGGCGGAGGAAGAGATCTTCGGCGCCAGCGGAGCGGCCGGCTTCTACCGGCGCGAGGCCCTCGAGTCCGCGAGGATCGTGACGGGCGTCTTCGACTCCGACTTCTTCCTGTACCGGGAAGACGCCGATCTCTCCTGGCGGCTCCAGAGCCTCGGATGGAAGTGCCTCTACGTCCCCGAGGCGGTCGCCTACCACCGCCGCCGCAACCTGCCCGACCGGAGGCGGCGCATGTCGCCGCTGGTCAACTACCACTCCGTGAAGAACCGTTTCCTTCTGCGCATCAACAACCAGACGCCGCGCGAATTCGCGGTCACCCTCCTGCCGACCCTGGCGCGGGACATCGTCGTCCTCGGCGCCTGTCTGACGATCGAGCGGTCGTCGCTCCCCGCCTTCCCCTGGCTCTGGCGCAACCGGAAACGCCTCTGGGCCAAGCGGCGGGAGATCCAGGAAAAGATCCAGCGCCCGGCGGCAATGCCCGGAGACTCCCCCGGCGCCTCTTCCGGTGCCGTAGGGGAGGGGCTCGCCCCTCCCGCCTCCGCTCGGACACGCCGCGGCGTCGAGACCGAAATCGCTTCCGCTAGCGACCGCGCTGTTGCACGATCGTACGCACCCTCGTGAACGACGAGAGCGAGCACCGACGGAGGCGGGCGGCCGCAAGGCCCGCCCCTACGGCACGATGAGACGACGCAGCCGGGGGCCGCGAGCTCTGATAGCTGATAGTTTTCTTACCGATGCGCCTGGCCATCCTCGGGACCCGCGGGATTCCCGCGCGCTACGGCGGCTTCGAGACGCTGGCCGAGGAGCTGTCGGCGCGCCTGGCTTCGCGAGGGCACGACGTCACGGTCTACACGCGCTCCCGCTATGCGCAGCCGGGGCTCGCGTCTCACCGCGGCGCGAAGATCCGCGTGCTGCCGACGATTCCCACCAAGTATCTCGACACGGTGGCTCACGGGATTCTCTCCGGCTTCGACGCGGCGCTCGAACGATTCGACGCGGTGCTCGTCTGCAACGCCATCAACGCGGCGTTCGCATTCCTTCCGCGCCTCGCCGGGAAGACACGCGTCGTCCTGAACGTGGACGGCCTCGAGCGGAATCGCCGGAAGTGGAACGCGCTCGGGAAGCTCGCCTACCGAATCTCCGAGAGGCTCTCGACCATCGTGCCGGACGCCGTAGTCTCCGACGCCCGGGTCATCGAGACCTACTATCGGGAACGGTACGGTTTTTACTCCGTCTTCATACCGTACGGAGGAGATCTGCCGGAGCCTGTCGGGAGTGAAACGCTCGAAAGACTCGGGCTCGCGCCCGAACGTTATGTGCTCTACGTTTCCCGCCTCGAGCCGGAGAACAACGCGGACGCGGTCGTGCGCGCCTACCGCGATGTGCCGGGCGACGTCCCTCTCGTCATCCTGGGCGACGCGCCCTACGCGCGCGACTACATCGCCGCGCTCCACCGGCAGGCCGATCCCCGAGTCCTCTTTCCCGGAGCGCTCTACGGCGAGCAATACCGGCAGCTGCTCGCCCGCGCCGCGGTCTACGTCCAGGCGACCGAGGTCGGCGGGACCCATCCCGCCCTGGTCGAGGCCCTCGGTTTCGGGCGCGTTGTTTGCTACAACCGGTCCCCGGAAAACGAGGAGGTCGCGGGGGATGTCGCCTTGCCCTTTGACGTCCGGCAGCCGGAGACGCTCACCCGCCTGCTGGCGGCCATTTTGGACGATCCGGCCGGTTATTCCGTATGGAAGGATCGTGCGAGGGGGCGCGTCCGGGAGCGGTACCGCTGGGAGGATGTGGCCACCCGTTACGAGGCTCTTCTTGAAGGAAGGCCCGCCATCCCGTAGTATCGCAAAGGCTTGCCGGTTGTCCTGGCTGCGCCGGACTCCATGCTGAAGCAGAAAGCGAGCGCAATCGCCCTCGGCGTACTGATCTGGGACCTCGTCCTGACGGCGTTGTCCCTCCCCGTGGCCTACGTGCTGCGGCTCGTGGTGCTGCCGCGGTTTTCCCCGCTGATCTTCCGGACCCCGGTCTCTCCCATCAAGGAGTACGCCTTCCTCCTCGTCCTGATCCTCCCGGTGTGGGGCCTGCTGTTGTTCGCCGCCGGCTTCTATCGCAGCCACCGCACGACGCCGCTCGTGGAGGAGATCTGGGGCGCGATGAAGGTCGCCTTCGGCGGCACCGCGATGCTCGCTCTTCTCGTGTACGGCCTGCGCCTCGAGTTCGTCAGCCGTTTCTTCCTGGTGGTGTTCGGGATCGTCAACTTCACGTTCCTCGGCACCGAGAAGATCTTCCTCCGCCTGCTTTCGAGGTGGGTGCGCGCGCGGGGTCTGAACTTCCGCACCGTGCTGCTGGTGGGGACAGGTCAGAAATCGGCCCAGCTCGGCGACTTCGTCGAGGCGCATCCCCACTGGGGATTCCGCGTCATCGGCTACCTCGACGACGACAACGGAGGCGAGATCCGGCGCGCGAACCGGTGGCCCTGCCTCGGCAAGATCACCGACCTCGAGCCCGTGCTGATGCGCGAGGTGGTGGACGAGCTGATCTTCGTCATCGAAAAGGGGAGGCTCGCGGAATACGAGGATGCCCTGATGGTCGCCGAGCGCCACGGCGTGCGGGCGCACGTCTCGCTCGATATCTTCCCGCACGTTCTCGCGCGACCCGTCCTGGAAGAGCTGGACGGCATCGCCCTGCTGTCCTTCACGACGACTCCGGCCAACCCCATCCAGCTCGTCGCGAAGCGAGGGATTGACTTCGCGTTATCGCTGGCGTGCGTCCTGGTGACGCTGCCGATCCAGGCTCTCGCGGCCCTGCTGATCCGGATCACGTCGCCCGGCCCGCTCTTCTTCCGCCAGGTCCGCTGCGGATTGAACGGACGGCATTTCACCCTGCTGAAGTTCCGCACCATGTACGCCGGCGCCGAAGAGCGCTTGAACGAGGTCTCGCACTTGAACGAGATGTCGGGTCCCGTTTTCAAGGTCTCCAAGGACCCGCGCCTGACTCCCGTCGGCCGGCTGCTGCGCCGGCTCTCGATCGACGAGCTGCCGCAGCTCTGGAACGTGATCCTGGGGGACATGAGCCTGGTCGGCCCGCGTCCCCCGTTGCCGGAGGAAGTCGCGCGTTACGAGCCCTGGCAGCACCGGCGTCTCTCGATGAAACCCGGCCTCACGTGCCTCTGGCAGGTCTCCGGCCGCAGCAACCTCGACTTCGACCGCTGGATGGCCCTCGATCTGAAGTACATCGACACCTGGTCGCCGATGCTGGACCTGAAGATCCTTCTGAAAACGGTTCCCGCCGTGCTCTCGGGTCGCGGCGCTCGATAGAGAGAGAGGTCTAAGGTCTAAGGTCTAAAGTCTAAGGTCCCGGAGCCGCGCCTTGGGACTTTAGACCTTAGACATTAGACCTTAGACGCCCAGCGGCGCTCTAGCGGTTGCCCCCGCGGAACGCGTCCTCTTCTCCCTGCTTGAAGAGGTACTTGATGGAGGTCTTCGGGATCAGGAGGTTCGGGCCGCGGTCCCGGTTCACCTTCAGGCAGTGCTTGTCGTACCACTCGATCCAGCCGCGGATCTCTTCGCCGTCGTTCAAGACCACCACCATCGGGGTCTTGGCGGCCATCTGCTTCAGGTAGTAATAGCTCTCGGCGTTGGTCTGCTCCGCCGGAGCCTGCTTGCGCTGCTGGAACGTGCGAGTCGGGTATCTCTCGGAGAGGTCCGAGAGGTTCGGTCGAATCAGCTTTCTGTTCCCCGAGGGCTCGTTTTCTGGACGATACGCGTTCCCGGGGGGATTGCGTTCTGCCACGGCTGTCTCTCTTGGTCCCTGTAAGTTGCGGGACACTTTACCCGCTAAACCTGCGCCTCCGGAGAAATATTCTGGGCCTTTTCGGGGGGGGCCGGAGCCTGATTGAGAGCCGGCCGGCCTCCTTCGTCCTCATAGGCCAGGCAGCACATCAGGCGCCCGCACATCCCCGAGATTTTCGAGGGATTTAGCGACAGGTTCTGGTTCTTGGCCATCTTGATCGTCACGGGGTGGAATCCCTTCAGGAAGGTCGAGCAGCAGAGGGTCAACCCGCAAGGCCCGAGCCCGCCCCGCATCTTCGTCTCGTCCCGAGGGCCGACCTGGCGCATTTCGATGCGAATCGGGTGCCTTTGAGCGAGGTCGGCCACGAGCTTCCGGTAATCGATCCGGGTCTCGGAAGTGTAATAGACGGTGTATTTACGTCCGTCGAAGCTCTCCTCGGTGCGGATGAGCTTCATCGGGATCTTCCATTCTCCGGCGAGCTCCTGGACGTCGCGCGAAGAACCTCCGCTCGCGGGCGAGCTTGGACTCGTACGTCGCCTGGTCGCTCGATGTGCTCAGGCGCACGAGCCGCCGCGCTTCTCGCAGCTGGCACTGCTTGACGATCATGGGATGGAGGGTCACCACCTCGGCATATTCGAGCCCGTGCTCCCCCTCGACGACGAGCCTCTGGCCCTTCCCGAGGGCCGCGCCGTTGGTCTCGCAGAAGACCACCCGGCCGTCCTCGTTCTCGTTGATCCGGATGCCGACGTAGTGGCCTCCGGGGTTATATGCGTTTCCTGTCGTGCAACCGCCGCAGCCGGACATAAGGAAAACCCCTCAAAATACGAAAGTTACCACGCCTCCGGTCCGCCGGAGGCGCGAGAGCCGAATGCGGGATTCTAGCCTTCCAGCTCGGCCAGGAGCAAGTCGATCAGCTCCGACGGCTCCTCGGCGGCCAGAATCCGGGTCCCCGGGACCCGGGACTGACCGGCAGGCTGGAACAGCGGGGGATGGGCCGGATTGTCCTCTTCGATGGCCCCGACGATTGCCGCCGTACCCTGTTCCTGCAGGAGCAGGACGGCATCGACCCGGCGGTTGCGGCCGAGTTTCTCCAGCGTGTCCTCCACGCCGTGCGCCGTCAGGATCTCAACAGACGGATGCCTGCCGGCGAGTTCTTCCAACCGCGTACCGTCAGGAGTAACCACGAGAACCGAAATCACAAATCACCAATCACAAATCACAAATCTCTCTTCTCATTCGACCCAGATCGTCGCCGAAGCCGCCGGCCGCGCGGGCTCCGAGGCGCGGAAGGCAGCGTAGAAGACGAACGTGTAAAGGCCGGGCCGGTCGGGCGAGAAGGTGAACGCGAAGTCTTTCTTCGGTCCGATGTGGATCCTCCCCTGGGTATCGGTGCCGGAGACCCGAATCATCGTGGCTCCTTCGGGCGTGTAGGCGATCGTCGGGCGGGGGTAGGAATAGCTCGTGCGCGCCGTCGCCTCCTCCCGCGTCAGGGGAGCCGGAGGGTTCTCCCGCGCGATCGTCACGAACTCCAGCCGCCCGGCCGGCAGCGGCGTGCCTTCGAAACTCAGCACCGGACGGGACCATTCGCCTCGGCCGATGCTCAAGCGCTCGAGCCCGCGCGTCAGGAACTCCTGCGCCATCTGGAATCGTCCGCCCGCGACGGCGTAGCCGACTCCCACGTGGGTGGCCTCGGGGTCGAGGATCGTGCGGCGGTGCCCGTCGCCGGGAGGCTTCTCGGCCATCATCTCTTCGTGCCCGGTCAGGGCGAGCCGCGCGACCGGCTCGGAGAAGGACTTGCCGCTCGTCACCCAGGAGACCGAGTTCTCCGATTGGGCGCCGAAGACTCCCGCGAAGGAAGTCCGCGCGTAGGGTGGAATTCCGTCCATGAGGAAGTGGCCGCGGGTGGCCTCGCGCACCTGCTGGGCGCAGAAGGCATCGGCCACGCGCGATGCCGCGGCGTCCCACGCGACCGGAGGGAGTCCCGCGGCCGCGCGGTCGGAGTTGATCCGGTCGAAGACCGCCGCCTTGACCGCGTCGCGCGGCCGGAGGTCGGAGGGAGGAAGCGCTTCGACGAGCGGCGCCGCGAGATCGGGCGCCCGCAGGCGCAGGGGCGGACGTTTCTCCGAAGTCTCCCTTGGCGGCCCCGACTTCACCACGCAACTGGAAGAGGAGGACCGCGGCGGCGCTCGCCCGAAGAAGGATGGACCGGGGCCGGCGGATCCGGCCTGGATTGGAATTACCCACGGTTTCGTAGTCTCATGGGGAGTCGTAGAAGAGCAACCGCGGGCGCCGGCGAGGTTCTTCCCGCCTCCCGCGCGGCCAGGAGGGCGCAGGCGTGACGGCAATCAAGTTCGGAACATCGGGTTGGCGCGCGGTCATCGCCGACGAGTTTACGTTCGGGAACGCCCGCCGGGTCATCGCGGCGGTGGCGCGGGTGCTCGCGGAAGACGGGAAAGAAGGGGGGCCTCGTTCTCGTCGGCTACGACACGCGCTTCCTGGCCGGCCGTTTCGCCTCCGAGGCGGCGCGCCTGCTCGAAGCCGAGGGGTTCCAGGCGGAGATGTCCGCGCGCCCGGTCCCGACGCCGGTCCTCGCGTTCGAGATCCGCCGGCGCGGCGCCGCGGGCGCGGTCAACTTCACCGCCAGCCACAATCCGCCCCAGTATCTCGGCATCAAGTTCTCCACGGCCGACGGGGCTCCGGCCCTCCCGGAGATCACGAAGAAGGTGGAGGACAGAATCGCCGCCTCGAGGGAAATTGCCGAGCCGCCGTCGGGGCCCGTGGCGAGCTTCGACCCGGCGCCCGCTACCTCGCCGACCTTGCCTCCAAGGTGCGGCGGGAGGACGTCGGGCGCGGAAAACCACGCTTCTCGCTCGATTTCCGTTTCGGGACCTCCTCGGGGTTCCTCGACGCCTACCTCGAGGGCACGGGCGCGAATCTCTCGCGCTTGAACGCGAAGGCCGACCCGCTCTTCGGCGGCGAGTCGCCGCAGTGCGGCGAGAAGGAGCTCGTGCGCCTGGGCGAAGACGTCCGCGCCGGGGGCTCGCGCCTGGGCCTCTCCTGCGACGGAGACGCGGACCGTTTCGGCGTCTGCGACGCGCGCGGCGTCTACGTCCAGCCCAACCAGATCCTCGCGCTCCTCCTCTGGGATCTCCTTTCGCGCAAGGGGCGCCGCGGCGGCGTCGCCCGGAGCGTCGCGACGACGCACGCGCTCGATGCGATCGCCGCGCGCTTCGGAGTTCCCCTCCACGAGACGCCGGTCGGCTTCAAGTACATCGGCGAGAAGCTGATCGCCGGCGAGATCATCTTCGGCGCGGAAGAGAGCGCGGGCCTGACGATCGAGGGACACGTGCCGGAGAAGGACGGCATCCTGGCGGACCTCCTCGCCGCGGAGATGGCCGGCGCCGCCGGGAAGTCGCTGGACGAGCTCTCGGAGGAGCTGCGCCGGCAGATCGGTCCCTTCTACTCGACTCGCCTGGACCTGCCGGCCTCGCCCGAGGAGAAGCAGGCCTTGAAGGCCCGCCGCGCCGCTCCCCCGGAGCGTTTCGCCGGCCGCAAGGTCGCGTCCGTCAATCAGCTGGACGGAATGAAGTTGCTTTTGGACGACGGTTCGTGGATTCTGGTCCGCGAATCGGGAACGGAACCTGTAGCTCGCGTATACGCTGAAGCAAAATCGGAGGCCGACTGCGTCGCTCTCGCCCGGGCGGGCGGGAGCTTCTGAGTCGTGATGCCATGAGCTTTTCCATCGAAGCGGTCCTGGGCCGGGAGATCCTCGACTCGCGCGGCAATCCCACGGTCGAGGTCGAGGTGCTGCTCTCGGGAGGCGCGACGGGACGCGCGGCGGTCCCCTCGGGCGCCTCGACCGGCCAGCGCGAGGCCCTGGAGCTGCGCGACGGGGACAAGAAGCGCTACGGCGGAAAAGGCGTCACGAAAGCCGTCGCGCACGTCAACGGCGAGATCGCCGCCGAGGTCCTGGGCGCCGACGCGCGGGACCAGGCCCTGCTCGACCGGATCCTGATCGAGCTCGACGGCACCGAGAACAAGGGGAGGCTCGGGGCCAACGCGATCCTCGGCGTCTCCCTCGCCGTCGCGCGGGCGGCCGCGGCGGCCTCCGGCCTGCCGTTCTACCGTTACCTGGGCGGCGCCGGCGCGCGCACGCTTCCGGTCCCGATGATGAACGTCATCAACGGCGGCGCCCACGCCGACAATCGCCTCGACCCGCAGGAATTCATGGTGTGCCCCACGGGCTTCGCGACGTTCGCCGAGGCCCTGCGCGCGGGAGTCGAGGTCTTCCACACGCTCAAGGGGATCCTGAAGTCCAAGGGACTCTCGACGGGCGTCGGCGACGAGGGAGGTTTCGCGCCCGACATCGCCTCCGCTCGCGAGGCGCTCGATCTTCTCGTGTCCGCGATCACCGCGGCGGGCTACAAGCCCGGACGCGACATCTCGATCGCGCTCGACCCGGCGGCTTCGGAGTTCTTCGAAAACGGAAAGTACGAGCTCAAGGGGGAGAAGAAGACGCTCTCGTCCGAGAAGATGATCGCGTTCTGGGAGGCGCTCGCCGGCGATTACCCGATCGTCTCGATCGAGGACGGCATCGCGGAATCCGACCGCGACGGCTGGATCGGCATCACCGAGCGGCTCGGCAAGAAGATCCTCCTGGTCGGCGACGACGTCTTCGTCACGAACCCGAAGATCCTCGCGAAGGGGATCGAGGACGGCATCGCCAACGCCCTGCTCGTGAAGTTGAACCAGGTCGGCACCGTCACCGAGACGCTCGAGGCCGTGCGCATGGCGCAGACCGCCGGCTACAAGACCGTCGTCTCGCACCGCTCCGGCGAGACCTCCGACGACTCGATCGCGGACCTCGCCGTCGCGGTCAATTCCGGACTGATCAAGACCGGCTCCGCCTGCCGCGGGGAACGCCTGGCCAAGTACAACCGCCTGCTGGAGATCGAGGAGGACCTCGCGGCCGGAGGCGTCTTCGCCGGAAAGGCGGCCTTCCGGCGGTGAGGCAGCCCGCGCCCCCGCCGCGCAACCCGAGGCCGCTCGCCGCGTTCTTCCTCTCGCTCGCCGGCTCGGCCGTCGTGCTCGGCCTCTTCCTTCTCTACGACGGCCGGCTCCTGGAGCTGAAGAAGGCGAAGGCGGACATCCGCCAGCTCGACAAGCAGATCGCCGACCGCAAGCGCGAGAACGGGCAGCTCCGCGCCTCGATCACCGCCGCCAACCGCGGCGAGTTCCCCGCCGAGAAGGCCGCCCGCGAAGAGCTCCACCTCGTCCACCCCGAAGACATCGTCCTCCTCTACCCCCCCGGCACCCTGGCCCCGCAGAAACCCACCCCCGTGCCTTCCCCCTCTCCCCCCGGGAGAGGGAAGGGGTGAGGGGCGTTCTCGCCGATCGTCCGCATCCTCCGCGACTTGACCTGACCTGTCGCCTTCGATATGGTGCGCCTCCCTGACGCGGGGTGGAGCAGTCTGGTAGCTCGTTGGGCTCATAACCCAAAGGTCGAAGGTTCAAATCCTTCCCCCGCAACCATGATTCTCAAGCGCCGAGAGGAAACTCTCGGCGTTGCTTTTATTGGCAGCCGAGATCGGATTTGAACCTTCGACCGCTTCAGAGTCTGCGAAGGTCCGGGCCGACCACCGGAGGCAGACCCCCGGCAGTAGGCAGCGCCGGGTCCGCCCGGCGCTAAATCCTCCCCCGCAACCAGGAGATTCAGATGTCGCTCCCTGGGAAAACCCGGGCGTTATCATGCCGTTGTGCTATCATGCCGGGTGAAATCGGGAGCGAGCATGGCGACCGTCAAGACGATTGGATCCAGCGGCCAGATTGCCCTCGGCAAGGAGTACGCCGGGCGCCACGTGCTGATCGACGAAATCGAGCGGGGCGTGTGGATGGTGAAGCTGGGGGACTTCGTTCCCGAGAACGAGCGCTGGCTGCATGAGCCCTCGGTCAGTCGTTCCGTTGATCGTGCGATTGCCTGGGCCGAGAAGAACCCTCCTCGCAAAACAAGCTTGAGCAAGCTCGCGAAGCGCCTCGGTCGTTGAGCTCCCCGCGAAACGGCTGCAGCTCGACCTGAACAACCCCGAATTTCAAGAGCAGCTCTTCGCGCTCGAAAAAGACGGGCAGCGATCTGTCCTCAACACCCTCGGCAAACTGTCGAGGATGACGTGGGAAGGGGTGTACCGAGACTCAGGTCTCAAGTGGGAAGCCCTGGCCTCCAAAGTCGGTCCTCTGGGAGTACGTCTCTACTCTCTCCGAATAGGAAAGGGGTTCCGGGCACTCGCCTACCGTCAAGACAACTGGTTGAGGATCTTGTCGCTCCATCCGGATCACGACTCGGCGTACCGTTGAAGCTCTCTCCGAGGATGTCCTCCCGGATCTCGACGACCAGGTCCGTACGCACACTGGGGTCCTGGCCCTGGTCCAGAACTCTCTCGCCCGCCGGTTGCGAAGCGACTGTACCTGGAAGATCCATTCACCAGCTACCGGGCCTCAAGGTGCCGCGCGGCGTCGGTTGGTTAGAATCGCGGGGTTTTCGCTAGGGGGGAGAGCGATGGCTGACATCAAGATCACACCCCGGAAAAACGGGCCCCTCAGAGTGGAAGGGGAAGACATCACTCTGGTCGACGAGACCGGCAACCGTTACGGCCTGGCCGGCCGCACCGGCGTGTCGCTCTGCCGCTGCGGACACTCGGAGAACAAGCCTTTCTGCGACAAGTCGCACGTCAGGGTCGGCTTCGCGGCCGAAAGCGCCGCCTTCTCGCTTCCATCGCCCAAACCCAAGGACTAGCGCCCCGCGATCGGAACCGAGACTCGCCGGGCGTAAACCTCCGGGCTGCCCGGGCGTAATCCCCAGCCAGGCTGCTGAAGAAGGCTGTGGAGCGACGCTGCAACTCCGCAGCAACCGCCTCCGCGTCATTCGGCAATGCTTACCTTAGGAGAGTAGGTGCAGCGCAAGGCCTCGATTCACAAGAGACCTGGACGTTTGGCACGCAGAATCCGTGGCACCAGCTCGCCAGGAGTTAGAATCAGCCTGATGGCGAGCGAATCCGCGCTGGCGAACTACAAAATCATCCTGTACGTCCAGGAGGGCGGCGGGTGGGTCGCGGAGATCCCTGCGATCGGCGGCTGCTATGCGCTCATGGACACGCGCGAGGAAGCGTTGAAGGAGCTGGAGAACGTCTTCCGGATAATTCAAGAGGAATACGCGGAGAGCGGGAAACCGCTGCCGGCGGACCGGACGGAACTCCTCGTGCATGCCTAGCGCGACGGCGCGCCAGCTCCAGGCCGTCAGCGCTCGCCTCGGTTTCTAGAAGACACGAACCACCGGAAGTCACGAGCGGTGGAACCATCCCGATGGCCGTGCCGTCACCATTCCGATCCACGGAGGCCGAGAGATCAGGCCTCCGCCTCGACTTCGAGGCGTCTCACGCCTTTTCTTGCTCGACGTGAGCCCTATCGTCCCCGTCTCCGGGCTGGCTTTGGCACCTTGGCGGCGAAGCCAGGTTCAGGGCGGTCAACGGGCCAGTTCCCTCGCGCCTCTCTCGATATCGCCATGAATCCTAAACCCCGCCCCTCCCTTCAGTCAATTAGGAAGCGCAGGTTTGAGCCCATGCCTTCCTTTTGACTGCCACGGGGACGCCACTGCGGGCAGTTGTTCCGTCAGTCTTTTTCACTGCTGCGGACAACGGGCAGTTTGTGAATCTTGACCGCGGCGGGCCGAACAGTCACGAGAGCTCCAGCGTCGAGATCCGTTGCGCAGAGCGAGATCACATCGAGGATTACCTCGACGAGCGGTGCCGCCGTGAGCCCCTGCCTTCGGATTCGGATGACGGATGGCTCGGTTGCCCCCGAAAGTGCCATGAGTGCGTGGAAGTCCGCATCAAGCGTCACCACGACTCGCCTCTCTTCCCGGCCTCTTGTCAAGATCTCCGGGTCTCCTGCGGATGCAAGGCCAGCTTCGCCCACGTGAACAGCATCAAGATTCTGATCTCGAAGGAGTTCAGCCGCCGACCGGGGAAGTCCCTGGTCGAGGAGGAACCTCATCAGGCGTGCGTGAGTTCGACCGTGCGGTCCTCGAGCGCAGCCGCAGCGTACTCAAGGGCCTGCTGGATGTCCTCGTCCTGGAGCTCAGGGTACTCCCGGCGCAAATCCTCACGGTTCGGGTAGGTTGCCAGAGCTTCCAAGACCCGCCTGACCGTCAGCCGCATGCCGCGAATGCACGGCTGCCCGTTCATCTTGCCTGGCTCGACAGTAATCCGGTCCAGCCGCTTGGTCTCCATCATGGTTGGAGGGTATCAGACCCCCCAACGGCTCTCAATCGGATGCGTCCTTCATGACACCTGCGGGAGTGGCGTCGAGGTGGTCTGGGGAGGGCGCTGCTCAAGACTAACGACGTCCTGCCCTTCAGGGATAGAGCGAACTCCAAGCGAGGCAGTCGATTAGACTGAAAGCACAACCCATGGCCACGATGATCCCGGATGTCCCGGTGACTGCCCGGCCGGATGCGGGCGAGGCGCGCGTGTACCTGGCGCTGAAGGGGCTTCCGGACGCTTACCGGATTTACCACTCGGTTTCGTACTACGTCGCGCCGGAGGGCGGACGGCCGCTTCGGGAAGGGGAGATTGATTTCCTGATTCTGCATCCGGAGAAAGGGCTCCTGGTCCTCGAAGTCAAGGGAGGCTTGATCGGCTACGACGGGCGCGAGCGGGAGTGGACGTCCTGCGACCACGGCGGAACGACCCACACGATCCAGGATCCGTTCCGGCAAGGCCAGCAGAACGAGAAGAGCCTCATGGGCGAGATCGAGCGGCGAGGTCTTTTCGGTGACGGCGGGCCGCGGTTCGCCCACGGTCATGCGGTCGTCTTCCCGGACTGCCAGTACGACCCCGAGCGGCTCCCGATCTCGGCTCCGCGCGAGCTGGTCATTGACGCGGAAGACCTGGCCCAGGGCGCGGAGAAGGCCTTCGAGCGCCTGTTCCAGACAATCGCGAGCGGCCGGGAGACCGAGCCGATGACGAAGAAGCTCGTCAAGCAGGTCGGCCAGCAGGTCATCGCCCCGCACTTCCAGCTCGTCTCCACGCTCCTCGGAGACATCGCGGCGGAAGACGCGGCCCTGGTCCGACTCGGCGAAGAGCAGGCGATCTGCCTGGACTTTCTCGATCTCAACCCGCGGGTCCACGTCGAAGGGGGAGCCGGAACGGGAAAGACCATGCTGGCCTGCGAGATCGCGCGCCGGATGGCTGCGGATGGAGCGAGCGTTCTTCTCCTCTGCTTCAACACGCCGCTCGCCCACCGCCTCTACAGCTTCGCGGAGGCGCACCGAAGCGAGGCCGGCAGCATATGGGCCGGGAGCTTCCACCAGCTTTGCCGGGATTGGTCAGGACGCGCCGGCCTGCCATGGAAGGAGCCGGCGAATTCTCGAACGGCGGAGGCGGCGGAGTTCTGGAACGACGAGTCCGGTCTCCTTCTCCTGGACGCGGCGAAAAGGATCACCGACCGGTTCGATGCCCTCGTGATTGACGAAGCGCAGGACTTCATGCCGGACTGGTTCGAGATCCTCATGTCCCTCCTGCGAGACCCCTCCCGGGGGCGCGTCTATGTCTTCCGCGACGAGAACCAGGACCTCTGGAACCGCAACGGCAAGCCTCCCTGGCCCATGCCCCGTTTCCCTCTGCGGACCAACCGCCGCAACACCCGCGCGATAGGGGAGTACTTCTCCGCCTTCGTTGGCCTCGACTGCCGTTACCTCTGGTCCGCGCCCCCGGGCGTTGAGCCCGAAATCATTCCCTACGACACCGAGGCCGACGAGAAGACGCTCGCCGCCGGAAAAATCGAGTGGCTGCTCAAGCAGGGCATGACGCCCGACCGCATCGTCCTCATCGGCACTCACCGCCTCGAGCGATCCTTCCTCCGCGACGACCCGACTCTCGCCGGCCTTCGCGTCGAGGCCGTCAACGACCTCGGCCTTGCCTCCGATCCTTCCGTCCTCCGCTACTCCACCCCTCACCGCTTCAAGGGCCTGGAAGCCGACGTCGTCCTGCTGTGCGACGTGGACGGAAACCCCATGTCGTGCGCCCCCCGGAATCTCTACGTTGCCGCGTCGCGAGCCAGAACCGGCTCTACGTATTCCAGACCGGCAATCCCGAGACGAGAACCGTGCGGAGACCCTGTGAAATCAGCTGTCCAACCGGGTCTATACTTTCCCGCATGGACGAGAAGGCTCTTCTCGAGAGGATCACAGTGAATCCGGCGATCTTCGCCGGGAAACCGATCATTCGCGGCCGCAGGCTGGCCGTCGAGCACGTGCTCGGCATGCTGGCCGCCGGCGATACGCCGGACACAATTCTCTCCGGCTATCCGTGGCTCGAACCCGAGGACATCCAGGCCTGCCTCGCCTACGCTCACAAGCTTGTTGCGCACGGCGTGTCGAGCTCGCTGGTTACCTCCGGCAGCTAAGTGAA
>CAWALG010000008.1:0-17390 GCA_963782815.1 uncultured Acidobacteriota bacterium | reverse complement strand
GAGAGATCTCGATCAAAGGAAGCCCCGGGCGTAGCGGGAATTAAGACCCTCGGCTCAGGGTTCTCCGTAACTCGAGCGGGCGAAAACCGGGGCATGACTTCATGATCTTGGCCCGTGGTTTGCTTCTACCCGTCATGGCGGCGCTGGTCTGGCGCCACCTTCACAAGGGAGGAGAGAAGATGCGCAATAAAATACCGAGCCTCATCGCCGCGATCGCCCTTTTCACCGTCGCCGGGATGGTCGCCGCACAGAACGCGGATCCCAACAGCGGCGGCCCCACGAAGAACACTCTCAGGCTGCGGCTGGTCGAGCCTGCCGAGGGCGCGACGATTTCCGGAAACAGCGTCCGGGTGACCGTCGGCTACAACAACCAGGTTTTTGCCGCCGGCCAGGGGACCCGCTTCGGCGACGCTAATTTCCCGCAGCCGCGTTTCGATGTCTATCTCGACAACAGCCTCAAGGCCACGCTGAAGGGGTCGGAATCCAATACAGCCACGATCGACAACGTCCCCGCCGGCAGCCACAAGATCGCGGTCGTCGCATTGAACGTGAGCGGAGAGGTCATCGACCGCAAGGAAGTCGCGATCACGGCGACGAGCATGACGACCATGGCCGAGAACACGACCAGATCGTCCTCGATCTCGACGGCCCCCGCGCCGGCTCCCGCTCCCGGTGGCGGCTCCGCCGCCCGCTCCGGCTCCCAGGAGCTACGAGCCCGCTCCCGCGCCCCCCGCCCCCGCGGAAACGACGATTCCCCATACGGCCTCCTCGTCGCCTCGCTTCGCCCTGATGGGTCTCGCCCTGGCGGCCGGCGGCCTTCTGCTCGGCCGCAAGACCCGGTAAACGGAAAGAGGATTCCTGCGCCCGGTTTCCCGCCGAAAGGCAGGGAACCGGGTGCGGGTTTTCCGCCACCAAAAGATGTTTACCCACCGGCTCGCACCAGCCCTGGCCTCGGTCGGACTCGGGTGCGGGATACTCTTCACCGCGCCGCTGGCTCGGGGAGATCTTTTCCTCGGAGCCGGACGCGGAGGAGCGCCGATTGCTGCCGCGGCGGCTCGGCCGGCGGCGGGCGAGCTCGTCGCCCGGTTGACTGCTTCGAGACTCTCGCTCGATTCTCCGGTCTTCGAGGGGATCGATGCCGGCGTTCTGGCGAAGGGCGCCGGACACGTGCCGGGGGACCTCGCTGCCCGGCGAGGAAGAAAGAGCAGCCCCTCCGTCATCGCCGTCCCCCGCGGTTCGAACGGGGCGGCCGTCGCCGGCCTGCGCCTTGGTGACCGCCTGCGGCTGACGACCTTCGGCGGGCAGAAGCGCTACCGCGTGATCGAACGGCGAATCCTGGAGCCCGCGCAGTTGCGCCTCGGGCCGGCGCGGGACGCCCGCATCACGCTCGTCGCTCCCTACCCGTCCGACTATCCGGGCCCGGCGCCGCTGCGCCTCGCCGTGGCGCTGGTGCGTCAGCCGGATTGACCCGGCCGCAAAATCACTCGATCACTTTCAGGAACTCCGAGACCCGGTCCACGGGCCGGATCGTGAGGTCCGGAAAGCGCGCCGTTTCGCCGGCGTCGCCGGCCGGAAGATAGACTTCCGTGAATCCCATCGCGGCGGCTTCTTTCAACCGCGAGCCCGCCGCGGGCACGCGCCGCACTTCCCCGAGAAGCCCGATCTCCCCGAAGCAGACGGCCTCGCCCGGAATCGCCCGGCCCCGCGCCGACGAGACGAGGGCGGCCACCATCGCGAGATCGGCCGCCGGCTCGGCCGTCTCGAGGCCCCGGCGCACGAGACGAAGACCTCGCGCGAGGCCAGCGACAGCCCGGCCCCCTCGAGCACCGCCAGCAGCAGCGCGAGCCGGCCGCCGTCCACGCCGATCGCCACGCGCCGCGGCGATCCGCGGTGGAAGGGCCGACCAGCGCCTGGATCTCGACGAGCAGGCAGCGCGACCCTTCGCGAGCGGCCGTCACCGCGCTTCCGGGAACACCCCGGCGCCGCTCGGCCAGCAGGGCCGCGGAGGGGTTGGCGATCTCCGCATGCCCTCGCCGGTCATGTCGTAGAGGGCGAGCTCGTCCACGGGTCCGAACCGGTTTTTCGTCGCGCGGAGCATTCGCCGCAGCGATGTCCGGTCTCCTTCGAGCGTCAGGACCGTGTCGACCAGGTGCTCGAGCGACTTGGGCCCGGCAAGGCTGCCGTCCTTGGTGACGTGGCCGATCAGGACGATCGGAACCCGCGGGACTTCGCGCAGCGAAGAAGAACCGAGGCGCATTCCCGCACCTGGGAGACCGTCCCGGACGCGGAAGAGAGCGCCGGATCGCGCACCGCCTGGATCGAGTCCACGATCAGGAGGGCCGGCCTCCGGCGCTCGGCGGCGGCGACGATGCGATCCACGCCCGTCTCGGCGACGAGGAGAGCCCCCCTCGCGACCCGCAGCCGCTCGGCGCGAAGCCGGACCTGGGCGGCGGACTCCTCCGCCGTGGCGTAGAGGACTTCGCCGCCCTGCGCGGCGACCGCCCGGGCGGCCTGCAGGAGAAAGGTGGACTTGCCGATCCCGGGCTCTCCGCCGACGAGAACGACCGAGCCCGCGACGATCCCGCCGCCGAGCACGCGGTCGAGACCCGGCATTCCCGTCTCGACCCGGGCTCGACCGCCTCAGACGCGCCCGCGATCGGTTCGGCCACCGCTTCCTCCGCCACCGGCCCGTCTTCGCGCCGCGCACCTCCTCGACGTAGCTGTTCCATTCGCCGCACTCCGGGCAGCGGCCCAGCCACTTGGGGACGCGGAGCCGCAGGACTGGCAGGCGAAAACCGTCGTGACCCGTGACGGCATGAGTTACCCCGAGCGCCGGGTTCCGGCTCTCCCGTCCCGACTCATTTCCTGAGCGGCACGGAGCCGATGAGGTACTTGAGGTCGTCGTCGGTCCACCGCAGACCGGCTCCGAAGAAGATCGAGGCGGTCCCGCGCGAGTGGTTCAGGAAATCGTCATAGCCCCCCATGAGATAGACCGACGGGGAGACGAAGAAACTGCTGGCGAACTTCCCGTG
Source organism: uncultured Acidobacteriota bacterium (assembly GCA_963782815.1). Lineage (GTDB taxonomy): Bacteria > Acidobacteriota > Thermoanaerobaculia > UBA5066 > Gp7-AA6 > JAWOLE01. The sequence continues at coordinate 14,358 of CAWALG010000008.1, read as the reverse complement.
GGGGGAGAAGTTGTTGGGGCGATTGAAGTCCCACATGTCGAGCGAAAAGCGAAGGCGGTCTTTCAAGAGCTTGTAATCGAGGCCCGCGCCGCCTCGGCTCTCGATGATCCCGGCCCGCATTTCCCAATCCTTCCACCGATAGCCGAAGAGAGCCGAGATGGCGAGCTCGTCCTTGTAATTCGTGGTCTGGATGGTCTTCACCTCGACGTGGCCGTCCGGAAACGTCGTTGTTGCCATGGACGTATCGTCCGTGCGGCGGCCGTACGGCTGAGTCGCGAGCTCGACTCGGTAGAAGCGGTTGTTTGCGGCGGATCGATGTCGAGACAGAAATACCCCTTTCCTTTCGAATAGCTCGTGAGGACCTCGGAGCGCACGCCGAAATCGAAGCGGGTCCGGCCGACCGATCCCAGCGCCTTGCTCAGGCCGGCCACCCCCTCCTTGACCGAGACGAGCGCGTCGTTCAGGTTCTTGTGGGCCTCGTCGCTCTCGACGAGCTTGCCGACGGTCCCCTCTCCGGACTTGATCTTGCCGGTGATCTGGTTCAGGTTGTCCGCCGTCGTCTCGAGCTTGCCCGTCACGTCCCTGATGTTCGCGATTCCCTGCGTCACGTTGGCCTGGTTGGTGGCGATCAGCTTGTCCACCCGGTCCACGAGCTGGGTCATCCCCTCCGTGAAGTCGCGCAGGTTCGCCAGGGTGGCATCCACGTTGCCGCGGTTGGAAGCGACCATGATGCGCAGGTCCTCGGTGATGATCCGGATGTTCTCGACGATCGTGCGGAGTCTCTCCTCCCCCTGAGGCCCGCCCAGAGACGATTTCAGGTTCTTCGTGATGTCCTTGACGTCCACCTCGATGTCGCGGGCGAGCCTGGTGATCTGGTCGAAGCTGACGGGCACGTCCCCCTTGATCGTCGTTCCTTCGGGCAGCTCCGGCGCGCCGACCGGGCCGGGGACGAGCTCGACGTATTTCTCGCCGAGCAGCCCCAGGTTCGCGACCGCGGCCGACGCTCCCTGGCGCAGCTCCACGTCCTTGTCCAGGTCCATCTCCACGACCGCCTTCCCGTCCGGTGTCAGCCGGATCCGGGCGACCTTGCCCACGCGGACGCCGGCCAGGCGCACCGTGGACTTGGCGTCGAGCCCCGCCACGTCCTTGAACTCGACCGAGATCTTCTTGGCCGGCCCCCTTCCCAGGCGCAGGTCTTCGATCCGCCAGATCAGAAGGCCCGCCAGGACCAGCACAACCAGGAAAAACCCTCCGACCTTCGCCGCAGTGCTCATGCGCCCTCCGAATGAACTGGCATCCGTCCGAGTGAATCTTAGCGGGGGTCTCCTGTCCCCCTAACCGGCAGACATCTCGAAATCCCGCGTCAGGGGACCCTGCGCTTTTCCCTCCACGAACTGCCGGACCGCGGGATCGCCCGCCCGCAGAAATTCCTCCGGCGGGGCATCGTAGAGGATCTTGCCGTCGAAGAGGAGCGCGACCCGGTCCCCGATCTTCTTCGCGCTCTCCATGTGGTGCGTGATCGTCACGATCGTGGGCTTCAACTTCTCGCGCATCTCGAGAATCACCTCGTCGATGATGTCGGTCATGATCGGGTCCAGGCCCGTGTTCGGCTCGTCGAAGAGGAGGATCTCCGGCTCGTGCGCGATCGCCCGGGCGAACCCGACGCGGCGGCGCATGCCGCCCGACAGCTCCGAAGGGCGCTTCTCCTCGACCTTGGGCAGATGGACGATCTCCAGGCACTCGCGCACCCGGTCCCGCACCTCTCCGGGAGGCCGGCCCGAGCGGCGCAGCGGGAACGCGATGTTGTCGAAGACCGACATGGAGTCGAAGAGCGCTCCTTCCTGGAACGACATGCCGAATTTCTTGCGCACCCGCGTCCGCTCGAGGTGCGAGAGCGCCCAGAGGTCCTCCCCGGCGACGAAGACCTTGCCCGAGTCGGGCTGGATCAGCCCGATCAGGTGTTTGAGCAGCACGCTCTTTCCGGTGCCGGACGGGCCCACGATGACGAGCGACTCCCCCTGCGCGACCTCCAGGGAGAGGCCGTCCAGGACGACTTTCCCGCCGAAGGACTTGCGCAGATCCTGCGCCTTGAGCTTCGGAGTCGGGGTGCCGGAAGGCGCGGGGGGGAGGATGGGGCCGGCATCGTCGTCAGTAGAGGAGCTTCGTCAGGAAGAAGTCCACGACGAGCACCGAGAGGCTGCCGGAGACGACGGCCCGCGTCGTCGAGCGGCCCACCCCCTCCGCGCCGCCGGCCGTGTAGTAGCCGCGCACGCAGGCGATGAGGGAGAAGATCAGGCCGAACGCGGCCGCCTTGATGATGCCGGAGACGATGTCGTCGCGGACGTGGAGGAACTGGAAGGAATTGTCGAGATAGGCGACCGGGTTCGCGCCGAGGAGCTGCACGGCGACGAAGTACCCGCCGTAGATGCCGACGGCGTCTCCCATGACGACGAGGAGCGGCATCATGAGAATCGACGCCGCGACCCGCGGCACCATCAGGTACTGGACCGGCTCGGTTCCGAGCGCGGTCAGCGCGTCGATCTGTTCCGTCACGCGCATCGTCCCGAGCTCGGCCGCCATCGCGCTGCCCACGCGCCCCGTGACCATGAGGGCGGTCAGGACGGGAGCAAGCTCGCGGGTCAGCGAGAGGGCGACGACGCTGCCGACCAGGTTCTCGGCGTGAAAGCGGGCGAAGCCGTTGAAGGTCTGGAGCGCGAGCACCATCCCCGTAAAGAGCGTCGTGACGAGGACGACCGGGATCGAGTCGTATCCGACCCGCACCATCTGCTTCGAAGAGCTCCGGCGAAGTCGTACGGGGGACGCAGGGCCCAGATCGCCGACGCGCCCGAGCATCGAGAAGAAGCGGCCGATCTCCTCGAGGACACGCAGGACGAGGCGGCCGATCGCATCGAGCAGACGCATCTACGGAACGTACCTCCTTGCCACACACGCGAGCCGATCCCGCAGACGATCTCGTACGGGATCGTGCCGGCCGCGCGCGCGAGGTCCCAGGCGGTGACCGCAAGCCCGGAGTCGGAGCCGAGGCAGACCACCCGGTCCCCGGGCGAAGCCCCGCAGTCGGTCGCGTCCACCAGCGTCAGGTCCATGCTCACCGCACCGACGATCGGGAGCCTCCCTGCCTCTCAACAGAACGGACACTCGACCGGAGAACGACCTCCGAAGGCCGTCATGATAGCCGATCGGGCAGGACCGCGACCGTGGAGGGCCGGCTCGTGACGAACGTTCCGCCGTATCCGAGCGGCGTGCCGCCCGGGACGCGCCGGACGGACATGACGCGGGTCTCGAGCCGTCATGGCCGGCTCGAGCCCCCCTCGCCCTCCTCGGAGTCCCAGGGAGGCACTCCGTAAAGGGCGATCCCCGGCCGCACCGCGTCGAAATGCGAATCGGGGTGCGCCAGAACGCCCGCCGAGTTGGCCAGATGGACGAGACCCGTTCGAAATGCCCGCGGCCGCCAGCGCGGACGAGCCGCGTCCCGGAAGACGCGGATCTGCCGCCGAGGTCTCGGCGGCCGAGACGCTTCTCGGCGGAGGCGAGATGCGAGAAGACCCCCTTCGATCCGCAGGCCCGGGGCGGCACGCAGGAGCTCCGCGAGGTCTGGAGCTGCTCGGGCCGGAACCCGAGGCGCCCGAGGCCGGTGTCGAGCTTGAGCTGCACGGGAGCGCCGCCGCCACGCGCCGGCCGAGGCCTGCGCGAACCCCCGGGCCTGTTCCATGTCGTAGAGCGTCGGCGTCAGACCGTAGCCGCGACAGAGCGGAAGGTCCTTCGCCTCGCAGAAATTCAGCAGGAGGATCTCTCCCGGCAACCCCGGCTCGCCGCAGTCCGATGCCCTCCCGCGGGTCGCCGACGGCAAAGCGGTTCGCCCCTTCGGCGGCGAGCCTTCGGGCCACCGCCCGGCCGCCCCGTGCCCGTAGGCGTCCGCCTTGAGCACGGGAATGACGGCGACCTTCTCCCCGACGCGCCCATGCAGGAGCCGGTAGTTGCGCGCGATCGCGCCGAGGTCGACGATCGCCTCGGTGGAGCGGGAGGGTGCTCGCGGGTCGCCGGCCATGAGTCGAGAGCTCAAGCGCGCAAGGCTATAGCAGGTCCGCCGGACCCGCCGTTCAGAAGGGCTGATCGGCGCCGGGCGGCGGCCCTTCGCGCGCGTAGTTGCGGAAGGTCATGTGATCGGGGAGGAAGACGAGCTCGAAGTCGCCGATCGGGCCGTTCCTCTGCTTGGCGATGATGACGTCCGCGATCCCCTTGCGCTCGGAGTTGCGGTCGTAGAGCTCCTCGCGGTAGAGCATGATGACGACGTCGGCGTCCTGCTCGAAGCGAGCCGGAGTCCCGCAGGTCGGCCAGTTGAGGCTTGCGCTGATCCCCCGGTGCGTTTTTCCGGCTGCCGGGAGAGCTGCGAGAGAGCCACGATCGGGACCTTCAGCTCCTTGGCGAGGAGCTTCAATCCGCGCGAGATCTGCGAGACCTCCTGCGTGCGGTTGTCGAACCGTCCGTGCCCCGCCATCAGCTGCAGGTAGTCCACGAAGATCAGGTCGAGCCCCTTCTCCCGCTGCAGCCGCTGCGCCTTGGCCCGCATGAGCGGGACCGTCACCGCCGCGCTGTCGTCGATGAAGAAGCCCGCGCCGGCGATCGTGGTCTGGGCGAGCACGAGGCGCTGGATCGCCTCCTTGGAGGCGAACCCGTCGCGGACCTTCTTGGCGTCCACGTCCGCCTCCGAGCAGAGGACCCGGAATCCGAGCTGCTCCATGGACATCTCCAGCGAGAAGAAGCCCACGGACTTCGCCGTCCGGAGCGCCACGTGCTGCGCGATGTTCAGGGCGAGCGAGGTCTTGCCGACCGACGGGCGCGCGGCGAGGATGATCAGGTCCGACGCCTGGAGCCCCGACGTCATCCGGTCGAGCTCCGAGAAGCCCGTCGCGAGGCCGGAGAGCATGCCCTGCCGGGAGCGGGCGTCCTCGATGACCTCCAGGTTGTGCTTGACGATCTTGCCGATCGGCGTGAACGCCTCGCGGACGGTATCGTCGGCGATCTCGAAGATCTCGCCGGTGACGTCGCTCAAGAGCTGCTCGGCCGTCTTGTCCTGAGTGAGGCCGTCGCGCACGATCCGCTGCCCGGCCCGGATCAGGCGCCGCAGCGTCGCCTTCTCCTTGACGATGCGCGCGTAATGCTCGACGTTGCCGATGTCCGGCACGCCGTCGAGGAGCCAGGAAAGGTACGCCGCGTCCACGGTCTCCGCCGCCCCCGCGTTCAGCTCCTCCTTGAGCGTGAGCAGGTCGACCTCCTGGGAGCGATCGAACAGATCCAGCATCCCGCGGTAGATCCGCTGGTGCTTGTCGCTGAAGAAGTCCTCCCGCGACAGGATCGGCACGACGAGCGAGATCGCGGCCGGATCGAGCAGGATCGACCCGAGCACGGCTCGTTCGGCCTCCGCGTTCTGCGGCAGGACTTTTTCGGTGACGGTTTCTTCGAGCATTGCTTTTGGGGAACCTGTGACCCGATTCTTTTACCCGCCCCGAAGCAGAGTCAACGGCCGGATCCGATTTCCACAGGCACAACCGCGGCGAGGACCCGCGAGAGACGCATCGAAAAATATTTCGATCGCTTTATCCACAGACAGACCCATTGGAGCCCGCACCACGGACAATTGATGTCCGAGAGGAATCGGGCAATCGGATGACCGGGTGGTCGATTACCAGATGAAGGAGCGTTCCGCGGAGCGGATGAGCGAGATCGCCGTCGGCCATCCCACGATGCCGTCCACGCAGGCCGAGATCCGGTCGCGGTCGAGGCGCCGGTTGACCATCGAGGCGGAGCATGCGAGCAGCCGCACGCTCCCGGTCTCCCGGGCCTCGCGCAGGAGGAGGCCGGCACTGCCGGCGTCGTCCTGCTCCTCCGAGAGGCGTCCGGAAACCAGGGCCTCGAGCGCGCCGTCGAACCAGATGAGCGTCACGTCGATGCCGAGCGATACGGCGGCGGCCGTCATCGCCGCGGCCTCGGAGAGGACGTCCTCGGAATCGCGCTGGAGGAGCAGCACCCAGAACGGACGGGCCGGCGCCTCTTCCGTCGGCGTCATCGCGAGCCGGCGCGGGCGCGCAGGAGGCGGAGCATTTCGGCAGTCCCGACGACTCCGCCCGGGTATTTGCGGCCTTCCGGCGTGCCGTGGAAGTCGCTGCCGGCGGTCACCAGGAGCTTCTCCTCTCGCGCGAGGCCGCCGTACAGGGACTCTTCCTCCGGGCCGTGGTCGGGATGAAAGACCTCCAGCGCGTCGAGTCCCTCGGCGGCAAGCGCGCGGATCAGAGCCGGCGGGTCCCTGTACCAGATCGAATGAGCGAGCGAGGAGACGCCTCCCGCCTCGCGGATCGACTCCAGCACGTCCGGAGCGGCCCATTTCGTCGAGGGGACGTACCACGGGTGCTCGCGGCCGAGGAACCGCCTGAAGGCGTCGTCGTTGGACGACGCGTGCCCGGCCAGGATGAGCGCGCGCGCCAGGTGAGGCCGGCCCCAGACGCCGTCGCCGACGTCCCGGCGGATGGCGTCGAGGTCGAGCGGGTATCCCGCCGCGATCAGTTTCTCGGCCATGAGCTCCCCGCGGCGGCGCCGGATCTGCTGCCGCTCGGCGAGGCGCGAGTTGAACCGGTCGTTCTTCTCGTCCACGAAGAGGGCGAGGATGTGGACATCGTCCTGGCCCTGGAAGTCCGCCGAGACCTCCGCGCCGGGAATCAGTTCCAGGCCGAGCTTCTGCGCCTCGGCGCGGGCCTCCGGAAGCCCCTGAGCGTGTCGTGGTCGGTCAGTGCGAAGGCCTCGAGCCCGGCGTCCTTCATCTTCCGGACGAGCGCGGCCGGGGAGTCGAGGCCGTCGGAAACGGTGGAGTGGCTGTGGAGGTCGATTCGCATGTGACGGGATATTAGCCGGGAGCAGGTGTCAGGGAACAGCCTGACCCCAGAATCCCTCCATGGACCGAAACCAGGTCGCGCGCATTCTCGAGGAGATCGCCGCGATGCTCGAGCTGGCGGGCGAAAACGTCTTCAAGATGCGCGCGTACGAAAACGGAGCGAGGGCGATCCTCTCGTTTCCCGGCGACCTCGAGGAGGCCGTGCGCAGCCGCGAGCTGCTCACGGTCCCGGGGATCGGCGCCGGGCTGTTCGCCAACATCGAGACGCTCGCGCGGACCGGGTCCCTCCCCTATTACGACGAGTTGCGCGCGCGCTTCCCCCCGGGGCTGCGCGAGTGCCTCCGGATTCCGGGGCTCGGCGCGCGCAAGGTGAGGCAGCTTCACGAGGCGCTCGGCATCGACTCTCTCGAGACGCTCGAGAAGGCGTGCCGGGAGGGGCGGCTCTCGGGCGTCAAGGGGTTCGGCCCGGCGAGCGTCGAGAGGATCCTCAAGGGGATCGCGCTCCTGCGCTCGAGCGCCGGATTTCACCGCTTCCCGAAGGCCCTGCGGCGCGCCGACGAGATCCTCCAGTCGCTCCAGGCGTCGGGCCTGGCCTCCCGGATCGAGATCGCCGGGAGCCTGCGCCGCCGCAAGGAGATCATTCGAGACATCGACATCGTCGCCGCGTCGCGGGAGCCCGCCCCTTTCTCCGCGGCCTTCCGGACACTGCCGGGAGCGGTTGACGTGACCGCCGACGGACCGACGAAGACGTCCATCCGGTTCGCCGACGGGCTCGCCGCGGACCTCCGCGTCGTCTCCGAAGAAGAGTTCCCGGCCGCGCTCCTCTACTTCACGGGATCGCAGGAGCACAACACGGAGCTGCGGGGGCGGGCGAAGAGGCTCGGAAAGAAATTGAACGAATACGGCCTCTTCGCGGCGGAGGCCGAGGGCCCGCCCCTGCCTTGCGCGAGCGAAGCGGCGATCTACGACGCGCTCGGCCTCGCCTACATCGAGCCGGAGCTGCGGGAGGGGTGGGGAGAGATCGAGGCGGCCGAGCAGGGAACGCTTCCGGCCCTGGTCGAGAGGCGGGACCTGCGCGGCCTGATCCACATGCACACGACCGAATCCGACGGACGCGACACGCTGGAGGAGATGGTCGCGGCCGCGCGGAGAGCCGGCTACTCGTACGCCGCGATCACGGATCACAGTCAGTCCGCCGGCTATGCCGGCGGACTCGATCCGACGCGAGTGCTCGAGCAGAGGGAACAGATCCGCCTCCTTCGCCGCGGGTTCCCCGATTTCCGGATCTTCCACGGCACGGAGGCGGACATCCTGGCGGACGGCTCGATCGACTACGGCGACGAGTTCTTGACGGGCTTCGACGTCGTCGTGGCGTCCGTCCATTCGCGCTTCGGGCTTTCGCGGGAGGAGCAGACGCGCCGGTTGATCCGAGCCGTGAGCAATCCGCTCGTCTCCGTCCTCGGCCACCCGAGCGGCCGGCTCCTGCTCTCCCGCGACGGGGTCGCCGCCGACTGGGAAGCCGTGATCGACGCGGCCGCGCGGAGCGGCTGCGCCCTGGAGATCAACTGCAACGCGGAGCGGCTGGACCTCGACTGGCGCCTTTGCCGCCGGGCGGCCGAGGCGGGCGTCCTCCTCTCGATCGGCCCGGACGCCCACTCCGTGGCGGAGCTCGACCTCGTCTCGCTCGGACTCGGCATCGCCCGCAAGGGATGGGTCACGAAGGAAGCGACGCTCAACGCGAAGTCGGCCGAGGACATCGAAGCCTGGCTGGAACAGCGGCGCGGTGCGCCGCTGCCAGGGAAATAGGTGTCCGGTGAGAGGTTTCAGGGAGAACGCAGGTGTCAGGTCTCAGGTGCCCGGTTCAGGGACGAGGGCCGGCCCTTCGGCCTGACCCGCCTGGCACCGTGACACCTGCTTTTCATCTGACGCCTGACAACCTGGCCCCTGAACGGCTTGCGGTGACCGGGTGGGACGCCGGAGGATCTTGACCTTTTAGTAAATAACTGTATAGTTACTAACTCTTATGGGACGGCCGGCGCGGGTCACGCGCGACCAGGTCCTCGGCCAGGCGCGCCGCGCCTTCGCCGAGAGAGGGTTCGAAGGGACGACGCTCGCCGACATCGGGGCGCGCCTGGGAATCTCGCCGGCGGCGCTCCTGCGCCATGCCCCTTCCAAGAAGGCGCTCTTTGTGCTGGCGATGGATTCGGAGTCGACCGGGGAGAAGCTCCCCACGGACTTTCTCGCCTCGGTCCCCCTGTCCGAGGACCCCGGGCGGGTGCTGCGCCGACTCGCGCTGGAGTTCATCCCGTTCATCGAGCAGAAGATGGGAGAGAACATCGCGCGCTTCCTCCGGGCCCGCACGGAGGAAGAGGCGCGGACGATCCGCCTCCCCTTCGATCCCCGGAAGAAGTCCTCTCCCCCGGTCCGGGCGGTCCGGGCGCTCGAAGCGTATTTTCGGCGGGCGCGGGCCGCCGGGAGGATCTCGCTTTCCCAGCCGCGGGCGGGAGCCCTCGCGTTTCTCGGATCGCTCCAGTCGTACGTCTTTTTCCACCGGGTGATGCGCATCGCGCCGGCGATCCCTCTGGATACCTATCTCGACACCGTCATGGAAGTCTGGCGGCGAGGAGCCCTCCGTCCCGGGAGGTCCGTATGAAACGCAAGACCGTGCTCATCCTGCTCGTGATCGCGGTCGCGGCGGGCGCCGTCGCCTGGTGGTGGATGACCGCGGGACGCCGGGAGAAGCAGTTCCTGCTCTCCGGCGCCATCGAGGCGCGCGACGTCGAAGTCGGGTCGCTCATGGGCGGCCGGGTCGCGAAGATCCTCGTCGAGGAGGGCTCTCGCGTCGCGGCCGGCCAGCCGATCGTCCAGTTCGAGACCGACCTGATCGATCTCCAGATCGAACAGCAGAGGTCGAGGATCGGGCAGGCGCAGGCGAATCTCACCAAGGCCCTCCGCGGACCGCGGATTGAAGAGATCGGGAGCGCCCGGGCATCGGCGGAAAACGCCGAAAGAGAGCGGCTCCGCCAGAAAGGGCTCCTCGAGAAGGGAGTGACCGCCCAGCAGCAGTACGACGCGGCCGAGACGCTGGCGAAGACCACCCGGGAAGCGCTCCTGGAGCTGGAGCGGGGAAACCGGTCGGAGGACATCGACGCCGCCCGGGCGACACTGCAGACCGAGCAGAGGCAGCTCGCGTACCTCGAGCGCCAGAGGGCCGAATCCATCGTCACCGCGCCCGCCCCGGGCGTCATCGAGTCCATGGACCTGAGGCCCGGGGACCTCGTCGCCCCCAACCAGCCGGTCGCCCGGATGCTCGAGCCTTCGCAGATCTGGGTCCGGGTCTACGTGCCGGAGCCGGAGCTGGGACGCGTGCGCGTGAGCCAGAAGGCCTTCGTGACGGTCGATACGTTCCCGAAGACGGAGTTTCCGGGGCGCGTCGTGGAGATCCGCACGCAGGCCGAGTACACGCCGCGAAACGTCCAGACCCTCGACCAGCGCATGGACCAGGTCTTCGGCGTGAAGGTGGCGATCGACCCGGATCCGCGGTTGAAGCCGGGCATGTCGGCCGTCGTGAGGCTGGTGGAGTGAAAGAGCCCACGGCCGACAGCCGACCGCCGGCAGCCCCGGGCGACGGCGATCGGCGTGACTACGGGATCGTGGTGGACCGCGTCTCCCGGGACTTCGGTCCGGTTCGGGCCCTGGACAAGGTCTCGCTGCACGTCCCCCGAGGCAAGATCTACGGCCTGCTCGGACCCAACGGCTCCGGCAAGTCGACGCTCATCCGGATCCTCTGCGGTCTTCTCATCCCGACGGAAGGGCACGCCTCGGTGGACGGCCTGGACGTCGGGAAGGAGGGGGAGGAGGTCCGCCGGCGCATCGGCTACGTGCCGCAGAGGTTCTCGCTCTATGAAGACCTGACGGTGCTCGAGAACCTCAACTTCTTCGCCTCCGTGTACGGCCTGAAGGGCGCCGAGTTGAAGGAGCGCCGCGAGTGGGCGATCGGGTTGACCGCGATCGGCCCGTACCGCGGCCGCCTCGCCGGCCAGCTCTCCGGCGGGTGGAAGCAGCGCCTCGCCCTCGCCGCCTCGCTCATGCACCACCCCCGCGTCCTTTTCCTCGACGAGCCGACGGCCGGGATCGACCCGGTCGCCCGGCGCGAGCTCTGGAACCTCCTCTTCACGCTCGCCGGCGAAGGAGTCACGCTGCTCGTGAGCACGCATTACATGGACGAGGCGGAGCGCTGCGGCCGGGTCGCGTACCTGTACCTGTCCCGCATGCTCGTCGAGGGGGACCCGGCCGGCCTGACGAAGCTGCCGGAGATCACGCCCGAGGGAACCCGCCGCGTCGAGGCCGCCTGCGAGCGGGGCGCCGCGGCCGTGATGACCCAGGCCAGGACGCTCCCTTACGTCGAGGACGTCACGATCTTCGGCAACGCGCTCCACCTTCTCGTGCGCGACGACGTGGCGGACGCGCAGATCGCGCGGGATCTCGAAGAAGCCGCGCACGCGAAGGTCACGATCCGTCCGATCGAGGCCTCGCTCGAAGACGTCTTCGTCCGGTTGACGCGCCTCCAGATCGAGCAGCGCGGCGACGTCCCGGAACGGGCCGAGGCGGCGCGATGAGAGGCTTTCTGCCGGTCTTGAAGAAAGAGGCCATCCAGATGATCCGGGACCGGGGCACGCTCCAGTTCGCGCTCCTCGTCCCCGCCTTCCAGCTCGTGCTCTTCGGCCTGATCGACATGAACGTCAAGCACGTGCGCACGGTCGTCTTCGACCAGAGCCGCACCCAGGAGAGCCGGCAGCTCTTGAACGACTTCGTCAACACCAGCTACTTCGACATCGTCGGCTACGCTCCGTCCCGCGCGGCGCTGCGCGAGTCCATCGTGGCGGGACGCGCGTCGGTCGGGGTCGAGATCCCTCCCGACTACGCGCGGCGGCGGTTGAACGGCCAGCCCGCGGACATCGAGGTCCTGGTCGACGGCTCGGACTCCACGATCGCGTCGCAGGCGCTCGCCGCCGCCAACGGGGTCGCGTTCGCGCGGTCGGCCATGGAACTCGCGCAGCGCGCGGGAGCGAAAGACCTTCCCATCCGGACGCATCCGCTCTTTCTCTTCAATCCCGACTCGAGGACCGCCAACCTGCTGATCCCCGGGCTCGTCGCGATCCTCCTGACGTTCTCCGGCACGCTGCTCGCCGCGTTCGCCATCGTCCGCGAGCGCGAGCGCGGGACCCTCGAGCAGCTCATGGTCACGCCGGCTTCTCCGATCGCGGTCGTGCTCGGCAAGCTTCTCCCCTATCTCGTGCTCGCCTTCGTGCAGCTGCTCTTCGTGCTGTTCCTGATGGTCGTGGTCTTCCGGGTGCCGATCCACGGGAGCCTGCTGCTCCTTCTGGGCCTCTCGATCATCTATCTCTTCGCGCTCCTCTCGATGGGCCTGCTCGTCTCCTCGCGGGCGCGCTCCCAGATGGAGGCGATCCAGATCGCGCAGGGGCTCCTGCTCCCCTCGATCATGCTTTCGGGATACATCTTCCCGCTCTCCTCGCTCCCGGCTCCCCTGCGCCTCTTTGCGCAGCTGCTTCCGGCGACGCACTTCATCGCGATCTCGCGCGCGATCATCATCCGCGGCGCGGTCTTCGCCGACCTCTGGCACAGCGTCGCGGCGCTTCTGGCCATCGCCGCCGTTCTCGTCGCCGGAAGCACGCGGGCGTTCCACAAGACGATCTCTTAGGGGGGAAGGTGCCAGGGGGAAGGTGTCAGGGAAAATGCAGGTTTCAGGTGCCAGGTATCAGGTGTCAGGTTGAAGAAACGGCGAGCGCTCTCGTCCCTGTAACCCGGCACCTGACACCTGACACCTGCTTTCACCTGACACCTTCAACCTGACACCTATCTCCGGCGTTAGAATGACCGCCCTCATGAGCGAGACCCTTGCTATCGTGCCTTCCGTCGAAGACGAGGAGAAGGTCCGCGCGATCGCGTCGCAGATGCGCCGCGTGATCGAGTTGCTCGGCCTGGACCTCTCCGACCCCAACCTGACGGAGACGCCCGAACGGGTCGCCAGGATGTACCTGGAGATGTTCGGCGGCCTCGCCGAAGGGGCCGAGCCGAACATCACGTTCTTCCCCAACGACGAGCATTACACGGCGATGGTCATCGAGAAGGACATCCCCTTCTACTCGCTCTGCTCGCACCACTTCGTCCCCTTCTACGGGCACGCGCACATCGCCTACATTCCCAACGACAAGATCGCGGGCTCTCCAAGATGCCGCGGATCCTCGAGTTCTACGCCCGCCGGCCGCAGCTCCAGGAGCGCCTGACCGAACAGGTCGCGGCCTTCCTCGCCGAGAAGCTCTCTCCGCAAGGCGTCATGGTGGTCATCGAGGCACGGCACCTCTGTGTCGAGATGCGGGGAGTCAAGAAGTCCGGCGCCCTGACCGTCACCTCGGCCATCCGGGGGATCTTCAATACCCGCCCCGTTCGCGAGGAGTTCCTGGACCTCCTGAACCGGCGAGGGTGAGAAGACAATTAGTGATTTGTGATTGTGAGTTGTGGTTAGGGCAGAAACGAGTCTTTACCTTATTTAATTAGGTGATATCCTGACTAGGCCTTTGAACATTAGGAAACCGGCCGCGAGGTCGGAATTTCAAATCACCAATCACAAATCACCAATCACAAATCCCTAGCCTCTCTCTCAGGTTCCGCATGGCTCCCAGACCGTCCAGCGTCCGCACACCGTGCCAGCAGTAGTCGTCCCCTTCGACGAAGAGGCGCACGCGCTCCTTGCCGAAGAGCTGCGCCATCGGCTCTTCGTGCTTCTCGGGCCGAAACGGAAACGGCTCGCTCGGGAAGAAATGCACGTCGGCGCCGCGCGCGAGGGCCTCCGCCGGCGAGGACGTCGGGTAGCGGTCTGATTCCCGGCCGAAGACATTGACGCCTCCGGCCAGCCGCAGGAGGTCCGCGACGTACGTGTCGTCGGAGATCGTCATCCACGGCTCCTTCCATATCCAGTAGGCGTAGAGAAACGGCGGCGCCGGAGGCTCCGCGAGAGAGCGCCGAGTACTCCCGTTCGACGCGGCCGGCCAGCGCCTCGGCCTCCCGGCCGAGTCCTCCGCCAGGCGCCCTGCCCCATTGCCGGATCGAGTTCGGGACGTCTGCACCGTCTTCGAGAACGTAACGTCGACTTCGACCCCGGCTTCCTCCAGCGCGCGCACGTCCTCGACCCGGTTCTCCTCCTCGTTGGCGAAAACCAGGTCGGGCTTGAGCGCGAGGATGCGCGCCGACATCCGGGTTCTTCGTCCCTCCGATCCGCGGCAACCCCCACAGCATCCCCTTCGGCCGCACGCAGTACCGCGTGGCGGCGACGAGGCGCTTCAATCCCCCGATCGCGACCAGCGTCTCGGTGATCGACGGGCAGAGCGACACGACCCGCCGCGGCGGCACCCCGCGAGTCTAGACCCGGA
>CAWALG010000007.1:0-13888 GCA_963782815.1 uncultured Acidobacteriota bacterium | reverse complement strand
AGCGTTGTACAGAGGGCCGAGGCCGTCCTCGATCCCCTCGACGTCGTCGAACGCCTCCCGGTCGGCGTCGTGCGTCTGCTGATCCACCATCCCGTTGCTCTTGTCGTCGAACCCCGCCGGAGCCTCCGCTGGCGGTTGTTCCACGGAGAGCCAGACCGCGAAAAGGAATCCGAGTGCCAGCCCGATCTTCAACGCCCACTCCTTCCGGCCGCGGACCGATCGGTCTCGCGCGGCCCATTCCTCGAGGCATCGCTGACAGCCTCTTTGAGGCTCAGGATAACCTTATCGGCCCCGCACCGTAGGATCGTCCGTATCGCGGAGGAGAGAAAGAACATGCGCATCGCGAAGACGCTCGTATGCCTCGCCGCCCTGCTCGCCGCCGCCCGTCGCCCGACACTCCGCAGAAGGGGATCGAGCTCGCCGACCTCGACCGCAGCGCCGATCCGTGCATCGGACTTCTTCGAGTTCGCCAACGGCGCCTGGCGCGGCCAACAACCCGATCCCCGCCTCCATGGCCCGCTGGAGCCGGCGCTGGGAGGCCGGCGAGAAGTCCAAGGACCAGCTCAAGGAGATCCTGGAGGACGCCGTCGGCGGCGAAGGACCGGCCCAAGGGAGCGTCGAGCAGCTCATCGGCGACTTCTACGGCGCCTGCATGGACGAGAGCCAGCGCGAACCGGCTCGGCGTCAAGCCGCTCGCGCCGCTGCTCGCCGAGATCGACGGCGATGAAGAACGCCGCCGACGTCCGCGCGCATGATCGCGCGGCTGCACGAGATCGGCGTGCGCGTTCCCTTCGCGTTCGCGGCGGCTCGGACAACCACAACCCCAACGACGTCATCGCCCAGATCTACGCGGGCGGCCTCGGCATGCCCGATCGCGACTACTACGTCAAGCCGGAGCGCGCGCTTCGAGGAGGCCCGCGAGAAGTACCTCGCCCACGTCGCGGCGATCTTCCGGCTGGCCGGCGAGAGCGAGGCCGGCGCGAAGTCCGCCGCCGCAACGGTCATGCGCATGGAGACGGAGCTCGCGAAGGCCTCGCTCGACAACGTGGCCCTGCGGGACCCGAAGGCGACCGACCACAAGACGTCGTTCGCCGACCTCCAGAAGCTGACGCCCGACTTCGACTGGACGGCCTACTATCACCACGCGCGTCTCACGCGCGACGCCCGGGATCGAGGAGCCGCCGAAGATCGGCGACGTCAACGTCGCCGAGCCGAAGTTCCTCGCGGAGTTCAACCGCCAGCTCGGTCGCCTCCCGATCGCCGACTGGAAGACCTACCTGAGTGGCACCTCCTGAATTCCGCGGCTCCCTCGCTCTCGGACGCCTTCGTCCAGGAGAACTTCGCCTTCAACGGCGCGTACCTGGCCGGCGCGAAGGAGATGAAGCCGCGCTGGAAGCGCTGCGCGGAATCGGCCGACCGCCTGCTCGGCGAGGCGCTCGGGAAGAAGTACGTCGAGAAGTATTTCCCGCCCGAGGCGAAGGCCCGGATGCAGGAGCTGGTCAAGAACCTGCGCGCGGCCATGGGCGAGACGATCGAGGGTCTCGACTGGATGAGCCCGGAGACGAAGAAGCGCGCGCTCGAGAAGCTCTCGACGTTCAACCCGAAGATCGGTTATCCCGACAAGTGGAAGGACTACAGCAAGGTCGCGATCGCCCGCGAGTCGTACTGGGACGACGTCGTCGCGGGCCGGCAAGTTCAACGTCGCCGACAACCTCGCGACGATCGGCAAGCCCGTGGACCGCGGGCGCTGGGGCATGACGCCGCCGACCTCCGACGCCTACTACAACCCGCTCTTGAACGAGATCGTCTTCCCCGCCGGCATCCTGCAGCCGCCGGCCTTCAGTCTCGACGCCGACGACGCCGTCAACTACGGCGCGATCGGCGTCGTCATCGGCCACGAGATCAGCCACGGCTTCGACGACCAGGGCGCGCAGTACGACGCGCAGGGCCGCCTGCGACAACTGGTGGACCGCCGAGGACCTGAAGAAGTTCCAGGAGAAGGGCGCCTGCGTCGTCCACCAGTTCGACGGCTACTTCGTCGAGCCGGGGCTCCACCACAACGGCAAGCTCGTGCTCGGCGAGTCCATCGGCGACCTCGCCGGCGCGAAGATCGCCTACCGCGCGTTCCAGATCTCCCGGCAGCGGCAAGCCGCCGCTCCCGGCGCAGGACGGCTTCACGCCCGACCAGCAGTTCTTCATCGCCTGGGGCCAGTTCCGCGGCGACGCGATCCGCCCCGAGGCCGCCCGCACGATGGTCCAGGGCGACCCGCATCCGATCGCGAAGTACCGCGTCATCGGGCCCCTCTCGAACCTCCCCGAGTTCCAGAAGGCGTTCTCCTGCAAGCCCGACGCCCGATGGTCCGCCCGGCCCGACTGCGGTGCGAAGTCTGGTGAAGCCGTATCCTCCGTAGGCGCGGGAGTTGCACGCCGAAGGAGGAATGCAGAACAGGGCGAGACTCGGGCTTACCTGGTGACCGGCGCCAACCGCGGAATCGGGCTCGCCTTCGCGCGGCATCTCAGCGGGCGCGGGGATCGGGTCATCGCCACGGCCCGGCAGCCCGAGAAGGCTCGCGACCTCGCGAGACTTCCCGTGCGGGTCGAGCAACTCGATGTCGCCGACGAGAGGAGCATCGCGGATCTGGCTGGCCGCCTCGAAGGAGAGCCGCTCGACGTCCTGATCAACAACGCCGGCATCGGCGACGCGGGCGGCGAGATTCGGGCGCCTTTCGATGAAGGATCTCGAGGAGACTCTTCCGCGTCAACGCCGTCGGACCGGCCGCGCTCACGCAGGCCCTGCTGCCGAATCTTCGCGCCGGGAAGCGCCGCGCCATCGTCAATCTCTCGAGCGGCCTGGGATCCATCTCCGAAAACGACAGCGGAGGCTGGATCGCCTACCGCGCCTCGAAGGCGGCGCTGAATCAGCTCACGCGCGTTCGGTTGCCGCCGAGTTGAAGCGGGAGGGCTTCCTCTGCATCGCGATCTCTCCCGGCTGGGTCAGGACCGACATGGGCGGCTCCGGCGCCCCGCTTTCACCCGAAAAGAGCGTCGCCGCCATGCTGGAGGTCATCGACCGCTTGAAGCCTTCCGACACCGGCCGATTCCTCGACGAACACGGCAAAGACGTCCCCTGGTGACTCAGCCGGACAGAAGCGCGGATCACGCCAGCTGGAGGGCCGCGAAACCGGAGCGCCACAGCTTCGCCTCGTCGTGCCGCCGCTGGATGAGGCCGCGCATCGTGGCGGGGTCCCACAGACGCGACATCGCGTCGAGCTGGTCCGCGACCTCGTCGAAGCGCCCCGCCGCGAGCAGATCCTGGATCGCCCGCATCTCGAGGCGGTCCTGCCTGGCCGGGTCCGCGTCCCGGAGCCGGGCGCCGCGATTGTAGACGAGGCTCACGCAGCGCGGTCCGGCGCGCCGGGGTCAGGTCTTGCACCTGAGGATAGATCGCGCGGGTCTTCTCGAGAGTGTCGGGCAAGGTGCGCCCCAGGAACACCGAGACGGCGGCGAGCAGCGAAACCTCGACGTCTCGAACTCCGGCGAGGAGGTCGCCGGAACCTTCCTTCGAAGAACGTCCGAGAGCCGTTCGATCGTGTCGGCCGCCAGGTGATCGCCCCAGTCCGCGGCGAACCGGCTGCGATCGCTGAAGCGCAGGTCGTAGCCGATCCCGATCGTGACGCCGCTCTGACCGCCGGGCCATATCGGATTCTTGTATTTCGTCTTGTACGCGCGGGGGCTCGACACCTCCGCCCGGGCAATGAACGTCACGCCCGACGGCGTCAGCGGCGGAAACGGATCCGGGAGCGCCGCGAGAGCCTGCTGGAGCGCGTCGTCCGCCTCCGGCGGTCCCGGCTGCTTCAGAGCGACGCGGCCGTCGATCACCGCGTCGCGCGTGCCCGGACCGAACGCGCCGTCCACGAGAATGATGGACCCCAGCTTGTTGAGTCCCCGCTGCAGTTCTCGAACCTCGTCTCCGGAGTCGTTCATCTTCAACAGCATCGCGACTCCTCCAATGCGATTCTCATCCGAAGCCTGTCAGAAGAGGTTCTGGAAGACGAGGCGCGCGAAGGCGTTGCCCCGGCTGCCGGACGTGGGGCCGGAGAGAGTCCACATGTAGCCTGCCTCGAGCTTCGCCGTGACGACCGTTACTTGCATCCGCCTCCGGCCGCGAGCCACGTTTCGTCCGGACTCCCGCCGCTTCCGGTCATCCCCGCCGCGTCGAACAGGACCAGGGGCTTGACGGCGTAGAGGTTCGCGTCGTCGATGAAGAAGTGCGTGGCCGGCTGGATCTCCCGGAAGACCTCTCCGGCCTTCTTCGCCGCCTCCTCATCGCTCGCCCCCTCCTGTTTCAGCGTGGCCGCCAGCATGCTGGGGCCCGTGATGTCCACCTGGTTGCGCAGCACTTGCTTCAACGGCGTGCCGTTGCCGTCGGAGTCCGGGATGTCCGTCATCTCATCGGGAATCAGCGGCCGCGACCACGAGCGGACTCAGGATTGCGGACGCTGGAGTTCACGTGCCAGAAGGCGCTCGACCCGCGCACTCCCCCGCCGGGAGCAGGCAGCCCGCCGCCCCTTCTCCGAAGCTGCCGAAGGAGCGGCCCTGCCGGCATCAGCAGCGAGCAGGGTCGAGGACTCGGCTTCCGTCAGAGAAACTGCTCCGGCGACGTGCCGCCGAAGAATCGGCGTGCAGCGGGAGAATCTCCCCACACCTTCCGGCCCCGTCCACGGCTCCTAGCCCGATCGCCTGGCCCGCCGCGATCGCGATCTCCCTTCCATAACCGACGCGCGCGCCACGAGCCGCTGATAGGAGCCCTGTCCGCCGGTCCGACCAGCCGTTCGTCCTCCCACACGGCCGCGCGCAGGAAACCTCCGAGGGCCGCGAAGGACGTCGAGGAGCAAGCGGTTCTTCTGCTCAGTTGCGCCGTCGTTTGATTCCGGGCCCGAACCCGGCGGAGGTCGCCTCGTCGTCCGCCCGCCCGTAGCCGGCGTCGAGGAAGGAGCCGAAAGTCTGGCCGCCGGCTTGGAGCGAGCGCCAGCGCCGCCCCATCCGGCGTGACGCGTGTCGCCGGCCGCCGCCGAGGGCTCCTCGACGGCGGAGTAGCCAGCGCTCGCCCGTCGATTTCCTGCAACCCCGATCCCGATTTTTCGATACGCCGTACCGGAGGCTGCGTGTCGGCGCGGCAGACGATGATTCGAGCGATTTCACACCGTCCGCGTGGAGATACAGATGGCGATCCTCTCCGGCCCTCGCGCCGGATGCGGGCCGGATCGGACAGGTTCAGGAGGTCCAGCATCGAGCGCGAGCACCGAGCGCGGCGCCGAAGGCCCTGTCGTAGGAGGCGCCGAAGGTCGGCTTGAGCGCGAGGAGCGTGTTCGGAACGTTCTCGTAGAAAGTGGGCCACGGCGAGCGGGGGATCAGCAATACGTTGTTCCCGACGCGCTGCAGCGAGAAATGGACATAGTACAGGCGGAAGATCAGACCGACGGTCTTGCCGGCAGGCCCGCTGTCCGTGCCCGCTCCCATAGCTTCGCTCGTGTCGAAGTCGACCTCGATCGTAGGACTCCGACTTCCCCTTTCGACCGCCAGGCCGATCCCCCCGATCGCATCCGCGTGACGATCTTCTCCAGCGCTTCCATCGCGGCAAAGAGCTTCTCCAGAGTCGACGGTCGCCGGCCGCGATCGGCAGCGCGACCCGATTCCGCCCACCGGCCTTCCACCCGGACGTAGCGCACGCGGCAGCGAATCAGAGCGCCACTTCCTGGCGAGGTCGTTCGACGGCCTTGTTGCCGGGTCCACCTTCTCCTGGTCGGGTCCAAGCTCCACGCTGACAGGCGGAGGCGCCTGGCCGGCGCACAACCTCGGAGCCAGCAGGGCCAGGGAGGTCAGAGCCGCGAATCGCGTCGGCCCCTTTCGGCCCTTCGAGAGCGTCCACGTTGACCACCTTGCTCATGGCGTCATGAGCTTCTGCTTCTGCTCCGGCGTCGGCGCAGTGACGCCCTCCAGGGCCTTGGCCGCCGGATGCCGCTTCGTGACGAAGATGTCCACCTGGGCCGGCCGGAGCCCCTCGGAAGCCATGAGCTGGACGGCTTTCTGCTCGACACCGGGGTCACCGGTGGTGAAAGAGAACGTGGACGATCTCGATCTCCATGTCGCTCACCCGGAAGAGGTCGAACACCAGCTTCCAGATCGCGTCCGCCTCGGGGGTGCAGGAGCGCTCCACCATGACCTTGAACTTGAAGCCGCTCTCGGGACTGAAGGACCATGACCTCGAGCAGAAAGGGCTTGCACACCTTCGTCCCGATGGGAACGACGCTGATCTTCGATTCGGCATCTTCCTCTCTCCTTTCCTCTTCTACGCGATTTCGGTGCGCGCGCGAGCGCCGCCGCCGCATGGCCTCGTTCTGCCGTCTGCTAGTTCCGGCTTTACCGGGAGCGGCGACTTCTCGCCGATCAGGAGCCCTCCCAGCTTGAGCAGCGAGGGAAGCACGCCTGTCGCCCCCAGGATGATGGCCATCGTGGCGTCGAAACGCTCTTTCTGGGTGGCAGCGAAGATCACTACGACCAGCGCCAGAATCAGCGCGAAGGGACGCTTGATGTGGTCCCACGCGCTCGCCTGGGTCTCCTGCTCCAGCTCGGCGATCTCCTTGCGGCGCACCGTGGACACGACGAAGCGTCGAAATGTCTCGTTCATGAGCCGCAGATGCGGGTCCCTCCGCACCAGGCCGCGGGCGATCAGTCTCCGAACGATCTTGCCGTCCCTGTAGTTGGCGAAACCATCCTCGGCGAGATGCTCGAGAGCGAGTTTCTCGACCGGCGAGCAGCAGGCCCAGAGGGCCTCATAGTAGTTCGAGGCCCGCTCCTCGATCTCCGCCAGGATCTCCTCTGGTCGAGGCCCTCCTCTCCCCGCCGCCGGATCATCCGATCGAGGTCGTCGTGGATGGAAGAGAGAAAAGGATTCCCGGCACACTCCCTCTCGAGAACCCGCCGAACCTCGCGATACTGGCGGACCCTGACCCGCGCCGGGAAATTCCTCAACGATGTCCGCCAGCCCGTCCCCACGGTTTGCGCCAGCCTGGTCATCCTTCCCGGCGCGCCGGACGCGGCATCCGCGTCCGTCTCGAACCGCGGATCCAGATCCATGATCACGAAGGAGGATGTCACCAGAGACGCCCACCTCTGTTCGGCGCTGGGACCTTCGTCGGCTTTCGAGCCCGTCTCGGCGGGAAGGTTCCAGTGCTGTAATGGGAACGGGCCGAGCGAGGAGAGAATGACCAGCCTGCGCCCGCGCGGCCGGACGAGTTGTTCCACGAGCCAGAGTTTTCTGGCGCTCAATTGAGTGTCGCCGCAACCCTCCTCGAAGTGATCGAGGAGAATCGGTTCACCCGAAAGCGTCTTCTCGAGGTTCGACAGTGCCTTGTCCCAGTCTTCCGGTTTCGCGGACTGGCAAGCGAGCGCCGCCAGGTCCAGCCTCTCAAATCTGCGGCCGGCAACATACGCCGTCTTCAATTCCTCCCTCCGACAGACCACGAAAACGCTCTGGCCGGGCGCCGCGAAACCGCCCGAACCCGCAGACCAGAAAGGCATGTCCAGGAGAAAAACGCGCCGGGCCGCGAAGATCGTGATCGCGACCGCCAGCCAGAAAATGGCGCCGAAGACGAGGATGAGCCCCAGGGATCTTTCCTTGAAGAACGCCGGAAGACGCCCGAACGTCGGGACTTCGGAGCTGATTCTCAGGGCGCCGTCCCCATATGCGCTCGTCAGGACGATTCGATTCTGCGGCATGCGTTCCCAGAAACGGCTCTGGTCGTCTGAATTGTCGTGCAGCAGCTCGCGCCTGTCGACCGACAGATCCGAGTAGTAGGGCAGGTATGGCTCCAGGAGTCCCGTCAGCGGATCGGCCAGATGCGCTGAGTCGAATTTCCTCCTGCTCCTGGCAGCTTCGTCGGGGAGGACGCTTCGGATCTCGGTGTTGAAGGGCTTGTAGTAGATGTCCACCGCCGGAATCTTGCCGCTGCGCCCCGACCCCTCGTCGAATTCGAGTTGGGTGTCGTCGAGGATCGCGGTCCTGCGCGCGAGGATGACGCTTTCTCCTTCTCCGACAGGGAGGCCGTCTCCTTCTCCGCGCGCTGCCGGCGTTCCCCGAGCTCCGCCGCGAGCTTGACCTGGTTGCTCTTGATGAACGGCACGACCTGGATGGAGTGGGCCAGCTTGAAGAACGCCGCGGTGGGCAGGGCCGCCGTGATCACGAGAAGGAGAGCCGCCGCGCCCATGTAGGACAGGGAAAGCAGCTCATTGGGCTCCGCCCAGGGTCGTTTTCCGGCATCCCGCGTCGGATCGGCGTCCTCGTCGCCGGCGATCGGAGCGGCTTGCCGCGCCGCTCTCAGGCGCCAGTAGGTCACCGTCCATACCATCACCGGAAGGGCGAAGGCGAGGAGAGAAGCAAAGAGTCGGGCACCCTTTTCCCTCCCACCTCCCGTCCGGAGACATAGATCGCCGCGCCGGATACGAGGATGACGGCGATGTAAAAGGCGGCCAGCTGGAGGTATGCCTTCATGCCCCTGGGATGCGGCCAGAGCCAGGTCGGACGCCTGTGGGGAAGGACCAGGATCAGGAAAAAGACACCGGCGCACGCCAGCATGTAGGGAATCAGGAAGAGAAAAGTCGTGAACATCCAATCGACGTTCACGCTCCGAACCAACTCCTTATCGTAGAATGTCACCAGAGTCCAGGGCAGGCCCGTGAGAGGCGCGGCGAACGCGCGATAGTCCTCGCCCCAGTAGCGCAGGTTCATCAGTTCCGCGCGGCGGGCGGCGACGACCGACCTCAGGCGCCGGTCCCTGTCGGTTTCCAGAAAGAACTGCTCGATCAGGTTTCGGTTTTCATCGGAGTGGAACATGACCTGTCCGTCGTCTTTGTCTTCGATCACCGCAAATTCGAACCCCGGAGGCAGAACCGGATTGATGAGGGAAATCATCGGAAAGGCGAGCGCGGCGACCGAAAGTTGCTCCCCGGGGGAATTGTTCTGTATGGCCAGTACGGCCTGAGTGTTCATTCTTGTGATGGACCGCGTCGACTGCAGTGCGAACTGCTTGATCTCGGGGAGGCCGTCTTCGCTCGGCAGCGTCCAGGTCTGGTTCTCCTTGATCCTGAGGAAGTATTCGCGGTCCTTCACCGAAATCGGCCGAAGGAACGGGCTGCAGCGAACGCTCCATTTCCTCTTCTGGAAGCCGTCCGAATCGACCAGCGAGAACGTGTCGAAGAAGGGGTAGAAGGGGAAGTCCGCGTTTGGCTTTCTGGAGAACCTCGGCCAGGACTTCGGGATCGGACGGCTTCTCCGCGCGCGCCGCCGATTGCAGGGCGCGAAGCTGGCTGTAGGCTGCGGCGATTTCCTTTCTCATGTTGGACCGGATCGCATGGGAGAGAGCCTGGAGCCCTTCATCAATGTGCGTCCCGAGCCTCGTGTACGCGTAGGAATCGAGCAGATAGAGGGTGCCGATAGAAAGGACGAGCAGGCTGGACATTCCCAGGAGCACCACGTCGAGCAAGCGGACCCGCTGGCGGTTGCCGATCAGGGCCAGTTTCAGAAACGGCCAGCTGACGAAGGTCATCAACAGAACACCGGCGATGATGAGCATGGTGGAAAGGGAGACCGCGAACCGCCGCCCGGCCAGTGTGGCGGCGGGGACGAGACCGCACACGAACAATCCGGCACCGGTCGTCCCGGAGGCGTACTTCGCTCCCCCGCTGCCGCCGCTCTCTCCGGCTTTGTCCGGGCTTGTTTCCCGCGTCGCGGCGGGCTTGCTGTCCGCGCCCGCAGCCGTTTGGTCATCTCCTGGCCGGCGTCCGCCAGTCGAACGCGGACCCGGCCGCAGCACGGCTGCATGAAGAGTCTGTAATTGGTCCCGGCGAGGTCTTTCACGTCCGTGATCTGGCCCGCCCTCGGAGGTTTTCGTCGAGGAGTCGCGCGAAGCGATCAGGGGGCCGAGGTCTGCCAGATAAAGATCCGCCCGGCCGGCCTGCTTCAGGATTCTGCCGTCGGGCGAAGCCAGAAAAACCAGATCGAAATCGGCTTTTCCGAGCGCCTCCAGAATGGGGGCGTCGAAGGGAACGGTTCGCTGTCGATTCGCTTCCCCAATCGGACTTCAGCTCCAAAGACATTTTGCCGGTGGAGTCCACGAACAGGGTGGAAGGTTCGAGTTCCAGGGGAGCGGCCTCGCTCCGGGACGCGGCTGTTCCACGAACCTCCAGTTGGGGACGACTTCCACTCCCTTGTCATGTCGCGGGATCGTTGTCCGGATCACGATCCGGAAGATCTCCTCCTGGCGTCGTACCCAGTCATCGAACTGATGGCCGATGGTCGTCAGGAGCCGAATGTTGCTTGTGGTCAGATAAGTGGTTCGCTTGATCGCGAGCAGAAGGTAGTAGCCCGCGACCACGAGGAGCAGCGCCAGCGCTACGATCGCCGGCGCCTTCAGCTTGCGGAGCGAGCCCGTGTCAAACATCGGAGTTCTTCCCGGGGAGTGAGCTGGAGTCCCCCGACCGACCGATGAAGGCCTTCATCCGCCCCCCCGATCGCGCCACCCTGATCGAAGTCCTCACGGAATCATATCTTTCCCCGGCGGGAGGTATCCTCGACGAAGATGGCGGGAACCAGAAAGCGCCGCGGCGCGTCCCCTCCGGCTGCGGGCGAGACCGGCGTCCGCGCCAGGATCTTCAAGTGGATCGCCGGAATCACTGCGGTCATCTCGCTCGTCATCGGCGTCCACCAGCTCGTCACGCTCGGCGGGGCCAGCCGGCAACGGCGGCGGCAGGTCGCCGAGCTCCTCTCCACGGAATCGGTTCAGAGGTCCTCCGGAGACTTCGCGGGTGCGTGGACGAGCCTCGACAAAGCGATCCAGATCGACAACTCGAACAGCCAGGCGCGCCGGGAGCAGGAAGACCTCGCGATGGCATGGCTCGACGCCGATCGGCCCATCGGCGAGAATCAGAAATTCTCGGACCTCGTCGAGAGAGTCGCGCCGGCTGTGTCCCGAGCGGCGGCCTCGGAGGACCGCTCCCGGAAGGCCGACGCGTTCGCTCACCTGGGTTGGGCCGACTTTCTCCGCTCCAGGGACGGTGTCCGGAGGCCTGAAACAAGGGGGGGGGAGGCGACCGGAAGACTCCTACCGCAAAGCGCTCGAGGAAGATCCCAACAATGTCTACGCAAACGCAATGTTGGGCCACCTGACCCTGTGGAAGGGGAGGAAACTGGACGACGCTAGGCGGTACTCTTCGCGACGGCCCTCGCGACGGGACGTGTCCGCGAATTCGTGCGCCGCTTACAGCTTTCGGCCCTCTTTAACTACCATGAGGAGGAACTCGAGAACGAGGCTGTCCGGGTCGCCAACGAGATGCGGAAGGGCTCAGAGAAGCTGAACGAACGGGCCCGGAGCAACCTCTTCTCCGTCTATTACGATCGGATCGCCGCCCCGCGGCCGAAGCCCGACTTTCTGGCCGTCGTGCCTCCGGCGGAACACCTCGCAACCGTCCAGTGGCTGTTCGCCGACGCCAGCCTCGGGGATGACAAGAAGCTCCAGCGCGAATACTGGCTGGCGATCCTGGAAGAGGCCTCGGGCCATCCCGCCGAAGCCCTGCAGCGCTTTCGCCTGCTTCGCTCGAAGCTCCCGCGCGGCGCCCCCTCGCGCATGAGCGAATCCGTGGACGCCGCGATCCAACGCCTCGCGAGGGGCGCGTAGAGCCGGATCAGGGACGCTGCGGGGCGGCGGCCGGCGGCAGCGCCACTCGCAGCTCTTCGAGCAGGAACGCCTGCTCGGCGGCTAGGTCCTCGATCAACTTCGACTGAGGCCGCCCTCCGGCGTGGCCGGACTTGCGGTCGAACCGCAGGAGAACCGGCAATCCGGACGCGTTGCCCACTGGAGCTTCGCCGCCATCTTCACCGCCTGCTGCGGCGGCACACGCGTGTCGCCTTCTCCCGTCGCGAGCAGGACCGCCGGGTACTTCGTCCCCTCGGTCACCCGCTCGTAGGGGGACCACGAGCGGAGGAACGGGAACTGGGAAGCGATCGAGGCGTCGCCGTATTCGAGGAGGGCGGGCGCGTTGTTGTTCTTCGTGTAACGGTAGTAGCGGACCATGTCGAGGTCCGGATACCCGCAGTACACCGCCCTGAAAAGGTCGGGACGCTGCGTGAGGGCCGCGCCCACCAGCAAGCCGCCGTTGCTCGCCCCGGAGATGGCGAGCCGGGAGGGGTTGGTCACCCGGTGCTTGACGAGCCATTCGGCGGCCGCGATGAATCGTCGAAGACGTTCTGCTTCTTCTCGAGCATGCCCGCGCGGTGCCACGTCTCTCCGAACTCCGACCTCCCCGCAGGCTGGGGCGGCCCACACTCCGCCGAGCTCGGCCCAGACGATCGCAGCGCGGAGAAGCCCGGCGTCAGGCTGACGTTGAAGCCGCCGTAGCCGGTCAGCAAGACCGGACGATCGCCGTCGATCGCCACCCCTTCTTGTGGACGAGGAACATCGGGACGCGCGTCCCGTCCTTTGACAGGTACCACTCCTGACGGACTACGAACGCGTCCTTCTCGACCGGCACCTTCCGCGCGAACCAGAGCCTCTTCTCCCCGCTCAGCGCGCGGTAGCTCCAGATCTCCTTGGCGCCGTGAAGGACTGGTACGACAGGAACCCCTCTTCCCGGTCCCAGTCGCCGGAATCCCCCCCGACACGGGACCCGGCAGCGGCACCTCGCCGAGGGCCTTGCCCTCGAGCGAGTAGACGGCGATCTTCAGCTGCACATCGTGGAGGGAGGAGAACGAACAGCCGTCCTCCGATCACCGACGCCATTGATGCTGTCCTCCGACTCGGGGACGACCTCGCGCCACGTTTCCTGCGACGGGCTCTCCAGGTTCACGAGGAGGCCCGGCCCCGCGGCGCCTTCCACGTCGTCCGCAGGACGAGCGCGGTCTTGCCCGCCGCCTCCTCCCGGAATTGCTCCGCAATGCCGGAGGTCAGCGAACGCGGCGCCTCCTTTTTTTGAGAGGTGCCACGAACCGTCTCCGACTTCGCCCACCCTTCCTGCTGTTCGACGATCAGCCAGCGCGCGTCGCCGGTCACCTCCGTCCCGAGGAAGACGCTTCGGCTTCAAGCCCTTTCCGAAGACCTCCGGCGTCGGATTCGGGAGCCGAGCCCAGGCGGTGAAACAGGACTCGCGGCCCTTCGCTCCTCGAGCGCCGCACGTAGTAGAAGCCGGAGCGGTCCGGCAGAAACGAGATGCTCTCTCGTAAAGCGCTTTTCGGCAAGCGGTGGGGGAATCGTGCCGCGAGTCCACGTCCAGGACGCGGATCTCCACTTCGTCCTGCCCCGATCGCCGCACCGCGTAGGCCGCGAGCTTCCCGTCGCGGGAGACGTCTTCCAGGATCCAGGCGTTCGCCGTGCGGTCGGCGGAGAGCGACGCGAGATCCAGCAGGACCTCTTCGGGGCCGTCGAAGCCCTTTTCGAAAACAGAGGACCGGCAGGTCCGCGTCCGCCCGAGTCCGCGTGTAGAAGTAGCGGCCGCCTTCGACCCGGGGAACGCTCAGGCTGTCGGTGCGGGTCAGCTCCGTGAGACGCCGGCGCAGGTACTCCTGGCCGGAGAGGCGCGCGAGGCGCTCCCGCGCGTACCGATCCTGCGCCTTCGATGAAGGCGCTCGCCTCCGCGCTGTCGAAGTCCTCCAGCCAGTGGTACGGATCCGTCAGCGTGACTCCGTGAAATTTCTCCTCGAAGGGAACCCGCCGCGCGGCCGGAGGCGCCGCGAGAGCCTGCCCCGGCGCGAGAAAAGCAGCCAACCCCCGGACCGCGCCGGCCGTGGATCGATATGTTCTCGTCATGATCCCCACAGCCGCGCTCCGATCTACTGCGC
>CAWALG010000006.1:0-360652 GCA_963782815.1 uncultured Acidobacteriota bacterium | reverse complement strand
TTTGTCGGGGTCGCCGTACTCGGCCATCCAGCTCGCGCCGGCCAGGAGGTGGTTGAACCGGCGCATGTCGGCGAGCGGCACCTGAGCGACCACGGCGTGGAAGAACTCCGGGTAGAGCGTGAAGGTCCCGCCGACGAGGAGGCCGCCCTGGGAGCCGCCCATGATCCCGAGGTGGCGGGGCGGAGGTGATCTTCCGCGCGATCAGGTCCCGGGCGACCGCGGAGAAGTCCTCGAAGTTGTGGATGTGCTGCTCCTTCACGGCCCCCTTGTGCCACGAGGGGCCGAACTCTCCCCCGCCGCGGATGTTCGCCACGACGTACACGCCCCCGCGCGCGAGCCAGGCCGCCCCGAGGGCGCCGCTGTAGCGCGGATACCTCGGATATCTCGAATCCGCCGTAGCCGTAGAGAAGGGTCGGCGCCGCCCCGTCGGCCTTAATCCCCTGGGCGTCACGACGAAGTACGGGATCTTCGTGCCGTCCCGGGACGTCGCCTCGAACTGCTCGGTCTTCAGCCCCTTCGCGTCGAAGAACGCCGGCATCGTCTTGACCTTCGCGGGCTCCCCGCCGCTCTCAGCGAGCCAGAGCGAGGAGGGGGTCGAGAAGTCCTGGTAGGTGAAGAAGAACGATTCCGTCCGAGTCGCTCGCGGCCTCGAACGACGCGGTCCCGAGGCCCGGCGTCGGCACCTCGGCCCGCTTCCACGCGCCCCCTTCGAGGGAGAGCGCGTGATGCGGCTGCGCACGTTGTCCAGGGTCTGGAGGAGGACCCGGTCGCGCGTGCGCTCGACGCTGGCCAGCGAAACCGCTCGCTAGGCTCGAAGAGCACCTCGAAGCGGCGGTCGCCGCGGAGGATGTCGTCGACCCCTACCGCGAGCAGGGAGCCGGCGCGATACGTCTTGCCTGCGGCGGTCCAGTCGCTCCGCAGCAAAGAGGAGCCGGTCGCGGAAGAACGTCCGCAGCCGCGAGTCCTCGGGCAGGTCGAGCTTCACGAGGCGGTCGCCGAGAAGAGGAACGACTCGTGGCGGAAGAACGCCGGGGTTCGCGTGACGAGGTCGTACCGCCCGTCGCTCAGGATCTCGCTGTTACCGCTCGAGGCGACGTCCTCGCTCTTCCCCTCGAAAACCGTCCTGGCCGATGAGAGGGGAGTTCCGCGCTTCCAGAGCTTCACGATCCGGGGATACCCGGAGGCCGTGAGCGACCCCGCCCCGAAATCGGTTCCGACCCAGAGGGTGTCCTCGTCGCGCCACGCGACTCTCGATTTCGCCTCCGGCAGAGAGAACCCGCCGGAAACGAATTCCTTCGTCCCCGTGTCGAACTCGCGCTGCACGGAGGCGTCGGAGCCTCCGGGCGAAAGGCTGACCATGCACCGCGCGTGAGCCGGAGGGAGACAGTTCGCGCCGTGGAACACCCAGGCCTTGCCCTCCGCCTTCGCGAGCGCGTCCACGTCGAGCACCGTCTCCCACTGCGGCGCGGCCGTGCGGTAAGAAGCGAGAGAGGTGCGCCGCCAGATGCCCCGCTCGTGCGCGTCGTCTTTCCAGAAGTTGTAGACGGTCTCGCCGAGGAGCTCGGGCGACGGGATCTTCTCCTTCGAGTCCAGGATCTCGAGCGTGCGCGTGAAGATCGGCTTGTACTCCGGACGGGCCTCCAGCACCGCGGTCGTCTTCGCGTTGTGCTGCCGGGCCCAGTCCAGGGCCTTCTCGCCCTGCACGTCCTCCAGCCACTGGAACGGATCGTCGCCGCTCTGTGCGGCGGCCCCGGCCGCTCCCGCCAGGACCAGCACTCCCGCCGTCAGCACTCTCAGAACACTGCTCATGCCGTTGTCCTCCTGCCGCCGGCCGGAATCATACCCACGCCTCGCGCCCAGGACACGCGGTCGTCCCCGGTTTGGGACGCGCACGGCTCCACCGTCTCGAAGCCAAAAGGCGAGTGCTGGCTTCCAGGCCGCCGGAAGACGACCGACCCCCTCAGAGGGGTCGGTCGCCGCCACGGCTCCCGTCATCGTGAAGAGCGGTTCGTCGGAATTACTTGCAGACCAGGTTGGACGTTACTGGTGGACCGGCCGCGGGATAAAAAGTGACCACCCACGAGGTCCCTTTCAGGCTCACCGATTCCGTAGGAAGCCCGGCACCACCGGCTGTGCCTGAGTCCTGGACCGAGGTAATAGAGGCGTTATTCAACACTATTGAGTACTTATCCACCACTGGCCCCCCGGAAGGGCCCTGGGCATAAGTGAGAGTTGCCTGCGCGAAATCGACGCCCATGACCGTAGCTACAAACAGGAGCGGGCTGGTTTGATCAGTACTTTTCATGACACTGAGGTCCGAGCAAGTACTGCCGACACCCTTCTTGGCCGAAGCCCCTGCGGAAAAACTAAAGACTTCAATTTCGCCGCCATGGGGCGGTATGGTCGATGGACCCGTAATTCCGGGGAGTTTGAGGAAAAGGTAATCCGCCGCCGTGGCTGGCTTCGCCGCGATAAGGAACCCCGAGGCGAGCACGAGGATCGCAGAGATCTTCTTCATCGAGTGTTTCTCCTGTCTTAAGTTTAGGCCACTGAGACGCGGCGTGACTCTACAACATCGGCCACACGCAAGGGAAGCCTTTTCGGGTTCACGGCTCGTGGCCCGGCATGCGACCAAAGTCCAATAGGACGATGGCCTGGTTCGGGTCCTTACGAGCCAGGAAAAACGCTTCGGTTCACCGGGAACATTCTAAACCCCGATGCGAATCAGCTGCATTATCCGTGCTGCGCCCCGTGACATCAGCGAGCGGGGGACGAAGATGAGCCCGAAGGGGGCGGGGATTCCGGCCAGGAGATAGAGAAGTCCCGCGAGTCGCGCCTGCTTTCGGGTTGCGTTCATGTGCTCTCTCCGTTCGTCCAGAGTCGGGGGGAAGAACCGGGCCGGCCCCAAGGCCGGCCCGGAGACGCGCTACTTCTTCATCATCTGTTTCATGAACTCCGGCTCGCTGGTCGGAGGAACGATGTTCTTCATCCGCATGTAGGTGACGAGGTTGCCGTAGTGCTCCACGGTGTGGAGGAGGTTGGCTGTCAGCACGCCGAGCTTCGGCATGTCGGTTCCGAAGTGCTTCACCATTTCCCCGGCGGACGCGTCGGTCACGCCGTCGTAGGCCTTATCGCAGTAGGCGAAGGCGTCCTTGAGCGCCGGCGGTCAGATCGGCTTTCGAAGTCTTGCTCTTCTCGATTCCCGGCGCAGGGTTTTTCTCGCCGAGGACCTCGGAGCAAAACGTGTACTGAGAGTCGGCGACGTGTCCGAGAATCTGGCCGAAGCCGCGAACCCCGTCCGCCGGCTTGAACGCGTAAGACTCCTCGGGCACTTTCTCGGCCGAGCGGAGCAGCACGAACTTCATCCCCCGGTACATGAACTTGCTGTTGGCGGTGATCGGATTAATCGGTTGCGCGGCGGCGGCGCCGGAGGATTCTCCTGGGCCCAGACGGCGGCGGCCAGCGACAGCAGGAAGGTCAGGAAGACGCGGAACAGAATGGCTCGTCCGAGTTTCGTGGCGTTGGGAATGGATTGCATACACTTCTCCTTTAAGACTGAATTCTTCGATTCCAGCCGCGATCGGGACGGGGCGCTCAGGTCGCGATCACGGCCCTCGTGAGGGCGGATCTCCGGCGGCCGAAGCGGTTCGACCCGGCCTGCATGAGAATCACAGCGGCTCGCGAAACCGGCGCAGCCGCACCGCCGCGGCGAGAAAGGCCATCGCGACGATCAGCCCGATCCACAGGCCCGGCGTGCCGATGAACTTCACCGGGTCGAGTTGCTCGAGGCGATCGATGAGCGGCATGGAGCCTCGCTTTCATCGGCGGGACGTCGAAGGCCGCCGGCAGGGCGCCCATGATCCGGTCTCTCATCCAATATCCGAAATACGAGGTGTTGAAGGCCACCCTCTCGACCAGGCCGACAGCGACGAAGGGCAGCGCGGCCCAGAGGACCGGCATGCGCCGCGCCCAGCCCGAAACCAGCAGCAGCCAGGCGTAGAGCGGCGCATGCCAGAGCGCGAACGCCGCGACGCCGTAAAGCATCACGAGCGGCGTTTGTATGAACCGGAACTCGGCCCACACCACGCCCGGGTCGAGGCCGCTCGCCGACAGGATGACGGTGCTCCACAGCAGGAGAACGATCTGCGTCGCGACGCTCAGAACGAAGCCGATCAGCGGCAGGACGACGAGCGGGATGGCCGCCTTCGAGAGCACGGTCTCGAGATCCGAAACCGGCAGCGACTTCCAGAACAGGATGCTGCGATCGCGGCGCTCGCCGTAGAGGGCGTCGAGCGCAGTAGAAGATGCCGACGAGGATCGTGACCATCATGATCGGGCCCGGCGACGTGCAGAAGGGCCGGACGATCATCGCGTGCTGCGCCGCCGGATCGAGCGTCGAGAGGGTCCGCATCCGGCGCGGCAGAGCGACCGCGATGTGATCAACAGGACGAACAGGACGAACGCGGCCACGGCCAGCGGCCCGACGGTCAGCGAACGGTTCTCCCACAGCTCCCGCCGGATCGACCAGGACAGGCCCGCGTCGGTCGCCGCCATTCGCACGGGCGAGGGAGGTGTCGTCGACGGCGTACTCATGCGGCTGCTCCTTGGATTCGCCGCCTCCCGGCTCATCACGGCGACG
Source organism: uncultured Acidobacteriota bacterium (assembly GCA_963782815.1). GTDB lineage: Bacteria > Acidobacteriota > Thermoanaerobaculia > UBA5066 > Gp7-AA6 > JAWOLE01. The sequence continues at coordinate 356,013 of CAWALG010000006.1, read as the reverse complement.
AACAGATCGGCGATGCTCGGCGTGCGCACGTCGCCCAGAGCGGCGAGCTGCTGGCGGTCGGCTCGGTCGAACAGCAGGATGCTGCGGCCGAAGAGCTGCCGCTCGTGGATCGGCTGGAGCGCCCGCGCCGCGCCGAGCATTCTCGGGGTTCACCATCACTTCGAGGTAGCGCGACTCGAACGCCTCCATACTGGACTCGAGGACGATGCGGCCGCGGTTCAGGAACACGAAGTCGGTCAAGACGTCCTGGATCTCGTCGATCTGATGGGTCGTCACGACGATCGTGCGGCTGCGGTCGAAGTAGTCGGCGATCAGCGAGTCGTAGAACTTCTTCCGAAACAGGATGTCGAGGCCGAGCGTCGGCTCATCCAGTATGAGCAGCTTCGCGTCCACGGCCATGACGAGGGCGAGGTGGAGCTGGGTCACCATCCCCTTCGACAATTCCCGGACCCTCTTGGAGCGTTCGATTCCGGTCTTCGAGAGAAATCCTTCCGCCTTGCCGCGATCGAACCTCGGGTGCACGCCCGGCGACGTACTCGAGCGCCTGGGAAACCCGGATCCAGCGCGGCAGGATAGCCACGTCGGCGATGAAGGCGACGTCGCGCATGATCAGATCGCGTTCCCTCCAGGGGTCGCGCCCGAGCACCTTGCAGCTCTCCTTCAATAGGGGATCAGGCCGAGCGCTCGCGTGGAGCGCCGTGCTCTTGCCGGCGCCGTTCGGGCCGACGATTCCCGAGAATCCGGCCTTCTTCGACGCGCAGATCGACGCCGTCTAAGGCGACGGTCTTTCCGAACGTCTTGCGAAGGCCGCGTGCTTCGATGCATGCCATGGCTTCAGCGCTCCTTCTCTTTCTCTTCAGCCTTCGACGCGGCGGGCCGGTCGCGGCTGCGTCCAGCAGCTCTTTCGGCGTCAGGCCGAGCCGCTGAATCGTCGCGGAGACCCTGGGCCACTCCTCCGCGAGAAACTTCTGGCGTTCGCCCTGCAGCAGCAGGTCGCGCGCGCCGGCATTGACGAACATGCCGCGGCCGCGCTTCGCTCTCGACGAGCCGCTCGTCCACGAGCTGTTGATAGCCCTTGAGAACAGTGAGCGGATTGACCCGATATTCGGCCGCGACGTTGCGCACGGACGGCAGCGGATCGCCTTCCTTGAGGACCCCGTCGAGGATCATCACGACGACGCGGTCGCGAAGCTGGCGGTAGATCGGCTGACTGTCGTTCCACTCGCGTTCCGTCATGCGTTGAACCCGGCACTCACCGGGAAGGCGCAGCCAAAGGCGCGGCTCGAACCCCGCGCGCCACCCGGCTGCGTCGTGACCTCTCTGCCCTATCCGACTCAAAAATAGAGGCTTCCATAGATGTGTTATAGCTAACTATAACACTAGATCAGATGCAAGATGTTTTTTGATTCTTCCTCGTATTCAACGAAGTTCCTCGGAAAACCGCTATTTCTCAGACAGATACGGCCTCTTGGTCGGACCGGGCGAAGCGCCCGACCGGAGGAGCTGGTGCGGGACAGGGCCGACCCCAACTCCTTTCACGGTGAGCGTGCGCTCGCGCCGGCGATGACGCTTTACTTGTCGAGTCTCCAGCTTCCTCATCAGCGCGACGAACCGCGGCTCCGAGCGGAGGGGATCGAAGGTCCGGTCGTTCTTGAGCCACCCCAGCCACTGTGTGTCCGCAGCGTAGGCCTTCTCCAGGTAGTCGACCGCGCGGGCGTGATCGCCGGAGCCGAGGGACACGAGCGCCATGTTGAACGCCGTGACGGAGCCGCGCAGCGACAGCTTCTTCAGCTCCTCGAGCTCCGCCAGCGCGCGGGCGCGGTCGCCGGAGGCTCCGTAGGCGTACGCGAGCCAGGCGGATACGAAGGCCGGCGATTCCATCGCCTTGGCCTTCTGGAACTGCGGGATGGCGTCCTTGACCTTCCCGGCCTGGATGTCGATCCACCCATTTTCCCAGGGGGGAAAGAAGTAGGTCGGATCGAGCTCCGCGGCCCGCCTCGTCTGCTCTTTCGCCGCTGGATACTGGCCCTGCCAGGCAAGCGCAATCGAGTTGTCGAGAGGGACTTGCGGGGACAGCGGGTCCAGCTCCGCAGCCCGCCGGCCCTCGGCAATCGCCTCCTCGAACCGTCCCTGGAACGCGAGCCCCAGGCCAAACTGGTCGTGGGCGAACGCGTAGTTCGGGTTGAGCGCGAACGCCCGGCGATACTCGCGCTCGGAGCCGGCCCAGTCGTATTCGTAGAACACCTTGAACGTGGCGAGCGAGGCGTGGCCCTCGGCCGACTCGTCGTCCAACTGGATGGCCTTTTCGGCGGCGGCCTTCGCCCTGGGACGCGCCTCCGAGGCGGTCAGGAACCCCTCGTTGTAGCCGGCCCAGAGGTAGGCGTCCGACAACCCCGAGTGGGCGGGGGCGAAGTTCGGATCGAGCGCGATCGCCTCTTCGAATAACGTGATCGCTTTCTTCAGGTTCTCGTCGCTCGGGCGGTTGAAGTGATACCGGCCCTTGAGGTACGCGTCGTACGCCTCGGGATTCACGCTCGGCGCGCGCTTCAGCCGCGACTGCTCGGCCGGAGTCAACTGAACATGGATCTCGCGCGCGATCGCCGACGCCAGCTCATCCTGCAGCGCGAGCACGTCGCGCGAGCTGCGCTCGAAGCTCTTCGCCCACAGATGCCGGTCCGACCGCGCGTCGATCAACTGCGCGGTGATCCGAACCTTGTCGCCGGCTCGCAGGACCGAGCCTTCCACGATCGCATCGACGTTCAACTTCCTGCCGATTTCCGGAGTGGGCGGCCGCTGCTTGCCTTTGAATTGCATCGCCGAGCCGCGCGAGATCACTCGAAGCTGACTGATCGTCGCGAGATCCGCCGTCAACTCATCGGTCATCCCTTCGGCGAAAAACTCCTGGTTGGGGTCGCCCGAGTAATTGTCGAGCGGAAGCACGGCAATCGACCGGATGACGTTCGGCTCGATCCCGGTCCCCGGCGCGCGAGATGAGGAGCGCAGGAACCCGGAACGGATGGCCAGATACAGCGCCGCCGCGAGGAGAATCGCGGCGGCGGCCACCGATGCCGGCCGCTTCCAGGCCGCGCGCGCGGCGGGAGCGGCGGGCAGGGCCGCGGCGGAGGAGCCGGGGAGGCCGGGGATGTCTCCGCCCGAAGCTCCCTCAACTCGTTGAACACGTCGCGGGAGGTCTGGTAGCGGTCGCGCGGGTCCTTCTCCAGGCAACGGCGAAGGACCCTCGCCAGGTGGGGAGGAACGTCCGCGCGCAGGTCCGTGACCGAGGGGGCCTTGTCGCGCAGGATGGAGGAGATGATGTCCACGGCGCTTGCGCCCTGGTGCGGGCGCTGGCCGGTCAACATCTGGTAGAGCAGCACGCCCAGCGAGAAGACATCCGACCTCGCGTCCACCTTGCCGCCCCGCGCCTGCTCGGGGGACATGTAGGCGACGGTGCCAAAGACCTGACCCTCACTCGTCAGCTCCGCGCGGCTCTCCGTCGGCGTGTTGCTGAGGTCGGGGTCGGACTCCGCGGGCTCGCGCTTCGCGAGGCCGAAATCGAGCACCTTCACGCGCCCCTCGCGGGTGACCATGACGTTGCCGGGCTTCAAGTCCCGGTGCACGATGCCGCGCTCGTGCGCCGCCGACAGCGCTTCGGAGAGCGGCACGGCGATGTCGAAGAACCGCGAGAGCGGAAGACCGCCCGAAGCGAGGAGGGTGTCCAGGCTCTCCCCCTCCACCAGCTCCATGGCGAGGAACCGCATGCCGCCCGACTCCTCGATCGAGAAGATCGTGACGATGTTGGGGTGGTTGAGCGATGCGAGCGAGCGGGCCTCCCGCTCGAACCGGGCCAGCCGCTCGGCGTCTCCCGCCACCGCCTCCGGAAGGACCTTGATCGCCACGTCCCGCCCGAGCTTCGGGTCCCTCGCCCGATACACCTCCCCCATCCCTCCCGCCCCCAGCGGCGCAAGGATCTCGTAAGGCCCCAGCCGAGTGCCCGGTGAAAGTGCCATGAATTTCTGGCCACGGATTCTATCGCCCGGATCCGAGGGCAAGGACTACATCGTCAAGGACGGCGACGTGATGCAGATCCGGCACAGCGAGTGAGCGCATTCCCGCGTGTCATAATGGTTCATTCGGTCACTTTGATAGCAAGGAGAGAACATGATGAAGACCACCTTTGCGTTTGCCGCTGTGCTCCTGCTCGTTGGGGCCTCGGTCCTCGCGCAGCAGGCTCCCAAGCCTGCGGCGGAGATGTCGCAGATCAAGTATTACGCGGGGTCCTGGGCGTGCTCGGGTGACGCGCCCGCCAGTCCCTTTGGTCCCGCCCATAAGACGGAGAGCTCCCTGGTGCTCAATTCGGACCTGGACGGCTTCTGGTATTCCGGCATGCTCACCGAGAAGAAGACGGCGTCGAACACCCAGCCGGTGAGAGGCATGGCCCACCTCGGCTATGACGCGGCGGCGAAGCAGTTTGTGATGGTGTGGGTGGACAACTTCGGGAGCTGGGCCAACGAGCTGTCGCCCGGGTGGCAGGGCGACACGATGGTCTGGACCGGTGACATGGTGGTGGGCGAGAAAACCACCGCACGCGACACCTACGTCAAGAAGAGCGACACGGAGTTCACTCACAAGTTCGAGCTGAAGATGAAGGGTCAGTGGGGTCTCATCGTCGACGAGACCTGCAAGAAGGCTGGTCCGACGAAGAAGTAGCCAGGCCTCTTCCTTCTTCAGTTCAGAATCGCCGGCACAGCGCGTCGCTCACTCACCATGGTGAACTGGCCTCTCGCTCAGGCTCTCCTGGCTTTCGCGACGACCCCGGCGGACATCCGCGTGGTCCCGGAGATTGACGCCTTCACGGTGATCCTGTCGCGTGCGGAGCCCGGGGCGGCGGCTGGCGCATTCTCCGGTTCGGTGTCGTTGAACGCTGGAACCAGGCCGAGGTCGAGAAGCGGGAGGAGGCGGCGTCAGGCTTCGTCAAGCTCACCTCGATCCAGCTGACGGAGTTCTCGCTCTTCGAAAGCGCAGCCCGGGCGGAGGTCTCGGTCCGGAACCCGCTCGCATTCCCGTTGAAGCTCGCGAGCGCGACCTGCCGTCTGTTCGCCAACGAGCGTGAGGTCGGGTCGGGCACCACCGGCGAGACGATCCTTCGGCCCGGGCAGGAGACAACGTTGAAGCTTGACATCGACCTCGACCACGGCCAGCTCCTGGCCGCCGCCGGTTCCGCGCTCCGCTCGGGCGACGACGTCGAGGGACGGCTGCGCGGCGCCCTGGTCGTTCGCCTGCCGGGCGGAGACATTCCGGTTCCGATCGACCTTTCGGGTCGGTTCTCCCCTCTCCGGTGAGGGCGATTCGCACCGGCCCAGAGGCGTTTGCCGCGGGACCCCCGAAATCGCAAACGGACGGCATCGGCCGGTAACTCTGTCTGGCGGGCCATCGACGCCGAAACGGAGCACGGCCCCTCGTACTAACCACCTGAGACCGCTCGCGAAAGGCCGTCCGAAAGGCTTTACGACACCAATCGAAGCCCGGGCACTTCCGCAAGTGCCCGGCGATCGCGTGAATCCACCGTCATGCGCGCGCCCCGCCCCTCAAAATGGTAGCGCCGTCCCGAAACAGGCGCGATCACATTCAGAGGAGCGTGGCCGACGTACTCAAAAATCACCTTTCCAACAGATAGCGCTGCCCGGATGCTTGGGCTGCTCACGGCCGTGCCTGCCTGGCCGGCAGACGCACGCGGCGTCTGAGATTCAGCTCGCCTATTTCCGCAACACATCGTCTCGCTCCATGTCTTCCTGATCTTGTTCGCCGTGGTAGTAAATCGCGGGTCGATTGTCGAAGGTATCAGCGCTCTCTTGTCGATCCTCCGTCACTTTGTGAATTACGCTAGCGCCACCCGAAACCGCCAGCCATAACAGCACACCCTCTTTCCAACTCTCCGCCAGCCACGCCGCAATGGGCGCGCCGACCCACAGACTCAAACAGAAAAAGCAATCCAGCAGCGAGCCGACAAAGCCTTCTCCTACGCCGCGCCGCAAGCGTACGAAGATCTCCCGCGGGCCGTCTTCAGCGTTCAGCAAGTGCGTTATGCGCCAGACAGCGAGGACGCCCAGTATCAGCCAATAGAACTTCATTTAAATACCCGGCGAGGCCACGGCTTTCCCCGTCGCCCCGCCGGTTCCCTCTCAGTAACCGGTTCAGACGGTAATCGTAAAACTGTACTCCGTACGGTTCCACTGGTTCCAGGCGCTGTGATCGCAACTGGTCCCACCGCCGCCAATGGTTCGCTTAAAGACATACAGCGCCAGCTGGTAGCAGCACGTGTAGGGGAACACCGCCTTTGCGTTTACGGTCAAGCGCATCGCGCCGCCGGCCCAATAAGGCGAAACGGCCCCCTGAAGCAGCGCTTGTGCGTAATCCGGCCCTACCTGCGCGGCAGCCGGAGCCCAGATTGGCGGAATGGGGCTCGGCGTCAGGGCCCAACCGGGCAGCGCAGAATTGAGCAGGTTCGTCTCCAGATTCACATCGTAGTGCAGCGACAGACTGTAGTTGCGCAGATGCGGGTTCGGATCCGGATCGTGCGCCGCAAAGTCGATCTGCAGCATGTCAGTGTCATTGATGGTGACGTTGCCGCACGCGCCCACATCCGTCTGCCCGCCGCCCGAATGGATGATCTTTAGCGATAGCACCTCGGTATCAGGTTCCGTGGTGCACACGTGAACCGTTCCACTGCCACAGCCATGACCATTCAGATCCGTCGGGCCAACTGTCACCAGATGGTTGTCGATGGTAATCGCAATTCCGTTTGGATCGGCGGAACCGCACACCGGCAGGCTCACGGGGCCCGCCAGATTACCGGCATAACCGGCGCGGTGCCAACCGCGCATCCGCAGGTAATAGGTGCCATCGGCCAGCACGTTATTGGTCGCCAGAAGCATCAGGAAGTTCACGCTGAACGCGTCCCAGAGCTTCGGGCCATTATTGTTTTCGTAGTGCGGAAGGCTCTCGATGACGTTGTGAGTGGCTCCGCCGTCGGAAATCGGCGTAAAGGGAAACGGCACATCCACCCATTTGTGTATGGTGTTATCCCAATAACGGCGCGTGAAACCGCCGGCCGCGCCCGCGGGCAAGTCACTCCACGGCCCGCCGTACCCGGCTGTGGAGACGAGGAACTCGTAGTAATCCACCGTATCGCCAACGCAGCCGCGAAGGGGGACCGTACCCGAATATGGCCGGTCTCCATCCATATCGATCAGCCCCGGACTCAGGTAGCCGATCTGAGATGCGCCGGCACTTGCGCCAGGATTGCCGCCAATATCGTCGAGATTGTCCTCGCAGATGTTGCTGATGAAGGCGCAATCGCCGCCGTCCAGACAGGTGCTGCCGGTGACGCAACACGCTTGATCGTTGGCGACCAGGACGACGTTGTTCAAATTGGTCGGAATGTTCCAACGCGTGTCCCAGATGGTCTCGTCAACGATGACCTTCTCAACGCCTCCGCAATCCTGCGTGACGGTGAAGATGATATCCGGCGTGCAGTCCCACCATGGTTGCCAGGGCCACCACGGCCACAGCCGCAGCCGGTCGAGTTCAGCGTCCTTTGGAAGCCTGGTGACCAGTTGCTGGCGCAGCCCTTCCAGCGTGCTCGGATCGAACTGAGCGCTGCGCGACATGCTCGTGAGCGCCGGCACGGCGCTAACCTGCGTCGGCGGCAGTGTTCCGCCGCCGCCCAGCAGCGCCTGGAATACTCTTGGATCGAACCGCGGTCCGGGCGGCGGGATGGGAGGCAGCCGCGGATTTTCGCGAACGCAGACGGGTAATGCGCTCCGCCAAACTCGGCTCGAGCGACCACGTGCGCTGGAGCCACCACCACCATGGCCACCAGCCACAGCACCAGGTGAAGTCAATTTCAAAAGCGCCGTGCTCGTCTGTGGTAGCGCAGCCCACCTGCTGTTTGCTCCACAGCCACCAGAAGGCGTCGGTATCGGAAGCGCAGACTTTCGCGCCAGGTACGGGCATGCCGTCGGCGCAGCGGACCACTCCGGTGATTCTGAACGTCCGGCACCAATGGAACCACCACCACCAGTAGTAAGCCGAGATGACAACGGGAGACAGCGCCAGCTCGTTCTTTCCCGCCCAGTGCCGGCGTGCAACGTCAAGGCTGATGGTCTGCAGCACCTTCAATTGCTCTGCCGTGGCGCTTTCCGGACCAACGGCAACCTTGAGGCTGCCCGGATTCTCTTTGAACGAAAGCACCGCCGTTCCGTTACCCTTCGCGTCCAGCTTCACCAGGTCCTCGTAGGCGCGGCCCTGGGAGTCATAAGCCGCGACTTTGACCGCTCGCTCCGGTTTGAAATTGTGGATACCGGAAGCATCCAGAGGAATTCGCAGTTGAAAATTGCCTCGGTCTTGCTTTTCTGCCATGGGATTGTTCCTTCCTTGAACTCCTGTTCGAAAAATAGCGGGGAGGTCCAGGCGGCGCGCGGAACAGATCCCGAAGGATCGGACGGGGACGACGATTCTGTAAACGCCTCTAATTCGAGGAGCTGGAGTCAGACGCCGACACGATCGGGCAACCTGTTCGAGCCGCCAGGGGGGCCGACACCGGCGCCGTTGGGGGGAGCGCGGGGATAGCCTCTCCCTCCCAAACTCCGCGGGCCCACCACTTCCGTTAGAGGGTCGGTCATCGACTCCCCGCTTTTATCATCGCGCGACGGGGTAAAAAGGCTACAAGTTCCTCGCGGACTTGCCGCCTTTGCCAGTACCGATGTCTCCGTTACCGAGTGATTTTCGCCCCAACGCGCTCAACCAGGTGCCAGTTCCCGACCCCATACTTCTGCGCCCGGTTCCGCCTCTGCAACCTGCCCAATGCTCCAGATCGGAAGGCACTTACCGCCGTAGACCGCCAGCCGACATGATCCATCCGGCAGCGCGTGCAAGGCAAAAAAAGAGGCCCCTCTTGGGGCCTCGGATGAAACGAGCGCTCTCAGGCGCTCATTGCTGGTTAGACCGGAAGGTACGTGGCGGCGGTCTCGTAGATGTCCACCGTAGGCGTTCCCACGATCACGGGGGTGAGCTTCGCCAGAACCTGCGGATACGCAGCCGTACCGTAGGTCTCGGCGTGCAGGCGGTTATCCCAGAGGCTGATACCGACCGCGCCCTTGGGGTTGAAGAGCGTCACTTCCTCCTGAAAACCATTCTGCTTGCGCAGGATCGGAAGGACTTCCTTCTCGAAGAGGTTGTTGAACTCTGTCTCTTTGCCGCTCTTGATCTGGAAATGGACTTCTCGCGCGAACTTCATGACTCAATCTCCTGAATCCTTGAGGAAATGGCCTCCATCGGGTATCGACTCGAAGGAAAGAAGGCGACGGCAAGGTTCCGAAGCCGACCAGGCCTTAAAAGAAACCCAACAGCACATTGTCAGGCGTCGCATGCGAATAGCCAAGATGCATACGCATCATTTCAAGTCCTTGCAAGACAAAAGTGTCACGAATCAACGCCCCTGGCCCGGGCTAGCGAACCGATTCGGGTCACGTCGGCGGCCCTGGGGTAGCGACTCGGTAGACCTTCCCGCCTGCCACGCCCCGGCGATCCCCCCGAGGAAGCGGCAAGCATGCTCTTCAACGAAATAATGCATGATTTCAAGACCGACCCCATCTCACTCCCATCCTGCGCTGCCTCATGGTTCGGTTCTGGTCCAGCCCGTCTGAGCTATTTCGGGAACAGCAGCTTGGAAGTCTGCCCGGCGTGGTCGAGCTCGGTCAGTGTACCCTGCCGCTTTCCTCGGAACGTCGTCGATGTTCTTGAAGGCTTGTTGAAGGCCGGGGTCGGCCTTTCGGATGTCCGTGCCATGAAGTCACCTGCCTGGCTGTTCAGCGTATTCGCCGTGGCTATCCGGACGTGTCTCGTGCTTCGACCCGTTCTATCCAGACACCGAAGAAACCTCTTTTCGGCCGATTCTACCGCCCGCCGCTCTTCCTCAGGCCAGACGCGAGGGGACTGGCGGAGGCACAGCCTGGCACCAGTCCCGGGATGGCCCGGGGCTGACCGGGTGGCTCGGGATCAGCTCGCGCGGGCGAGGACGGCGACTTCCTTCTTGAGCCGGCCGCCCAGGCGGTCTTTCTCGATCTCCAGGTCGTGGCGGGCTTGCAGATTCAGCCAGAATCGCTCGGAGGTCCCGAAGTACCTCGCGAGGCGAAGCGCGGTGTCGGCCGTGATCGCGCGCTTGCCGTGAACGATTTCGTTGATTCGACGAGGAGGGACGCTGATGTCGTTCGCCAGGCGATATTGCGAGAGGCCGAGAGGCTTCAGGAACTCCTCGAGAAGGACCTCGCCGGATGCACCGGCGCCAGCTTCTTTTTTCGCGGCATGCAAACCTCCTCAGTGGTAGTCGACGATCTCGGTCGACGATCTCGGTTAGGTCGATCATCGCAGAGACCCCTCTCTTGCAACCGAAGCATATGCGTCCGTTGCCTCTGACCATGCTTCGACCTCACGAGGATCGGGCTTGATCTAACGATTACCGAACCGGACTCTGACCCTTTTCGGGATCTTCACCTCGGTCAGGGCTCCCGAGGCCGTCACCCTGAAGATGCAAGCTCGCCTCAGCGGCCCGACGGAACGCGCGATCGCTGGAACCACGCGTGTCGCGAGCGCCGCAAGCTCAGAACCTGTGGCGGCGCCGACCGAAAAGGTGACGACCCTTGATCGGGAGGCGAGAATCGTTCCGATCGAAAGAGGAACACGCCCGACGTTCTTATCCTTCGTCAGCGCGACGTAGCCCTTCTCCGCGGTAAACCTCAGCCAGGTCCTGTCATCCACGCCGCGATCGAGCACCTCCGCGAGGCGAACCACCGGGTAGCCGGCGGCCCTGACCGCTTCAGCGAACGACAACCCGAAGCATTCGTCGATGAAGAATGTGGGCGGGTTTCTTAGGCGGCCTCTTTTAGCTGCTCGCAGCGAATCGCCTCTTGAACCTGCAGGGAGGAGATCTCAAAGTCGCGCGCGAGGTCCTCGAAGGGATCGCCCGCCGTCCAGCGCTCGAAAATCGCGGCCGTCGGCACGCGCGTTCCCATCAGCACAGGCCTGCCGAAAGCGACAGTTGGGATCGATGACACGACCCTCGGCAGCTCCCTTGACGCCGCGCCGCCGCGGGTGAAGGGGTAGAGCCTCAGAACGCCCGCAGGGCCCCAGTCGAGCCGCTCGAGCGACATCTCGAGTACCTCTTGGATAGCCAGTTGGCCGTCATGGGATACCTGCTCGAGTCTCCCGTACCGTTGCAGGAATAGCGAGATCCCGTCCGTTCGCATGTTTGGGTTCACGAGCGGATGCGGGTCACCGAGCTTCTCCTCGACGTACGTGATTGCCCGGCGGACCGCTTCCATGCTGACGCCATGCTGGCGCCGGAGAGTCGCTAGGACGTGTGCCTCGGCCAGATTCCGGAAGGAGAGGAGCCAGGGCGGCCCGCCCTCGGGCGGCTAATCAGGGGCCGCCAGTATCTTTGGCTCCCGGCTCACCGGATAGAAGCGGCCAGCGACCCAACTCTGAGGGTCGCCGCGGGGATCATTACGTAGCGCGCGGCGTCGGATACGCCGTAGGCCGGGGTATCGCCCACGCTTGGAAACGCCGAGGAACCTCTCCCCGCTCTTGGCCTATCGATCAACGTCCTACCCATGAGCCGAACAGTGTACTCCTCGAAGCCGCTTTACCTTCAAGAAGCGGAATGCGCAGATGACGGCGGGAGGGGCAAGCCCCTCCCCTACGCCACCATGGCAGATTCACGAAACACAACAGCGCCGGCGCGAAGCGCCGGCCCCTCGCGGCGGGAGGAGTCTCCGAGCGAAGGCGAGGAGGAGCCTCCCGCCGCGGGAGCGGAGCGCTGCGCGGGATCAGGCGAGCGGTCGAGCGCCGCATCCGGCGAGCCGCTCGCCGGTGCGCCCAGGCGCAGACCCGCGCGAGCGCGGAGCGACGGTTTGGAGCGGGAAACGGGGGTCGAACCCGCGACTTCTACCTTGGCAAGGTAGCGCTCTACCACTGAGCTATTCCCGCTCGGGAGGGCGAAGGATAACGGAGGGGTCCTCGTCGGTCAAGGCGTCTTGAGGTCGATGGCCGTGCCGCCGCAATGCTGGCAGACGCGGATCGTCTGTCCGCCGAACTTCTTTTCCGGAGCGCACGGCTCGCAGAGGGGCCGGCCGGTGTCGTGGCAGGTGAAGAAGGCGATCCTCTCCGTGTGCGTACGGCAGCAGCCCGGAGGCGCGACCTTCTGCGCCTTGGCGAGACTGAAGAGCGACTTCAGAAATGGAAGGTCGCCCGCCAGCACGGGTTCCGCGTCATCCACGCGGATGCGGTCGGTCTCGCGGATCTCGCGGGTCCTGATGAGATTGCGAATGTCCTTGCGGTCGAAGACGTCCGATTGAAAGCCCGACTTCTCCAGCCGGAAGCGGACGCCTTCCGCGGCGGCGAAGCTGTCGGGTCTGGCGGCCGGTCGCTTCGGCGGCGCCGGGTCGGCGGGCTTGAGGGCCGGGCCGGGGGCCGGAGCGGGGCGGGGGCCGGAGCGGGAGCGGCGGCTTCGGCCTGCTTCAGGAGGTGCTTGCGGGCCTCCTCCCGCGAGGGGAAGTCCATCGGCTCCTTGCAGTGCGGGCAGCGAAAGCGCGCCTGAACTGGCGGAATCCGATCAATCTGGATCGAGAAGTTGCCCGAGCAGTTCGGGCAGAGAAACTCGTAGCGTTGTTCCGGCTCTGCCAAGTTGTGTCCTTATTTCGAAAGCCGACGTATTCTAACACGCGGGCCGGCCATTCTAGCGCGGGGGGCGCGGGCGGGGAGGCCCCACGAAGGCGTCCCGGAGGATCGTCACGCTCGATGCTGTGTCGTCCTGAAGGATCGAGACAACGTCGAACCGGCAGGTGGCGTCCTCGAGACGCTCGCTCTGGAGGTAGGCCTGGGCCGCGCGGTAGATCCGGCGCTGTTTCTCGGCGTGGACGGCCTCCTCGGGCAGGCCGAACCCGATGCCGTGCCGCCCCTTCACCTCGACGAAGCAGAGCACGTCCCCCTCCTGCGCCACGAAATCGATCTCCCCGACGCGGGTCCGGTAGTTTCTCGCGCGGATCGTGTACCCGGCCTTCTTCAGGTGCTTCTCCGCCAGCCGCTCCCACTCCTGCCCCACCCCCCGCGACCCGCGCATCCTCGGTGGCGTCCGTGAGAGGAAGGAACGAAGTCGGGAGAGGAGGGCCGCAGGGAACACCGGCGCATGGTAGCCGGTCGCTGTCGCGTCCTCGACTTGCATAAAATACGTCAACTTTATATGCTTCAGGCATGAGAACGACTGTGGACATTCCGGAGGAGATCCTCGAAGACGCCCGGCGTGCGTCAGGGCATCGGACCAAGCGGCAGACCGTGATCTCGGGACTGGAGGAGCTGGTCAAGAAGGCGAAGCGGGAAGAGCTGCGCCGCCTTGCCGGAAAGATGAATCTCAAAATTGACCTGGCGCGGTCCCGGCGGCGAAGAGCTTCTTGAGTGACGTCCTCGCCGACTCTTCGGCGTGGATCGCCTTCCTGAGAGGAGATGCGGCCGCGGTGCGTCGGATCGATCCGCTGCTGGCGGAGGGCCGCGTCGCCATCGCGGGGGCCGTCTATGCCGAAGTCTTGTCCGGCACCGCGTCACGCGGCGACTTCGATCTCCTGAGCAGCCTGCTTCACGGATTGGAGTGGCTTCCCGAACCCCGGGATCTCTGGGAGAGGGCCGCGGAGGCCCGGTTCACGCTCGCGAGACGCGGCTTTCAAGCGGCGATCGTGGATCTGGTCATTGCCCTGTGCGCCCTCGAAGCGCGCCACACGCTGCTGACGCGAGACAGGGATTTCACGCGGATTCATGGTTGTGCCGTTCGAGTTGGAAGTGTTTTTAAGGAGAGGGTCGCGAATCAGGCGCCCTCACCCCGACCCTCTCCCGGAGGGAGAGGGAGTCCCCGCGGCGGCCGTTGCGCGCGATGACAGTCCCTCACCCCGCCCCTCTCCCGGAGGAGAGTCCAGCGCAAGCCTCGCGGGCGAGGACCCGCTCCGGAGAGCCCGGAGCGAGCCATGGACTGGCGGGCGAGCTCGAGGACGTCGAAGGGTTGGGTGGTAGGCGCCGATCTCTTCCTTCGCGTTTCCGATCATGACCATGCAGAAGGGGCAGGAGACGCCGACGGCGTCGGTGCCGGCCTCGGCGATCTCCTTCATGCGGGCCTGGTTGATCCGGGAGCCGAGCTTCTCTTCCATCCACATGCGGCCGCCGCCGGCGCCGCAGCAGAGGCCGCGCTCGCGCGAGCGCGGCAGCTCCTGCAGCTTCAGGCCGGGGATGGACTCGAGGATCTGCCGCGGCGCGTCGTACACGCCGTTGTAGCGGCCGAGGTAGCAGGGGTCGTGGAAGCTGATCGTCTGGGCGACCGGCGTCTCCATGCGGATGCGCCCCTCGGCGATCAGCCGCGAGACCAGCTCCGTGCCGTGCATCACCTCGTAGTTGCCGCCGAGAGGCGCGTACTCGTTCTTCAGGCAGTTGAAGCAGTGCGGGCAGTTCGTGACGATCTTCTTCACGCCGTAGCCGTTCAGGGTCTCGATGTTCTGCTGGGCGAGCATCTGGAAGAGGTACTCGTTGCCCATGCGGCGCGCGGAGTCGCCGTTGCAGGTCTCCTCGGTCCCGAGGATCGCGAAGGAGACGCCCGCGGCGTTCAGGATCTCGACGAGCGAGCGGGAGACGCGCTTGGCGCGGTCCTCGTAGGAGCCGGCGCATCCGACCCAGAAGAGGACCTCGATCGCGTCGCTCCCCCGCTTCCGCCATCGTGACGACCGGCAGGTCCTTCGCCCAGTCGGCGCGCGAGGCGGCGGAGATCCCCCACGGGTTTCCGTTGGTCTCCATGCCGCGGAAGGCGGTCTGCATCTCCCTGGGAAACTCGGTCTTCTCGAGGACCAGGTGGCGGCGCATCTCGATGATCTTGTCCACGGCGGGGATGATGAAGACCGGGCAGGCGCTCGTGCAGTAGCCGCAGGTCGTGCACGCCCAGATCGTGTCCTCGGAGATCCACCCGCCGATCAACTCCTTGCGCGCCGCGCCGGCATCGCCGTTGCCGCGCCCGGTCGCCGCCGCGAGGACCTGCGGCGTCGCCTCGTACACGGCGTCGCGCAGTTGGCCGATGAAGACCTTCGGGTCGAGCGGCTTGTCCGTCAGCGCCGTCGGGCAGACGACGCGGCAGCGCCCGCACTCGGTGCAGGTGTAGCCGTCCAGCGCCGATTTCCAGGCGAGGTGCTCGACTCGCGAGACGCCGAAGTGCTCGGAGTTCTCGAGGTCCGGCGTCCCGAGGCGTCCCATCGGCTCGAGCTTCATCAGGAAGACGTTCGGGATGGCGGTCAGGATGTGGAAGTGCTTGGAGTACGGCAGGTAGTTCCCGAAGAAGAGGATGTCCACGAGGTGGACCCACCATCCGCCCGCGTAGAGAGCCTGGAGCGCGGCCGGAGTGGCGGCGGCGAGGAGTCCCGCCACGACCGCCACCGCCGGCGCCCAGGCGCTCGCGAGCTCGGGCGCGAGCGCGACCTTCGCCCCTTCCGAGACGAGGTCCGCGGCGATCAGCAGGCCGATCAGGAAGAGGATCAGCCAGGCGTCGAGGGTCAGGTCGAGGCGCTTGGGGCGCGCGAAGGCGCGGCGAAAGACCGCCATCGCCACGCCGACGAGGACCAGGACCTCGAAGACGTCCTTGACGAGCGTGTAGATGTCGCCCGCGCGGCCGGGCAGCAGCACGAATCCCGGCACGAGCCCTTCGACCACGAGCGCGATCGTGCGGACGGTCAGGACGAGGAAGCCCGTGAAGAGAGGATGTGGAAGGTCCCGGCGTAGAGGTCCCGGAACATGCGCTTCTGCAGGAACGCGAACTCGAGCGTCTTCCGGATCCGCAGGCCGATCCGGTCGAAGCGCGGCTCGGGCGCGAGCGCGAGCAGAAGCCGGACGCGCCGGCTCGCCGAATAGGCGAAGACGAGGACCGCGAAGAGGAGGAGGAGACCGAAGACGACACGGCCGGAGACCCCGAGAGTCAGAGGCTGGGTGGGAAGCGCGGGCACGGCCGGTACTCTACTGGACCGGCCATCCGCTGTCAGCCCCGGGGTCGAGCCCGGGCGACGGCGTGTCCGGAGCGTTCGCGTCAGTTCGCAAAGACTCCGTAGTACGGAGAGATGCGACGGTAGCGGCCCTTCGGGTCGGCCCGCTCGAAGTTCTCCCGGTATTTCTCGGCAAATCTCTCGCGCAAGTCCGTCGGCACTTCCGACCTCAGAGTCAGAACATAGGCGTACGGCTTCTTCGGGTCCAGGTTCTTTACCAACCACCGCTGTGGGACCGGCCGCAGGTCCCAGTTGCGCGGGACGCCCTGGAAGTAGAGAACTTTCCGGATGTGGTGAATCGGCCAGCCGGCGATCGCGAGCTTCCGGTCCCCGAACTGCTGCCGGAGCAGGCGGGAGAAGGCGATCTCCATGGGGGGCGTGTCTCGCCCGATCGCCTGCGCCAGATGCCGCTCGTTCTGACGGATGAAGAGAAGGACGAGGAGGGCGGCGAAAGCGAAGCGGGCGGCCTCCGGCAACCTGGACGCGCGCCACAGCAACCAGAAGGGAATCGTCATGAGGAGAACGAGAAAGGGAAACGCGATACCGAACCGGTGGAAACCGGGGGGCGGAATCATCAGGACCACGCCGAAGAGGAACGCGGCCCCGATCACGAAGAACACGAAGAAAAGCTCAGTCTTCCTCTTGAGGAGCGCGAGCCCGACCAGGGCCCCCGCCGCCAGCAGAGCCAGCGAGACCCGATCCAGCAAGGCGAGGTGGCCGAAGTCGTAGCCGCCGCCGCCACCGGGCCCGTCTCGAACGAGCGCCTCGCAGGAGAGGATGAAGTTGTCACGAATCACCGGCAGCGGGCTCGCCCCCGCCGCGATCGCCTGCCGATACGGCGACCAGGTGCCCGTCAGGAGAGAGAGCTGGCTCGCGCGGCGGGCCGAGAAACCGCCGGCGGCCAGGTTCCACGCCACGAACGGCGCCAGAACGATGAGCACGCCGCTCGTCGCGACGACGAAGTTCCGGAAGACCCGCTTTCTTTCCCCGCGCCAGAACGCCACGGCCAGGAAGGCGACGAGAACGGGGAAGGCGAGATAGCTGGAGTAGTAGGCCAGGTAGCAGAAGCCGCAGGCGATCCCCGCCAGCGCCGCGTCCCACGTCTGCCGGGTCCGGTAGAGCCGCAAGGCGAAATAGAAGAAGACGGCGAAGATCGCCGTGGCGCCGACGAAAGACAGCCCGAGGGTTTCCAGGTACACGCTGGGAGCGAAGAAGGAGGCGAGGAGCACGGCCACCAGGGCGGACCGCCGATCGAGGATCTCCTCCGCGATGAGGAAGAGCATCACGGAGACGACGGCGACGTAGCCTTGAACCGACAGGCGCAACGTCGTGACATTGGCGCCGAAGAGCGCGAAGAACGCCTTTTGCAGAAAAAAGAAAGGCCTGGGAAACTGGGACACCCATTGCCACATGTCCTCGGGAACGAGCCCGAAGAAGCTCGAATGCGGAAAGCCTTCGCTGGCGGAGAAGTACCCGGTGATGAATTCGTCCTGGTGGCCGCGCGCCGGGTCCATATGCCAGATCCGGACGGCGACGGGAAGCGCCGCGGCAAGGACGAGAAGGAGAATCCGAGCGAGCGAAAGAGGAACCGCCGGTCGTCCCGGCGAAGCCGCGCGCGCGGCGGCAAGAAAGGGGATGAGCGACAGGAGCCACAGCGCCGCCACCCATCCCGTGTCGATCCAGGCGACGGCCAGGCCCACGACGAGGCTCAGGCCGGCCGCTTTCAGGACGCGCGTCACCGGCGGTCCGTCGCTCGCGGCGCCCCCGAGAAGGCTCGTTTCCGCGGCCGGCCCTATTCCTGCCTGCGCGGCCCGCACGGCCTTGGCCACCTCGGGGACGATCTGGAAGATGTCTCCGACGATCCCGTAGGTCGCGACCTTGAAGATGGGGGCCTCGGGGTCCTTGTTCAGGGCGACGATGACCTTGGAGGTGCCCATGCCGGCCAGGTGCTGGATCGCGCCGGAGATGCCGCAGGCGACGTAGAGCGTGGGCGACACGACCTTGCCGGTCTGGCCCACCTGGTACTGGTGGTCGATCCAGCCGGCGTCCACGACCGCGCGCGAGGCGCCGAGGGCGGCGCCGAGCGCCTCCTGGAGGTCCCGGATCAGCGGCCAGTTCTCCGGGCCCTTGATGCCGCGCCCGCCGGACACGATGATGTCGGCCTCCGAGACGTCCAGCTCCTTCGAGGCCGAGGTCTCGACCTTCACGACCTTCGCGCGCGGGGCGATGGCGCCGAGATCGAGCGTCTCGACGCGCGGCTCCGCCGCGTCCGCGGCTCCGCGCGGGGAAGACGTTCGGGCGCGTCGTCGCGACCTGGAGCGCCGCGTTGCCGCAGTCCACCTCCGCGCGCGCCTTGCCGGAGTAGACGGGGCGCCAGCCGACGAGCCTCCCGTTCTCGACGCGCAGGTCCATCACGTCGGCGAGCACCGAGACGCCGTTGCGCGCGGCGAACCGCGGCGCGATGTCCTTGCCCATCGATGTCGCGGCGAGGAGGACGGCGTCGGGGCTTTCCTTCTTCGCCGCGGCGTCGAGCGCGCCGACGTACCCCTTGGCGCTGTAGAGCGCGAGATCGTCCTGGTCCGCCACGTACACGACGCCGGCGCCGTACTTGCCGAGGCCGGCCGCGAGCGCGGCCACGCCCTTGCCCGGCAGCACGGCCGCGACCGGCCCCCCGGCGAGCTTGCTCGCCAGGGACAGCGCTTCGAGGGAAGCCTTCCGGATCTTCCCTTCCCGCTGCTCGATGAAGACGAGGAATTTCATGTTTGAGCGGCCGCTCGACGCGGCCGGAACGAGAGTCAGCGGCCGCTTCACTGCATCCCGATGGCTGGAAATGAGCCAAGATCAGCTCATATGACCTTCGCTTCTTCGCGCAGCAGCCGGACGAGCTCCTTCGCGGCGGCGGCGGGATCGTCGGCGGGAATGAGCTTGCAGGCCTGGCGCGGCGGCGGCAATTCGAGCTTTCTCCAGCGGACCTTCGCGTCGGCGGCGTCCGCCTCCGGGATTCCCATCTCCGCCAGCTTCTTTTCGGCGATCGTCTTCTTCTTCGCCCCCATGATCCCCTTGAGCGACGCGTAGCGCGGCTCGTTCAGCCCCTTCTGGGCCGTCAGCACGACCGGGAGCGTGGATTCGACGACCTCGTGGGCCCCCTCGATCTCCCGGTGCGCCGTGATCTTCCCCTCGCCGACCTCGAGCTTGATGACGTTGCCCGACGTGCGGCAGGTCGAGGAGCTCGGCGACCATGGGGCCCACGAGCGACTCGTCGTAGCCGACCCCCTTCTGGCCGAACCAGAGGAAGTCGTAGGACCCCTCCCGCGCGGCGGCGGCGAGCGCCTTCGCGGTCGCGAGAGCGTCGAGATACCGCGAGTCGCCCGAATCGATCCAGACCGCGTCGTCGGCGCCGCGCGCCAGGCACTCCCGCAGGCCCGTCTTCGCGCGCTCGGGGCCGACCGCGACGACGCGAACCGTCCCGGCGCCCTTCGCCTCCTTGATCCGGAGCGCCTCCTCCAGCGCGTACTCGTCGTAGGGAGAGACGATCCATTTGACGTCGGACTCGTCGATGGACTTGCCGTCCGGACCGATCTTGATCCGCGTCTCGGTGTCCGGCACGTAGGCGATGGCGACGAAGGAGTTCATCGTGAAGGTCTACAGGTCTAATGCAAGGTCTAAAGTCCCTGAGTTCGTCGAGATTGCCAGTCCCTTCCTACACTGAAAACGGACGGCTGACAACCGACAACTCACTAGATCTCTTGAAGACGAGGCAGCCGTTGGTGCCGCCGAAGCCGAAGGAGTTGGAGAGGGCGTAGCGGATCGGGGCGGAACGCGCCGTGTTCGGCACGTAGTCGAGATCGCACTCCGGGTCGGGGGTCTCGTAGTTGGTCGTCGGCGGCATCACCTGGTTCTGGACGGCGAGCGCGCAGATCGCGGTCTCGAGCCCGCCGGCGGCGCCGAGCAGGTGTCCCGTCATGGACTTGGTGGAGGAGACCGCGACCTTCCGGGCGTGTGGTCCGAAGACCATCTTGATCGCGATCGTCTCGACCTTGTCGCCGGCCGGCGTCGAGGTGCCGTGGGCGTTGATGTAGTCCACCTCCTCGGGGTTGATCTCCGCGTCCAGCAGGGCGTTGCGCATGACGCGCGCCGGGCCGTCGCCGTCTTCCGAGGGCGCGGCGATGTGGAACGCGTCGCCGGACATTCCGTAGCCGACGAGCTCGCAGTAGATGCGCGCCCCCCGCTTCTTCGCCGCTTCCATCTCCTCCAGGATGACGAGGCCCGCCCCTTCCCCGATGACGAAGCCGTCGCGGCCCCGATCCCAGGGACGGGACGCATGCTCGCGGGTCGTCGTTGCGGGTCGAGAGGGCGCGCATGACGGCGAAGCCGCCGATGGCGAGCGGGCGTCATGACCGATTCGGTCCCCCCCGCGATGGCGGCGTCCGCCTCCCCGTACTGGATCTTCCGGTACGCCTCGCCGACCGCGTGGGCGCCGGTCGTGCACGCCGTCACGGTGGCGAGGTTCGGGCCCTTCAGCCCGTACTTGATCGAGATGTTCCCCGCCGCCTCGTTCACGATGAGGCCCGTGATGAAGAACGGGGAGATGACCCGCGGGTTGTTGCCGCTCTCGACGAACTCGCGCTGCGTCTTCTCGATCAGCGGAAGGCCGCCGATCCCGGACCCGACCACGACCGCGATCCGCTCGCGGTTCTCGTCGTTGACGGGAATCCCCGAGTCCTCCATCGCGAAGCGGGCGGCCGCCATCGCGAAATGGATGAACGTGTCCATCTTCTTGATCTCCTTCTTCTCGATGTAGAGAGAAGGATCGAACCCCTTCACTTCCGCCGCGATGCGGCACGTGAACGGGGACGCGTCGAAGCGGGTGATCGGACCGACGCCGCTCCGGCCGGCGAGCAGCGCCTCCCAGTTGGCGGCGTTCCCGATTCCGATGGGCGAGACGAGGCCCAGTCCCGTCACGGCCACCCGGCGGGGAGAGGAGACACGAGGCATGGTTTTTCTAACGGGGCTCGGGGTCAGTTCTGCGAGGAATTCTTCTCGATGTAGGCGACGGCGTCCTTGACCTTCTGGATCTTCTCGGCGGCCTCGTCCGGGATCTCGATGTTGAACGCTTCCTCGAACGCCATGACGAGCTCCACGGTGTCAAGAGAATCCGCGCCGAGATCGTCCACGAAAGAGGCTTCCGGAGTCACCTCGTTGGCATCCACCCCGAGCTGCTCGACGATGATGCTCTTGACCTTCTCTTCCACGCTCATTCGGTTCCCCTTTCTTCTCGCTCAGAAAGCCGCGCTATTCTTGCCCAGATGCCCCCGGAGGGCAAGCCGTAAGGCGTTAGGCGTCAGGCGTTAGGCGCGGCCGTCCTCGGGTCTGCTTCGTCTTACGCCTTACGCCTTACGCCTCACGATCCTACATGTAGAGCCCGCCAGATACGTTCAGTACTGTTCCGGTCACGTAGGAGGCCTCGTCCGACGCAAGGTAGGCCACGGCGGCGGCGACGTCGTCGGGTGTGCCGAGCCGGCCGAGCGGGATCTGGCCGGAAAGCGACTCCCGCGCGGCGTCGGTCATCTTCTCCGACATGGCGGTGCCGATGAAGCCCGGCGCGACGGCGTTGCAGGTGATGTTGCGGGAGGCGAGCTCGCGCGCGACGGTTTTCGTGAGGCCGACGAGCCCCGCCTTCGTGGCGGCGTAGTTGACCTGGCCCGCGTTGCCCATCAGGCCCACGACCGACGTGATGTTCACGATCCGCCCGTAGCGCTTGCGCAGCATCGCCTTGACGACCGCCTGCGTCAGGAGGAAGACCCCGGTCAGATTCGTCGAGATCACGCGGTCCCACGCCTCCTTCGACATGCGCAGAAGCAGGTTGTCTTCCGTGACGCCGGCGTTGTTGACGAGCACGTCGATCTGGCCATGCGCGGCGAGGACGGTTTTCACGCCGTTCTCGACGGACGCCGCGTCGGCCACGTCGAGGGTCAGCGGCTCCGCCTTGCCTCCCGCCGCCGCGATCCCGGCGACGACTCCCTGGAGCGTCTCCGCCGTCCGCGCCGCGGCGACGACGGCCGCTCCCTCCGCCGCGAGCCGCCGCGCGATCGCCTCGCCGATCCCGCGGGAGGCGCCGGTGACCAGCGCGACCTTGCCCTCGAAGCGGTTCATGGGACGGAGTTTATCGTCTCCTCACGCTGTCATTCTGAGGCCCGCAGGGCCGAAGAATCTGCCCTCTCGGCGATGGGCACGACGAGGGGCGGGAGCAGATGCCCGCTGCTCTCAGGAGACGGGCACGCGACACCGCGTGCCCTGTCACTTCGGCTTTTCGACGACGTCCGGGAGGTCCCGGCTCCAGGTGTCCACGATGGCCTTCGCCACGTCGGCGATGGCCAGCACCGAGGGGTGTTCCGCGGAGTTGACGGGGTCGGCCTTGCTGCCGTCGGTCAGGACGACGAGGACGAACCTCCCCTTCTTCGTCCGGAGGATGCCGGCGTCGTTGCGCACGCCGCGCATCGAGCCGGACTTGCCGGCCCAGAGCATCTCCGACGGAAGGCGCCTCGCGATCCGCTGGCGCGTGGGCCCCTTGTCGAGGTACTCGAAGATCCTGCGGGAGGACTCGGCGTCCAGGAGCTCTCCGCGCGCGACACGCCCCATCCAGTCCGCCAGCTCGTTCGGCGTGACCGAGCCCAGCCGAAATCCCAGCCACGGGGATGGAGAGTCGTGGGCGTTCGCATACGAAGGGATCATCGCGAAGAGACGGATGTGGGGAAGGCCGATCGCCGCCGTCCGCGCGTTGATCGCCTCGATCCCCAGCCGGCCGATCCAGGCGTTGGCGGCCGTGTTGTCGGAAGGGCCGATCATCAGCGTGATCAGGTCGTTCCACGTGGGGTTCAGCCCGGGGTCGAACAGGAGGAGCGTCCCCGAGCCGTCCGCCTTCTTCTCCTCGGAGAGAGTCCACCGGTCCGACAGCGCGATCGTCCCGTCCCGCACCCGGGCCATCGCCTCGGTCAGGATCGCGATCTTGATGACCGACGCCGACTCGAACTCCCGGGCGCCGTTCTTCTCGTAGGTCCGGCCGCTCTCCAGATGCGCCGCAGCCACTCCGATGCGGCAGGCGCAGCGGCGCGAGGCGGCGTCCACGGCCGCGTCGATCGGGGAGACCCGGCCGCCCCCCGTCGTGGCGCAGCCGATCGAGAAGACCAGGGCGAAGAAGAGAAGCAGTGCTTCTCCCCGCGCCCTCACCCCGGCCCTCTCCCGGGGGGAGAGGGGGAAGGCTCCCCCACCGCATCATTCCCCTCCGTGCGTTTCGACTTTGATGCCGCGTTCGATGCGGCGGACCAATCCGGAAAGGACGTTTCCGGGCCCGATCTCGAGCGCGCGATCCACTCCCTCCCGCGCGAGGAGCCGGACCGACTCGACCCAGCGGACGGGAGCGTCGATCTGCCGGAGCAGCGCGTCGCGCAGGCGCGCGCCGTCGGACTCCGCGCGCGCGTCCACGTTGGTCACGACCGGGATTCTCGGCTCCGAAAACCGGGCGCCCGCGAGGTGGGGCGCCAGGCGCTCGCGGGCGGGCGCCATCAGCGCGCAGTGGAAGGGAGCGGAGACGGCGAGAGGGATGGCGCGTTTGGCGCCTCGGGCCGTGCAGGCCGCGGACGCGCGCGCCACCGCTCCCGCATGGCCGGCGATGACGGTCTGTTCCGGAGAGTTGAAGTTGGCCGGCGACACGATCTCCCCTTGCGCCGCCTCCCGGCATGCCGCCTCGACCTCTTCGGGGGAGAGGCCCACGATCGCCGCCATCGCCCCGGCCCCGGGGAGAACCGCCTCCTGCATGAAGAGGCCCCTGCGGCGCACGAGGCTGACCGCGTCGGCGAAAGACATGGCCCCGGCGGCGACGTTGGCGGAATACTCCCCGAGCGAGTGTCCGGCCGCGAACGACGCCCCCTCCACTCGTTCCGGAAAGCGAGCCTCGAGGTCCCGCAGCGCGGCGACCGAATGCGTCAGGATCGCCGGCTGCGTGTTCGCCGTGAGCTTCAACTCCTCCTCCGGCCCCTCGAAGCAGAGCCGCGAGAGCGGGAACCCGAGCGCCGCGTCCGCTTCCTCGAACACCGCCCGAGCCGCCGGAGAAGCGTCGTACAGGCCCTTCCCCATTCCGACAAACTGGGAGCCTTGCCCGGGGAAGAGGAGGGCGAGCATCAGGAAGGCAGGTGGTAGGTGGTAGGTCGTAGGTGGTAGGGAAAAGCCCCGGTCGCGTCCCCTACCACCTTCCACCTACCACCTACGACCTCGCACCTTCCACCTACCACCTCACGAGTACGGAGCCCCAGACCAATCCGGCGCCGAAGGCCGTCATCAACACCAGGTCGCCGGTCTTGATCTTTCCGGCCTCGACGAGCTCGTCCAGGGCGATCGGGATGGAGGCGGCCGAGGTGTTGCCGTAGCGCTCCACGTTCTTGTAGACGCGGTCGGCCGGGAACTTCAGGCGCGAGCCGACGGCGTCGATGATCCGCTCGTTGGCCTGGTGCGGGATGAAGACGTGGATCTCCTCGTTCTTGAATCCCTGCTCGGCCAGCAGCTCCGCCGTGACGTCGGCCATCGCCTTGACCGCCACCTTGAACGTCTCGTTCCCCTTCATCTTGATGTACGGCGAGCCTCTGCTCGATGGTCTTCGGATCGTTGGCGGGATGGTTCGAGCCGCCCCCCGGCATGTCGATGTAGCCGGCGTAGTTGCCGTTGGACTTCATCCGCGTGCCGAGGATTCCGTGGTCCCCCTTCGTGGCCTGGAGCACGACGGCGCCCGCGCCGTCGCCGAAGAGGACGCAGGTCGAGCGGTCGGTCCAGTCCACGTAGCGCGTCAGGACCTCGCCTCCGATGACGAGGACGTTCTCCGCCTTGTTGGACTGGATGAGCGCGTCCGCCAGGTGCAGCCCGTAGAGGAACCCGACGCAGGCGGCGCCGACGTCGGAGGCCGCCGCGCGGGTCGCCCCGAGGTTTTTCTGGACAAAGCAGGCCGTGGAGGGAAACGGCATGTCGCCGGAAATCGTGCCGACGAGGATCATGTCGAGGTCTTCGGGCTTGACGTGCGCGCGCTTCAAGGCCGCCTCGGCCGCCTTCGTGCAGAGGTCGGAGAACTTCTCCCCCTCCGACATGATGTGGCGCTCCTTGATGCCCGTGCGCTCCATGATCCACTGGTCGCTCGTCTCGACCATCTTCTCGAGGTCCGCGTTGGTCAGGAGCTTCTTCGGCACCGCGGCGCCGGTGCCCAGGATCTTCGCGCGATTCATGTCAGCTTTGGACCGCCCGCGCCTCGCGCGCGTGGAGGTCGGCGATCGAAGACTGGATCTTCTGCGCCAGGCTCTGGCGGGAGAACTCCGCGGCGAGCCGGATGGCGTTCTTGACGGCCTTCGCGCTCGAGCGGCCGTGGCAGATGATGACGCACCCCTTGACACCCAGGAGCGGCGCCCCTCCGTACTCGGAGTAGTCCAGGCGCGTCTTGAACCTGCGGAAGGCGTCCCGCGACAGCAGGAACCCGACGGAGGCCTTCAGCGTCCTCTTGATCTCCTCGCGCAGGAGCTGCTCGACCATCTCCGAAAGGGACTCGGACACCTTCAGGATGACGTTGCCGGTGAAGCCGTCGGTGACGATGACGTCCACCCGTCCGTTGAAGACGTCCCGCCCCTCGACGTTCCCGATGAAGTTCAGGCCGGTCTCCTTCAGGCTCTTGAAGGCCTCCTTGGTCCGGTCGCTCCCCTTGGTGTCCTCCTCGCCGATGGACATCAGGCCGATCGAGGGGGAGGGCTTTCCGAACACGAGCTGCGCGTAGATCGAGCCCATGACCGCGAATTCCTTGAAGTGCTGCGTCTTGGCCTCGGGGTTCGCCCCGACGTCCAGCAGCAGGCAATGGCCGGTCAGGTTGGGAAGGACCGTCGCGAGCGCCGGCCGGTCCACGCCTTCGATCGTGCCGATGACGATCTTGGCGGCGACCATGGCGGCGCCGGTGTTTCCCGCCGAGACCAGCCCCTCCGCGCGTCCGTCGCGGACACAGTGGGCGGCCACCCGGATCGAAGAGTTGCGCTTCTTGCGCAGCGCCGCGACGGGATGGTCGTCCATCGTCACGACCTCCGGGGCGTCCACGATCTCGATGTCCCTCCCCCTGTAGCCCGAGTCCATGAGAAGAGGGGTCAGCTCCCCCGCGCGGCCCACGAGGAGGGTCGCGATGCCGAACTCCCGCGCGGCGGCGACGGCGCCGTCCACGTTGACCTGCGGGGCGTTGTCTCCGCCCATGGCATCCACCGCGATGCGCATGCTCATGCCTCGGATCGAAAGGATTTCACCGGCGGCAGATTATAACGACCGGGCGAGAGCCTCGTGCCGCCCGCTGGGAGTCGAATTGTTAGGCTCGGGGAAGGAGGAATCTCATGAGGAAGTCCCTGCTGGCTCTTCTCGTCGCGGCGGCTGTCGCGGCTCCCGCCGCCCAGGCCATGTTTCTCGGAAAGTCGTTCACCGTCTTGCCCGACTCCCCGTGGAAGCTGGAGGTGAGCCCGTCGGCCGGGAACGGTTCCGGCACGGCCGTCACGGTATTGGAGGTCCGGGGGACCACCCTGGCGGTCCTCGACAAGCTCTCGGTCGCGGAGGGGACGTCGGTCACCCGCTCGTACAAGGCTACGACCAGAAGCGTCGGCCGGATCATCATCACGTTCGACCAACCGAACCTGAACAGCATGACGTCGGTCAGAATCACGCAGGAAAATCACGTCCAGCACGTTCGCTTCGACCAACAAGTTCGAATTGCCGGTGCTCGGGGATCACGCCGAATGGGTGATCGACGTCGCGCCCTGAAGCGAGGACGACGCCTTCCGGACTCCCCGGCACGGCAGCGAGAGACTACGCGTTGATCGTCTGCTTGCCCTTGTAGTAGCCGCAGTGCGGGCAGACGCGGTGCGGCTGCTTCGGCTCCTTGCAGTTGGGGCACTCCGAGAGGGCCGGGGGCGTCAGGGCGTCGTGCGCGCGCCGCTTGTCGCGGCGGGCCTTGCTGTGGCGCCGTTTGGGGTTGGGCATCGTTGACCTACACTTTCTTCAGTTGCCGCAGAGCTTCCCACCGAGGGTCGGCCGTTTCGAGCGAGCAGCCGCAGTCGGCGGCGTTCAAGTCTTCGCCGCAAAGGGAACAGAGGCCGCGGCACTCTTCCCGGCAGAGAGGCTTCATGGGCACGGACATCTGGATCCGCTCCTCGGCGATCGGCGCGACGGGGAGGACGGGCTCGTCGTAGAAATACGCATCGAAATCTTCGCCTTCCAGAGAGATTTCCCCGCCGGCGGCGGCCGGGGGCCGCTTCGCCAGGACGAGGGAGAAGTCCTCCCGCGTCTGGAACGGGTAGGAAGCCAGGCAGCGGCTGCACTCGAGCCTGCCTCCGTAGGCGATCCGCGCGTTGAACGCGAACCCCTTCTCGATGCGCGAGATCTCTCCTTCCAGGCGCACCGGCGAGATCTCGAGCAGGGGCTCCCGGTCGAGCCCCGCCGTCGAGAAATACAGCTCGAACGCGAACGGCAGGGGCTCGTCCAGGACCGCTTCGAGTGAAATCGTATTGGACTCTTTCATGATGGAACCGGCTATTTTACCCACCCCCCGACCGGAGTCAAACGGAGCTGTCAGCTATCGGCTGTCAGCGTCCCCTCCTGTCATTCTGAGGAGCGCAGCGACGAAGAATCTGCTCGGGCGGCCGATGCGGACGGGAGCAGATCCTCCGCTTCGCTCAGGATGACACATGTTCTTGTTTCGCCGTTTCCGTGCTCTGGCTGACAGCTGATAGCTTCTTTCCGTGAAAGTCGCGATCGATGCTCGGGCGCTCCTGCCTCCGGCGACCGGGATCGGCACCTACACGCGCGCCATCGCCCGCGCGCTCGCCGCGCGCCCCGGCGTCGAGGTGCGCCTCTTCACGCCGCGGCCTCTCCCCGAATCCGAGGCCCTCGGTCCCTGGAGCGTGGGAGCGGACCGCGGCGGAGCGGGGACGCTCTGGGTCCAGACGACCCTCGCCCGCCGCGCCCGGCAATGGGGGGCCGACGTGCTCCTCGCCGCCCTGACGATCGGCCCGGTGCGGGGCGGCCTCCCGTTCGTGTCCGTTGTTCATGACCTGACACCGTGGACGCACCCGGAGTGGCACGCGATGAAGACGGTCGTGGGCTTCGCCCCCCTGTGGGAGCGGACCGCCGAGAAGGCCGCCCGCTTCGTCTGCGTCTCGGCGGCGACCGCGCGGGAGTTGACGCGGGCGTACCCGGAGACGCGCGAGCGCGTGAGCGTCGTCTCCAACGGAGTGGATCCGGATTTCGCCCCGGCGGCGGAGGGACCGGCGCGGGCAGAGACGCGGCGGCGCTACGCGGACGGGAACCGGTACATCCTGTACCTCGGCACGCTCGAGCCGCGCAAGAACGTCGAGACGCTCGTCGCGGCCTGCGACCTTCTCTGGAGCCGCGGCGCGCGGGCGCCCGACCTCGTGCTCGCGGGGGGATCCGGCTGGAAGACCTCCGCCCTGTTCGACCGGATCGCGCGCTCGCCGTTCAAGGAAAAGATCCACCTCGCGGGCTACGCCGGCCGCGACACGGCGCGGCAGCTGTACCAGGCGGCGGATGTCTTCGTCTATCCCTCGCTCGAGGAGGGCTTCGGCCTTCCCGTCCTCGAGGCCATGGCGTGCGGGATTCCCGTCGTGTCGTCCACCGCGGAGGCGCTGCGCGAGGTCGCCGGCGACGCCGCCCTCTTCGCGGAGCCTCGCGACTCCGCCGGGTTCGCGCGCGAGATCGAGCGCGTCCTGGAAGATCCGGCGACCCGGTGCCGCCTCTCGGCCGCCGGACCGGAGCGCGCGGCGCAGTTTTCCTGGGACGCCGCCGGCCGCGCCACGGCCGCGGTGCTCGCGCAAGCGGCGGGGGGAACGCGGCCGTGACGCGGATCGGCATCGACGCGCGCAAGCTCAAGGACTACGGGATCGGGTCCTACATCCGCAACCTCCTCGAGGCGATCGGCAAGCTCCCGGAGTCGCGCGCCTACCGCTTCCGGGTGTACGTGCACCGCGCCGACAGCGACGCCCTCCCGGACCTGCCCGACCACTTCGAGGTCTCGCACGACGATTCCGCCGGCTATTCCGTCGCCGAGCTCACGCGCTTTGCCTGGAGGCTGATGCGGGACCGGCTCGACCTCTTCCATGCCACGCACTACGTCCTGCCGCCGCTCTGGAAGAGCCGCGCCGTCGTGACGATCCACGACATCATCCACCTGCTCTACCCGCAGTTTCTCCCCAGCCGCGCGGCGCACCTCTACGCGCGGTTCATGATCCGGCGGGCGCTGACGCGCGCCGACCGCATCGTCACCGTCTCGGAAAACACGCGGCGGGACCTGGTGAACTACTTCGGGATCCCCGCCGCGCGCATCGAGGTGATCTACAACGGGGTCTCCCCGCGGTTTCACCCCGAGATTCCGCTCGAAGAGAAGAAGCGCGTCGCCTCGAAGCTCAAGCTCACGTTCCCTTATCTCCTTTTCCTCGGAGGCGAGAAGCCGCACAAGAACGTCCAGAACGTGGTCCGCGCCTTCGCGAAGGCCCGCCAGGAGCGGTCGCTGCCCCACTCCCTCGTGCTGGCCGGCCCGCTGCCCGCCAACCCGGCCCGGCTGGGCGCATTGATCTCGGCGCTCGAGCTGACGGAGATCGTGAAGCGCCCCGGCGTCGTCGAGGAGGAAGACCTGCCGGCGCTCTTCGCGGGCGCGGAGGCCTTCCTCTACCCGACGCTCTACGAGGGCTTCGGCCTCCCGGTCGTGGAGGCGATGGCTTGCGGGACGCCGGTCCTGACGTCCGCGACCTCGGCGCTGCAGGAGATCGCGGGCGGCCACGCCTTGCTGGTGGATCCCATGGACGTGGACGCCATCGCCTCGGGCATCGCCCGCCTGGCGACCGAAGAAGCGGCCCGCGCGGAATTCGCCGCGCTCGGCAGGAAGCGCGCCCTCGACTTCTCCTGGGACAAGGCCGCGCGCCGCACCCTCGACGTCTACGCCGCCGCCCTCGCCGGGCGGGGCCGTCAGGACGTGAGGACGTGAGGCGAAGCCGAACCATGCGTGATTTCACGCCCGCCTCGCCTGACGCCTTACGCCTGACGCCTCACGGCTCCGGTGCTCCATGAGAACCGCGGTCGTCCACGACTGGTTGAACGGGATGCGGGGAGGCGAGAAGGTCCTCGAGGAGATGCTGCCGCTCCTGCCGGAGCCGACCATCTTCACGCTGTTCCATGTCCCGGGCTCCGTGTCGGGAGCGATCGAGAAGTACCCGATCCGCGTTTCGTTCCTGAACCGCCTGCCGTTCGCGCGCGCTCACTATCGCCACTACCTGCCCCTCTTTGCCCGCGCCGTGGAATCCTTCGACCTCTCCGGTTTCGATCTCGTCGTCTCCTCGTCTCACTGCGTCGCCAAGGGCGCGCTCGCGCCGCCGGGCGCGCCGCATCTCTGCTACTGCCACACGCCGGTCCGCTACGCGTACGAGCAGTTCGACGCGTACTTCCCCGCCGGGCGCACGCGCTTCAAGGCGCTCAAGACGATCGCCGTCGGCCGCCTCCGCCGCTGGGACCGGGAGACGGCGGGAAGGCCGACCCGCTATCTCGCCAACTCCTCGGCCGTGGCCGAGCGGATCCGCCGACACTACGGGAGGGAGGCGGCGGTGTGCCACCCTCCCGTCGACGTGGACTTCTTCCAGCCCGGGCCGGAGCGCCGCGAGAGCTTCCTGCTCGCGGTCGGGGCGCTCGTTCCCTACAAACGCTACGAGGAGGCGATCGCGGCCGCGCGCCGCGCCGGCCGGCCGCTCGTCCTCGTGGGAGGCGGCCCGGAAGAGAAGCGTCTCCGCGGCCTTGCCGACTCCTCCGTAAAGATCCTCGTGGACCTCGCGCCGGAAGAGCTGCGCCGGCTGTACCGGACCTGCGCGTTCTTCCTCCAGCCGGGAGAGGAGGACTTCGGCATGGCGGCGGTCGAGGCGCTCGCCTGCGGCGCTCCCGTCGTCGCCCTCTCGCGCGGCGGATCGCGAGACGTCGTGCGCGACGGCGTCAACGGCGTCCTCTACGGGCCGGAGGAGCCGGAGGGCCTCGCCGGCGCCCTCCTCCGCGCCGGACGGACCGAGTTCGATTACACTGCACTCCGGGCGTCGGCGCTGCCGTTTGCGCGGGGACGCTTCCAGCGACAGTTTCGGAATGAAGTCGAGAACCTCCTCGGAGGAAAGCTGAGAGCCGAGAGCTCCCTCCCAAAATGATCCAGAAGTCCTCGCGCCGCATCGCGGCCCTCTTTCTGGTCTCGGACCTCGTGTCGACGCTCGCCGCGCTCGTGGCGGCCTACGCGTTGCGCTTCCGCGCGGAGATCGTCCCGGTCACCAAGGGCGTGCCCGATTCCGCGACCTACTTCAAGCTCTTCCCCCTGATCGCCGTCCTCTGGCCGGTCGTCTACTACTTCTACGGGCTCTACAGCGTCCGGCGGCACCGCTCGCGGATCGAGGAGGGGTTCGCCGTGCTCGTGGCCACGGGCCTCGCGACGCTTCTCCTGACCGGGCTCGCGACGTTCTACCGCGGGTTCTCCTACTCGCGCCTCGTCCTGCTCCTCTTCTTCGCCGCCGACGTTCTCTTCGTCTTCGCGGGGAGGACCGCCATCCGCCGCTACCTCGAGGAGGCGTGGCGCCACGGGTTCGGCGTCCGGCACGTGCTCGTCGTGGGGGCCGGGCGCCTCGGGCGGGCCGTCATCGACAAGCTCGCCGAGCACCCCGAGGCGGGGCTTCGCGCGGTCGCGATGCTCGACGACGATCCGCAGCGGATCGGCGAGCCGTACCGCGGCGTTCCGGTCGTCGCGGCGACCTCGGAGGCG
Source organism: uncultured Acidobacteriota bacterium (assembly GCA_963782815.1). Lineage (GTDB taxonomy): Bacteria > Acidobacteriota > Thermoanaerobaculia > UBA5066 > Gp7-AA6 > JAWOLE01. Next base: position 324,048 of record CAWALG010000006.1, on the reverse strand, counting down.
GCGGCCGTCGTCGAGGAGCTCCGCGTGGACACGGTCTTTCTCGCGCTGCCGCTCGACGACCACCGCACGATGCTCGCCGTGCTGAAGGACGTCGGACGCACGGTCGCCGACGTCCGCGTCGTGCCCGACCTGCTCCAACACATCACCTTCCGCGCGGGGGTCGAAGACCTCGACGGCCTTCCCGTCGTGCACTTGACGCAAGTGCCTCTCTCGGGATGGATGAGCCTCGTCAAGCGGACGGTGGACCTCGTCGTTTCGAGCGCATCGCTCGTCGCGCTCTCGCCGCTGTTTGCCGTGATCGCGGTGAAGATTCGCCGGGAAGACCGCGGGCCGATCTTCTACCGCCAGCGGCGCATGGGCCTGGACGGCAGGCCGTTCGACATCCTGAAGTTCCGGTCGATGGTCCCCGGCGCCGAGGACGATTCCGGCCCGACCTGGGCGAGCCCCGACGACCCCCGGCGCACGCGCATCGGACGGTTCCTGCGCCGGTGGAGCCTGGACGAGCTGCCGCAGCTCGCCAACGTCCTGCGCGGAGAGATGTCCCTCGTCGGGCCCCGCCCGGAAAGGCCGGAGTTCGTGCGGGAGTTCAAGGAAGAGTTTCCGCAATACATGCTGCGCCACCGCGTGCGCGCCGGGATGACCGGCTGGGCGCAGGTCCACGGCTGGCGCGGCAACACGAGCCTGACCAAGCGGATCGAGTACGACCTGTACTACATCGAGAACTGGACGCTCTCTCTCGACGTCAAGATCCTGTGGCTCACCCTGCGCCATGGCCTGACCCACCGCAACGCGTATTGAAGATGTCTAAGGTCTAAGATCCAAGGTCTAAGGTCCGGGGGGTGGCCCGCATCCGCCTCGTCGTGCTCATCGCGCCGTACGGGCGGGCCTTGTGCCCGCCCGCCTCTCGCGAGTTACTCCCTGAACGAGATCTGCCTGGTGCAGCGGGACCGGCGGCCAGCAAACGGCGAGTTCGTCAACGAAAACCGGAGAGTCGCCTCGGACCCGAGCGGCGTCGCAGAAACCTCGTAGGAGCCCGGCTCGCAGGAAGCCCTGCACGAGGCCTGTGCCCTCCCGGCGCGGTCCGTCAGGACGCTGATGCTGTTGTTCCCGTTCGAAAAGACGCAGGAGACCTGGCCCGCGGGAGCCGCGAAGTCCACGCGCACCGAGGGCTCGGGCAGGCCGTCCGCGCCGCGGACCACGACCCCGAGCGGTTCTGGAAAGCGGCCACCAATAGGCGCGGACTGAAGCGACCCGCTCGCGACCGCGGCCGCCGCCCCCGACGGAGCGAGAACGGCTCCGAAGCGCACCGCCCGGATCCGCCGGTTGCCGGTGTCGTAGAAGAAGAGGTTTCCCTCCCGGTCGATCGCAATGCCGTCGGCGAGCGAGTCGTTCGACGTGAGCGCGGCGGTCGCCGTCCCGCCGTCTCCCGAGAAACCGTGCTCGGCGTCGATTCCGGCGACGATCGTGCGCCGCCCGTCGGGGCGAAAGCGCATCACGGCGCCCGCGTTCGTGAAGAGCACGCCGTTGGCGTCGGCGGCCAGCTTTGCTCCGCGGACCTCCGCGAAGGTCGTGATGACGCCCGAAGGGTCCACCTTCCGAATGCGCTGGTTTTCCCAGTCGGAGATGAAGAGGTTGCCGGCGGGGTCGACGGCGACGGCGTAGGGAGTGTTGAGGCACGCGTCGATCGCGGGGCCGCCGTCGCCGCAGAACGAACCGTGCCCGTACCCCTCGAAGCCGTTGAGCGGGCTCCCTCCCCCGGCGACCGTCGTGATGACACGGGTCTTCCCGTCGATGCGGCGGATCCGGTTGTTGTTCGTGTCGGCGATGAAGATGTTCCCGTCGCGGTCGAGCGCGACGTCCCACGGCTGCGTGAGCCGCGCCTCGAGCGCCGGGCCGCCGTCTCCCGAGTAACCGGAGCCCGCCAGTCCGCCGAAGCCGGCGACCCGATGTCCGACGCCGGCGGGATCCACGTACAGAACGGGCCCGGAGTCGGCGCAGTAATAGCCTCCCGCAGAATCGACGTCGATCCCGGCAGCCGAGAAGTTTGCTCCCAGAACGGCATGTCCCTCGGCGGAAGCGCCGAGAAACGTGCCGGACCCCGCGACGACCGAGATCTCTCCCACCGTGTCGATCCGGAAGATGTACAGGTCCTGGAGGTCGCCGAATAGGAGATCGCCGTTGGGCAGGAACGCGAGATCGTCCATGATCGCGTCGAGGACAGCGCCGGTCGCCGGGCCTTGGACGCCGAAGATCTCCGGCGGATTCCCCGCGACCGTCTCGAGTCGGCTGGTCTGGAAGTTGAACCGGCGCACGCGCCGGATCAGCCCGTCGGTGTAGAGAAGATTGCCGTTCCGATCGATGGCAAGGGCTAGTCCCTCGCCGACGAGAACGTCGCCGAGCGCCGTCCCGTCGGGGCTGAATCCCTCGACCTTGTGTTTCCCCCAGGAATTCAAGACGTCGCCGTCCGGCGCCAGCTTGTAGATCTGCGTGTACATGCCGACATACAGATTGCCGGAAGCGTCCACGGCAATGGACCGGATCCGCGGCCAGATGCGACCCTCGCCCGAATCGTCCGGGAACCGGATGAGGGTGGTGATGATTCCGGTCGAGAGATCGATCCTGCGGACGCGGCCGGAGCGCGTCTCGCCGAAGTAGAGCAAGCCGCGAGGATCAAACGCGATCGCGTCGCTGTCGCTGTCGTTGGGAACCATCTCCAGCTGCGCCTCGGTCGCGGGGCCTCCGTCTCCAGCGGAACCGCTCACTCCCGTTCCGGCGACCGTCGAAATGATCCCCGCGGGGGTGATGCGCCGGATTCGCGCGTTGTTGAAGTCGAGGAAGTAAACGGTGCCGTCGGGGGCGACGGTCAGGAAATTGGGGTCGTGGACGAGGGCGTTCGCGGCGGGGCCGCCATCGCCAGAGAAACCGGGTGTTCGGGAAGTGCCGCAGACAGTCGTGATGGTTCCGGTTGTTGCGTCCATGCGGCGGATGGTGTGGTACGCGTCCGAGACCCAGGCGTTGCCGGCCGAGTCGAGGCCGATCGATCTCGGAAACGAGAGATGCGCCGACGCGGCCGGAAGGCCGTCCGTGACGTCGTACGCGGCCGAGCCGTCGCCGATGAACGGCTCCAGAAGGCCCACGGCGGTCACGCGGAACACGCGATTGAGCCACGCGCTCACGACGTCGACGTTTCCGGCGCCGTCGGATCCGAGCCCCCAGGGCTGGACGTTCGTCTTCGTCGCAAGCCGCGAGAACCCGTTCCGCGCTCCGACCCCCGCTACCGTCGTGATGGAGCCGGGCGGCAGATCTCGGAGCATCGGCGGAACATAGAGAAACTCGGCGAAAGCGGCGCCGGCGGGAGCCGAGACCCTGAGCAAGGCATAGCCGTTGGCGTGCGGCGGCACCTGTACCTGGATCCGAGTGTCGGATCGGGAAGTCGGGACGGCGGCCACCGAGTCGATGTCCACCGAGGTTCCGTCGAAGCCGGAGCCGAGGATCGTGACGAGCGTTCCCCCGGCGATCGGCCCTCGCGCCGGGTCGATCGAATCGATGCGGGGCGTCTGCGCGCCGGCCACGGCGGCGAAACCCGCCAGAAGAAGAGCACCGGCGCTGACTCTCCCCATCTGCTGACCTCGAAATGGATGGAGAGAGAATGATATGCCCGGGCGCGCCTCGAGCCCGCGCCAGGAAGGCTAGGCCAGTCTCTTCAGGCGCTCGATCCGCTCCCGGATTTCGCGCTCCTCCTCGGGCGCCAGGGGGCGGCCGCCGAAGGCGCTGGCGCAGTAGATCGAGACGAGGCGCCGGGCGTCGCCGCGGGCCGGCGGAACGGCATTTCCGAAGAGGCGGGCGACCTCGAAGGGCGGGACGGCGGGAGAAAGGCCGCCGAGCCTCGCCGCCAGCAGCCGGCGCAGGACGAGGTACGCGCGGGTCGCGGCGGACGCCGGGGGGCGGCGCGACAGACGCCGCAGGAGCAGGAACGCGAGGACGCCGAGGAGAGCGAGACCGGCGGCGAAGCCGGTGCGCCGGAGCTCCCGGGCGTGGAACAACTCCTTCCACGAGGAAAAGTCCCGCCCCACGCCCGCCGCGGCCTGGCGGATCGCCTCGATGATCCGGACCTGATCGAGCGAATCGAACCCCAGGATCCGGCGGTCATAGAAGAACTCGATCTCGCGGCCGAGGTTCGAAAAAAACCTCTGCCAGGAGAGCCGGCTCTCGGCGGGAGGAATCCCGGCGTCCGGAGTCGGGTCGAGAACGGTGAAGCCCTTCCCGTCGATGTCGGCTTCGACCCAGGCGTGCAGGTTGCCGCCGCGCACGACGAGAGCGCGGGAGAGCAGCCCGATCTCTCCGCCATAGGACCCGGTGACGAGACGCGACGGGATCCCGCGCGCCGTGAGCATCATCGCGGCCCCCGAGGCGAAGAACTCGCAGTGACCCGCCCGCGAGCGCAGGAGGAAGTTCACGAGCGGATCGCCCCGGCCGCGCGGAGGCGTGAGCGTATAGACGAAGTTCCGCGTGAAGTTGTCGCGGATCCGGAGATAGATGTCCATCGGATCGGCCAGGCCCGCGGTCAGCTTCTCCGCGTATTCGCGGATCTCGGGCGGCACGGAAGCCGGGTCGATGACGCTCGACCCGATGCCCCGCGGCTCGACGCCCCGCACGGCGGCCGTGTAGTGCGCCGAGCGGGCGCGTCCGGAAAGCCGGACCACTCCATCCCGGAGGGGGGTCGCGAAATCCCGCTCGACCTGGAGCTGCTCCGCGCCGTACGGCAGGAAGAGGAACCCTTCCGCGGAAACGTTCAAGTCGATGCCGAGCCGGCCAATCAGCAACTGCCGGGCCCGCGTCTCGAGCGGCAGGCGCTCGGCCGCCGGCATGCGGTCCCGCGCCCCTCCCTCGCGCGTCCAGACCCCGCGGGAGTACTCGGTGAAGACGGCCTCGCGCAGCCGCAGGAAGCGGGGAAGCGCCGCCTGCGGCTCGACCTCCATCCGCAGGACGATCTGGTCGCTGCGCTTGGCCGAGCCGAAGGACTCCAGATCCACCCGATCGGCCGCGAGCGTCGTGGAGAACGCGTCGTCCACCCGGAACGGCGCCGTGGCGAAGGGGCGGCGCAGCCGTGGCAGGCTGTAGAAGAGAGGGCCCGTGATCAACGCGCCGATCAGGATCGCGGCGGCCGCCATGCCGCGCGTCGGGACCGAGCCCAGCACCCGCTCGGGCGGCGCGTCCTCGAAATCCGCCAGCACGGCCAGCCGCGCCAGCGCGCGGAACCCCAGAAACGCCATGACGCCAAAGTAGAGGAGCGAGGAGACGTGCGTCGAGGAGGACGCGGACGCGACCGCGATGAGGAAGACCACGAGAAGCGACGTGCGCACCTCGCCCGGACGCTTGAGCGACGCGAGTTTCGCGACCGCGGTGAAGAGGAGAAGGTGAGAGACGGAACGCAGGAGCCCGTGCCGCAGCGTCAGGACCTCGAACGCGAGCCAGAGGAGATACCCGAGCCCGAGCACGTTCAAGGCCGCGTTGGAGAGCCGGGCCGGACGGTCCCTTCTCGCGCGCCACCAGAGAAAGAGCAGAGCGCCTTCGTAGAGAGCGAGGCCGAAGGGCGAGGCGCCCTCGGTCCAGAGGAGCGGCACTGGAGCGGCGAGAGCCAGCGGCGCCAGCGCCTCGAAGAAGGCGCGGCGAAGCCCGGCGGGGAGCTCGGGAACGCTCTTCACGTCACCAACCACCGCAGGTCGCCGCGGCGGACCGGCGGAAAGGCGGGAGCGCCGGCGGAATCGATCGCCTCGAGGCGGGCGAGCGCTTCCAGGATCCGCGTGCGCTGCCCCCGCCCGCTCGCCGCCGGCACGCGGACGTTGCGCGCCTGGAACCCGACCTCCCCGTCGCGCGAGAGGAGGAGGACGGCCTGGCCGGCGCAGCGGGAGATCCGGCGCTCGAAATCCACCTGCGCCGCCGGGTCGGCCGGGTGGGCCAGAGCGTTGTCCAGCGCGAGGATCACGACGCGGTCCCGCTCCGCCTCGCGCTCGCGCACGATCCAATGACGCATCCTCGCCGACTGCTTCCAGTGCAGGTCGCGCGGGTCATCCCCGGGCACGAAATCGCGCAGCATCCGGATCTCCGCGCCCCCGCCGCGCCGCCGCGGATGCGGCCGGCCGCCCCGCGAGTCCTCCGGCGGCACCTGCGCGACCGCGCTCGCCTCCGGGCTCGGGTAGACGACGACCTCCCGGGCGAGCCTCGCGTGCCGGTACTTGCGGAAGAGCCCGAGCGGAAAACGCGACAGGAGGCCCGCGTCGGCGTCGCGGTAGACGCCCCGCCGCGGGAAGACCCCCTCCACCATGACCTCGCGCCGCTCTCCGGGCTTCAAGGGATCGACCCAGAGCGGGCCCGGCAGGCCTTCGTGCAGGAAGAAGAGACCCTGGGCGGTCGCCATCGCGAGCCTGTTCTCGAACCGGATCTTGAGCAACGCCGGCCGCCCGGCCACGATCTCTCCGACCGGCTCGATCTCGCAGGCGACGCCGCGGACGTTGCGGCGCGAGAGAACCCCGGAGACCACCATCGCCGCGAGCATCCCCGCCAGCACCAGGTACAAGCCGTTGTTGCCCGTGTTCGTCGCGCCGATCGCGACCACCAGGCACATCAGGACGTAACCCAGCCCGAAGTTGGTGATCCGGATCTCCCACTCCGGGATGAGCCGAGTCATGGCGCGAGAAGTCCGGAATCGGGCCCGGAATCCATGGGACCTTAGACCTTAGACCTTAGACCTTGGACCATCAGACTGGGACCGGCACCTGCGCGAGGATCTTCTTGATCACCTCGCGCTCGTGGCCGCCCGATCCGAAGCCGTCGGAAGAGAGGGCCAGGATGCGGTGCGCCAGCACGGGCTCCGCCACGGCCTGGACGTCGTCGGGAGTCGCGTAGTCGCGCCCCTGCATGAGCGCGTAGGCCTGCGTCGCGCGGAAGAGCGCCTGCGCGCCCCGCGTGGAGACGGGCAGGCGCAGGTCCGCGGCGCGGCGCGTGGCCCGCACGACGGCGTGGAGGTAGTCGAGAAGCCGATCGGAGACCGTCACGGCTTCGACCCGCTCCTGAAGCGCCAGGACCTCCTCGGGAGCAAGCACCGCCTTGACGGCGGCGAGCGCCCTCTCCGTGCCTCCGCGCCGAAGGAGCATTTTCTCTTCTTCCTCCGTCGGGTAGCCGAGCGAAAGCCGGAGAAAGAAACGGTCCATCTGGGACTCGGGGAGCGGGTACGTCCCCAGGTATTCGACCGGGTTCTGCGTCGCGACGACCATGAACGGCTGGGGGAGCGGCCGCCGCTCCGACTCGATGGTCACGGCGCCCTCGTTCATCGCCTCGAGCAGCGCGGACTGCGTCTTCGGCGTGGCGCGGTTGATCTCGTCGGCAAGCACGATGTTGGCGAAGATGGGCCCGGCATGGAACTCGAAGCGCTCGGTGGGGCCGTGGAAGACGGAGATCCCGAGCACGTCGGCCGGCAGCGTGTCGCTCGTGAACTGGATCCTCCGGAATTCCAGCGCCAGGCTGCGCCCGAGCGCCCGAGCCAGGGTGGTCTTGCCGACCCCCGGCACGTCTTCGATCAGGATGTGCCCGCGGGAGAGGAGCGCCGTCAGGACCAGGTCGACCGCCCGCGGATCCCCCCGGTAGATCAGCCGGACGTTGTCCCTCAAGCGAGTCAGGCCGCCCGAGTCCCGCGCGCTCATGCGATTTTCTTCATGCCGGCAAGCCTCCCATGCCGGCAGTGACGCCGGTCCCGGTTGTTGCGAAACAGACATGGTAGGCGTGAATTCCCCCGTATTCAATGAAGGGCGGCCCCCGCTCTCCGCAAAGGACTCATCCCAGGGGCAATACGTTCGCCGCCCTCCCCGCGTCCTCCCCGCGGCTCAGGGTCTCTTGTCATCCTGAGCGAAGCGAAGGATCTGCTCTCGCGATTCCAAGGGCGTCCGGAGCAGATCCCTCGTCGCTTCGCTCCCCGGGATGACAGGGCCCCTACTCGGGCTTCTTTGCGTCTTCCCGTTTGGCGAGGCGCTCGACGGCGGCTCGCAGCTCCCCTTCCCGGTCGAACGGCAGGACGAGCACGCCGTTGGCGGTGACCACGATCGCCGACTCGCGCACGCCGGGCGCGAGGACGGGGGCGTCGGACAGGATGAGGTTGCCGCGGTCATCCGACGCTCCCCGGATCTCGCGGACCGACCTCCAGCTCCCCACGTCGTTCCACCCCGCCCGGAGCGGGATCGCCCGCACGCCGGCGGCTCTCTCCATCACGGCGTAGTCGATGGAGACGGAAGGCATCGCGGCGTAGGCGTCCCGCGCCGCGACGTCGTCGCGTTCGCGAAGGCGCCGGCGGTAGGCCTCCACCTGCTCCAGCAGAGGGCCCGCGACGCGGCGCGCCTCGGCGAGGAAGCGGGAGGGGCGGAAGACGAAGATCCCCGCGTTCCAGAAGCACCCGGCGCGAACGAGCGCCTCCGTCTCCTCGCGAGCGGGCTTCTCGATGAACCGGACCACCTCCAGTCCATCTCCCGCCGTGACCGCGGCAACCTCCAGGTAACCGTAATCGCTCTCCGGCCGGCTGGGCTGGACGGCCAGGACGACGGCGGTCGCGCTCTCGGCGACCCGCGCCGCCAGCGACAGCGACCGGCGGAAGGCCTCGTCGTCCGCGAACGTCTGGTCGGAAGGGATCGCGGCCGTGATCGGGTCGCCGTCGCGCTCGAACTGAAGGGCCGCGGAGAGCAGCGCCGGCCCGGAGTTGCGCCGGTGGGGCTCGAGGAGGACCCGGTCCGCCGGCAGCGCCTTGAGTTCCGAGAGCACGAGGTCGGCGTGCCTCTCCGTCGTCGCCACGAAGATGTCCTCCGTCAGCGGAAGAACCCTCTCGAACGCCTCGGTGAGAAGACTCTTCTCCGACAGGAGCGGAAGGAACTGCTTGGGGCGTTCCTCGCTCGAGAGCGGCCACAGCCGCGTCCCGCCACCGCCGGCAAGCAGGAGCACCCTCATGGCTCGGGCCGAAGCCCCGGCCGCCCGCCTCCGGCCGTCACTCCCATTTCAACCCCATCAGCTCGACCTCCGGAGCAAGGGTAATGCCGAATCGCTCCCGGACGGTGTCGCGGGCGAGCCGCATCAGGGCGAGAACGTCCTGCGCCGTCGCTCCCCCTTCGTTCACGATCACGTTCGCGTGCCGGGCGGAGATCGCCGCCTGGCCTCGGCGCGCCCCCTTCAACCCGCAGGCTTCGATCAGGCGGCCGGCGTAGTCGCCCGGCGGGTTCTTGAAGACGCTCCCGGCGTTGGGCTCGGAGGGGAGGGCTCCCCGGCGCTTCTCGGCGACCGCGCGCGTCTTCGCCTCGATCTCCTCCAACGGCGCCCGCTCGAGCCTCAGGCCGGCCGAAACGACGATCTCCTTGCTCTCGACCAGTTGCGTCCAGCGGTACCCGTGCGGGATCTCCTCCGCGCGCACGCTTCGCGCCTGGCCCGAGCGGGAAACCAGGCGCGCGGTCTCCAGCACGTCGAAGATCTCGCCGCCGTAGGCGCCGGCGTTGATCCGGATCGCCGCTCCGATCGAGGAGGGGATTCCCGAGATCGCCTCGAGCCCGGAGAGCCCGGCTCGCGCCGCGGCGGCGCACACGGCGCCGAGCGCCGCGCCTCCACCCGCGGTGAGGCGCTCCCCGTCAACCGACACCCGGAGGAATTCCCCCTCCAGGCGGGCGACGATTCCCGGGAATCCGGCGTCGCGAGACGAGGACGTTCGAGCCCATGCCGAGCAGCGCGACCGGCTCGCCGGTGGAATCCGACCAGGCCAGCACGCTGGCGAGCGCGGCCTCGGTCCGCACGCGGCAGAACCAGCGGGCCGGACCGCCGATCTTCCATGTGGTGTGCGGCGCGAGGGGCTCCTGCGCGGCGACGGTCCCCTCCTGCTCGGCCAGCGCGAGCTTCACGGCCACCAACCCAGAAGGAGGGCCCCCGCCGCCACGCAACCCGCCGCCAGGAGTCCCGCCGCGATGTCGTCCGCCACGATCCCCCACCCTTCCGGCAGATCCTGGAGACGCTCGATCACTCCCGGCTTCCAGACGTCGAAGAGGCGAAACAGGAAGAAGGAGGCGGCCCAGGCGAGCGCCTCGGCCCGCGCGGACGGATAACGGAAGAGCGGAACGGCCGCGGAGGCGAGCAATTGTCCGGCGACCTCGTCGATCACGATGCACCCGGGGTCCTTCGCGCCGAGCGCCCGGGCCGTCCTGGTCGAGGCGGGAACGCCGGCAAGACCCACGAGCAGCCCGGACATCAAGAGTCCGACCACCGCGGTCAGACTCGGGAGCGTGGTCGAGAGAGCTCGGGCGAGAAGCCAGGCGAGGGCCAGACCGAGCGCCGAGCCGGCGGTGCCCGGCGCGAAGGGCGAGAGCCCCGTCCCGAGACCGATCGAAAGGAGAGTCGCCAACGGAGAATCTTGAAAAGCGCGGCGCAAGTCCGCCGTTGACACGCGGTTTTCGCCAGGAGATGATGCCCCGGTCCTCATCGTTTCGAAACCCCGCCCGGAGTCTATAATCGCGCCCTCGCGGTCCGCGGAGACGCGCAATTGTTTCGGAGCGAAGGCTCCGCCAGACAACGTCAGAAAGGTACGAGGAAATGTCCAGCGTGAAATCCACCGAGAAATGGCGCGCCGTCGAAACGGCGCTGACACAGATCGAGCGGCAGTTCGGCAAGGGCTCGATCATGCGGCTGGGAGACCAGCCCGCGCAGGTCCTGTCGGTCATTCCGACCGGCTCGCTCGCCGTGGACGCGGCCCTGGGAGTGGGAGGAATCCCGCGCGGCCGCGTCGTCGAGGTCTTCGGCCCGGAGGCGTCCGGAAAGACGACCCTTTCGCTCCAGATCATCGCCCAGGCCCAGAAGACGGGGGGCCTCGCGGCCTTCATCGACGCCGAGCACGCGCTCGACTCCGACTACGCGCACAAGCTCGGCGTGGACACCGACAACCTGCTCGTCTCGCAGCCGGACAACGGCGAGCAGGCGCTGGAGATCGCGGAGATGCTCATCCGTTCCGGCGCGATCGACGTGGTGGTCGTGGACTCGGTCGCGGCGCTCGTCCCCAAGGCCGAGATCGAGGGAGAGATGGGCGAGGCGCAGATGGGCCTCCAGGCGCGCCTGATGTCCCAGGCGCTTCGGAAACTGACCGCGATCGTCTCGAAGTCCCACACGACGCTCCTCTTCATCAACCAGATCCGCGAAAAGATCGGCGTGATGTTCGGCAACCCCGAGACGACGACGGGCGGCCGGGCCCTGAAGTTCTACGCCTCGATCCGGATCGACATCCGGAGGATCGCGTCGCTCAAAGACGGGGAAGCGGTCGTCGGCTCGCGCACGAAGGTCAAGGTCGTCAAGAACAAGGTCGCTTCCCCCTTCCGGCAGGCCGAGTTCGACATCATGTACGGCGAGGGGATCTCCCGCGAGGGAGAGCTCATCGACATGGGAATCGAGGCCAAGCTCGTGGAGAAGACCGGCGCCTGGCTCTCCTACGGCGACCTGCGGATCGGCCAGGGACGGGAGAACGCCAAGCAGTTCCTGAAGGAGAACAAAGAGCTCGCCGCCGAGATCGAGACGAAGCTGCGCAAGCACTTGAATCTCGCCGCCGCTGCCGTGCCCGCTCCCGCGCCCGAGAAGTCCGCGGCGCCCGCGCCGGAACCCGCGAGACAGAAAGAGAAGGTCCAGAGGTAGCTGGAAGGTGTTCGGGATTCGGTGTTCGGTGTTCGGGTGAAGCACCGTCGTGGCCCGACCCCGAAAACTGAAACCCGAGCACCGAACACCCGCAGACGACATCCCGAACGGGAACAAGTTGCAGGCCACTCCGGTTGCGGAACGCCGATGATCCGTCTCCTCGGCGCCCGCTTTCTCGCGGGCGCTCTTCTTTTGTGCGCGGCGGCTCCGGTCGCTGCCGACCGCATCTGGCTCGCCGGGGAGCGGGCGGACCGCGCCTGCCCCGCTTCCGGCCCCCCTTTCGGGATCGCTCCCTTGCCGCCCGCCGGTTCCGCGGCCTCCGCGGACAATTGCCTTGTGCGCGTACCTGTGGCGGAGTTCGGCGACGCGGCGCTCGAGGACACCTCCGCGAGGATCGCGCGGCTGGGCTACGCGCCGGCCGTGGACCTGGAATTCGACGTCGTTGCCTTCCTGGCGAGCGAACGGACGGAAGAGAGCCAGAGGCTTCGTCTTGCCTACGCGGTCAAGAGGCTCTCTTCGACCGCCCGCAGTGCCTCTCCCGCGAGGAAGGTGCTCATCAGCCTCGTCGACGCCGGCCGGACCTCAGCGGCGGAAGTGCAGAGGATCGCGCGGCTCCTTCTCGAGGAGGAGCTCGAGCCGTACCTGGACGCCGTTGCCGTGCCGCTCGAGCTCGTCTCTTCGCCGTCCTTCGATGCGACGCTCCTCTCGCGGCCGTGGGTCCGGACCTCCCTGCCGTCGCCGGGAGAGGCCGTCAACGCGGTCCTGGCTGCGCTGGCAAAGGTCCCGGCCGCCGCCAACGTGGAAGTCGAGGGCGGCATGTCGCAGGGCGATTGGGATGCTCTCCGGAGACTCCAGCGATACTGGACGGAGAACGTCTCGCGGGACCCGACGCCCACGAGCGCCCGGCGCGCCGACGGGACGGCCGTGGACATCCGCCGCTTCTTCGACGCAAAGGCCTTTTCGCCGATCCTGCTCCTCCCGCAGGACGCGGCCGGCGTCGCGGTGATCGAGCTCTCGGGGGGCCCCTTCGCGAAGGCCTCGGTCGAGAATCTCGCGAGCGGAGCGAAGCGGGACTTCGAGCTGCGCGGGGCCGGCACGCTGGAGCTCGACCTCTCGAAGGGGCCGCTCGCGGTCGTGCTCGAGCCGGCGGCGCGCCAGGGCGGCGAGACGAAGACGGCCGTCGAAGTGGGCGCCGCGCGCGGATTGACCGCCGAGGAGATCGTGGCGCGCGAGCGGGCCTGGGACGCCGGACAGCGCGAGCGGACGGAATCCTTCATCGCCGACATGAAGACTTCGCTACGGTTCAAAATCGGCGAGGTCAACGAGACTTTCGACCTGACGATCCTGGGGCCCTACTTCTTTCGGCGGGGCGAGGCGCCCGACTGGGAGTGGGACGAGTTCTATCTGAACGGCGTGAAGTGGAAGGGCCGGACTCTCCCCAGGCTCCCGATTCTCCAGCCCGAGAAGGTCTCGGCCCTGCCGCTCGACATCCGGCTCTCGGAGGATTACGACTACGCGCTCCACGGCGAGGACACGATCGGCGGCCGCCGCGCGTACCACATCCACTTCGTTCCGAAGAACACGACCGGGGACAAACCGATCTACCGCGGAAGCGTGTGGATCGACAAGGAGACGTTCGCGCTGCTGCGCCGCGATTCCGTGCAATTGAACTTGAAGGGCGAGACGCTCTCGAGCGTCAAGAGCGAGCTCTACCGCCCGGTTCCCGGCTTTCCCGGCGTGGTTCTGCCCCTGGAGATCACCGGCGAACAGGTGTTCTCGACATCCGGGCGAACGACGGCCATCGAGCAAAGAGTCGTGATGGACTCGGTCCGCATCAACCCGCCGGACTTCGACGAGCGTCTCGCCGCCGCGCACGCCTCGGAGGCCCAGATCATCCGGGACACGGAGAAGGGAATGCGCTACCTCCTCCCCGATCCCGCCAGGCCCGGCAAGCGCATCGTCGAGGAAACGATCTCGAGGAGGAGCACTTTCGGCCTTCTCGGGGCGTTCTACGACGACTCGCTCGACTATCCGCTTCCCCTCGCGGGGATCCAGTACTTCGACTTCGACCTCTGGGGCAAGGGGAAACAGCTGTCCGTGTTTTTCGCCGGGGCCCTGCTCACGGCCAACTACTCGGACCCGGCGCTCGCGGGGAGCCGATTCGATCTCGGAGCGGATCTCTTCGCGATCGCCGTCCCGTTCGGCGATGTCTCCTACCGCGACGGCAAGGAGGTCGCCTCGGAGAAGTTGAAGCACCTCCCCGCCGTTTTCCAGGTCAACGTCGGCCATCCGCTCGGGCCCTACCTCAAGGCGTCGCTCGGGATCTTCACCAAGTGGGACAACTTTCAGCGCGACCAGGACACCGGGTCAAGCTTCATCACGCCGGTGGACACGTTCACCGACGGCGCGGAGCTGCGGCTCGTCGCCAACTTCTCCGGGTTCAATGCGATCGCGACCGGCGGCTACTTCCACCGCCGGGAGTGGAAGTTCTGGGGCGATCCGGCGACGTCGGAATTCGATCCGAAGCAGCAGGACTATTGGAAATACTCGCTCTCGCTCTCGAAGGACCGTTACTTCTCCGGCTTCCGCAAGCTGCACCTCGGCCTGTCGTACCAGAGCGGCAGCGATCTCGACCGCTTCTCCAAGTACGAGTTCGGATCGTTCTCGGGGAACCCGGTGCGGGGCTACAAGTCCGGAAGCCTCCGCACGGAGAGCGCGTTCGTCGCCAACATCTCCTACGGGCTCAACATCGAGAACATCATCCGCTTCGAAGGCTTCTACGACCAGGCGGTTCTCAAGGACAAGCGGTCGGGCTTCAACAACACGTACTTCTCGGGAGCCGGCCTGCTCGCCTCGCTCAACGGCCCCTTGAAGAACTCGATCTTCCGCGCCGAGATCGGCACTCCCGTGGTCAGCCATGGCATCCACGGCGTCGTCATCAACGTCCTCCTCCTCAAGCTCTTCTGACCGGCGCGCTCCGGGTGACGGGTGGACTGGGAGACCGGGAGACTGACGGCTAGGATGGAACGCGTGGCAGACGCCGACGTCGTCGTGGATGCGAGGGGGTTGTATTGCCCGATCCCGATCCTTCGCCTCGCGAAGGCATTTCGGGCAGCGCCGGCCGGGATCGTCGCGCGCTTGCTGGCAACCGATCCCGCCGCCGTCGAGGACGTGAACGTGTTCTGCCGCGAGCGCGGCCACGAGCTCATCGAGTCGAGACGCGAGGGAGACGTCTTCTTCTTCCGTGTGCGAAAGTGACGCTTCACGATCCATTGACTGTAGAATCGCGTCGCTGTGGCTGAGCCGATTCCCTTCCCTTCCGCCGTCACGCCGGTCCGGCGCGCCCTCGTCTCCGTCCACGACAAGACCGGCATCGCGGAGCTGGCCCGGGAGCTCGCTTCCCGCGGCGTCAAGATCGTCTCGACCGGAGGCACCGCCGCGCACCTGAAGAAGGAGGGGATCGAGACGGGATCGGTCGAAGAGACGACCGGTTTCCCGGAGATCCTCGGCGGCCGCGTCAAGACTCTCCACCCGAAGATCTTCGGCGGCGTGCTCGCCGATGAGACCCGCGACGACCACGCGAGCGACCTGGCGAAGGCCGCCATCGAGGCCTTCGATCTCGTCGTCGTCAACCTCTATCCCTTCGAGGAGACGGTCTCGCGCGGGGCGCGGCTCTCCGAGGCGATCGAGATGATCGACATCGGGGGCCCGGCCCTGATCCGCGCGGCGGCGAAGAACCACGCGCGCGTGGCGGTGGCCGTCGAGCCGGAGGACTACGAGGACCTCCTCGCGGAGATCCGCTCGACGGGCGGGAACCACGCTGGCGATGCGCGCGCGGCTGGCCGGCCGGGCGTTCGCGCGCACGGCCGCCTACGACGCGGCGATCGCGCGCTTCCTCTCGGAGTCCGCGCGGGGGGGCGAGGCGTTCCCCGAGAACCTCGTCCTCGCCTTCGAGCGGGTGGGCGCCCTGCGGTACGGCGAGAACCCGCACCAGCGGGCGGCCCTCTACCGCGAGCCGCAGGCGCCGGCCGACGCCGTCGTGCGCTTCGAGATGCTCCAGGGCAAGGAGCTGTCGTTCAACAACCTGCTCGACCTCGACTCGGCCGTCGCGCTCGCCCGCGACTTCGACGGCCCGGCCGCGGTCATCGTCAAGCACAACAACCCGTGCGGCGCGGCGACCGGCGAGACGATCGTCGAGGCGTTCGGGCGCGCCTTCGCCTGCGATCCGCTGGCGGCGTTCGGCGGCATCATCGCGATCCGCGGGCGCGTGGACGGCGCGCTCGCGTCCCTCGTGCTGCAGCACTTCGCCGAGTTGGTCGCGGCCGACGACTACACGCAGGAGGCGATCGATTTCTTCGGAAAGAAGCCCAACATCCGGTTGCTCAAGGTCCCGGTCTCCCGCCGCCCGGCGGGCTCGATCGACTGGAAGCGCATCGAAGGCGGGCTGCTCGTCCAGGATGCCGACACCGATCCGGACCAGACTACGGCCTGGCGCCTCGTTTCGCAGCGCAAGCCGACGGCCGTGGAAAGGGCGGCGTGCGAGCTCGCCTGGAGAGTCGTGCGCCGGGTCAAGTCCAACGCGATCGTCCTCGCCAACGCCCGCCAGACGATCGGCATCGGCGCCGGACAGATGAGCCGCGTGGACGCCTGCCGGCTGGCCGCGTCGAAGCCGGTGCTGCCGATCGTCAACTGCGGCGCGGCCTCCGACGCCTTCTTTCCGTTCCGCGACGGCCTCGACATCCTGGCCGATGCCGGCGTGATGGCCGTCGTCGCGCCCGGCGGCTCCATCCGCGACAGGGAGATCATCGCCGCCGCCGACGAGCGCCAGATCGCGTTCCTCCAGGCGCCCCGGCGCCACTTCCGCCATTGAAGAATCGGGTGATCTGCGATCGAGCGATCGGGTGATCGAACGACAAAGAGGTTCTGAAAATCTCCGATCACCCGATCACCCGATCACCCGATTCTCTCCTCGCGCCCCGTCTCCTGCTCGCCGGCGCGCGCTCGCGCCGGACGCGAAGACGCTTCTCGAGCGCGTCGCCTCGCTGTACGGCGACGGCGCGGCGCACGCCGCCTCCTTCACGCAGACGTACACCCCGGCGGGTTTCGCGGCGGCCCGGCGCGAATCCGGGTCGGTGTGGATCCAGGCGCCGCAGCGCCTGCGGTTCGATTACGCGAGCCCCGAAAGGAAGACCTTCACCTACGACGCGGGAGAAGGCCGTCTCTGGACGCCGGAGGACAAGCAGCTCACGGTCCGGAAGCTCTCCGTCGAAGACCGCGCCCGGCTGCCGATCGTCTTCCTCTCCGACCCCTCGGAGCTCGAACGCCAGTACGCGATCACGGCGGAGAACGGAGAGGCCGGAGGCAGCCGCCTGCTGCTGACTCCGCGCGCGCCGAGGCCCGATCTCGCCTGGCTGCGGCTTTCCATCGGCTCCGATGGAGCCATCCTCGGCCTCGCCTACGAAGACTCCTCCGGCAGCCGGACGGAGTTCCATTTCGAGGCCTGGAAGAAGGAGAAGGCCCGCCCCCCCTCCGACTACCGGGTCACCGGCCCCCGCGGCACCCGCATCCTGGAGAACTAGCCAGGCCGCGGCGATGCCGCGCGCCCTGTCATCCCGAGCGGAGCGAGCGGATCTGCCGCCGTCGAATGAATCCGGCGCCTCGCATAGAATCCCGGCCATGCCGCAGGACTTCTCCTTCGACGTGGTCAGCAAGGTCAACCTCCAGGAGGTCGCCAACGCCGTCCAGCAGGCCTCCAAGGAGATCGCGACGCGCTTCGATTTTCGCGGCAGCGCGTCGAGGATCGACTGGGACGAGAAGGAGCCGGCGCTGACGCTCAGCTCGGACGACGCGGACAAGTTCAAGTCCGTCGTGGACATCCTCGAGGGCAGGCTCGTCAAGCGAGGAGTCGCCATCAAGGCGCTCGATTTCGGGAAGGTCGAGCCGGCCGCCGGCGCGACCGTTCGGCAGGTGATCAAGGTCCAGCAGGGGATCCCGTCGGAGAAAGCCAAGGCGATCGTCAAGACGATCAAGGACCGCAAGCTCAAGGTCCAGGCCTCGATCCAGGCCGACCAGGTTCGCGTCTCGGGCCGGAACAAGGATGATCTGCAGGCCGTGATGGCGCTGCTGCAAGGGGGAGGACTTCGGCCTCCCGCTGCAGTTCACGAATTACCGATGAAGCTGTCCATGGCCAACCCGCGGCTCCGGCGGGCCTACGACCTGATCGCGGACAAGCTCGCGCGGGTGGAGGAGGAGCTGCTCCTGCACTTCCGCTCCCCCATCCCGACGATCGACCGGATCGGGACGTACCTCGCCTCGGGGGGCGGCAAGCGCATCCGGCCGGCGCTCCTGCTGCTTTCGGCGCGGCTGCTCGAATACGAGGAAGGGGAACGCGACGTCCGGTACGCCACCGTCGTCGAGTTCATCCACACGGCGACGCTCGTGCACGACGACATCATCGACGAAGCGCGGCTGCGCCGCGGGCGCACGTCCGCCAACGCCCGGTGGGGAAACAACCTGACGGTCCTCTTCGGCGACTACCTCTACACCAAGTCCATGGGGATCGCGCTCGACGAGGGGGACCTGACGATCCTGAAGGTCCTCTCCGACACGACGCTCTCGATGATCGAAGGAGAGATCATCGCGATCGAGAAGACGGGCAACATCCACATCACGCGGGAAGAGGCGCTGGAGATCATCCGGCGAAAAACCGCGGATCTCTTCTCGGCCGCCTGCCGTCTGCCCGCGCACTTCGCTCCGCTCGGGAACCTCTTCGCCGCCGAGCGGCTGGCCGAGTACGGCCGCTGCCTGGGCGTCGCCTTCCAGTTGATCGACGACCTGCTCGATTACACCGCGAGCGAGGAGGCGGTCGGCAAGCCGGTGTTGAACGACCTGCGCGAAGGGAAGCTGACGGTGCCGCTGCTGCTGGCGCTCCCCCAGGCCACGGCGGCGGAGCGGGAGCGAGTCGCAACCGTGCTCCGGGAGAGGGAGTTCAAGAGCGTCGAGCCGGCCGAGATCCTCGCGCTCGTCGAGCGCGCCAACGGCATCGCGGAGACGCGCGCCCTCGCCCGCGACTATGCCGCGGCCGCGCGCGTCGCCCTGACGTCGTTCCCCGACTCGGAGGCGAAGGAAGGGCTGCTGCTCGCGACGGAATCGGTGGTGGATCGGTTGAGTTGACGTGGCGCGGCGTCACGGTCGCGAGTTATCGGAACAGAGATCAGGCCTAATAAAATTAATAAAATCTGTACTATTTACTAATTTAGTTAGACATATTGCCTATTTGTATAGATAAACCATCGGAGAATTGGCACATCGACGTGCCTTACAAAAGAAGGAAAGTCTGGCAAAACTCCGAAAAATTTCTTGATCGATTAAGAAAGGCCGCTATACTCGTGGCAATGCGTTTGGCTGCCTGGAACGGTCTGGCGACTACGCTCAAGCACCTTTCTTCCTTTCTTCCGGCTCGGGAGGACTCCGAGGAAGAGGCGCGGCTGTACTACCGCCGCGCCTGTCTCGCCGCCACCGAGGAGCGGTACGACGTGGCGCTCATCTTCTGCGCGAAGGCCGTGGATCTGAATCCGAACGACCTGGCGACCCGCCTGCTGATCGCGCAGATTCACGACTACGGCCTGCACGACGTCAACGGCGCGGTGGACGCCTATCGAAGGTCATCTCCCTCGCCGCCTACGACAACGGCAATCCGTACCGCGCCGCCGCCGGCGAGGCCCTGGACAACCTGGTCAGGGAAACCGAGATCGTGATCGAGTCGGCAGGCTAGTCACTCGGTGCCGAACGGGCGCCGAGCACGGATACCTCACTCCCCACATCCCCCCACGGATACATCGGCGGCTTGCCCCACACTCCGGCCGGAGCGCCGCCGCCGCGCGAGAGCTCGGTCTGCGACAGGCTCACGCGCCAGCGCTCGTCCGAGACGATGCGCCTCCCTCCGGAAGGTCGAGACAGAAGAGGATGCCCCCGGCGCCCGTCGGGCTCTCGGCCTCGATCACCGCGTGGTTGACGCCGGGCACGAGAGCGGGCGCGACCTCGAGAACGCTCAAGCGGCTGCCCGGGCGATGCTCCGAGGGGGCAAACCTCGAGCCGTTGAGATGAGCGAGCCGCGCCGGTCGACGAAGAGCCTGGCCTTCGCGGAGGCGGGCACCTTATCGAGCACGAAGTCGCGACCGGCGTAGAAGCGCAGCGGACTCGGCTTCCCGATGTCGAGCGAGAGCCAGATCCAGCGCGCGGCGCCCGTCGCGAGCGCGCGTTCGCTCCTGCTCCGGGCCCACGCCCGGGCGCCGGCGGCCGCGACGACCAGGATGGCGATCAGGATCAGCGCCGCGCGAAACAAACGGAGAGAGCCGGACCGGTTTTCTTGACGCAATGCGCCGCGCAGGATACACTCTTCGTCCCGACGTCATGAAGATCGTCGGGATCGTTCCCGCCCGCTACGCTTCCGTCCGTTTCCCCGGAAAGCCCCTCGCTCCTCTGGCCGGCAAACCGATGTTGCTGCACGTCCTCGAAGCGGCTCGCGCCGCGCGAACGCTCTCACCGCGTGGCGGTCGCGACCGACGACGAGAGGATCGCCGCGGCCGTTCGCGGCGCCGGCGGAGAGGCGATCCTCACGTCGCCGGAAGCCGCGAGCGGCACCGACCGCCTCGCGGAAGCGGCGCGCTCGATCCCGGCCGACATCTATGTGAATATCCAGGGGGATGAGCCGATGATGTCGCCGGAAAACATCGACCGCGCCGTGGAGGCGATTCTCGAGCCGGGAGAGAAGAAGATCGCCACGCTGGCGATCCCGATGCCGCCGGCCGAGGCCTCCGATCCGAACACGGTCAAGGTCGCCGTCGCGCGGGACGGGCGCGCGCTCTACTTTTCGCGGGCGCCGATCCCCTTTCCGCGCTCGGGCGCGCCCGCCTACTGGAAGCACCTCGGGCTCTACGCATACCGCGCGGCAGCGCTCGCGGAACTGGCGGCCCTGCCGCCGTCGCCGCTGGAGAAAACCGAATCGCTCGAGCAGCTGCGCTGGCTCGAGGCCGGGTACGACATCTGGGTGGCGCGGGCCTGGAGCGACTCGATCGGCGTGGACACCCCGGAGGACCTCGCGAGGGTGGAGGAGTTTTTGCGAAAGGAGGCCGTCTCATGAGCGGCAAGTACGTCTTCGTCACCGGCGGTGTCGTGTCCTCGCTGGGCAAGGGGATCGCGGCCTCCTCGATCGGCGCCCTGCTCGAGGCGCGCGGCTACAAGGTGGCCGTCGCCAAGTTCGACCCGTACATCAACGTGGACCCGGGCACGATGTCCCCCTTCCAGCACGGCGAGGTCTACGTCACCGACGACGGCGCGGAGACGGACCTGGACCTCGGCCACTACGAGCGCTTCACTTCCATGACCGGCTCCCGCGTCAACAACACGACGGCGGGGCGCATCTACCTGACGGTCATCGAGCGGGAGCGCCGCGGCGACTACCTCGGAAAGACCGTCCAGGTCGTCCCCCACATCACCGACGAGATCAAGGAGGCGGTCCGGCGCGTCGGGCCCGAGGCCGACGTCGTCCTGATCGAGATCGGCGGCACGGTGGGCGACATCGAATCGCTCCCGTTCATCGAGGCGATCCGGCAGCTGCGCCAGGAGGCGGGGCGGGGCAACGCGGTCAACGTCCACCTGACGCTCGTCCCCTACATCAAGGCCTCCGACGAGCTGAAGACCAAGCCGACGCAGCACTCGGTCAAGGAGCTCCTCTCGATCGGGATCCAGCCCGACGTGCTCCTCTGCCGCACCGACCGCTCCCTGCCGGCGGAGGTCAAGCGCAAGATCTCCCTCTTCTGCAACGTGCCGGTCGAGGCCGTCATCAACGCGAAGGACGTCCCGTCCATCTACGAGGTGCCGCTGCAGTTCGCCGCCGAGGGGCTCGACGAGATCCTGCTCGACCTGCTGAACCTCCCCCACTACGACCGCGATCTCTCCAAGTGGGAGAGCCTCGTCAACCGGATCAAGAACCCTTCGGGCGAGGTGGACATCGCGGTCGTCGGCAAGTACGTGGATTACGGAGATTCCTACAAGTCGTTGAACGAGGCGCTCGCCCACGGCGGGATCGCCAACAGCGTGCGGGTCCGGCTCCACTACGTGGACGCCGAGAGCCTCGAGAACGACCAGTACCCGGAGGTGCTGACGCGCGCCGACGCGGTCCTCGTCCCCGGCGGCTTCGGCAGGCGCGGAGTCGAGGGGATGATGAAGGCGATCCAGTACGCCCGCGAGAAGAAGGTGCCGTTCTTCGGCATCTGCCTCGGGCTCCAGACCGCCGTCATCGAGTTCGCGCGGCACGTCGCGGGGCTCGAGGGCGCCAACTCCACCGAGTTCGAGGAGGAGCCGAAGCACAAGGTCATCTTCAAGCTGCGGGATCTCATCGGCGTCGAGGCGCTCGGCGGCACGATGCGCCTCGGGAAGTACCCGTGCGAGCTCGCTCCCGGCTCGATCGCGGCGCGCGCCTACGGCGAGAGCCCGATCTCCGAGCGCCACCGCCACCGCTACGAGGTGAACCAGGAATACCTGCCGGCGCTTGAAGGACGCGGGGATGTCCTTTACCGGAATGTCCCCCGACCGCAAGTTCGTGGAGATCATCGAGCTGCGCGAGGACCACCCCTGGTTCCTCGGCTGCCAGTTCCACCCGGAGTTGAAGTCCAAGCCCTTCGCCTGCCATCCGCTCTTCAAGGACTTCATCCGCGCCGCGCGCGCGCACCGGGCCGCGAGCGTCGAGCAGGTCGAGACCGCGAAGATCCTCGCCGACCGGCGCGAGGAGATGGCCTGAGCCAGACTCCTTCTCCAAGGATCGCGATCGCTCCCGGATACGCCATCGGCGGCGGGGCGCCTCCCCTCTTCTTCGCCGGGCCCTGCGTCATCGAGTCGCGCGCCGCACGCCCTCGCGATCGCCGCGCGGATCCGGGAGATCGCCCTGGAAACCGGCGCGTCGATCGTCTACAAGTCGTCGTTCGACAAGGCCAACCGCTCCTCGATCGGCTCCTTCCGGGGACCGGGTCTTCAAGAAGGGCCTCGACATCCTGGCGGAGGTCAAGGAAAAAACGGGGCTGCCGCTCCTCTCCGACATCCACGAGCCCTCGCAGGCCGGGCCCGCCGCGCGGGTCCTCGACGTGCTGCAGATCCCGGCGTTCCTCTCCCGCCAGACCGACCTTCTCACGGCGGCCGCGCGGACCGGGAAACCGATCAACGTCAAGAAGGGGCAGTTCCTCGCGCCCGACGACATGGAGCGGGTGGTCGAGAAGTGCCGCGCGGCCGGAAACGAAAAGAGTGCTCCTGTGCGAGCGCGGGACCTCCTTCGGGTATCACAACCTCGTCGTGGACATGCGCTCCTTCCCGATGATGCGGCGATGGGGCTGCCCGGTCGTGTACGACGTGACGCACTCGATGCAGCTTCCCGGAGGAGGCAAGGAGACCGGAGGCCTGAAGCAGTACGCCGCCGTCCTCGCCCGCGCCGCCGCGGCCACCGGCTTCGTGGACGGCTTCTTCCTCGAAGTCCACGACGCCCCGGACCGCGCCCTTTCCGACCGCTCGACCCAGCTCGACTCGCGATCGTGCCGGACCTGATCCGGTCGGTGCTGCGTCGCGGACGCCGCCCGGTTTCCCGGGTAGCCCGCAACTCGTCCTGCTCCCGGCGCGCGGAGCCTGGGCGCGATAATCTTGCTTTGCCGAGATTGCGCGGCAGAGAATCGAACGGAGGTGTTCGCACGCCGACAGGCCACGGCGAGCAGCAGCGGGAGCAAGCCGGGGCCTCTCGCGACCCGGACCATGATCCGACCAGATCCGCACGAGCTCGGCGCGTGCCGCCCGGCGTGGGCATCGAGAGCAAAGGGGGGCAATGGGCATTCTCGATAATCTCGGAATCTCCTGAAGCAGGCGGCGAGCGGCGAGGCGTCGACGGCCGATCTGCATTCCGCGTACGACCAGGTGGCGCAAACGGTGCCTCACGGCGCCCTGGCCGATGGAATCTCCCACGCGTTCAAGTCCGACCAGACCCCGCCCTTCGAGCAGATGGTGTCCGGCCTGTTCGGGCAGTCAGACCCGAATCAGAAAGCGCGGCCTGCTCAACCAGCTGCTGGCGGCGCTCGGTCCCGGCGGAGTCACACAGGCACTCGGTGCAGGCGGCCTCGGAGCGCTCGCGGCGTTGCAACCCGGGGCAGCCGTACGCCGCAGAATGCCGAGCAGATCCCGCCCCAGGCGGTGGAGGTCCTGGCCCAACAGGCGGCCAGGAAGGACCCGTCGATCGTGGACAAGGCAGCGGGCTTCTACGCGCAGCATCCGACCCTGGTGAAGGCCATCGGCGCCGGCGCCCTGGCGCTTCTCATGTCCCGGGTCTCGGCGTCGAGGAGGTAGACATGGGAGTCATCTGGTGGCTGATCGTGGGGCTCATCGCGGGATGGCTCACGGGGAAGATCATGGGAGGTCCGGCCAAGGGCGCGCTCATGATATCATCATTCCTCTTGGGCCCTGGCGGGAGGGCTCCTCATAGCTTCTCGGCTTCTCGGCCGAAGGCGGTCTCATCTACACGACGCTCGTGGCGGTCCTCGGAGCGGTCCTCCTCACGTGGATCTACCGCCGGATGACGGCCGGGAAGGCCTGAGCCGGCGAGGGAGGCGGAAAGGTCAAGGAGAAGGAGAGAAAGGAGAGACGGAATGCTGAAGGACTTCAAGGAATTCCTGCTCAAACAGAACGCCATGGCCCTGGCGATCGGCGTCATCATCGGGGCCGCCATCGGAAAGGTCGTTTCGGCGCTCGTCGAGGACGCCATCAACCCGGTCATCGGCCTGCTGCTGCCCGGGAGGCGACTGGCGAGCGGCGAAGATCGTTCTCGCTCACGGCACCGACGCGGCGGGCAAGGCGACGGAGACCGCCATCACCTACGGGCACCTCATCGGGGCGGCGGTGGACTTCGTCATCATCGCCTTCGTCGTGTACATGATCGGCAAAGCTTTCATGCCGAAGCCGGCCGAAAAAGCGCCCATGACGAAGGAATGCCCGCAGTGCAGGGAGATCATCCCGATCGCCGCCACCCGATGCAAGGCCTGCACTCAGCCCGTCGGGGCAGCGGCCTCGTGAGGCTGGAAGGAGGTGGATCTGGGGATGAGGCGGAATGTTGAAAGGATGAGGCCGCGGAGAGTTCCGCGCGCCGGGAGGTCAACGATGCGAACAGCCACAAGGGGAGCCCTCGTCGTCGCCGCGATCCTCGCCTGGGGTCTCGCGATATCGCCGACGCCGGCGCTCGCGGCCAAGGCCGAGAAGATCGACATCAACAGCGCCAGCCAGGCGGACCTGGAGAGCCTGCCCGGCGTCGGCGCCGCCACGGCGAAGAAGATCATCGCCGGAAGGCCCTATTCCTCCGTGTCCGACTTGTCCCGTGCCGGGGTCTCCGCCGACACGATCGCGAAGATCAAGCCGCTCGTGAAGGCCGGGCGCGGATCCGCCCCGGCGGCGGAAGCCGCGAAAACGGAGAAGCCTGCCGAGAAGCCGGCGAAGGAGAAGACCGCGCAGCCGGCGGAGGAAAAAGCCCCGAAGGCGGCGACGGAAAAGATCTCCTCGACGGCGGATCTCGCGAAGGGGAAGCTGACCGAGAAGATCAGCGACTGGTATGTCTTGGTCGCCGCGGACAATTCCGCGGCGCCGATCAGGGCGGCCGCGAGGAGGAACGCCACGGAACGACGCATCGTGGACATTCGGTTCTCCTTCTCTCTTCGCCGTCCGGAATCCTATGCCTACTCGAGGCCCGAGTCAGCCGGCGGCGCCGGCGACGCGGTTCCTCCCCCGGGACTTGGCGGCATAGAGAGCGGCGTCCGCGCGCTCGCGCCAGAGGCCGGCGTCCATGTTGGGCTCGAGCACCGCGACGCCGGCGGAAAAAGTCGCGTGGAAAAGGGATCCCGTCGGTCGCGACCTGATCGAGGGCGGAGAACTCCTCGCGCATCCGCTCGAGAAGGCGCACCGCCTGGTTCTCGCCGATGTTCTCGATGATCGCCGCGAACTCGTCGCCGCCGAGCCGGCCCACATGGTCGGATTGGCGAATGCGCCGGCGCAGGAGTCCCGCGAGCGAGCGCAGCACCGTGTCGCCGACCGGATGGCCGAATCGGTCGTTCAAGGCCTTGAACCCATCCAGATCGAGGATCATCATCGTCACCGGCGTCCCCGGCTT
This sequence comes from uncultured Acidobacteriota bacterium, assembly GCA_963782815.1. GTDB lineage: Bacteria > Acidobacteriota > Thermoanaerobaculia > UBA5066 > Gp7-AA6 > JAWOLE01. The sequence goes on along the minus strand of CAWALG010000006.1, from coordinate 298,166 downwards.
GCGCGCCTTCTCCGAGATCACGGCCCGCGCCCGCTCGAGAAAGGCCGTGTGCGTCAGGAGACGGGTCAGCCCGTCCCGCTCGAGAAGGTTGCGCAGGAAGCGCGCCCGCTCGATCCTCGCGGCCGCGGAGGAGAGGAGAAGTCCGGGCGCCACCGGCTTGACCAGGTAATCGTCGCCGCCCGCCCTCATCGATTCGATCTGCGACTCGATTTGGCTCTTCGTCGTCAGGAAGAGAATGGGCAGCGCCGCATGGGCCTCCTGCTGGCGGATGTAGCGAGCGAGCGAGTAACCGTCGGCGCCGGGAAGGTGGATGTCCAGGAGAACGAGATCCGGGCGGAAGGCCGAAAGCTCGGTCTCGAGATTCTTCGCGTCGGCGCAGATCCTCACCCGGTAGCCCGCGGACTCGAGCACCGCGCGGATGAACGCCGCCTGGTCCGCGTCATCCTCGACGGAGAGAACGCGCGGCGGCTCCGTTCGGCCCCTCTCCAGCAGATGTTCGAGCCGGCGCATCAGCGCTTCCACGCGCAGCGGCTTGTCGAAGTAACCGTCGGCGCCGCAATGGATCGCGTCCACCCGGTTGACGAACGCCGATGGCCCTCCCACCATCAGGATGGCCAGGGATTCCCCCGCCGGCAGGCCCCGGGCGTACTCCACGAGCTCGAATCCGGACCCGGCCGGCAGCCGGACATCCACGATCAGCCCGTCGGGCGTCCGCCGCGACATTTCCGCCATCGCCTCCTCGCGGCTGCCAGCCCCACGCGCGGACATCCCCTCGCGGACGGCGACGCCCTGCAAGGAGGCGCGGACCTCGGAGTCGGGATCGACAATGAGAATGTCGAAACGCGCCGGACCGGAGCGGAAGCCGCGCGTTCCGCGGCCGGTTCCAGAGCCGGCTCGGCGCCGAGCTCCCGGCGCAGAGACTCGAGGAGCGATCTCCAGCGCTCGGCGTCCCGGGCCTGAGGACGGACTTTCTCCTTCAGCAGCGCATCGCAGAGCCGTTGTCCTTCGCTCCCCAGAGCGCTGACGCGCGGGAAGCCGTAGGTCGAACCCGCTCCCGCGAATCCGTGGAACTGGATCATCAGGTCGCGCAGGGTCCGCTCGTCCGCGGGATCCGCCTCGAGCAAGTCGAGCAGCTGCTCGATGCGCGAGAGCCGGTCGTCCGAACCCCGCACGAAGCGCTCGCGCAGATCGCGAAGAGCGTCTTCGAACGAAACATCGGCTTGAGAGGGATTCATCGACGACTCCGAGTCCGCCGGGGATTCTCCGCCGAGAACTCCTCCATCTTCATTCGCGCCGGCCCGCATCCAGGAGCTCCCGCAGGAGGCGCGGCAGGGCCATCGGATCGAACGGCTTGATGAGGACTCCCAGCGCTCCGAGGCTCTTCAAGCGGTCCACCTCGGAGGACATCGTCCCGGCCGTCAGGAAAACGACGGGGATCTCCGCCGTTTCCGGATTGTCTCGAAGCTCCCGGAACGTCGCCAGGCCGTCCAGGCCCGGCATCATCATGTCGAGCAGGATGACGTCGGGACGGCCTTCGCGCGCCATGAGGATCCCCTCGGGGCCGCTGGAGGCCTGCGCGACTTCCATCCCCCCGACTCCGGAAAGCGACAGCGCCGCGATCAGGCGGATGTCGGCCTCGTCGTCGACGAGCAGCACCTTCATGCTCCGCCCGCCGTGCCGGCCGTCACGCCGGCCATCTCGCGAACCGCCGCGCAGAATTCCTCGTCCGTGGAGCGCGTCTTCGTCAGAAACCTCGTTGGCCCGAGCTTCAGCCGTTCGCGCTGCGGCGGGGTCAGGTCCTGCACAGTGTAGACGAGAACGGGAAGCCCGGCCAGGCGCGGATCGAGGCGGAGCGCCTCGACGACGTCGAACCCGTCTCCCCGGGGGAGCGACACGTCCAGGACGATAAGGTTCGGCGGCCGGACGCGGGTCAGCGCAATCGCCTGCTCTCCCGTCATGGCGCGCCGCACCCGGAACCCCTCCTCGAGGAGTTGCCGCTCCAGCACTTCCAGGAGAGCCAGGTCGTCTTCCACGATCAACACCTCGGGCCCGCCGGCGGGGGATGTCCATCCGGGACCGGGTCTTGCTCGATGGAACACGCGGAATCCGGGAGACGGAACCAGAACAGGCTCCCCTTTCCTTCCTCGCTCTCGACGCCGATGGATCCGCCGTGCTGCTCGATGATCGCCTTGCAGATGGCGAGGCCCAGCCCCGACCCCCCCTTCTGCCGGGCGTCGGAGGCCTCGACCTGGCGAAATCGCTCGAAGATCACCGAGCGAAAGGAAGGGGGAATCCCCCGCCCCTCGTCGCGGACGCTGACCTGCGACCACCCGTTCCCCTGCCGGGCCTCGAGGCAGACCACGCTGCCGCGCGGCGAAAACTTCACCGCGTTGGACAGGAGATTGACGAGGACCTGTACGAGCCGTTCGCCGTCCCCCCAGACCTGCGCCGTCGCCGGGGAGATCTCGATCGCCACGCCCTCCTGGTCCGCGAAGCTGCGAACGGCCTCGAGCGAGCGCGCAAAGACGGAATCGAGCGCGACCGTCTCGAAGTGCATTTCGATCCTGCCCGAATCGTATCGCTCCAGATCGAGGATGTCGTTGATCAGCCGGACCAGCCGGACGACGTTGCGCTCGGCGACCGCCATGACTTCGGCGGCCTGGGGGGGAGGTCTCCCAGCACGCCCCCGACGAGGAGTCCCAGGGAACCCCGGATCGAAGTCAGCGGAGTGCGCAACTCGTGGCTCACGGTGGAGACGAACTCCTTCTTCAGGCGCTCGACCTCGCGCCTCTCCGAGATGTCGCGGATGCTGCCGCCGAACCGGCGCCCCTCCGGGGTCTGGAACTCGAAGAGGGCGAGCTCGATGGGGAAGACCTCGCCGTTCTTCCGGCGCCCTTCCCATTCCGTGATCCGACCGAGCGAGATCCGCTTCGCCTCCTTCAGGAAACGGAGCGGGTCTTCCTTCACGTTCTCCGGAACGAGCAGCGCGAGCGGGTGCCCCACCAGCTCCTCCGCGGCGTAGCCGAAGATCCGTCCGGCGGCCGGGTTCATCGCGCGGATCGTGGTCTTCTCGTCCACGATGATCAGCGCTTCCATCATGTTGTCTACGACGGCCCGCGTGAGGGCCTCGCTCACGCGCAGGGCCTGGGAAGCGCGCGCCCGGTCGATGCCGAGCGCGATCTCGTCGGCGACCGAGGCCAGGGCGGCCAGGGCCGCCTCGGTTAAGGGACGCTTCGCGAACATGGCCATGACGCCGACCAGGCGGCCCTCCACGATGAGCGGGTAACCGGCGAAGGCGACCATCCCCTCGCGGCGCGCCCAGTCCTTGTCGTCCTCGCGCTCCGGTGTGGCCGTCAAATCGAGCAGCGCGGGCCGCCGGTCGCGGGCAATCTCGCCGATCCGGAACTCGCCGACGGGAACGCGCGCGTCCGGCCCGAAGAGAGGCCGCCGGGCCCACGCGCTCCCCTGCAGCTCAAGGACCTTCTCCTTCTCCAGAAGGATCCAGATCGAGGCCATGGCGGCGTCCAGGTGGCACACCATCGCCTCGGCGCACTGACCCAGCGCACTCGGCAGAGAGTCCGCCTTGGTCAGCGCCGCGCCGACGGCCGCGCCGAAGACCGCCTGGTGGGCGCGCTCGACGAGCTCGGCTTCAGTCTTCTTCCTCTCCGTGATGTCCTGGAAGGCGACGACGGCGCCGACGATCTCCCCGTCCACGAGGAACGGGGAAGACACGAATTCTACCGGCAAGGGGGTTCCGTCGCGGCGCGTGAACACGTCGTCGCTGCTCTGGAGTTTCCTGCCCGTACGCAAGACGGCCAGAATGGGACAGGACTCCGTCGAGGTCCTCCTGCCGTCCGCGCATTGGAAATGGATCGTCTCGTGCATGTTCCGGCCGAGCAGCTCCTGTTCGGTCCAGCCGAGCATTTCCGCGGCAGCCCGGTTCAGCAGCGTCAGGCGCCCCTCCCGATCGAGCGAGTAGACCCCCTCGCCGAGGCTGTCGGTGATGGCCGCCGTGAAGGAGAGCTGATTACGGAGGCTTTCGGCGGCGAGCGACCGCGTTCGGATCTCTCGGTTGACCGCCCAGTAGAGGGCCAGGAGCATGAGGAACGGAAGGAACGCCCCCGCCATCAGCACGGTCAGCGGCTCGTGGGCGATGCCGTGCCCTCCCAGAATCAGACTGAACATCGAGCGCCACGCGATTCCGACCGCGCCGATCAGGACGAGTGATGCGACGACGAAGCCGGCGACGACTTTCGTCTTGAGTGGCCAGCCCCTCACCGCACTGCCGACGGTCCGAGATGCCGGGCGAGGACCGCGCGGAGCTCGCGGAACTCGAGCGGCTTGGACAGATAGTCGTCGGCGTGGAAATCCCGAAACGCCTCGGACCGATACCGGGCGGCCGTGAAGATGGCGGTCATGATCACGATCTTCAATCCCGACGTGGCGGGATTGCTCTTCAGGAGGCGGCACATCTCCCGGCCGTCCACTTTTGGCATTAGGGCGTCGGTCAGGACGAGATCCGGCTGGTAGCGGCTCGCCAGATCCAGGCCCTCCGCGGCGTCTCGGCCGAGGACGACCCCGTAGCCGAGCGCGGAGAGGGCCTGGTGCGCGACGCGCCGGATGTCCGGCTCGTCGTCCACGACGAGGACCAGCGGACGTTCAGCGGAGGCCGGTGGGGGATTCGCCGGCGGTTCGAAAACAGCGCGGTGGTCCGCCATCGCCCGGTCCCACATGGTCTGCGGCGCCTTTTCCCAGAAACTCTGCTTGTAGGCGGCCGTCGCCTTGCAAAAACAACTCCGGCAAGCCGGACAGACGAGCGACCGCCTGGTTGCCAGACATCCGCACCACGGGCTGGCCAGGGCGTCGAACGGCGCCTGGCAGGTGAAGCAAGGGACGACGTAGCCCTGTACCTCGAGCTGGGGTTCAGGATCCATCGGGAGTAGCCCGATTGTACCCTTCGGGAACCCCCGTCACAATTGTACGGAAGGACAGGTGGAGCTGGCCGTTGCGCCAGGCAGGAAGCGATGGGCCTCGGGACTCGGGACCTCTCAAGTATCGGCCGGACGGATCGCGATCAGGGGCTCCGCTTCCACGCCGTAACCGGCGGCGACCCAGCCATCGAGGCCTCCGGCGAGCGGCCGTACCAGCGTGAATCCCCTCTCCATCAGCGCGCGGGCCACACGGGCCGCCGAGGCTTCGTTGGGTCAAGTGCAGTACAGGATGATCTCCCGGTCGTGGGGTAGTCCGGCGAGCTTCTCGGGGATGTCGGACAACTCGAGCAGCTTCGCCCCCGGAATGCGGCGGGGGTCGCTCAGGTGCGCTCCGGCTGTCCGGACGTCCAGGATGACGGGATCGAGTCCCTCGTCCATCAGGCGGTGCAGTTCCTCCGGCGAGATCCGGGCCATGCGCAGCATCCTGTAGAAGCGCTGCCGCTGCCACCACTTGACCGTGACGAAGAGCAGCCAGCGCCGCGCCGAGAAGGACGAGCGCGCCAGCTTCCGATGCCCGTCAGGAACTCCAGGCCTCGATCGATCGCGCGATGAAATGCCATCCCCGCGCCGACGCCGGCCCCCGCCCAGACGAGCGCGCCGGCGCCGTCGTACAGGAGGAACGGAAGAAACCGGGCGTGGATGGCGCCGGCCAGGGGCGGCGCCACGGTCGAGAAGCCGGGCACGAACTTCGCGACCACGAGGGAGGGCAATCCCCACTTTTCGAAAATCGACGTGGTCTGCCGGACGCAGCCGTCGGGCGAGAGCGAGACGCGGCACAGGGTCTTCAGGATCCGGAAGCCGTGGCGCTTTCCGAGCGCGAACCAGAGCGGCATCCGCGATGAGGCACGCCACCAGCGCCACGAGCAGGACGCGCGGCGCCGAAAGGTCCTGCTCGACCGCCAGGGCACCGGCGACCATGAGGACGGGGATCGCGGGGATCGGCAGGCCCAGTTGCTCGAAGAGAACGTTGGCGAAGATGAGCGAGAGCCCGTATTTCGAAACGTAAGAAGCAAGCTGCTGCATGGCGGGAGTCTAAGGTCTAATGTCCAAGGTCTAAAGTCTAAGGTCGGATCCGGTTAACGCTACCGTCATCGAAATCGTCCTTGTCGAATGGACCGTGACTCTCGACTCCGGACTCTCAACCCTCGACACCCGGCTCGGCGGCGGCGACCGGAGGGCGTTCGAGCGGCTGTACGAGAGTTACGCGGCGATGGTTCACGGCATCCTCCTCGCCCGCATTCCCCGGATCGACGTCGTGGGAATGCCCCTTCTCCAGAAGGAACCCTCCGGTCCTTCTGGCGAAGGCTCTGGTTCCGTCTCGCGCGCGCCTGAGGCCTGAAGGCCCCCGGCAGATCACCAATCACAAATCACCAATCACAAATCCCTTCTGCCTAACTTCTTCCGTCCCCCGCCGTCTAAGGAATAGGAATGGAGGGGAGCGATGAAGCCGCTGTCGCGCTGGCGAAGGCGGGCGATCGGGAGGCCTTCCGTTCCCTGGTCGAGAGGCACAGCCGGAAAGTGTTCCGGCTGGCGTTCCGGATGACGGGAAGCGAGGAGGACGCGGAAGACGTGGTTCAGGAGACGTTCTTGAAGGCCTACCGAAACCTGGGGCGCTTCGCGGGCCAGTCGGAGTTCTCCACCTGGCTTCACCGGATCGCGGCCAACTGCGCCGTGGACGCGCTGCGGCGCCGCGCCTCCCGACGGATGCAGGAACGGCCGCTGGAAGAGGAGGCGCTCGAGGCCGCCGCGAGCGGCCCGACGCCCGATCGCGCCCTCTTCGCGTCGGAGATCCAGCGGCGGGTCTCCCGATCGCTCGAGGGCCTCTCGGCGATGGAGAGAGCGGCGTTCGTGCTGCGTCATTTCGAGGGACGGACGATCGCGGAGATCGGAAAGACGCTCGGCGTCCGGAGCGGCGCCGCCAAGAACTGCGTCTTCCGCGCCGTGGCGAAGCTGCGCCGCGACCTGGAACCCGTTTCCGGAGGCGCGCGGTGAGCCACCCCGGACAGGAACGGCTCATCCTCTTCCACTACGAGGGGAGTCGAAGCGTCTCCCGCCACCTCGCGGCGTGCCTCCCCTGCCGCGAGCGCCTCGCCGAAATCCGAAGACTGCTCGCAACGCTCGACGCGGAGCCGGTCCCGGAGCGCGGCGAGGCCTACGGGCGGGAGGTCTGGCGGCGCCTCGCTCCCCGTCTGCCGGAGCGGCCCGACCCGTCCTGGAGGGGGATCTTCGCGCCGCGCCTCGCGTTTGCCGGAACCCTGGCGGCCGTCGCGCTGGCCGCGTTTCTCGCCGGACGCTTCTGGCGCGGGACGGAACGGCCGGCGGCCTCCGCCGCCTCGCAGGCGCGCGAGCGGATCCTGCTCGTCACCGTCGGAGACCACCTGGAGCGCTCCGAGGTCGTGCTGGTCGAATTGCTCCACCCGCCGGCCGGGGGAGCCGGCGGGCAGCTCGACCGGGCGCGCGCGGAAGAGCTCCTCGCCGCCAACCGCCTGTACCGCCAGTCGGCCAATGCCGCCGGCGAGCGGGCCGTCTCCGACGTCCTCGACGACCTCGAGCGCGTTCTGCTCGAGGCCGCCGCACGGTCCCTCGTTTTCCGCCGAGGAGCTGGAGAACGTGCGCCGCCGGGCGGAAGCCGAAGGAGTGCTTTTCAAGATCCGGGTGCTCGGCTCCCGGGTGCGCCAGCGCGAAGAGGCGATGTCCCCGCGCGACGAAAGGAAGAGAACATGATCCGGAGGACCATCCTGCCTTGCGCCGTGCTGCTTCTCCTGGCCGTGCGGCCCGGAATCTCCCCCGCGTCGGTCATCGACCCCGGGTGGGCGGACGCCGGCGACGGGACCCGGGAAGACCAGCTCTACGAACAGGGCACGAAGGCCCTGGACGACGGCGATTGGGATCGCGCCGCGGCGGCCTTCAACGAGATCGCCGGGGGCAACGGCGCCCGCGCCGACGCGGCCGTCTACTGGGTCGCTTACTCGTACAAGCAGGAGAAACGCTATGCCGAGGCGCTCGCCCTCCTGGGCGGGTTCCCCGCCCGGTTTCCGAAGAGCTCCTGGTTGAAGGACGTCCGGGCGCTGGAGCTGGAGATCCGGCAGTCGGGCGGCGGAAAAGTCCGCCCCGAGGCGGAGAACGACGATGACCTGAAGTTGATGGCGATCAACAGCCTGCTCCACACGGACCCGGAGCGCGCCCTCCCGCTGCTCGAGAAGCTCGTCAAATCCAGCTCCTCCCCGAAGGTGAGAGAGCGCGCCCTGTTCGTGCTCGCGCAGAGCGACGCGCCGCGCGCGCGACAGATCGTCGGGGACGTCGCGCGCTCCAATTCCGATCCCGAGCTCCAGGAGAAGGCGATCCGCTATCTCGGGGTTCACGGAGGGCGCGCCAGCCTCGAGCTGCTCGGGGAGATCTACGCCTCCCCGGGCACGACGCTCGAAGTCAAGGAGCGGATCCTGAAGAGCTTCATGATCGCCGGGGAACGCGAACGGATCCTGACCGCGGCGAAGACCGAGAAAGACGTTCGCCTGCGCTCGGCCGCGGTGCGCCAGCTCGGCGTCATGGGCGCGCGGTCGGAGCTGTGGCAGCTCTACCAGAACGAGACCTCCGGCGAGGTCAAGAGGGCGGCCCTGCAGGCGATGTTCATCGCGGGGGACAGCGAGCACGTCCTGGAGCTCGCGCGCGCCGAGCGGGATCCTGACTTGAAGAGGGAGGCGATCCGCAAGCTGGGGCTCATGGGCAAGGAGCAGACCGGGGCGGCGCTCGTCTCGATCTACAAGAGCGAGAAGGACCCGGACCTGCGCAAGGCGGTTCTCCACGGGCTCTTCGTGCAGGGCAACTCCCATGCGCTCATCGAGATCGCGCGCTCGGAAAAGGACCCGGACTTGAAGCGCGAGGCCGTGCACAGGCTCTCGATCATGGGCCAGGACAAGGAAGCGACGGATTACCTGATGGGGCTGCTGAAGGACTGAGCAAGGAGGAGGCGATGGATGGAACGCAACGGGTCTTCTGGATCGCATTCGGAATCTGTCTGGCCGCCGCCGTGGCCGCCGGGGGAACGGAGAGTCACAGCCGGCACGGCACGAACATCTCGACCGGGCGCGACGGCCCGATCGACGACTGCCGGCAGATGCGCGTGACCTTCGACGGAGCGGAAGCCGCGCGCGCCGAGGAGACGATGTCCGCTGCGGCGCCGCGCGGCGCGCTGCGGTTCCGGGCGCCGGCCAACTCCGGGATCTCCGTCCTGGGCGCCGACCGCCCCGACGTCTCCGTGACGGCGTGCAAGGCCGCGGCCGCGGAGGAGGACCTCTCGCGGATCGCCGTCTCCTTCGAAGGCGGGGAACTCTCCGCGCGCGGTCCCGAAGGCCGCGACTGGATCGTTCACTTCATCGTGCGGGCTCCCCGGGGATCCGGCCTCGACCTCGAAGTGACCAACGGGCCCGTCGCGGTGCGCGGGATGACCGGCGCCGTCACCGCCCACACCCAGAACGGGCCGCTCTCCTTCGAGGAGTCTTCCGGGCAGATCCGCGCGGAAGCGCGCAACGGCCCGATCTCGCTCAAGGCCTGCACGGGCACAGTCTCCGCCACGGCCGTCAACGGTCCGGTCAGCGTCTCCGGCAGCGGCGGCGACGTGGACATCAACACCCAGAACGGCCCGATCTCGGTGAAGCTCTCCGGAAGCCGGTGGGACGGACGGCTCGAAGCGCATGCCAGGAACGGCCCGCTCTCCCTGTCGCTGCCGGAGGGATACGCCTCGGCGGTGAGCGTCGAGAGCTCCGGCCGCTCCCCCTTCCAGTGCCGCGCGAAGGCGTGCGGAGAAGCGCACAGGAACTGGGACGACGATTCGCGGCGAGTCAATTTCGGCGACTCCTCGGCGCCGGTCGTGCGGCTCTCGACGGTCAACGGACCGGTCTCGATCCGATCCGACGGAGCCGAGGAGGAGTGACGGCGATGGAGCCGCGCCGCGCCCTCCTTCTCCTCGTCGCGGCCGCGCTGGCGGCGCTTTCGGCGGAAGCCGCGGCGCAGCCGGCGCGATTCGCCAACGCCCGGCTCGAGCCCCGGACGGTGACCGGCGGCCTGGAGAAGACGTTCCGCGCGATCGCCGCGGCGCAGGAGAGCCCGGCCTGGGTCGCCTGGTCCGTCCCGACGCCCGGTGTCCATCACATGTGCTGCTACGGCTCTCTGAACGACCTCGACTCGGGCCCGTGCGCCGGCCGCTGCTTCCTCGAGAGCGAAGGCCGCAACGTGACCGTCGTCGACTCCGACGGCGGTGACTGCGTGGAGCGCTCGGGCGAGAGCCGCATGCTCGTCCTGATCCGGCTGGAGGAGCGGACGCCCGGGCGGCTGCGCACGTTCTCGACCGACTGCACTCTCGACGCGGGCGGCCTCCCTGTCCTCTGGCTCTCCGAGGTGCGCCCGTCGGAGAGCGTCGCGCTCCTCGAGACGTTCGTGGGCGACTCGTCGCTGGCGCGCAAGAAGCCCTGGAAGGGGGGAGAGCCCGCCCTCTCCGCGATCGCGCTCCACGACGACCCCTCGGCCGACGCGGCCCTGGAGAAATTCGCCGCCCCCGGAAACTCCGAGTCGGTCCGCAAGCAGGCCTTCTTCTGGCTCGGCAACGCGAGGGACCGCCGCGGCTACGAGGTCCTCCGCTCCCTGGCGCGGAAGGAGGAGAGCGAAGAGATGCGCCGGCATCTCCCCTTCGCCCTCTCGCAGAGCAAGGAGCCGGACGCCACCGAAACCCTGCTGGAGATGGCCAGACGCGACCCGAGCCCTTCGGTGCGCGGCCAGGCGCTCTTCTGGCTGGCGCAGAAGGCCGGGAAGAAAGCGGCCTCGGCGATCGAAAACGCGATCCGGGACGATCCGGAGACCGAAGTCAAGACGAAGGCGGTCTTCGCCCTGACACAGATGCCGAAGGACGAGGGGATCCCGCTCTTGATCGAGGTCGCTCGGACCAACCGGAACCCGCAGGTGCGCCGGAAGGCCGTCTTCTGGCTGGGCCAGTCCAAAGACCCGCGCGCCCTTGCCTTCATCGAGGAGGTGTTGAAGTAGGCGTCCGGATTCGGTCATTGTGAACCGGAAACGATGTTGAGAACGGGACGTCTCGCCGCGATCCTCTGCCTTGCGCTCCTCGGCCAACCCGTCCTGCCTCAGGTCGGGACGCCCGGCGCCGTCCCCGCGAACCGGTCCGAGGCCGAGCGGTGGCGCGAGGACCTGCGCTTCATGGCGGAGGAGATGCCGAGGCTCCACCGGAATCTCTTCCATACCGTGACGCGCGAACGGTTCGAGCGCGCGGTGAAGAACCTCGATGAGCGCATCCCCTCGCTCGCGCGGCACCAGATCATCGTCGAGATGGCCCGGATCGTCGCGATGGTCGGGGACGGGCACACCAACATCGCGCCGACGCGCGACCCGAAGATCGCCTTCCGCGCCTACCCCGTCCGGCTCTTCCTCTTCTCCGACGGCCTCTTCGTCCGCGCGGCCGCGCTCGAGCACGCGGACCTCGTCGGCGCGCGGGTCGTGGGGATCGGGAGCGCCACGAGCGAGGAGGCCTTCGATGCCGTGCGCGGGATCATCGGCCGCGACAACGAGATGGACGCCAGGTTCTTCGCGCCGTTTCTTCTGGCGATGCCCGAGGTCCTCCATGCCCTCGGGTTGGTCCGCGACATGGAGAGCGCCCCCTTCACCGTCGAGAGCCGCGGCCGCCGGAGGGTCGTGCACCTCAAGCCCGCGGGGCCGGCGGAGATGATGCCCCCGGACACCGACACGAGCTGGGCTCCGCGCCGCCACTGGGTGGACGCTCGCGACGGCGCCGCTCGTCCCGTGCCCCTCTGGCTGAAGGACCCGCGCGACAAGTACTGGTTCGAGTCCCTGCCGGACGCGAAGGCCGTGTACGTCCAGTTCAACGAGGTCGGGAACAAGGAGGGGGAAACGGTCGAGGCGTTCGCCGAGCGGCTCCTCGCCTTCGTCGAAGCGAATCCGGTCGAACGTCTCGTCCTGGACCTCCGCCTGAACCGGGGAGGCAACGGCGCGTTCAATCGCCCGATCCTTCGGGCCATCGTCGCGGCCCGGAAAGTGGATCGGAAGGGCCGGCTCTTCACGATCGTCGGCCGGAGCACGTGGTCGGCCGCCCAGATGCTCGTCAACGAGCTCGAGACCTACACGAACACCCTCTTCGTCGGCGAGCCCACCGGGGGAAAGCCGAACGCCTACGGAGACTCGCGCCGCATCACGCTGCCCAACAGCGGGATCACCGTGCGGGTCTCGACGCTCTGGTGGCAGGGAGACGAGCGCGACCGGCGTCCCTGGACTGCCCCGCAGATCGCCGCGGACCTGACCTTCGAGGATTATCGCGCCAACCGCGATCCGGCGCTCGAGGCGGCGCTCTCCTACGTCCCGGGCAAGCCGCTGTCGGAAGTCTTGAAGGAGGCCGTCCTGGCCGGGGATTTTCACCTCGCGGCGCAACGGTACAGCCGGTGGCGGGCCGACCCCGTCAACTCCTACGCCTCCGCGGAGACCGAGGTCAACGGGTTAGGCTACGAGCTCCTCGCCGCGCGGCGCCTCGACGCGGCCATCGAGATCTTCCGCCTGAACGCGGCCGCGTATCCGCGGTCCGCCAATGCCCACGACAGCCTGGGAGAGGCTTACCTGGCGAAGGGGGACCGGGAGAACGCGATCCGGAGCTACGAGGAGGCGTTGAAGCTCGACCCGGGCATGCCGTCGGCGGTGGAGGCGCTCCGGAAGATTCGCGCTCCCTGAGCGCCTCCGCGGCAGACTCGTCACCGCGCCGGCTTGCCCTCCGCGTCGAGGAGGACGATCTCGCCCGCGTTCAGTTCCTTCAGTCCCGGCTCGATCTTCGCGCGGTCGCCGACCAGGACGAGCGCGGCTTTCTCGGGCCGCGCGTACTTGACCGCGGCGGCCCGGGCCGCCTCGAGCGTCATCTTCGCCGTCTCGTCGTACTCGCGCTGGAGCTCCGTCATCGGCAGCCCCTCCGTCCACAGGTCGGCGACCTGCCCGATGACGCGAGGGAGGGACTCGAACTGCTGGGCATAGCCGCGGACGATCCGGGACCTCTGGAATTCGAACTCCTCCTGGCTGATCGGTTTCTCGCCCCCGATCGCCTTCATCTCCTTCTGGAACTCGGCCACGGATTCCTTCGTCTTGTCGGTCTGGACCCCTCCGACGGAGTACCAGATCCCCGTGGCATGAAACGGCCTCAACGCCGAGAAGACACCGTAGGAGTACCCCTTGTCCTCGCGGAGGTTCATGTCCAGGCGGGAGGCCGCGCCGCCTCCCCAGACGCCGTCGGCCACGGTGAGGGCGTAGTAGTCGGCGGCCGACCGGGGGAGGCCGGGCAGGGCCTGCGTCACGACGGTCTGCGCCGCGTCCTGCCGGTCGACGAGGTAGATCCGGCCGCCGGGCGACGGCGAGGCGGGCGGGACCGGGATCCCGGCCGGCGCGGGGCCGCTCCAGGAGCCGAAGGCCTTCTCTGCCAGGGCCCGGGCCTCCTCCAGGGTGACGTCTCCGGCGAAGATGAGGGCCGATCCGCCGGGAGCAAACCGCCCGGCATGGAACGCGGCCAGATCCTCGCGCGTCAGGCGCTCGACCGTGGCGGGCAGTCCCTGCGCCGCGCGGCCGTAGGGATGCTCCGGGCCGAAGACCAGCATCGAGCGGACGCGGGCGGCGACCGCCCCGCCGCTCTTTTCCTGCTGGGCGAGGGCGTCGAGATGGCGCTTCTTCTCCCGCTCGACTTCCGCCTTCGGAAAAGTCGGATTTCGGACGACGTCGGCCAGGAGGTCGAACGCCGGTTCCAGGTTGCGCTTCAAGACTTCGAGCGTCAGGCGGGCGCTCTCCCTCTGCGTCTCCGATGCGAGCGACGTTCCGAGATCTCCGAACGCCGTCTCGATCTGAAGCGCCGCCCGCGTCTTCGTTCCCAGGCTCGTCGTCTCGGCCGTGAGGTACGCCGTCCCCTCCTTGCCGGGAGAATCCGCGACCGAGCCCGCGCGCGCGACGTACGTGACCGCGACCTTCGGAAGCTCGTGCCGCTCGACGACGAAGACCTCGAGACCGTTGCCGAGCTTCGCCGACCGGACCTCCGGGGCGCGGAAGGCCGTGTCGGCGCCGAGCGCCGGGGGCTTCGACCGGTCGAGGGCGACCTCCGCCGCCCGCCCGGACTTCTCGGGATGGAACCGGACGAGGAGGCGGTCGGGAGTGTCGAGCCATAGGGCCACGGCCTTCCGGACGTCCCCGGCGGTCGCCGTCTTGTAGCGGTTCTGGTCGAACTGGAACTTCCCCGGGTCGCCGAGGAACGTGTTGTAGCTGTTCAGGAGGTCGGCCTTCCCGCCGAAGCCTCCGATCCGCTCGAGGCCCGTCACGAAATTGAACTCCCACTTCGTCCGGGCGCGCGCGAGCTCCGCCGCGTTCGGTCCCTCTTTCGCGAGCCGGGAGATCTCCGCGGTCACGACCTTCTCGATCTCGGAGAGCGAAGCCCCGGGGCGGGCGGTCGCGACGACGGCGTAGAGGCTGGAGATCTCCATGGACTGCTGGAACGCGGTCACGGTCGTGCAGAGCTGGCGGTCGTAGACGAGGACCTTCTGGAGGCGCGAGGCGAGGCCGTCGGTCAGGATGAGGGAGGTCAGGTCGAGCTCCGCGTCGCCCCGAGCGTAGAACGGGGGCGAGGGCCAGACCATGTAGACCCGCTCCTGCGGGACGCGGTCGGTCGCCTCGACGATCTTCTCGCCCGAGAGCGATGGGATCCAGAGGCCAGGCCTGTCGAGCGGCGGCCCGGCGGGAATTCCGCCGAAGTACTTCTCGACGAGCTTCTTCGCGGCGGCCGGGTCGAAGTCCCCGGCGATGACGAGCGACAGGTTGTTGGGCGTGTAGTACCTCCGGAAGAAGTCCTGGACGTCCTCGAGCGAGGCGGCGGTCAGGTCCTCGTGGCTGCCGATGACGGGCCACGAGTACGGATGCCCCGCCGGGAAGAGGTTCTCGACGATGAGCTTGAAGGCCCGCCCGTACGGCTGATTCTCCAGTCCCTGGCGCCGCTCGTTCTTGACCACGTCCCGCTGGGCGTCGAGGTTCTGCTTCGTCAGGGAATCGCCGAGCGTCGCGAGCCGGTCCGATTCGAGCCAGAGGACGTACTCGAGGCTGCCCGACGGCACGGTGATGAAGTAGTTGGTCCGGTCGTTGTTGGTCGTTCCGTTCACGCCCCCCTCGGAGAGGTTCGCCCCGGCCTGCTCGGCGCGGCCGAAGTACTTGCCGGGCGCGTTCTTCGAGCCCTCGAACATCTCGTGCTCGAAGAGATGGGCGAACCCGGTCCTCCCGGGCCTCTCGTTCTTCGACCCGACGTGGAACCACTCGTTGACGTGGACGATCGGCAGCTTGCGGTCCACGTGGAGGATCACCTGGAGGCCGTTGGCGAGCACGAACTTCTCGAAGGCCACGGTCGGCGCCGCGGCGGCGGCGTGCGCCGGAGCGGGTCTCGATTTCGGGGCGGGCTTGCGCGGGGCCGGCGCCTGGCCCGCGGCCGCCAGGGCGCATGCGAGAAACGAAACGACGGCGGCGCGGGAGACTCGCTGGATCATGGCTTCTCCTTTTTCGCGGCTCTGGCGGATTTTACGATTCGCCGGCCGGGAGGTTTCGCAAGCGTAAGATAGCCGCGTGATCCTCGACACCGCGCGGAAGGTTCTCCAGATCGAGTCGGACGCCATCCGCGAGCAGATCGGGAACCTGGGCGATTCCTTCGTCCGGGCCGTGGAGGAGATCGCTTCCTCGCGCGGACGCCTTTGCGTGACGGGCCTCGGAAAGTCCGGTCTCGTCGGCCAGAAGATCGCCGCGACCCTCGCTTCGACCGGAACGCCCGCCTACTTCCTCCACGCCGGGGAGGCCTTCCACGGCGACCTCGGAATGCTCGTCGAGGGAGACGTCGTGCTCGCGCTGTCGGCGAGTGGCGAATCGCCGGAGGTCGTTCGCCTGCTCGAGTTCGCGCGCGCCCGGTCGCTCCGGACGATCGCCATGACGGGCTCTCCGGATTCCTCCATCTCGCGCGTCGCGGACGTGACGCTTTCCGTCTCCATCTCGCGCGAGGCCTGCCCCTTGAACCTCGCTCCGACCGCCTCGACGACCGCCCTCCTCGCCCTCGGCGATGCGCTCGCGATGGCGCTCTCGGAGAAGCGCGGCTTCAAGGAGGAGGACTTCGCCGCGCTGCATCCCGGGGGGAAGCTCGGAAGGAAGTTCCTGAAGGTCCGGGACCTCATGCGCACGGGAGAGAGGGTTCCCCGCGTCTCGCGCGACACGCCGATGACCGAGACGATCCACGAGATGTCGCGCAAGATGATGGGCGTCACCGCGGTCGTCAACGGGTCCGGGAGCCTCGCCGGAGTCATCTCGGACGGGGACCTGCGCCGGCTCGTGGAGAAAGACCCCAAGCTTCTCACCCGCGCAGCCGGAGAGTGCTCTCACGCCAATCCCCGCACGATCGGCGCCGACGAACTCGCTTCGACCGCCCTTGTCCGCATGGAGGAGTGGAAGATCACCACCCTCTTCATCCTGGATGAGAGCGGACGCCTCTCCGGAGCCCTCCACATGCACGACCTGCTGTCGGCGGGAATCCGGTGAAGAAGGTCGTAGGTGATAGGTGGTAGGTGGTAGGGGAAAGCCCCGATCCCGGTCCCTAACACCTACCACCTACCACCTTCCACCTATCCGGGCTCTCTTCTTCGACGTGGATGGCGTCCTGACGGACGGACGCATCTATCTGCTCGGCGACGGGAAAGAGTTCAAGGTCTTCGACACGAAGGACGGGCATGGGATGCGCAAGGCCATCACGTCCGGCCTGAAGGTCGCCTGGATCTCGGGACGCACATCGCCGGCGACGGCGCGGCGAGCGAAGGAGCTCGGGGTCCACGCCTGCCTGCAGGGAATTCGAGACAAGCTCGTGGAGTACGAGAGGCTCTGCCGGCGCTGGAAGCTGACCCCGGGCGAGACGGCGGCCATCGGAGACGACGAGCCGGACGCCGCGATGCTGGAGGCCGCCGGCTTCTCCGCGTGCCCCGCCGACGCCATGCCCGCGGCCAGGAAGGCCGCGAAAGTCGTGCTGAAGAACCCCGGCGGCCGCGGCGCCGCGCGGGAGTTCATCGAGCTGGTGCTGCGGCGCAATGGAAGCGAAGGGTCTAAGGTCTAAAGTCTAAGGTCTAAGGTCCCGGGGCCCAGCTCTCGGGACTTTGACCTTAGACCTTAGACCTTAGACCGGCGCGTGAGCGCCTTCAGGCGGCTTCGCGCTTCTTGAAGAGCCAGGCGACGGCGATTCCCAGCAGGTAGAGCAGGATCATCGGGACGGCGAAGACGCACTGCGTCGCGACGTCGGGGGTGGGCGTGATGATCGCCGCGATGATGAAGATGATGAACACCGCGTACTTGAACTTCGCCAGAAGCCAGCGCTCCGAGACGACGCCCATCCTGGCGAGGAAGAAGATCAGGATCGGCATCTCGAAGCAGATACCCAGGCCCAGGATGATCTTGATCGCGGTCCCCAGATACTCGTTGATGGTGATGACGGCGTTGAAGTTCTTCCCCACTCCGACCAGGAATCCCACGACCAGGGGAAATGCCTCGAAGTAGCCGAACGCGCACCCCCCAAGGAAGAAGAAGACCCCGGCCAGGATGAAGGGGAGGACGTAGCGCTTCTCTCTCCGGTAGAGCGCCGGCGCGACGAAGAGCCAGAGCTGCCACAGGATGACCGGCGACGCCAGGATGAGCCCGGCGAAGAGCGCGACACGGAAGTACATCAGGAAGGGCTCGGTCAGCGTCGTGTACGAGAGGTTCTGGCCCGGGGGGAGCACGCGCCGCACCGGGCGGGCCAGGATCTCGAAGATCTGCGGCGCCCAGTTCCAGCAGACGAGGAACGCGACGAAGATCGCGATGAGGCTGACGATCAGCCGCTTGCGGAACTCCTCGAGGTGCTCGAAGAACCCCATCCGGGGGAGTTCCTCCTCGCCTACCGGAGGCGGCGGGGGGGACTGCCGGGAAGGAACCGGCTCAAGAGGGTTCGATGGGCCGGGAGTCGGGAGGCTTTTCGGCCTGCGCCGGCGTGCCCGCCACGGTGTCGGCGGGGGCGAGCGGGGCGGTGGAGGTCTGCTCCGAGCCCGCCGCGCTCCCGGCAGCGGCCGGGACGACACCGGCCACGTGCTCACGCACGGAAGCGACCTCCTGCTTGCCCTGCTCGATCTCCAGCTCGATCGTTCTCTTCAGGTCGTCGGACGCCCTCTTGAACTCGGCGAGCCCTTTCCCGATCGACTTCCCGATCTCGGGCAGCTTCTTGGGCCCGAAGACGAGGAGGGCCACGAGAAAAATCAGGACTAATTCGGGCATTCCGATGGAGCCAAACATGTTTCCCCCAGGTGATGATTCTATCGCGCGGCTCGCACCCGCGGACCGGGACACGACCGGCCCTCGAAGAGCTACCGTTTGACGAATCGGCATGTCACAATGCGAGTCCTTAGGAGGCCTTACTTGAGCCAGCCACGTTCCCGGATTCTCATCGCCCTCTGCCTCATCGTCGCCGCGACCCTGGTCGGCGGCGCCCTCGGCGAGAAGCTCCCGGCGGGAGCGGACCGGGAGGCTCCGCCGCTCGACGAGTACGCGGACATCCTCACGACGATCTCCGACTGGGCCCCCGAGCCGGTCTCTCCCGACAAGTTCGTCTACGCCTCCATCCACGGGATGCTCTCCCGCCTCGATCCCCACACGGCGTTCCTGGAGCCCGACGACTACGCGGCGATGCGGGAGAAGCAGCAGGGCTCCTTCTTCGGCCTGGGAATCCAGATCCAGAAGAGGATGGGCAAGATCACCGTCATCGCGCCGATGGAGGGAACGCCCGCCTTCAAGCTGGGCATCCGCGCCGGCGACATCATCACGCACATCGAGGACGAGGAGTTGAAGGAGGACGCCTCGACCGACGAGGTCGTCCGGAAGCTGCGGGGCCCCAAGGGAACCCAGGTCACGATCACGATCCGCCGGGCGGGCATCGACGAGCCGATCCGGATGACGATCACGCGCGCGGAGATCCCGACGCGCGCCGTCCCCTACGCCTTCATGATCACCCCGGATACCGGCTACATCTTCCTGAGGGACTTCACCCACACCTCCAGCCGCGAGCTCGCCAACGCCATCGACAACCTGGACAAGCAGGGGATGAAGAAGCTGATGCTCGACCTGCGCGGCAATCCCGGCGGGGTGCTCGACCAGGCCGTGGACATCAGCGACATCTTCCTCGGCAAGGGGGCGAAGGTCGTCTATACCCGCGGACGCACGGCTTCTTCGGCCCAGGATTTCTTCGCGCCCGGCGAAGGGCCCCGTTTCGACAAGCCCCTCGTCGTGCTCGTCAACCGCGGCTCCGCCTCGGCCTCGGAAATCGTGGCGGGCGCCATCCAGGACCACGACCGGGGCCTCATCGTCGGCCAGCGCACATGGGGAAAGGGGCTCGTGCAGAGCGTCTACACGCTGCCGTACGGCGCGGGACTGGCGCTGACGACCGCGCGGTACTACACCCCGTCGGGCCGCTGGATCCAGCGCGACTACAGCGACCTGCTCGCCTACGTCAACCCCGATGACCCCGACACGGCCGCGCCGGAGAAGTCGGGCGAGGAGACCAGGAGCACCGGCCAGCCGTTCTACACCGACGCCGGCCGGATCGTGTTCGCCGCCGGGGGCATCACTCCGGATTTCCTCGTCAAGAACAGCTTCGACTCCAAGATCGTCACGCAGCTCCTGGCCCGGAACATGTTCTTCAACTTCGCGGTCCAGTGGCTGCCCAGGCACCCGGAAGTCAAGCAGGACCTCCAGATCACTCCGGCCCTGCGCCAGGAGTTCTTCCGCTTCGTGGAGGCCTCGAAGTTCTCGACCGCCGACGAGCTGTCGCGGCAGTGGAACGAGGAGTCGAACAAGGACCTCCTCGACTACGCCCTGCGGATCGACATCGCCAACGTGCGCGCGGGCCTGGAGGCCGGCTGGAAGGTGCGCGCTTCCGGCGACGCGCAGGTCCAGAAGGGTCTGACGCTCTTCGACGAGGCGGCCCGCGTCGCCGCCCTTCCAAAGAAGCCCAACCCGTCCCACGCCGCAAGGACGCTCTGAGCCGAGAGAAGGAAAGCGCCGAACCGTGAACGAAGCCCGGGCGACCGGGCTTCGTTGCTTCAGCGGCCCCGGACGCTAATCCCCGGGGTTGTTGAAGACGACAGAACTTGCGCCGCCCGATCTCGCTGCGGAACGAGGGACGGTCGCTCGCGGCGTCGGGAGTGTCCCACGCATAAACCACGAGGTCGTGTTGACCGTCGGAGATGCGCGTCGTGTCGGCGTTGAACGCCCACCCGACGAACGCGGTCGGCCCGGTCGGGGTCAACGTCGGGAGGACCCGGAAGTCGTTGGCGGCCACATCGGGCCGGGAGGCGTACGGCGGGAAGAGGCTGCCGATGACCTGTCCGTCCAGGGAGATATCGAGCTGCGTAATCCCGTTGACGTTGGGGGCTGCTGTCCCGTTGTCATAGTCGAAAGCCCAGCCCGAAAAGCCGAAGATCCCTTTGACGAACTGCAATTGGAACGGCGAGTCGATATAGCCGAACGCAGACCGGTCGGAGAACGTCCCCGTGTCGCAAAGGTCGTTTACGGAAATCTCGTCGAACTGCGTAGAGTTCACCCTCTCGTTGCCGGCGCGAACAGTGAGGGTGTGCTTGCCGGACGTAATGAGACCGGCGCAAATGGGTTGGCCAAACGGGTCGGGGATGAGCACGTCCAGGAGCCCGTTGGCGGGATCCCGCTGGAGGGCGAAGAGGAAGCGGAATCCCGAGTTCTCCGCGTTGTCGTAGCCCGGATAGGCCTCGGCGACGTCGGGACGACTCAGGCCATAGCAATTCGCGAAGACGATGCCCGCGCGGACACAGTCGCGGCGGGTATTGGCGATGATCTGGCCGTCGATCAACAGCTCCACGTAACCCACCTGGCCCCCCGAACTGACATCGAGGGCCCAGCCGGCCACCACGTTCTTGTAGAAGGACACCGGCACCGGCGGCTGGCCGACCGGGCCCGGGGGGAAGCAGGGGGAGACGGTGCAGGGGGGCGGCGGCGTGATGATCTCGGGGGTACACGGGGTGGAGACCGTTTCGCCGCAGGAGAGCGAAGCCCCGTCCAGCGGGAGGTCTATGAACCCGAACGGAGGCAGGTTCGAGGCGTTATTGACGATCGCGACCAACCGCACGCCAAGCACGTCGGAGGCACCCTGTTTGTCAAAGGCGCGGGCGGAGATGGTGTGCGCGCCGTTTTCGAAGTTCGTCGTGTTGACGTTGGCCACAAACCCGGAGTTCAACGAGTTGGGAACGTCCGGGAAGAGCGCGAACACGTCCGGGCGCGGGAGCCCGTAGATGGCGCTGGAAGGCAGGCCGCCCCCGGTTCCCGCGACGATCTTGCCGTCCACCAGGATATCGATGTGATCGATCAACCCGGAATCGTCGGCAGCCCATCCGAAGACGGGGAAGGAGCCGCTGATAACCCCCTGGGAATCCGAAGGCGAATCGAGATTCCCGAACGGAGCCTGGTTCGCCCCGGGGGCATTGACCAACACCGAGACAGTGGCCACGTCGAAGACGCTCGCGGTCCCGGTCTCCGTCACCTTGATCGAAACGATGTGCGGGCCGAGCGAGAGGCTCCTCGCATTGAGCGACGTCGCGAAGCCGGGGTCCCGCGTGGGGCTCAAGGCATAGGCGGGGAATTGCGCGATCACGTCGGGCCGCGGGATGTTCATCACCGCGCGGTTTCGCAAGGCCCCGTCCACCCAGAGCTCGATCTTGTCGACTCCCGCGAAGTCGAGCACCCACCCGGAGACCGGGACGACGCCGGAAACGGTCTGGCCGGCCGTCGGCCTCTCCAGCACCCCGAACGGAGCCGCGAGCGCCGCGCTCGCGGACAACCCGGCGCCGAGGGTCAGAGCGGCCAGTAGCGATGACGAAGACTTGGACATTCGCGATCCTCCCGAAGTTTTTAGCAAAGGATGCGGAAAGTTCGATGGAAAGTCAAGGACTCAAGGAACTTAACCTCATTTTTTTCGGCAAAAAACACTCCCGGTCTGCTAAAAACAGTTCCAGGAACCCTTGGAAACGGAA
Organism: uncultured Acidobacteriota bacterium; assembly: GCA_963782815.1. Taxonomy (GTDB): domain Bacteria; phylum Acidobacteriota; class Thermoanaerobaculia; order UBA5066; family Gp7-AA6; genus JAWOLE01. Next base: position 276,046 of record CAWALG010000006.1, on the reverse strand, counting down.
GGTATGAAGTCGCACCGTTTGAAGATCCTCTTCTCGCTCGCCCTGACGGCGGCGCTGCTGGTCCTCTTCTTTCGAGGAGTGGACCTCGGCAGGACCCGGGATGCGATCGCCGGGGCCTCGCCCGGCTGGCTCGCGGCGTCGATCGTCCTCGGACTGCTCACGTTCCTTCTCCGGGCCATCCGCTGGACCTGGATCCTGCGGCCAGTCGCCCGCGTGCCCGTCGGGCCGGCCTTCGCGGCGACGGCCGCCGGGTTCGCGGCCAACAACCTGCCGGGCAAGGTCGGCGAAGTGCTGCGCCCCTACCTGCTCTCGCGGTCGCGCCGGCTCCCCTTTTCCCCCTTCTCGCCTCGATCCTGCTCGAGCGCGTCTTCGACGGCGCGTCCGTGATCTTCTTCTTCGTCCTGGCGATGAGCGCCGGGGTGACCCGCTCGGGAGGCTCCGCCAGGATCGTCGTGCCGGCGGCGGTGCTGGCCGTGCTCGTCGCGGGCGTCCTCTTCGCGGTCTTCCGGCGGACGCAAACGGAGCGTCTCATGGAGTTCGTCTGGCGGCGGCTCCCGGAGAGGTTCCAGCCGCGCGCGAGGGAGTTCGCCGTGACCTTCGTGGACGGCTTCGCCTCGCTCAAGAGCCTCGGCCTCCTGGCCTCCATCGTCGCCGGCTCCCTCCTCATGTGGTTCGTGATCAACGTGCAGATCTACTGCGTGCTGAAGGCCTTCGCTCTGCCGCTGCCGCTCCCCGCCGCCTACGTCGTGACGGCGGCGGCCGTCCTCGGCCTGGCCGTGCCGACGCCCGGCGGGCTCGGTTCCTACCAGGTCGCCGTCCAGATCGCGCTGACGGACGTCTTCGGCGTGACGCGCACGGCGGCCACTTCGGTCGCGCTCCTTGCCTGGGTCACCTCTTTCGTCTTCATCACCCTGATCGGCCTGGGGTTTCTCCTCTTCTCCTTCCGGTCGGTGCACTTGCGCGATGTCCCCCAACCCGGGGACGGAAACCGGAAATCGGAAATCGAGAATCGAGGCCGGAATGATGGAGAATAGCCGGATGGAGCCCGATTTCCGGTTCTCGATTTCCGATTCCCGCCCGGCATGAAATGCCCCTTTTGCGGCGGCGGGGACGACCGGGTCGTGGACTCGCGGGAGAGCCGGGAGGGAGAAGTGATCCGCCGCCGGCGCGAATGCGTCTCCTGCGGCCGCCGCTTCACCTCCTACGAGACGATCGAAGAGATCCCCTACGTCGTCGTGAAGAAGGACGGCCGCCGGGAGGCCTTCGACCGGAAGAAGCTGCGGGGAGGGCTCGTCAAGGCGTGCGAGAAGCGGCCCGTCCCGGCGGCGAAGATCGACGCGATCGTGGACGAGATCGAGACCCGGCTGCACGACACGGAGGAGCGGGAGATGGCGACGAGCCAGATCGGGTCCCTCGTCATGGAGCGGCTCCGGGAGCTCGACAAGGTCGCGTACGTGCGTTTTGCGTCGGTCTACCGGAAATTCGAGGACGCCGACGAGTTCTTCGACGAGCTGAAGAGCCTGATCGGGCGCGCCGAGACGAAGGCGACATGAGAACCGTCAGGCGTCAGGCGAAAGGCGTAAGGCGAAGCGGGACCGGACCGGGCTCGCGCCTCACGTCTCACGCCTCACGCCTCACGAGGACTTCATGAAGCCGCTCGCCCGCTTCTACGGGCCGCTCGTGGAGCTCTCGCGGCTCCAGAGCGAGCTGAACCGTCTCTTCTCGCTCTTCGTGGAGAGCAACAAGAGCGCCTCCTCCGCGTCCTCCTGGGACCCCAACATGGACCTGCTGGACGACGGGGAAAACCTCCGGATCCTGATCGAGCTGCCCGGCGTCGAAGCCGAGGACGTCGAGGTCGCGATCCGCGGGCGCGTCCTGATCGTGCGCGGCACGAAGAAGGGGCGGATCCGTTCCCGGGAGGGAATCCGCTTCTTCTGCATGGAGCGCTATTTCGGCACGTTCGTCAAGTCCGTGCCGCTTCCGCGCCCGGTCAACACGCACCGCGCGGTGACGAAATTGAGGGACGGACTCCTCGAGATCGTCTTTCCGTGCGTGCCGGACCAGCGGGAAAAGGAGCTGGCGATCGCGGTCCGGAGCGAGGAAGAATGAGAAGAGACTTGTGATTGGTGATTTGTGAATGGGGAGACACGTCCGGTGTCATCCTGAGCGAAGCGAAGGATCTGCCCGCTCGGTGGAGAACCGGAGCAGATTCTTCGGGCCTGCGGCCCTCAGAATGACAGGTCGGGGAAAACGGATCTATGGCTGAACTCGAAGAGAAAGAACGGGAGATCGCGACCGAGCGGGACCAGGAGCTCCCGATCCCGGACATCCTGCCCGTCCTTCCGCTGAAGGACGTCGTCGTCTTCCCGTTCATCATCCTGCCGCTCTCCGTCTCGCGCGAGAAGTCGATCAACGCGGTGGACGCCGCCCTGGCCGAGCAGCGGATCATCATGCTCGTCGCGCAGCAGGACGCCCAGAACGAAACGCCGCGCCCCGCGGAGCTCTTCACCGTCGGCACGGTCGCCGCCATCATGCGGATGTTGAAGCTCCCGGACGGGCGCATCCGCCTCCTCGTCCAGGGTCTGGCCCGCGCGCGCATCGATTCCTTCCTGGCCGAGGAGCCGTATCTCAAGGCCAAGGTCACGAAGCTCGAGGAGCCCGGGAGCTCGAAGGAGCTCCCCCCCGAGCACGAGGCCCTGCTGCGCAGCGTCAAACAGAACCTGGAGAAATCCGTCTCGCTCGGAAAGAACATCTCGCAGGAGGTCATGGTCATCGCGGCCAACCTCGACGACCCGGCGCGCCTCTCGGACCTGGCGGCGTCCAACCTCGACCTGAAGCTCGAGGACGCGCAGAAGATCCTCGAATCCACCGACCCGATCGACCGGCTGCGCCTCGTCAACGAGAGCCTCGCGAAGGAGATCACGGTCCTGACGATGCAGCAGGAGATCTCGACCCAGGCGCGCGGCGAGATGGACCGGTCCCAGCGCGAGTACTACCTGCGCCAGCAGCTCCGGGCGATCCAGCACGAGCTCGGCGAAGGCGAGGAGATGTCCGAGGAGCTCGCCGGGTTCCGCAAGACGATCGCGGAGAAGAAGATCACCGCGGAAGCGGCCGCGGAGATCGAGAAGCAGATCAAGAGGCTCGAGAGGAGCCACCCGGACTCCGCCGAGACGTCGATCATCCGCACGTATCTCGACTGGATGACGGGACTGCCCTGGGGCAACCTCTCGGAGGACTCCTCGGACATCGGCCGGGCCCGCAAGATCCTCGACACGGACCACTACGACATCGAGAAGGTCAAGGAGCGCATCCTCGAATACCTGGCGGTGCACGCCCTGAAGAAGACCTTGAAGGGCCCGATCCTCTGCTTCGTCGGGCCGCCGGGGGTCGGCAAGACCTCGCTCGGCCGCTCGATCGGCACCGCGCTCGGCCGCAAGTTCGTGCGGCTCTCGCTCGGCGGCGTGCGCGACGAGGCGGAGATCCGCGGCCACCGCCGCACCTACGTCGGCGCCATGCCCGGCCGGATCATCCAGGGAATCCACCAGGCCGGCACGTCCAACCCCGTCTTCATGCTCGACGAGATCGACAAGCTCGGCGCGGACTACCGCGGCGACCCTTCGTCGGCGCTCCTCGAGGTGCTCGACCCGGAGCAGAATTTCTCCTTCCGGGACCACTACCTCGGAGTTCCCTACGATCTCTCCCGCGTCCTCTTCATCGCCACCGCGAACATTCTCGATCCGATCCAGCCGGCGTTCCTCGACCGCATGGAGGTCATCCGCCTCTCCGGCTACACGCTCGAGGAGAAGAAGGCGATCGCGCGCCGGCACCTGATTCCCAAGCAGTTCGACGAGAACGGCGTCTCCGAGGCGAACCTCGACTTCACCGACTCGGGCATCGCGAAGATCATCGAGGCCTACACGCGCGAGGCGGGCCTGCGCAACCTCGAGCGCGAGATCGGTTCGATCTGCCGCAAGGTGGCGGTCTCCGTCGCCAAGGGGAAGACGCGCCGCTACCGGATCTCGGCGGCGGCGGTCGAGAAGATGCTCGGCCCGGTCCGGCACTTCGCCGACGAAGTCCTGAAGAAGGACCAGGTCGGCGTGGCGACGGGGCTCGCCTGGACCTCGACGGGCGGGGACATCCTCTTCGTCGAGGCGCTCGCCGTGCGCGGCAAGGGGGGCCTGCGGCTGACGGGACAGCTCGGCGAGGTGATGAAGGAGTCGGCGCAGGCGGCCATGTCGTACGCGCGCGCCCACGCCGCGGACCTTTCGATCCCGGAGGATTTCTTCGAGACGCACGACGTTCACGTGCACGTGCCGGAAGGGTCGATCCCCAAGGACGGCCCCTCGGCGGGCATCACGATGGCGGCCGCGATGATCTCCGCGTTCACGCTCCGGCCGGTGCGCCGCGACGTCGCGATGACCGGCGAGATCACGCTGCGCGGCGAGGTCCTCCCCATCGGAGGGGTCAAGGAGAAGGTGCTCGCGGCGCGGCGGGCAAAGTTTTCGACGGTCATCCTTCCGCGCTTGAACCGCCGGGACGTGGAACAGATCGGCGTGCGCATCCTTCACGGGATGGAGTTCCAGTACGTGGAGACGGTGGAGGAGGTCCTCGCCTTCGCGCTGCGCCCCGCGCGGCAGGAAGCGCGCAAGCCCGCGGAAGAGACGGCGGAGCCGACCCGGCCCCGCGGCGAGGTCCCCGCGGCGGCGCGGGAGATCGCGGTGACGCCCGAGGTCCCGGCAAAGCCCGCGCGCGCGTCGAGGTCCTGAGGGGAACTCGGTCGACCCCGTTCCCATGAAAAAATCGGCCTCCATGAGGCCCGAGGATCGGTTCGTCGAGAGGCTGCGGGAGTTCCTTCCCGCCTCGGAGCGGGTCCTCGTCGGACCCGGCGACGATGCGGCCGTGGTCCGGGTCGAGAGCGGGAATCTCGTGGTCACGACCGACCTGGTCGTCGAGGGGGTGGATTTCCTGCCGGAGACGGAACCCGAGTCGGTCGGGCGGCGCGCGCTCGCGGTGAACCTCTCGGACCTGGCGGCCATGGGAGCCCGGCCCGAGTTCTTCCTCCTTTCGATCGGATTCTCCGCGGAGAAGGGGGAAGACTTCCCGCTCTCGATCGCGCGCGGCGCGCTCTCCCGCGCCAGGCCGCTCGGCGTGGATCTGGTCGGAGGCGATCTCTCGAGCGGCGCGCAGACGATCGTGTCGATTGCTCTCTGGGGACGCGCCGAGCACCGGGCGACGCTGCGCTCGGGCGCCTCTGCCGGGGACTGCCTCTTCGTGACCGGGTTTCCGGGCCGGGCCGCGGCCGGACTCTCTCTGGCTGTGCGGCCTCCTGGTCAGCCCCGCCAGGCCGGCCTCGCGCCGGCGCACGCCGCGGAGCTTCTGGCGGCCTACCACGACCCGGAGCCCCGTGTCGCTCTCGGCCTCGAGCTCTCGCGGGGGAACCTCTGGACCGCGGCGATCGACGTGTCCGACGGCATCGGGGTGGACGCGGCGCGGCTCGCCCGCGCGTCGGGCCTCTCCGCCGTCATCGAGAAGGAGAGACTTCCGGTCTCCCCCGCGCTGGCGGCCCTCGGCGCGCAGCAGAAGAAAGACCCCTCGGACTGGATCCTCGGCGGCGGGGACGATTACGAGCTTCTCTTCGCGGCGCCGGAGAGCGCGGCCGGAGCGATCGGAAGGCTCTCGAGCCGCGAAGTTCCGATTACCCGGATCGGCCGGCTGGATCAGGGCGAAGGGGCGCGCCTCCGCGAGGACGGGAAGGAGCGCGACATCTCCTCTCTCGGACACGACCACTTCGAGGCGCGTCGGTGAAGAAGCTCCCCATCTCCCGCGCGTTCCGGCGCCGGCGCTTTCACCCCCTGACCTGGAAACGGCGCTGGAAGGTGCTCGTGCTCGATCTCCTCGGCCGCGAAGAATCTCCCGAGCGCGTCGCGGCGGCGATCGCGCTCGGCATCGGCATCGGGTTCTCGCCGTTCATCGGGTTCCACATCTGGATCGCGCTCGGGCTCGCGTTCCTGTTCCGGTTGAACAAGATCGACGCCGCGCTCGGACAGTTCGCGGGGAATCCCTGGACGCTCCCCGCCGTCTATGCGTTCGGATACCGGCTGGGCCGGCATCTGCTGAACTACGACCGAAGGAGCGTGCCGAGTCTCGCCTGGGACCGGCTGCTCCACAGCGATTTCTGGCACGCCTTCAAGGGGCCCGCCTTCGCGCCGCGCCTTCTCTCGTTCCTCGTCGGCACGATGGTCATCGCGACCTTCATCGGCCTCCTGGCCTACGGGTTCTTCCTCGTCATCCTCCGCCTCTACCACCGCCGCCACCCCCGGGTCGCGATCCGCGCCGCGCGCCGCCGCACGACGGAGAAGCTCCGTCTCCGAAGAGTCTCCCCCGACGATCCCCGGGAGAACTGACGCCTTCTCGCGGCTACTTGGTACCCGGGACCCTGGACCCTGGACTCGCGAGCGGAGCGAGCGATTTCCGCAGTCTCGCGAAACGCCGCGCGTAGGCCTCGCTCCTCTCCGACGCGCGCTCCAACAGCGTCCAGTCCTCCGGCGAGCGCGAGAGGCGGAAGATCTTTTCGCGGGCGAGCGCCTCGGCAAACGTCAGGCCCGAACGGGCGTCGTGGTCCGCCAGGAGGCGCAGAGGAGGCAAATACCCCGGATCGAGGAGAAGGGCGCGGCGCGCCTCTCTCACCGCCTCTTCGGTCCTGCCGGCGCGCAGGAGCCAGCTCGCGAAATCCGCGTGGACGGAAGAGGTCGAGGGGCCCAGGGCGAGCGCCCGGGTCCAGTCCTCGAGGGCCTCCGGCCACGGGAGTCTCGAACGGACCATCGCCAGCCGATACGCCAGGGGGAGCGAGTCCTTCTTCTGAGCGAGCCCTTTCCGGTAGGTCTCCTCCGCCCCGGCCGGGTCGCCGCGCGCCTCGCGCACGAGCCCCAGGCAGAAGTAGCCGTTCTCGTACGCGGAATTCGACTCGATCGCCTGCTCGCAGGAGTCCTCGGCGTCGGAGAGGAGGCCCATTTCCCTCTCCACCCTCCCCTTGCCGGCCCAGGCGTCCCAGTAGTCGTCGTAGATCTCCGTCGCCCGCTCGTACTCTCCGCGGGCGCGCGAAAACTGCCGGGCATCCGCCCAGATGTAGGCGATGTCGTAGTGCGCTTTCGCGCTCTCCGGCGCGGTCCGGACGAGATTCAGGAACAGGCCCTCGTCGCTCCACCAGACCGCATTGCGCACGATCGTGCGCGCCGCGAGGAGCAGGACGGCCACAGCCAGGATCCGGGCCCGCCGCGGCGCGAGCGATGCCAGGTCGGGCGCGCTCCCGGCGATGAGGGCCCCGGCCGCCAGGCACAGGCCCGCGCTCGGCAGATACGCGAGCCGCTCGGCGAAGATCGTCCCGATCGGGAAGAGAAGATTCGCGACCGGCAACAGGGCCGCGCAGAAGAAGAGGAACCCGAGGGCCAGGGGCGATCGCGATGCGAGGCGCCGCAACGCCGCCGCGGCAATCCCGGCCAGGAGCAGCGCCGCGCCGATCGCGAGCACCGACCTTGCCGGCAGCACCTCGATCGACCAGGCCGATTCGTCCGCCGAAAGATGCAGCGGAAAAAACGTCCTGCCCACGTACCGGAACAGGATCACGCAGGCGTTGAGAATCCGGGAGAGAGCGTCGACCGGATAGAGGGCGTTCTCCACCTCGAAGATCCCGGTGCCGGGCGCCGTCAGGAAGCCGCCGAGAACCCACCGGCGAAGGAGAAAGACGCCCGCGAGGGCCACGGCCGAGCCGAAGAGAACCGGAAGCCCGCGCACGAGGGCCCGCCACAGACGTTGCGGCAGCCGGCCCTCCTCGACGAACACGAAGAGGAGAAACGCCAGCGCCGGCGCCGACGAGCCGCTCTCCTTGGTCAGCACCGCGAGCGCGTAACAGAGCACCGCTGCCGGCAGGACCAGGAGACGGGAAAGGGAGAGCGATCTCCCCTCGGTCATCCTGAGCGAAGCGAAGGATCTCCTCCGGTTCAGGAGCGGCGGGGCAGATCCTTCGTCGCTGCGCTCCTCAGGATGACAAGGGGCCACCGGGGCATCGCTCGCCGCGGGGCCGAACGGCGCAAGCGGCCGGTAATGCCTCAGCGCGAAATGGAGGTAGAGGAGAGCGAACACGGCGGAGAGAACCTCTCCCCTGCCGACGAGGCTCGTGACGGCTTCGACGTGGATCGGGAGGACCGCGAAGAGCAACGCCCCCGCCAACGCCGCCGCGCGAGGGATGGCGATCCGCAGGAAGAGCGACGCCAGCAAGAGCGTCGCTCCGGCATGCAGGAGTACGTTGGCCGCGTGGAACGCGGCCGCCTCCTTGCCGTGGATCCACCACTGGACGGCGTAGGAGAGAAGGAGCACCGGCCGGTAAGCGGTGCCGGATCCCCGTGGGCCGCCGAAGTAGGACGTCGCGAAGATCTGCGAAACGTTGCCCGGCGAGCGGATCCGCGGGTTGTCGCGAACGATCGCCTTGTCGTCGTAGGTGAAGCCCCCGCCCAGGCCGTTGGCGTACGTGAGGATGCACGCGGCAACGAGCACCGCCGCCCATTGCCACTTCTGTCGCTTCGTCAGAAACGAGGCAGTCAAGAGTCGAGAGTCTAGACTTCAATGGCTCCGGGGCCGCGTCGGCACGTTCAGCTCCCGGATCAGGTACAGGAGCGCCTGGCGCGACAGGCCGAGGTCCCGCGCCGCCCGGCTGCGGTTGCCTCCGGACCGCTCCAGCGCCTCGGCGATCAGGCCCCGCCGGTGCTGATCCACGCGCGCCCGGTAGTTCTCCGGTCCCGCGCGCCGCCCGCTCTTCCGCAGGGGCTCCGGCAGGAGGTCGGGAGCGACAACGCCGCCGCGCTCGGCCAGGGCGGCGGCCTGCGCGACGACGTTCTGAAGCTCGCGCACATTCCCCGGCCAGGAATGCGCGGAAAGGGCCGCGAGAGTCTCCGGGGCGAACGTGAGATCTCCGCGGTCGTACTCGCGCGCGTAACGCGACAGGAAATGGCGCGCCAGCAACTGCGCGTCGCGCGCCCGGTCCCGCAGGGGCGGAAGGGCGATGACGGCGACGTGGAGCCGGTAGAAGAGGTCTTCGCGGAATCGGCCCGCTTCCACCTCCCGTTCGAGCTGGCGGGAGCTCGCCGAGACGACGCGCACGTCGACCTTGCGCGGCCGGTTCTCGCCGACGCGGCGGATCTCGCGCTCCTGCAGGGCGCGCAGGAGCTTGGCTTGCAGGGGCGGCGTCAGGTCCCCGATCTCGTCGAAGAAGATCGTGCCGCGCTCCGCCTCCTCGAGCAGGCCCTTGCGGTCCTTGTCCGCTCCCGTGAACGCGCCGCGCGCGTGCCCGAAGAGCTCGCTCTCCAGGAGAGCCGGCGGAATCGCCGGAACGTTGACCGCCACGAACGGGCCGGCGCGGCGCGCGGAGAGAGCGTGCACGGAGCGCGCGATCGCCTCCTTGCCCGAACCCGACTCGCCGAGGACCAGCACCGTGACGGGGGCGGGCGCGAAGCGGACCAGGCGGCGGTACGGTTCCTCCATCGAGACGTCCGCGGCCATCACGCCGAGCCTCTTCCATCCTTCCGCGAAATCGGAAGGGGACTCGGGCGGCGCGGCGGAGCGGAAGAGCATCGTCTCGAGCAGAAAGGCGACCGAGGCCGCCTGCTCCTCCGAGACGGGGGGCCACAGCGCCAGCTCATAGCTCACCGTCCCGGCTTCCAGCCATCTCCGCGCCGCGCCCTCCGCCACGGAGCCCAGCCGCAGGACCTCGCGGCCGCCGCCATCGCTGACGCGGAGACCGGAGAGGCCGAGCGCCGCCAGCGGAGCCTCCCGTTCCTCCCCGGCGAGCGCTCCCGCGATGGCGGCCCGCAGCTGCCGGAGTGTCTCGGCCGAGGGCCCGTCCCGCCGCGCGGCGCGCCCCGGGTCCTCACGCCCCGCCGGATCCGCCATCACCCTCTTACCGAAGAACGAGGGTTTCCAGGTCGGCGAAGAAACGCGGATAGGACTTGGCGACGCAGGCCGGGTTTTCGATCAGCAGATCGGGGAGCGCGAGCGAGAGGAGCGCCGCCGCCATGGCGATGCGATGATCCCCGAAGGTCGGCAGCCTTCGCGCGGCGCCGGCGGCAGGAGGACCGGTCGCGCCCTCGACCAGAAGGGTGTCCGGACCCGCCTGCGCTCCCGCGCCCGCCGCCGTCAGCAGCGAGGCGATCGCCTCGATCCGGTCGCTCTCTTTCCAGCGCAGGTGCGCGATGCCTTCGAAGCGGCTCCGGCCCGCGGCCCGCGCCGCGAGGGCGGCGAGCGCCGGCACCGCGTCCGGAAAATCGGCGGCGGCGACCGTGACGGGCTTGAGCGCCCCGCGGCCGGCGCGTGCGGTGATCGTGTCCGCCGAATACTCGATCTCCAGTCCCATGCGCTCGAGGACCGCGATCGCGCCGGCGTCGGCGTCGCCGCTCGGCCAGACGAGTCCCGTGACGGCCACGCTGCCGCCGGCCATGCCGGCGCAGGCCAGAAGAGGGAGCGCCGAAGAGTAGTCGCCGGGCACCCGGTAGCGCGCGACGGGGGCGCGGCCCCGGCTCACGCGAATCGGGCCCGCCGGCGAGTCCCCGGTGCCGCCCGCCGGAGGAGAGCCGAGGACCTCGTGTCCGAAAGCGCGCACACACTCTAGTGTTGTCGCGACGTAGGGAGCCGAGACGACGCCGGACTCCGACGAGACCTCGAGGCCGCCGGGGAGGGCCGGTCCCGCGAGCAGCAGGGCGGAGAAGAACTGGCTCGACTTCGATGCGTCCACGGCGACGCGGCCGGAGCGGAGACTTCCGCCGGCGATCCGGACGGGAAGATGCTCCGGCTCGCCCGCGTGCTCGATTCGCGCGCCCGCACGACCGCAGCGCGCGGACGAGGTCCCCGATCGGCCTCTCGCGCAGGCGCGCCGACCCCGTCAGGAGGAAACGTCCCGGAGTCGCCGCCGCCAGGGCCGCCAGAAACCGCGCGGCGGTCCCCGACTCCTCCGCGTCCAGAGCGACCTCGAGATCCCCCGGCCCGGACAGCGGTCCGCGCACCCGCAATCCAAGCGTTGAGGGAGTGATCCTCGCGCCCATCGCCCTCAGGCAGCGCACGAGCGCCCGCGTGTCCCCCGACTCGAGCGGGCGCTCGATCTCGATCTCCGTTTCCGACTGCGCCGCCAGGATCAGCGCTCGGTTGGTGGAGCTCTTCGATGGCGGAGCCGCCACCGTGCCTCTGACTTCACGCGCGGGCGGAATCGCGATGTAGTCAGCCATGACAGTGTCAGGGAAAGGTGTCAGGTGAAGACAGGTGTCAGGTGCCAGGTGTTAGGTGCCAGGGAGAGGCAGGGCCCAACCTGGCACCTAACACCTGACCTACACCTGCACTTCCCCTGACACCTTCAACCTGACACCTACAACCCCACGAGCGCTGTGGTGCCGTCATCGGCAATCTCCATCCAACGGCGCTCCTCCACGAAGGCGGGAAGGATCTCCACTCTCCCCTGGCCGACCTGCTCGGTCCAGGACTTGTGGAAATGGCCGAGGAGGATCACGTCGATTCCTTCGCGCATGCGCCGGTCTGCGAAGGCCCGGATCGTCTCGACGGGCAGGCGCTTCTTGTGCTTGAAGTTGGAGCGATAAAGACGGGCTTCGACACTCCATACGAAGCGGTTTCCCGCCTCCTTCGGAATGAAGGCGATCGCCGCGCGGGAGAGCGCGTTCTTCGACAGGAACCTCCAGAACCGATACGGCAGATCCCGGTCGTTCAGCAGGTCTCCGTGGGTCAGAAGGAAACGGCGCCCCCCCTGCTCGAAAGTCTGCTCGTCGCAGACCTCCCGGAAGTAACGGTGCGCGTACGAGCCCCGCAGGAAGAACTCCCGGTTCCCCTCGATGTACGTGACGGAGACTCCGCGGGCGGAGAGCCTCTCGACGGCCTGCAGGAACCGCGCGATGGCGGGAGTCTCGAACTTGGGGTGCGCGATGAAGAAATGGAAGATGTCCCCGAGGAGGGAGATCTCCGTCGCCTTGCGCCCGCCGCCTCCTCCAGGGCCGCCAGGAACGGTCCGTCGTCGTCCGGACGCCGCCCCACGTGGCAATCCGCGAAAACAGCGCGCACTCCGTAAAGATAGCGTAAGGTGGGAATTCGCCCGGATTCGGGCTGTTCACCGTCTATACTTATGGCCAGTCTTTCCGAGGATCACATGCGCAAATCCAGGTTCGTTCCGATTCTGTTCCTGTGCCTGCTCGCGCCGGCCTCCGGCCGGGCGGTGAGCGCCGTCTCCCCGGCCGACGCGCCCAACGCCACTCCGGGCCTCTTGAGAGAGTTGAATCGCGGCGCCGAAGAGCTCCGCGTCATCGTCGGCGTCCGGGACGCCACCCCATCGGCGAAGAGACTCCTGGCCCGTCCCGATCCCGACGGAGAGCCGCAGCGGCGGGTCCTGCGGGTGGCCGCGCAGAAACGCCTGGCCGACGAGATGACGCCGCGGCAACTCGCGGTACGCCGCTATTACGAGAGCTTCTCGATGCTCGCCGGCACCACCACGCGGGAAGCCGCGATCACGCTGGCAAACCACCCGGACGTCGCCTGGGTCGAGCTCGACAAGCAGGCCCGACCCCTCCAGGCGACGCCGCAGAGCTCGCAGGTCCTGATCCGCAGCGACCGGGTCAACTCGCTCGGCTTCACCGGCGCCGGCCAGGCCGTCGCCGTTATCGACACCGGCGTGGACTACTCGGTCCCGAGCCTGGGGGGCGGGACCTTTCCCAACGCCAAGGTGATCGGCGGCACCGACATCGGCGACAACGACAGCGATCCCATGGATTGCGAGGGACACGGGACGGAGGTCGCCGGCGTCATCGCGGGACCCACGGGTGTCGCGCCCGGCGCGAAGATCGTGGCGATCAAGATCTTCCCTTCCAAGGACGCGACGAACGCGAGCTGCAGCGACACGGCCTCCTTTTCGGACATCTTCGCCGGGATGAACTTCGCCGTGGTCAACAAGGCGGCGTTGGGGATCACGGTCATCAACCTGAGCCTGGGCGGCGCGTTCGGCGATTCGCTGGACCACGGCTACTGCGACGCGGACGAGCCGGGCTCCGCCGCCGCGATGGATGCGGCCACGGCGGCCGGGCTCGTCGTCGTCGTGGCCGCCGGAAACGACGCGCTCCCCAACCAGCTCTCGGTGCCGGCCTGCGTGTCGTCGGCCGTCTCCGTCGGCGCCGTGTACCCGGAAAGCCGCACCCGCGTGAGCTGGCTGGACGACGTGGGCGGCATCCTCTGCTTCGACCAGCCGGTTACCCCGGATGGGATCATCTGCTTCTCCGACTCCGCTTCCAATCTCTCGCTGCTCGCGCCGGGCGCGTTCTGGAGGGTCGTGACGAAGGGAGGGAGCACGGACTCCGGATTCGCGGGGACCTCGGCGTCCACGCCCGCGGCGGCCGGCGCCGTCGTGCTTCTGCGGCAGGCGCGCCCGGACCTCACGCCGGCCGGCGTGGTGGGGGTGCTGCGCGCCACCGGCAAGCCGATCACGGACGCCCGCAACGGCGTCGTGACGCCGCGCATCGACACGCTCGCGGCCGTGCAGCTCTCCGCCTCGAGTTTCGCCGTTTCCTCCGCGCCCGCCACGGCCATCCCCGACGGCGCGGGCTCGGTCACCGCCACGGCGACGATCTCCGGTTTCACGCGCCCGATCGCCGCGGTGGAGGCCTGGGTCGAGATCGACCACCCGGAGCCCGAGCAGCTGCGGCTCACGCTCATCGGCCCCGACGGGGCCACGGCGCTCCTGCAGAACCGGACGGGCGTTTCCGAGCATCCGATCAACACGATCTTCGGGAGAGGCGAGTTCACAGGCCGGCAGGCCAACGGAACCTGGACGCTGAAGGTAGAGGACCTGGTGACGGGCGCGACGGGCCGCGTCCGGTTCTTCGCCGTGACCCTGGTCCCTTTCGCGGAGAGGCAGACGGTGACGAGGAGATCCTCGCCGCGCGCGCCGAGGACGGTGAACCCCAGACCCTGAGCCGACGCTCGGGGGCCGGGGAGGCCCGAGCACCGACCACCGAAAACCGGGTACCTTGAATCTTTTCAGCGGCTAGAATCCGCTTTATGAGCGAGGCCTCGCCCTCCGCCCAAAAACCCGCTGGCGTCCTCCGTCCATGGCAGCGGCGGCTCTACGGGCTTCTTCTGATTCCGCTCGGGCTGATCGCCGCCAACGCGATCTATCTCTACGCGTTCACGCGCGACACGGCGTTCTTCTACGTGATGCTCCTGCTCCACCTGACGCTCGGCGTCGCGATCGCGGTCCCCTTCTTCGTCTTCGCCCTGACTCATGCCAAACGCATGATCCGGATGTGGAACAAGCGGGCGAAATACGCCGGCCTCGCGATCTTCACGCTCGCCGTCGTCTGCGTCTCGACCGGCGTTTTCATGACGTTTCAGGGCGCGACGTTGAACAACCGGGCGATCTGGCTGACGCACGTGCTCGCGACGCCGCTGGCGCTCGTCGCCTTCATCCTCCACCGGCGCGCGCACACGCACAAGCTGCAGTTTGCGCGTCTCTTCGCGTGGGGAGGAGCGGTCGTCCTGTTCCTCGCCGCGATGGGCGTCGTGTCGAGGCTCGAGAAACCGCCGAAGCGGATCGTGAACGTCAACGGCGACACGGTGTTCTTCCCCTCCTATTCGGAGACGTACGACCAGGGGCTGCTGGACGCGAAGAAGCTCGCGGCCAACGACTACTGCCAGTCCTGCCATCCCGATTCCTTCCACCAGTGGCAGCGCTCGGCGCACCGCTTCTCCTCCTTCAACAACCCGTTCTACCGGAAGAGCGTCGAGCTGATGGCGGACCGTGTCGGGCGCGAGCGGACGAAGTGGTGCTCGGGGTGCCACGATCCCGTGGTCCTCTTCACGGGACAGATGGGCGCGGCGACACAGGCGAAGTTCTCCTACGACTCCTGGGAGGCGCAGCAGGGCCTGACGCTGCATGTCCTGCCACTCGATCGCCGAGGTCAAGGACCTGCGCGGCAACGGCTCCTACGTCATCGAGGAGTCGAAGCAGTATCCCTTCGCGTTCTCGAAGAACAAGACGCTCGCGGCGATCAACCGGCTGCTGATCCGCATGGAGCCTTCGCTTCACCGGAAGACGTTTCTCAAGCCCTTCCACCGGACGCCGGAGTTCTGCTCGACCTGCCACAAGGTCGAGCTGATCCCGGCGCTCAACAGCTACCGCTGGATGCGCGGACAGAACCACTACGACAGCTGGTACGACTCGGGCGTCTCCGGCCGCGCCGTTCGCTCCTTCTACGACCCGCCGCAGCCCAAGGCCTGCCGCGACTGCCACCTGCCCCCCTACCGCTCCGACGAGTTCGGCAACAAGAAGGGGCAGCTCCACGATCACCTCTTCCTCGCCGCCAACACGGCCCTTCCCTTCATCCGGGGGGACCGGGAGACGCAGGAGCGCATCCGCAAGTTCCTCGAGAACAAGGCGCTGTCGGTGGACCTCTTCGCGTTGAAGCGCGGCGACGACGTGGTCGTGATCGGAGACAGCCCGCCGGCGGTCAAGCCGGGCGAGACGCTCGATCTCGAGGTCGTCGTGCGGACGCGCGGCATCGGACACCCGTACACCAACGGCACGGCCGACTCCAACGAGACGTGGGTCTCGGTCGAGGGGCCGCCGCGAGCGAGAAGTTCTTCCGGAGTGGAGTGCTCGATGCCGCGGGCCGGCTCGATCCCGCGGCCGACACGCTCTCGCTCCTCGTGATCGACCACGACGGCGGACACATGGACCGCCGCCAGCCGCAGGACATCCACGTCCCGCTCTACAACAACGGGATCGGCCCCGGGGCCGCGCGCGTCGTGCACTACCGCGTCCGCGTCCCCGACGACGCGAAGGACGCGATCACGCTCTCCGCCGGCGTCCACTACCGCAAGTTCTCCCGCGACTACACGACGTTCTCCCTCGGCGCGTCGTCTCCCTCTCTCCCGGTGACAACGCTCGCCAGCGACTCCGTCACCCTCCCGGTGAGCCGGGCTCGGGACGCGGGACGCGGGACTCGAACCGGCTGAGCCCCGAGTTCCGAGTCCCGAGTCCGCGAGCCGGGCCGAAGCGCGGCAACCCCGACAAGCCCTGGCTGCGCTGGAACGACTACGGCATCGGCCTCTTCCTCCAGGGCGACTACCGCGGCGCCGCGCGCGCCTGGACGCGTGTGGCAGACCTCGCCCCGGACAAGCCGGACGGCCCCTTGAACCGGGCGCGCGCCGAAATCGCCGAGGGCCGTCTCGAGGACGCCAAGCAATCGCTCACGGAGGCGGAGCGCCGGCGGCCGGGCTGGGGAAAAACGGCCTTCTTTCGCTCGACGGTCGCGAAGGAAGAGGGACGACTGGACGACGCGGAGCGGGACCTGAAATCCGTCCTGTCGAAGTTCCCGCTAGACCGGGTCGCCTGGAACAACCTCGGAGCCATCGAATGGCTCGCCGGCCGATACCCGCAGGCGATCGAGGCGTACGAGAAGACCCTCGCGATCGACTCCGAGGACCTGACCGCGCACTACAACCTGATGCGTGTTTACCGCGCGCTCGGGGACCGCCCGAAAGCGGCGCTCCATGAGGCGGAATACCGCAAGTACAAGGAGGACGAGACCGCGCGCGCCCTGGCGGCCGATTACCGCCGCGGCAACCCCTGGGACAACCGGGAGTCGCTGCCGATCCATGTCCACGCCGAAGCGCAGCCGCCCGCCGCCCGCCGCGCCTTCCTGGGTCGCCTCGATCGGCCCGAAGGGATACCAGACCGACATGGGCTATCTGACCCGCGCGCACCCGCCGATCATCCGCGAAGCCCGCGACGACCGCCGCCCCTCCAAGACCCGCCGCCGGTCAGCCCGGCGCCGGCCCGAAGCCCTATTCCGGGCCGTAGCGATGAAAATGTTTCCGCGCTTTCCTCCTCTCCCCGGAGCAGGGGAGCGCGAAGGGTTTCCCCTCGCTTCACTTCAGCGCCGGCCGTGGCCGCAGGCACTTCCCGCGAAGCGGGCGGCCGGCAGGGGTCAGGGGCGCGCCTGCGCCTCGGTGCTGCTCGCGGGAGCGCTTCTCCTGACCGCCTGCCGCCGCCAGGAACCCGTCAAGCCCGCGCCCGCGATCCCGCCGGCGCCCACGCCGGTGCCCGCCGCGCGCTTCGAGGAGAAGGCGGAAGCGATGGGGATCCGCTTCACGCACGTCAACGGCGCCCGCGGCGAGAAGTGGATGCCCGAGACGATGGGGGGCGGCGTCGCCGTCCTCGACTACGACGGCGACGGGAAGCCGGACCTCCTCTTCGTCTCGGGCTGCTACTGGCCCGGCGATCCGCGCCGCAAAGAAATGAAGTCCTCCCTCGCGCTCTACCGAAACGAAGGACCTGGCCCCGACGGCCTCCCGCATTTCCGCGACGCGACCCGCGAGGCGGGACTCGAGAAGGTCTTCTACGGAATGGGCGCCGCCGTCGGCGACTACGACAACGACGGCCGGGACGACGTCTTCGTGACGGCCCTCGACCACGACTACCTCTTCCACAACGTCGGCGGCCGCTTCGAAGAAGCCGCCGTCCGGGCCGGCGTCGCCGACTCGGGCTGGGGAACTTCCGCCGCGTGGCTCGACTACGACGGGGACGGCCTCCTCGACCTCTTCGTCTGCCGGTACGTGGACTGGTCGCCGAAGAAGGACCTCTTCTGCACGCTCGACGGGAAGACGAAGTCCTACTGCACTCCCGAGCGCTATCCCGGAACCGCGTCGCACCTCTACCGCAACCTCGGCGGCGGCCGTTTCGAAGACGTCACGAAGAAGGCCGGAGTCTGGAACGCCAACCAGAAAGCGCTCGGAGTGGCTCCCTGGGATTTCAACGGCGACGGCCGGGTGGACTTCCTCGTCGCCAACGACACGGCGCCCAACAACCTCTACCGGAACAAAGGGGACGGGACGTTCGAAGACGTCGCCGTCGAGGCGGGCGTCGCGGTGGACGAGGCGGGGCGCTCGCGCGGCTCGATGGGAGTGGCGTGGGGGGACACGAAGAACGGCAAGGGAACGGCGCTCGCCATCGGCAACTTCTCCAACGAGCTGAAGTCCCTCTACTGGACCGACGCCGGCGAGGTCTTCCTGGACGAGTCGCCCCGAAGCGGCGTCGGGCCGACCTCGCTCCTGTCGCTGACCTTCGGCCTCTTCTTCTTCGACGCGGACCTCGACGGCCGTCTCGACCTCTTCCTCGCCAACGGCCACGTCGAGCCGACCGTGCAGCAGGTCCAGAAGGACGTGGCATACCGGGAGGCTCCGATCCTGTACCTGAACCGCGGCGAGAACCGTTTCGCCGTCGCGGCGGCCGAAGGCCTCGCGATCCCCCTCGTGGCGCGAGGCGCCGCGTTCGCGGACCTGGACGGCGACGGGGACCTCGACGTCGTCGTGGTCGAGAACGGCGGTCCCGCGCGGGTCTTCGTCAATCGCCTCGACCGCTCCGCGCAGAGCATCCGGGTCCGGCTCGTCGGAACGGGCAAGTCCAATCGGGACGCCGTCGGGGCGCGCGCCGTCGCCACGATCGGCAGGCAGACGCTTGCTCAGCAGGTCTCGGGCGGCCGGTCCTATCTCTCGGCGCCGGAAAAGACGCTGACGTTCGGGCTCGGCTCCGCCCGCAAGATCGACAGTCTCGAGATCCGCTGGCCCGACGGCAAGGTGGAGACCTATCGGGATCTTCCGGGCGGCACTAACTCCGTCCTGACGGAGGGGAATGCGAAACCCTGACGGCGGCGCGTCTTCCGGAAGAGAATACGAGACCGGGACCGAACGACCGAGAGGAGATGGAAATGTCCGCGATCCATGATGACCTGTCACCGGGCCAGGGGAAGAGTAACCGAGCAGCACGTCGCCCTGTGCAAAGACGAACAGGGGAATCTCCACGCGGTCAGCAGCGTGTGCACGCACATGGGCTGCGACGTGGAGTGGAACGGCGAAGACAAGACGTGGGACTGCCCCTGCCACGGCTCCCGCTTCGCTCCGGACGGCAGGGTCCTGCACGGCCCCGCGCAGAGCCCGCTCCCGCCCGCGGACGCTCCGAAATAGGCGGGCCCGCTACCGGGCCTCCAGCGGCTCTCCCGGACGGAGCCGGTAGATCCTCCGCGCGGCGACGTCGCGGAAGACCTGGCCGCGGCCTCCCGGCCAGGTGACGGCGATCTCCTCCACCCGCTCGGCGTCTCCGAGGCCGAAGTGGAGGTCCGTCAGCGTGCCCGAAGCGTAGGACGGGGAGACGAAGAACTCCTTCGTCTGCGAGCGGCCGCCGGCGGTGACCCTGACCTTCGTCCCCAGGGCCGTTCTGCCGTCCTCGCCCGAGCGCGGCTCGATGCGGATCCAGCTCCGGCGGCTCCCGATCACGTTCTCGAAGAGGCGGGACGGTCCGGCCACGTCCACGATGAAGAGGTCGAGGTCTCCGTCGTTGTCGATGTCCGCCACCGCGCTGCCGCGCCCCGACATCGCGAGCGCCGCGAGATCGCCGGTCTGCTTCCACTCCTCGAAGCGGCCGCCGCCGAGGTTGTGGAGCAGGACCGTCTCCTGGGCGTAGCCCGGATCGCCTGACCTCGACGTAGGCCGCCTTCCCGCTCCTGTAGTGCCCGACCATGCGGACGATCCGCGGGGCCAGGTGCCCGCCGACGGCGTAGAGGTCGCTCCAGCCGTCGTTGTCGAAATCGGCGAAGTGCGTGCCCCAGCGCACGAACGGGGAACCGATCGGTCCCGCCCCGGACGACTCGCCCGCGTCCTCGAAGAGCGTCCCCGCGACGTTGCGGTAAAGGCTGTTGGGCTCCCCGCCGAAGTTCGTCACGAAGAGGGCCGGCCGCCCGTCTCCGGCGGGATCGCCGACCGCGATCCCCATGCCCGCGCGCGCGCGCTCGCCGAGCACGCCGGCGCCCGTCTCGGCCGTCGTCTCCTCGAAGGTCCCGTCGCCGCGGTTCTTGAAGAGGCGGTTGCCGACGCGGTCGTTGACGAAGAAGAGGTCGGGCTTCCCGTCCCCGTCGTAGTCGAGCGCGGCGACCCCGAGCGTCTTCGTGTCCATCGGGTTCATCTCGAGGCCCGCCCGCCTCGTCACGTCCTCGAAGCGACGCCCGCCGAGATTGCGGTAGAGGCGGGGGGCTGGCCGACGTAGTCCTCCGGGACGCGCAGCTCGAACTGCGGCTGTCTCGCCTCCCACTCCGGCGTCGAGTCGAGGTAGTTGGCGACGGCGACGTCCACGCGCCCGTCGCCGTCGTAGTCGAGGAAGGCCGCTCCGACGGAGAAGAGCGGGTCCTCGAGCCCCGTGTCCTTCCCCTCTTCGAAGGTCCCGTCGCCGCGATTCCAGTAGACCGTGTTCGGGCCGACGTTGGTCAGGTACAGGTCGAGCTTCCCGTCGCCGTCCAGGTCCGCCCAGAACGCTCCCATGCCGAGGCCGCAGGCGTGAATGCCCGCCCGCTCGGTCACGTCCTCGAAGCGCCCGCCTCCGCGGTTGCGATAGAGCCGGCCGCAGCTCTTCTCGTTCTTCTTTCCCCAGTGCGGAATCGAATTGGTCACGTAGAGGTCCGGCAGGCCGTCGCCGTCATAGTCTCCGAACGCGCAGCCGCCGATCATCGTCGGGATCAACTTCAGCCGCCTCATGTCCGACCCGATCCGGAAATCGATCCCCGAAGCTCTTCGTGATGTCCCGGAAGACTCCGCTTCGCTCCGGCGCGCGAGGCCAGCAGTCGCGCACGCGCGATCAGAGCGAGAAGACCGCCGGCGAGAAGGCCCCGCCTACGGCCTTCCACCTACCACCTATCACCTGACCACCCGCCGCGCGCAGCGCGTCCACGAACTCCTCGGGCCCTCCGCGGCGCGTCAGCCACTCCGCGCGGAAACGGCGATGCTCCTCGTCGTCCGGATACCTCTGCGACGCCTCTCCGTAGCGCGCGTCGTCCATGCCGTGGAAGGGGAGCGGCTCGACAGTCTGGCCGGCGACCGTGTTCTTGTCCGCGTCCTTGTCCCAGCCGTCGAGCACGAGGACGTAGTCGCGGACCCAGCCCGGCGCCAGGGGAGGCAACTGCCCCGGCGTCGAACTCCAGGCGCACGGCGTCCCCTCCCTTCATCACGACGTAGCGGTCGTCGGCCGCCTGGAGCAGATCGCGCACGCCGCCGAAGCGCGTGTAGAGGCCGGCCATGTCCGCCCAGCGCGGCGCGGTCTCGACCTCGTCGTGCACGAAGACCTGCGGACCGCCGGGCGTCTCGCGCGTCATCCGCGAGAAGCCGCGGAAGAAGAGCTCGGCGGACACGAGGGGCGCCGGCGTCGATCGGAGCGGCGCCGGCTCCTCGTCCACCGTGTAGAAGATCCGGTCCCAGGAGATCTCGAGGTTCGTCCGGATGCGGACGCGGGGGTCGCTCCGGTTGAGCACCTCCGACAGGTCGACGGGCATCGTCTTGGTCTTGCCGGCCGGATAGCCGAGCGCGGGAATCGCGACGGTCCAGCGGCCGCGCGCGTCGGGGACTTCGAGCAGCGGAGGCAGAGGCGTCAGGGCCTTCCCCTGCGACAGCGAGACGTTGATCGAAGTGTCGGAATAGAAGATCCACCCCGTCAGGTACAGCATGACCTTTTTGCCATGGCGCGCCCGCGGCAGGTCGAGCACGAGATCGTGCGGAGCGACGATCCCCTGGTAACGGGTCGGCGTGAAGCCCGCGAGATAGACGCCGTCGGCGCGCGCGATCTCCTCGGTCCGGTCGCGGCCCCGCCCGTCCGTCGCCCTCGGCGTGAAGGGACGCGAGACGGTGAAGAGAGCCTTCTGCGGAAAGGGGGGCGGGACCATCTTCTCGTTCGCGACGAGCTCGACGCCGGCGGGATGGTCCACGGCGCGCAGCTCCGCGAGGTCGAAATACGCGGTCTCCCACAGCTCCTCGGTGAAGTCGAGCCGGAGCCTCCCGCCGGAGGGGCGCAGCATCCGCCCCGGGATGACGAGCCACTCGCGCGTGTCGGCGGGAGCCTGGTGGACGCCGTCGTAGAGGAGTCCCGCCGGGCTTCGCCCGAGCGCGTCGGTCACGAAGTGCCAGGTCTTTCCGTCGTAGGCGTAGACGAAGGGGCAGGAGCCCTTCAACTGCTGCACCTCCTTCACGAGCGTCCGGACCGGCGGCGAGACCAGGTTCTGGGGGATCCCGTTGGTCCAGACGACGCGCAGGACTTCGGCCTTCCGGTTCGAGCCGAGCCCCAGGTGCGTGACCGGCCGCGAGACGGTCCGCAGCGCATAGAGATGCCCCGACTTGATCTCCACCTCCGAGCCGTACCCGAGCCGGTTGACCTTCGCGGAGCCGGTCGGAAGGCCCTCGAGGGCGACGTCGAGCCAGCCGTTCGCGTTGCCCCCCAGGTTCTCGAGAAGCGCCGCTCCCCCGCTCGCCGTGACGATCACGAGGTCGAGATCCCCGTCGCCGTCGAAGTCCACCGCCTCGGCGTCGAGCGCCGGCGGGAAAGCGCCTTCGACCTGCCGGAAGGAGCCCGCGCCGTCGTTGCGGAAGAGAGCGGAGCCCGCGGAGCCGGTGAGGAAGAGGTCCAGGTGGCCGTCGTTGTCGAAATCGAAGAGAAGGGGCGTCCCTCCCGCGGCGAGCTCGATCGCCGGAAGGAAGGTGCCGTCGCCGCGGTTCAACGCCACGAACGCGCGGCTCTCCGTGGTCCAGACGAGGTCCGGCCGCCCGTCCGCGTTCAGGTCGCCGGCGGTCACGGAAAGGAAGCTGCCCGAGCGCGGCAGACCCGCCGGTTTCTCCGCCAGGCGGCCGCCGCGCAGGTTGTCGAGCAGCACGAGGCCGCCGCCGCCCGACACCAGGACGATGTCCGGATCGCCGTCGCGGTCGAAGTCCGAGGCCGCGGCCCATCGCGACGAGACTCCGGCCGGCAGCGCCGTCTTCGTCACGTCGGTCCAGGAGCCGTCGAGGTTGTTGCGCAGGAGGCGATCGCCCGACCCGAAGGAGACGAAGAGATCCAGATCGCCGTCGGAGTCGTAGTCGATCGGAAGGACGCGGTCTCCCGAGGCGATCTCCGTTTTCCGCCACCCCTCCTTGTCCCGAACCCAGAGCGCCCCCGGCGTCACGAAGTCGAGCTCCCCCGAGTTCGTCACGTCGGCAACCTCGACGGCGCGCGACGCGGAGGCGGGCACCGGCGATCCCGCGCGGTACCCGTCGCGGGCGGACGCGGGCACGAGCCCCTTCGGACTCGCGAAGACGAGGTCCCGCCCCTCCTTCCCCGCCGCCCGCACCGCGGTCACGCCCTGCAGGCCGGACAGGCCCGGGAGCGATTTCTCGGAGAAGCGAACAGGGATCGCGCGGGGCCGCGCGCGCAGGCTCGCCGCGAGCCCGGCGGACCACTCCTCGATCGGCAGGCCGACGACTCCCGGCTCCACGTCGTGGCGGGCCTGCTGGAAGCGCGGCGTCGGGCGCAGGAGATTTTCCACGACGCGGTACTTGATCGACGCCGACGCTCCGTCTCCCGATTCGAGGGCCGCTTTCGCCTCCGCGAGATACTTCTCGAGCTTCGCGTCGCCGGATTCGATCGCGCGGCCCATGCGATCGCAGGCCGCCAGGGCCGCCGGCCGGCTCCCCTCCTCGCGCCGCTCCTCGCAGAGGCGGGCCAGGAGAAAGAGGTTTGCCGGCGCCTGCTCGAGCGCGGCCTCGAGGTCGCGGATCGAACGCTCGCGGCCGGCCGGAGCCTGGCCGGCGAGTCGCGCCGCGCTCCAGCGCGAGGCGAGGTCCCCGGGGTTGGCGGCGGCCGCCTTTTCGAACGCCTCGATCGCTCCGGCGGCGTTCCCTTCGAGCTCGCGCAGCGTTCCCTCGAGCGCGAGCACCCGCGAGTCCGACGCCGCGAGCCGGGAGGCCTCCGCCAGGAGCTTCTTCGCTTCCGGGAGATCCTTCGCCCGCATCGCCGCGACCGCACCGTCCGCCCAGCCGAGCGGCTCGCCCGGCGCGATCCTGCGCACCGCCTCGAATCGCGCCCGCGCCTGCGCGACGTCCCCCTCCTCGAGCGCCGCCAGGCCCAGGTTCTTTTCCGCCTCCAGGCGCGAGACATCGGCCGGCGACGAACCCTGCGGCGGAGAAGCGAGAACGAAAACAGAAACCAGAGGACGGAAACGAAGGACACGCCGCGCGAATGATAGCCAATGGCCTGTCATCCTGAGCGAAGCGAAGGATCTGCCCTCTTTGTCGGAGCAGATTCTTCGGGCCCTCCGGCCCTCAGAATTACACCGGCGTCACATACCCAGCGCTTTCTCGAAAACGGCCAGCGCGCGGCCGTCGAAGAGGCAGAAGACGACTCGCTCGAGAGAGCGCTCGACGGGCGAAGCCGCGCGCCTCCCTGATCGAGATCTCGGCCGCCCGATCCAGAGGGAATCCGTAGACGCCCGTCGAGATGGCGGGCAGCGCCAGGGACTTCGCGCCGATCTCCTCCGCGCGAGCGAGCGATGATCGGACCGCGGAGGCGAGGAGGTCTTCCTCCCCCTCCTGGCCGCCGCGCCAGACCGGCCCGACGGCATGGATCACCCACCGGGCCGGCAGATCGCCGCCTCCCGTCACGACCGCCCCGCCGACCGGGCAATGCCCGATCCGATCGCACTCGCGCTGGATCGAATCCCCGCCCTTTCGCCGGATCGCCCCGGCGACCCCGGCGCCCAGCTGAAGATGCTCGTTCGCCGCGTTGACGATCGCGTCCACGGAAAGGTCGGTGATGTCGCCTTGAATCAGCTCGATGGCTGCGGCATTTCAGTTGCAGGGACAGGCTTCAGGAACAGGTGTCAGGCTCCCAGCTGCCTTCACGATTTCTTCCGCGATTCGCAAATACGCCTCGGTGACACCGGATTTCGGCTCGGCCGCGACGATCGGCTCGCCGGCGTCGCCGCCGATGGCGACCTTCGGGTCGAGCGGGATCTCGCCCAGGAACGGGACCTTCAGCTGCTGCGGCGGTGCGCCGGCCGCCGCCGTGCTTGAAGATCTCCTCGCGGTGGCCGCACTGCGGGCAGATGTAGTACGACATGTTCTCGACGATGCCGAGCACCGGCACGTTGACCTTCTGGAACATCGCGAGGCCCTTGCGCGCGTCGATGAGCGAGACATCCTGCGGCGTCGTGACGATGACCGCGCCGGAGAGGTGGATCTTCTGCGTGAGCGTCAGCTGGGCGTCGCCGGTGCCGGGCGGCAGGTCGATGAGCAGGAAATCGAGCTTCCCCCAGGCCACGTCCTGCAGGAACTGCTCGACAGCCTTCATGACCATCGGCCCGCGCCAGATGACCGGCTGGTCCACGTCCATCAGGAAGCCGAGGGACATGACCTTCACGCCGTATCGGTCGATCGGCACGATCTGGTTCGCCTCGTTGATGAAGGGTTTCTCGGCGATTCCCATCATCATCTGCTGCGACGGTCCGTAGATGTCGGAATCCATCAGGCCGACCTTGTGTCCGACGCGCGCGAGCGCCAGCGCGAGGTTCGCGGCGACCGTGGACTTTCCGACTCCCCCCTTGCCCGACGCGACCGCGACCTTGAAGCGGACCTCCTGGAGGATGTTCGCCGCAGGCGGCGGGACTCCGGCCGCTCCCCGCGGCGGGGCGGGTCCCGGCGGCTGCACGTCCAGGCGGACCGTCACGGCGTGGACTCCCGGCAGCGAGCGGAGCTTCTCGGTCGCCTCCCGCCGGATCTCCTCGGCCGCGCGCGGCGATTCCGTGATGATCTCGAGCCGGAAGGAGACGTTGCCCCCTCCGATCGCCAGCTCCTTCACGAACCCGAAGGACACGATGTCCCGGGAGAGCCCCGGGAACCGGATCGTCCGGAGAACCTCGAGGACCTTTTCTTCCGTCAGCTCCGCCGTCGTCGACATCGCGCCTCCGTCCGACAAAATATCACCAAGGCCCCCATTGTCATTCTGAGGAGCGAAGCGACGAAGAATCTGCTCCACGGCCCCGAAGAGCAGATCCTTCGCTTCGCTCAGGATGACAGGGTGGCCGCGGCCTCGTCTCGCAGTTCGCCGATCGACTGGCGCAGATCGCGGGTCACGTCGTTTCTCTCGCGGGCGGAGCGGCCGGCGGCCTCGATGGGCGGGCCGATGGAGAGACAGACGCGGCCGGGCGACATCTGGAGAGTGCCCGGGGGCAGGACGCGGCGGGTCCCCGCGATGCCCACGGCGAGCAGGGGGAAGCCCGACCGCAGCGCCAGCAGCGCCGCCCCCGACTTGAACGGCAGCAGCTCCCCCGTCCGCGTCCGCGTCTCCTCGGGAAAAATGACGAGCGACCGTCCGGCCTTGAGTAACTTCAGCGCGGCCTCGACCGTCGAGATCCCTCGGGCCCGGTTCCCGCGGTCCACCGGCACGAAGCCGGCCGCGCGGATGGACCAGCCGAGAACGGGCACGCGGAAGATGCTCCGCTTCGCGAGGAAGCGCACCGAGAGCGGAAGGCTCGCCAGGAGAACGAGGATGTCGCTGTAGCTCTCGTGGTTGGCGGCGACGACGAAGGCGCGGCCGCCTTCCAGTCTCCGCGAGTTCAGAACGGCGACCCGGACTCCCGAGAAGAAGAGGATCGTCCGGGCCCAGCCGCGCGCGAAGCGAAGGAACCACTCTCCCCGCGGGGGGACGAACGCCGCCACGATGGCGGGAAGGCCGAAGCCGACCGTGGCCAGGACGATCCCGACCCAGACGGCGGCCGAACGGAGCGCGCGCAAGCCTTTCAAGTCTCCACCCCTCCGACATTTACACGAAACGAAAGTGAACATACAATCGGCGCACTCTCATGAGCGCCCCACAACCCCAGGTCACCGGCCCTCAGCCGTCGGCGACGGCCATCTTTTATCGAAGGATCGGCTGGCTCCGATTCGTGGACCGCTTCGGCCGCAAGGGATCGGCGGCCATGGAGTACCTGGGGGGGCTGGCGGAGCTCGCGGGACAGGCGATTCACGGCTGTTTCACGCGCCCGTTCTACTCCGCCGAGGCCATGACGCAGCTCGACGAAATCGGCGTCAAGTCGCTTTCGATCACCGGGATCACGGCCTTCTCCACGGGCATGGTGCTGGCCCTTCAGACCGCTTACGCCCTGGCGGCCTTCGGCGGGAAGATGTTCGTGGGGCGAGTCGTCGCTCTCTCCCTGTTGCGAGAGTTGGGACCCGTGCTCACGGCGCTCATGGTGGGGGGGCGCGTGGGCTCGGGGATCACGGCCGAGCTCG
Source organism: uncultured Acidobacteriota bacterium (assembly GCA_963782815.1). Classification (GTDB taxonomy): domain Bacteria; phylum Acidobacteriota; class Thermoanaerobaculia; order UBA5066; family Gp7-AA6; genus JAWOLE01. The sequence goes on along the minus strand of CAWALG010000006.1, from coordinate 248,881 downwards.
GCTCGATGGTGGTCACCGAGCAGGTGGACGCGCTGCGCGCCATGGCGATCTCGCCGGTCCGGCGCCTCGTCGTGCCGCGCGTCCTCGCCACGGTCCTGATGCTGCCGGTCCTGACCGCCCTCGCCGACGTGCTCGGCATCCTCGGCGGCCTGCTCATCGCGGTCGTGGAGCTCCAGATGACGGCCCAGGACTACCTGACGAGTATCTGGAACCAGCTCGCCATCTCGGACATCATGAGCGGCTTGTCCAAGACGTTCTTCTTCGGCTTCGAGATCGCGCTGATCGGCTGCTTCAACGGCATGCGGGTCGAGGGCGGGGCGTCCGCCGTCGGGATCGCGACGACCCGCACGGTCGTTCTCGCCTCCATCTGCGTCCTCATCTCCGACTTCTTCCTGACGAAGCTTTTCCTGGCCCTCTGATCATGCCCGCCTACGACCCGAACATGCCCCTGGGCGCCCCGCCGGTAAAGGCGCCCGCGGAGACGATCGTCGAGTTCGAGAACGTGACGAAGAGGTACAGCGGCAAGGAGATCCTGGCCGGCGTCAACCTTCAGATCCGGCGCGGCGAGATCCTCTGCGTGCTCGGGCCGTCGGGCACCGGCAAGAGCGTCACGCTGCGCCACATCAACGGCCTGACCAAGCCGGACGAGGGGGACGTGCGCGTCTTCGGAGAGTCCGTCATCCCGCTGACCGAGGACCAGCTCTCCCCGATCCGGCGGCGCCTCGCGATGCTCTTCCAGGGAGGGGCCCTCTTCGACTCGATGAACGTCGAGCAGAACGTGGCGTTCCCCTTGAAGGAGCACACGACGAAGTCCCCCCGCGAGATCGCCGAGACGGTGGCCGAGAAGCTCTCGATGGTGGGTCTCCCCGGCACGCAGCGGAAGATGCCCTCCGAGCTGTCGGGCGGGATGCGCAAGCGCGTCGCCCTCGCGCGCTCGATCGCGCTCGAGCCCGAGATGATCCTCTACGACGAGCCGACGACCGGGCTCGACCCGCTGACCTCCGAGAAGATCGGGCACCTGATCGTGGACATCAACAAACGCATCCACACGACCTCCGTCGTGGTCACGCACGACATCGTCATGGCCCGAACGGTCTCCGATCGCCTGGCGTTTCTGCACCAGGGGCGCTTCCAGTTCATCGGGACCTTCTCGGAGGCCTCCCGCGGAGGGCCCCCGGTGCTGATGGAATACTTCCGCTCCATGGGTTTCCCGTGCGGCACCGGCCTCGTCCAGGTCGTCAAGGACCTCTAGAAGATTCTCAAGGAGATCGCATGAGTCACCTCAGAACGCCTCGCCTCACGCCTCACGCCTCACGCCTTACGGCCGCGCGGAGTGGGCGCTGATGCCCGGCGAATTTCAGGTCGGACGGAGGTTCCGCGTCGGGATCGTCGTGCTGGTCGCGCTCATCGCCGTGATGGGCGGAATCTTCATGGTCGGCCAGCGGGCGAACCTCTTCCGCAAGAAGTTCCCGTACGAGACCCGCTTCGACTCCGCGTCGGGCCTCGTCGCGGGCAACCCCGTGCGGTTGAACGGCGTGACCGTCGGCAACGTGCTCGAGGTCATCCTCTCGCCCGACCCGGCCGACCGCACGGTGCGGGTCGTGTACGACGTGGACCGTCGCGCCGCTCCGCGCCTGCGCAAAGGGACGCGGGCGGCCATCAAGACGATCGGCCTCCTGGGAGACAAGTACGTCGAGCTCGAGGGGGGAACGGCCGAGGAGCCCGAGATCGAAATCGGCGGAACCATCCCTCCGGCCCCGGGGGCCGGCATCGAGAAGCTGCTGGAGGGAAGCGGCGATCTCCTCGCGGACCTCTCGGGCATCGCGCGCTCCCTGAAGAACATCCTCGCCCGGACCGAGCAGGGGAAGGGGTTTCTCGGCGCCCTGACGACCGACAGCGAGGAGAGCGTGCGCCTGGGCAACAATCTCACCGCGGCGCTGACGTCTCTCAACTCGATCCTGCGCAAGGTCGACAACGGGCAGGGCCTCGTCGGAAAGCTCCTGATCGATCAGAAGTACGGCAAGGAGACGGGAGACTCGCTCCAGGCCGCCGTCCACTCCGTCCAGAGCATCTTTGGAAAAGTCGACGAGGACTTGCGAAGCAACACCGGGGCGCTCTCGGCCCTGCTGACGGACCCGGAGGGGAAGAAGAAGGTCATGGGGCTCCTGGACAACCTCACGACCGCGGCGGCGTCCCTCGCGACGACGCTCCAGAAGCTCGAGAAGGACAACGGGCTGCTCGCGATCCTCCTGCGCGACGAGAAGTTCGGCAGGGAATTCAGCGATCACCTGCGCAACTTCGCCAGGAGCCTCGACTCGATCGGCCGAAAGCTCGATTCCGGCCAGGGTACGGCCGGCAAGCTCATCAACGACCCGGCGATCTTCGATGCCGCCAACCACGTCGTCATTGGCATCGACGAGTCCTGGATGCTGCGATGGCTCATCCGCGACCGCCAGAAGTCCGGCATCGAGAAGGACTACGAGGACACGGTGAAAAAGCAGGGAGGCGCGGCGGGAACGCCGCCGCCCGCGAGGCAGCCGACGCCGCGGCCCACGCCCGGCTCGTGAGGCTTCTCATCACCGGCGGCGCGGGCTTCATCGGCTCGCACCTGGCGGACCGGCGCCTGGCGAAGGGCGACCGGGTCGTCGTGCTGGACGATTTCAACGACTTCTACGATCCGGCCGCCAAGCGCAGGAACGTCGCTCCGCACACGGGGAGCGCGAGCTACCGTCTGGTCGAAGGAGACATCCGGGACCGCGCCCTTCTCGAACGGCTCTTTACCGAGGAGTCCTTCGACGCCGTCCTTCACCTGGCGGCGCGGGCGGGCGTGCGGCCCTCGCTCGCGGAGCCGGTCCTCTACGAGGAGGTCAACGTCCTCGGCACGCTGCGGCTCCTCGAAGCGGCGATCGCGCGGGGCAAGCCCCGATTCCTCTTCGCCTCCTCCTCGTCGGTCTACGGCATCAATTCCCGGCTGCCGTTCTCCGAGGAGGATCCCGTGGCCCGGCCCATTTCTCCCTACGCGGCGACGAAACGGGCCGCCGAGCTGCACGTCTTCACCTTTCATCACCTCCATGGGCTCGAGGCCGTGTGCCTGCGCTTCTTCACCGTGTATGGGCCCCGGCAGCGTCCCGAGATGGCGATCGCGCGGTTCATCCGCTGCCTCGAGGAAGGCCGGCCCATCCCCTTCTACGGCGACGGCGGCTCCCGGCGCGACTACACCTACATCGACGACATCCTGGACGGCGTCGAGGCCGCCCTCACGGCCCGCCTCTCCTTCGAGACCATCAACCTCGGAGGGGCGCACCCCGTCACGCTGGCCGGGCTCGTGCGCGCGCTCGAGTCCGCGACGGGGAAGACGGCGATCCTCGACAGGCAAGGGGACCAGCCGGGAGACGTCCCGGTGACGTACGCGGCCGTGGAGAAGGCGGAGAGGCTGCTGGGGTTCAAGGCGCGGGTGCCGCTGGAGGAGGGGCTGAGACGGAGCGTGGAGTGGTACCGGAGGGAGAAGAGTTGTCAAGTGATCGAGCTTGTCAGTGCCCTCAGCTTCCCGCCGCTCGCGAAGGCCCGGGAGGGAGTCTGAGAGCGGCGCTGCGCGCCGCGACAGGCCGTAAGTCATGAACATCTGCATGGTGGGGACGGGGTACGTGGGGCTCGTCACGGGGGCGGCCCTGGCCGACCTCGGCATGAACGTGATCTGCGTGGACAAGGACGAGGCGAAGATCGCGGCGCTCGGCAACGGGGTCATCCCGATCTACGAGCCGGGGCTCGAAGAGCTCGTGGCCCGCAACGAACGGAAGGGGCGGCTGCGCTTCACGACGGACCTGAAGGACGGGATCGAAAGCGCGCTCGTCATCTTCATCGCGGTGGGCACTCCGCCCCGGCCGGACGGCTCGCCCGACCTGACCTTCGTGCGCCAGGTCGCGGAGGCCGTGGCCGAGCACATGAACAGCTACAAGGTCGTCGTCACCAAGTCCACGGTGCCGACGGGCACGGGGAAGATGGTCTCCGACATCATCCGCGGGAAGAACGGGCGGTTCGAGTTCTCCATCGTCTCCAACCCGGAGTTCCTGCGCGAGGGATCCGCCGTCAACGACTTCCTCCACCCGGACCGGATCGTGATCGGCGCCTCCGACTCCCGCGCGATCGAGATCATGAAGGAGGTCTACAAGCCGCTCTTCCTGCGCGAGACCCCCTTCGTCATCACCGACGTCGCCTCGGCCGAGCTCATCAAGTACGCGTCCAACGGCTTCCTGGCCGTCAAGATCTCCTTCATCAACGAGATCGCGCAGCTCTGCGAGCTGATGGGCGCCAACGTCCAGGACGTGGCGACGGGCATGGGCCTGGACCCGCGGATCGGCCCCCGCTTCCTGCGGCCCGGCCCCGGCTTTGGAGGCTCCTGCTTCCCCAAGGACACGTCCGCGGCGGCCGACATCGCGCGCAACCTCGGCACGACGTTCGAGCTGATCGAGGCGACGATCCGGGTCAACGCGCGGACCAAGGCGCGCATGGTCCGGAAGATCGAGGGAGCCGTCGGGCCGCTCGCCGGAAAGACGGCCGCCGTGCTGGGACTGTCCTTCAAGCCCGAGACGGACGACATCCGCGAGTCCCCCGCGCTCGCGGTCGTCGCGGACCTCCTCGGCGCGGGCGTCTCCGTCCGCGCGTTCGATCCCGCGGCGATGGAGAACACGAAGCCCCTCTTCCCTCAGCTCCATTACGCCCGCGACGCCTACGACTGCGCCCTGGGCGCCGACTTCGTGGTGCTCGCGACCGAGTGGAACGAGTTCCGGGCCCTCGACCTGGAGAAGCTCGCCCGGGCCGTCCGCACCCGGACGATGATCGACCTGCGAAACGTCTACGACCCCGTCGAGCTTCGAGCCGCCGGGTGGGACTACACCGGGGTGGGAAGGTCATGAGACTGGTCGTGAGGCGTGAGGCGTTAGGCGTCAGGCGAAGCCCGAACTCTTCCTGCGCCTTACGCCTTACGCCTTACGCCTTACGAGGACGCGCATAGATGCGCGTCCTGGTCACCGGCGGCGCCGGGTTCCTCGGGAGCCACCTCTGCGACAAGCTGCTGGCCCTCGGGCACGAGGTCGTCGCGATGGACAACCTCGTGACGGGCAACCTCCGCAACATCGCGCACCTCTCCCGAGAGCCGGGTTCCGGTTCGTCCGCCACGACGTCACGCAGTTCATCACGATCGAGGGTCCGCTCGACGCCGTGCTGCATTTCGCGTCGCCCGCCTCTCCGATCGACTACCTGGAGTTGCCGATCCAGACGTTGAAAGTCGGGTCGCTCGGAACCCACAATGCCCTGGGCCTCGCGATGGCCAAGAAGGCCCGGTTCCTGCTCGCTTCGACCTCCGAGGTGTACGGGGACCCGCTCGTGCATCCGCAGCCGGAGACCTACTGGGGCAATGTCAACCCGATCGGTCCCCGCGGCGTGTACGACGAGGCCAAGCGGTTTGCCGAGGCGATGACGATGGCCTACCACCGCGCCCACGGCGTCGACACCCGGATCGTCCGCATCTTCAACACGTACGGCGAGCGGATGCGGCCGCGGGATGGCCGCGTCGTGCCCGCGCTGATCGGCCAGGCGCTCGCGGGCGAGCCGATGACCGTCTTCGGGGACGGCTCGCAGACGCGCTCCTTCTGCTACGTCTCGGACCTGATCGAGGGGATCTACCGCCTCTTTCTTTCCGGCGAGGCGGATCCGGTCAACATCGGAAATCCGAGCGAGCTTTCCGTGCTCGACTTCGCGCGGACCATCCAGAGACTGACGGGGACCCGCAGCCAGATCGTCTTCAAGCCTCTGCCCGTGGACGACCCGCGCGTGCGCCAACCGGACATCGGGAGGGCGCGCCGGCTGCTCGGATGGGAGCCGAAGGTGAAACTGGAAGAAGGGCTCTCTCGGACGATCGATTACTTCAAGATGCTTCCAGCCACGCCTCTGTCATCCTGAGCGAAGCGAAGGATCTGCTCCGCCATACCGCAGGGCAGATTCTTCGTCGCTTCGCTCCTCAGAATGACAGGAGTCACAACTCTCCGTCTTCTCCGATGGCCTCCACCGGACAGCTGTCCATGGCCTCCTGGCATTGCGCTTCTTCTTCGGGGCTGGACGGCTGGCGGAAGACGAAGGAGAAGGCCTTTTCCTCGTGGCGCTGGAAGTTCCCGGGAGCCGTGACCCGGCACACGTCGCAATCGATGCACTGCGTGTCCACGTAGTATTTCCCGGCGGAGTTCTCGGGAAGCCTGTCGCTCGGGGTCGCCATGGGGAGAAGGTATCAGGGAGCAGGTGGTAGGTGGTAGGTGTTACGACGGAAGTCGAACCTCGCTGTTTAGGCGGAGATTAGAGACGGCGCTTTTCCGCGGCGATCCTCGTTAGACTGCCGGTCGTGGTCCGACGCACACCGATCCTGCTCCCGACCGTGCTCGCGGCAGCCTCGTGCCGCGAGAGATCCCTGCCGGTGGCGGACGGGCGGACGGGAGACCTCGCGGCCGGACAGAGGATCTTCGAGCGCAAGTGCGCCTCCTGCCACAACACCAACGGGGACGGCAAGACGGTCACGGCCGCGCGGTTTCGCTACGCGAACCTGATCGACGGCATCTGGCGATCCGACGGGAGCGCAGAGGCGATCGAGCTGCAGATCCGCCGGGGCCGCGATCCGATGCCGAAGTTCGAAGGTAAACTCACCGACGAGGAGATCCGGCAGACCGTGGCGTACGTGTTGGAGCTTCCCGTTCGGGAGGCGGGAAGCGGGAGGCGGGAGGCGGGAGGCGATGACGAGAAGGATCCCGCTTTTTCCGCTGCCCGGCGTCGTCCTGCTGCCGGGCACGATGCTCCCCCTGCACATCTTCGAGCCGCGATACCGCGCGATGGTCGCCGACGCGCTCGCCGGCAACCGCATGATCGGCATGGCGAAGTTGAAGCCGGGCTGGGAAGAGGTCGAGGAGTGCCCGGCCGTTCACGAGGTCGGAGGCGCCGGCGAGATCGTCGAGTCCGAGCGGCTGGAGGACGGCCGCTACAACATCCTGCTGGAGGCCCGCTTCCGATACCGCATCCTCGGGGAGGAGCCGGAAGGGACTCTCTACCGAACGGCGAGCGTCGAGGAGATCGCGTCGATCCCGTTCGGAAGCCAGGATGAGGAGACGCGCGTCTCCCGGATGGCACTCTCCCTCTTCGAGAGGATCGGGCAGCAGCTCGAACTTCCGCCGATCCCGGACGGCCTGATCTCTCCCGAACGCCTCGCTTCGGAGATGGCCCTGCAGGCTGCGCTATGCCCCCGAGGAGCTTCAGGCGCTTCTGGAAACCGATTCGCTCTCCGCGCGCTTCGGGACGCTCGTCGGCCGCATGCTCGAGTGGCAGAGGAGGATCCAATTTCTCGGCGCCCTTCCGCCCGGAAGACCTCGACGTCACCAAGAATTAGTCTAAGGTCTAATGTCCAAGGTCTAAGGTCCCGGGGCGGGACTCCGGTGACCTTGACTTTAGACCTTAGACTTTAGACCTCGGCTTAGGCGCGCGCCGCGGAACTGGCGTTGAGCGCCCGGTCGTGCGCCCAGCTCTTGATCGCCTTGATCTGGTCTTCCATCGTCACGGCGAGCGGAACCGTCGTCGAGATGACCTTGTGCAGGTCGTCCTCGGTCAGCTCCCGGTTCTCCGAGTAGGCGTCCACGACGGAGGAGACGACGATCTGCTCGATCTCCGCTCCGTTCCACCCCTTCGTGGCCTTGGCCAGGAAGACGAGGTCGAACCTGCCCGGGTCGCAACGGTTCTTCTTCAGGTGGATCCCGAAGATCTGCTTGCGCTCCTCTTCGTTGGGCAGGTCCACGAAGAAGACCTGGTCGAAACGCCCCTTGCGGATGACCTCGGCCGGGAGGAGCTGGATCCGGTTGGCCGTGGCGGCGACGAACACGAAGGCGCTCTTCTCCTGCATCCACGTCAGGAAGCCCGAGAAGATGCGCGACATCGAGGCGTCTCCCCCTTCCCTGTAGCCTCCCACGCCCATCTCGATCTCGTCGATCCAGAGCACCGCCGGCGACACCGCCTCCACCGAGCGCAGCGCCTTCAGGAACGTGGCCTCGGGATTGGGAGTGCCGAAGACCGCGTTCATGTCGAGGCGGAAGAGCGGGAGGTTCCAGAGCGTCGAGATCGTCTTGACGGCGAGGCTCTTGCCGCATCCCGAGACTCCCATGAGCAGAACGCCACGCGGAATGGGAATGCCGGCGTCGAGCGCCTCCTTCGAGAAGAGCGTCCGGCGTTTCTTCAGCCAGGTCTTCAGCGTGTCGTAACCGCCGATGTCGTCGATCGAGAAGCGGGGAGGCACGAACTCGAGCACCCCTTCCTTCTTCGACATCTGCTCCTTCTCGGCCAGGACCTCGAGAAACGCCCCCTCGTCGAAGGACTGGCGCTGCGCGAAGACCTTGGAGAGGAGATGCCCGATCTCGTCCGCCGTCAGCCCCCGCATCGCCAGCGACAGCCGCCGCACGGCCGAGTCCTCGAGGGCGGCCCCGCCGCGCCGGCGCATGACGCCCTCGATGATCCGGGTGATCTCCGCGTCGTCGGGCAGCTCGTACTCGACGACGTAGATCTCCTTCTTCGCCTCCTCGGGAATCACCAGCAGCGGCGAGACGAGCAGGACGTGCCGGCCGCGGTCCTTGAGTCCGCGGTAGAGGTCGCGCAGCCGCCGCACGACCTCCGGCCGCGAGGTCGGAAAGTCCTTCATCAGGTAGAAACCCTTCCCCGAGGCCTGGAGGACGGCCTCCAGGGCGCGCAGCGGGTCGCGCGTCTCGGGAACCGGGCACGCCGTCCACGACCAGGCCGTCCACGACGGACCAGATCCCGCACGGGGCCGGCTGTCCGTAGAACGTCTTGGCCAGGTGCTGCGTCAGACGCTCGACGCGCGACTCCTCCCACGTCTGGACGTACAGGATCGGGTGTCCGCCGAGCAGGGCCCTGCGAATCCGGTCGGTCGCCTTCGGAGGCACCGCCACCAGCGGGGCAAGAGTGCTCATTTCACGCAATTGTAGCAACATCTCTTACAATCACCCTTGATGCCCAATCCCGAACATCTGGCTCTGCTCCTCTCCACCGAATGGAACGCCTGGCGGAGCCGCAACCTGAACGTCACGCCGGACCTGACGGACGCCGGACTCGCGGGCCAGGACCTCTCCGGCAAGGACCTGAAGCGCGCCGATCTGTCGCGGGCGGAGCTCCAGGGCGCCTCCCTGGCGGCGACCGATCTCACCCGCGCCGTTCTCTTCGAGGCGAAGGTCGGAGGCGCCTCGGCTCCCGGCGCCCTCTTCGAGAACTGCGTGCTCGACTCCCTCGATTTCTCCAAGGCGTTCCTGGTCGGCGCGCGTTTCAAGTCGGCATCGCTTCAGGGCTCCTCGTTCGTCGGGGCCAATCTCGCCGGCGCCGATCTGTCGCGGACCCAGATGGACGGCTCCAATCTCATGGAGGCGAACCTCGCCGGCGCGAACGTCACCGATGTCAGCTTCCGCGGGGTCAGGACGGCGGGCGCCCACTTCGACGGCGCGGACCTCTCACGGTCCCTCTTCGAGGGAGTCACGCTCGCCCGGGGGTCCTTTCCCAACGCGAACTTCACGGGAGCGAACCTGAAGACGGCGGACCTGACGGGCGCCGACCTGCGGCGAGCCAAGTTCGTCCGCGCGATCCTGCGCCAGTCGGCCCTGAATGCCGCCAACTGCGAGGGGGCCGACTTCACCGACGCGGACCTGGAGCTTGCCTCGGCCGTCGAGGCGGACTTCTCCGGCGCCACTTCGACCGCGCGAAACTGCGCAAGGCGGAGTTGAAGCGCGCGATCTTCCTCGACGCCTCCGGCGAAAAGGTCAGCTTCGCGGACGCCAAGATGACGGAGGTGGACCTGCGCTCGGCGCGCTTCACGAGCGCCAACATGCAGGGGGCGGACCTCTCCAAGGCGATCCTGGCGCGCGCGAACCTGAAGGTCTACTCGTTCGTGGGCGCGCGCTTCGCCAACTGCGACGCCTCCGAGGCCCAGGCCCAGGAGGTGAACTTCTCCCGCGCGGATCTCTCGCTCGGCAACTTCCGGCTCGCGAACCTGAAGCGCGCCAACCTGTCCGGCTGCCGCGCCTTCGACGCCGATCTCTCGGGCACCCTGCTCGTCGGCGCCAACTTCACCGACGCGACCCTTCAGGAGGTGGACCTGCGTTTCGCGCGCGCCATCGGGGCCGATTTCACCCGGGCGAACCTGGGCGGGGCGGACCTGGCCAATGCCGACCTCTCCGAGGCCAAGTTCAAGAAGACCAAGATCTGGGGCGCCACGGCCCGGCGCGTCAAGGCCCCGAAGGGGTGGGGCCTGCCCCTCGCCGTGTCGACGATGTTCTCCAGGGCCAAGCAGAAGAAGACGAAGGCGACCGACGTGAAGGAGCTGCAGCGCAAGAAACGGATCGCGGCCCTGGAAGCGGAAGCCGACCAGAAGGCGCCGCACCTCACGGGCCGGCGCTACCGGAGCGGTCTAAGGTCAAGGTCTAAGTCTAAGTCGGGCCCCGGGACCTTAGACCTTAGACATTAGACCTTAGACCTTACTTCTTCGCGGGCGGACTCTTCGGGGTGCCGGAGCGGTCGGCGGCTGCGTCGGCGGCGGCGCTGGCGGCCTTCTGGAAGGCGGCGTCGAGCGCGGAGACCGGATCGGCCGCGAGGAGGAAGGCGCCGGGCCGGGAGCTGACGGTTGCCTGGCCCTCCGTTCCCATCGGATAGAAGCGCAGGACCCAGGGTTCTCCGGCAGTGAGCTTCACGGTGATCGTCGCGGCGGGCTCGCGGGAGTCGAGGGCCTTGCCCGCCACTTCGTCCAGGAAGGACCTGCTCTTCAGGTCGAGGAGCGCGGAGAGAAGGTCATCCACCGGCGGCGCGGTCACCGCCCGCCCGGACAGGCTCCAACCCCCTTCCTTTCGCGCAAAGGAATAACTGGAACGCGCGAAGGCTCCGTCCACCTGCGAGACCGAGCCGCGGTCGAAGCGCAGGAGGTGCGGCTCCCGGAACGCCTCGGCTTCCCGGGAAAGGTCCTCGACGACCGTGCTCGCGACCGTAAAGACCTGCCCCTCGCGCCGGGCGTAGATCGAGTTTCCATCCGACCGCGTCGCGCCGAAATCCACGGACGATCCCGGCCCCTTCGCGTCGGCGAGGACGACATGGAAGAGCGGCGGCGCGAGCCCGAGAGAGGCCAGGCCCTGCCCCGCCGGCGACGGGAGGAACTCGAGGACGCGCAGTCCCGTCAGCGCTCCGACGAGCTTCTCGACCGGGTCGTTCTCGGCCAGGTCGGAGAGAGGCTGGCGGATCCACCAGATCCCGTCCTTCTTCGCGAAGGAGAGGCGGCCCCTCCCGCGGTCCACGTCCAGCCGCGCGGTGTCCGAGGTCGGAGATCCGAAGACTTCCTTGCTCTTGAACTCGTCGGCGCCCTTCTTGACGGCCGAGGCGAGCGACGTCGGAACGAAGAGAACGGAGTCGGAGCCGGCCACGCGCGCCGCGGTGGCGTCCGTGCCCGGGATCTCGATGCCGAACTCCAGGGTGCGCGACAGCTTCCTGGCCGACTTCGGATCGTCCTTCCAGACGATCGTGGCCTTCGCGGACGGGGACTTCAGACCGTAGTCCTCCGGGCGCGCTCCGGACGCGTCGCCTCCGGCGCGCTTCAACCTCGCCAGCTGCGAGACGACGTCGGATGCGGCAAACCCGTCCGCCGGATACGAGTCCGGCCTGGCGAGTCTCCAGGAGCTCGCCCCGCTGCGGGAAAGCTCCACGACGCCGCCCGGCCGTTCGAGCCGGATCGACTCGATGCGTTCCTCCGGCAGGTCCCAGACGAGATCTCCCTTCTGTTGCCGCTCCGCCGTCGTCGGCATCTTGCGCTCGACGAAGAAGACGAAGGCGAAGAGGGCGACGACGAGCGCCGTCAGGACGATGAGCTTCTTGGGGGACATGATGAACTTCCTAACCGAACTTTTCGAATCGCTTCACTCTGAACTCCGGTTTGAACTCTTTCGGCCGCCTGTTCGCGAAGCGAACGCCGCGGCCCTAGTCCCGGCGCCGGTACCAGACCCAGACGCCGAGCACGACGGCGAAGGCGGGAAGCCCCAGGATCGTGAAGAGCCCGATCCGGTTGACCTGCGAGCGCGTCAGCGCGAGGGAGGCCTGCTCCGGAGTCTTCGGCGCGATCCCGACGAGCCGCTCCTGCCCCGAGAGCCAGTTGACGGAGTTCAAGAAGAGGTTCGCGTTGCCCGCGTTGCCGAGGCTCCCGTTCGTCGCGAAGCGGGAGTTGCCGATGACCACGAGGCGGAAAGGCTTCGAGGGCGTCTTCGGATCCTTGTCCTTCTTCTCGGACTCCACCGCGACGGCGATCGTCACGGGCCCCGGCGTGTCGTCCTTGTCCTTCTGGACGGCCTCGAGCCTCGTCAAGGACGTCTCACCCCATCCGTCCTTGCTCGTCTGCACGAGCATCGTCTCCTTGTAGCCCTCCGGGGGCTTGGGCGGCATCGAGACGGAGCGCGCGAGCGGGAAGACGACCGGGAGTCCCTCTTCCGCCAGGGACCGCACGATCGGATGGCTCCCGTAACTGTTCGCGATGAGCGTCTCCGGCCCGACCATCGGCACCGCGTTGGTCGGGTCGATCACGATGTCGGCGCCGAGCTTCACGCCGTAAGCCGCGAGAAACGTCCCGATGCCCAGGTCGCTCTCCGGGGCCCCGGGCTGCGGAAGGACCGGGTCGAGCATCAGGAGAACGCGGCCGCCCCCCTCCGCGTAGCTCTTGAGCGCCGCGGCTTCCGGCTCGAGGAAGGCCGCCCGGGGTCCCGCGACCACGACGGCCGCGGCGTCGGCGGGGATCGAGCCCTTCCCGAGCGAGTCCCAGGAGGCCACGCTCAGGTTTTCCCTCTCGAGCAGCTGCCTGGCCTGCGCCAGGCCCCGCCCGCGCTCCTGGGAATCGATCTTCGGCTCCCCGTGGCCCGAGGAGAAGTAGATCTTCGAGACGTTCTTCTCGGTGACGTCCAGGATGGCGGACGTGAAGGCCTCCTCCCCCTTGAACGACCGGATCTGGGGCGCGGCCCCCGTCTGCGCGCCGGAAAAATCGAAGTCCGCGAGCTTGTCCTCCTCGACGTACTTCTTCCGGTCGCCCGACCGGAACACGACGGTGTTCTGGCGGATGCCGAACTCCTTGACGAGCGCCTCGGCCCGCAGGGGGTTGCGCTCCGGGTCCAGGAACTCGACCTCCATCTTCGGCGACGCCGTCCGGTAGCGGGAGAGCAGCTCCGACACCGGCTGGTAGAGCCGCGAGTTGCGCGTCATGAAGACCGTGACCTGGACCGGCTTCGTCAGGCCTCCGATGACCTTCTTCGTCGTCTGGGAGAGGGAGAAGAGGTGCGTCTTGGTCCAGTCGCCCCGGAGCCAGTGCCGGGCGCCCAGCCAGTTGACTCCCGCGAACAACGCGAGGAGGAGCACGATCCCGGCCGCGCCCATTCCCGCGCGCGCCGCCGAGGGCCGGCTCACGGCCTCTCCTTCTTCGCGGTGAGCGACACGACCGAGAGGAACAGGAACAGGACCGTCGCCGAGAGGTAGTAGACGAGGCGGCGGCTGTCCACGATTCCGCGCGCGAACTCGTCCATGTGGTCCCAGAGGTTGAAATAGGAGAGCGCGTCGCGCTTGCCCGGGTCGTTGATCATGTTCTCCGCGAGTCCGGCGGAGAAAATCGGGATGAGCATGCCGAACGCCAGGATCGCCGCGACGATCTGGTTCTTCGTCAGCGTCGAGGCGAACGTCCCGACCGAAAGGAAGTACGCTCCGAGCAGGACGATGGCGAGATAGCCGGAAGCGACCGGGCCCAGGTCGATCGGCGTCTGCGAGCGCAGGATCCACACGTACACGAGCGTCGGGGCCCAGAGAGTCAGGAAGAACCCGAGCGCTCCGGTGAACTTGCCGAGCACGACCTCCGTCTCGGTCACGGGCGAAGTCAGGAGAATCTCGATCGTCCCGCTCTTTCGCTCCTCGGCGAAAAGGCGCATCGCGATGATCGGCACGACGAAGAGGTTGAAGATCCAGAAGTACGTGTTCGTGAAGAGGTACGGGAGCGCCTGCCCCTTCGGGGCGTTGGGCGCGTTCAGGAAGTTCACGATCGCGTAGAAGATCAGGCCGTTCATGACCAGGAACGCGGCCAGGATCACGTAGGCCAGGGGCGAGAGGAAGTAGGCGCGCCACTCGCGCCCCACGATCGCGAAGAATCTCCTCATGGAGCCGCCTCCGGCGAAGGGGCCGGCGGCTCCGGCGGCGCGGCCTCGGCCCCGGTCTCGACGGGCGCCGCCGGCGCGACGGCCTCGTCGTGCCGGGTCAGGCGCACGAAGACGTCCTCCAGGGAGAGGCCCTCGCGCAGGAGCTCCCGGAGGACCCACCCTCTCGCGACCGCGAGGTGGAAGATCTCCTCGGACAGGTCCGCGCCTTCCGAGCACTCGATGCGCACCCGCGTCTCGCCGTCGCCCGAGGTCTCCTCGACCGCGACGGCGCCGGGCAGCTCGCCCACGGCTTCCCGGACGCCGACCACTCCCCTGAACGAGGCGCGGACGACGTTCGACCCCGCCAGGCGCCGGCGCAGCTCCTGCGGCGTCCCCTCGGCCACGATCCTCCCGCGGTCGATGATCAGCACGCGATCGCAGACCGCGTCCACTTCCGGGAGGATGTGCGTGGAGAGGAGGACCGCGCGCTCGCGCCCCAGGGAGCGGATCATCTCGCGGATCTTGATGATCTGGGTCGGGTCGAGCCCCACGGTCGGCTCGTCCAGGATCAGGACGGGCGGCCGGTGAACGAGCGCTCCCGCGAGGGCCGCGCGCTGCCGGTATCCCCGGGAGAGGTTCTCGACCTTGCGGTCCGCGACTTCTTCGAGCAGGCAGCGGCCGATGATCTCGTCCACCTGCGTCTTCACTCCCGGTCCCACGAGGCCCTCCAGCCTCGCGCGGTATGTGAGGTACTCGCGCACGCGCATCTCGGGGTAGAGGGCGGCGGATTCCGGGAGGTAGCCGAGGCTGGCGCGAGCCTGCCGGGATTGCGCCACGACGTCGTGACCCGCCACGCTCGCCCGCCCCTCCGAGGGAGGGAGGAAGCCGGTCAGCACGCGCATCGTCGTCGTCTTTCCGGCGCCGTTGGGGCCGAGGAAGCCCACGATCTCCCCCTGCCGGACGGAAAAGGAGACGTCGGACACGGCGGCCTGCGCCCCGTATCGCTTCGTGAGGTTCTGAACTTCGATCATTCGGCCAGCGGCGTAAAAAAGCGCCAGAATCTAACATGTATTCCCAAAACCCGTAAGGCGTCAGGCGTCAGGCGTCAGGCGAAGTCCCATCTCAAGCTTCGCCTCACGCCTCACGCCTTACGCCTCACGGCTCTCTGGTATCGTCGAATCGCATGATCAGCGTGTCGAACGTGTCGAAGACGTATGGCCGGTTTGGCCGGCGCACGCGGGCCCTGGACGGCGTCTCGCTCGAGGTCGCGCGCGGGGAAACGCTCGGCTTGATCGGGCCCAACGGAGCGGGCAAGACGACGCTCCTCTCCTGCCTTCTGGGCTTCCTGCGCCCGGATGGCGGGACGATCACCGTGGACGGCAAGGCGCCGGACGATCTCTCCGTCCGCGCTCGCACAGGCTACATGCCGGAGCGGCTGGGCTTCGACCGCGACCTGTCGGGAGGCGCCTTCCTGGCGCACCACTGGCGGCTCTGCGGCGGCGACCCCGCGCGCGCCGGCGGGGAAGTGGCCGCCGCCGCGGCGCGCGTGGGGCTCGACCTCGGGGTCCTGTCCCGCCGCCTGCGGACCTACTCCCGGGGAATGCTCCAGCGCATCGGCGTGGCCCAGGCCACGCTGGGCGACCCGGACCTGCTCTTCCTGGACGAGCCCGCCTCGGGCACCGATCCTCTGGGCGTGGCGGTCGTGCGGGACCGGATCCTGGAGGCCAGGACGAGAGGCGCCACGATCGTCCTGAATTCCCACCAGCTGGCGGAAGTGGAGAGGGTCTGCGACCGCGTCGTCTTCATCGACCAGGGCCGACTGACGCAGACGGAGACCCTCCGGGGAGAGGCCGCGACGCCCCGCCGGGCGATCGTCCGGGTGCCTCCGCCCCGGACCGCGGACGCCGCCGCGGCGCTCGCGGCGGCCGGCTTCGACGCGACTCCCTCGCCGGACGGCTCCCTGCACCTGCCTTCCGCGAGCGAAGAAGACGTGGCCCGCGCCGTCAAGACGCTGGCCCTCGCCGACGTTCCGGTCCTGGAAGTGCGCGCCTCGGCGGACCTGGAATCGCTCTTCCGAAGGGTCGAGCCTTGACGGAAATGGTGAGGCGATTCCTGCGGCAGAAGCTCGGCTCGGTCGGCGTCGTGATCGCCCTGGCCGTGCTGTCGCTCGTGACCGCCTTCCAGGTCGTGGTCACGGGAAGCGGACAATCTCTGGAGACGGGGTTCGTCGCGCTCCTGATCCTCGCGGCCGCCTCGGTCTCCAGGGATTCCGCCAGCGGCGCGCTGCAGATGATCCTCGCGCGCCCGATCCTCCGCGTGGAGTACCTCTTCGGCCGATACTGCGGCATCCTGCTCTGCTACGCGATGTACATCGCGGCGACCGGCGCCGTCGCCCTGGTCCTGTCTCCTCTCCTGCGCGCGGGCCTGGGAATCGGCAGCGCCCGCGAGGCGACCCCCGGAGACCTCGCCCGCGGCGCGGCGAGCGCGCTCCTCTCCGCCGCTCTCCTGTCGTCGGTCCTGCTCTTCTTCTCCACGTTCCTGCGGGGGTACGGCGACGTCCTGGGGTATCTCCTCCTGAGTCTTCTGCTCGGCGCGCCGGACATTCTCGGGGGAGCGCTGAAGAAGCCGTGGCTCCCGAAGCTCGGGGCGGTCGTCCGCGAGAACGTCCTGCCTCACGTCGACTGGGACGGAGTCCTGCGCGGCGGCGGGGTCTTCTCGGCCGCGACCGGTCAGTACGCGCTGGCGCTGACCGCGTATCTTGCCCTGGCGGTCTGGATCTTCTCGCGACGGGAGTTCTCGTATGGACAGGACTGAAACGCCGCCCCGCTCGGGATCTCAATCGAGGATTCCGCCGATCCTGCTGTGGATCCTGCTCGCCGCGATCCTGTTTCGCGTCATCACCGCGGTCATGGACCGGGAGAAGAAGGACGAGGGAGCGGGCCTCGTCCGCTGGCAGCCGCAGAAGGAAGTGGAGGCGCAGGCCCGGAGCGCGGGAAAGCCCGTGCTCTACGACTTCACCGCCGCCTGGTGCGGGCCCTGCCACCGGCTCGACGAGGAAGGATGGGGCGACCCCGAGATCGCCGCCCTCGTCAACCGGTCCTATCTGCCGGCGCGCGTCGTGGACCGGGAGCGGGAGGACGGAAAGAACACGCCGGCAATCGACGAGCTCGAACGGCGGTATCTCCGTCAACGCCTTCCCGACGCTCGTCGTGGCCGCCCCCGACGGCAGCCTGATCGCGAAGATGCAGGGCTACGGCGGGCGCGGAAGGCTCCGCGAATTCCTCCAGGAATCCAGCAGCAAGAAGCCGTGACGTCCCCGCGCCGGGCGGAAGGTCTCCCCTACTTCGTCGCTCCCGCGCGGAGCGGGTCCGGCGCCGTCGGGGGAGCAAGCTCGGCCAGGAATCTCCCGGTCAGACTCGACGGGTTCTTCCGGACCTCCTCGGGCGGGCCCTCGGCCACGATCGCGCCGCCGTTTTCGCCCCCCCCCGGCCCCAGGTCCACGATCCAGTCGCAGGCCGCCAGCAGCTGCAGGTTGTGCTCGATCACCAGGACCGAGTGGCCCAGGTGGATCAGGCGCCGGAGAGTCCGGAGCAGCCGCTCGACGTCCGAGGCGTGGAGCCCGGTGGTGGGCTCGTCGAAGAGAAAGAAGGTGCCGCGTCCCGCGGGCGGGCGGGCGTCGATGAACGAAGCGAGCTTCAGTCTCTGCGCCTCTCCGCCCGACAGCGTCGCCGTCGGCTGGCCGAGCGTCACGTAGCCGAGGCCCGTGTCGGTCAGCGGCTGCAGGCGCCGGACGATCCGGGGCTCCTGCCGGCGAAGAACGCCGAGGCGTCCGAGACGGTCATGGCGAGGACGTCCCCGATGTTCTTTCCCCGGTAGCGGACGGAGAGGACTCGGTTCTGAAACCGCCGGCCGTCGCACGAGTCGCAGCGCACGGTGACGTCGGCCAGGAACTGCATGTCGATCGTCTGCCATCCGGTCCCGCGGCACATCTCGCAACGGCCTCCCGCCGAGTTGAACGAGAAATCGCGCGCCGTGATGCCGCGCGAGACCGCGCGCGCCGTGCGGGCGAAGACCTGCCGGATCTCGTCCCACGCCTTGACGTACGTCACCGGGTTCGAGCGCGCGGATCGCCCGAGCGGGCTCTGGTCCACGAGCAACAGATCGCCGACGCTCTCCAGCCCCTCGATCCGGTCGTGCGCCCCGACATCGAGCGCGACGACGCCCTTGACGCGGCGCGCGTACGAGTTGTAGAGGATGTCCCGCACGAGCGTGGATTTTCCGGACCCCGAGACGCCCGAGACGGCGACCAGGCGCCCGAGGGGGAACCGGACCGTCAGGTTCTTCAGGTTGTGCTCGCGCGCTCCAACGACGGTGATGGCGCCTTCGGTCCGGCGGAAGGGAACCAGACGGCCGGCGGCGGCGCCGGCCGGAGATTTGTGATTTGTGATTTGTGATTTGTGATCGCGGGAGCGGAGAAGTTCTCCCGTGGCGGAAGACTTCACGCGGGCGAGGGCGTGCGGGGTGCCTTCGAAGAGGAGGCGGCCGCCGAGGCTGCCCGCGCCGGGGCCCAGGTCGATCACGCGGTCGGCCGCTTCGATGACCTCCGGGTCGTGCTCGACGATGACGACCGTATTGCCCCGGTCCGCCAGGCGCCGCAGGATCTTGAGCATCCGACGCGTGTCGGCGGCGTGCAGGCCGATGGTCGGCTCGTCCAGGACGTAGAGCGTTCCGGTCAGCGCTCCGCCCAGGGCGGAGGCCAGGCCGATGCGCTGCGCCTCTCCTCCCGACAGGGTCCTCGCGGCGCGCGACAGCGTCAGGTACTCGAGACCGACCTCGTTCATGTAGCGCACCCGCGAGCGAATCTCGGAGACGATGGAGGAGAGCCGCTCCTCCTCGGCCCGGGAAAGGGTCAGGTCTTCAAACCATTGCCGCAGCCGGGAGAGCGGGAGGTCCGAGAGCTCCGCGATCGTCCGGCCGCGCAGGCGCACCGACAGCGCGGCCGGCGTCAACCGGCCTCCGCGGCACTCGGGGCAGAGGGTGTAGGCGCGGTACCGGGCGAGCAGCACCCGCACGTGGATCTTGTAGCGCTTCGTCTCGAGCCAGTCGAAGAAGCCGCTGACTCCGTAGAACTCTCCCCTCCCCTTGATGAGGACTTCCCGCTCGTGCGCCGAGAGCCTCGAGACCGGGATGTCCGTGCGGACCGAGTAGCGGCGGCAGGCCCGGAAGAGATCGTCGTAGGCCGACTCGTACGCGGGCGTGTTCCACGGGGCGACGGGCCGGTCGGAAAGAGTCAGGCGCGGAGTCGGGGATGACCTTCTCCAGGTCCACGCCGATGACCCGCCCGAAGCCCTGGCAGACCGGACAGGCCCCGAGCGGCGAATTGAACGCGAAGAGCGCGGGGGTCGGCTCCCGGAAATCGGCGCCGCAGCCGGGGCAGTGGAGCCCGCGGCGAAACGTCCGCGCGCGATCTTCGAAGACGGCCGAGAGCGATCCCGCCATCGCGAACGCCGAATCCGCGGCGGCGGCGATCTCCGCGCGCGACTCCTCCCGGACGACGAACCGCCCCACCACCACGGGCAGGCGCCCCTCCGCGTCCAGGAGCGCCTCGACCTCCTCCGGGATCTCCACGGTCTCTCCGGCGGCGGAGAGCGCCCGGAAGAACCCGGCGCGTTTCAATTCCTCCAGACGGATGCGGTCTTCCCGCGCGCTCTTGCGGGATCGGCGGCCGTTCCCCTCCTTGCGCCACGGCAGGGGCGCCACGAGCGTCACCCTGGCGCCCGGGTCGGCGCGGAAGAGCTCCTCGACGGCCCGGTCCACGCCTCCGCCAACGGCGGCCAGGTCGCAGACCGGGCAGAACGTCGTGCCCCCGTGCGCGAAGAGGAGCCGCAGCGAGTCGTAGATCTCCGTCTGGGTCCCCACCGTCGATCGGGCGTTCCTCACGCCGTTCTTCTGTTCCAGCGCGATGGCCGGAGGCACCGGCTCGATCGAGTCCACGTCGGGACGGTCGAGCCGTTCCAGGAATTGCCGCGCGTACGTCGAGAGCGACTCCGCGTAGCGCCGCTGCCCCTCGGCATAGAGCGTGTCGAACGCCAGGGAAGACTTCCCCGACCCCGAGACGCCCGTGATGACCGTCAGGCACCCGGTCGGGATCGTGACGGAGACGTCCTTCAGGTTGTGAGTCCGCGCGCCCCGTATCCGGATTCCGTCCGACTGGAGGTTGGGTGACCGCTTCATGGAACCGTCCAATCTACCAGAGTGGGTTTCAGGTTTCAGGTTCCAAGTTTCAAGAAGCGCGAGCTCCTGAAACCTGAAACTTGAAACCTGGAACCTTTCGTCAGTCGAAGGCGCCCTCGACCGGAAGCGATCCGGAAGGGCGGTGGATCGGGCACTCGGCGCGCGGCTCCGTGCCGGAGATGAAGACCTCGGTCATCCGCTGGGGGCATCGAGGCGTGGCAAGCCCGCCGCTCTCCGGATCGATCTCCGCCGTCACGATGTCGGAGGGCACGGGGAAGCTCTCGCTGAAGAGCTGGGCGGGCACGGAGCGGGAGAAGTCCGCGAAGATCGGCACCGCCGCCTGCGTGCCGGTCAGCCGGATCGGGCGGTTGTCGTCGTACCCGACCCACACCGCCGCAAGGAAGCGGGGCGAGAAGCCGATGAACCAGGCGTCCCGGTAGTCGTTGGTCGTGCCGGTCTTGCCGGCGAGCACGCCCCGCACCCCGCCGGAGCGCGCCGCCGAGGCCGTTCCGCGGTCCACCGCCCCCCTCATGAGCGAGTCCACCAGGAAGACGGCGTCGGCGGGAAGGACGGGCTTCAGGGGCGTCTCCTTCCTGTCGAGCACGCGCCCGTCGCTCGTCTGAACGCCGACGATGGCGATCGGGTCCACCCGCACCCCCCCGTTGGCGAAGACGGCGTAAGCCGAGGCGATCTCCAGCGGAGACACCTCGAAGGCCCCGAGGGCGACGGAGGGATAGGGACGCAGCCGCGAGCCCACCCCCGCGGCCCGGGCCGTCGCGAGCACGGCCGGCAGGCCCGCCGCGATGGCCGCGCGCACCGTCGGGATGTTGATCGAGAGCTCCAGCGCCCTGCGCGCGGACATGGCGCCCCGGTAATCCCCGTCGTAGTCGTGAGGACTCCACTGCTCGTCCTCTCCCCCCTTGTCCCAGGTCACGGTGATCGGCGTGTCCTCGAGGATCGTGGCCGGCGTGACCGGCGTCTCCAGGTCCCGGCGCGCGAAGGCCGCCAGGTACACGAACGGCTTGAAGAGAGACCCGGGCTGCCTGTGCGCCTGCGTGACCCGGTTGAACTGCGAGAGACGGTAGTCGCGCCCTCCGACGAAGGCCTTGACGGCTCCCGTTCGCGGCTCGAGCACGATGAGCGCACCCTGGAGAGGCTCCTCCTTCGCGTTGGCGGCGAGCCGGCGGTAGTTCTTCTCGAGCGCCGCCAGTCCCTGCGTGACGGACTTCTGGGCCGAGCGCTGCAGATCCACGTCGAGCGTCGTGTAGATCTGCAGCCCCTCGGTCTTCAGCTGCCGGCCGAAGCGGGCTTCCAGCTCGCCCTTGACGAAATCCACGAAGTGGGGGGCGTTGGTGCGCGACTGAGCGCTCGAGGACGAGACGAGCGGCTCCGCCAGGGCCTGCGCCAGCGCGGCGTCATCGATCTTCTTCTCCTCGCGCATCAGCTTCAGGACGAGGTCCCGCCGCTGGCGGGCACGGGCGGCGTTGTGGAGAGGCGAATAGGCGTTGGGGGCCTTGATCATGCCCGCGATCGTCGCCGACTCCGCCAGGTCGAGATCGCTCGCCTCCTTGCCGAAGTAGTGCCGCGCGGCCTCCCCCACTCCGTTGACCGCGACCGAGGCGTACTGTCCGAGGTAGATCTCGTTCAGGTACGCCTCGAAGATCTCGTCCTTGGAGTAGCGCGCGTCGAGGATCACGGCGAGGACGGCCTCGATCGCCTTGCGCCGCAGCGTCCGTTCCGGCGAGAGGTACAGGTTCTTGACGAGCTGCTGGGTGAGTGTCGACCCTCCCTGGGTCGCCTTGCTCTTCACGTTGGCGAGCAGGGCGCCGAGGCTGCGCCGGACCGAAACGCCGGCGTGGCGGTAGAAATCGCGGTCCTCCGTGACGAGGACCGCGTCCCTGAGCGACTGGGGCAGGTCCTCGAGGCGGACGAGGGTGCGGTCCTCCAGCTCCTCGCCGAAGACCGAGCCCAGCAGCTCCGGCTCGACGACGAGGGCGGGCACCGGCTCGCCGGAGGCATCCCGGATCGAGGCGACCTTTCCGCCCGAGAACTCGACGCGCGTCGGGAACCCCCGGAAGAGTTTTCCCGGGTAGCGGAAGTCCCGCGGGAAGACCTCGAGCACGTTGCCCGACCGGCGGAAATGGCCCGCCCGCGCCGGGGCGCCGTCCTCGGCCTGGTAGAAGAGCCGCTCGAGCTTCCCGACCAGTTTCTCCGGCGAGCCCCCGTCGCCGGCGCGCAGCACGAGCATGTCGGAGTAGATCCGCGAGGGCAGATTCCAGCGGTGCCCTTCGAATCGCTTGACCACGACCGAGGTGAAGCGGGCGAGCACGAGAAGGCCCGACAGCAAAACGGCGCCGAGCGTCCCGAGGATGACCGCACGATGGCGGTACACCCAGAGGTGGAGGGAGACACGGCGGCGGGGATGGGAGCCGGTCTTCATGAACGTCGAGGAGCATAACGAACCGGGGAGAGAAGGTATTCGGTGTTCGGTGTTCGGTGCTCGGTTCTCCCCCCGGAACCTGCTCTAATGAGGCGGGATGTCGCGAAAGAAGCGGAAGGCGCAGCTGCCGGCCGCAAGCGCGCCGCCGGCGCGGGATCCCGGCGGCGCCATCGCCGCGGGGGCGCTCTTGCTGGCGACCGTTTGCGCGGGACTCGCGGTGGATTCCGGCGCCGATGCGGCGTTCGACGCTCCGAAAAGGGTGACGACGCTCGTGTTCGTCGGGATTGCCGCGCTCGCGGCGTTCGGGTTCTCGCGGTGGGCCAATCCGCTCTCGGCGGCCCCGGGCGGCCGCCTCCGGCCCCGCTCCGCGGTGTTGATGCTCCTCGCCTTCGGTTGCGCCGCGGCGCTCGTCAGCGCCCTCGCGTCGCCGCGGCGCGCGGCCGCGCTCGACGCGACGCGGGCCCTGCTCCTGACAGCGCTCCTTCTGCCGCTCGGAGCCAGCCGCGTCCTCGAAAAGCACAAGGCTCTTCTCCTCTCGGCCTTCCTCGTCGTGGCCGCCGCCGACACGGGCGTCTCGGTCCTGCAGGCGCGCAACATCTACCGCCCCTTCGCGCTCGTCACGCCCGGAAGCCGCGAGGCGACGGGCGCCTTCGTCGGGAATCCCGGCTCCCTGGCGCTGGCGCTGGCGCTGGCGGCGGTGTCCTGTCTGGGCGTGCTCCTCTGGAGCGGCCGGACGGGAGCGCGCGCCGCGGCCGGACTGGGCGCTCTGGTCTTCGTGAGCGGCCTTCTCGTCAATCGCAATCTGACCTCCTGGACGGCGCTCGTCGCCGGAGCGGTCATCCTGCTCGTCTGCCGCTACGGCCGGCGCGCCGCGCCGGCGATCGCTCTCCTTCTCCTCCTCGCCGGCGTCGGCGTTGTCCTGTACCGTCCCCTGCGCCAGCGCGTCCGGGAGACCGTGTCGGCGCTCCGGGATCGAGACTGGGACCGCCTCGTGACCTACCGGCTCGGAGCCTGGGGCGCCGCCGCGACCATGGCGGGCGAGCGCCCCTGGACCGGGTTCGGGCCGGGCACCTATGGAGCGGAGTTCGTGCCGCACCGGCTGCGCGCGGAGATCGCCTTGCGCCGCAGGCTCGCGAATCCCCTCGTCACCGCGTCGTACAGCGAGGCGCATTGCGACTACCTCCAGTTCTTCGCCGAGACGGGGATCCCGGCCGGCCTGGCCGTCCTCGGAGCCGTCGCCCTCCTCCTCCAGGGTCTCCGGAGGACTGCCCGGACTCCGGGCCCGCGGGAGGAGCGCGCCGAGGCCGTTCTTCTCCTGGCGTTTCTCGGAGCGGGCGCCGTCGCCGCTCTGACCTGGTTCCCGCTGCAGCGGCCCATTTCCGCGGTGCCGCTGCTGCTCGCCGCGGGCCGCGCCTGGAAAATCTCGGAATCCGATGCGGTTCCGTCCCCGGTTCCACCCGAACCCCGAACACCGAACACCGGACACCGTCTCATCAGAATCCTCCGCGGTCTCCTTCTCGCCGGGATCCTGGCTTGGGCGCTTTCGCCGGAGATCCCTCGGTACCGGGCGGAGAGGGTGCTGCGGCCCGCGGCGGACTCGCTGCGCTATCTCGTCAGCCATCCGGGAGAAATCTCCGATCCCCCGAAGGTGCTCGACCACATCCAGGAGTTCGCGCTCACCGCGGCGCCGGGACTTCCCGGCGACTCGCGGCCGCTCGTCCTCGCGGGATCCTGCCGGCTCGTCGGCGCGGACGCCGCGGGAGCGATCGATTTCTACCGGAAGGCGCTCGGCCTCGGCGAGAGGGCCGAGATCGATCTGAACCTCGGACGCGCCTACGAGGCGGGCGGCGAGACCGAGAAGGCCGCGGCGGCTTTTCTGCGCGCCGTCTGGATCAGCCCGGCGCTCTTCCCCGCTCTGCTGCCGGATCTCCAGCCGGCGCTGCGCGAGCGCACTCAGGAGCTCGAGAGAGAACTGCGGGACGGAAGGCTCTCCGCCCCCCCGCCGCTCCCACCTTAGGAATTTCGCGGGAGCGGAAGATGCGGGAGGAGTAGAGGCCCCAGGTGTGGAGCTTGTAGAGGAGCATCGTCTTCAGGATCGCGAAGCCGTAGCGCACGGAGGGCATGAAGGCGATCTGGGACGCCTCGTCGAAGTAGCGGGTTTCGATCGGAATCTCGCGGATCGTGAGGCTCCGCGCCATCGCCTGCGCGATGATCTCGGTATCGAAGACGAAGCCGTCGGAGTTGTGCTCCAGCTCCACGGCCTCCAGATAGTGGCGGCTGTAGGCGCGGAAGCCGCTGTGGTACTCGGTCAGGTAAATCAGGAACGTCGCGTTCTCGATCGCCGTCAGGAAGATGTTTCCAAGGTACTTCCACTTGGGCATGCCTCCCTGGATCGGGCGGCCGCCGAGCATCCGGCTGCCGAACACGGCGTCGCACCGGCCGTGAAGCAGCGGCTCGATCAGGTGGGGATGACCGTCGGGTCGTACTGGTGGTCCGGATGGACCATGACGACGATGTCCGCGCCCCGCTCGAGCGCCGTGCGGTAGCAGGTCTTCTGGTTGGCGCCGTAGCCGCGGTTCTTCGAGTGCTCGACGACATGGAGGCCCAGGCGCCGCGCCTCCTCCACCGTGCGGTCGCTCGAGGCGTCGTCCACGAGGATCACGTCGTCCACGGCGTCCTTCGGAATATCGGCGTAGGTGCGCGCCAGCGTCTTCTCCGCGTTGTACGCCGGCATCACCACGGCCACTCGCGGCCGGCGCTGTGGATTCATGGCAGCGGATCATAACGACCGGTGATTTGTGATCGTGCTGATCAGCGCGGAACCGTCGGTTCCAATCACGAATCACCAATCACAAATCCGTTCTCAGATTCCGCGCCTAGTCAGGATGACGGGGATCGTTCGAAGCAGGATCGACAGGTCGAGGCCGAGCGACCAGTTGTTCAGGTACGCCAGGTCGTACCGCAGTTTGATCTCGGGCTCGGTCGCATAGTCGCCCGAGACCTGCGCGAGGCCGGTCAGGCCGGGACGGGCGGAGAGGCGCAGCGCGTAGCCCGACACGCTCTCCCCGAAGGGCCCGGCGAACTCGGGACGCTCGGGACGCGGCCCGACGAGGCTCATGTCGCCCCGGAGCACGTTCCAGAGCTGCGGGATCTCGTCGACGCGCAGGGAGCGGAGCCAGCGTCCGGCGGGCGTCACGCGGGCGTCGCCGGAGAAGAGAGCACGGCGCCCGTCTCCTCCTCCGCTCCCTCGCGCATGGTGCGGAGCTTCCAGAGCCGGAAGGGGCGGCCGTCCTTCCCCACGCGCTCCTGCCGGTAGAGAACCCCGCCGCGCGACGTGAGCGCGACGATCGCGGCGGCCGGAAGGAGGATCGGAAGAGAGACGACGAGCAAGCCGGCGGAAACGATCACGTCGAACGCGCGCTTGCCCGCGGCGCGCATCCCTTCCAGGGGACGCATCCTCGCCTCGAGCAGCGGCAGGTCTCCTACGACGCGGAACCTCAGCCGCCCGATCATGGTCTCGAAGGGGGAAGGCCACACGAGCAGGTCCACGGGCCAATCGCGGGGGATGCGCTCGGAAATCCGGTCCCTCCAGGTCGTTTCCTCCGGCGTCACGATGACTTCGTCGATCCTCTCGCGCTCGCTGATCTCCGACGAGGCTCTCCAGGGGGCCGAGCACGGGAAGGTCGGCCCTGCCTTGCCCCGCCGCGCCGATGAGCCCGGCGACCTCCACCCCGGTCCAGGGGTGGCGCCGGATCGTGTCGGCGATGAGCGACGCGGCCTTCCCGGTCCCGATGATCACCGCCCGCCGCCGCGGCTGCGGGAAGAGCCGGTCGAGCAGCATCCGCCAGAGGCCGAGCGCGACGGCGTCGAGGAGGACGTAGGCGACGAGGACCGAACGCGGGAAGAGATAGGCCTGCGCGAACGCGAGGAAGTAGACGGCCGAGAGGGCGAGCAGCTCGAAGAACAGGGCGGGAAGCAGCAGCTTCGCCAGCGGCTCGCGGAAGCGTTCCCTCGCGCGGTAGAGACCGAAGAGCGACAGGAAGAAGGCCTGCGCGCGTGACGACGATCAGGATGTTCACGAACGTGTAGCGCACCTTCCCGGAGGGAAGCAGTCCCTCCGTGCCCGGCAGCGCCACCCGGGTCCGCAGGAGGAACGCCCCGTAGAGGCAGAGCGCGGCGATGACCAGATCGCCCGCCAGCGCCGTCAACCGGAACGCGGAATGCGTATTAGCCCGCATAATTCACGAACGACTCCGGCCGTCCCGCGGATCTTTTCCGCCGGATACTTCGTCAGACCTCCTCTGCGATGCCCCGGCATCGCCGTCGTCGGTCTTCCTCGTCCCGACGAAAAATCTCTCGCGGGAACAACGGGCATTTCGGCCTCACACAATCCGGGCGAAGCGGACGTCTCGCCTCTCGACGACAGGCCCGTGTTTCGGCCGGGTATTCGTGAATTATCCGGGCTATTCACCTGGCTCGCCGCCAGGCGGGCCGTCGATAGCCCGCCAGTCCCGCGACGACGCCCGCGGCGAGGGCGATGTTGATCACGCAGAAATCATAGAGCCTGCCGGCGAGACCCGGCACGCGCGGGCGCGCGCGGACGGACAGCATCAGCAAGGCCGCCCCCGTAAGAACGGTCGCTCCAAACAGGACGCAGTCCGGGGTCGCCCAGGGCGGCGACGGCGGACGCGAGCGCGAGGACCGGCGCGAGCCAGCGCGCGGCCTTTCGCGAGAGAAAAGCGAAGGAGAGCAGGCCGTGCCGGCGCAGGTTGAAGAGCCAGGTTTCCTGTCTCAGGATCAGTCCGGCTCCCGCGCCGATCCGGAAGCGCCGAGCCACTTCGGCGGCCGCGTCCCGCCCCGTCTCCTCGAGGGCCACGGCGTCTCCGGCGAAGACGACTCTCTTCCCGTTCCCGGCGATCCTCGCGGGGATCAGGAAGTCGTCCAGGATCGTCCCGGCCGGCAGAGGCTCGATCCAGGACCGACGGGCGGCGTAGATCGCGCCGTTGGCGCCCAGGCACACTCCCAGTCTTCCCTCCGCTGCCTTGATCCCTGTCTCCCACCCCCAGAACGCGGTCTCGGACGTTCCTCCGGCCGCCGCCGATTCGAGGACGAGCCTTCCGCACGCGGCGCCCACGTCCGGGTCCTCGAACGCCTCGGCCAGGCGCTCGACCGCTCCCGGCTCGAATCGCGTGTTGGCGTCGGTGAAAACGATGACATCGGCGGCCGATCCCCGCGACGAGATCGTTCAGGACGGCCGCCTTCCCCCGCCTTTCTCGAAACTCCACCACGCGTCCGCGTCCGCCGAGGACGTCGGCGGCCAGCTTCGCCGTCTGGTCGCGGCAGCCGTCGCATCCGATCGAGACGGAGAGGGGAACCTCCGCCTCCTGCGCGAGGAGATTCTCGACGCGGCGCGCGATCACCTCCTCCTCGTCGGCGGCGGAGAGGACGACCTCGAGCGACCGGGGCCTCCCTCCTCCGCTCGGCGGCGCCTCCGGCGCCCGGCGGGAGAGCTGCTCGATCACCGCGGGGTACGACAGATACGACCAGACGACGAGGAGAAGAGAGAGGATTGCGAGCGCCTGCGCGAGCGCGATCATGAAGCCCTGCCGGAAAGCTCCCGGGCGAACCTTCGCCCGATGGAGCGCCAGTCGTACTGCCTCTCGACGCGGGCCCGGGCCGCGGCGGCCAGGGAGCGGCGCGCCGCCGGGTCGGCGAGGAGCCTCGCGACCGCCCCGGCGAATTCCTGCGCTCCCGGCCGCGATGACGATCTCGGAGCCGGGGAGGAGATCGAGCCCCTCGGCGCCGACCGGCGTCGAGACGACGGGCACGCCGCAGGCGGCGGCTTCCAGGATCTTGAGCCGGGTGCCGCCGCCGGCAAGGAGAGGCACGACAGCCACGGCGGCGCGGTCCCAGTACGGCCGCGTGTCGTCTCCTTCGCCGGGAAACGAGACTCCCGGAGGCGCCCGGCGCGCGAGATCCGCCGGCGCCGCGCGCCCGAGAATCTCGGCGCGCGACTCCGGCCGCAGGAGAGTGAGCCGCGGCCACACCTCCGCGCAGAACCAGCGGATCCCTTCCGCGTTGGGCGGCCACGCCATGTCCCCCACGAAGAAGAGCCTGTCTTCGCCGGCCGGCTCCGGCCGGAACCGGTAGCGGGAGAGGTCGACGCCGTTCGGGACGACGCGGGGAGACTCCGCGCCGAGCGACGGCGAGCGTCCGGGCATCCCCCTCGGAGACGCAGGAGAGCCCGGCGGCCGCGCCGACGATGCCGCGCTCCAGCCGCTCGACGCGCGGCGCCTGCCACCGCGCGAGCGAGCGCTCGAGCCGCGACCCCGCGCTCTCGCCCATCCGACTCCAGATCCGCGAGTCCACGTTGTGAAAGTCCACCCACGCCGGCGCGCCGGAGGAGATCGCGGCCGTGCGCGACATGATACGAGTGCGCCACGACCCACGCGGGCTTTTCCCGGGCGACCCAGCCCGCCAGGAGCGAAGAGAGCGGCCGGGAGCCGTAGAGGAGCGCCGGATAGGCCTCGCGCGTGAGCACGCTTCCCGCGAGCGCCGCCAGACGGGAGAGCGTCCTTCCGGCCTGAGGCACCTCCTCGACCTCGATCCCCGGCGGATATTCCCCGCTCCCCGCCAGGTGCGGGGGAAGGAGGGCCGCCGCCCGGACCCGGAACTCGTCCGCCAGTCCGGCCAGGAGAAAGTAGTTGCGAATCGCCAGGCCGTCCCGCGTCGGATGGGGAGGGCGCGGGAGCACCGAGTAGAGGAGCGGCTTCATAGATGCGATGGCGCCAGTATAGGGGCGGGACGGCGCCGTCCCGGCTCGAGGAAGCCTCAGACCTCCGGCGGCGCCGAGAGGACGCGCGCGATCCTCCCGTCGTCCTCGGGCAGCGTGTCCAGGACGCCGCGGAACTCCTCCAGGAGCCGGCCGTCCCACCACCCCTTGCGGACCTCCTCCGCCATGATGCCGAGGGTCTCCTGCCGCGAGAGCGCGCCGCGATAGACGCGCGCGGTGGTGAGCGCGTCGAAGACGTCGGCGATCGTCGTCACGCGGGCCGTGATCGGGATCGTCTCGCCGGCCAGGCCGTCGGGGTAGCCGGAGCCATCCATCCGCTCGTGGTGGTGATAGACGACCCCCATCGCGTGCGCGAGCGTCTTCATGTTCCGGAGCAGGTCCCGCCCCTCCGTCGGGTGCCGCTTGATCTCCGAGTACTCCTCGGCGGTCAGCTTCGCCGGCTTCAGGAGCACGGCGTCGCGGACGGCGATCTTTCCGAAATCGTGGAAGAGCCCTCCCCGCCGCACCGTCTCGAGGGCCCGGCCCGCGAGCCCGATGCGCTCGCCGAGGAGCCCCGCGTAGAGCGAAACGCGCGCGCTGTGGCCGTAGGTGTAGCGGTCGCGCGCGTCGATCGTCCTCGCCAGCGAGACGATGACCTGCTCGGCGTCCTCGAGAGCGTCGGTGACGAACTTGAGCTCGAGCAGCGCCCGCACCCGCGCCGCCAGCTCCTCGGGCGAGAAGGGCTTGGCGATGAAGTCGGTGACGCCCGCCTCGATGGCCTTCAGCTTGCGCTCGTGCGTCGCCGCGCCGGTGATCATCACGACAGGGATCAGCCGCGTGCGCGGATCGGCGCGGATCTCGGCCAGCAGCTCGTGGCCGCTGCGGCCCGGAAGCTGCATGTCGAGCAGGACCAGGTCCGGCAGCGAGCCCTGCAGCTTGTCGTGCGCCTCCTCCGCGGAAGACGCCTCTTCCAGCGCGTGCCCCATCGGGCGGAGCAGCCGCACGATCAGACTCCGGATCTGCTCGTCGTCGTCGATGACGAGGATGGTTCCGCGGCCGGAGAGCACGGACTGGTCGCTCATGCCGAGTCGAGCAGCTGTCTCACGCTGCGGGCGAGATCGCCCGGAGTGAACGGCTTCTGCAGGCGAGCCACTCCGGCGTCCACGGCCTCGTCCGCGGCCCCGGTCGTGGAGAGAATTCGAATGCCGGGCCGCAGCGCCGAGAGGCGCGACACGATTTCCCGCCCCCCGCTCTCCGGCAGCGGGACGCCGGTCAACACCAGGTCGATCGGGCCGGGACTCCGCTCGGCAAGGTCCAGGGCCGTTTGCCAGCCGGAGGTCTCGACGACCGTGTAGCCGTGGTCCTCCAGCACCTCGCGCGCCAGGCGGCGCAGCCCCTCCTCGTCCTCGAGAAGCAGGAGCGTCTCCGTGCCGCGGGCGTTCTCGAGGGCCGGGGACGGGGGCCGACGGCGGAATTCCGGCTTCTCCTCGACCCGCGGCAGACAGATCTTGAACACGGTCCCGCTCCCCGGCTCGCTGGAAACCCAGAGGAAGCCGCCGCTCTGTTTCACGATTCCGTACACGGTCGCGAGGCCGAGGCCGGTCCCCTTCCCCTTCTCCTTCGTCGTGAAGAACGGCTCGAAGATGTGGGATTTCGTCTCCGCGTCCATCCCCGATCCCGTGTCGCTGACCGAGATCATCACGTACGATCCGGGCTGCGCCGACACGTGCTCCCGGGTGTCGGACTCGTCGAAGTCCACCTGGCGCGTCTCGATCGTGAGCCGGCCTCCGCCGGGCATGGCGTCACGCGCGTTGACCGCCAGGTTCATGAGCACCTGCTCGAGCTGCCCCGGGTCCGCCTTGACCCGGCCCGCGCCGCGGATCGCAGACCGTCACCAGGTCGATGTCCTCGCCGATCAGGCGGCGCAGCATCCTGTCGATGTCGGTCACGATCTCGCCGACGTCGACCAGCTGGGGGAGGAGGACCTGCGTCCGGCTGAAGGCGAGAAGCTGCCGCGTCAGCGCGGCGGCCCTCTCCCCCGCCTTCCGGATCTGCTCGAGGTCCTGTTGCAGGGGATGCTCCGCCGGCAGCTGGCTGTGCGCGACGTCGCTGTAGCCCAGGATCACCGTCAGGAGGTTGTTGAAGTCGTGGGCGACGCCCCCCGCCAGCCTTCCGACCGCCTCCATCTTCTGCGCCTGCCGGAACTGCTCCTCCAGGAGCTTGCGCTCCGACACGTCCCGCACGATGCCGAGCACGAGGCGCTCGCCCCCGATCTCGACGAGCGATGCGGAGACCTCGATCGGGACGGTCCGCCCGTCCGCGGCCAGGGCGATTGTCTCCTGCATCTCCGGGGCCCGGCCCGCGAGGACCGCCTCGAAATGCCGCCGGACCCTCTCGCGCTCGTCGGCAGTGACGAGCTCCAGGAAGTTGCGGCCGACAAAATAGGCGCGCGGCCGGGCGAAGAGCGCCTCGGCGGCGCGATTGACCTCGACGACGATTCCCTGGATGTTCCCGACGAGGATCGCGTCCTTCGCGTTCTCCATCAGGGCCCGGGTGCGCTGCTCCGAGGCGCGCAACGCCGCCTCCGCCTTCCGGCGCTCCGCGTGCTCCCGCGCCTCCCGCATCGCGCGGCGCACCGCGGACGGAAGCCGCGCGAGATTGCTCTTGAGCACGTACTCCGTCGCGCCCTTCTTCAGCGCCTCGACGGCCCTCTCCTCCCCGATGGTGCCGGACAGGAAGAGAAAGGGGACGTGGGACCACCTCGCGGCGGCGAGCTCCAGGGCCTCTCCCCCCTGGAAGGACGGGAGCGTGTAGTCGCAGACGATCAGGTCGAAATGCTCCTTGCTCGAGCGCCGCCAGGTATTCCTCCCGGTTGTCCACGCGGACGATGTCGCAGTCCAGGTGGTCGGCCAGCAACGACCTCCCTCACCAGCTCCGCGTCTCGAGGGTCGTCCTCGACGTGGAGAATGCGGACGCGCTCGCTCATCGCTCGTCTCATCGATCCGGACTTGCGGACGCTGCCCGGCGCCCGCTCGTTCAGGACCGCCCAGAAGGCCCCGATCTCCCGGACGGCGTCGACGAACTGCTCGAAGCCGACCGGCTTGACGACGTAGGCGTTGATCCCCAGCCGGTAGCTCTCGACGAGGTCCCGCTCCTCCCGCGAAGAGGTGAGCATGACGACCGGCACGGTCTTCAGCGTCTCGTCGGACTTGATCCGGCGGAGCACCTCGAGGCCATCCACCCGCGGCATCTTCAGGTCGAGCAGGACGACCGCGGGGTTCCCCTCGGCGCGCATCGCGAAACGGCCGCGCCGGAAGAGGTAATCGAGCGCCTCTTCGCCGTCCCTCGCCACGACCACCTCGTTGGCGAGGTGGTTTTCCGCCAGCGCCGTCAGCGTCAGCTCGACGTCCCTCGGGTTGTCCTCCGCCAGCAGGATGCTCTTCAGCCCGGCCATTCGCCCTCGGGTGACTCGCGCGGAAGCGAGAAATAGAACGTCGCGCCTTCCTCCACGACCCCGTGCGCCCACGTCCTCCCCCCGTGCCGCTGGATGACGCGCCGGACGTTGGCGAGACCGATCCCGGTTCCCTCGAACTCGCCGGCGCCGTGGAGACGCTGAAAAACGCCGAAGAGCTTGTCCGCGTACTTCATGTCGAAGCCCACGCCGTTGTCGCGCACGAAACAGACGACTTCACCGGGGTCCCCGGGATGGAGCCGACCTCGATCGACGCGACCGTGCGGGGGCTCGAGTACTTGACGGCGTTGGACAGGAGGTTCAGGAAGACCTGCTTGAGCAGAGACGCGTCCCCCGCGACCGGAGGCAATTCTCCGACGGTCCAGCGCACGTCCCGCCCGTTCGTGTCGCGCTCCACCTCGATGATCGCCTCGCGGGCGAGCGCCGAGAGATCCACCGGGGCGGACCGGAGCCGTTCGCGGCCGAGCCGCGAGAAGGCCAGCAGCTCGTCGATCAGGTTCCCCATCTGCCGCACCGAGTCCTCGATCGTGGCGAGGTAATAGCGCCCCTTCTCGTCCAGGCTCGCTCCGACGTGACGCCCGAGAAGACGCGCGAACCCGTCGATGTGCCGCAGCGGCGCGCGCAGATCATGCGAAACGGAATAGGAGAACGCCTCGAGCTCCTGGTTCAGGCTCGCCAGCTCCCCGACGCGCCGCTTGAGCTCGCGGTTCAGCTTCTCGATCTCCTCGTCCGCCAGCCGCATCTGCGTCACGTCCCTGGCCGCCGCGTAGATTCTCCGGCGGTCGGGGTCGGGGGTCGAGTTCCAGAGCAGCCAGCGGTAGGAGCCGTCCGCGCAGAGATAGCGATTGGTGAACGAGAACGTCTCCGCTCCGCGGGCGAGGCCCGCCGACTCGGCGGCGGTCGCCTCCCGGTCGTCGGGATGAACGAAGTCGAGGAAGGGCCGGGCCTGGAGCTGTTCCCGGGACCAGCCCAGGACCCTCTCCCAGACCGGGTTCAACCGCTTGAAGTGACCGTCGAAATCGGCGACCGCGAGCATGTCCAGGGAGAGCCTGAAGAAACTCTCCAGCTCTTCTTCCGCCCGCCTGCGCTCGGTGATGTCGCGGATCGCGCTCGAGACGAGGACGCCCTCCTCCGTCTCGAGCGGGCTCAGGGATATTTCGACGGGAAACTCCGTCCCGTCCTTGCGCAGGCCGTAGAGCTCCATGCCGGTTCCCATCGGCCGGACGCGGGGATCGCCGAAGTAACCGTCGCGCTGCCCGGAATGCGCCTGCCGGAACCGGGGAGGGACGAGGACCTCGATCCGATGTCCCAGCAATTCCTCCCGCGGGTACCCGAAGAGCCGCTCGGTCTGGGCGTTGACGAGCACGATCTCGCCCTTCGAATCGACGATGACCATGGCGTCGGGGGCCGACTCGAGGAGGCCGCGGAACATCTTTCCCGCGCTTCCCGCGCGGTCGCCGTCCCGTCCCGTGATCGGATCGGCGTCATCGTTCTTCTCTCAGGCAACCGCTCTTACCGCGTGGCGGCAGAGCCCTGGCCGGAGGCGCGCCGTCCGACAGCATCCTGCCCATTCTTCGCTCGAAATCTGGATTCTCCTGATTCCAGACAGTTTACCAGATGGCCGGACGCGGACTCCGCCGGACCGTTCGCGTCGACCCGGGGGCGCGTCATCTTCCGCTTGAGAAAGAAAAAGCCCCGGCTCGCGCCGGGGCTTCGAATCCCATTTCCGGTTGCCGGAGACTCAGTACATCCCGCCCATGCCGCCGCCGCCGGGCATCCCGGCCGGCGCCTTCTCCTTCTCCTTGATCTCGGAGACCATGGCCTCGGTCGTCAGCATCAGGCCGGCGATCGACGCGGCGTTCTGGAGGGCGTTCTTCGTGACCTTGGTCGGATCGATGATGCCGGCCTTGATCATGTCTTCGATCTTCTCGTTGTTGGCGTTGAAGCCGAAGTTGCCCCCCCTGGACTTCAACTCGTTGATGACGACCGAGCCCTCGGCGCCGGCGTTCGCCACGATCTGGCGCGTGGGCTCCTCGAGCGCGCGCACCACGATGCGCGCCCCGATCTTCTCGTCGCCCGACAGCGTGTTGAGAGCCTTCTGGACGGCCTCGATCGCGCGCAGCAGGGCCACGCCGCCGCCGGGGACGATCCCCTCTTCGACGGCCGCCTTGGTCGCGTGCATCGCGTCCTCGACGCGCGCCTTCTTCTCCTTCATCTCGGTCTCGGTCGAGGCGCCGACCTTGATGACGGCGACGCCGCCGACGAGCTTGGCGAGGCGCTCCTGCAGCTTCTCGCGGTCGTAGTCGGAGGTCGTCTCCTCGATCTGCGCGCGGATCTGCTTGATCCGGCCCGCGATCGCCTTCCTGCTTCTTCTTGGAGCGGTCATCCACGACGATCGTCGTGTTGTCCTTGTCCACGGTGACCTTCTTGGCGTCGCCGAGGTCCTCCCACTTGACGTTCTCGAGCTTGATGCCGAGGTCCTCGGAGATGAGCTTCCCGCCGGTCAGGATCCCGATGTCTTCGAGCATGGCCTTGCGGCGGTCGCCGAAGCCCGGGCGCCTTGACGGAGCAGGCCTGGAGCGTGCCGCGCAGCTTGTTGACGACGAGCGTCGCCAGCGCCTCGCCCTCGACCTCCTCGGCGATGATCAGCAGGGGCTTGCCCTGCTTGGCGATCTGCTCGAGGATCGGGAGGAGGTCCTTCATGTTCGAGATCTTCTTCTCGTAGAGGAGCACCTTCGCGTTCTCGAGGATGCACTCCATGCGCTCGGCGTCGGTGATGAAGTAGGGGGAGAGATACCCGCGGTCGAACTGCATCCCCTCGACCACTTCCAGCGTCGTCTCGAGGCCCTTGGCCTCCTCCACCGTGATGACGCCGTCCTTGCCGACCTTGTCCATCGCCTCGGCGATGATCTTGCCGATCTCCGCGTCGTTGTTGGCCGAGATCGTGCCGACGTGCGCGATGTCCTTCCCCTCGACCGGCTTGGACATCTTGTCCAGCGCCTCGACGGCCGCCTTGACGGCGTTGTCGATGCCGCGCTTCAGCTCCATCGGGTTGGCGCCGGCGGTGACGTTCTTGATCCCTTCGCGGTAGATCGCCTGCGCGAGCACGGTCGCGGTGGTCGTGCCGTCGCCGGCGACGTCGGAGGTCTTCGACGCGACCTCGCGCACCATCTGCGCGCCCATGTTCTCGAGCGAATCCTGGAGCTCGATCTCCTTGGCGACGGTGACGCCGTCCTTGGTGATCGTCGGGGAACCGAATTTCTTTTCGATGACGACGTTGCGCCCCTTCGGGCCGAGGGTGACTTTGACGGCGTCGGCGAGCTTGTTGACGCCGTGGAGGATGCGCTGGCGCGCCTCCTCGCCGTAGGAAATTGTTTTCGCAGCCATTGTTCTCTCTACTCCTTCCGGTTTACTTCTCGACCACGGCGAGCACTTCCTCTTCCCGGAGGATGAGGTGCTCCTCGTCGTCGATCTTGATCTCGGTGCCCGCGTACTTGCCGATCAGGATGCGGTCACCCTTCTTCACGTCGAGCGGGAACTGCTTCCCCTCTTCGTTCACTTTCCCCTTGCCGACGGCGACGACTTCCGCCTCCATCGGTTTCTCCTTGGCGGTGTCGGGGATGATGATGCCCCCCTTCTTGGTCTCCTGGGGCTCGAGCCTCTTGACGAGAATCCGGTCATAAAGCGGTCGAATCTTCATTCCTCTCCTCCTGTGATCCTGTTATTCGAGTCGCCCGCGGGCATCCCCGGTGGATGTTTCGGGCCTGTGGATACTAGCACTCCTCTCGATCGAGTGCTAGTACCCGGCTCCCGGCGCCGGCCTGGAATCAAGTCGTTCTATTTGAGATGGTTAGCAGGTGCGCGGGATATCGCGCGGAGTCGGCCCTCGCCTTCGAGGTCCAGAATCAGAAATCCCCGCCCATCCCGTATACTGCCCCGGCAGATGGAGAAGAAACGCGCGCTCATAACCGGAATCAACGGCCAGGACGGCTCCTATCTGGCCGAGCACCTTCTCGAGCGCGGTTACACCGTCCACGGCCTCGTCCGCCGCGCAAGCGAGCGCAACCACGACCGGATCGCGCACCTGCTGGACGACATCGAGCTCGTCAACGGGGACCTCCTCGATCAGACCTCTCTCGTCTCCGCGGTGCGCGAGATTCGCCCCCACGAGATCTACAACCTGGCGGCGCAGTCCTTCGTGCCGGCCTCCTTCTCGCAGCCGGTCCTGACCGGAGAGTTCAACGGCCTGGGGGTCACGCGGCTGCTCGACGCCGTCCGGATCGTCGACCCGAAGATCCGGTTCTACCAGGCTTCCTCCTCGGAGATGTTCGGCAACGTCGAGACCGCGCCTCAGGACGAGACGACCAAGTTCCAGCCCCGGAGCCCCTACGGAGTCGCCAAGCTCTACGGGCACTGGATGACCGTCAATTTCCGCGAATCCTACGGCCTGTATGCCGTGTCCGGCATCCTCTTCAACCACGAGTCCCCGCGCCGCGGCAGCGAGTTCGTCACGCGCAAGATCACGCTGACGGCCGCGCGCATCGCCGCGGGACATCAGAAGCAGCTTCGCCTGGGCAACCTCGACGCCCGACGCGACTGGGGCTATACGGGCGACTACGTCGCGGCCATGCGGCTGATGCTCCAGCAATCGGCGCCCCGGGACTACGTGATCGGGACGGGAGAGAGCCACTCCGTCCGGGAGTTCGTCGAGGAGGCCTTCGGAATCCTGGACCTGGACTGGCGCGACCACGTCGTCGCGGACCCGGCCCTGGAGCGTCCGGCCGACGTGGACTCCCTCGTGGCCGATCCGCGCCGGGCCAGAACGGAGCTGGGCTGGAAACCCACCGTGGACTTCCGCGGCCTCGTCCGGATGATGGTGGAGGCCGACGTCGCCCTCGTCGCGCGCGAGGAGACAAGGGACCCGGAGGAGCGCCGGCTGATGGCCGTCAGCTCCGTCTCGAGAACTCGTTAGCCCGCCGCTTTCGCCAGTTCCTCCGCGACCCGCTCCACCTCGCCGTCGGTCATCTGCGCGAAGATCGGCAGCGCGAGAACCTCCCGCGCGGCCTTCTCCGCTTGCGGCAGGGAGCCTTCCCGGTATCCGAGTCCGGCGAAGCACTCCTGGAGGTGGAGCGGGACGGGATAGAAGACCGCCGTCGCGATCCCTCTCGCGGAGAGGCGCGCCTGGACGGCGTCGCGGTCCCGCACCCGGACGACGAACTGGTGGTAGACGTGCCGCCGTCCGGGCGCCTCGATCGGAAGGGTGATTCGTCCCGCGCGGGCCTCGCCGGAGAGAAGCTCCCCATAGCGCGCCGCGATGGCCCGCCGCCGCTCGTTCCAGGCCTTGAGGTACGGCAGCTTCGCGAGGAGCACGGCCGCCTGGAGCGCGTCCATCCGGAAATTGCCGCCGACCCGGGAGTGGTGGTAGCGGGAGGTCTCGCCGTGGAGCCGCAGGTTGCGAAGGAGCTTCGCGGTCAATTCGTCGTCGGTCGTGACGGCGCCGCCGTCCCCCGCGCCCCCCAGGTTCTTCGTCGGATAGAAGGAAAAGGCGCCCATGAGCCCCATGGTGCCCGCGAAGCGTCCCCGGTCGGACGCGCCGACGGCCTGGCACGCGTCCTCGACGATCGGCACGCCGCGGCGCCGGGCAATCTCCAGGATCGGATCCATGTCGGCGCACTGTCCGTAGAGGTGGACCGGCTGGATCGCCTTCGTGCGGGCGGTGACCGCGGCCTCGAGGAGATTCGGGTCCATGTTGAACGTGTCCGGCTCGATGTCCACGAAGACGGTCTTCGCGTTCAACCGCGCGATCTCTCCGGCCGACGCGAAGAACGTGAAGGGGCTCGTGATCACCTCGTCTCCGGGTCCGACACCGAGAGCCATCAGGGAAACGAGGAGGGCATCCGTTCCGGAGGAGACCCCGATCGCGTGGGCGGCGCCCATCTCTTGCGCGAAGGCCTTCTCGAACGCCTCGTTGGCGGGACCCATCACGAAACGCCCCGTCGCGAAGACCTCCTCCACGCGCCGGGAGATCTCTCGCTGCAACTCCTCGTCGTACCGAGTCAAGTCGAGCAGCGGAACCGGCTTCTGGGCGCTCATCGAATTCCCGGCATTCTAGCCGCGGCGCCGCAGCAGATGCGCGGTGAATCCGTCGTTGGCTTGCGCGGGGAGGATCTGAAAGCGATTTTCGGACACGAACGCGGAGAGGCCGGGCGGCGCGTCCATCGGCGCGGGCTCGAGGCCGGAGTCGCGGGCAAGGACGCGCTCGACGACGCGTTCGTTCTCTTCCTCCTCGAGGCTGCAGGTCGAATAGAGGAGAAGGCCGCCGGGCGCGAGAAGCCCCGCCGCGGCGAGGAGGCCCTGCTCCTGCGCGAGCGCGAGCCGCTCGATCGCTTCCGGGGTCACGCGATAACGGATCTCCGGGTTCTTCCGGAGCGTCCCGGTGCCGCTGCAGGGCGCGTCGAAGAGGACGCGGTCGAACCCGCCGGCCGTCAGAGGCGGCGTCCGAACGTCGCCCGCGGCCGGCAGGACTTCCGCGACTCCCAGACGGACGCGGTTCTCCCGGACGAGGGTCAGTCTCTCGACGGAGCGGTCGAGCGCGACGGCGCGGCTCATCTGCCCGTGCAGGATCGCCGAGAAGGATTTCCCGCCGGGCGCCGCCGCGAGGTCGAGGAGAGTCCGGCCACGCGGCAGGAGGAGCGGCAGCGCCTGGGACGCCGCGTCCGCGACACCGAAATGGCCCTCGTCGAAGAGCGGCGTCCGGAACGGGTTTCCCGAGAGGACGGTCAGGGCGAGGGGGGAGAGGGGCGACGGGGTGGTGGAAACGCCTTCGGCGAGAAGCGCCGCCGCGAGAGACTCGCGATCGGTCCTCCTCGAGTTCGTCATGAGGTCCACGCCGGAGGGAGAGTTGTCGGATTCGAGGATCCGGCGCGTCTCCGATTCTCCGAAACGGACGAGCCAGCGCTGGACGAGGAACTCGGGGTGCGAGAAGCGAAGCGCGAGTGCCGCAGCGCCGGCGGCGCCCTCACCCCTTCCCTCTCCCGGGGGGAGAGGGGGTTTACGGAGGAGGTTCCTCAGGATGGCGTTGACGAGACCGGCGGCCCCCGCTCCGCCCCCCTGCCTGGCGTGCGAGACGGCGTCGTCCACGGCCGCGTAGGCCGGGACGCGGTCGAGGTGGCGGACCTGGTAGAGGGCGACCTCGAGGATCTCGCGCAGGTCGGGCGTCAGGCGCGACAGCGGCACGCGGGAGACCGTGGAGAGCTCCGCGTCGAGCGCCGCGCGGTGACGCAGGACTCCCAGCGCGATCTCCCGCAGGAGGTTCCCGTCTTCGGGAGAGAGGCCGCGCGACTCTTCCGCCAGCAGCGCTGTCGCGCGGCCGCCGCGCTCGAGCACCTCCCGCAGGACCCGGACGGCCCGGACGCGGGCGGGGGACGCGGAACGCATCAGGAACCGCCGGCATCAACCGGCGGACCGAAGCGACCCGGAAGATGGACCGCCCGCGCGAATTCGGATCCGCTGACGGGTTTGCGGCCCGCGCGCTGCAGCGCCCGGAGCTCGAGCGCGGTGCCCTCCCCCGCCGCGGCGAGCAGTCTCCCCTCCTCGGTCCAGAACGTGCCGGGCGGTTCCCGGCGGCCGCCGGCCGCGATGCCGGCGCCGACGATCTTGATCCGCTCCTTTCCGAGAAACGTGTGGAGTCCCGGCCAGGGCGTGTAAGCGCGCAGCCGCCTCTCGAGCGCGGCGGCGGGCAGCGCCCAGTCCACCTCTCCCTGCTCGCGGCGAATCGGCCGGCAGAACGAGGGCTCGCCCGCCTGCGGCCTCGCCCGGAGCGTTCCGCCCTCGAGGCCTCGAAGGGTCTCGATCAGGACCGGCGCCCCGGCGGCGGCGAGACGGCGCGAGAGCGAGCCGGCGTCTTCGCTCTCCCCGATCGGGACGCGCCGCTCGAGGTAGACCGGACCGGCGTCCAGCTCCTCGACGATCTTCATCGTCACGACGCCGGTCTCCGAGTCGCCGGCGAGGATCGCCGCCTGGACCGGCGAGGCGCCGCGGTACTTCGGCAGGAGAGAGGCGTGCACGTTGACGAAGGAGAGCCGCGGCAACTCCAGCAGGGCGTTGGGCAGGAGCATCCCGTAGGCCACGACGACGCCCGCGTCCGGCGCGATCTGCCGGACCCGCTCGAGGATCTCGACGTTGCCCCGCAGCCGTTGCGGCTTCGCGACAGGGATCCCGCGCGCCTCTGCCAGCGACGCGACGGGCGAGGGGCGCGGCGTCGCATGGCGTCCCGCGGGCCGGTCCGGCTGCGTCACGACGAGCGGCACCTCCACCCCCGCGTCGAGCATCGCGGAGAGAGACGGGACCGCGAACTCCGGGGTGCCGAAGAACACGGCGCGAAGCGTTGTCACCGCGCCATTCTAGGCGGTCGATTCCCGGCTCAATCGGGGTGGCGCAACTTCCACAGGGCGATCGCCGACCAGATCCCGGCCACCGCGCAGACGGCGAGGACGAGGCCGGTGGCGATCCCGAAGAGAATCCAGAGGCGCGGCCACCCCTTCCCGAAACCGTAGAAGAGGACCGGCAGGAAAAGCACGAGCGCGTAGAGGGAGACGACGATCGTGCGCCGGTGCTCGTGCTGCTTGTCGGCGGGCGGCTCCAGGAACCCGAGGCCGCGCGCCAGGCGGTAGACCAGGTAGGCGACGGCCGGCGCCGCGCAGAGTCCCG
Source organism: uncultured Acidobacteriota bacterium (assembly GCA_963782815.1). Classification (GTDB taxonomy): domain Bacteria; phylum Acidobacteriota; class Thermoanaerobaculia; order UBA5066; family Gp7-AA6; genus JAWOLE01. The sequence goes on along the minus strand of CAWALG010000006.1, from coordinate 207,029 downwards.
CGAGCAGCGTCAGGACGGGCCGGCTCATCGAGGCTGGCGGTCCACTTCCTCGAAATAGTCTTCGGAGACGAGCACCTCGCGCGGCTTCGATCCGCGGGGCGGGCCGAGCAGGCCGTCGCGCGACATCAGGTCGATCAACTTGCCGGCCCGGGAGAAGCCCACGCCCATGCGGCGCTGCAGGAAGGAGATCGAGGCCATCTTCTCCTTGACGACCAGCCGCGCCGCCTCGTCGTAGAGCGGGTCGTTCTCGTCTCCCGAGTCGTCCCGCGCCGCCGTCTCGACCGGCTCCTTCGTGATGCTGTCGTCATACTGAGGCTTGCCCTGCTGGCGCAGGAACTTGACCAGGCGCGCCGATTCCTGGACCGAGACGAACGCCCCGTGCACCCGCTTCAAACGCGACGTTCCGGGGGGAAGGAAGAGCATGTCGCCCCGGCCGAGCAGACGCTCGGCGCCGTTGCCGTCCAGGATCACTCGGGAATCGATCTTGGAGGAGACCTTGAAGGCGATCCGGCATGAGAAATTGGCCTTGATCAGACCGGTCACAACGTCCGCGGAGGGACGCTGCGTCGCGACCACGAGATGGATCCCGACAGCGCGTGCCTTCTGCGCGAGGCGGACAATCGACTCCTCGACTTCCTTGGGAGCGGTCATCATGAGGTCCGCCAGTTCGTCGATCACGATCACGATCAGCGGCATCGGGTCGAGCTTCAGCTCCGGGTCGTCGGGGTGCTCGGCCCGCACGCGCTTGACGATCTGGGGGTCCCGGATGGCCGCGTTGTACTGCTCCGCGTTGCGTACCTGGCCGAAGTCCGACAGCGTCTGGAACCGATCATCCATGACGCCGACCGCCCATTTCAGGGCGTTCGCGGCCTTCTTCGGATCGATGATGATCGGAGTCATCAGGTGCGGCAGGTGCTCGTAGATCTCCAGCTCGACCATCTTCGGGTCGACGAGGATGAGCTTGACCTCGTCGGGGCGCGCCTTGAAGAGGATCGAGGTCAGGAGCGCGTTGATGCTGACACTCTTCCCGGAGCCGGTCGTTCCGGCGATCAGCAAATGAGGCATCGAGCGCAGGTCGTCCACGATCGGCTCGCCGTGGATGTCCTTGCCGAGGCCGAGCGTCAGCAGGGACGGAGACCTCCGAAACTTCTCCGACTCGATGACATCCCGCAGCGAGATGATCTCCCCGCCGCCCGGGTTGGGGACCTCGATGCCCACGCTCGCGCGTCCCGGCAGCCTCTCGATCCGGATCGACTCCGCCGAGAGCGCCAGGGCCAGGTCCTCGGAGAGGCTCATGACCTGGTTCACCTTGATCCCGGTGGCCGGACGGAACTCGTAGGTCGTGACGACGGGCCCCGGGTGATACTCGACGATCTCCCCTTCGACGCCGAACTCCGCGCACTTGGCGGCGATCGACCTGCCGGTCTCCGCCAGTATCTTCCGGTCCACCACGCCGATGGCGTCCCGCTTGTCCAGCAGCGAGGCGTCGGGATACGGATACCCATCGAGCCCCGGAAGGGGCAGGCTCTGTTGCGGTTCTTTCCGCGGCGGGCGCGCGGGCGCCGGCGTGGCGGTGGCCGGCGCGGGCGACGTCGCCTTCCGGATGGAGAACCGGCCTTCGCCCGGCACCTCGCGCAGCTGCGGCGCTCCTTCGTCGGCGACGAAGGGCACTTCGCCGAGCGTCACCGGCTCGCGGCGAGCCTTCTCGAGGTGCTTGGCCACGACCACCCGCCGCAGCCGCTCCTTGGTCCGGCGGTCCCGGCTCCGCGCCCATCCGATCGTCATGCGGCCGAGGAGGCCCGCGAACCGAACGCGCAGGCCGGCGAAGACGTCCGCGAGCGACACCTGCGTCGAGAGCGGGATCGCGATCAGCAGGAGCGCGGCCGCCAGGAGGGCCGCGCCCGTTGTGCCCAGGCGCCCGCGCGCGGCGTCCGCGATCGCGCGGCCGACAACGCCCCCGGTCTCCGCTTCCTCTCCAAAGAGCGGCCGCCGCCCGAGCCCGAGCGAGAGGAGAGCCGGGATCGACACGAAGAGAAGCACGAAGCCCGCCGCCTTGGTCGCCGGGTTCTCGACGGGCCGCTGCGAGAACATCCGCCATCCCCAGAGGAGGAGCAGCACCGGCACGCCCCAGGCCGCCAGGCCCACGAGAGCGTAGAGCGCGGCCGAGAGAGAGGCGCCGAAGCCGCCGATCCAGTTATTCGGGGAAGCGGCCTCCCCTCCCGCCGTGACGGAGAAGAGGTTGGGGTCACGAGGATCGTGCGAGAGGAGCGAGAGGGCCGTCAGGACGCCGACGAGAAAGAGGAGGACCCCCAGGGCTTCGCTCGCGATCCGGCCGCGCCAGAAAGTTCCTTGCGCCAATCTTACCCATTATCGGACGGAACGCCTCGGAAATACAGGAGCACCTTCTTCCTCTCCCCCCGGGAGAGGGCGGGGTGAGGGCGCCCGGGGAGCCGGGCTGCAATACGATCTCCTCCATGGAGAAGAAACGGATCCTCTTCCTCTGCACCGGCAACGCGGCGCGCAGCCAGATGGCGGAGGCGCTGGCTCGGCTCGACCACGGCGACACGGTCCATCCGCTCTCGGCCGGCTCGCGCCCGGCCTTCGGCGTTCACTCTCTGGCGGTGGACGTCATCGCGGAGCTCGGCCTGGACATCACCGGCGCGCGTTCCAAGTCCGCCGAGGAGTTCCGCGACACCGTCTTCGACGTCGTCGTGACGGTCTGCGACTCGGCCGCCCAGGACTGTCCGACATGGCCCAACGCGAAGAGGATCGAGCACTGGTCGATCGAGGACCCGTCCTTCGAGCGAGACCCGCAGGTCCGGTACCAGCGCTTCGTCGAGACCAGGGACGATTTACGAAAGAGGATCACCGCCCTCGTGGCGGCGCTCGAGGAACGCCCCGGCGAGACGGACTAGTTACTTCGCTTCGTCGTAAGCGGCGCCCGCGTTGCCCTTCAATCGGTCCTTGTATCCATCGAAGTCTCTGTAGGCGGGCAGGTCCAGCTCCTTGAGGAAGTCCTCCTTCGACTTTCCGGCTGCCTTCGCCTTCTGCGCCGCGTCGAGGACGTCCGAGATGTACTGGCGGAACGCCTTGAGGCCCGAGAGGTCCGAGACCTCGCCGTGGCCGGGGATGATCACCACATCGGCCGGAACGCGCGCCGTCACCCTGTCGAGCGCCGCGAGGTATCCCTTGACCGAGCCGCCCCCCTGGATATCGATGAACGGGATGACCTTGTTGAAGAAGTCGTCTCCCATGTGAAGAACCTTCGCCTTCTCGAAATACACCACGCTGTCGCCGTCGGTGTGCGCGGGCGGGAGGTGCCATACCTGGATCGTCTCGTCGCCAATGTGAATCCGCAGCTCCGAGTCGAAGGTCATGATGGGAGCCGGGATTTCCTCGACCCTGACCTTCCTGGCCCACTCGATCTGCTCGGCGAGGAATTTGGCCATCGGCTCGTTGCCCGCCTTCTTCGCTGTCTCGAGGCGGGCCGGGTAGTCGCGCAGGATGTCGGCGGGAGACGACAGCATCCGCTTTCGAACGTTGTCGTGCGCCACGATCATGGCGAACTGCTTGAACACCTCGTTGCCGCCGACGTGGTCTCCGTGATGGTGCGTGTTCAGAAGGAACTTGATCGGCTTGTCGGAGACTTTCCTGATCTCGGCGACGATGCCCGGCGCGATGTCCTTGAACTGGGAGTCCACGACGAGGACGGCGTCGGGCCCGACGAAGAAGCCGATGTTCCCCCCGCGGCCGTACAACGCATACACGTTGCCGGAAAGCGGCTTGACCCGAAAGATGTCCTGCGGCTGCCGGTCGTGATGATCCGCGCCGGGCGAGGGGGTCGCGTTCGGAGCGGGCGTCGCCTGCCGGGCCGCGGCCGCCCCCGGGAGCACCGCCGCGCACAGAGCCATCACCGCGACCCACCTCGACCTTCTCATCTCTCCTCCTGTCTACGCGGGACCGAACTCTATCGCCCCGATCACAAATCACAAATCACAAATCACAAATCCTCAATAGAATGCCGACCGTGAATCCGCGCGGCACTCGGATCCTGTCGGGCGTGCAGCCCTCGGGAAAGCTGCACCTGGGCAATTACTTCGGGGCGATCCGCCAGCACATCGCGCTCCAGGAAGAGGGAGAGTGCTTCTTCTTCATCGCGGACTACCACGCGCTGACGACCATCCAGGACCGCCGCCAGCTCGCCGAGAACGTCCGCGCCGTCGCGCTCGACTACCTCGCGCTCGGCCTCGATCCCGAGCGCACGGCCTTCTTCCGCCAGTCCGACGTGCCGGAGGTGACGGAGCTCGCCTGGATCCTCTCGACGGTCACGGGGATGGGCCTCCTCGAGCGGGCCCACTCCTACAAGGACAAGGTCGCGCGAGGGATCACGCCGAGCGCCGGGCTCTTCTTCTACCCGGTGCTCATGGCCGCCGACATCCTGATCTACCGGTCGAACCTCGTGCCCGTCGGACAGGACCAGGTCCAGCACATCGAGATGACGCGCGACATGGCCGGCTCCTTCAACCAGGTCTACGGGCGTGTCTTCCCGCTCCCGGAGTCGCGACTCGACCGCGCCCCGAACGTGCCGGGGACCGACGGCAAGAAGATGAGCAAGTCCTACGGAAACACCATCGAGATCTTCGCGGAGGGAAAGGCGCTGAAGGACTCCGTGATGCGAATCGTGACGGACTCCACTCCGGTCGAGTCGCCCAAGGATCCGGAAAAGGACAACCTCTTTGCCCTGTTTTCCCTCTTCGCGGAGGAGTCCGAAAAGAACGCTCTCGCCGACCGCTATCGCGCCGGCGGCCTGGGTTATGGTGAAGTGAAGAAGGCGCTCCTCGCGAAGATCGACACCCACTTCGCGCAAGCCCGGGCCAAACGCAAGGAACTCGAACGCCACCCGACCGTCGTGGAAACTGTCCTTCGAAGAGGCGCCGAACGGGCGGGCGCCGAGGCCAGGGCGACGATGCACCTGGTGAGGGAGGCGGTCGGGCTCAGGTAATCTGGCTGCGGTGTGCGGGATTCGCAGCCGAGCCGATCCCGACCTGGCCTCCCAAGTAACAGAGCGACTTCCACTTCCCCTTCAGCTTACGCTATATTTACGCCTCGATGTTGAAACCCATCTCCAACCCGCCAAACCCCTGGGAATCCACCCACGTCGAGTACCTTGGCGAGCCGCCCGAGGCCAAACTCGAGGTCTTCGAGGAGGTATCCCGCTCGATCCTCGCCGAGAACGAGAGCCCGGACGTCGGCTTCCGTTGGAGCCTCAACCCTTACCGGGGATGCTTCCATGCCTGCGCCTACTGCGCGGCGACACAGCGATCTTGATGGCGGACGGGCGACGAGACCTCTCGCAGATATCCGCATGGGAGATCAGGTCTACGGCACGGTCCGGATCGGCAGGTACCGACGTTTCGTCAAGACTCCGGTGCTCGACCAGTGGCGCCGCATCGAGCCCGCATATCGCGTCGAGTTGGAAGACGGGACACGGCTGATCGCGAGCGCCGATCATCGGTTTCTCACCAATCGAGGGTGGAAACACGTCTCGGGGCGTGAACAGGGTGCGTCTTCGCCGTTCCCATCTACACTCGCAACAACCATCTCCTCGGAACAGGCCATTTCTCCGAGCCTCCCGAGGAGACTCTCGATTACCGGACCGGATACCTGTGCGGCATTGTCCGCGGCGATGGCATGCTCGCTTCGTACGTGTACAAGGGGCGCGGGCGCACTTGAAGTCCAGCACCACTTCCGACTCTCGCTGATCCACTTCGAGGCCCTGCAACGCGCGCGAAGCTTTCTTACGAACGTTCCAGGTCGAGACCCGGGAGTTCCTCTTCCAGCCCGCCGTCGGCGAGCGGAAGGCCTTGGCTGGCATCCGCACTCACGCCCGACTCGCCGTCGAACACATCGGAGAAATCGTGAGATGGCCGACGGCGCCGAGCCAGGACTGGTCCAAGGGCTTCCTCGCGGGATCTTCGATGCGGAGGGGTGCTACAGCAGAGGAATTCTCCGAATCACGAACACCGACACCGCGATCATTCAGAGAGTCACGGAGGCTCTTGCTCGCTTCGGATTCGACTTTGTCGTCGAGACCCGCCAGAGGAGTCGGCCGATCCATAACGTCCGCGTCCGGCGTGGCTCCGCGAGCACCTGCGATTCTTTCACCTGGTGGACCCTGCGATCACCCGAAAGAGAAACATCGAGGGACAGGCCTTGAAGAACGACTCGGCTCTTCGGGTCGTCTCCGTCGAATCTCTCGGCATCTCGCTGCCGCTCTACGACATCACGACCGGCACCGGCGACTTCATCGCCAACGGTGTGGTCAGCCACAACTGCTACTCGCGCACGAGCCACGAGTACCTGGGGTTCGGGGCGGGAACGGACTTCGACCGGAAGATCGTCGTCAAGGTCAACGCGCCCGAGCTCCTTCGCGCCGAGCTTTCGCGGCGCTCGTGGAAGGGCGAGACGATCATCTTCTCGGGGAACACGGACTGCTACCAGCCGCTCGAGGCGGTCTACGAGCTGACGCGGCGCTGCCTCGAGGTCTGCGCGGAGTTTCGAAACCCGGTGGCCATCATCACGAAGGGGGCCCTCGTGCGGCGCGACGCGGACCTGCTCGCCCGGATGTCGCGCGAGGGCTCGGTCTCGGTCTGCCTGAGCATCCCTTTCTCCGACGACGCGATGTCGCGGTTGATCGAGCCCAACGCGAGCCTCCCGTCGCAGCGATTCGAGACGCTGCGGCTCCTGTCCGCGGCAGGGATCCGGACGGGCGTCGGCGTGGCTCCCGTCATTCCGGGCTTGAACGACAGCCAGATCTCGGCGGTCCTGGAGCGGGCGAGGTCGGCCGGCGCCGCGAGCGCGTTCATGACGCTCGTGCGCCTCGCGGGTCAGACTCTGCCCGTCTTCCGCGAGCGCCTGGAGCAGGCCTTCCCGCAGAGGGCTTCGAAGATCTGGAGCGCGATCCAGCAGGTCCGGGGAGGGAAGTTGAACGAATCGCGGTTCGGCAAGCGGATGAGCGGCGTGGGACCCCGCTGGGACGCGATCCACGACCTCTTCGACCTGGAGTGCCGCCGGCTGGGCTTCAACGAGGAGCGTGTCGGCGAAGGGAACGCCGGGGAGGAAGACACGACGTTCCGCCGGCCGGGAGAACAGCGGGAGCTCTGGAAGTTGTGATGGCGAGCCGCCGCCGTCAGCTTTTCACTGCAAAGTACTTGACAGTGATCTGCCGGCGGCCGTAGGATCGGGCCGTGGAGAAGCCGCCGCTGCACGCCGCGCCGGAGCCGCCCGCCCTCGGCAGCCGGGCCATCGACAATCTCCGCTTCATCCGCGAAACGATGGAGAGGGCCTCCTCGTTCACCGCCGTGCCGGGGTGGGGAGGCGTCGCGATGGGAGTGAGCGCCCTCGCCGCCGCGGCGCTCTCCACTCGCGCGCGCACGCCGGAGGAATGGCTGGGAGTCTGGCTCGCGGAGGCGTTCCTGGCGCTCGGAATCGGCGTCTGGGCGATCACCGCGAAGGCCCGGCGATCGAACATCCCTCTCTTCGCCGGGCCGGCGCGCCGCTTCCTCCTGACCCTCTCTCCCCCGCTCGCGGCAGGCGCGCTCGTCACGCTCGCGCTCCAGCGCGCCGGATACACGGCGGTCCTGCCGGGGATCTGGCTCCTTCTCTACGGAACCGCGGTCGTCACCGGAGGAGCGTTCGCCGTCCGGATCGTTCCGGTCATGGGAGTGGGCTTCATGCTGCTGGGGGCGATCTCCTTCTTCTGCCCCCCGGCCTGGGGGACGGCCTTTCTCGCGGCCGGTTTCGGGGGTCTGCAGATCGTCTTCGGCGCACTCATCGCGAAACGGTACGGAGGCTAGCGTGGGGGGTCCCGGGTTCCAGGTCCAGGCTCCAGAGGAGCGCGGGCGGAGCGCCGAGGGCGCCCTCGGTTCCACGCTCGCGAAAGCTGCCGGAGCTGGACCGGCTGATCCACGAGCGGATGCGCCTGGCGATCGTCTCCACCCTCGCGGCCAACGAGTCGCTCTCCTTCAACGAGCTGAAGAGCCTGCTGGGAACGACGGACGGGAACCTCTCGGTCCACGCGCGCAAGCTGGAAGACGCGGGGTACGTCGAGCTCTCCAAGTCGTTCGAGAACAGGATGCCGCTCACCCGGTACCGGCTGACTCCCGCGGGGCGCCGGGCGTTCGACCGGTATCTCGCCCATCTCGAGGCCCTCGTGCGCGGAGTGCCGAAGCCGTAGAAAAAAATTTGGAGAGCTACTTTGTGACGCAAAGCGCCTTCTTCATGCCCGAGTTCGCCCCCCTCGCCGTCCTCGGATTCCTGGCGACCGGGTTCCTTCTCTTCGTTCTTCTCGCCGCCGCGCTCATTTCGTTATTCGCGCGGAACCGGCGCCTCGCGCGCCGGCTCGCGGCGGCGGGATTTGCCGGCGCCGCCGCCTACTCCGGCCTCCTCCTCGCCCTCTCCCTCACGAGCCGCGACGAGACTCTCGCGACGGGGGACCGGAAGTACTTCTGCGAGATCGACTGCCACCTGGCCTACTCCGTGGAGGACGTCTCGCGGACCAGGGTCCTCGGCGTGCCGCCGCAGCTCGTTTCGGCCGACGGCGTTTTCCACGTCGTGACGGTCCGGACCTGGTTCGACCCGGGAACGATCGCGCCGTGGCGCGGCAACGCGCCGCTGACCCCGAATCCGCGGGTGCTCTACGTCGTCGACGAGTCGGGCCGCCGGTACGAATCGTCCTCGGCGGGGCGCAAGGCGCTCGAGGAATCCGGCGGCGGCTCCGCGCCGCTCTCCCGGCCGCTGCGCCCGGGCGAGTCCTCCACGACGCGTTTCGTGTTCGACCTCCCCGAGAAAGCGGAGCGGCCCCGACTCTTCCTCGGCGATCCCCCGGGGATCGAGTGCCTCCTGATCGGCCACGAGAACAGCTTCTTCCACGGGCGGATCTTCTTCGCGCTCTCGCCGTCCGTCGCGTCGCGATAGTCAGAGGCCAGGGAGGGGCCGGACGCCCGGGATCTCGCGCCGGCCCTGGAATCGCTGTTGCCCGCTCCCCCTTCCGACGTAAGAATGCCGCCGTGGCATTCCTCGGAATGACTCCCCGCCGGTGGATCGAGTACTCCGCCGCGATCCTGGCCGGCAACGCGATCTACTTCCTCGTCCTCTATCCCGACCTGGCTCCCCCGCTCCGGCACCAGCCGTTCCGGTTCGACGTCGGGCTGGCGCTCGACTTCGTCTGCTGCGTCGTCGTCTACGGCGTCATAAGGCTGGGAGTCAATCAGGCCCGCCGGATGAACCGGGGGACCGGGAGCCGGTGATCGACCGGTCTTATGGTTTTTCGACGATGTCGGCCTTGAGGCTCGAGGCGATCGCGAGGAACTCGTCCTTCTCCTTCTGCGGGACCTTGAACTTGTCCAGGCTCTCGATTAGGGCCTTCACGGTCAGATCCCAGTCCGCGCCCGTGATCCCCAGCCCCTTGTGCGTCGTCTTCATGTCCCGCCCGATGTAGAGGCAGGGGCCGCCCGTCGCCATGCAGAGCTGGTCCACGACGAGCTGCCGCAGGCGTGCCTTCGAGTTGTCGCTCATCCCGACCAGGAAGCGCGACAGCTGCTTGTCCGCCGCCAACCTGCCCGATGAAGTCGTCGGAAACCGCGGCGATCGCGTCGTATCCGCCGAGCCGCTTGTAGAGCGACGGCCCCGCCGAAGCCGCCTTCGTCTGAGACACCGCCGGAAGAGACACGAACAGAAGAGCCAGCAAGGCTAGAACGGATCTTTTCCTCATGACCGCCCTCCAAAAAAAGTTTGTCCGCGACGAGTTTCGGCCGAACTCTAGCACCTGTACGGGAGAAGGAGGAACTTCGGATCTCCCGGAGCTCAGACCTTAGACCTTCAGACCTTCTTCAGACCTTAGACGCTTCTACACGATGACCGGCACGATCACCGGCCGGATGTCGAACGCCCGGCGGCAGGCGCGCCTGGCGGCGAGCGCGATCTCGGCGCGCAGCCACTCGGGATCGCCGCGCTCCTCGGGCGTGGCGCGGGCAAGCACCGCGCGGCCAGCCTTGCGAACCTCGGCCGCGATGTCGGCGTCGGGCGTGGCCACTCCTCGAGAGACCACCGTGATCTCGCCCGAGCGCGCGTCGGGCGGCACGAAAACGACGACGAAGCCTTCCTCGGCGAGCTGCCGGCGATCCCGCACCACCGAGGGCTCGACGAGCTCCGGCCGGGAATCGAAGTAGACGCGCCCCGCCGGCGCGGCGCCCGGCTCGATCTCGAATCGCGACGGGCCGAGCGTCAGGCGGTCCCCGTTGTCCAGGAGGGCGATGCGGTCCGGGGCGACCCCGGCCTCCCGGGCGATCCCGGCCGCCGCGGCGAGCATCCGCCGCTCGCCGTGGACCGGCATCACCCCCCTCGGGCGGGTCAGCCGCAGCCACTCCGAGATGTCCTCGCGGTGCGCGTGCCCGGAGACGTGAACCGGCGGCTCCGCCTCGCGAACGACCCGGGCGCCGCGCCGGACGAGGTGATCCGTCACCCGGTTGACCGAGCGCTCGTGGCCGGGAATCGTGCGCGCGGAGAAGACCACGAGGTCTTCGGCGCCGAGCTTCAAGTCCGCGTGCTCGTCGAGCGCGAGACGGTAGAGGGCGGAGAACGGCTCCCCCTGGCTCCCGGAGGTCAGGCAGAGGAGCCGCTCGGCGGGGCACCCGGCGAGCTCGGACGGCGCAACGAGGATCCCGGAAGGGAGCGAAAGCCGGGAGAGGCGCTGGGCGATCTCGGCTACGGTCCGCATGCTGCGGCCGAGCAGGGCCACCCGGCGGCGCAGCCGGATCGCCGACTCGACGGACTGCGAGATGCGCGCCACGTGGCTCGAGAATGTCGTGAGGATGATCCGCCGCGGCGCGCCGGCAAACACGGCGGCGAGCCCCTCGCCCGCCGTCCTCTCGGAGAGAGCGCGGCCGGGACGCTCGGCGTTGGTGGAGTCCACCAGCGCCAGATCCACGCCGCTCCCCGCGGCCGCCGCGATCCCCTCGAGGTCGGTCGTTTCGCCGTCGGGAGGATCGGGGTCGAGCTTGAAGTCCCCGGAGTGGAAGATCCTCTGTCCCCCCGCCTCGATCAGGATCGCGGACGGAATCGGGCACGGAGTGGGAGACGCGGAAAAACGTGAAGGCGAACTCTCCCGCGCGCACCCTCTCCCGGGGCCGAGCCTCGATCATTTTTTCGAGGGGTGCGTCCGCCTCCTCGAGGCGGCGCCGGGCCATGGCCAGCGTGAAGGGGAAGCCGTACACCGGAGCGCCGCTCCTCTCCCGAAGCAGGGGGAGCGCCCCGATGTGATCCTCGTGCCCGTGCGTCAGGAGCACCGCGTCGATCCGGACTCCCGAGAGCGCGGAGAGGTCCGGCGCGATCCGGTCGATTCCGGGAAACGTCTCGTCGGGGAACGAAACGCCGACATCCACGAGGACGCTGGAATCTCCGCACTTGAGCCAGAGGAGATTCCGGCCGAACTCGCCGAGGCCTCCGAGAGGCGTGATCTCGACGGTCATGGAGTCCCTTCCGACATCACGGCACTCGCTCGGCGAGCCTCAAATACTCTTCGAGCGACAACTCCTCGGCTCTCACTCTCGGACTTCTTCCGATCTCCTCGAGGGCGCGCTCCCATCGTCTCTCTTCCGCCCTCGGAAGCGAGTGCATTGGCCAGGGTCTTGCGCCGCAAGCGAAACCCGAGCGAGGCGAGGCGCGAGCGCGGCGTCGCGCCTGGCCGGTTCGAGCGCCGGAATCCGCGGCGTCAGCTCGACCACGCTGGAAGTGACCTTCGGCCGGGGCCGGAACGCCCCCGGCGGAAGATCGAAGAGGACCCTCGCCCGCGCGAAGGCCGCCGCCCGGACCGAGAGGTAACCGTAACTCTCCTGCCCCGGCCGGGCGCACAGACGCTTCGCCACCTCCTTCTGGACGGTGACGAGGCAGCGCGCGATCGTCTCCGGCTCCCCGAGCGCCGCGAGCAGGATGGGCGTCGCGGCGTTGTAGGGGAGGTTCGCGACGAGAACGGCCGGGCCGCTCCATCCGGCCAGCGCCAACCAGTCGGAGAACGGCCGCTCCAGGGCGTCGCCGCGCGCGATCTTCACCCGCGCCCCGCCGCCGAATTCTTCCTCGAGAGCCGCGGCTCGCAAGGGATCGATCTCGATCGCGAGCAGGCGCCCGACCCTTGCCGCGATCGGGCGGGTCAGGGCCCCGTCCCCCGGGCCGACTTCGACGACCGTGTCCGCGGAGGTCAATCGCGCGGCATCCACGATGCGCTCGGCCGTCTCTCCCCGCGCGAGGAAGTGCTGACCCCAGCGCTTCCTCGCCGGGATCATCCGACTCTCGGAAGCGCCGCGAGGCACGGCTTAAATCGTTCTACCCGACAGACTTCCTCCGGCACCACGAAAAACAGGGTATCAGATGGTAAACTGCTCTGGTCACAGGGAGTTCTCTTGCTGCCCGTCCATACGCTCGACAACCGCCGCCTCGAGAATTTTCTCGAACGCCACAAGGCCTACTACGCCTATTCCGGCGAGATCGACATCGACGTCTTCCTGAGGGAGATCCTCCAGAAGGCCAACGAATTCGTCCCGTCGGAGGCCGGCTCGATCCTGCTCGACGACCCGCTGACGAAGAACAACGAGGATCGGATGGAGAACGAGCTCGTCTTCATCGCGACGTTCGGGGCGGACGCGGAGACGCGGCTCTCGCGGCGGATCAACGCGCGGATCGGCATCGCCGGCCACGTCTATTCCACCGGCGTTACCTACATGACCGAGGACGTGATCGGCGACCCGTACTTCTACCCGACCTTCGACATGGCGGCCGAGTTCAACACGAAGTCGGCGCTCTGCGTTCCCATCCGGATCGAATCGGCGGTCTGCGGCGTCCTCGAGCTCGTCAACCGGACCGGCACGGAGTCCTTCCAGGAAAAGGACCGGCGGCTGCTCGAGATCTTCGCCGACTACGCGGCGATCTCGATCCAGAACCTGCTCGACGCGCGGCGCGCGCACGAGGTGGCCAAGCGCGACGGCCTGACGGGCCTCTTCAACGAGCGGTACCTGCACCTGCGGCTGACCCAGGAGCTCTCGCGGATCTCGCGCGACGGCGGGGACCTGTCGCTGATCTTCCTCGACCTCGACTACCTGAAATCCGTCAACGACCGGCACGGGCACCTGGCCGGGAGCCAGGTCTTGCGGGAGGTCGGCTACGTCCTGAAACGGACGATCACGGATGAGCGGGCCACGCTGACGCGCTACGGCGGGGACGAGTTCGTGCTGATCCTTCCCGGTCACACGCTTCGCGAAGGGATGGAGGCCGCCGAGGCCGTGCGCCATGCCATCCGCACGACGACCTTCGTGCCCCGCCCCTACGGCTTCAACAACCCGGCGCTCAACCTCCAGGGAGTGATCACGGCCTCTCTCGGAGTCTCCTCGATCCGGGCCAGCGCGACGCCGGCGGCCTCCGTCGAGCAGCAGAAGAACGAGCTCCTCCGCGCGGCCGACTCCGCGCTCTACAAGGCCAAGGAGCACGGCAAGGACCGCTGCCTCGCGGCAGGCCTGGTGCCCGTCTCCGACTCCGCGGTGATCGGATGAATCGATTTTAGATTTTCGATTTTGGATTTTGGATTAGGGGAGCCAACCGGCTCCAATCCAAAATCTAAAATCCAAAATCCAAAATTGCCGTTGGGCACATGAAAGGCCAGGTTGTCCCATGTCTTCGATAACTCGTACCCACCTGTCGCCCGAGGATGTCCTCGGGGTCCTGTCACGCCACATCCTCGTGGACGGCTATCACGTCGTCATGGACCTGGAGAGAAGCCGCGGCTCCTACCTGTACGACGCGCGCAGCGGCCGTCCGATGCTCGACCTGTTCTCGAATTTCGCGACCTGCCCGATCGGCTACAACCACCCGAAGATGCTCGATCCGGAGTTCCGCGAGCGGCTCCTCGAGGCCGCGCTGATCAAACCGGCCAACAGCGACATCTACACCGGGCCCTACGCGGAGTTCGTCGAGACGTTCACCCGCCTGGCGATCCCCGCGACGCATGCCGGCCACGTCTTCTTCGTCGAGGGGGGCGCCGCCGCGGTGGAAAACTCGCTGAAGACCGCGTTCGACTGGAAGGTCCGCAAGAACCTCGCGCGCGGGGCGGGCGAGAAGGGGAAGAAGATCCTCCACTTCCGCGAACGCCTTCCACGGGCGCACCGGCTACGCCCTCTCCCTGACGAACACCGCCGACCCGCGCAAGACGCAATATTTCCCGGCGTTCGACTGGCCCCGGCTCTCCTGCCCGCGGCTGCGATTCCCGATCACGCCCGAGGTCCTGCGCGAAGCCGAGGCCGCGGAGGCTCGGGTCGAGGCCGAGATCCGGAAGGCGTGCGCCGAGTCCGAAGGCGACATCGCCGCGCTCATCCTCGAGCCGATCCAGGGAGAGGGCGGAGACAACCACTTCCGCCCGGAGTTCTTCCGCCGCCTGCGCGGCCTGGCCGACGAGCTCGAGTTCCTCCTCATCCTCGACGAGGTCCAGACGGGCGTCGGGCTGACCGGCTCGATCTGGTGCTGGCAGCAGTTTCCCGTCGAGCCGGACCTCTTCGTCTTCGGCAAGAAGACGCAGGTCTGCGGCTTCGCGTCCAACGGGCGCATCGACGACGTGGACAACGTCTTCAAGATCTCCTCCCGCATCAACTCGACGTGGGGCGGGAACCTCGTGGACATGGTCCGGTGCGCGAAGTACCTCGAGATCATCGAGGAAGAGAACCTCGTCGAGAATGCGCGCATCGTCGGGGACCACATGCTCGCCCGGATGCGCGAGATGGCCGCGGAGTTCCCGGCCGTCGTCTCGAACGTCCGCGGCCGGGGCCTCTTCCTCGCCTTCGACCTCCCCGACAAGGCGATGCGGGACCGGACCCTGGCTGCCGGGCTGGAGAACGGGCTGATCGCGCTCGCATCCGGATCTTCCGCCATTCGCCTGCGGCCGCCCCTGACGCTCTCCCGCGAGGAAGCGGACGAGGGGGTGCGCAAGCTGCGCCGCGCGATCGGAGCGGCAAGAACCTGACGGACGAGTCCCCACCGCATCCGTCCATTGTCCGGGCGCTCATCGCCGCCGCGGCTCTCACGGGAGCCGCGGTCGCCGTCTTCTTCCTGACGCTTCCGGACGTGTCCGCCCTCCGGGTGGAGTTCCCGAAGACGACGGCCTTCATGGAGCGCCGCAAGAGGGAGCTGGCGCGCTCGGGTCAGAGCTCCCGCCTCGAGTGGATCCCGGTCCCTCTCTCCCGCATGTCCGCGAGCCTTCCGCTCGCCGTGATCGCCGCGGAGGATGCCCGCTTCTACGAGCACAAGGGCGTGGACTGGGAGGCCGTGCGCGGCGCGCTGGAGAAGGACTGGGAGAACCGCGACTTCCGGCACGGCGCGTCGACGATCACGCAGCAGCTCGCGAAGAACCTCTACCTTTCTCCGGAACGGACGCCCTGGAGAAAGCTGCGGGAGTGGGCCATCGCCCGCAGGCTCGAAGCGAGATTGACGAAGAGGCGCATCCTCGAGCTGTACTTGAACGTCGTGGAACTGGGCCCGCGCACCTTCGGCGCCGAAGCCGCGGCGCGCCGGTACTTCGGGAAGTCCGCCTCCGGCCTGTCGGACCTCGAAGCCGCGACGATGGCGGCCATCATCCCGTCTCCGCGGATCTACGACCCCGTCCGGCATCCTCAACGCGCGGCGCGGCGGGCGCGGCGGATCCTGCGATGGATGGGGCGGTAGGAGGCGCCTGTCCGGTTGGCCAGTGGGACGGAGGCCCCGACTCCTGCTATCCTGATGAGCACTCTTCTTTTTCCTGGAGGTTCGAACAAGGTGCCAAGAGCGCGATGGGCCCTGGGGATGTCGCTGTTTGTGGCGCTGGCCGTGGGCTGCTCACGCAAGCCCGCGGCGATCGAGGTCTCCCCGCGGCCGGTGAGGATCTTCGGACTCGACCGGAGTCAGCGGCTGACCGGCCGCCTGGTCGACAAGAAGGGCCGCCCGCTGCAGTCGGGCAGCCTCCAGTGGTCCTCCTCCAAGAGCGACGTCGTGACGGTGGACTCGACGGGCCGTCTCCAGGCCAAGAGCGCCGGCCGGAGCGTCGTCACGGCCAGCTTCGAAAAGCTGTCGACCGAAGTGCCCGTCGAGGTCGTGGACCTGAAGGCGATCGAGATCGCGCCGGCTTCGGCGCGCCTCGTGGGCCCCGTCGGCACGACGATGGTCCTTTCCGCCACTCTCAAGAACTCCAAGGGGACGCCCGTTTCCTGGCCGGTGACGTGGAGCTCGGCGAGGCCCGCGACCGCGACCATCTCCCAGGACGGGACCGTGACCGCCGTCCAGCCGGGAACCACGACGATCATCGCCAGGGCCGGCGATCTCCAGGGCGCGTCCGAGATCACGATCGTCGTCGGCGACATCAGCCGCCTGGAAGTCCGCCCGGCGACGGCGCTCGTGCGGATCGGCGACTCGCAGCACTTCGAGGTCGTCGCCTACGGTCCGGACGGCAAGACCTACGAGGGATCCGCGGCCGTTTTTCGCTCCTCGGACGACAAGGTGGCGACGGTGGACGGCGGCGGCATCGCCTCGGGGATCGCCGCGGGCACCGCGACGATCAAGGCCACGGTCGCCGGCATCAGCGCCGAGGCGACGATCCTGGTCAACTGACGGCGCGCCGCACGCGCGCCGTCATCCCTTGCTTCGCTCAGAGCAGGCTCTGAGGCCGTGAGGCCGAAGAACCCGCCCGGCGCGGAATCTCGCCGGCCGCCGCTGGAGCCTACGGCGGCGGAGCCAGGCTCCAGGTCGCCGACCAGCGAGAAGGGATTCCCGCCCGCGAAGTTGACGAGGCCGAGTCCTTGCACCGGGGATTCGAGCCGTCGGCGGGGTCGCGTTCAGGAACCGCGTCGTGACTCCCGGACTGTCGCTGTCTCCGCCCGGGCAGGGACTGCCGTCCGAGTGGAGATACAGGTTCCTGCTCGGACTGGACCCGATCGTCGCGTCGAACCTCGAGTGGCCGGACCGTCGCGTCATCGTAGGAGCCGGAGGCCAACCGCGCTGCTGTGGCCGGCGCACTTGGTCCCGTTCGCGTTGGTGCCGATCCGGGTCGAGAGCCTCAGCGACAGGACATCGTCGGCGGCGAGCGGAACCGGAGCGAAGGGATCGAACGGGATCACCGCCTCGATCGCACGGCTCGGATTGCCTCGTCAGCCCCATCGTGCAGCGCTTGAGCCCCGAGGCCACCGGCGCGCCATTGCGGAGCACCTCCACCTGGAGATCGTACTGAGTGCCCTGATCGTCCGCCGTTCTTGAGGCCCAGCCAGACATGGGCGGGGCTCAGGCCGTTCAGGGTGATCGCCCCCGACGGAGTCGGCGTGTTCGTCGGCGTGCTGCTCGGCGTGATCGTCGGCGTCGCGCGTCGGCGTGTTGGTCGGCGTCCGAGTCGGGGTGTTCGTCGGCGTGATGGTCGGCGTGTTGCGTCGGCGTGTTCGTCGGCGTGTTGGTCGGGGTATTCGTCGGCGTGTTCGTCGGCGTAGTTCGTCGGCGTGCTCGTCGGCGTGTTCGTCGGCGTATGTCGGCGTCGGGGTGTTCGTCGGGCGTCTGCGTCGGCGTGTTCGTCGGAGTGTTCGGTCGGGCGTGTTCGTCGGCGTGTTCGTCGGCGTGTTCGTCGGGGTGTTCGTCGGCGTGTTCGTCGGAGTGTTCGTCGGCGTGTTCGTCGGCGTGTTCGTCGGCGTGTTCGTCGGCGTGTTGGTCGGCGTGTTCGTCGGCGTGTTCGTCGGCGTGTTGGTCGGCGTGTTCGTGGGAGTCTGGTCGGCGTGTTCGTCGCCGTCGGAGTGTTCGTCGGCGTATTGGTCGGCGTGTTCGTGGGCGTGTTAGTCGGAGTGTTCGTCGGCGGTGTTTGTCGGGGTATTCGTCGGCGTGTTGCGTCGGCGTGTTCGTCGGCGTGTTGGTCGCGGTGTTCGTCGGCGTGTTCGTCGGCGTATTCGTCGGCGTGTTGGTCGGCGTGTTCGTGGCAGTCTGAGTCGGCGTGTTCGTCGGCGTCGGAGTGTTCGTCGGCGTATTCGTCGGCGTATTCGTCGGCGTGTTCGTCGGCGTATTCGTCGGCGTGTTGGTCGGCGTATTCGTTGGGGTGTTCGTGGGCGTGTTCGTGCGGCGTGTTCGTCGGCGTGTTCGTCGGCGTGTTGGTGGCGGTCTGAGTCGGCGTGTTCGTCGGCGTCGGAGTGTTCGTCGGCGTGTTCGTCGGCGTATTCGTCGGCGTGTTCGTCGGCGTATTCGTCGGGGTGTTGGTCGGCGTGTTCGTTCGGCGGTGTGCGGTCGGCGTGTTCGTCGGAGTCTGAGTCGGCGTGTTCGTCGCGTCGTGTTCGTCGGCGTGTTCGTCGGGGTCTGAGTCGGCGTGTTCGTCGGCGTGTTCGTCGGCGTGTTCGTCGGAGTCTGCGTCGGTGTGTTCGTCGGCGTATTCGTCGGCGTGTTGGTCGGCGTGTTCGTGGGCGTGCTGGTCGGAGTGTTGGTCGGCGTCGGCGTGTTCGTCGGCGTGTTCGTCGGCGTGTTCGTCGGCGTGTTCGTCGGTGTGCTCGTCGGCGTGTTCGTCGGCGTGATTGGTCGGCGGTATTCGTCGGCGTGTTGGTCGGAGTGTTCGTGGGCGTCTGCGTCGGCGTGTTCGTCGGCGTCGGAGTGTTCGTCGGCGTGTTCGTCGGCGTGTTCGTCGGCGTACTCGTCGGGGTGTTGGTCGGCGTGTTCGTCGGGGTATTCGTGGGCGTGCTTGTCGGGGTGTTCGTCGGAGTGTTCGGTCGGAGTATTGGTCGGAGTGTTCGTCGGACCTCCCGAGACGGTGATCGTGAAGATTGCCGCGGCGCTCGTCGCGGTCTGGCCGTCCGGGTTCGTCGCCGTGATCGTTCGGGCGCCGGTCGCGGCGACCGGCGCCACCGTCAGGTTCAGGGTTGCGTGCGTGGGATCCGTGTACGTGACGCTGTTGACCGTCACGTCCCCGCCGTTGACGGCGAAGGCGAGGCGGTTGGGATAGGCCGCGCCGGGATCGAAGAAGCCAGAACCGCTCACCGACGTGCCCGTCACGATCACGTCACCCGTCGCGCCCTGGGCCAGGCTCGACGGCGAAGCGCTCGCGGGCGTCGCCGGAGGAGGCGCGATCAGCTGGATGGCGCGAAGGCCCCAGGAGTTCGTCGCGTTGCAGTACTCCTGGAAGGTCCACATCGTCATGTCGTCGTTGGGATCCACCACGACCTGGGAGTAGTCGCCCCACCGCTGGGGATTGGGCGCCCCGAAGTTGTAGGCCGTCGTGCTCGTCTGCGCGAGCGTCGGGGCCTGGATCGTGCCCAGAGTATCCCCCGTGAGCCGCCCGGCGACCGCGATCTCGGCCCGGTTGACGATTCCCGGCGCGGCTGCTGCCCAGGGCCATGTGCCCCTGCCCCGACATCGCCACGCTCGGAATCCAGAAGCCCAGGGGGTTGCTGGCGGCCGAGTCGAAGAGCGTCCCCGCCTGGTTGAGCGTCGGCGTCGTCGTCATGGTCCGGATCTCGTACCAGCGGGACCCGTTGCGCCCTCCGAAGTCGTTGGCGACGCCGGTCGCATCCACCTGGATGTTGTGGGCCGTCCAGAGAGTGCTGACCCCGTCGTCTTGTTCTTGTGCATGGCCGCCGCGAAGAGACGGTCATCCAGGGCGTCGAGGAGACGGGTCGATCCCAGCGCGGGCTGGCTCATCGGGAACGTGGTCGTGGGGATCGTCCCGGCGACGACGAGGTTGGTCGAAATCGAGGGAGTCCCCCCGGGGTTCGAGATCCGGCGCACGATCAGCTTTCAAAGAGAGCCCCGTCCACGCCGATGAAGTAGCCCTCCGCCGCGCTCGGATCGTCGTTGTCCACGCCCTGCGGCGTCAACGGCCCGGTCCCGCAAGTCCCGGCGGTCGGGCTGCAAGTGACCATCTGACGAAAGGCTGTGACCGTCAGCGTGCCGACCAGCAAGTCCGACTTCCGGATCACGAATCCGGTTGTGCCATAGGAAAACGTGTCGGCGACGTTGAGGAACATGTTGACGCCGACGTACAGGGCGTTCGCGTCAACGCCGAGCGTGTCGTAGTCGGCGAAATTGCCCGTGTCCACATTGGGCGTCACGCCCACCAGATCGTTCTGGAACTGGAAGAACGTGAAGCTCGTCGTGTCCGTGATCGTCGAGCCGGAGCTGACCGCGATCAACACCCTGTTGCTGTTGGCGGTCTCCACATTGATCATCGTCAGGAACCAGCGGCCCGAAAGCCTGTCGTAACGGACGTGCGGGTCGGTCGTGCCGAAGCCGTTGCGCACGGTGTCGAAGAACGTGTCGGTCGTCACGTTGAGAGCGCCCAGGACTCCCGTCTTGTCGAAGACCTTGATGCGGCCGTTGACATAGACGAGGACCTGAGTCGGACCAACGGCGCCCATGCTGTCGGGCGGGATGAACCCGGATTCGGAGACCTGAGCGCCCAGGAAGCTCGTTCCGACCGTCTGCGGGAACAGGGGCGCCGTGAGGCTGGGGGAAGGTCTCCGCCGGCGGCCACTGCGGCACCGCCAGCGCGTTCTTGTCCTGCTGGCTCTTCAAGATCCTCCGGTCACGCTCCGGCTTCGTCTCCCGAGGCTCTCCCGTGTAGACGAACGGAGCGCGCCTCTCCCGCTCCATGATCTCCGCAACCGTCTGCGTTATCCCCGGCGCCCCTTGCCACGGAATCCCTTCGACTTGTGACGAGAGCGTCCCGCTCCAGACGGCCGCCGCGCCGGCGGAGACCACCAACAAGGCAAGAAGGACACGGGCCGCCGAAGTCCGCAGCATCCTACGCATGGTGTCTCCACTTCATGTTGTCGATCTCTTACAAGTCCGCCTGCATCGGCGATCGAAGTTCGGAACGCAATTTGGACCGGCTCAGGGGATGTCACAAGAGTAGAAAGCGCGGAGAGGGGCGGCGCCCTTCTCCGTAGAAACCACGCAGATCATCGGAGGAAATCCTCAGCCGAAATTCGGGACAAGAGCTCGAAGCGGCGCTGGAAGCCATGATTGTCTCTGTTCCTTGAGACATTCGGACGGCCGGACCGAAATGTGATCCATTCACACCATTTCCGAATTGAACCTCCGTTTCCCACTGAAATGAACGGGGCGGCGGTTTGGAGTGGAGTAATCTGAGTTTCGATGACGATTCGACCTCCGGCTGTCGCCGGGATGTTCTACGAGGGTCGTCCGGAGCGTCTGCAAGGGGACGTCCGCTCGCATCTCGACACGGCGCGAAGGGAATCGTCGTCCCCTCCGCGCGCGGCGTTTGGAGCCATCGTGCCGCATGCGGGTTACATCTATTCGGGGCCGGTCGCTGCCGCCGTCTACGCGCGCGTCACGATCCCTCTCTCCGTTGTGATTCTCTGCCCCAATCACACCGGCCGGGGCGCTCCGGCTTCGCTCGAGCCTTCGGAGGCCTGGCAGACGCCTCTCGGCGACGTCGCGGTGAACGACCGCCTGTCGCGCCGGCTCCTGGAGCTCGCCCCCTCGCTCGAGCGCGACGCGGCGGCGCATGCCCGCGAGCATTCGCTCGAGGTCCAGCTCCCCTTCCTCCAGGTCCTGCGACCCGACGTCCAGATCGTGCCGGTCTGCCTCGGGGCGCACGACCTCGACCTCTGCCGCGAAGTCGGCGAGGCTCTCGCCACGATCCGCTCGGAGGAAGCCGAGCCGCCTCTTCTGCTCGCCTCCTCCGACATGAACCACTATGAGCCGCGCGCGGTCGGCAGAAGCAAGGACGAGCGGGCGCTCGCCCGGATCGAGGCGCTCGATCCCGAGGGCCTCTTCACGACCGTCCTCTCGGAGGGGATCTCGATGTGCGGTTTCCTGCCGGCGACCGCGCTCCTCTTCGCCGCGCGGCGGGCGGGCGTTTCGCAGGCCGTTGTCGTCGCCCGCCGCGACAGCGGCGACGAGACGGGCGACACCTCCTCCGTCGTCGGCTACGCCGGCGTCATCCTCAAAGCGGTTGCGAACCGATGAGGGGAACGGCGGCCGCGACGGCGGTTTGCGCGCTGGCGCTCGCCCTGACGGCGAGATCCGCCGTGAGCCAGGCCGTGACCTTCGATTTCGACACCGGCGCGCCGCCCCTCCGGACGGGTCAGAGCTTGCCTTTGGATCAAGCCTCCGGCGGCGTCACGGCGCACTTCACGGGAACCTTCTCGGCCCAGAGCGACGCGAGCACGCACTTCAACCTGTCCCGGTTTTCCGGCAACTACCTGTACCCGAACACGACCGAGGGAATTCTGCAGATCGCCTTCGACAAACAGCTGGACAGCATCACGTTCACGTTCGCCACGACCGACTTTCAACAGAATGAAACGCCCACGACCATCCAGCTGACGGCCTATGAGGATTCCACCGGAACGCCCGCGGTGGGATCGGCGACCGCGCACGGGGCCTACGCCGGCGATACGATGCCGATGGGCACGCTGTCCTTCGGTTCCGGCAGCCGGACGTTCAACCTGGTGGAGATCAAGATCCCGCCCGCGCCGCTGGCCGCCCTCGGCTTTCTCGTGGACAACATCGCCGTCACGGTCAATGCCGCCCGCCTTCGTGTCCCCCGCACGATCCCGTGGCGCCTCGCGCCCTGATCGCGTTCCCCTCAGTCCGCTCCGGTCACTTCACCGAGAGGAGCTCGATCTCGAAGAGGAGCGTTGTGTTGGGCCCGATGGCACTTCCCGAGCCGGCCTCTCCGTACGCCAGGCTCGGCGGAATGAAGAGCTGCCACTTCGAGCCGACCGGCATGAGCTGAAGGGCCTCGGTCCACCCCTTGATGACGCCCTTGACCGGGAACGTCGCCGGCTGGTTCCGTTTATAGGAACTGTCGAATTCCGTTCCGTCGATGAGAGTCCCCCGATACTGGCAGACGACGGTGTCCTCGATCGTGGGCTTCTTGCCGTCGCCGGCCTTGACGATCCTGTACTGCAATCCGCTCGGCAGCGTCACCACGCCTTCCCTCTTCTTGTTCTCGGCCAGGAAGGCTTCGCCCGCCTTCTTGCTGTCCTCGACTCCCATTCGCCGCATCTCCGCCTGCTTCCGCTTCATTTCCGTCTGCAGGGCGGTGACGGCGACGCGGGCCTCCTCCTCGGTCAGGAGTGTCTTCTTCCCGGCCAGGGCGTCGGCGAGCCCCCGGCCGAACACGGTCGGGTCCACATCGAGCCCCAGTTTCCGGAGCTGGTTTCCCAGATCCATTCCGAGCGCGTAACTGCTCTTCTGCTTTTCGTCCTTGAGCGCGGGACCGCTCTTGTCAGCCTGCGAGGCAAAGAGACCCGCCGCGACCGCCATCATCGCCAGCCATCCCACCGGTGTCCGAAGCCTTTGAAACCCGAGCATTGCGCCCTTCCTTTCTGGTCGCGGCCTTCGTCAGACCGCCAAAGTTGATCTCGATCGCCGAGACTCTCAGCCCTCGATTCCCCGCTGGTCGAATCGTCGCCAGGTCCGCGCCCGTCCGACGCGCGCTTCCTGCCACGCGGTCGCCGCGGGCAGCCGCCGCTTGCGCCAGAGAAGGTACACCGGAGGATAAACGAGCAGCTCCAGCAGGAACGAGGTGAAGAGGCCGCCGACCATCGGAGCGGCGATGCGCTTCATGAGATCGGCGCCCGCGCCGGTGGACCACATGATGGGCATCAGCCCCAGAAACGCCGTGGCCACGGTCATGAGCTTCGGCCGCAGCCGCTTCACCGCCCCGTAGACGATGGCTTCCTCGAGGTCGGCGAGATTCTCGAGGCGCCCCTTCCTTCTCGCGTCTTCATAGGAGAGGTCGAGGAAGAGGAGCATGAAGACGCCCGTTTCCGCGTCCAGCCCCATCAGGGCGATCATCCCGACCCATGCGGCGATCGACACGTTGTAGCCGAGGACCCACATCAGCCAGACGGCGCCGACCAGCGAGAACGGGACCGCGAGAAAGACGATCGCCGACTTCACCGCCGACTTCGTGTTGGCATAGAGCAGCACGAATATCAGGAGGATCGTGACGGGCACGATCGCCTTGAGCCGCTCCCTCACGCGCACGATGTTCTCGTACTGTCCGCTCCAGAGGAGCGAGGTTCCCGTCGGGAGCTTCACCCCCGCCGCGACGGCTCGCTTCGCCTCCTCGACGTACGAGCCGACGTCGCGGCCGGCGACGTCGGCGAAGACATAGGCCGCCAGCATCCCGCTCTCGTTGCGGAGCATCGCCGGGCCGGATGTCAACGTCACGGCCGCCACGTCGCGGATCGGCACCTGGTAACCGGCCTTCGTGGAAACGAGGATCCGCCCCAGCCGATCGATGTCGGACCTCAGGTCGCGGGGGTAGCGCAGGTTGATGGTGTAGCGGGCGCGCCCTTCGACGGTGCTCGAGATCGTCTCTCCTCCCACGGCCGCGAGGATGACCGACTGGACGTCCTCCACGGTGAGACCGAAGCGGGCCAGGGCGTCCCGGTCCGGAGTGAAGTCCACGAAGTGGCCGACGGCGGCGCGCTCGGCGAAGGCGCTCCGAGTCCCGGGGACCGCCTTCAGGACCTTTTCCACCTCCTGGCCCACCCTTTCGATCTCCTTCACGTCCGCGCCGAGAACCTTGATTCCGACGGGCGTCCGGACTCCCGTGGAGAGCATGTCGATGCGCCCCTTGATCGGCATCGTCCAGGCGTTCGTGTTGCCGGGAATCCGGATCGCGCGGTCCATCTCTTCCACGAGCTCGTCCCAGGAGATCCGGTCGGGCCAGATCGTCCGGAGGACGGCCTTGACGGGTCCGGGCGCCCAGGAGGAGTACCAGCGGGGCTTCCCGCGCCACTCCTGATGCGGCTTCAGGAGAACGGTCGTCTCCATCATGGAGAAGGGCGCGGGATCGGTCGAGGTCTCCGCCCGCCCCGCCTTCCCGAAGACGATATCGACTTCCGGGAACGACTTCAGGATCTTGTCCTGCATCACGAGGAGGCGCTGCGCCTCCGTGACGGAGATCCCCGGCATCGTCGTGGGCATGTAGAGGATGGATCCCTCGTTCAACGGGGGCATGAACTCGCGCCCGAGCGCGAAATAGACCGGCACCGATGTTGCGACGAGAAGGACGGCCGCGGCGATGACCGCGCGCGGATGCCGGAGCACCCAGCGGCACGGCCCCTCGTAGATCCTGTGCAGGACGCGGCTGACCGGGTGCCGCTCCTCCGGGTAGTGCTTTCCGACGAGCAGGACGCTCGCGACTCTCGAGAGAATCCGCGGGCGGAACGCGAACGGCTTCATCCGGGTGAAGAGGAGCCGGATGGCGGGATCCAGAGTGATCGCGAGGAGCGCCGCCATGGCCATCGTCAGGGTCTTCGTCACGGCCAGGGGCCGGAAGAGCCGTCCCTCCTGGTCGACGAGCGCGAAGACCGGGAGGAAGGAGACCGCCACGACGAGGAGCGAAAAGAAGACCGACGGTCCGACCTCGAGCATGGCCTGCAGACGGACTTCCTGGTAGTCGCCCTTGCCCCCCTCGGCCTGCCAGTTCTCCAGCTTCTTGTAGGCGTTTTCCATCTCCACGATGGCGCCGTCCACGAGGATGCCGATGGAGATGGCGATCCCCGAGAGGCTCATGATGTTCGAGGAGATCCCCGCGAAATACATCGGGATGAAGGCGAGGAGGACCGCGACCGGAATCGTGACGATGGGAACGAACGCCGACGGGAAATGCCAGAGGAAGAACAGGATGACCGCGCTGACGATGAGGAGCTCGGCCCAGAGCGACCCCTTGAGGTTCGCGATCGACTTGTGGATGAGATCGGAGCGGTCGTAGGTCGTCACGATCTCGACCCCCTCCGGAAGAGACTTCTTCATCTCCTCGAGGCGAGTCTTCACCCTCTCGATCACGTTCAGGGCGTTCTCGCCGTGACGCATGACGACGATGCCGCCCACCGCCTCGCCGTTGCCGTTCAAGTCCGCGATGCCCCGGCGAATCTGAGGTCCGAGGTCCACGGACGCCACGTTCTTGAGCAGGACGGGCACGCCCCGATCGTTGGTCTTGATGACGACCTTCTCCAGGTCGGAAGCCTTCGCGACGTACCCCCGGCCGCGGACCATGTACTCGGCGCCGCTCCACTCCAGGAGGCGTCCCCCCACCTCGCTGTTGCTCTTCCGGATGGCTTCCGAGACCTCGAGGACCGACAGGTTGTAGGCCTTGAGCCGGACGGGATCGACGGTCACCTGGTACTGCTTCTCGAACCCGCCGATCGATGCCACGTCCGCGACGCCGGCAACGCCGCGAAGCGCGAACCGCAGGATCCAGTCCTGGTACGAGCGCAGCTCCGCGAGGTCGTGCTTCGATGCCCGGTCGACGAGCGCGTACTGGAAGACCCAGCCGACGCCGGTCGCGTCCGGCCCGAGCTCGGTCTTCACGCCCGGCGGGAGACTCCCCTGAATCCCGAGAGGTACTCCAGGACCCGGCTCCGGGCCCAGTAGATGTCGGTCCCATCCTGGAAGATGACGTAGACGAAGGAAAAGCCGAAATCCGAGAAGCCCCGCACCGCGCGGACGCGCGGGACGCCGAGGAGAGAATTCACGATGGGATACGTGACCTGGTCCTCCAGGATGTCGGGACTCCGATCCCAGCGGGAGTAGACGATGACCTGCGTGTCGGAGAGATCGGGCGTGGCGTCGAGGGGAATCTTCCGCAGCAGGAAGACCGCGTACACGACCGCCCCGGCAACGGCCAGGATCACGAGCAGCCGGTTGGCCGCGCAGAAGCGGATGACGCGGGGGACCATGGATTCGATCGCTCCGGCCGTCAGTGGCTCGAGACGGCCTGCAACGCGGACTTGAGAGCCGATTCGGAATCGACCAGGAAGTTGGCCGACGCGACGACCCGGTCGCCGCTCTCCAGGCCCGAGAGGACCTCCCAGGCCCCGTCCGCCCTCGTTCCGAGCTTCAATTCCACCGGGTCGATCCGGTCACCCTGGCCGGCGCGAAAGGCGTAGTCGCGCTCGCCGGTCCTCATGACGGCCGCCTCCGGCACGACGAGCCGCTCCCCGAGGCCGATGGTCATGTGGGCGGTTCCGAACATCTCGGGACGCAGCTCCAGCAACCGGTTGTCGATCTCGAGCCGGGCGCGGAGGGTTCGCGTCTCCCGATCGAGAAAGGGATTCACGACGGTGACCCGTCCCCGGAATTCCTTCCCCGGCCAGTAGGAGAACGTGACCGTCGCCGTCATGCCGACCTTCACCCAGGGGATGTCGGACTCGAAGAGGTCGATCTCGGCCCAGACACGGGAAAGGTCCGCGACGACGATGAGGGACTCTCCTGCCGTCAGTCTTTGCCCGAGCATCACGGTCTTTTCCGCCACGAAGCCGTCCAACGGCGACGTCAGGATCAGGAACTGGTCGATCTTGCTGCCGGGTTGCATCAGCTTGTCTATCTGTGCTTCGCCCAGTCCCCACCGTTCCAGGCGGTGGCGCGCGATTTCGGGGGTGGCCTCGCGACCCAGGAGCGCGAGGTTCTGCCGGAAAGTGACGAGGCCGTCGGCGCTGTAAAGCTCGAGGATCCGATCCCCTTTCCGGATCTTCTCGCCGATTCCGTTCACCCAGAGCTTGTCCACCCAGCCGTCGGCGGGGCAGCTCATCCGGACGACGCGCGACTGGTCCGCGACGATCCGGGCGGGCGTCCGGATCTCCCGGTGAACCTCGTGCCGCTCGACCGCCGCAAGGGTCAGACCCATCTGTTTCTGCGCTTCCGCGGAGACATGTATGGCCGCGAGGCCGGACGGCGCGGCGGGATCCGGTTCGGCCATCCCGGCTTGCTCGGCGGCCACGAGCTTCATGCCGCAAACGGCGCAATCGCCCGGCTTGTCCGAGGACTGTTCCGGATGCATCGGGCAGACATAGCGCGCGGCCGCCTTCGAGCTGGCCGCGCCTGTCTTGACCGCCCCGGAGATTCGGCTTTCGCATCCCGTTGTTCCGAAGAACGCCAGGACGAGCGAACCCAACACGGCAAGACCGCGAAGCCTCGACGTCATAAGTTCCCTTGAGATTCTCGATTCCGCCCGCCGGGCGGACCAGCCGAAGAATGGCCGAAACTCCAGAGCGCCCCGTGAGCAATTTGAATCATTTGCGGCCCGACAAAGTGGAAACCCGATTTGTTACAGGTTGCCCCGGCGCCGAAGCGCCGGGGCTGTGGATCCGAATGCAATGCCGGCCGAGAATCGGCTACTGCTCGTCCTGGTCGTTCTGGTCTCCGAGGACCACCAGCGGCCGCATCATGTCGTGCTCTTCGTGCTCCAGGATGTGGCAATGCCACACGTACTCGCTGGCATTCTTCAGTCCGAATCTCTTCATTCGCTTGCTGGAAGGCGTCTTCAAATTCGTCCCGCCGGCGGTGACGATCCTCGGCAGGTTGAACGCCATGATGACCCGGGTGACCGTGCCGGGGTACATCTGCACCGTCTCCTTCCACCCCCGCTCGTTCGGGTCGGGTGGGAGGACGGGGCCGGTGAAGTGCAGGGCGGGGTAGGCGGTCACATTGAATAACTGCCGGTTGATGACCTGGACGTTCACCAGGTGGAAATGCATCGGGTGCGTGTCTCCGGTCGTGTTGTAGATCTCCCACACCTCCGTGTCGCCGTCATGGACGACCTCCGAAGGAGCATCCATGTAGGCCGCGCCGTTGGGCGCCTTGCGTTGCCGAGGATCTGGATGAGCCGCCCGTATTCGTCGAAGGCCTCATTCAGGCTCAGGAAGCGGCGGCGGATTCCATGAGGCGGTTCGGTGACGCCAACCGGGACCAGGAACGGGTCGAGGCCGGGCTTCAGGTTGGTGTCCGTGTCGATGCGCAGATCCTTGTCCGCGGCGCCCGTTCGCGCGACCACGTTGAAGCGCATGAGGACCCGGGAGTTGGGGCCGAAGCCGTCACTCGTGGTCCCGTTGACCGGATTGCCGACACCGTCAACACCCGAGCCGACGTTGAACCCCGGGAAGTAATCGTACCGGTCGTCTCCCATGGGGAACGGGGCGGGCGCGTCGTTGTAGAGGATCACGCTGCGCCCGGCATAGTGCCGGAAGTCCACGATGAGGTCGGGCCGCTCCGCGGGCGCCACGAGAAGCGACTTGACGACCTTCGACGGATCGACCGACCCGTTCGCGTCCTCCTCCGGAACGACGATCGGAACGTTGCAAGGGACCTTGACCGGATGCGGCAGAAAACCCCCTTCGGTGCCGATCTGGAGGAAGGACGAGTCTCCGGTGGCGGCGTTCACGAAATCCAGATTGCGCGGCTTGCCCTTGTGATTCAGCGTGATCCCGTTCCTGCTGCCGTCATCCACGTAGAGCTGCAGGTTCAAGAACCGGGCGTTGCACGCGTTCAGGAGCCGCAGGCGGTAGCGGCGCGCCTCGACGGTGACCTGCGGGAAGGCCGTGCCGTTGACCAGCATGGTGTCGGCGAAGAACTCGGGGACGCAGGATGGATCGGGCAGCGCCGGGTGGCCCGGTTCCAGCTCCCAGCGATCCGGCTCGTAGGTGTGGGGATACCAGAGGCTGCCGGGGGACGTGGCGCCCGTCCAGGTCGGATCGGACCCGAGGATGTTGCTCCCCACGAAGACCTTGTCCTGGAATACGAGCGGGATCTCGTTGCCGCCGGCCTCGATGTAGTCGGGCAGGCCCTGGCCGATCAGGCCGTGCTCGAAGGAGTCGCGGATGATGAGGCCGGAGGCGATGCCGGCGTAGGCGTTCAACCGTGTGATGCCGAAGGCGTGGTCGTGATACCACTCGAACCGGGCGCTCTGGTTCAAGGGGTAATAGAACTCGGCCTCATTCGCCGCGGCAGTCGGGTTCAGGATGTTGTTGCGGAAGCTCTCGCCGCGGTTGCCGAGCGGGTCCCACCAGCCGAACGGGCCGCCGTCGCTGATCCACGGAACCAGGCCTCCGTGCAGGTGCGTCGCGACGCGGTTCTGCGGCCCGTCCGCGCCCATGACGGTGAGGTCCACGGGGAGAGGATGGATCTGGCCCCACGATTGCCTGACTGTCGGCAGGTTGTTTCGGAACGTGATCTGGATCGGATGTCCCTTCTGCCCCACGATGATCCCGCCGAGGTGCTTCTGGGCGCTGCCGGTCAGCTTCCTGGCCGGTTGGTAGCCCCACAGGGTCGTCGGGCCCAGGTGCGACGAGGCCGGCACGATCTGGTCCGTGAACTGGCTGATGCCGATCGTATAGTGGGTCACGCCTGTCACGGGCGCCGGCGTCAGGTCGGGCGCGGCGACCGGAATCGTGGAGATGCCCCGCAGCGTCGTCCCGAACAGCGGGATCCCCGTGCTCTGATCGAAGGCATAGGCGCTGCGGACGAGGAACTTCCAGGGCAAGGCCAGCGCCGCGCCGCCGACGGCACCCGTCTTCAAGAGCAGTCTCCTTGTCAGCATGACTCCTCTCCTCCTTTTCTTTTCTCCTGTCTCAGAACATGGGTCTGAGGAATGGGATCCCGGGCCGCCGACTGTGTGCCGGACGCCGCGGCGAAACAATCGTGGAAAGCGCGGAGACGAGGAGCCTCTGTTTCTTCGTAGAAAGTACGCATACAAGCGGACGATCTCCGCCAGGCCGAGTCGTTCACTTCACTCCCAGACGGCGGAGGCATTCCTGCGCCTCTTTCGCGGTGCGCCGCAGTTCCGCTGCGCACGTCGTGACCGCCGCGCAGTGCGACTCGCGCCCGAGCAGGTGCAGGCCCATGAGCGCCTGCCCCGCCTCGGCAAGCAGCTCGCGCGCGACCGCGGGCCGCTCCTCCTCCGGAAGGCCGGCGAGTCTGCGCCAGTGCGCTTTCAATCGTTGTCGGCTGGCGCACAGCTCCTCGACGAGCTTTCCGTTCTGCATCGGCACGGCCGTTGAAGCCGCCCGCAGGCCGGCCGGCGCCGGTCGGACCACGATGCGGGTCACCATGCCGGCGAAGATCTGGACGGTGTCTCTCCAGCCCGCCTCGCTCGTCAGCGGAGGTTGGACGGACCCCTCCAGGTACGGCGTGACGTCCGGGTTTCCTCCCTCTTTTCCGCCCGAAAGCCGGTTGTTTGCAGCCCTGTAATCGAGCGGCGGCCCGAACCCGGGCTCGAACGCCCTGGTCGGGAACGCCTCCATGTACGCCGCGTTGTAGCTGTCGGTATTGAAGCCCTGCCGATTGATGAGCTGGCACTCCAGAAACCGCGGACGCATCGGATAGAAAGCGCCGGTCAGGTTGACGATCTCCCACACCTCGGTGCCCCTGGCCACGGGCTCGTCGGAGTCGGGCGCCGCGCCGCGGGCGGTCGCGATCGGCACAATGTCGCCGCAGCCGCTCGTCGAAGCACCCAGATATCTCGTGTTGTTGACGAGGATCTCCGGCGGACCGCTCTCCGGCTGCTCCGACACCTTCCTCTGCTCGACAGCGGACGGTTGGAGAGCCGCGACCCTGTTCAACGTGAGCTGGCGGGCCCTGCCGAGGGAGTTTCTCGAGAACGCCTTCAAATGACTGAGAAGTGAGATATCGGACAACTCGAAGTCGTGAAGCATTTCAGGTGTCCTCCCTGACGCCGTCCTGAAAACCCAATTCGAATCTGGCGGATCGGCTCATCCCCGCGTGAGATTCAAGAGGCTCTGTTCGCGTGTTGGAGGCCCGCGTCTTCCAGGTCTCGAGCACCGGAGCCTCCCTCCGTGTCGGCGAGCCCGGCCACCGGCCCCGCTGCCACCGCCACCGCTTTGGGAAAAGGGGAGGGGGGAAATCCCCCCTCCCCGAGAAGAGCGCGACGAGTCAGCTAGGGAACGATGAGGTTGACGGAGCTGGAGTTCGAGGAGCTGCCGGCCGCGTTGAAGGCCCGCACCCTGAAGTAGTACCTGGTGCCATGGCTGATCCCCGTGTTGACGAGGAGGGTCTTGATGTTCCCCGTCACCTGGGTTGTGACCAGATTGGCGGTGAAGGTGCTGTTCGTTGCTCTGTCGACGAGGTACCCTCCGACGACAGCGCTGGCGCTTTCCGACCACGTGAGCGTCACGCTCGCGGTCGCGGGGGAGGGCGAGCCGCCCGCCGCGACGAGGTTGGTCGGCGTCGAAGGCCTCGATGTGGAGACCTGCGCCGTCGTGGACCACGCGGAGGAGACGGCCCCGTTCGTGGAGGCGACCCTGTAGTAGTACGTGTTGTTTGCCGCCACTGTCGCGTCGGTATAAGTCGTCGGGATCCCGACCGTTGTGAAATTGGTCAGGTTTGACGTGAAGGTGGAGTTCGTTGCCCTCTGAATGGCGAATCCCGTTGCGGTCACGGACTGGTTGACCCAGTTCAAGACCACGCGGAGCGGAGCATCTGCCGGCATCGCGGCCGTTACGCTCGTCGGCGGCGCAAACGGGGTCGTCAGCGAGACGATGTTCGATCCCAGGCTGAGAACTTGCGGGAATCCCACGGGAATCGCGACCGAAAACACCTGATAGCAGATCGTGGTGCTGTCCGGAGCGGTTGTGTCCATGAAGGCGGCCGTTCCGGCAGGGAGATCGGGGAGGGCCGAGTAAGTTGGGCACCCGACACCGACCGCCCGCAGGATCCGCACCTTCGCCGAGGCGCTCGCCGTGTTGTTCTTCCAGGTGAGGCTGACGCGCGTGGGACCGGAGAACACGGTGGCTTTCAGGAGCGAGGGTGCTCTTGGCGCCGCCGTCGCGCTTGCCGTGGCAAACGGGGACTGGGCGTTCACGCTGGGGTAACCGGCCGCCGGAGCGGCGTACGCCTTCGTGTAGCCGACGACGTTGTTGGCCGCGACCCGGTAGTAATAAGGCGTGCCGTCCACGACCGCGAAAGTGTCGGTGTAGGAACTGAAGGCCTGTCCAAGACTGAAGTTCGACGTCAGGGCCACCGGGAACGTGGGATCGGTGGACCGCTGGATGTTGAACCCGGTGAAATTGCCCGGGGCCTCGGTCCAGGCCAGGTTGACCGGTCCCGTCTGCGCGGCGAGTGTCGCGGTGAACGGGCCCGGGGCGGGCGGCGCGACCGCCAGGATCATCGCGCGCATCATGTCGTTCTCTTCATGGCCAAGGATGTGGCAGTGCCACACGTATTCCCAGCCGAAGTTGATCGTGTCGTTCGTGACAGCGGCCGGCTGGTTGGTCGGGTCGATGTTGGTGAATTGATTGGCGTTCGAAACGCCCTCCGGCATCGTCACGTCGAGCCGCCGGGTGCTGTTGGGGATGTTCATGCCCGCGGGAACACTCGGCGTCCCCGGCTTGATGGCGACGACGATGTCTTCCAGCGGATTCATCCGGACGGTGTCTTTCCAGCCGATCTCGTTGGCGTCCGGCGGTTTGATCGAGCCGTCCCAGCCCACCCGGTTGATCACCTGAACGGTGAAGAGGTGGAAGTGGATGAAATGCGTGTCCACGCCGTTGTGCGTGATCTTCCAGAGCTGGGTCTCGTTGTCCTTGAAGATCTCGGTGGGCGGATCGATGTAGAAGTACGGGATCGTCGTCTGCGTCAGGAAGTTCGTGAACGGCAGCTCGACTCCGAGCGTGGCATTCATCCGTCCATAGTCGAGCGTGAAGAGCTCCTGGATGGTCTTCGGCAGGAGCGCGTGGAGAGTCGAGGTGGGTTGGAGGTTCTGGTCATTGAAGGTCGTGTTGAACTCGAAGATCCGGACGTAAGTCGGGCAGACTGCCGCGGCGAGGTCGTCGGCGTTGCAGTGGCCGTTCGAGGCCGGGTAGTCGAGCTCCGGAACGATGATCCTGTCCTGCGTCTGGGAGAAGATCCCCGGCGCCGGCCCGTTGTCCGCCAGCGCGGCCTGGAGCGTGCCGATGCTGAAGGGCACGAGGTTGTCTGTCGGCCCGTTGACTTTGATCTGCATGAGGGTCCGGGTGTTGGGGCCGTAGCCCGGCTGCGTGGAGGGCGCGCCGCCCGAGTCGGTCTGATCGAAGTCACCCGTGTAGTAGTCGGTGCGCGAGTCGAACGCCGGCACCGGCGCGGGCGCGTCGTTGTAGAGAATGAGGACGGACTGGTCCGGGACGTTCGTGAAGTCGATGACGATGTCCGCCCGCTCCGCGGGACCCAGCAGGAGCCCGTGGTTCAGGATGTTCAGGACCGTGATGGTCCGGCGATTGTAGTCATAGCTGATCGGCGACGACGGAATCACCGCCGCCTTCGGCAGCAAGCCGCCTTCGGCGCCGATCTGGATGATCGCCGGCCCCGCCGTGAGCGGATCCGGCACTCCGCCATCCCTGGCGTCCGTGGGCCAGCTGGTCGGCCAGCAGTTCGGCGGGAGGCCCGATGGCCCGAGTGAGAGATCGCCGATGACGAGGCCTCCGGCCGGCGGAGCGTACGTGGCGATCGTGCACAGCCGCGGGATCGTGTGCGTCCCATGCGGGATGGCGGGGACCATCGAGACTTCCGTGCAGGTCGCCGCATCGAACGTATTCGGGGGCTTGCAGACGACGCCGTTCTTGTCCACCGCATAGTAGACCTGCAGGTTCCAGGCGCGGTCATTGCCCGCGGAGAGGGTCTGGAACCGATAGGCGGCCTGCTTGACCTCCAGCTTGGGATACGCGGTTCCATTGACCACCGGGGTGTCCATGAAGCCTTCCGGAGTGCCGGAAGGATTGGGCGTCCCCGGGCAGGTCAGCCTGACCCCCAGAAAGGCCGGGCTCGTGCACCGATAGGGCCTCCCCTCGGGCACGAACGTGCTGGGATCCTGGTTGGGCCAGAACCACGGACCGTAGTCCCATCGGCCGTAGGCGCTGTTGCCGGACAGGTCTGCCGGGTTCTGGTTCGGCATGTAGACGTGGGGGAACCAGAGACTGCCGAAGCCCCCGAACAAGCCCGCGTCCCAGGTGTTGTCCTGGGCGGCCAGTTGGCCACCCACGGCACCGTTGTCGGGGACGAATGTCTTGTCCTGGATGACCAGGGGAAAAAGGTGCCCCAGGTCGGCCGAGAGAATGGCCCCGTTCGCGGGATCGGTCACGATCGTGCCGGGCACGGTCGCGGCGAGAAGCCCGCTCTCCTGCACAGGGTCAACCAGCAGGTAACCCGCGGCCTCGCCGTCGTAGACGTTCAGCCGGGTAATGCCATAGGCGTGGTCGTGATAGAACATCAAGCGCCCGCTCTGCTGGTTGGTCCAGTAGAAGGTCGCCAGACCGTCCGTGAGGCTGGGAGCCGGGTTCACGCACTGCCCGAGCAGGGTTGCGCAGCCCGGGGGGACCATGTCGGGCACGTCCTGGAAGCTCAGGCCCTTCGCGAAGCCCAGGGCGCTCGGCTGGCCATCTGCTCCCGAGGGCGTGATCCACTGCATTGTCGTTCCGTCGCTGATCCATGGCGTGAAACCGCCATGGAGATGGAGGGTGGCGCGCTTCTGCGAGGAAAGAGAACATATTGACTCCGTCGTCCACCAACCCCGCACCCATGTAGGTGGTGTCCACAGGGATGTTCAGGTCGGTGGTGATGTTGTTCTGGAAGAGGACGCGAACGGGTCTGTTCCTCGTCGCGAGAATCAGAGGTCCCAGGTAGTGGTTCGCCGTATCGCCCGGGTTGTTGAGATCGTAGTAGCCTCGCACGTTGCTGCCCAGAGTCTCGGCGGTGGGGGTGCATGTCGTCGGGGCCCCCAAGGCGTCCTTGCACAGGTCTGAATGGAACTTATGGGTGTACTCCCTCAGGCCGATTCTGTAGAAGTCGCTGCCCGAGAACAACGAGCTATCCGGGACGGCAAGAGGAATGTAGTTTCCGAGGTTGTTCGGCGCCAGGCCCGGCAGCGTGTCCACGAACTTGCGCATGCCTCCGGTCACGGTGCCGAAGGCCGAAACGAAAGCCGTGGCCCCGGCGGAAATGCCGTTGGGGTCCGAGATGGTGACGTCCGGCGCGCTGTACCCGACGCCCGGAACATCCACGGTGATGGAGACGATGACGCCGGCGACCGCCGTCGCAAACGCATGGGCGTCCGTCCCGGTTGGGTCGGTGATGTCAACGACCGGATTCTGATAACCGCCGCCTCCGCTCGTCACGGTGATGCCCCGGATCGGTCCCGAGCTGAAGGTCGGCAGCGGGCTGAGCGCCCAGTTCGCGGCACCGAAATAGTCGGGCGGTGCCAGGGAGCTTCCCGGACGGGGCGGTCCCGTTCTCATTGTCGCCGCCCCGGCCAGCCCCGAGGACAGCGGGCTGTACCGGGCGTGCGCCGGATCCAGTCCGGCGAACTTCTTGGTCACGCCGATCGTCTGATTGCCCAGGCGCTGCCTCGCGGCCTCTTTCTGGGCCCGGGTCGTGCGACCGCTCTTCTTGGTCTGGTCGGGTGGAGCGGGATTCCCCTGTGCGTAGATGCTCTGTTGGGCTCCCCAGAGAAGAGTCCCAATCACCAGTAACCAGCGAATTGGCTTCGAGAATGTCCGGGCATTCATGGTGCACTCCTCCTTTTTCGCGTGCACGATGAGCCGCCCCGGGAGAGCCCACAACCGTGGAAAGAGCGGAGGCGGAACTTTTTTTTCTGCGTGGAAACCGCGGAGACGGAAGGGATGCCTGCTGGGGGAAAACTACCGAGAGGCCGGGACGGCGCCGGCGGCGGGGCGCGTCACTCGATCAGGCGCTGCCGGGCAGCCCAGCGGACGAGCTCGACGCGGCTCTTGAAGCCGAGCTTCCCCATGATGTTGGCGCGGTGTGTCTCCGCGGTTCGTACGGAGAGACCCAGCTCGTCGGCGATCTGCCGGTTCGTGTAGCCGAGCGCCAGCAGCCGCGCGATGTCGGTCTCGCGGCGCGTCAACGCGGCAGGCTCGCCACGCCGAGAAGCGGCCTTGCCCGCTTGATCCTGGAACAGGGCGCGCGTCATCGCCGGGTGCACGTAGAGCTCGCCCCGCTCGACCGCATGGATGGCGCCGACCAGCTCGGATTCGGCCGCGCGCTTGATGATGTAGCCGGAGGCGCCGGCCCGGATCGCCTCCCGCAACAGCGCCCCCTCTTCGTGCATCGTCAGGATGAGCACGCGCGTCGCGGGGAGCTTCTGCTTGATCATCTTCGTCGTCTCGATGCCGTTGGCTCCGGTCATCGAGAGATCCAGCAGGACGATATCCGGATGGCGTTCGACGGCGATCCTCAGCGCCTCTTCCCCCGACGACGCCTCCGCGACCACGTTGAACCCGGGCTCGGCGGAGAGCAGCGCGCGCAGGCCCGCGCGCAGCACCCCGTGGTCGTCGGCGATCAGGATCTTAACGGCCATCGGGCGCGTCCGCGACCACCGTCGTTCCGCTCCCCGCGCCGCTCTCGACGAGCAGCGTTCCCCCCAGGGTCTCGGCGCGCTCGCGCATGCCGAGGAGGCCGAGGCGCCCGCCTCGCTCCGCGACGACCGGATCGAAGCCGCAGCCGTCGTCCTCCACGAGCAGCCGCAGCCGGCCGTCCCGGCGCTCGAGCACGATGTCGACCTGTTTGGCCCCCGAGTGGCGCACGGCATTGGTGACCGCCTCCTGGGCGATGCGGTAGAAATCGGTCTCCATGCGCGAGGGGAGCCGGCCGCCGTCCAGACCGAGTGTCGCGAACTCGATATGGACGCCGCTCGATCCGGACAGGCTCTCGACGAGCTGGCCGAGCGCGGCGACGAGTCCGACGTGGTCGAGGCTCGGGGGACGCAGATTCACCGCGAGCCGGTGAAGGCCCTTCTGCACGCCGTCGACGATGCCCTGCAGCCGCGCGGTGCTCGAGACGATCGCGGCTTCGCCCGACGTCCGCTCCAGCAGGCGCAGGCCGATCTTGAGCGAGGTCAGGGCCTGCCCCGCCTCGTCGTGCAGCTCGCGCGAGACGGCGCGCCGCTCGCTCTCCTGCATGTCCACGAGCTTGCGCGCCAGGGTCTTCAAACCCTTCCTGCGGGCCCGCACCTCCTCGAAGAGCGTCGCGTTCTGGATGGCGATGGACGCCGGCGCCGAAAGCGCTTCGGCCAGCCGCACGTGCTCCTCCCGGAAGTAGCCGGCTTCTTTCCTGGAGATCGAGTAGAAGCCGATCGAATGGCCTCCGGAGACGAGCGGGACGCCCAACCAGCTGTGCTCGAACTCGGGCAGCATGCGCGGGCCCCATACCGCATGGGAATGCGTGTCGGGAATGACGACGACTTTGCCGCCGGCGAGCAGCTCGCGCAGCACCGGGTCGCCGCCGGCCTGGAATGTGGGAGCGTCGCGCAGGAATTCCGCCTGGCCACCGTCCCGCACGACGGCGCGCACGCGCAACAGAGATTTGTCTTCCCGCAGCATGACGCGCGCCCGGTCGAACGGAACCAGACGCCCGAGGTGCTCGAGCAGAGCGCCGAGCACGGTTTCGAGATCGAGGGTCCGCGTCATGGCGACAACAGCCGAACGGATCGCCTCAGCGGCGGCGCGAGCGTCCCGCTCCGCGCGGTTCGCGGCCTGCAGCTTCGCGTTGGCGGCCTGGAGCTCCTGTTGGGCGCGGGCGCGCGACTCGGCCAGCCGGAGGAGAGGCCGGAAGCTCAGCGCGTAGAGGACGGGGAACCCGAGCGCGATCATCAGGAGGGCATCGATCAGCGTCGTGGCGAGATACGGCAGCGGGCCGAGAAGCCGGATGATCATCATCGCGACGATCTCCGCGAAGACCATGGACGCCGCGGTAACCGCCAGTGACCAGGAGAGGGATGACTCCGCGGCGTCGAACATATTCCGCGCGTTTCCGGCGGCCTCGAGATCCGCGCCGGACGCTTCCGGCTCCCGCAGGGCGCGGTCGCGCGACTCGGCCAGGAGCATCAGCGGGCGGAAGCTGAACACGTAGAGGATGGGAAACCCGAGCGTGATCATCAGGAAAGAATCAATGATCGTCGCGGCGAGAAACGGAAGCGGGCCGAGCAGCCGGACGATGCCCATCGAGGCCATCTCCGCCAGGACCATGGCCGCCGCGGTGATCCCCAGCACGCGCAGCGAAGACCTCGCCCAGAACGCGCCGCTCCGGCGAATCTCTCCGCCGGCTCCGCTGCTGTCCACGCCTACTCGGCCCGTTTCATGTCGAGAGCGAGCCCCTCTTTCGGCTCCCCGGCGTGCGCGACCATCTCAAGTGTTCCGCGGAGTCCCGGAACGCGACACCAGGGCAACCGCGGACAGAGCATCGCCGAGGGGGGAGCGAGACTTCGCGCTCGCGCGTGACCAGGCCGCTGGTGCATGTCTGACGTTCCGCTGGCCGTGGATTGTAAGGCCGCTCCTGCCCCGATCCCCTCCTTATTGCAGACCTTTCTTCACAGGTGCCGGGACGGCTCCGGAGAGCGGGGCCAGAGCTTGATCGACGCGCCTCCCGGGAGCTAACTCCTTGCAGGCAGAGGCGATCCCTCCCTCGGAAACGAAGCCGCGGCGCGCATTTCGACGCCAGAATTCCGCCGCGAAAACTCCTGATGCAATCGAATCTAGACAGAGTCTCCGGGAACCCGCCGGTCCGCGTGCCTGGAGAAGACTACGTCGCTTCCTGCGGAAGATCCTCGGGCAACCGGCGCAGCTCCCGCGCCATCTCGTCGAGCTTCTTGCAGGTGTCGCGCATGTACTCGTAGAGGTGTTTGTGCATGAGCGCGAGCTTCACGGCCTCCCGGAACTCCCGCGGCCGGCGCAGGGCGGTCTCGGCGAGGAGCGAGACGGTGAGCCAGGCGCGGCGGGGCGACGCCCTCAGGATGCAGGTCCAGATCACGCGAGGGAGGATCTTCAAGTCCTGTCTCCCGGCGACGAGCCGCGTCTGGATCTGCGCCCCCTTCCGCAGGAGCAGCTGCATGGCCCGGCGGCGGTAGTTGCGGTAGCTGTACAGCCGCTCCAGCAGCTTCTTGTACCCCTCGTAGAGCTGCACGCTCGACATCCCCCCCGGAATGATGTTGGTGAAGACGAACTGATCGCCGACGGTCTCGGCGATGAGCCGTCCCGCCTCCTTCAGGCGCCGGTGCAGAGGCGTCTTGGGAGCGGCGTTCAACATCCCGGTCATCGAGATCGGGATGCGGGCCTCCTGGATGAACCGGAAGTGCTCGTCGAAAATCGAAGGGTCGTCGTGGTCGAAGCCCACGATCATGCCCGCCATCACGTCGATGCCGGCGCGCTGGATGCGGTGGACGGAGTCGAGGAGGTTCCCGCGCAGGTTCTGCGTCTTGTGCGTCTCCTTCAGGCTCTCCGGCCTCGGCGACTCGATCCCGATGAAGATCGTCGCGAAGTTCGCCTCCCGCATGAGGTGCAGCAGCTCGTCGTCCTGCGCGATGTTGAGCGTGACCTCGGTGAGGAACTCGATCGGGTAGCCCCGCTCCTTCTGCCACTCCGCCAGGGCCTTCAGGAGCTCCTTGGCTTCCCTCTTGTTGCCGATGAAGTTGTCGTCCACGACGAAGACGTTGGTCAGGCCGAGCCGGTGGATTTCCTCGACCTCGGCCATCACCTGCGCGACCCGCTTCGTGCGGGGCACACGGCCGTACATGACGATGATGTCGCAGAACTCGCAGTTGAACGGGCAGCCCCGCGCGAACTGGATCGTCATCGTGCGATACAGGTCGATCTTCAGGAGGTCGAAGCGGGGCAGCGGCGAGTCGTGCATGCTCGGCTTCTCGTGCTGGTTGTATTCGGGCTTCCACTGGCCGGCCGCGTAGTCGGCGAGGAACTGAGGCCACGTGTACTCCGCCTCGTCCACGAAGACGACGTCCACCCTGTCGCGCAGCCTCTCGGGACAGAGCGAGGCGAGCGGCCCGCCGGCGACCACGAACTTTCCGCGGCGGCGGAATTCCTCCGCGAGCTCGAAGATCCGTTTCTCGTGGACGACGTATCCGGTCAGGCCGACGATGTCGGCGTCCGTGTCGAAATCGATCGGCTCGACGTTCTCGTCGCAGAGCACGACCTCGTGCTCGCGCGGCGTGATCCCCGCGACCGTCGGCAGCGAGAGATTGGGAAAGAGGCACTTCTTGTTCAGGCTCGGCAGGATGCGGTCGAACGTCCAGAACGACTCGGGGTTCTTCGGCGCAACGAGGTAGATCTTCATCGGAAGCCTCCCGCCCCGGCGGACGCCCTGCCGCCGGTCTCAGCCGGACGAGAGCCTAATCCAAATTCATCAGAAAAGGACGGTCCTTCTAGATTCCGTCTTCCGTCACGATCCCGGAGAGCGAGCGCAGGATTCCTTCGGCGACAGCCGGCGACCCGGCCACGACGTTGCCCCGCTCCCAGAACCGGGTCCCGCCGGAGAAGTCCGCGAGCCTGCCACCCGCCTCCTCGATGAGCAGGGCCCCGGCCGCGATGTCCCAGACGGAGAGGCGGAACTCGAAGAAGCCGTCGTGGACTCCGGCGGCCACCATGGCGAGGTCGAGGGCGGCCGAGCCGGCGCGCCGGATGGCGCGGGCGTGGAGGAAGAGCTCCCGGAAAACGGAGAGGTAGAGGTCGATCTTCTCCCGGGAGCGGAACGGGAAACCGGTCGCCAGGAAGGCCCCCTCCAGCCCCTCGCGGCCGGTCACGCGGATCCTCGCGCCATTGCGGAACGCGCCCGAACCGCGTTCGGCCGTGTAGACCTCCTGCCTCAGCGGGTCCCAGACGACGCCCGCCACCATCTCGCCCGCCTCGCGGGCCGCGATCGAGACGCTCCAGAAGGGGAAGCCGGCGATGAAATTGGATGTCCCGTCGAGCGGGTCGATGATCCACGTCCGGGCCCCGGAATCGGTCCCGCGACGGCCCCCCTCTTCGCCGAGGAAGTTGTCGCCCGGGAAGCTCTCGCGGATTCGCGAGACGATCCGCTCCTCGCTTGCGCGGTCCGCGTTCGTCACGAAGTCGTTCTTCTTCTTCTCCGAGACCTCTCCCGCGGCGAGATTGCGCCAGCTCGCCAGGGCGACCTCGCCCCCCGCCTTCGCGGCGGCCACCGCGGTCTCGACGAGCGAGCTCATACGCGATTCCAGATTCCAGATTCCAGATTCCACGTGGCGTCCCGGCTCCCCGCGATGTGGAATGTGGAATCTGGAGCCTCATCTCGAAATCCTCTTTCGGCGAGGCGCGCGAAGCCCTCCGCGATGGCCTTCTCGGAAGGGGTGCCGAGGAAGTTGTAGCCGCGGTCGTCGGGGCGGGCGCCCTGGCCGCTCGAGAAGGCCTTCCACCAGTAGACCCCCTTCCACCAGCTCTTCCCGTCCAGGGCGCGAAAGACCGCCGTCACGGCCCGCGCGGCGTCGCCGGAAGCGGAGGGTCTTCCGCTGTTCTCGTCGTGCGGCGTGATCCACGCCCCGCGCACGGCCGGATAGCCGGCCTCGGCGAAGACCACCGGCCTGCCGGCGGCGAGGGCGAGCCGGGCCAGAGGAGCGACGGCGGCGCGCACTCCCTCTTCCAGCGCGGCGTCTCCGGCGCCGGGATCCGACGACAGCGAGTCGTAGAAGTCCACGCCGATCGCGTCCAGCGAGTCCCAGAACGGCACCCGGGGAGCGCCGGCGGCCCAGTTGGAGGCGTAGGTCAGGGGCGCCCCCGTCGCCAGGCGCACGGCGGCGATCGTCTCGCGCCACTGCCGAACCCGCCCCTCCGTCGCGACGAGCTCCGTCCCGACGCAGAAGAGCGCGGCGCCCGACGCCTCGGCGACGACGGCGTGATGGACGATGAAGCGGCGGTAGGCGTCGAAGAAACGGAGCCAATCCTCCTCGCTCCGCATCGAGA
Organism: uncultured Acidobacteriota bacterium; assembly: GCA_963782815.1. Classification (GTDB taxonomy): domain Bacteria; phylum Acidobacteriota; class Thermoanaerobaculia; order UBA5066; family Gp7-AA6; genus JAWOLE01. The sequence goes on along the minus strand of CAWALG010000006.1, from coordinate 164,478 downwards.
CTTCCCCGACGAAGCGTCCTCCCCCGATCCAGATCTGCGGCTTGACCATCGCGGACATGCCGAGCTGCCTCGCGTCGGAGACCGCGCGCACCGTACCCTCGTCGGTCTCGCCGCCGGGATTGCGGTGAATGAACGCGATCGCCGGCGCGTGGGCATCGCGCAGGAACGCGAACGGCATGATCGAGATCGAGTCCGCGGACATCTTCGCCAGGCGCAGGAGGGTCTCGCGGGATCGCGGAGAAGCGTACGAAGCCTCCACGGAGTTCGACATCGCGTAGGAGACGCCCCGCAGGAAGCCGGGGGGAAGCCCGCGCCGCGGCGCCGGGGAGAACCGGCGCGCGACGGCGCGCGCCTCCCATCGCTTCAGGGCCGATTCCAGCGGAGCCCCGGCCTCCGCCAGCGTCCTGACGACCGCCGCCTCTCCCTCCTGCTCGAAACCGGCGTCGATCCAGGAGGCCGCGGCGCCCACCGAAAGGACGGGCGAGGCGTCCGGATCGGAAGCCAGCACCTGGGACACCCCCGGTTCCACGCCCGCCTGCCGCGCGAAGGCCGCAAAGCCCGAGACGTCCCGCCCCCACCACCTCCCGCAGGCGCGCGCGCCGAGAGCGGCAAGGAGGGTCGGCCGGCCGAGAAGCCGCCCGTCGCGCGCCGCGAAGGCGGCCGAGGCCAGGGCGGGCGAGATCAGGTCCGGCTCCCGGGGCGCCGAGACATCCAGGTCCACCTGGATGTCGTCTCCGCTCCGGGACAGGTCCGCGGGACGCGAAGAGCCGGTGAAACGCCCCTTCGTCGCCGCGTCCGGGAAGAGGCGCACGAGGATCGGCGCGGCCGGCGCCTTGCCCAGAAAACGCCGAAGCACCGTCTCCCATCGCGCGACGCCCGGGCGCTCCGATTCCGGAAACCGCCAGCGGACGCCGGCGCGCTCTTCGTCGATGAGCGAGCGCAGGAAACTCTCCCGCGCGCCGATCTCGTCGCGATCCGAGGAACGGTCGATCGCCAGCGGCCCGCTCGCGCGCGCGAACCGTCCGCCCTTGCCGAGATCGCCGGAAACGACGCGGTAATCCTCCGGGCCGTCCTCCTCCCGCCGGAAGAGGCGCCGCGCGAGGAGCCGCAGGACGGCCTGCCGGCCCATGCCGAGGACGAAGGTCTCGTTGCGGGAGGGATCCGTCAGCGCGATCGCGTCGGCCGCCTGCGCGTAGGTCCGGCCGTCGAACGCGAAGTCCTTTTCGGTCAGCCGGACCGGAAACCTCGCGACGAGGCGTCGGAGGGCCTCCGAGACCGGCAGCACCGCCACGTGCACGGTCTCCGAGCCGGCCGGCGCCGGCGAGGACTCGGGGCCGACCTCCAGTTCCACCCCCTCGCGCCGGGCCCAGCCCGAGAAACGCTCGAGCTCCGGTCCGAGCGAGAACCCTTCGGAAAGGCGAAGGGCGATCTTGCGAGGCGGGGCGCCGCGGACAGGCGTCGCGAGGACGATCCCGAGGAATGCGACGACCGCCGCCGTGCTTCTCTGGAACCTGGACCCCGGAGGCCGAACCCCGGTCACGTCTCGCGCCGCCAGACGATCCGGCCCTCGACGATCGTCGCGGCGACCACGCCCACGAGCTCCCATCCGGCGAACGGCGTATTGCGCGACAGCGATTCGAAACGGGACGGATCCACCCTCCAGCGCGTCTTCGGATCGAAGAGCGTCAGGTTGGCCGGGGAGCCGGCGTCGAGCTTTCCGCCCGGCAGGCCGAAGGCCCTCGCGGGTCCGGCCGAGAAGACCTCGGAGAAGCGGGTCAGCGAGAGCTTCCCGGTCCTCACGAGCCTGTCGTGCACGAGGGCGGCGGCGGTCTCGAGACCGACGACCCCGAAGGGCGCGGTGCCGAAGTCGAGCGCCTTCTCGTCTTCGTGGTGAGGAGCGTGGTCGGTCGCGACGGCGTCCACCGTGCCGTCCTCCAGCCCGGCGGCGAGCGCGTCGAGATCCGAGGGCTCCCGCAGCGGAGGATTCATCTTGGTATTCGTCGAGAAGCCGGAACGCGCGACCTCCTCGTCGGTCAGGGTGAGATGGTGCGGCGTCACTTCGCACGTCACGGCGAGTCCGCGCGCCCTCGCCTCGCGGACGAGCTCCAGCGAGCGCGCCGTCGAGAGATGGGCCACGTGGAGACGTCCCTCCGCCACCTCGGCCACGAGCAGGTCGCGCGCCACCGCCGCGGCCTCGGCGATCGCGGGCTGTCCCGGCAGGCCGAGGCGCGTGGAGACCGCCCCCTCGTGCATCGGAGCGCCCCCCGAGAGACTCGGATCCTCGCAGTGCTGCACGACCGGCATTCCGAAGAGCCGCGCGTGCTCGAAGGCCCGGCGCAGGAGAGCGCCGTCGGAGAGCCATCGTCCCGTCGTCCGAGACGGCCACGGCGCCGGCCACGCGCATCTCGCCGAACTCGGCCAGCTCCTCTCCGCGCTGGCCCTTGGTCACCGCGCCGATCGGGTAGAGCCGCGGGCCGGCGGCGCCGCGCGCCTTCGAGACGAGGTACTCCGAGATGTAGCGGTTGTCGTTGACGGGATCGGTGTTGGGCATGGCGCAGACGGCCGTGAAACCGCCGGCCGCCGCGGCCTTGAGTCCCGTCGCGACCGTCTCGGCGTATTCGCGCCCCGGCTCGCGCAGGTGCGTGTGCAGGTCGATGAAACCGGGAAAGACGAGGAGCCCGGAGGCGTCGAAGACCTTCGCGCCGGCGGCGGGCAGGCCCGTACCGACCCGCGCGACGACGCCCTCCTCGAGGAGCAGATCGAAAACGCCGTCCCGGTTCGACGCCGGGTCCACGACGCCGCCCGCCGGTGACGAGCAGCCGGCTCACGCCGCTTCCCCCTCCCAGGCATGGCCGGTCAAGAGCAGGTACAGGACGGCCATCCGGACCGCGACGCCGTTGGAGACCTGCTCGAGGATGAGCGACCGGGAGGAATCCGCCACGTCGGAGGAGATCTCGACGCCGCGGTTCATCGGCCCCGGGTGCATGACGACCGCTTCCGGCTTTGCGAGGGCGAGGCGCTCGGCCGTCAGGCCGTAGCGCTTGAAGTACTCGCGGGTCGAGGGGAAGAGCGAGGCGCCCTGCCTCTCCAGCTGCATCCGGAGCATCATGACGACGTCGGCGCCTCCGAGCGCGGCGTCGAAGTCCGTCGTCGCCTCGACGCCCATCTCCCCGATCCGCGGCGGCAGGAGCGTCGGGGGCGCGCAGACGACGACGCTCGCTCCCATCTTCGTGAGCAGCCAGATGTCCGACCGCGCCACGCGCGAATGCGTGATGTCCCCCACGATCGCGACCCGCAGCCCCTCGAGACGGCCGAAGTGCCGCCGGATCGTCAGCGCGTCGAGCAGGGCCTGGGTCGGGTGCTCGTGGGCCCCGTCGCCCGCGTTGACCACGCCGGCGCGCAGGTTGCGCGCGAGGAAGTGCGGAACGCCCGGGCAGGAGTGCCGGATCACGATCAGGTCGGGAGACATCGCCTGGAGATTCCGGGCGGTGTCCAGGAGCGACTCCCCTTTCTCGACGGAGCTCCCCTTCGCGGCGAAGGAGAGCGCGTCTGCGGAGAGCCACTTCTCCGCGGTCTCGAAGGAGAAACGCGTGCGGGTCGAGGCCTCGAAGAAGAGGTTCACGACCATGCGCCCGCGCAGCGCCGGGACCTTCTTGATCTCCCTCTGGCCGATCGGGCGCATGGATTCCGCCGTGTCCAGGATCAGGGCGATCTCGCCGGCGGAAAGGTCTTCCGTCCCGAGCAGGTCCTTGGAACGCAGACAGGTAACCGTCATGGACGCCTCGGAACGCGGGGATCTGGCCGCCTCGATCGACAGCCGACCTTAGACCTTAGACCTTCGACCTTAGACCTTCTCTCCTTCAGGCGGCCTCTCCAGGATCCAGACCTCATCGGTGCCGTCGGTCTCCTCGAACATCACCTTGATGACCTCGCGCTGGGCCGTCGGCACGCTCTTGCCGACGTAATTCGCCTCGATGGGGATCTCGCGGTGCCCGCGGTCGATGAGCACGGCGAGGCGGACGGCGCGCGGGCGGCCGAGGTCGATCAAGCCGTCCAGGGCCGCGCGGATCGTGCGCCCGGTGTAGAGCACGTCGTCGCAGAGGAGGACGGCGCGGCCGGACAGGTCGAAATCGATCTCGGTCTTGCGCAGGAGCGGCTGCGGGGCCACGAGGGAGAGATCGTCGCGGTAGAGCGTGATGTCCAGGGTCCCGACGGGAAAGGGCTTCTTCACGAGGTCGCCCAGGCGGGAGGCCAGCCGCGTCGCCAGGGGGACCCCCCGCGTGCGGATCCCCACGAAGGCCAGGTCCGGCAGGTCCTTTTGCCGCTCGGCGATCTCGTGCGCCATGCGGTCGATCATCCGCCCGATGCGATCCGCGTCGAGGATACGGGTCTTCTTGATCAGTCCTTCGGCCAATGCGCCGGCAGTTTATTGGCTCTCTTCGCTCCCCGTCAAGGAAGGCTTTGGCTACAATGTCGGCAGACCATGGCTCTCTACAACGCGGCGACGAAGGAGCTGACCGCCAAGATCGTGTACTACGGCCCCGGTCTCGGGGGCAAGACGACGAACCTGCAGCTTCTCCACGACCGCCTCGATCAGGACACCGTCGGGAAACTCCTGACACTCTCGGCGCAGACGGACCGGACGATCTACTTCGACCTGCTCCCGGTCGATCTCGGCGAGATCAAGGGGTACAAGATCCGTTTCCAGCTCGCGACCGTGCCGGGGCACTCCGGTTTCAACGAGACTCGAAAGGCCGTGTTGCGGGGAGCCGACGGCGTCGTCTTCGTGGCGGATTCGCGCTGGGCGATGCTGCCGGAAAACCAGGAGAGCTGGCAGAACCTGAAGGACAACCTCAAGGAGATCGGCCTCTCCTTCGAGACGATCCCGATCGTCCTCCAGTACAACAAGCGAGACCTGCCCGAGATCCTCTCGGTGCCGGCGATGCAGGAAGCGCTGGGCCTCGGCTCGTATCCCTTCGCCGAGGCCGTGGCGAGCACCGGCCGCGGCGTCACCGAGACCTTCAAGCTGATCTCGAGGCTGACGTTCATGGATCTGCTGCGCCGGCTCCAGGGGCGCAAGGCCGAAGAGGCGGCGGGCGCCTCCGAGGTGCCCGCGCATCTTCCCGTCTCCTCCCCGGGGAGCGAGGCCGAGCCCCCTGCCGGATTCGAAGTGTCCCGGCCGCCCGCCGAAGGCCCCGCGCGGACCGCCGATTCGGATCGGTTGATCATCCTGGAAGCGCGCCTCGCCGCGATCGAGGAGCGCCTCGCCGGCGAAGCGGACGAACGGCGGCGGCTCGCGTCCGCCGCGGAGACCGCGGAGGGACCGTCCGCGGCCCAGGCGCGCCTCGCCGCGATCGAGGAGCGCCTCGCCGGCGAGACGGAGGGCCACCAGCGACTCGTGGAATCCGCCGCGGAAATTGTGGAGAGGCTGGCGGCCACCGAGTCGCGCATCGCCGCGATTTCCGAGCGTCTCGCGAGCGAAGCGGAAGAGCACCGCCGGCTCGAGGAGTCCGCGGTGGAAACGGCAGGGAGGCTGGCGGCGGCCGAGAACCGCCTCGAAGCGGGCGAAGCCGCGCTCCGCAGCGCCCAGCAGGCGGCCGCGGCCGCGCTCGAAAGCCTCGGGGACCGCGCCGAGAGACTCTCCCGGGAGCGCGCCGAGAATCTCACCCGGCAGATCGACGCGCTCTCGGGCCGAGCCGAAGCGCTGGAGACCGGCCTCCAGGAGAAGACCGCGCAGTCCGGGCGCGAGGCGGAGGAGATCCGCTCGCAGATCGCTCCGCTGCTCGAGGCGCACGAGGAGAAGCGCGCCTCCGACCGGCAGTCGTTCGCCGAGCTCGACCGCCTCAGGGAGGCCCTGGCCGACTCGCTCGCCGAGATCTCCGAGCGCGTCCGCCGCGCGGTCGGAGAGCGGTAGAGCCAGGGAGGGTCGAGTCTGAGGTCCAAGGTCTAAGGTCTAAGGTCTAAAGCAAGCGACGGATTCCGGCTACTCTGGATCCCGGACCTTCGACTTTGGACGCGACGGTTCGGCGATCAGGCGCGAGAGGAAGCGCTCGTCGTTGCGCCAGTCCGGCTTCACTCTCACCGTCAGCTCGAGGTAGAAGCGGCGCGAGGTCTGCGACTCGAGCTCCTCGCGGGCCGCGGTCCCGATGTCGCGGATCATGGAGCCGCCCCGGCCGACCACGATCCCCTTCTGGCCCTCTCTCTCGACGACCACCGACGCGGTGACGACGGTCAGGTCCTTCTCCGGATCCTCCTTCACGGCCTCGATGATGACGGCCGAGGCGAAGGGAAGCTCCTCGCGCGTGCGCTCGAGGAGCTTCTCGCGGATGACCTCCGCGATCCACTCCGTCTCCGGCATCGAGGTCAGGAAGTCCTCCGGGTATGCGGGCCCCCCCTCCGGGAGACACTCCGCGAGCGACCCGGGCCAGCCGCTCGACGCCGTCCCCCGTCTTCGCCGAGATCGGGACGATCGCGGCGAAGGAGTGCCGCTTCGAAAAGTCCGCGATCATCGGCAGCAGCCGCTCCTTCGCGACGAGATCGATCTTGTTCAGGGCGAGGACCGCCGGCGTGCCGGCCCGCCCGATCAGCTCCAGCAGGAAGGCCTCGCCCTTTCCCGCTTTCTCGGAGGCATCCACCAGCCAGAGGAGGACGTCCGCGGTCGCGAGCGCGTCGGTCGCGTCGCGCACCATCGCCGCGTTCATGCGGAAATGGGGGCGGTGGATGCCGGGAGTATCCACGAGAGCGATCTCCGCTCCGGGAACGCGCGCCACTCCCAGCACCCGCTTGCGCGTGGTCTGGGGTTTTTCGGAAACGATCGCGACCTTCTCGCCGACGAGGCGGTTGACCAGCGTGGACTTGCCGACGTTGGGCCGCCCGACGACGGCCACCTGGCCGGAACGGAAAGAGGTTTCAGGTTCCAGGTTTCAGGTCCCAGGTCAGGTGCCGGTCTTTCCGAGCTCGGTTGAGGTCGGCTGCGCGGCGGATTGCTCGGCCGGCGTGGTGGATTCGATCCGAACGCGGTGGACCCGCCGCCGGTCCGCTTCCTCGACGGTGAAGAACAGGTCCGACTCCCGGTGCGTCTCGCCCGGCTTCGGGATGTGGCCCAGCCGCGCGGCGAGGAACCCGCCGACGGTCGTGAACTCTCCCTCCTCCGGGCCGCGGCCGAAGAGCTCCCGCACGGTCTCGATGCTCTCCTTGCCGGAGACCGAAAAGGCGTTCTCCCCCGCTTTCGTGACGGCCTCGCGCTCGTCCTCGTGCTCGTCGGAGATCTCGCCGACGATCTCCTCCAGAAGGTCCTCCACCGTCACGAGGCCCGAGACGCCGCCGTACTCGTCCACGACGATCGCCATCCAGAGATGGCGGCGCTGGAACTCGCGCAGGAGCTCCGAGACCTTCTTCGACTCCGGCACGAAATAGGCTTCGCGCGTCAACTCGGCGATCGGCCGCGGTTTCCCGGCATGAATCGCCTCGAAGAGGTCTTTGACGTGAACGATGCCGAGGACCGTGTCGATCGACCCGCGGACGACGGGAATGCGCGAGTACTTGGAGGACACGAAGAGGTCCGCGAGGACCGGCAGTGGCGTGGCCGCGTCGATCCAGAGGATGTCCGTGCGCGGCGTCATGACCTCGCGCACGCGCGTGTCGCCGAAGTCCACGATCGAGAGGAGGAGCTTCTCCTCCTCCTTCTCGAGGATCCCCTCCTCCCGGCCGACGTCGATGTAGGCCTGGACCTCCTCCTCCGTGGCCGAGGGCGTCTCCTGGCGGGCGCGCTTCTCGAAGATCTTCCGCACCGGGATCGCGAGCGGCGCCAGCAGCCAAGAGGCCGACGTGATGAGCGGCAGGAGCCTCGCCGACGAGCTTCTCCGGATCGGAGACGGCGCCGTGCCGCAGGAGAAGGATCTCGGAGAGGAACCAGCCGAGCAGGAAGGTCGCTCCTCCCCACGCCCAGTCGTGCTTGATCCCGAAGCTCCCGAAGGCCGAGACGACGGTCAGGAGGCCCAGCAGCAGGAGGATCTGGACGAGGACCTTCGTGGTCGTGCGCAGGATCTCGACCGCTCCCGGCCCCGCCAGCAGCCCGGCGTGCTCCGGATGCTCCTCGAGCAGGCCGCGGATCTTGATCGGAGAGAGCCGGTCGAGCGCGATCGCGAACGCCTCGAAGAGCACGATAGAGGCAGTAGCAGACGGCCGAAGCGAGCAGGAAGATCAAGCCGCCTCCGCCAGGCGGAGCCGTTTCCTGAGCTTCGCCTCGAGCGCGTCCATCTCCCCCTCGTCCGTCTCGTGGTCGTAACCGGAGAGGTGCAGGAAGCCATGGAGCGAGCAGCCGGTCGATCTCGCGCGACGCCGGCTCCCCCCGCCGCTTCGCCTGCCGCGCCGCGTAGGGAACCGAGATCACGATGTCGCCGAGAAGGCCATCGCTCGACCTGGAAACGACAGGACGTCGGTCGGCCGGTCCTTCTTCCGATAACGCCGGTTCAACGTCCGCATCCGTCGATCGCCGCAGAACAGAATCGAGACCTCGACCTTGGACCTTAGACCTTCGACCTTAGACCCTCGGATCGCGCGAGCGATCCGAGCAACCAGCGCGCGCACGCGGCGCGGCGCCGGAGAGCCCGAGACGCTCGAGGCGATGCCGATCTCCATGGCGGCCGTCAAACGGCCCGCGGGCCCGTCGAACGCCCGGGCTCGGCCGGCGGAGTGTCCGCGGTCCTGCGGCGCTGCCGCTCGCGATTGAAGTCGAAGCCGGGATAGTCGATGCGGTGGTGGTACATCGTCGAGACCGACCGCTCGAGGGTGTCCACGATGACCGCGAGGTCCCGCATCGTCAGGTCGCATTCGTCGAACTGGCCGTCGCGCAGGCAGTCGTCCACGATCGTCTGGATCATCGCGCGGATCTTCGCCGGCGTCGGCTCGATCAGGGTGCGGGACGCCGCCTCGACCGCGTCGCAGATCATGAGGATCCCGTTGACGCGGGTGTGCGGGCTTGGGGCCGGAGTGCCGGTACTCGTTCTCGCGCACGGGGCCCTGCCCCGGCCGGCGCCTTGGTCAGCGCCTTCTGGTAGAAGTAGCGGATGAGCTTCGTCCCATGGTGCTCGCGGATCGCGGCCACGATCGGATCGGGAAGCCGCGCCTTCTTCGCCATGTCGACCCCTTCCTTGACGTGCGCGGCGATGACGAGCGCGCTCATCGAGGGCTCGAGCCGGTCGTGCCGGTTGTACCCCTTCGGCTGGTTCTCGATGAAGTAGTCGGGCATCTTCGACTTGCCGATGTCGTGGTAATAGCCCGGCCACGCGGGCGAGCAGCGCGTCCGCGCCGATCGATTCCGCGGCGGCCTCCGCCAGGTGTCCCAGCATGAGCGAGTGCTGATACGTGCCGGGCGCCTCCAGCGCGAGATTGCGCAGCAGCGGCAGGTTCTGGTTCGACAGCTCGAGCAGGCGGATGTCGGTCGTGACGTGGAAGAGGTGCTCGAAGACGGGCAGGATGAGCCCGATCAGCATCGCGACGAACCAGCCGCCCGCGAGCCCCGCCACGGCGTCCCCCGCGAAATCCCAGCCCAGGGTCTCCGTGCCGAGAAGCGCGATCGCCGGGATCGAAAGGAGGTTGGCCGCCGCGACGAGGCCTCCCATGGCGAGCAGGACGCTGCGGGCGCGCAGCTTTCCCAGGCCGAAGATGCCGGCCAGCGAGCCGACGAGCGTGAAGAGGACGAAGGGGAAGCTCTGCCCCATGAGCACGCCGGCGCCGATCGCGTGGACGGCCGCGAAGAGGAGGGCCGGGCCCATCCCGGCCACGAGACTCGTCATGATCGCGCCGGCCGCGAACGGGATCGCGAAATACGTGTGCGCGGCCCAGGCGGAGCCCTCGAAGCTCGAGGAGAGGTTCTCGGCGAGCCCGAACGCGCCCCGCGTCAGGAGCGAGAACGACGATGCCCGTCGCGAGGACCGAGGCGTAGACCGCCGCGGTGTTCTGCTCGCGGCGGCGCCGGCGATGCCGCCGCGTGTCCACCCAGAACACCGAGGCCGCCAGGATCTGGAGGAGCAGCACTCCCGGAGACCTTCACCCAGGAGGACGGGTCCGAGACCGAGGCCCGCGCCACCGCGATCCACTCGGCCGCCCTCGGGGAGATCTCGTCACCCTTGCGGACGATCACCTTTCCGCGGGGGATCTTGGTCAGCACGCGTCTCGACCGACCGCGCGGCCTGTTCCCGGCGGCGCGCCGTCTCGTTCCCGTTGAAGACCAGGTTCGGCCGGAGAGCCGCCGCGAGAAAGCCGGCGACTTCCGTGAGCTCGCGCGCCGGAGAGGGGGCCGCCGGCGAGCCGCGTGGCCAGGACGCTCTTCGCCTGCGATCCGTACTCCACGACCTCCGCGAGCTCGCGGCGCCGCGCCTCGCGGCCGGAGGAGGAGTCCCGGACCTGAACTCCGCGCGCCCCGTTCTCCATCATCAGGTCCCGGTTGTCCACGATGCCGCCCCGGTAGAGCTCGACGGACGCCGCCACCATCCGGTCCTCGATCGCCCGCGCGAAGGAGAGCCGGGCGAGCGCCGCCAGCGCCTCGTCGCGGATCGGCAGCTCGAAGGCGTCCCGAACCGACTGGGGCATCTGCGCGCCGCCGGGATGGCGGCGCGTGACGGCCCATGCCTCGCGGGCGTTCTCGAAGGAGTCCCGCAGCTTTCTTTCGACGCGGGCGCCGGCGCCGGCAGTCCCAGTCGTACACGGGGAGGACCTCCGCGATCACCTCGCTCCTGCGCCGCTCGGTCGCGACGGGGTCCGGGACGATCAGGTCGCGCGGAGCGACGACGTCCCTTCTCGCGATGGAGCCCGACTCGTCGGGACGGCCCCGAAAGGAGAGTGTCGGCGAAAAGGAGAACGTGGTCGCCAGCACGTAGACGGCCGCCCAGAAGAAGGGCGCAGCCCGACGATCGGAGGCATCGCCGTCCTCCCGGGGAGAGCCCCGCCGCTTCCAGAAAGAGGTCGTCGGGCGCCGCGAGGGCGCTTCCGTCGGGATCATCGGCCTAGCGTCCGCTGTTGGAGCGGTTCGCTTCGCGGTCCCGCTCGCGGGTCCGGTCGAGGGCGTCGTAAGCGGAAATGATGGACTGGACGAGAGGGTGGCGGACGACGTCCTTCTCGTCGAAGAGAACGAAGCGGATCCCCTCGACGCGGGAGAGCAGCTCCCTGCGCCTCGCGCAGCCCGGAGGTCTTTCCCTGCGGCAGATCCACCTGCGTGACGTCCCCGGTGACGACCGCTTTCGATCCGAATCCGATGCGCGTCAGGAACATCTGCATCTGCTCGGAGGTCGTGTTCTGCGCCTCGTCCAGGATGATGAACGCGTCGTTCAACGTGCGGCCGCGCATGAAGGCGATCGGGGCGACCTCGATGATGCCCCGCTCGAGCAGCTTCGCGGTCTTCTCGTACCCGAGGATGTCGTAGAGCGCGTCGTAGAGAGGGCGCAGATACGGGTTGACCTTCTCGACCATGTCGCCCGGCAGGAATCCCAGCCGCTCCCCGGCTTCCACGGCGGGCCTCGCCAGCACGATGCGCTTGACTTTCTTCTCCAGAAGCGCCGCCGCGGCCATCGCGACCGCCAGATACGTCTTGCCGGTTCCCGCCGGCCCGATCGCGAAGACGAGGTCGTGCCGGTCGATGGTCTGCACGTAGAGGCGCTGCTTGATGTTCCGGGCCGTGACCGTGGCCTTCAGCGTCGGCCCGAAGGGGCTCTCCATGAAGAACTCGACGAGCGAAGCGGTCGCGTCCTCCTTGACGACCCGGATGCCCGTCGAGACGTCGCTCGCCTTCAGCGGGTACCCCAGGGCGAGCAGTTCGGAGAAGCCGGAGAGCAGCCGGCGGACGACCTCCTCCCCGGCCCCCGAGCCGATGACCGAGACCTCGTTGCCGCGAGCGGCCAGCCGGACGCCAAAAGCCTCTTCGATGGCGCGGAGGTTCTCGTCGGCGATTCCAAAAAGCGCGGTCAACCCCGTTTCGGGGAGGGTGACGGCAGGCGTGGTTTCAGGAATCTTGGTCGCTCCAGTCTGGGGAGGTCTAAGGTCTAAGGTCTAAGGTCCAGGGTCTCCAGGCCCGCCCCAAATCTCCTGAGCAAACGCTACCACGCTGGAAGAAAAGCAAGAAGCGGGCCTCCTCCCGAGGGAAGCCCGCCTCTCGTCTATCTCGAATGCTCTCAAATGGATGGCCAACTCCCTCTCCCCCCGGAGAGGGCCGGGGTGAGGGCGCTTCCGTGCCACGCTCCGTGTCTTTTCCCTATTTCCCGTCCGCCAGCGCCTTGGCGACGTCTTCCAGGCCGTTCTCCACGGCATCCCGCATCGAGGAGCCCTTGGCCTTGTGGCGAACTTCCCCGATGATGTTTCCCTTGGCGTCCTTGGCCACGACTTCCATCCCCACTCCGGGGTTGGCCGCCCAGCCGCCCCAGTACCGCGCCGCTCCATGCGGTTCCCACGCGTTGAAGACGTTCCCCTCGATGGTCACGTCGCCGCCGGACTTGACCACCTTGAAGCCCTGCTTGTCCAGCCATTGCTCCATGTAGTCCTTGCCTTCGTGGGCGGCATCGCGGCTCTCGCGCCCGTGGCCGTTCGAGTCGAACTCCTTGACCGAGACCGTCGCGCCCTTCTTCAGCCCGCCGCCCGGGAAATAGACCCAGTCGGCGTCCTTGCCCTTGGTCAGCTTGTCGTAGTCGGCAAGGTACTTCTGGGGTTCGTCCTTCTCCTTGGCGTCGTCCGAGTCGAGGAAGTTCTTCTTGGCCGCCTCCGCGGGCCGGACCGAGAGGAGGAGGAAAGCCGTCAACGCGATGGCAAACAGGCGGGTCATGTGACGAACCATAGGCGTTCTCCTTTTCGCCCCTATTCTACTAGCCCCCGGCCTTCGGTCGAGCCTCTCCACGACGGCATCCCCGGCTTGCGCCGTTGTCAATGTCCCGCCGATGTCCCGCGTGCAGCAGCGCTCCCGGACGCAGGCCTGGACGGCGTTCTCCAGGGCGGCCGCCTCCTCGCCGCCACCCCAGATGATCGAGCATCAGCGCCACCGTCAGGATCGCTCCGAACGGGTTCGCGCGGCCGGTCCCGGCGTACTTGGGCGCGGAGCCATGGACCGGCTCGAACATCGAGACCTTCCCGGGGTGGATGTTGCCCGACGCCGCCATGCCGAGCCCTCCCTGCAGGGCCGCGGCGAGGTCCGTCACGATGTCGCCGAACATGTTGTTCGTCACGATCGACCTCGAACTGCCGCGGGTCCTTCACGATCTGCATGCAGAGAGCGTCCACGAACAGAGTGGAGGACTCGATCTCCGGAAACTCCGGGGCCACTTCCGCGAAGGTCCGCTGCCACAGGTCCCCGACGTAAGCGCATGGCGTTGGACTTGTCCGCCATGACGACCTTGCGGCGGCCCCGGGCGCGCGCGAACTCGAAGGCGTGGCGGATGATCCGCTCGACTCCCTTGCGCGTCGAGATGTCCTCCTGGACCGCGACCTCGTCCGGAGTTCCCTTCTTGAAGTTGCCGCCGCAGCCGACGTAGGCGCCCTCGGTGTTTTCCCGGAAGACCACGAAATCGATGTCGCCGGCCCCACGGGATTTCAGGGGCAGAGCCGTTCGTCGAGGCACCGCACGGGGCGATAGTTGACGTAGAGATCGAGCCGGAAACGGGCGCCGAGAAGAATGTCCGCCGCGTGCTTCATGTCCGGGACGCGCGGATCGCCGAACGCCCCCATGAAGATCGCGTCGTAATTCCGCGAGAGGTCGTCGAAGGCGCCCGCGGGGATCGTCTCCCCGGTCTTCAGATAGTGGTCCGCGCCCCAGGGAAAGTGCCGGGTCTCGAGCGGGATCGAGCCTGCGCCGGCAGACCTCCTCCAGGACCTTGACGGCCTCCAGCGTGACGTCCACGCCGATTCCGTCCCCCGGAACCACGGCGATTTTCATGCGCGCCGGAAGATAGCACGCGACCGCGAGGCGGCTGAGAATCGACGCGCTGTGACTCGCGCCACGCCAGTCCGAGCCTGCGTCCTAGACATTCGCTAGAATCGGCAATGACCTTCGCCGAAGCGGTCAGGGAGATCCTCCTGGAGGCCTCGGCGGCTCCCGAGCGCCCGACACCGGGCAATCTGGCGGAACGCCTCTCGCGGCAGGCGGAGAAGTACCTCGACCGCGTGCGTTTCGACCCGGCGCAGTACGTCCGCCACCCGATCCTTCTCCAGGACGACTGGGAGGTCATGATCATCGGCTGGGAGTCGGGCCAGGTCACTCCCGTCCACGACCATCGGGGGGTGCTCGGAGGAATGGCGATGCTCTCGGGCGCTCTGCTCGAAGAGCGCTTCACGACTCCCGGGCTCGTTCCGAAACTCGCCGACTCGCGCGTCCGCCCCGAAGGGGACCTGTGCGACATCGGCCCGACGACTCTGCATCGTCTGATTCCGAAGAGCCCGAGGGCGGTCTCCCTCCACATCTACCGCCCTCCGCTGCGCACGATGGGAATCTGGGACGAGCGGGGAATGATCGAGATCCGCTCCTCGGTCTTCGACGTCGGGGAAGAAGTCCTCGCGCGTGCGGCGGCGGAGCCGGCCCGAGGCGCCCGATGTTGACGCCCTGAAAGAGACGACCCGAGCCCGTCCTCAGACCCTCCCGCTACGATCTTCCTTCCGGCCTTCCGAGCACGACCGCCCACTCCTTCCCCCAGGCGTCGCCCACGCGTTCGACCAGCCGCTCCCCTTCGCCGGCGGCGGTCCCGGGCTTCTCGATCCGGAAGATCCTGCCGCGGCGGGCCGGAGAGGCTTCCGGCGCGAGGTCCGGGCCGAGCCGGTAGCGGCGGATCCCGCCGATCGTGATCTCCGAGTGACCGATGCCCGGCGCGACCGTGACGGTCCCGTAACGCTCCCAGCGCAGCGCCGCGCGGGCGATCAGCGTGTCCTGCCCGTGAAAGCCTTCGAAGGTCTCGAGCCGCGCGGGCCACACCAGGAGAGCGTCGCGCGCGCCGAGGGCCCCGGAGACCGCCAGGAGGCCGACCGCCGCGATCGCCCCGGCGCGGCGACGCGAAACGGGGAAGAGCGCGAGCAGGCAGAGCACTCCGCCGGCCGCCGCCACGGCCGTGACGTTCGACAGGTATCCGAAGCGGTACCCGTTGGGAACGCCCGCGTGCCCGCCGGCCACCGAGGCCGCCAGCGCGGCGCCGGCCTGGGACAGGAGATAAGCGGAGAACTCCTCTCGCGGGTGCAGGAGCGCGCGCGCGAGCGCCGCCGCGACCGGCAGGCCGAGAATCCAGCCGAGCCTCGTCTTGCCCGGCAGATCGTGATGCCGGTAGGGATCCGTCTTGAACCAGGGAGCCGCCATCGAGTCCGCGGCGGCGGCGAACGCCGGCATCGCGGAATGCATGTAGCGAACCTCCGCGAGCAGGCTGTGATCGGACGCGCGGGCGAAGTAGGGCGCCACGCGCCCTTCCCGCAACAGGAAGATCGGCGCGGCGGCGCAGGCAAGGCCCGCGGCAAAAAACAGGGCGAGGCCCAGGCGCGGCCGGGAAGCCCCGCGGCGCCCGGCCAGGCAGCGAGGAGGAAGAGCGCCGCCGCCACGACCCAGGCCGCGAGATAGATGTGCGCGCACAGGCCGGCCACCGCTCCCGCGGCGAGAGCGAGCGCGAGGCTGTCCCGGCGGCGGGCCCGCAGAAGAAGCAGGACCGCGGCGTCCGCCATCGGCGCGAGCACGATGGCGTTCCACCCCCAGCGGGAGAGGAGCAGGTTCCAGCGCAAGCCGGCCAGGATCAGCGCCGCGAGGGTCCCTCCGCCCCGGGGCAGGAGCGCGCGCCCGAGGGCCATCGCGGTGAAGAGCGACGCGACGCCTGCGGCCGCCGAGAGGAACCGCACGCCGAAGACCGTCGTGCCGAAGAGAAGCAGCGCCCCGCGGTACAGCTCGAGATACAGAACACCCACGCTCCCGTAGGTCTTGGGAACGCCGTAGGGAGCCGGCCGGATCGCGTTCGCGAAATCGCCGGGCGCTCCCTTCAGCGCCAGAGCCGGAGAGATCAGCGAGACGTCGTCGATCCAGAGGGAGGGAGGGAGGCGCTCCAGGGCCACGAATCGAGCGAGCGTCCCGAGGCCGATGGCGGATGCCGCGATGACCACGAGCGCGCCGGCCCGGAAGGGAACGGGAACCGGCGAGAAGACGCCGGAGAATCGGCGGGCGAGCAGCAGGAAGACCGCGGCCGCCACGCCTCCCGCGGAGCCCGCGGCGCCGATCACGAAGATTCCGAGCAGCAGGCGGGGCAAAGGCCAGGTCGGGTCGGGATCGGTCAGGAGCGCCGGCCGCACCCACCGCACCAGGTCCACCGCCGCGACGAACGAGACGGCGAGGCCGGCGAGAAAGGCCGCCCGAGCCGAGCGGACCCGGCCGGCGTCCGGAATCACTTCTGGAAGAAGAGGAAGAGGTTGACGGCCGAGGGGCCGAGCGAAAAGAAATCGCCGGAGCGCAGAGGGCGCGCGCAGTCCTGTTCCGAGAGGCCGGCGAGGTCGTCGGGGACGGGAATGGGGTCGCCGTTCAAGTACGTGCCGCAGGTCGAACGCATGTCCACGAGCCGGTATTCGGGCGCGCGGCCGAGAAGAAGACGGACCAGCTTGGCGTGCAGCCGCGAGACCTCGGTGTTGAGAAAGGCGTCGGGGGAGGACACGCGGAATCCCGACACCGGCATGCCGACGCCGATGAACTCCGGCACCTCTCGTCCGATCAGGAGCTCGTCGAAGTCCAGGCGCACGAGGCCCGCGTTGTAAGGACCGAGCCCGAGCAGGTAGTAGCCTTCCGGCAACCGGAGCAGGGTCTTCTCGAGACGCCCGGAGAGCCCGGCCATCCCGTTGTCGACGAACGACATCATGTCGCGCTGGCGCGACTCCAGGGCCTCGCGGCAGATGGCCGAATAGAGGTCGTCTCTCAAAGCGAAGACCCCGTCGTCACCTTTCCATTTTCGCACAGAGTCGGATCGTCTTCATCCCCTGGCGCCGAGCACGAGCGCCCACTTCGCCCCGCGCCCGTCACGGACGACCTCGACGACGCGCTCCCCCGCTCGAGGGACCTGCGTCGCGGGGACGAGACGGAAACGCCGATGCGCCCCGTCGCCGCCGGGCGCCGGCGGCGAGAGCGGCGTGGCTCCGCCGGCGCCGAGCCGGTAGCGCACGAGCAGATCCACCCAGAGAGTGGTCCTGTTGGCCAGGACACTGGAGAGCCCGGGGTCCACGCTCACCGGGCCATAGCGCTGCCAGCGCAAGACGGCCTTCGCCACGAGGTTGTCCCTCCCCTGGTAGCTCTCCCACGCCTCGAGCATCGGCCCCCATCTCAGGAAGACGTCGCGCGCGGCGAGCGCGCCGGAGATCGCGAGCAATCCGACGATCGCGACCGCCCCGGCCCGGCGAACGCGCGCGGAAAGATGCGACAGGAGCGACAGCGACCCCGCCGCCACCGCCACGGCCGTCACCGTCGTCAGGTAGGCGACGCGGTAACCGTTCGGCTGCATTTCCGTTCCCCAGACGACCGTCGAGGCGAATGCGGCGCCGGCGTGCGCCAGCAGGAAGGCGGACAGCTCTTCCCGCGGCCGGGAGAGCGCGCGAGCCAGGGCCGCGGCGACGGGAATGCCGAGGATCCAACCCAGTCGGGTCCTGCCGGGCAGGTCGTTCCACGGGGAAGGGTCCGCGAGAAACCAGGGAGCGGCCAGCGCGGTCGCCGCGGAGGAGAAGAGGGGCGCGACCGAGCGCTGGCGGCGGACCTCCACGAGCACGTTGTGCTGCCCGGCGCGCCGGAAGTACGGGGTCTTCCCGGCATCGGCCCGGAAGAGAGGAGAAGCCGCGAGGAGGAACATCGCAACGAAGATGCCGGCCGCCCCGAGGCGCCACCGCCGCGTCAGACCCGGACCCGGCCACGCCAGGAACGCCGCCAGGGCCGCCAGCGCCACCCAGGCAGCGAGGTAGATGTGCGCCCCGATCCCGGCGACGAGGCCGGCGGCCGCGGTCGCCGCCAGGCTGCGCCGGCGCCGGGCCCGCAGCAGGAGCAGGGCCGCGACATCGAGAAGAGGGACGAGGACGATGGCGTTCCATCCCCACCGGGAAAGGATGAGGTGCCACCGCATCCCGGCGATCGCGAGGCCGGCGAGCGCCCCGCCGCCGCGGGGCAGGAGCGCCCGGCCGAGCGCGATCGCGGTCGCGATCGAAAGGACTCCGGCGGCGGCCGAAAGAAACCGAACGCCGAAGACGGTCGTACCGAAGAGCAGAAGCGACCAGCGGTACAGCTCCAGATACAGGACCCCCACGCTTCCGTACGGGCGCGCCAGGCCGAAGGGGACGGCCCTGACCGGGTCCGCGAAGTCGCGCGCGTTGCCTTGGAGCGAGAGCGCGGGGGGGATGAGCGACAGGTCGTCCACCCAGAGCGGCGCCGGCAGCCGGTCGAGCGCCGAGAAACGCGCGACAGTTCCAAGAAGGAGCGCGGCGCACGCGAGACCCGCGAGCGCTCCGGCCGAGAGGGGAAGGGCGGGAAGACGCTCGCGAACCGCGGGCGTGCGCCCCCAGAGGAGGAGCGCGGCCGAGAGGGATACTCCGGCGCCGCCCGCCGCGCCGACGACGAGCATGGTCAGGAGAAACCGTGCCGGCGCCCACGCGGGATCGGGATCGAGCAGGAGCTGCGGGCGGAGCGCGAGGACGAGCCCGACGGCGGCGACGAACGCGGCGCTCACGCCGGCGGCCAGGGCCGCGCCCCGCCCGTCGGTGCCCGGCTGCCGGTTCAACGGCGGGCGGGCGCGGACCGGCTCCGCGCGAGCGCTCTCCTCAATTCACCGGCTCCCGGTCCTCCTCCGCGGCGTCTTCGGGCATCGGCTGGAGCTCCACGGTCCATCTCTCGAAGACGTCCTCGGGCAGCTCCTTGACGAAGCGCGAGGGCTCGAGAATGACGTCCACGCCGTACCGGTCGCGGGCGAGCATCGGGTAGACGAGCGCGACCTCGTTCTTCGCCCGCGTGACGGCGACGTAGAAGAGGCGCCGCTCCTCCTCGAGCCCTTCCGCGGTGGCGGCGGCGCGGTAGCTGGGGAAGCGCCCTTCCGAGAGGCCCAGGACGATCACGCGGCTCCACTCGAGCCCCTTGGCCTGGTGGACCGAGGAGAGCACGACGCGGTCGTCGTCGGACTCCCCCGCCACGACGTCCTCGCCCGAGAGCTCGTTGAAGAGCGTGACCTCCTCCAGGAAGGAGCGGATCGAGTCGTAACTCTGCGCGAACTGCGCGAACTGTTCGAGGTCGTCCAGGCGCGCGTCCCCGTTCGGGAATTTCGCGCGCGCGAAATCGCGGTAGACGTTCTCCACGACCGCGCGGATCGCCTCGGCGGGCGACGAGCGGACCGAAGGGGACTCGATTCTCTCCATCAGCGCGCGGAACGGCTCGAGCGCCGCCGCGGCCCCGCGGGAAGCTCGATACCGCGGCTGCCGCCGCGCTCCTGGAAGGACGCGAGCGGATCGGGGCGGCTTCCGATGGCCTCCCAGACGGCCGCCGCGGCGCGCTCTCCGACGCGCGGAAAGAGCTTCAGCGCCCGCTTCCACGAGAGCTCGTCCTTCGGGTTGACGGCGATGCGCAGGAACGCGAGGACGTCCTTGACGTGCCGCTGCTCGAAGAAGCGGACACCGGAGCGGATCTCGTAGGGGATGCCGCGGCGCGTCAGCTCGATCTGGAGCTCCAGGGCCTGGTAGTGCGCGCGGTAGAGGACCGCGAGGTCGGAGAGCTTCTCCCCTTCGTCGTGCCATTCGAGCAGGCGCTGCCCGACGAACCGCGCCTGCTCGGGAATGTCCGGCAGCGGCACGACCGCCGGCATCGGGCCCGGCGGGCGCGTCGCCTGGAGCTCCTTGGGGAACTGCCGGACGTTGTGCGCGATCGAGGCGTTGGCGAGCGCGAGGATCTCGGGAGTCGAGCGGTAGTTGCGGGTCAGCCGGAACGTCTTCGCGTCCGGATAGCGCTCCGGGAAGCCGAGGATGTTCTCGAAGGAGGCGCCGCGGAACGAGTAGATCGCCTGGGCGTCGTCGCCGACGACCGTGACGTTCTTCTTCGCGCGCGCCATGCCGTCCACGATCTCTCCCTGCAGGCGGTTGGTGTCCTGGTACTCGTCCACGAGGACGTGGTCGTAGGAGCGCTGCAGCTCCACCGCCGCCTCCGGGATCTCCTCGAGCAGCCGCTTCCAGGCGAGCAGCAGATCGTCGTAGTCGCCCGCGTTGGCGGCGCGCTTTCTCTCGCGGTATCGCTGGAAGACCGAGACGATCTCCGCCTCGAGCGGCGAGAAATGCGGCGTGCGCTCGAAGAGCACCTCCGTGAACGGGCGGCCGGTGTTGATCGTGTAGGAATAGAGATCGAGCAGGACGTCCCCCTTCGGAAAACGCCTCTCGACGACCGGGATCTTCCGGTCCGAGGTCGCCGCCTCCAGCATCTCCCGGGCGTCCTCCGGGTCGAGGATCGTGAAGTTCGGCCCGAGGCCGACGCGGCCGCCGAAGCGGCGCAGCAGCCGGTTCCCGACCGAGTGGAACGTCCCGCCCATCAGGCGCCGGGTGTCCACCGTGAGCAGCGTCTCGACCCGCCGGAGCATGTCCCGCGACGCCTTGTTCGTGAAGGTCAGCAGCAGGATCCGGGCGGGATCCGTGCCCGATTCGATCAGCCGCGCGACCCGGTAGACGAGGGTGCGCGTCTTTCCCGATCCCGCCCCCGCGATGACGAGGACCGGCCCCCCGCCCGCCAGAACGACCTCCCGCTGCTCCTCGTTCAGCTCCCGGTCGTAATCCACCCGGTAGGCCACGGCCCGGGCAGGAGTCTTCAGGACGTAACGACGTTCCACGGCGCCAGTGTAACCGGAGTGCGGTCGTAGATCAGTCCGGGCCGGCCCGACTCGTCTTAACCATATGTAGCCCCGGAATCGCCGGCGTTCTCATGGCGAAGGCTTCGCAAGGAGCACCCATGAGCATCCAGCAGATTCGCAAATCGGCTCTCGTCGGCGCCGGGATCGTCGTCCTGGGCCTGGCCGGGCTCGCCGCCGGCAGGCTCTCGGCCGGCGCCTTCCCGGGAAGAGCCCATTCCGACTTCGGGCCCCGCGCCTTCTCGCGGATCGCCCGGGCGCTCGACCTGTCCGAGGACCAGAAGAGCCAGATCAAGGCCATCCTGAAGACCCACGCCTCCGAGATCGAGACTCAGATCAAGGCGTCGGCCGCCGCGCGCGCGCGCCGTCCACGACGCCGTCCTGGCCCAGCCGCTCGACGAAGCCGCCATCCGGGCCGCCGCCGCGACGCTCGGCCAGGTTCACGCGGACGGGGCGGTGCTCTTCGCGAGGATCCGCACCGAGGTCCAGCCGGTCCTGACGGAGGAGCAGCGCGCGAAGATCCAGACGTTCCGCGAGCGGATGCACGGCCGCGCCGAGTCCGCCGTGAAGTCGTTCGACGCTCTCATCGGGAGCGGCTCCTGATCCGGGTCCCGGCCGCCGCGCATCGCGGCCGCCGCGGCGCCACGCCCGGCTCCCGCGGAAGCTCCGGACGAGGCGAGGCTCGTCGAGCGCGCCCGCCGGGGCGACGAGGACGCCTTCGCCGCCCTCACTCGCCTTGCCGCCCCGGCCGCCCTCGCGGCCGCCCGCCGCATCACCGGGGACGCGGCCCTGGCCGAGGACGCGGCGCAGGAGGCCTTCCTGCGCGCTTTCCGCGCGCTCTCGAGCTACCGGCACCAGACGTCCTTCGCCGCCTGGATGCGCGTGATCGCCCTGCGCACCGCGATCGACCTGGTGCGCCGCCGCCGGATGGAGATTCCCCTCTCGGAGACCTTGCGGCCGGGACCCTCCGAGGAAAAGCGTCACCTCGACTCGGACCTGCTTCGCGAAGCCCTGGCGGCCCTCGCCCCGCTCGACAGGGAGCTGTTTCTCGCGCGGGAGCTCGAAGGAGAGGCCGACCGCGAGATCGCCCGCCGTTTCGGCCTGACGGTGACGGGCGTCCGGGTGCGCATTCATCGCGCCCGGCGAAGACTGCGGGCCCGTTTCGACGTGAGGATCTCATGAAGGCGCGTCGCTGCTCGGACGCGCGGCGGCGGCGCGAGACGGGCCACCTCTTTCGGTGCCGCGCCTGCCGTGTCGAGGCCCGCCTGGCCGCCGCCTGGAAGCGGCTCCCCCGCTCCGTCATGCTCGAAACGCCGGAGCCCGTCTCCGAGACGCTTCCTCCGGCGCGTGACCACGGCCGTCGCTCGGGACCACCGCCGCCGCAGGCGCCGCCGCGCGCTTCTCTCGGCCGCCGCGGCGCTCCTCTTCTTCTTCCTCGCCGGCGCCGGGCACGAGTCGCGGACGAGCGATGCCGTGCGGGTCGAGGAATCCTACGCGCAGCTGCTCGCGCCTTCCGCGCTGGAGAGCCTCCTGCCCGATTGAGCTCATCGGCTGATCTGCGATCGGTGATCGTGTGATCTGTGATCGGATCCGGCTACTCTGCAGTTCTCAATATCACGAATCACCCGATCACCGATCACACGATCTTCCATAGACTCTCCTCCATGCGTCTCAAGCTCACGACGGCCGGAGAGTCGCACGGCCCGCGGCTGACGGCGATCCTGGAGGGCATTCCGGCGGGCCTGCGGATCGATCCCAGTCGTCGTGAACCGGGAGCTCGCGCGCCGGCAGCACGGCTACGGGCGCGGCGGCCGGATGAAGATCGAGAAGGACGAGGCGCTCTTCGAAGGGGGCGTCCGCGGCGGCGTCACGCTCGGCTCCCCGATCGCCATCGGCATCGCCAACCGGGACCACGCCAACTGGGAGCGCGTCATGGGGCCGCTCCACACAGACGCGGCCGCCGCGGCCGAGCGCCGACTGACGCGCCCCCGCCCCGGCCACGCGGATCTGGCCGGCGGAATGAAATTCGGAGCGCGGGACCTGCGCGACATCCTCGAGCGCGCCTCGGCGCGGGAGTCCGCGGCGCGCGTCGCGGCCGGAGCGGTCTGCAGGCTCCTGCTCGCGGAATGCGGCATCGAGGTGGCGAGCGGAGTGCTCTCGCTCGGCGCGGTCGTGGACGAGAAGTCGCCGCGCTCCTTCGCGTCGCTCCGGAAGGTCCGCGAGGATTCTCCGCTGCGGGCGATCGACGCCGCGCTCGAGAAGAAGATGGTCGAGGCCGTGGACGCCGCGAAGCGCGAGGGAGAAACCCTCGGCGGAGCGATCCTCGTCGGCGCGCGGGGAGTGCCCGCGGGACTGGGCTCCTACGTCTCCTGGGAGTCGAAGCTCGACGGCCGCATCGCGCAGGCGCTGCTCTCCGTCCCCGCGGTCAAGGCGGTCGAGTTCGGCTCGGCGATCGAGGCCTCGCGCGGCCCCGGCTCGCTCGCCCACGACGAGATCGAGGCGGGCGAGAAGGGCGTCCTGCGCCGCCGCACCAACCGGGCGGGCGGCCTCGAGGCGGGCGTGACCAACGGCGAGGAGATCATCGCGGTCATCTTCATGAAGCCCCTCTCGACTCTCGCCCGGGGCCTCGATTCCGTGGACCTGGAGACCGGCGAGCCGGCCCGCTCCGCCTACGAGAGAAGCGACGTCACCGCGGTCCCCGCCTGCGGCGTCATCGCGGAGGCGATGCTCGCCTTCGTCCTCGCCGACGCGCTGCTCGAGGCCACGGGCGGCGACCGCATGGAGGATGTGCTGGACCGCCTCGCCGCGCACCGCGAGCGCGTCTCCCGCTTATCCGCGCCGATAGCGCAACCTTTCCATCGTCAATCTTCCCGTCAATCTTCCAATCGTCAATCAGCGCGCGGCTCGATGGAAAGCAGCGCGAGCTCGCGCCGGTCATCCGACAGCCCCAGCCGCCTGGGCACGAACGCTCGCGACACCTTGAAGAGAAACGCCCGCGGCCGCGCCGGGGATCCGTTCAAGAGCAGCGTTGTCGATTCTCCCGCCTTGAGCGCTCGCCGGAAGACCGCGCGTCCCTCGACCGTCACGTCGAGATCCACCGGCTTCGGACTTGGCGAGAAGTGCGCGAGGAGAATGCGCCGCGTCCGGCCCGGTTCCACCCAGAGCGCGAACCGCCGCCGCGTCCACCGGAAAGGGCCGCCCGGACCGATCTCCTCTTCGTGAAACCCGATTCGCGGGGCGTTGCGGAAAGCTTCCTCGGGACGCGCGGTCTCCCGGACGGCGATCGCGGCCGCGACCGCGTAGAGGAGCACGACGATCGAGAGGGATCTCTTGAGCAGAGGAGACGCCGCATCCCCCGCCGGGCCCTGCGCGGCCCTCGCGGGAAGGGAGCCGGGAACGAGGGACGCCAGGAGAAAGAAGAGAAGGGAGACGTCGGCGGCGAGCCAGTGGGATCCGACGGCGAGAGCGGCAAGGAAGGAGGCCACGGCCACTCCCGAGCCGGCCACGAGGGCGTCCTTCTCGCGCGCCCGGGAGAGCGCCAGAGCGCCGAGCGAGACGACGAAGGATGCGGTCAGCAGGAACCCGGCCGCTCCCGTCTCCGCGAGGGCCTGCACGTAGGCGCTGCCAGGATTGTCGCGCGTCACGAAACGGCGGTTCTCCTCCTTCATGAGATCCGGGAACTGCCAGGCGAAGGCTCCCATCCCCGCGCCTTCCACGGGATGGCGAAGGAAGAGACGCCCGGCGGCCCGCCAGAGGAGCGGCCGCTCCGACACGCGGTATGCGATCGGGACCCTCGGATCGAAGCTCTGGACGAGGCGATGGACGAGGGTCCCCCCGCGGCACCTCGCAGAAGGAGAAGCCCGCCCGCGAGACCCGCCGCCGCGAGCAGGGCCAGGGCCGCCAGGCGCGCGCGGGGCGGGATACCTCCCGCAAGGAGCAGGACCAGCACGCCGAGCAGGAGCAGAAGGAAACCGGCGCGCGATCCGGAGAGCAGAGAGACCGGCCGCGAGGAGGATCGCGGCGATCGGCGCGTAGCGCCCCCGCGTAGCCGGCCGAAATAATCCGGCCGCGACGCCGACCAGGGCCAGGGCGCAGAGAAGCCCGAGCGAATTCGGATCGGCGGCCGCGCCCGCGATCCTCCCGATCATCTTCCAGATACGGCCTCGTCTCCGCCGGCAGGAGGCCGAGCCCCTGAAGGCAGGCGGCGAGCGCCGACGCGCAAACGCCCAGCACCGCCGCGCGCACCGCCGTCGAGCGAACGTCCGGGCCCTGGCGCCGCAGGAGGAGGAAGAAGAACGCTCCGGCGGCCAGCGCCGCGAAGGCCAGGAGACTCTCTCGCACCGCCGCCGCCTCCGTCAGCCCGTCTCCATTGACGGCGCGGCCCGCCAGCCCCGGAGCGCGGCCCACAGCGTCATGGCCCTCGCCACGGCGAGGAGCGTCGCGAGAGTCCAGAGGAGAAGCAGGGCGCGCAGCGGGCGATCGAGCGGCGAGGGCTCGGGCACGCTGTCGAAGTCGTAGATGAACCGGAAGCGACCATCCGGCGGCGAGCCCTCCAAAGAGAAGCGCCGGCCAGGCGACCGGGTCCGTGCCGCCGGAGAGCCGCGCGAGCAGGCCGGCGCAAGGAAAGAGAAACGCGAAGGCCACGATCCCGCGCGCCGGACGCCACGCGGCCAGAAGCGCGAGTCCAACGGCCAGCACCAGGACGGGGAGCCGATCCGGAGCCGCCGGCGCGAATCCCACCGTGAACAGCAGTCCCGAAGCGCCGACAGCCAGAAGGAAGAGGAGAACGCGGACCGCCGGTCCCCGGCGACCGCCTCATCGGCTCCTCGAAGGATCGAGCGATAGCCGCGGCCGCTTCTCTCACGCGAGCACCCGGTTCTCCGGACCCTCGACTCTCAAATCACCAGTCACCAATCACCAATCACAAATCATCCCCGGTGATACTCCTGCAGCGAGGCGATCCCCGATCTCCCCTCCTGGCGCGCGCGGATCGCCTCGACGGCGGCGGCGGAAGCCGAGAGCGTCGTCAGGCACGGAATCTGGAGGCGCAGGGCCGCCGCCCGGATCGCGGCTTCGTCGTAGTGCGACCGGCCGCCGAGCGGCGTGTTGATGACGAGCTGGATCCGCCCCGCCTCCATCCATTCGACCGCCGTTGGGGCTGTCCCTCGTCGACCTTGAACACCTTCTCCGCCGGGAGCCCCGCCTCCGCGAGCGCCGCGCGCGTTCCCTCCGTCGCGCAGAGCGCGAACTTCAGGTCCGACCAGCTCCCGGGCGATCGGAATCACGTTCTTCTTGTCATACGGATTGACGGTCAAAAACGCCCGGCCCTCGACCGGCAGCCGGATCCCGATGGCCTCGCAGGCCTTCGCGAACGCGTCGCCGAAGCGCGGGCGAGATCGCCATCACCTCGCCCGTGGACTTCATCTCGGGGCCGAGCAGGCTGTCCTCTCCCGGAAACTTCTTGAAGGGAAAGACCGGGCGCCTTGATGAAGAAGTCCACCGGATCGCGCTCCGGCGGGAGATCGAGGGAGGCGAGCGGCTGCCCCACCGCGAGAAGCGCCGCGGCCCGCGCCATCGCGACCCCGATCGCCTTCGACACGAAGGGAACGGTGCGGGACGCCCTCGGGTTGACCTCCAGGACGTAGAGCAGATCTCCCTGGGTGGCGAACTGGATGTTGACGAGACCGCGCACGGAGAGCGCCTCCGCGAGCCGGCGGGTCGCCTCCCGGATCTCGGCGATCTGCCGCGGCGTCACCTTCCAGGCCGGCAGGACCGAGAAGGAGTCTCCCGAGTGGATCCCCGCCTCCTCGATGTGCTGCTGGATCCCCCCGATCCAGGTCTCCCGGCCGTCGGAAAGCGCGTCCACGTCGTACTCGAAGGCGTCGTCCAGGAACCGGTCGATCAGAACGGGATGCTCCGGCGAGCTTTCGAGCGCCTGCGCCATGTAGCCGAGAAGGTGCTGGTCGTCGAACACGACGGCCATCGCGCGCCCCCCCAGAACGTAGGAAGGGCCGCACCATGAGGGGGTAACCGATGCGCCGGGCCGCCGCGAGCGCTTCCTGCTCGGCGTGCGCGCCTCCGCGTGCTCGGGGGCGCGCAGGCCGAGCTCCTCCGACGAGCCTGCCGAACCGGCCGCGGTCCTCCGCGAGGTCGATGGACTCGGGCGACGTCCCGAGGATCGGGTATCCGGCCGCCTCGAGCGGCCGCGCGAGCTTCAAGGGGGTCTGGCCGCCGAACTGGACGAGCACGCCGTCGGGACGCTCGTTGTCGAGCACGGCCGAGACGTCCTCGAAGGTCAGCGGCTCGAAGTAGAGGCGGTCGGACGTGTCGTAGTCGGTCGAGACCGTCTCCGGATTGCAGTTGATCATCACCGTCTCGTACCCCGCCTCGGAGAGCGCGTAACAGGCGTGGACGCAGCAGTAGTCGAACTCGATCCCCTGCCCGATCCGGTTGGGGCCGCCCCCCAGGATCACGATCTTCTTCCGGGCCGTGCGCACGGACTCGTTCTCGGCCTCGTACGTCGAGTAGAAGTACGGAGTCTCCGCCTCGAATTCCGCCGCGCACGTGTCGATCGTCTTGAAGACGGGCAGGACGCCGAGCTCGCGCCGGCGCTCGCGCACGCTCGACTCGTCGGTCACGAGGGAGCGGGCGATCGACCGGTCGGAGAGACCGAGCCTCTTGGCCTCGAGCCACTCCCCGCGCGTCACGCTCGCGAGCTTCCTGCCGGCGAAAGCCCCCTCGCGCCGCGACCATCCGGGCGATCGCGTCCAGGAACCACGGGTCGATCGAGGTCCGCGCCGCGATCTCCTCGATGGACATGCCGGCGACGATCGCGCGCCGCAGATGGAAGATCCGCTCCCAGGTGGGCACGGAGAGCTTCTGCAGCAGCTCCTCGCGCGGCAGCGGCTTGCCCGCCGTCGTCCAGGCCGTCGCGCCCGATCTCCAGCGACCGGATCGCCTTGCCCAGCGCCTCCGCGAAGGTGCGGCCGATGGCCATCGCCTCCCCCACGGACTTCATCTGGATCGTCAGGCGCGGGTCGGCCTTCGGAAACTTCTCGAAGGTCCAGCGCGGGATCTTGACCACCACGTAGTCGAGCGAGGGCTCGAAACAGGCCGGCGTCTTCTTCGTGATGTCGTTGGGAATCTCGTCCAGCCGGTAGCCCACCGCCAGGAGCGCCGCGATCTTCGCGATCGGGAACCCCGTGGCCTTCGACGCGAGCGCCGAGGAGCGCGAGACGCGGGGATTCATCTCGATCACGACCCGCCGGCCGGTCTGCGGCTCGACGGCGAACTGGATGTTGGAGCCCCCGGTGTCCACGCCGACCTTCCGGATGACGGCCTTCGCCTCGTCGCGCATCCGCTGGTACTGCCGGTCCGAGAGCGTCATCTGGGGCGCGACGGTGATCGAGTCGCCCGTGTGCACTCCCATCGCGTCGAAGTTCTCGATCGAGCAGATGATGATGACGTTGTCCGCGAGGTCGCGCATCACCTCGAGCTCGAACTCCTTCCAGCCCTCGACCGACTCCTCGATCAGGACCTCGTGGGCGGGCGACTCGGAGAGGCCGTGCGACACGACGCCGGCGAGCTCCTCCGCCGTGCGCGCCGCGCCCCCTCCGGATCCGCCGAGCGTGAAGGAGGGGCGCACGACGACCGGAAGGCCGATCTCCGCGACGATCGTCCCGCGCCTCCTCGAGCGAGCGGGCGCGGCCCGAGCGGGGAACCTCGGCGCCGATCTCGAGCATCGCCTCCTTGAACAGCTCCCTGTCCTCGGCCAGGCGCATGGCGCGCTCGTTGGCCCCGATCAGCCGGACGCTCCACTTGTCCAGGATCCCGCGATCCGCGAGCGCGAGCGCGAGGTTCAAGCCCGTCTGCCCTCCGACGGTGGGCAGGAGCGCGTCCGGCCGCTCCTTCTCGATGATCTTCTCCAGGAACTCGGGAGTCAGCGGCTCGACGTACGTCGCGTCGGCCAGCTCCGGGTCGGTCATGATCGTGGCCGGATTGGAGTTGACCAGCACGACCCGGAACCCCTCGCGCTTCAGGGCGCGCACGGCCTGCGTGCCCGAATAGTCGAACTCGCAGGCCTGGCCGATCACGATCGGCCCCGATCCGATCACGAGGATCGAGCGAATGTCCGTTCTCTTAGGCAAGCCGGTGCATCTTAAGCGAGAGCCAGAGCCTCCCCACCTCCGGTGAGAGACGGAGGCGGCGGAGAAGACCGGCCGGTTCCGCTACCGGCTGCGACCTTGCGCGGCGTGCGGGGCGCGGGGCCGGACTCGTGGAGGCAGCCACGACGCCGCGCTGCGCGCCGCAGGAGTCGCGCAGGATCGTTCCGGACCGTCCGAGCGCCAGGAGCCTCCCGCCGGACCAGCGCACGCCGTAGAGGTCGTTGGAAGTGCCGGTGTCCACGGCCTGTCCAGGCAGCGCCGTCCCCGCTCTCGACGCGCGCGCCGCCGGTCCCCACGGCCGTGAAATGAGACCCGTTCCAGGCGACGCTGTAGAGCGTTTGCGGCGTGCCCGTGTCCGCCTGCCGCCACGACACTCCATCGGCGCTCGAGAGCGCGACGCCGTTGTCCCCGACGGCGAGGAACTCCGAGCCGTTCCAGAGCGACGTCCTGCAGGCCGCCGCCGGTCTGGGAGAAACGGATCGTCCAGGCGTTCAGATCCGGGCTCGAGAAGATGACCCGCGCCGCCTCCCCGCCGACGCCCACGTACCCCTTCCCGTTCCACGCGATCGCGTTCAACGTGTAGTACATCGGCGCCTGCTCGGTCCAGGCGTCCCCGTCGGAGCTCGTCAGGACCGCGCCGTCGCTCCCGACGGCCACGAACCGGGCGCCGTCCCAGAGAACGTCATGAAGGACGACGGTCTTCACCGGCGTCCGCCGCGTCCAGGCGACGCCGTCCTGGCTCGAGAAGATCGCGTTCTGCTCGCCGACCGCGACCCATCGCTTCCCGTTCGTGGCGACGCCGAGGAGCCAGCGGTCGAAGGGGGCGGCTGGCTCGTCCACATCCCCGCGTCGGGCTCGTGAGCACCGCTCCGAAGCCGCCGACAGCGACGTATTGCGTCCCATCCCACGCCACTTTCGACAGAGGGTTGCGGTTCCCGATGGTGCGGTGCGTCCAGCGCGGCTCGGTCCGTGGTCGTGAGGATCGTCCCCTTGGCGCCGACGGCCACGACGGTCTTTCCATCCGAAGCCAGACCCAGCAGGTCGGAGCCCGTCGGGGCGAGGCTGTTGGCCCAGACCTGGCCATCCGGGCTCGAGAAGACGTTCCCGTAGGCGCCCACGCCGAGGAAGCCGGAACCCGTCCAGGCGACGCGCTGCATCGGGACGACGAGGCCCAGGTAGTCGCTCTTCCAGTTCATTCCGTCCTTGCCGCGAAGCACCGAAGAGGTCATGAACCCGGAGCTGCTGACGACGAATTCCGCTCCGTTCCAGGCCACCGAAGTAGCATGTCGATCGTTTCGAAGGGGCTGCGCGCCCAGGTCGCGCCGTCGGAGCTGGCGAGGATCGTGCCGACGTCTCCCACCGCGACGAACCGGGACCCGCTCCACGCGATGTCCCGCAGGGACTGGTCCGTGCCGGAGGACCGCGCCGCCCAGGACGAGCCGTCCACGCTCGTCAGGATCGTGCCCGAGCGTCCCCACGGCGGCAAGAACGGTCCCGTTCCAGGCCAGACGGTTGAGCGTCGCGGACGAGCCGGTCGAGCGCGGCGACCAGAAGACGCCGTCCGGGCTCGTGAAGGCCGCTCCCCCCGAGCCGACCGCGACGAACAGCTTCCCGTTCCACGCCACGTCCAGAGATCCGCCCGCGTGTCGGGAAAGCGCGGCGTCCACGCCGATCCGTCCGGGCTCGTCAGGACCACTCCCGAGCCCCCGACGGCCACGAAGACTCCGCCGCCGTAGGCCACGCCGTTCAACCGGTTCCCCTGCGGCAACGGATTCGACCAGAGCCACTCCGAACAGACCTGCGCGGAAGCGAGACCGGCGGCGAGGCAGAGAGCTGACGCGGCGAGAAGGATTCTTGTCTTGAACCTGAGCATCGGATACCCCCTTGAAGGAATGAGAAGCGACGCCCGGATTATAGACGGATCA
Organism: uncultured Acidobacteriota bacterium; assembly: GCA_963782815.1. GTDB lineage: Bacteria > Acidobacteriota > Thermoanaerobaculia > UBA5066 > Gp7-AA6 > JAWOLE01. The sequence continues at coordinate 133,548 of CAWALG010000006.1, read as the reverse complement.
GAACGCGGGGATTTCCGCGAACCTCACCAACCGGTCCCTCTGCATTCGTGTACGTCCTGACCGCTCCCGTCTGAGCGTCCGTGACCGTGATCGTGTATTCCACGTCCGAAAGGCCCCCGGCGAAGACCCAGAACTTGCCGTTGGCGGCCCGTCCATCGACGACCTTGATCAGGAGTCTCGAGGTTGTTCGGGCTGAAGAACCAGAAAGGAGCCGGCGTCGTCCGTGAGAGGGACCGAAGTAGCTGTGCCTCGCAGATCCGGAGGAGAGTCTCCAGGAGACTTCCGCCCGAAACCGGCCGGCGTTCAGACAGAGCGCGCCCGCGCCGCCGCCGCATAGGCCCGGCCCATCCGCCGCCGGAGCGAACCCGGGCGGAGGATCGGGTGGCGGCGTCCCGTCGTCTACGTCTTCGAATGCCGCCGTGTCCGCGACGCTCGAGAGCGTCCCCTGCGGGCTTTCATAGACCTTCGTCGCGCCAGTCTGCGTGTCTCTGACCGTGACCGTATAGGCCACGTCGACAGCGCTCCGAAGAAGACCCAGAACTGGCCATTGACGGCGCGCCCGTCCACGACCTTGACGGTCAGCTCGAGGTTGTTCTCCGGAGAAGAACCAGAACGCCCGGTGTCGGACGCGATCGGGACAGCCTGCGCGTCTCTGTTCCCCGAGGCCGGGCGGACGAAACGCCACGCGCACCTGGAAGCGGCGCCGTGGAGGCAGAGACTCGTGGGACTCGACACGCACTGTGAAGGATTGCCGGAGATCGCATACCGGAAGATGCCGCGCCCCTCCGCGGCGGCGTAGAGAAGGTTGTGATCGGTCGCATCGATCGCGATAGCGGTCACCGCTCTTTCCAAGAGGCCTCGGGAGAGCGACGACCAGCTCTGCGCAGCGTCCGTCGTGCGAGACACGACTCCGTTGCCGGCGGCGTACACGAAGGAAGACGATCCCGGATCTATCGCAAGCCGGGAACCGTTCGCTTCCAGGCCCTGATTGACCGCCGTCCAGCTGGCCGCTCCGTCGATGGACTTGAACACACCCGTCGCTCCAGTTGCATAGAGCGTCGTCGGGGCGGAAGGATCGATCGCGATGGCCGGAACGTCGCCGCTGGGCAAACCCACGTTGAACCAACTCACTCCGGCGTTGACACTCTTGAAGAGACCAAAAAGGTAGGTACCGAGATACACACTCGAGGGATCGCCAGGATCCACTGCGATCGACTCGGCCGCAAAGCCGAATGGCAGCGAGAACCAGTTCCGGCCGCCGTCCGACGTCTTGAAGAGACCGCCTCCGAACCGGAACTGCGTTCCCGCGTAAAGCGTGCCCGGAGTCGACGGAGCCACGGCTAAGGCCGTTACGTTGGTCTGTGTCAGCCCGGACACTGCGGGAACCCAGCTCACGCCGCCGTCGTCGCTTCGAAACATCCCCCACCCCCCGCACAATAGAGAACGGCCGGATTTCCCGGATCAACGAAGACAAACCTCCCGCTGAAGCCCACCGGGGAGAAGGACCAGTTCCTACCGCCGTCGAGACTCCGATAGACACCGCTCCCGACATCGCGGAACACCTGGCCATTCAAGGTCAAACTCTCTCTGCTGACCGCGTAGATCGTGGACGGAAGGCGGGAATCGACCGCGATGCTGGTGATCGGAATGGCCGAGAGCCCCGAGTTCGAATCGACCCACGTCATGCCGGCGTCCTTGCTGACGAAGACGCCGCCCCCCGCTCCAGCCGTGCCGGTATACACGTTCGAGGGGGACTTCGCGTCGACCGCCAATCCACCAACAGCGAGACCTGCCAAACGTGGCGCCGGGGTGAAGGTCGCGCCCCCGTCGAAGCTCACAGAGAGTCCGGAAAGCGTGCCGGCGTAGAGCCTCTCACCCGAGGGGTCCGTGGCCAAGAGCCAGGATCGGCGATTCGGGCAATCCTGATCCAGTCAGCGCCCAGGAGCCTCCCCCATCGGTACTTCGAAAGAGAATGCCCCCGGAGGTCCCTGCATAAATGAGAGAGGAGTCCTTCGTGTCGATCGCGAGAGAGCGAACTTCGGAGGGACCCGCTCCCGTCGGCGCCCACGTCGCGCCGCCATCTGTGGTCTTCAAGACGCCGGTATACGTTTGTATCCCTCCGCCGACGTAAGCTGTCCCGGGATTTCCTGGATCGACAATCACCGCGGCGCCACCGGCAGAGGTACCGGCCCACGTCTTCCCACCGTCGCTGGTGACGAAGATGCCAATTTGAAAGTTGAGGGCTGAGACGGCGTAGACCCTCAAGGGGTTCGAAGAATCGACAGCCAGCCCCGTCACGGCGGGTTCCTGGTCGTTGAATGAACTCAGAGTCGGCGTCCACGTCGCGCCACCGTTGACCGTCTTGAAAACACCGTTCTGGTAAACCGCAGCATAGAGCGTCGAAGGATTGACCGGATCGATCGCCAACGCGAGGATATCCGGTGCCGTAGAACCGTACGAAGGATTGGTCCTCAAGCCTGAATTGACCGCCCGCCACGAAACGCCGCTATCGACGCTCTTGAAGACTCCGCCGCCGGACGTAGCCGCATAGACGACCGCGGGACTCAAGGGATTCACGACAACCGCGTTGACGGCGCCTCCTTCCGGCCCGATCGAAAGCCATTCGTTCGACGCCGCGATCACGGGCACGGCTGTGAGGAAGCCGGCAAACATCAGGACGAAGAGTTTCACTCCATCGAAATCATACGTTTTATGCACGTCGGCCGTTGGGACCGGACCCCGCATGGCGACGAGACTCAACCCTTCGACTATTCGTAGCGCAGGGCTTCGGCGATGTTGATGCGGGAGGCGCGGCGGGCGGGGACCCAGGAGGCGAGGAGGATCGCGAGGGCCGAGAAGCCCACGATCGCCGCCAGGTCGATCGCGCGCACGAGAAACGGGATGAAGGAGACGAAGTAGATCTCCGCCACTCCCGGCGGGAACGAGAGGAGCCGGAACACGGTCGCGGCCCGGCAGATGAGCCAGCCGAAGAGGATCCCGGCGGCGACGCCGGTGCCTCCCAGGAGCGCGCCGAGCATCAGGAAGACCCGCGAGAAGAAGCGCGGCTCGGCTCCCAGCGCGGAGAGCACGCCGATGTCGCGCTTCTTCTCCTGCACCGTCATCACCAGCGTCGAGACGACGTTGAACGTCGAGACCGCGACGATCAGGCCGATGACGAGGAAGAGCGTCGTCTGCTGGATCGCCAGCGCGGAGAAGAGACCGCTGTTCATCCTTCTCCAGTCGGTCACGGCGTACCCGGGCCCGGCCGCCTTCTCGATCACCCGCGCGGCGCCCTCCGTGTCGCGGATCGTGTCGAGCTTGATCTCGACGACGTCCGCCTCGGCTTCCAGCCGGCAGAGGCTTCGGAGAGCCTCCCGGTGAAGGAAGACCCACTCCGCGTCGTATTCGGCGAAGTTCGTCTTGAAGATGCGCCCGATGCGGAAACGGCCGGTCCTCGGCGCGAACCGGGCCCCGCCCGTGGCGCGATCCGGGACGGAGAGGGCGATCGTGTCCCCCTCGCGGGCGTCCAGGCGCCGGGCGAGCTCGACGCCGATCGCGACACCCGGCGGCTCCCCGGGCGAGCCGGGCGTGAGCACGCGCCGCGCGTCGGGCAGATAGGCGTCCATCTGCGACACCGCGCGCTCCGGCTCCGGGTCCACTCCCTTCATGATTGCGTCCGTCCCGTCGGGAGTCGCCGCGGAGGACGCCACGCCCGCCTGGTAGATCACCGCCGCGATCGCCTTGACCCGCGGGATGCGCGCCAGGCGCGCCTGGAGCGACCGGGTGTCGGGATAGGCCCCCGAGGGGAGCGAGAGCGGAAAAACGACGACCTCCGCGTTGGCGCCGATGAGCTTTCCCTGGATTTCCGAGCGATAACCCGAGAGCAGGCCCATCGCGACGACGAGCGCGGCCACCCCCAGCGCGATCCCGCCGATCGAGAGGAGCGAGACCGAGGAGACCAGGCGCGAGGGGCGCGACCGCAGATAGCCGAGGGCCACCTCGAGAGAGAGAGGCATTCAGGACCGTCCGGGGCCGGAAGGCGTGAGGCGTGAGGCGTGAGACGAAGCGGACGAGTTCGTGGGGTGCCTCACCTAACGCCTTCCGCCTGACGCCTCACGGCCCTCGTTCTCCTGCTCCATGGCTTCGATGAAGGTGTCGAACAGCACGTTGGCGTCGTGAGGCCCGGGCGAGGCCTCCGGATGGAACTGCGCCGCCAGGATCGGGAGGGTGCGGTGCCGGAAGCCCTCGAGAGTGCCGTCGTTCAGGTTCCGATGAGTGGGCTCGACGTCCGCCGGAAGCGTGGACGCATCCACGGCGAACCCGTGGTTCTGCGAAGTGATCGCGACGGCCGTCGACCGCAAGTCCGCCACCGGATGGTTCGCTCCGCGGTGGCCGAACTTCAGCTTGAAGGTCTTCCCGCCGAGCGCGAGCCCCAGAAGCTGGTGCCCCAGGCAGATCCCGAAGATCGGCTTCTTGCCGATGAGGGTTTCGATCGTGCGGATCTGCGCTCCCAGCGCGGCGGGATCGCCGGGGCCGTTGGAGAGAAAAATTCCGTCGGGCTCGGCGCCGAGGATCGTCGCGGCCGGCGCGGTCGCCGGAAAAACCGTCACGCGGCAGCCGGATGCGTTCAAGAGCCGGACGATGTTCCGCTTCATCCCGTAATCGATCGCCGCGACGTGGAAGCGCTCGTTGTCGGCGGCAAAGACGGAGCACGCCGAGGGAGAGACGGCGAGCGCGAGATCGCTGCCGATCATGGGCGGCGAGTCGAGCACGAGCCGGAGGAGTTTCTCCGGGTCGGTGATCTCCGTGGAGAGGCCGGCGCGCATCGCCCCCTGGGTCCGGATGTGCCGCACCAGGGCCCGCGTGTCCAGGCCATGCAGCCCCGTCACGCCCGCCTCCTCGAGGTAGGTGGCGAGACTCATCTCTCCGCCCGCGCCGCTCCAGCGCCCGGGGAAGTCCCTCGCCACGAAGCCGGCCACGTGCACCCTGTCGGACTCCGCCTCGTCGCGGCGCACGCCGTAGTTGCCGATGTGGGCCGCCGTCATCACGACGATCTGCCCGGCGTACGACGGGTCGGTCAGGACCTCCTGGTACCCGCTCATCGCGGTGTTGAAGACGATCTCCCCGAAGGCCGTCCGGCCCCGACGGCCAGGCCGTGATACGCCGTGCCTCCTCGAGGACGAGAAGACCCTCGCGCCGTCCGCACGGTACGATCGCTGCCGTCCTCGAGGACGCAGAACGTACTCCGTCGCGGTTGCCGCGTCCCTCGATGAAGGGTTCGATGCACGTTGCCCATGAACGACCTTCGGCCGACGACGGGCGCGAGCAGGCGCACCTGCCGCATCAGGTCGGCGAACATCTCCGGGAGGAGGGCCTGCGGGCCGTCGGAGAGAGCGGCCTCGGGATGGGTATGGACTTCGATCAGGAGCCCGTCCGCGCCGACGGCGACCGCGGCGCGGGAGAGGGGCAGCACCTTCTGCCGCTTGCCGGTGCCGTGAGAGGGGTCGACGAGGATCGGCAGGTGCGAGATCCGCTGCACGTAGGGGACGGCCGAGAGATCGAGGGTGTTGCGCGTGTGGTCGGAGAAGGTCCGCACTCCGCGCTCGCAGAGGATGACTTCGTAGTTGCCTTCCGCCAGCAGGTATTCGGCCGAGAGGAGAAGCTCCTCCAGCGTGGCCGACATGCCGCGCTTGAGCAACACGGGCTTGCGCGTCCTTCCGAGCTTCTTGAGCAGCGAGAAGTTCTGCATGTTGCGGGCGCCGACCTGGAGGCAGTCGGCATAGTTCGCCACGAGCTCGACGGTCTCGGTGTCGAGGACCTCGGTCACGATCGGCAGGCCGGTTTCCGCGCGGACCCGGGCCAGGATCTTCAACCCCTCCTCCCCCAGGCCCTGGAAGGAGTAGGGAGAGGTGCGCGGCTTGAAGGCGCCGCCCCGGTAGAGCGTCGCCCCCGCCTTGCGGACCGCGTGGCCGATCTCCATCGCCTGGGCTTCCGACTCGACCGCGCAGGGCCCCGCGACGACGACGACCTCCGGCCCGCCCACGGCGACTCCTCCGACCGAAACGACGGTGTTCTCCCGCTTGGCCTCCCGCGAGACGAGCTTGTAGGGCGCCGAGACCGGAATGACTTCCGCGACCCCGGGCAGGTTCTCGAAGGCCCCGGTCTCGACGGAACCGCGGTTTCCCGTGACGCCGATCGCCGTGCGCTGCGCGCCGGGGATCGGATGCGCCTGCAGCCCCAGGCTCTCGACCGTTTCGACGACGCGGCGGACGTCCTCGGGGGAGGCGGCCGAATCCATGACGATGAGCATCGGGGTGGTATCATGTGAGCCCGGCCCGGCGCTGTCAAACCGGCGGAAAGGGATCTTCGATGAAGCGAACCACTCTCCTCGTGCTGGCTCTGGCTCTCGCCGCGTCTGTCGCCTCCGCCTACAACATCAAGTTGAAGGACGGTTCCATCATCTTTGCCCGCTCCATGTACGAAGTGAAGGGGACCAAGGCGATCATCACGCTTCCCAACGGGACCGTCACCCAGCTCGACCTCGAGTCGATCGACATCCCGGGCACCGAGCAGTACAACAAGGACAATCCCGGAAACGTCATCGCGATCAATCCGGGAGAGGAAAAGGACATCAAGCTCCCGGTCTTGAAGCCTCCCCCGACCTACAGCCTTCAGGAGATGCTCCGGCAGCGCAAGACACATCTGGGCGCGCCGTCCGCCAAGAACGCCGGGGGCGCGGAAGCGGGAGCGTCGGGGACGTCCTGGCAGGCGCCCGAGCCCGCCGTGGAGCTCGCGTTCCGGAGAGTGCTGGACGGAGCGGCGATCACGCAGTACCGCCTGACGAGTTACCGCGGGAGGCTGCGCCTGCTGGCCACCGCCAACTCGGAGGAGGCCGTTTTCAACATGCTGTCCGCGTCCGCGCGCGCCCTCTCGGATCTGCAGGAGAAGGGGAAGGCGACGGTCGTCGAGATCGTCATGACAACCCCCGCGGGCGACTCGGCGGGCTCCTTCGAGATGAGCCCGGAGAGCGCCCGCGAACTCGTCAACGGAACCGTCGGCGTCGCCGACTACTTCATCAAGAACGTCATCCTCTGACGATCCGGGATCTTTGATTCTGGACCTTGGACCGAGGGCGCCTCGGCGTGCTCTAATCCAGAATCGAAAATCTGGAATCGAAAATCGGAGGACGCGATGGCCCAACGGGAACCGCAGAACTTCGCCAATCACCGCAGGATCGTTCCCCTCTACCACGTCGGGATCTTCGGCATCCTGGCCGTCAACCTGATCTGGAGACTGGTCCAGCTGGTCCGGGGGACCTCCTGGGCGGCGTTGCTCGACCTCGCCGTCGCCGTCGCGTTGCTGGGCCTCTCCTTCTACGTGCGGATCTTCGCGCTGGCGGTCCAGGACCGTGTCATTCGACTCGAGATGCGGCAGCGGCTGAAGGAGATCCTGCCGGCCGACCTCAAGGGCCGGATCGAGGAATTGACCCGCGACCAGATCGTCGCTCTCCGGTTCGCCAGCGACGCGGAGATGCCGGACCTGATGCGCGAGGTCCTCACCAACAACATAAGCCACCGCGACGAGATCAAGCGCCGCATCAAGAACTGGGTGCCGGACTACCTGCGAGCTGCTAGAGCGGCGCTGAGGCGCCGCAGTCTAAAGTCTAATGTCTAAGGTCCAAGGTCGGGCCAGCTCCGGGACATTAGACCTTAGACCTTAGACCTTAGACCCCTCCAGGTAATTCCTCGGATCCTCCCCCACCGCGCGGCGGAAGCGTTCGGCGAGGGACACGGCTTCTCCGATGGTCTCGTCCAGGGAGATCCTCTCCACTCGCTGGAGAGGGAAGAAGACCGTCGCCGGCGAGAAGGTCGGAGAGGCCTCGCGCACGATCTCGCGCAGCCAGTCCTCGAAGCTTTCGACCCCGAGCCCCCGTACCGTGACGCCGCTGGCGTCGGAATGCTCGAGCAGGCCCCAGAACTTTTCCCGCGGGCTCGCGAGGTGCACGAGGACGAAGCTCCCGGCCTTCACTTGCCCGCCGCGTCTTCGGAGAGCTCGATGAGAACGCCCTGCCCCGCGTCGGGATGGAGGAAGACGATCCTCTTCCCGTCGGCCCCGGGCGACGGCTCGGAGTTGATCAGACGGAACCCTCGCCGCGCGAGATCCGCGACGGTCCCGTCGATGTCGCGCACGGCGAAACAGATGTGATGAATTCCGGGGCCGCGTTTCTTCAGGAACTTCGCCACCGGAGAGTCTTCGGAGGTGGGCTCCAGCAGCTCGATCCGGCTGTCGCCGGCGGGCAGAAACGCCGTCACGACCTTCTGCGCCGGGACCTCCTCGCGATGCTTCTCCTCGAGGCCGAGCGCGCGGTACACCGCGATGGCGTCGTCGATCGAGACGACCGCAATGCCGATGTGATCGATCTTGTAAGCCGTCATGGTTGTCGGTGTTCGGCTTTCGGTGCCCGGTGTTCCGTGGTCTCCGTTCGGATCACCGCGGAGAACAGGGACTCGGCCGCGGAGTAGGGATCCTCTTCGCGCCTGGCGACGCGCCCGACGGCGTCGTCGAGGCCCCCCGGCTGGCTCTCGCGAGTCTGGATCGAGGCGCGAAACCGCTCGTCCAGGAGCGCGAGGAGACGGGCGCGTACGCGGCGCTGCCGCCGCTCGCCGGCCTCGCCGCTCCCGGCCAGATATTCCCCGTGCGACTCCAGAGCCGCGATGACCTCCTCCACTCCCGCGCCGGAGGGCGCGACGGTCCGGACGATGGGCGGCCGCCACTCCTTCTGCGCGGAGAGATCGAGCATCATCGCGAGTTCGGCCGCGGTGCGGTCGGCCCCGTCCCGGTCGGCCTTGTTGACGACGAAGATGTCGCCGATCTCGAGGATGCCCGCCTTGATGGCCTGGATGTCGTCTCCGAGGCCCGGCACGAGAACGACCGCCGTCGTCTCCGCGGCCTTGATGATGTCCACCTCGTCCTGGCCGACGCCGACCGTTTCGATCAGGACGACGTCGAAACCCGCCGCGTCGAGCACGTCCACCGCGTCGGAGGTGGCCCGCGCCAGTCCCCCCAGCGCGCCGCGCGTGGCCATCGAGCGGATGAAGACGCCCGGGTCGGTGTAGATCTCCGCCATCCGGATCCGGTCTCCCAGGATCGCCCCGCCGGTGAAGGGAGAGGACGGATCGACCGCGACGATGCCGACGGTCTTCCCCGCCTCCGGTACGCCTGCGCCAGGCGTTGCGCGAGCGTGGACTTGCCGGCGCCCGGCGGGCCCGTGATGCCGATGACCCGGGCCCTCCCCGTGCGGGGAAAGAGCGTCCGCAGCAGCCCGGCCGACCCTCCCTCGTTCTCCACCGCCGTGATCGCCCGGCCGATCTCGCGCGGCCGGCGCGCCAGGACGCCCTCGACAAGAGAGCCGGGTTTCGAGTTCCAGGTTTCAGGTTTCAGGAGGAAGCCCCGATCACTCACGATGTCTTGACTGGAAACCGGAATCGGGAAACTCCGCCGCCGGCGTCACGAGCCGCCGGCCGAAAGGAGACTCTTGGCGATGACGAGCTTCTGGATTTCCGTGGTGCCTTCGCCGATCGTGCACAGCTTGACGTCGCGGTAGAACTTCTCGACCGGGAAGTCCTTGATGAAGCCGTAGCCCCCGTGGATCTGGAGCGCGCGGTCGGTCGCCCGCACCGCGATCTCGGAAGCGTAGTACTTGGCCTGCGCCGCGAAACGCCCGTGGCTCTCCCCCCGGTCCTTGGCCTGCGCCGCGCGTTCGGTCAGGAGCCTGGCGGCGTCGATCTCGGTCGCCATCTCGGCCAGGTAGAAACGGATCGCCTCGAACTCGCAGATGGCGCGGCCGAACTGCCGGCGCTCCTTCGAGTAACGCAGCGCCGCCTCGTACGCGCCCCTCGCGATCCCCACGGCGAGGGCCGCGATCGAGATCCGGCCGCCGTCCAGGATCTTCATCGAGTCGGTGAATCCCTCCCCCTCCGCCCCGAGGAGGTTCTCGGCCGGGATCCGGCAGTCCTCCATGACGAGCGTGCACGTGTCGGAGGCCCGCATGCCGAGCTTGTTCTCCTTCTTCCCCACCCGGATGCCGGGATTGTCGAGCTCGACGATGAAGGCGGAGATCCCGGCGTGCCCCTTGGCTGGTTCGGTCACGGCCATCAGGACGGCCACGCCGCCGACCGACGCGTTGGTGATGAAATTCTTCGAGCCGTTCAAGACCCAGCCGGCGCCGTCCCGAACGCCCGTGGACTTGGTGCCGCCCGAGTCGGAGCCCGCCTCCGCTTCGGTCAGGCCCCAGGCCGCCAGCCACTCTCCCGACGTCAGCCTTGGCATGTAACGGCGCCGCTGAGTCTCGTTGCCGAACCGGAAGATGTGGCTCGAGCCGAGCGACGTGTGGGCCGCCAGCGCCAGGGCCACGGAGCCGTCCACGCTCGCGAGCTCCTCGACGATCGCCGCGTAGTCGCCGGTGGAGAGGCCCGACCCGCCGTATTCCTCCGGAAAGACCGTGCCGAGCAGGCCCAGCTCTCCCAGCTTGCGAAACACTTCCGTCGGGAACTGCTGTTTCTCGTCCCACTCGAGGACATGAGGCCGGATCTCCGCGTCCGCGAATTCGCGGACCGTGTTCAGGATGGCTTGCCTCTCAGCCGATATCGCGGTACTCATGAGAGTCATTTTATCGCGGCTGCGGCACCGGAAGTCTAAGGTCTAATGTCCAAGGTCTAAGGTCCCGGGGCCCCGGACCTTAGACTTTAGACCTTAGACCTTAGACCTACCGTTCACCGGACGGACGCGGTCGCCGCCGTGACCTGATCAGACGTCACGATCTCGATCCCGGTGTAATAGTGGCGCAGGATCCGGTCGTAGGATGCCCCGGCGAGCGCCATCCCGTAGGCGCCGTTCTGGCAGAGGCCGACGCCGTGACCCCAGCCGCGGCCCAGGAAGAGAAACTCCGGCTCTCCCTGCGGCCCGCGCACCTTCCGGACCGAAAAGAGCATCTCGGGAAGCTCCAGCGCCTGCCGCAGATCGAACCGGCGCAGGACGATCTCCGCGGCGTCGGTCGTCACGCGGATCTCGATCGCGCGTCCCGAGGCGCTGCGCTGGAGAACGGCGATCTCGCGCACTTCGGTCCCCGCCACCCGCGCGGCCATCCGCCGGGCGAGCTCCTTGCCCGTCACGCGGCGCACCCACTCCGTCCAGGACGATTCGCGCTCGAAGGAGGGCGCGGCGACCTCGACGTCCGCCCAGAGCGCCAGGATCTGGCTTCCCCTCTTCCACCAGCGCAGGCGGTCGCCAGCCCGCAGCGTGAGAACGGCCGCCGGAAAGTAGGTCTCGCCGGAGCGCCGCGCGAGCGGCAGCTCCGGGTCCACCGGCAACCCTACCCGCCCTTCCGGCGTCTTCACCCAGACGTTCGAGGCTTCCCGGCGAAGGAACCGCCCGGTCCCCTCCGTCACACCCGCCTGCCGGAGCGCGGCGGAAAAGAGGAGCCCCGCGTACTCCTCCTCGGTCACGCTCCGGTCGGGCGGCGGAAGGGTCTCCCCCGCCGCGAACCGGAACCGAAGGAGAAAGTCGTAGGCGTCCCGGGCGGGCCCGGAGAGACGCCCCGTGACGGGCGGGGACTCCGAGTAGTAGCTCTCCTCGCGCGGCGCCAGGTGGAGGGCCTGCGCGCGGGCGAGGCCGAACGCCGCGAGAATGGACGGGTAGACGGCCGCGGGAGCGAGGGACGGCGGAGGAGAGGATTCCGCCGCAACGCCCGCCCACCTCTGCGCCGTCTCGAGCCATGCCGCGCGGCCCGCCCGCTTTCCGGCAACGTGATGCGCGAGCACGAGGCCGCGCCACTCGAGCCCCGTCCGCGGGCTCGAGCCGCTCTTGCGGTCCAGAAGGGCTCCCGGCAGGGTCGACGTCGCGAGCTCCCCGCAGTCGACGGCGACGAGGTACGGCAGCGCGGGCTGGGCGAAGACGTTCTCGACGTTCTCCGTGCGCCCCCCGCACGTCGAAGTGAAGAGCGCGTCGGCAAATCGGCCGCCGGAAGCGAGCACGAGTCCGCGCGTCGCATCGACCGCGGCGTTGGAGAGCGGGTCCTCCGCGGAGAGCCCGGAATAGACCTGGCACTTCGCCGTGCCGCAGAGGTCATACCCTTCGCCCTCGAACTGTCCCCGGTGCGCGAGCGCATAGGTGCGCGCCGCGACGGTCTGCGCCTTCAACGCCTCGAGCTCGTCGTAGCGCTTCGGTCCCATCTCGGCGGGAACGACGCCGTAGAGGTATTCCTCCAGGTCCACCCGGTTGATCACGGTCACGAGGCCGCGGGGATTGACCAGGACGCGCAGGCTGCCGCGGTACGGCTTCGCCTCGAGCAGGACGCGGGCCTCCGTGTCGGCGGGATAGATGTCCGCGGGGGAAGGAAGGCGCCGGACGCTTCCGTCCTCCACCGTCACGTTCAGAAACGCGGCGGTCTCCGGCGGCGGCGCGGCTCTCCCTTCGACGGTCGTCGCTTCTTCGCCGGCCCCCCGCAGCCTCTCCGCCAGGGCCTCGGCGGAGGGACGATCGGGAAACGAGCCCAGGAGCACGCGGTACACGCCCCGGTCCGCCGAGAAGGCGACCGTCCCCGCGACCCCGAACTGCGCGGCGAGCCTCTCCTCGCGCTCCCGCGCCGGGGCTTCCAGCGAGAACGCCCCCGCCTGCACCTGGAATCCGCCGGCGGCGGCCCCTTCGGGCCGGAAGCGCATGGTCCCCCGCAGAATCTCGGCCCGCTTCGCGGCGACGACGATCCAGCGCTGCCCCGGGGGGCCGTAGACGAATTCCGGCAGATCGCTCCTGACCCCCACGCGCAGGAGCGTTCCGGAGGGCGCCGCGTCGGCGGGAACCGGAACGGTCGAAGCGGGAGTCCCGCCGCGCTTCGGAGAGGGAGTCGTCGCCGCGATCGGCGCCGCGCCCGGAGTCGGCGCGCGTTCCCCCGGAGCGGGAGCCGGGGGCGAGACGCCGGCGCAGCCGGCGCCGAAGACGAGGAGCGAGACGAGCAGGGCGCTCCGGAGTTCGAGGAGGACTCTCAAAACCGGGACCGAATCCGGGGCACGAGAACGTCCTTGCGGAAGTCGCCGCCGCGCAACGGCACGACGAGACACATTTCGTAGAGCCGGCTGCGGAGGCGATAGCCGATCCGGTCCTCGAGCCTCTCCTTCTCCCCCGAGGACGCGTCGACCTCGTCTTCGAAGTTCGACGTCGCGATCGTGATCTTCTTCCGGTTGTATCGGGTGTTGAGAACGTTATAGAGGACGTCGAGCACCCAGGCGTGCGGCTTGGAAGCGCCGAGCTCGTCCAGGACGAGGAGCTCGGCCTCCGCGAACGGCGTCAGGAGGGATTCCTTCGAAGAATCCGCGTCGGCGCGAAACGTGGTCTGGATGCGGATCAGGAGGTCCGAGAAGTCGGCGTACAGGCCCTGCGCTCCCTTCGTCAGGATGAGCTCCGAGAGAATCGCGCAGGCCAGGTGGGTCTTGCCGCGGCCGGAGGGGCCGACCAGGAGAAGCCCCGAGTCCACGGCGGGATAGCAATCCACGAACTCGCGCGCCTTCCCCTTCGCGACCGTCAGCGGCGCCGAGGTGTCCGAGAATTCTTCGAGCGTGCAGTTGCGGTAGCGCTCCGGGATGCCGGCGGCCTCGAGCTTCTCGCGCCGCAGCGCCGCCGCCCGGCACGAGCACGGGCGCGCCTGCTTGAGCCCGTCCGCTGACTCGAGGATCCAACCCGTGCCGCCGCACTCCGCGCAGGTGACGTTCTCCGATGCCATCGCCCTCATTCTAGTTTCTCCGAGGGGTGAGCGGCGACTTCGGTCCCATCAATCACAAATCACCAATCACAAATCACCAATCGCAGTCAGTTCTCCGGCAGCCCCTCCTCGACGAAGACGCGCCGCTGCCGCGGTCCCTCCAGGTATTTCTTCAAGTCCGCGAGACTGGCCTCCCAGCCCGATCCGACCTCTCCGCGGTAGCGGTCGTAGGCGGGACCGGCGTCGGGAACGAGCTGCTCGACCGTCACCAGGCACCCCTCGTCCGAATCCGCGAAGGTCAGAACCATGCTCAGCCCCTCGAGCGCCTCGCCCTCGCCCGGCTCCAGCGACATCTCGCGCACGACGAGCCGCCGGCCCCTCTCGAACTCCTCGATCTTTCCCAGGACCGTCGCCTCGGTCCTGCCGCGGAGGTCCGTGAAGCCGATCGCCCAGTTCCCCCCCGGCCGCAGCCCGACGAGCGCTCCCTCGCACCACCAGGAGAGCAGATCGGAGACCCGCGTGAAGGCGTCGAAGGCATCGAATGCGCTCGCCTGGATGGAGATGGAACGGACGACCGGGACCGCCATGCGACGATTCTAAACGAATGCCTCTATACTGCCGCGCCCATGACTTCCTCCGACACACTCGAGGGGATCCGGCGCGAGCTGACGAGCGCCGTGCGCGACGGCGTCGAGAAGCTGTACGGGATCGCGCTCGAGCGAGTGGTGCTGGAGCGGCCTCCCGGGGTGTCCCTGGGAGACCTGGCCACCCCCGTCGCCTTCGATCTCGCCAAGCGGCTGCGCAAGGCGCCGCGGGCGATCGCGACGGAGATCGCCGCGGCCGTGACGCTCCCCGCCGGCGCCCGTCAGGCGCGCGTCGAGGCGGGCGGCTACGTGAACTTCTTCCTCGACCGCGCGCGCGTGGCGGCGGGCCTGCTCGGGGAGCCCGCGGCGAGCCCTCCGCGCGAGGGGAAGGTCATCGTCGAGCACACGAACATCAACCCGAACAAGGCCGCCCACATCGGGCACCTGCGCAACGCCCTCCTCGGAGACGTCCTGGTCCGGGCGCTCCGTTTCCTGGGGCACGAGGTCGAGGTCCAGAACTACCTGGACGACACGGGCGTGCAGGTCGCCGACGTCGTGGCCGGATTCCTGCACATCGCCGGCGTCGGCTCGGAGCGGGAGATCCGGGACGTCATCGCGACCGCCACCCTGCCGGGCGGCACGCCCAACCCGAAGGGCTTCGCCTATCTCTGCTGGGATCTCTACGCCGAAGTCGGACGGACCTACAAGGCCCGCCCGGAGACGGAGCGCTGGAGAACCGAGGTCCTCCACGCGATCGAGGAAGGCGAGAACGAGACCGCCGCGATCGCGGCCGCCGTCGCCGAGGCGATCTCCTCGGCGCACCTCGCCACGATGGGGCGGATCGGGATCGCCTACGACCTGCTCCCGCGAGAGAGCGACATCCTGAGAAGGAACTTCTGGGGGCTGGCCTTCGACAGGTTGAAGACCGCCGGGGCTGTCGCGCTCGAAACGGAAGGCAACCACGCGGGGTGCTGGGTCCTGCGGCTGTCCGAGTCCGAGGAGTTCGCGGGTCTGGAGGAGCCCGACAAGATCCTGGTCCGGTCCAACGGCACGGTGACCTACACGGCCAAGGACATCGCCTACCAGCTCTGGAAGTTCGGCCTCCTCGGCGCGGACTTCGACTACGAGCGCTTCGAGCCGCGCTGGGACTCCGGCGCCGTGGCCGGGGAGGAGATCCCGGAGGCCGTGCGCCGCCACCCCGTCTGGCGCACGTCCCACGGGGCCGGACAGCCGGGCGCCCCGCCGTTCGGGCGGGCCGCGCGCGTGATCAACGTCATCGACGTGAGGCAGTCCTACACCCAGAAAGTGGTCAAGGAGGGGCTGCGCGTTCTCGGCTTCGAGAGGGAAGCGGAGGCGAGCGCCCATTTCTCCTACGAGATCGTGGCGCTTTCCCCGAAGGCCGCGCGGCAGCTCGCGGAGCGGTTCGGCGAGGAATACCGGTTGACGCCCGAAGACGAGCAGAAGCCCTACGTCGAGATGTCGGGACGCAAGGGGCTCGGCGTCAAGGCCGATGACCTGGTCGAGATGCTCCTCGACCGCTCGCGGGCGGAGGTCGCCTCGCGCCGCGAGAGAGACGCCGCGTCCGCGCCCTCCTCCTCGGCGGAGCAGGACGCGCGATCGATCGCCGTCGGGGCTCTTCGCTATTTCCTCTTGAAATTCGGCCGCAACAAGGTGATCGCTTTCGACTTCGACGAGGCGGTCAACTTCGAGGGGGACACGGGGCCCTACCTTCAGTATTCGCTCGTTCGAGCCGGCAATATCTTCAAGAAGCTCGAGGAGCGCGGCATCCCGTCGGAAGTGTCCGCCGAAGGGCTCCAGGGCAAGGACTGGGAAGATGACCTCTGGGCGCTCCTGCTCGACGCGGCCTCGACATCGGAGGTCGCCGGGCGCGCGGCCGCGACGCTGGAGCCTTCCACGCTCGCCCGGCACGCCTTCTCTCTCGCCCAGTCCTTCAACCAGTTCTACCACCGCCATCCGATCGCGCAGGAGCCGGATGCGTCCCTGCGGAACCGGCGGCTCGCCGTCGCGCGTATTTTTGCGCGGGAGATGGCGCGGCTCCTGGACCTGCTGGGGATACCGGAGCCGGGAAGAATGTGAGCGACGCATGACGCCGACGAAGGTCAATCTCGGGGAGAAGTTCGGGTCGTTTGAGGACCGCTGGAGCCCGAAGCTCGCCGGCGAGGTCAACGACTCGGCGGTCAAGCTGGTCAAGCTCCAGGGGGAGTTTCTCTGGCATCACCACGAGGCGGAGGATGAGCTCTTCCTCGTCGTGAAGGGACGGATCACGGTCCGCTTCCGCGACGGGGACGTGACCCTGGAAGAAAACGAGTTCCTGATCGTTCCGAAAGGCATGGAGCACATGCCGGTCGCTCCGGAGGAGGCCTGGGTCCTTCTCTTCGAGCCGAAGACCACTCGGAACACCGGCAACGTGTCCAACGAAAGGACCGTCGCGGATCTCGAACGGATCTGACAGGATCCGAGGGGACCCGGGAACCGGACGCGAACCGATGGCCAACCCCGCCGAGCGGTATCCGGACAACGTGCCCGGTGACTTCTTCGTGGACCGGACGTGCATCGACTGTGATGCCTGCCGCCGCATCGCGCCCGGGGTCTTCGCCGAGGCCGCCGATCATTCGTATGTCTCGCGCCAACCCGTTTCCGAAGAGGAGCGGCTGCGGTCCCTCATGGCGCTCGTCTCCTGTCCGACGGGCTCGATCGGAACGGTCTCCCGGCGGGACGTCCGCCCCGGCCTCGCCGCGTTTCCCGAACCGATCTCCGAGAACGTGTCCTTCTGCGGATTCACGTCGGAGGCCTCGTTCGGCGCGTGGAGCTATCTCATCGAGCGCCCGGCGGGAAATGTGCTCGTGGATTCACCGAAGGCCGTGAACCGGCTGCTCCGGCACTTCGAAGAACGCGGCGGCATCGCGACGATGTTCCTGACGCATCGCGACGACGTCGCGGACCACGAGGCGTTCGCACGGCGCTTCGGATGCCGGCGCGTCCTCCACGAGCGGGATCTCACGCGAGCGACCGCGGGAGTCGAGCGTCCGCTCGCGGGCGACGAGCCGGTTCGCCTGGACGACGAGCTCCTCGCCATCCCGACGCCGGGACACACGCGAGGCCACGCCGTGCTCCTCTACCGGGAGAAGTTCCTCTTCACGGGCGACCACCTGGCCTGGTCCTCGCGCCGCGGCGGCCTGACCGCGTTCCGGGACGCCTGCTGGTACTCCTGGCCCGACCAGATCCGCTCGATGGAGCGCCTGCTCGATTACCGGTTCGAGTGGGTCCTCCCCGGCCACGGAGGATGGCATCAAGCGGAATCGCCCGCCGCCATGAGACGAGAACTCGAGGGATGCATCCGTTGGATGAAGGAGAATTGTGGTAGGTGATAGGTGGTAGGTCGTTGGGATGAGAGCCAGGTCCCTACCACCTATCGACCTACCACCTATCACCTGTACTTTCAGTCCTTCCTCGACCACGCGGACCGGCACGACCTGGCCCTCACCGAGTTGTGAGAGGGCGCGGCGGACGTCGCCGGTGCGGTCGGGTGGGGAGAGGAAGACGACGCAGCCGCCTCCCCCCGCGCCGCACGCCTTGCCCCCCCAGGAGCCGGCCTCGACGGCGGCGGCGATCGCCTGTTCGATCAAGGGAGTGGAAACGACCGGCGCGAGCCGCCGGCGGGCCTGCCACTCCTCTCCGAGCGCCTTCCCCATCCCCTGGAAATCGGACCGCCGGACCGCTTCCGACATGGCCTCCGCGGCGACGCGCACGCCTTCGAGGTTTGCGGCCACGGCGTGGTCCCCCTCGAGCCGCGCGCGCAGAATCTGCCAGTTGTTCATGCCGGAGGAGTGCGAGACGCCCGAATCGAAGAGCGTCAGGTGTCTCTCCCATTTGTCCGCATCGGCCGCGATCCGGTGCGAGGTCGTGCGACCCGCCCGGAAGCGGATCACGTGCACTCCCCCTTCCAGCGGGGGGTAGTAGTCCTGGACGCCGGCCGGCTTGCCGAGCACGCGCGTCTCGACGTCCCTCACGAAGTCCACGCGATCGACGCCGGTGAGATCCCGCGGGCTGACGCCTTCGAGCGCGCCCATCAAGGCCACCGTCAGGGCCGACGACCCGCCCAGGCCCGAGCCGAAGGGAACGCCGGACCAGAACTCGATCTCCAGGGGCTCGCGAATCTCGAGGGCTTCGAGGAGCGATCCGACGAGCGCCGTCCGCGCGTCCGCGAGGAGCTCGGCCGCGCTCCCCGCCCGCTTCTCGACGGTTCCGTCCCTGGAAAAGACCCGCAGTCTCGCTTCGGTGCGCCGGACCCGGCAACCCGCGAATCGGTCGATCGCCAGGTTGACCGTCGAAGAGCCCGGGTGCAGGACATGCAGCGGCCACAAGTCCAGAGTCCCGCCCGCCAGATCGATCCGAGCCGGCGCCGTCGCTTCGATGATGCTGTCGGACTGCACGCGATCAGGATTCTAAGGTCTGAAGGTCTAAGGTCGATGGCCAGGTCTCGAAGGTCTAGGTCGCCAGACAGGAAGGCGCCCGGGACATTAGACCTTGGACTCTTCAGACCTTGGACCGCGCGGCGGCAGCCGCGCTCAATACCCGACGCGGCTGGCGCGGAGGAACCCCGAGCGCGGGAATCCGACGCCCTCGACGGTGACCGTCTGTCCGACCGACGTCTGCGCGATCGACGGGTCGCGGAACATCAGCTGCCAGACTTCGCCGTTGTCGGCGCAGAAACCGGGCTCGTGATGGGACTCGGGAAGAGGGCAGAGACCCGCCTCGTGCCGGGTCTCGCAGTTGAGGCAGACCAGCGTGCCGGTCGCCAGGACCCGGCGGGATCCGGAATTGGACGGACGTCGCCGCGGCCGAGGCGGGAACGAACGAAGAGGGCGCGGCGGAGGAGAGCGCGATCGCGGGGGCAACCGCGGAACGCGCCCCGGGACCGTCGGCGACGACCGGGAGGATGATCACGACCAGGATGGCCGCGGCGGCAAACGCGGGGAAGCGCGGCCGCGCCTGCGGCGGGTCCCCGCGGCGCAAACGCACCAGGAGTCCCGGAGGCGCAGGAGTGCGGTCCATCCGGGAGTGGAGAAGGTTCGCCAGGCTCCGCGCGGAGCGGGCCCTGGCGGCGCAGGACCCGCACTCGGCAACGTGGCGGGAAGCGCTTCCCCCTCGCACGAAGAAACCTCGCGATCAAGATGCGTGTAGAGGAGAAACCTCGCCTGGGTACAGTTCATCGTTGCCGGAGGCCAGAACCCCTCCCCCGGCCCCGAAATTCCGTCCCTTCGTCCTGGAAACCGGGAACCTGAAACCGGAAACCCGGCCGGCCGTCAGGCGGCCGGGCTCTTCGGCCGGGTCCGCATCTTGGTCGGCTCGGCCCCCCGGATGTACCCGTGGTGGCGGGCGTACTTGAGCAGGGTCTTCTCCAGGAGCTTGCGGCCGCGGTAGAGGCGGGACATGACCGTCCCGACCGGGCAATCGAGGATGTCGGCGATCTCCTTGTAGGAGAAATCCTCGAGGTCGGCCAGGATCACGACCATCCGGTAGTCGTAGGGGAGCGATTCGAGCGCCTTCCGGACGTCGTCGTCCAGGACTCCCGTGAAGTACTCCGCCTCGGGATCGGCGGGCTGTTCGCTGTTGTCGCGGCGGACGATTCGCTCGAAGGAGTCCTCGATCTCGGCGAAATCCACGCTCCGCGGCTCGAGCTTCTTCTTCCGGTAGTTGTTGATGAAGGTGTTCTTCAAGATCTTGAAGAGCCAGGCCTTCAGGTTGGTCCCTTCCTCGAACTTGTCGTAGTACTTGTACGCCTTGAAATAGGTCTCCTGGACGAGGTCTTCCGCGTCCTCGGCGCTCCGCGTCATCCGATAGGCCGTGTTGTAGAGCGAGTCGAGATAGGGCATGACCTGGGAGTCGAAGTCCCACGACGTCACGCCGGATGTTTCTGTTCTTGCCTGCACGCTTGCCTTTTCCATACCTCTCCGTTGTTTCAAGAATCCTGCCCGGGGTCGAAGAATCCAGCCCGGCCGGCCGGCCCCATCGGCGGCCGGCCGCGACCGGGCATCAACCTCCGCTGTTTCTACGGATTAGGGACCCCGGCTGTCTGTCCTGGTTCCGACCTTAACTACGGCCAAAACCCTGCCGGGGTTTCGGAAAACAGGTCAACCCGTCCTCAGTCGAGGACAGGCTGACCCCTTTCCGAGTACGACTCAGCCGCGAGGGACCCGGGCCCCCTCGCAGCTTCAGAGGTTCTTGATCAGGAACGCGATCAGAAGGGCGTAGAGGACCAGCGACTCGATCAGCGCCAGGCCGATGATCGTCATCGTTCGAATCGCGCCGGCCGCGCCCGGATTGCGCGAGATTCCGTCCGCCGCCGCCGACGTGGCCCGGCCCTGGCCCATCGCGCCCGCGGCAGCCGCGATGCCGAGGAGAAAGGCCGCCCCGATCGCTCCCCACCGGACGCCCGACGGCGCCGCCGCTCCCCCCGCCGTTTCCTGCGCCATCGCGGGGAGGGCAAGGAAGAGAAGTGTCGCCGCCAGAAGAGTGACCCTGTTCTTAATCATCTGTTCTCCTTAGTTTCTGATTTGTGACTTGTGATTTGTGATCGGGGCGAGAAGGCCGCGTCTCGTCCCCCGATCGCAAATCACCAATCGCCAATCCCAAATCCTCTTCTCAGTGTTCCTCGTGGGCGGTTCCCAGACTGACGTAGACCGACGTGAGCATGACGAAGATGAACGCCTGGAGCAACGCCGTGAAGACGCCGAGGGCCATCAGAGGCCACGGCACGACGACGGGGACCAGGCTCGAGAAGATCCCCGTCGACATGTGTTCCCCATAGATGTTCATGAACAACCGCAGAGACAGGGAGAGAATCCGCGCGAAGTTGCCGATCAACTCGATGATAAAGAAGAGGGGCGCCAGCCAGAGCACCGGCCCCATGAAGTGCTTGAGGTACCCGAGCACACCCTGCTCCCGGATCCCCTGGGTGTTGAAATAGACGAAGGAGATCAGGGCCAGCGCGACCGTCGTCGCAAGAACGCCGGTGGGAGGCGTGAGGAAGAAGAAGAGACCGAAGAAGTTGGCGACGAAGATGAAGACGCCGAAGGCCCCGATCATCGGCAGGTACTTCTTCTCCGCCCCGTGCCCGATGACGTCCGCGAGCAGGCTTCGGATCCCCTCGACGATCATCTCCAGGAAGTTCTGGACTCCGCCCGGCTTCTCCCGGCGGTAGCGCCGCGCCGCCAGCGGGAAGAAGACGGCGAAGAGCAGGAGAAGCAGCAGCGTCATCACCGCCGCGTCGGGGATCCAGGCCGCCTTGCCGTCGGGAAACCAGAACGCCGCGGCCGAAGCGGACATCTTCTCCACCGGCGGAACGCCGAAGAGCCGGATCAGGAGCCGGTTGACCGGCCCGTAAAGGATGGAATGGTGTTCCAAACTCCCCCCTAAGCAGGTCTTAGGTGGTAGGTCGTAGGTGGTAGGGACCGGAGGGTTCCGGGGCTTTCCCTATCACCTGTCACCTACCACCTATCACCTACTTACTCCATATTTCCGCAAGAATCGCCAGAACCACCGCCGAAAGCCCGACGGCGCCGGCGATCGGATCGAATGCCTTCCAGTGGAAAACGACCAGGAGAAGCCCCACCGCGGCGGCCGTAACGAGCAGAAGAGGCAGAAGCGCCCGGATCCTCCACTTCTCCCGCGGCGTGACGAGCCGGACGGTCAATTTCTCGAAAACGAGAAAGCTGAAAATAACGACCGCGGCGCAGATTGTCAAGGTGACGCCCCGCTTCCAGCCCAGGAGAAACGCTCCCACCGAGAGAATCCCGCCGATCCAGCACGCCCGCACGCGAATCCGCCGGACGACGGCCTCCTCGGCGGTCATTTCCGCTCCAGCCGGCGCAGAAACCGCCACAGGTTGAGGAACGCGGCGGCCACGCCGAGGCCGGCGCCGGCCAGCGCGGCAGCTTCCCCCACGCCCAGCGCTCTTCCGAGCCATTTCCCCATGAGATAACCCGCGACGATCGCGACGGGAAAGAAGATCCCGACGGCGGATCCTTCGGCGATCGAGCCGTATCGAGATCCCATGAGACGGAACCCCTCCTAGTACGTGCCCGGGACGCAGAGGCGCAGCACAGCGAGGATCCGCTCGGGCGCGATTCCGACGATGAGCGTCCCCGCGGCGCAGATGGCGACGGCGGCGGTCAGGGAGAAGGAGGTCTGCAGCTTCGCCCCCTCCGCTTCGGAGAAGAACATCGCGGCCGCGATCCGGAAGTAGTAGAAGAGCGAGACCGCCGAGGCGAGCACGGCGAGCACGGCGAGCCACGCGTACCCCGCCTTCATCGCCGCGGTGAAGAGGTAGTACTTACCGATGAACCCCGCCGTCGGCGGGATCCCCGCGAGCGAAAGGAGGAACACGAGCATCACGATGGCGGCCGGCATGTTGCGCTTCGCCAGCCCGTTGAAGTCGGAGACGGTCTCGGCCGCGTACCCGCGCGTCTCCAGGAAGATGACGAGCGCGAAGGCCCCGAAGTTCATGAAGGTGTAGGCGAGCAGGTAGATCAGGATCCCCCAGAGGCCGAACGCCGTCCGGAATCCGAGCACGCCCAGGAGCGCGTAGCCGGCGTGCGCGATCGAGGAGTAGGCGAACATCCGCTTGACGTTGGTCTGGAGGAGCGCCGCGAGGTTGCCCCAGATCATCGTGGCGGCCGCGACGAGGGCCACGATCAGCCCCCAGTCGGCGTGGAACTTCGGAAAGCCGACGTAGAAGATGCGCGCCAGGATGGCGTACGCGGCGAGCTTGGGGCCGACGGAGAAGAACGCGGTGATCGGAGTCGGAGACCCCTCGTAGACGTCGGGAGTCCAGACGTGGAACGGCACCGCGGCGATCTTGAACAGCAGCCCCGCGAGCACGAGAAGGATTCCGAGGACGATCAGGTTCGTCCGATCGGTCGCCGCGTACATCGCGGCGAGCTCCGTCAGGCCCATCTTCCCGCCGACTCCGTACACGAGCGACAGCCCGTACAGCAGCACCGCCGAGGAGAACGCCCCCAGCACGAAATACTTGAGCGCCGCCTCCGTGGACTTGACCTGGCCCTTGAAGTAGCCGGCCAGGATGTAGGAGGAGAGCGCCATCAGCTCGAGCGACACGTAGATCGAGATGAGGTTCGAGCCCGAGACCATGAAGAGCATCCCCACGCCCGCGAAGAGCAGGAGCGCGAAGTACTCCCCCGCCGGATAGGGAGCCGCCTCCACGAACGCCATGGACGCCAGGATCGTCAGCGCGATCGAGAGGAGGATCGTGAACTTGAAGAAGATCGCGAAGTTGTCCACGACGAACATCCCCGCGAGGATCGGACCGGCCTGGCGCGCGGGGTGCGCCGCGACGATCGCCAGCAGCACCGCCGTCACGGCCACCGAGAGGACCGCCAGGAACCCGAGAAGCTCCTCGTGCTCCTTCTTCACGAAGACGGAAAGGCAGAGGAGGAGCATGCCGGCCCCCGTCAGGAAGAGCTCCGGCGACAGGAGGAACCAGTCGCTCCCCTGGAACGTCAACGGGCCGGCTCCGCGGCGGACGAGAGCGCCAGCGCCGGAGGGAGAACCGTCCTGGCGCCGACCGCCCGGACGATGTTCTCCGAGGGGGTGCGGAGCACGTCGAAGATCGGCTTGGGGTACAGGCCGATCCACAGGGCGGCCACGACGAGGGGCGCGAGCGTCAACTGCTCTCGCACCGAGAGATCCGGCAAGTTCGCGTTGGCCGGGTTCGTGATCTCTCCGAAGAAGACCCGCTGGTAGAGCCAGAGGAGGTAGGCCGCGCCGAGCACGATCCCGAGGCAGGCCGAGAACGCCCACCAGAAGGAGCGGGCGAACGCCCCCTGGAGGATCGTGAACTCGCCGATGAAGCCGTTCAAGAGAGGCAGCCCCATGGAAGAGAGCGCCATCACCATGAAATACGTGGCATAGACGGGCATCTGCCGCGCGAGGCCGCCGTACTCGGCGATCATCCGCGTGTGCCGGCGTTCGTACACGATCCCGACGAGGAGGAAGAGCGCGCCGGTGGAAATGCCGTGGTTGACCATCTGGAGGATGCCGCCCTGGACCCCCGCCATGTTCAGGGCGAAGACCCCCAGCATCACGAAGCCCAGGTGGGAGACGGAGGAGTACGCGATCAGCTTCTTCATGTCCTTCTGCACGAGCGTCACCATCGCCCCGTACACGATCCCGATGATGGCGAGCGCGATCATGAGCCCTTCGACCCAGGGCGTCTTGATCGCTTCCGGGAACATCGGCAGCGAGAAGCGGACGAAGCCGTACGTCCCCATCTTCAGCAGGACCGCCGCGAGGATGACCGACCCCGCCGTCGGCGCCTCGGTATGGGCGTCGGGAAGCCACGTGTGGAACGGGAACATCGGCACCTTGATCGCGAACCCGAAGAAGAAGGCGAAGAAGAGCCAGATCTGGAGCTCCGCCGGCATCCCCGACGGCCACCGCCGTCAGGGTCTCGACCGAGAAGGTGGCCGCGTGCCCGAGTCCCTTGTACCCGAGGAACCCGGTCGTGTTGTAGAAGTAGAGGGCGATGATGCCGAGCAGCATCAGGACCGAGCCCGCGAGCGTGTAGAGGAAGAACTTGATCGCGGCGTAGAGGCGCCGCTCCCCTCCCCACACGCCGATCAGGAAATACATCGGCACCAGCATGATTTCCCAGAAGACGTAGAAGAGGAAGAAGTCGAGGCAGCAGAACGTGCCGATCATGAAGGTCTGGAGGAGGAGGAGGAGAACGTAGTACTCCTTCTGCCGCTCGTGGATCGCCGTGTAGGAGCAGTAGACCGCGATGAAGCCGATGAACGTCGTCAGCAGGACGAGCACGAGAGAGATCCCGTCCATCCCGAAGTGGTAGTCCACGCCGAGCGACGGGATCCAGGAGACGCGCTCCTCGAACTGGTATCCCGGCTTGCCGCGCTGGAAGAGAAACCAGAGCGGCAGCGAGACGACGAAGTCGAGTCCCGCCACGAACGTCGCGAAGTACTTGATCGGCCCCGGCCTGTCCTTCGGAAAGAGGAAGACCAGGGCGAGCGCGCCCGCGAGCGGCACGTACGTGATGATCGAAAGCCAGGGAATGTTCGTCATGCGCCTTCCTTCATACGAGTCCTCATCGAAACACCAGGTACACCGCCACGATGGCGAAAAGCCCCGCTCCCATCACCAGGGCGTAGTTCTGGACGCGCCCGGTCTGGGCGGACCGGAAGAGACGGAATCCCGCCTGCAGCGCGTTGGCCAGGCCGTTGACCAGGCCGTCCACGACGTAGTGGTCGAAGAGATTCGACAGCCAGGAGAAGGCGACCGTGAGATGGCGCGTCCCGTTGACGGCTCCGTCCACGACCGTGGCGTCGAAGTCCCAGAGGAGGCGCCCTCCCCCTTTTCCCGCTCCCTCCACGAAGGCGGCGTTATAGAACTCGTCCACGTAATACTTGTTCAGGACCGCCCGATAGACTCCCGGCCAGGCCGCCGCGATCTTCGCGGGCGTCTCGCCGTTGCCCTTCCCGTACCAGACGAGCGCGAGCAGGATGCCCGTGGTCGCCACGGCGACGGACGCGCCCATGAGGAGCAGCTCGAGCGACAGGGCCGCGGGATGCGCCTCGGGATGCGCGCCGGCGAGCGGAAGCAGCATCGGCGACAGGAACTCCCCGATCCTGTCCGCGCCGTGGAGGATCGGCACTCCGACCCAGCCGCCCACGACCGAGAGAAAGGCGAGGACGACGAGCGGGAGCGTCATCGATTGCGGCGACTCGTGGATCTGCTTCTCCTGCTCCGGCGAGCCGCGGTAGACACCCCAGAACGTCAGCGAGACGAGACGGAACATGTAGAACGCCGTCAGCCCTGCCGTGAAGATCGCCGCGGTCCAGAGGACTCGCGGAAGCCAGACGGGCGCGGACTCGAAATGCGCCTCGAAGACGGCCGCCAGGATCGCGTCCTTGGAGAAGAAGCCGGCCAGCGGCGGCACGCCGGCGATCGCGATCGTCGCGATGAGGAAGGTCAGGTACGTCTTGCGGATCTTGAGGCCCAGGCCGCCCATCCGGCGGATGTCCTGCTCCCCGGAGAGCGCATGGATCACCGAGCCGGATCCGAGGAAGAGGCAGGCCTTGAAGAACGCGTGCGTCATGACGTGGAACATCCCGGCGACGAAAGCCCCGACGCCGCAGGCGAGGAACATGTAGCCGAGCTGCGAGACCGTGGAGTAGGCGAGCACCTTCTTGATGTCGTTCTGCGCCAGGCCGATCGTCGCGGCGAAGAGCGCCGTGAAGCATCCGACGACCGCCACGACGAGCATCGCGTCGGGCGCGAGGCGGAAGAGGACGTTGCACCGCGCGACCATGTAGACGCCGGCCGTGACCATCGTGGCCGCGTGGATCAGGGCCGAGACGGGGGTCGGGCCCGCCATCGCGTCGGGCAGCCAGACGTAGAGCGGAAACTGCGCCGACTTGCCGCACGCCCCGACGAAGAGGCAGAGGCAGACGAGCGTCAGGTACGGCGTGTACGAGGCCGGAGACGCCGCGGCGGCGGAGAAGACCTTGCCGAAGTCGAGAGAGCCGAACAGGGCGAAGACGCCGAAGATCCCGAGGATGAAGCCGAAGTCGCCGATGCGGTTGACGACGAACGCCTTCTTGCCGGCGTCGGCCGCCGACTTCTTGTGGTAGTCGTACCCGATCAGGAGATAGGAGCAGAGCCCGACCCCCTCCCACCCGACGAAGAGGAGCAGGAAGTTGGAGGCGAGGACGAGCAGCAGCATCGAGAACATGAAGAGGTTCAGGTACGCGAAATAGCGCCCGTACCCCTCGTCGTGCCCCATGTATCCGACCGAGTAGACGTGGATCAGGAACCCGACGAAGGTCACGAACGCGATCATCAGCGCCGAGAGCGAGTCGAGCCGGAAGGCCGCGTCCACGAACCACTCGGCGGCCCGCCCGGGGATCTGCCCCACGGCCTCGTTGACACCGAGCGGGATCCAGCGGTAGAGGGTGACGACGTGCGAGGCTCCCTCCGCCAGCCGGGAGAGGCCCATGTCGAAGATCGCGCCGAACGCGAAGAGGCAGGAGAGCGCCACGGTCCCGGTCCCCACGGCCGTGTGCAGGGACTTCGAGCGCGGGTGAGTCTCCCCGTGCATGTGCGCGTGCGGGTGGCCCAGGTCCTTCTGCGACTCCGCGACCGGCTGCTCCCCGTGCGGATCGTGCCGGACCGGCTCCCCCTTCGTCCGGTGCCCGACCAGATAGACGACCCCGTTCACGAGAAAGCCTACGAGCGGGAAGAGCGGGATCGCCCAGAGGAGGTCCTTCATCCTTGCATCGTGCTCGCCTCTTCGACGTTCAGCGTCTTGCGCTGGCGGAAGAGGGAGATCGTCAGGGCCAGCCCGATGGCGGCTTCTCCGGCGGCAATCGTGATGACGAAAACGGAAAAGACCTGGCCGGTCAGGCTGGAGAGCCTCCGCGAGAACGCGACGAGGTTCAGGTTGACGGCGTTCATCATCAGCTCGACCGACATCAGCACCGTCAGGAAATTCCGCCGCACCAGCACCCCGAAGAGCCCGATCGTGAAGAGCAGGAAGCTGACGATGAGGAAGTGATTGATGGTGATGGTCATAACGCTGGGTGCAGGTGCCAGGGAACAGGTGTCAGGGGAAATGCAGGTTCCAGGTGCCAGGTGTCAGGTGCCAGGGGGAGCTCGCTCCCGTCCCTGAAACCTGGCACCTGAAACCTGACACCTGCATTTTCCCTGACACCTTTCCCCTGACACCTATTCCTTCTCTTCATCAGTCCACCTTCTCCGCCGAGCGTTTCCCCAGGACAACGGCGCCGATCATCGCCACCAGCAGAAAGACCGACGCGACCTCGAAGGGGAGGAGGTAGTCGCGGTAGAGAGACCACGCGACGGCCTCGGTGTTGCCGACGATCTTCGTGCCGATCATGCGGAAGGCGTCGGAGTTCTGCTGGATGTCGGGAAACTTCTCGGTGCCGAGGATGTAGAGGAACGGAACCAGGAAGACGAGCAGGAAGAGGAGCGCGATGTCCCACTGGTTCTGGAAGGTCTTCCCGCCCGCGACCGTTCGCTGGTTGACGAGCATGATCACGAAGAGGAAGAGGACCATGATGCCGCCCGCGTAGACGAGGATCTGCACGGCGCCGACGAACTCGGCCTGCTCCAGGATGAAGAGGCACGCCACGAGCAGGAAGGACGCCAGCAGGAAGAGCGCGGAGTGGACCGGGTTCTTCGCCACGACGACCGCCACCGCCATCGCAAGGGCCAGGACCGCGAAGACGACGAAGGCCCAGCCGGCGCCGCCGGTCAGGAGCACTCCTCCGGAAACGAGGCTCTCGGTCACGCTCGGGGCCTCATCCCTGGTCGACGACCGTGAAGGGCTTCACGTTCGGCGCCTCGCGCCAGTCGGTCAGCTTGCGGATGTCGAGATAAAGGGAGTCGTTGCGGTCGTAGGCCGCCATCTCGTAGGTCTTCGTCGTCAGCCAGATCGACTTGGGAGTCGTCGGGCACGCTTCCTCGCAGAGCTGGCAGAACATGCAACGCTTGACGTCCACGTCGAAGCGGTCCAGCACCTTGACGGACTTCGCTTCCTGGTTCTTCTCGTTGTGCCAGTCGATGTAGATGATGTTGATCGGGCACTCGATCGCGCAGAGGGTGCACTTGATGCACCGCTCCTCGTCCAGGCGGAACATCCCGCGGAACCGGTCCGAGGGGATCTTCTTCTGCTCCGGGTACTGGATCGTCAGCTTCTTCTTCCAGAAGTGGCGTCCGGTGATCGCGAGGCCCTCGAAGAGATCGAGGAGCGTCAGCCGGTCGAGCCATTTCTTCAAGCCCATCGCCGTCTCTCCCTCAGGACGCTTTCCGGGCGCCGGCCGGCTCCGCCGCCAGGCGGTCGCGCCGCGTCAGGGCCTGCCGCAGCCGGGCGAGCAGGAACATCGCCACGAAGAGGAGGCCGAAGATCCAGGAGAGCGTCACGAGGCCGTTCGTGCGCCCGGGGGTCGCGAGAATGGCCACGGCCACGATCACGATGTTCACGAGGCCCGCCGGGATCATCCACTTCCAGCCCAGGGCCATCAACTGATCGAAGCGATACCGCGGAAACGTCGAGCGGAACCAGATGTAGAGAAAGATGAAGACGCTCGCCTTGATCAGGAACCAGCCGAACGGCGGGACGACCTTCAGGAACGCGAGGGCCTTCACGTGGGGAAACGGGGCGAGCCACCCTCCGAAGAAGACGGTCACCGCCACGCAGGAGATGATGATCATCGCCGAGTATTCGCCGAGGAAGAAGAAGGCGAACTTCACGCCCGAGTACTCCGTGTTGAACCCGGAGACGAGCTCCGATTCGGCTTCCGGCAGGTCGAACGGGGTGCGGTTGGTCTCCGCGACGCCCGACACGAAATAGAGGAAGAAGGCGAGGAGGCCGGGGAAGACGAACCAGAGGTGGATCCTCTCCTGCCGCTGCACGATCTCGACGAGCGAGAGCGACCGCGTCATCAGCAGCACCGCCACGAGCGCCAGCCCCATCGGGACCTCGTACGACACCAGCTGCGCGGCCGAGCGCAGCCCGCCCAGGAGCGAGTACTTGTTGTTCGAGGCCCACCCCCCCAGGATGATCCCGTACACGCCGATCGAAGTGATGGCGACCAGGAAGAGGAGGCCGATGTTGATGTCGGCCACGTAGAGCGGCGTCTCGACGTTGCGGGCGAGCCGGAGGGACGGGCCGAAGGGAATGAGGGCCAGGGCGGTCAACGCCGGGATGACGGCGAGGATCGGCGCGAGGAAGAAGACGGCCCCCTCGGCCCGGAGCGGGGTCAGGTCTTCCTTGCAGACGAGCTTGACGAGGTCCGCAAACCCCTGCAGCGTCCCCTTCGGGCCCCACGCGGTTGGGCCCGAGGCGGATCTGCATGAAGCCCATGAACCGGCGCTCCGCGAGCACGATCACGAAGCCCACGATCGCCGGCACCCCCGCCACGAGGAGGACGACCTTGATGTAGGTCAGCACGGTCGGCGTCAGGATCTTCATCGCGTACACCCATCGGGCCGGGACGCGGGACGCGGGACGCGGGACGCGAACGAAGGCCGGCCCCGGGCCCGAGTCCCGAGTCCCGAGTCCCGAGTCCCGTCTCCTTCACCGGTCGACCTCGCCCAGGACGATGTCCACGGTGCCGATCAGGGCGACGAGGTCCGAGATGAGATGGCCCTTCGCCAGGCGCGGCAGGGCCTGGAGGTTGATGAACGAGGGGGGGCGGCAGTGCATCCGGTAGGGACGATTGCTGCCGTTGGAGACGCAGTAGAAGCCGAGCTCCCCCTTGGGCGACTCGACGGAGGCGTAAACCTCCTCGGCCGGCGGCTTGATGACGCGCGGCACCTTGCCGCGGATCTCCCCCGGCTCGAGCTTCTCGAGGCACTGGCGCAGGATCCGGACGCTCTGCCGCATCTCCTGGACACGCACGATGTA
Organism: uncultured Acidobacteriota bacterium; assembly: GCA_963782815.1. Taxonomy (GTDB): domain Bacteria; phylum Acidobacteriota; class Thermoanaerobaculia; order UBA5066; family Gp7-AA6; genus JAWOLE01. The sequence continues at coordinate 102,728 of CAWALG010000006.1, read as the reverse complement.
GCGGTCGTAGGTGTCGCCGTTGACGCGCGTCGGGATCACGAAATCGAGCTCCTCGTAGCACTCGTAGGGCTGCGCGCGGCGCAGGTCCCACTCGACGCCCGAGGCGCGCAGGAGCGGCCCGGTCAGGCCGCGCTCGATGCACTCCTCCCCGGAGATGACGCCGATGCCGACGGTGCGCCTCTTCCAGATCCGGTTGTCCGTCAGGAGCTGCTCGTAGTCGTCGATCCGCGCGGGCAGGTCGTCCACCAACTCCGACAGCCGTTCGATCCAGCCCGGCGTCAGGTCGAACGGCAGGCCCCCGATGCGCATGCAGTTGAGCGTCAGCCGCGCCCCGCAGTACTCCTCGAAGAAGTCGAGGATCTGTTCCCTCTCCCGGAACGTGTACCAGAAGGGGGTCACCGCCCCCAGGTCGAGCCCGGAAGTTCCGAGCCAGACCAGGTGCGAGGAGAGCCGCTGCAACTCGTCCAGGATCACCCGGATCAACTGGGCGCGGCGCGGGACCTCGAGGTTCAGGAGCTTCTCGACGGTCAGGCAGAAGGCGTGGTTGTTGGTGGCGGCCGCGACGTAATCCAGCCGGTCCGTGTGCGGGAGCCCCATCGGGTAGGTCTCGGTCTCGAAGAGCTTCTCGGTGCCCCGGTGGAGGAAACCGACGTCCGGTTTCACGTCCAGGATCTTCTCGCCGTCCACCTTCAGCACCAGGCGCAGGACGCCGTGCGTCGAGGGATGCTGAGGCCCGAAGTTCAACTCCATCTCCTGGACGTCGAACAACGTCGGCACCTCGGGATGCTCGACCGCTCGAGTCTCGTCCGTCATCTCTTCCCCCTCTCCCCCCGGGAGAGGGAATGGGTGAGGGCGCCATCCGTCGACCGACCCTGCCCGTCACGAGACCACCTTCCGATTCGGATCATTCATCCCCGGCCCCGCCCCCTCCGGCCATTCCTCCGGATAGATGGCCGCCCCCGTGTCGATCCCTTCGAGGGGGAAGTCCTTGCGAAGCGGATAGCCGTTGAATCCGTCCCAGGTCAGGATCCGCCGCAGGTCGGGATGCCCGGCGAAACGGATGCCGAACATGTCGTAGGTCTCTCTCTCCGACCAGTTGGCCGCGAGATAGACCTCGGCGATCGAGGGCACTTCCTGGCCGTCCGCGACGCCGCACTTGACGCGGATCCGATCGTTCTTCGAGAAGGAGTAGAAGTGGTAGACGACGTCGAAGCGCGGCTCGCGCTTCTTCCAGTCCACGGCGGTCACGTCCACGCAGTAGCGGAAGTCCTCCTTGTCCTTGAGGTGCCGCGCGACCTCGACGACTTTCTCGGGAGGGACGACGACCGTCACCTGCCGGGCGAACTCCTTGGCCGAGACGACCGAGCCCGGCACGCCGGAGGAGAGGGACCGCACCCACGGATGTCCCGAGGCGTCCTTGCTCTCGAGCTTGACGGGCGGCGCCTCCTTCTTCGCTTCGCCCGGCGGCGCCGCGGCGGGAGGAGGGGTTTCGGCCACTACGACGCCTTCCGGATGACCTTCATCCGGTCGATCTTCTTCTGGAGGGCCATGATGCCGTAGATCAGGGCCTCCGGCCGCGGCGGACAGCCCGGCACGTAGACGTCCACCGGGACGATCCGGTCCACGCCCTGCGTCACCGCGTACGTCCGGTACGGGCCGCCGCAGGTCGCGCAGGAGCCCATCGCGAGGACCCACTTCGGCTCCGGCATCTGGTCGTAGAGACGCTTGACGATCGGCGCCATCTTCTCGACGACCGTGCCGGCGACGATCATGAGATCCGATTGCCGCGGCGTGCCCCGGAAGACCTCCGCGCCGAAACGCGCCAGGTCGAAACGCGCGTCCATGACGGCCATCATCTCGATCGCGCAGCAGGCCAGGCCGAACGACATCGGCCAGATCGAGGAGCGCCGCGCCCAGTTGATGACGGAGTCCACGGACGTCGTCAGGACGTTGTCTTCGAAGCGGTTGTCAACGAGTCCCATGTGTCTCCAAGATCAGTCTCAGGCTAGGCCCAGTCCAGGGCCTTGCGCTTCCAGACGTAGAAGTAGCCGACGACGAGGATCACGAGGAAAACGAGCATCTCGATCAAACCGAAGAGGCCCAGCCGGTGGAACATCACCGCCCAGGGGAAGAGGAAGATCGTCTCGACGTCGAAGACGACGAAGAGGACCGCGATCAGGAAGTACCGGACGGAGAAGCGCGTGTCGAACGCGGTCGTCGGGGAGTCCACGCCGCACTCGTACGGCTCGGCCTTGGCCGGGTTCGGCCGGCGCGTCTGGATGGCCCGCGCGACGATGATCACCGAGAGCGGAAGGGCCGCCGCGAGCACACCCATGACAAGAATCGGGAGGTAACTGGCCATCGGCGTGCATTTTATCGGAGGGGGGCGGGGAGTCAAACCGAGGTGGTAGGTGGTAGGTCGCAGGTGTTAGGGACGAGAGCCAGGCCCGGGCCCTACCACCTTCCACCTACCACCTAACACCTAGCACCTTTGCTGAACGAGCACCGAGAGCTCGTCTCCCATTCCTTCCGGATCGACGATCCGATAGGCGCGCCACTTCGCGGCGTCGCTCGTCGCGAAGTCGAAGAGGTCCGCTTCGACGAGGTAGCGGCCCTGCCGCAGGATCGGTCGCGTGGTCAGCCCTTCTTCCTCGCCCGCGCGGATCAAGTCGTCCCAGTTCACGTGGGCGGTCAGATCCACTTCGCCCGGGCGCCACAGGGGGTCCAGCCGGCGGCGTCCCGCGCTGTGCACCGCGATCGTCCCGTTGCGGCGCGCCAGCGAATGGTAGAGGACCGGCGCCCGGTGCCCGTAGTCGAACGCCACGAGGAACCCGCGAGCCAGGGCCCGCGCCAGCCGCCGGTGGAGAGGCGCGGCGTCGGGCGAGATCTCGGCGGACTGGCCCGGCTCGAGCGTCACGCCGAAACGGGCGAGATACTCCTGATACTCGCCGGGCGCCGGGCAGCGAACCCAGGTGAAGCCCTGGCTGTCGATGCCGACGCGCAATTCGCGCAGACCGTCCGTTGTCCCGCAAACCCGCGCGACGGGGAGCGCGTCGTACAGCTCGTTGGAAAAGATCCATCCGGAGACCGAGCGGTCCGCCAGATCCGCCGCCGATTCCAGGATCGTCGGCCGGACGGCCCGGGCGGCGAGTCTCTCCCGGGCGGCGCCGGCGCGCTCCACGGCCGTCAGCCGGACTCGCCCTGCGAAGGACGCGTCCTCGCTCGCGAGCGCGGCGGCGAAGTCCTCGAGGAATCGCCCCTCCCCCGCTCCCACCTCGACGAAGTCCACCGGCCCTTCGAACCCCTCGGTGTCGCGGCGAAACCTCCGCGCGATCGCCGCCGCGAAGGCCGCCGTGACGTACGGCGAGGTCACGAAATCGCCCCGCTCGCCGATGCGCGCGCCCCCCGCGTAGTAGCCGTCGGAAGAATCGTAGAGGGCCGCCTCCATGAATTCCCGGAAAGAGAGCGGCCCTTCTCGGAGAATCCGTGCGGCGAGGCGCTCCGAAAGCGACAAAGGACCTTCGATTATATTTTCCCCGATGCGAGGAAGCGTTTCCCCCTCTCCCCCCGGGAGAGGGCGGGGTGAGGGCGCCGCTCCTCGCCAATACTTCTCGATCCGACTCCTGCTCGTCATGAGCATCCCGCTGACATTCGCCTGCGCGTCCCACCGGGAGCCTCCCCTCCCGACCCTCGAGGACTATTCCGATCGTGTCTCCGTCTTCACCGAGCAGTACCTGGAGGATTGGAAATCCGGCGCGACAGACCCGAGCTTCTATGCGCAGGCGTTTTCCTGGGGCGGACCTCTGCCCGGAGACGGGATGACCAGGGTCGTTGCTCGGCCGCCGCTGGAGATCGCCGCTTATGAAGTGGGCTCGGCGAGACCGGCGCCCTCACCCCCGCCCTCTCCCGGGGGGAGAGGGAGCGGAGACCTGCGCAGGCGGCTCGGCGATATCCGGGAGGAATTCGCTTCCCTCGGCAGGACGGAGCAGGTGATCTCCGATTTTCAGCGGCGCGGCGACCGGCGCGAGATCGTTCTCGGCCTGTTCTTGAGCGGGACGGGGAAGCGGGGAGAGCTTCGCCAGGAGGGGGGCAAGCTGCGCGTGGTCCTGGGGCCATCGGGCGGCGGCGCCCGTTCCTGGCGGATGGAGTCGGCGTCTCTTCTCGAATGGCTCGTTGCCTCCGCCTCGGACCCGCTCTTCGAGGAGGTCGCGGAGAAGGCGGGCCTGTCGCGCCTGCACCGGGCGTTCCTTCCGAACGCCGCGCGCAACGTCCCCATCCCGGGCGAGCACATGCCGCCCGGCGCCGCCGTTCTCGACTTCGACGGGGACGGCCGGGAAGACCTCTTCGTCGCCGGCGGCGACGGCAACCGGCTCTACAGGAACCGGGGGGATGGGACCTACGAGGACGTGGCCGCGAAGGCGGGCGTCGAGGGGCAGGAGGGGGAAGGCATCGGCGCGCTCGCCTTCGACTACGACAACGACGGATGGCCCGACCTCTACGTGACGTACCTCGATCGGCGGAATCTCCTCTATCGCAACCGGGGGGACGGGACGTTCGAGGAGGTCGGGAAGAAGGCCGGCGTGGCGCTGAACGATTACTGCACGTCCGCCGCGGCCCTCGACTATGACCGCGACGGTCTCCCCGACCTCTACGTCCTCGTCTACGGGCCGCCCGACCGCGGACCCAACATCCAGGCGGACAACGCGCCGCCCAACCACCTCTTCCGCAACAACGGGGACGGGACCTTCACCGACGTCTCGAAGGCGTCGCACGCCGACGACACCGGCTGGGCGCTCGCCGTCGAGTCCGCGGACCTGGACGGCGACGGCTGGCCGGACATCTACATTGCCAACGACTTCGGGAACAACACCTACCTTCACAACAACGGAGACGGGACCTTCACGAACCTCGCCAGGAAGGCGGGGGTCCTCGACCCGGGCTTCGGCATGGGGGTCGCCGTGGACGACTACGACGGAGACGGACGTCTCGACTTCTACGTGTCGAACTACTCCTTCCCCTACAACTGGTTCCTCTCCGATCCGCGCTTCCCGATGCCGGAGTTCCCCTACAGCCTCGGCCGCCCTCTCGTCTGGAGAAAGTTGAAGGCCCTGTCGCGGGGATCCTCGCTCTTCCGCGCGGCCGGCGCGGGGCGGTTCGACCGGACGTCGGACGAAGCCGGCGTCTCCGACACCTCCTGGTCCTGGGGCTGCGTCTTCGTCGACGCCGACATGGACGGCCGGCCGGACCTCTTCGTCGTCAACGGCATGGTCACCGGCAAGAGCCCGCGCGAGCACGAGATCGACTTCTGGAACCTGATGAGCTCCGAGTACAAGAAGTTCGAGAAGGGGATCCCGACGGGCGACTTCGGCCAGGACTCCCTCTGGGGCCATCCGCCCAAGCGCTTCTACGAGAACCTGGACGGAAGGCACTTCGCCGAGCTGTCCGCGGTCGCCGGCCTCGAGTCCGACGCCAACCAGCGAGGGCTCGTCGTCACCGACGCCAACGGCGACGGCGCTCCCGATCTCTTCGCCACCGGCTTTCTCCAGCGCCCCTCTCTCTGGTTGAACCGCAACCCGTCGCGCGCGAAGTCGCTCGTGGTGACTCTGGCCGGCGATCCGACGCTGCCCGGCCGCCACAAGTCAACGCGCGACGCGCTCGGCGCCGTCGTCACCGTCGTGGCGAACGGTCTCAAGCGCGCCCAGGTCGTCTCGGCGGGTTATTCGTTCCTGTCGTCGGGTTCCCGGTCCCTCTATTTCGGTCTCGGCGATGCCCCCGCCGCCGATCGCGTCACGGTCCTCTGGCCCTCGGGAAGAACGACGAATCTCGGGAACGTCCCCGCGGGAAGGCTCCGCCTCGCGGAGGCCGAGACGCCGGCCAGATAAGATGCGCGTCGAAGGAGGGCTCCGGTGACGCCGACACTCCAGAGGTCCCGGGCTCTCTGCGCGGCGCTCCTTCTGCTGTTCTCCGTTTCCTGCGGGCCGAAGGTCGTCGTCGCGCGCCTGGCGACTCCAACCCCGGACGCCTCCAGGGAAGCCGCGACGGCGACGGCGACGCCAGGACGGCGGCTCGCAAAGGCCACTCCGCCTCCTGCAAGCCCTGCCCCCCCCTCGCCGCGTCCCACAGCCACCGCAAGGCCGGCCTCGATCTCGCCGCCGACTTCGACCCCGACCTTGCCGCCGAGCCCGACTCCGACCCGGACTTCAATTCCAGGACCCGTCGCCGCGGAACTTCCTCCGACTCGAACGTCCACACCTTCGCCGCGAAAGACGCCGATCGCGCCGGCGGCGCCTGCGCCTCCCTCTGCTCCGGCCACCGCGACACGGACGCCGCTCCTCCCGAGTCCCTCGCCCGCCGCGACAGCGACCCGGACCCCCATTCCTCCGCCGACCAGCACAAGCACTCCGGCGCCTCCGGCCGCGCCGCCTGCCACGCAGGCTCCCTCCCCCATCGCGGCGAGGGAGTCCGCGCCCGCTCCGGCCTCTCCCCCGGCGACGGCTTCCTGGGCCGGGGATTGGGACTTCCGCGCCGACGCCGGAAAGGGTGTCGTCGCCGGGACTCTGCGGTTTCGCGAGGCCGGGGTTGAGATCGCGGGGACCTACGTCGGCCTGCGCGGGAACACCACGGAGCTTTCGAATCTCTCGACGGCCGGCGACAGGATCTCCTTCGACCTCGTCACCCCGCGCGCGGTCTGGCGCCTGGTCGGGACCCGGTCGGGCGACCGCATCGAAGGGACCTTCCAGACCGCCGAACGCACGATCCCCTGGTCGGCGTCGAGGAAGGGGACGGCGTCCGCCCTCACTCCCTCGCGGACTCCCTCTTAGCCGGTCACCGCGCGCTTCGTCTTGTCCTGGGCGTCCACGACGGCGATGGCGGCCATGTTGACGATGTCGGCCACGTCCACGCCGCGCTGGAGGACATGGACCGGCCGCGCCATGCCGAGGAGAATCGGGCCGATCGCCTCGGCGCCGGCCAGCCGCCAGACCAGCTTGTAGGCGGCGTTGGCCGCATCGAGGTTCGGGAAGATCAGGATGTTGGGGCGCTTGACCGTCGCCCAGGGGTAGTTCGCCTCGAGCATTTCCGGCATGACCGCGAGGTCCGCCTGCATTTCGCCGTCCACGGGCAGGTCCGGCCGCGCGGCGTGGACGAGCTCGACGGCGCGCTTCACCTTCAGCGCGCTCGCATGAGTGTTCGACCCGAAGTTGGAGAAGGAGATGAGCGCCAGGCGCGGCTCGATGTCGAAGCGCCGGACGGCGTCGGCGGCGAGAAGCGCGATTTCGGCGAGCTCCTCCGACGTCGGGTCGATGTTGACGGTCGTGTCGGCGAAGAAGAAGGTCCGTTCCTTGAGCATCAGGATGTAGAGGCCCGACACGCGCCGCACGCCCGGCGCCGTGCCGACAATCTGGAGCGCGGGGCGGATCGTGTCGGGATAGGACTGGGTCAGCCCCGAGATGACGCCGTCGGCGTCGCCGGCGTCGAGCATCAGCGGCCCGAAGCGATTGCGGATACGCGCCAGCCGCAGGGCCGATTCTGCCGTGACTCCGTCGCGGCCCCGCAGCTCGACGAGGCGCTGCGCGTAACCGCGAAGCTTCTCCGAGGTCTCGCTATGGACGAATTCGACCTTGTCCATCGGGACGCCGAGCTCCCGCGCCAGGTTCTCGACCTTCTCCTCGCGGGCGAGGAGGATCGGGCGGCAGATCCCCTCCTCGGCGAGGATCTTGGCGGCGCGCAGGATCTTGGGGTCTTCTCCTTCGGGGAAGACGATGCGCTTCGGGTCCTGCCTCGCCTTCTCGATGACGACGCTCATGACTTCGCGCGAGCGCGAGAGCATGGCCTCCAGCCTCTTGAGGTAGGAGTTCATGTCCACGATCGGGCGGCGGGCGACGCCGGACGTCATCGCCGCCTCGGCGACCGCCGGCGCCACCCAGAGGAGCACCCGGAAGTCGAAGGGCTTCGGGATCAGGTACTCGCGCCCGAAGCGGAAGCTCTGGCCCCCGTACGCCTTGGAGACGGAGTCGGGCACGTCCATCTTGGCGAGGGAAGCCAGGGCCTTGGAGGCCGCCATCTTCATCGCCTCGTTGATCTCGCGCGCCCTCACGTCGAGCGCCCCGCGGAAGATGAAGGGGAAGCCGAGCACGTTGTTGACCTGGTTGGGGTAGTCGCTGCGCCCGGTGGCCATGATGACGTCGGGACGCGCGGCCTTCGCCTCTTCCGGGGTGATCTCGGGGTCCGGGTTGGCGAGCGCGAAGACGATCGGGTCGCGCGCCATCGGCTTCAGCATTTCGCCGGTCACCGTGCCTTTTGTCGAGAGCCCGACGAAGACGTCCGCTCCCACGAGGGCGTCGGCCAGCGTGCGTTCCTTCGTTTCCACCTCGAACTGCGCCTTGTACTTGTTCACGTCGGCCCGTCCCGGGTAGATGACGCCGGTCCGGTCCACCAGCCGCAGGTTCTCCTTCTTGACGCCGTAGGAGAGGTACAGCTTCGCGCAGGCAATGGCGGACGCGCCCGCGCCGGCGAAGACGACCTTGACCTGGTCGATCTTCTTGCCGACGATCTCGAGCGCGTTCAGGAGCGCCGCCGCCGAGATGATGGCGGTGCCGTGCTGGTCGTCGTGGAAGACCGGGATCTGGAGGCGCTTCTTCAGGGCTTCCTCGATCTCGAAGCACTCGGGGGCCTTGATGTCCTCCAGGTTGATCCCGCCGAACGTGGGTGAGATCGCCGCGACGGCCTCGATGAACTTTCCCGGGTCCAGCTCGTCCACCTCGATGTCGAAGACGTCGATGTCCGCGAAGCGCTTGAAGAGGACCCCCTTGCCTTCCATGACCGGCTTGCCGGCAAGCGGACCGATGTTGCCGAGTCCCAGCACGGCCGTCCCGTTGGAGATGACGGCGACGAGGTTGCCCTTCGCGGTGTAGTCGTAGACCTTGTCGGGATGTTCCGCGATCTCCAGGCAGGGGTCGGCAACGCCGGGACTGTAGGCCAGGGAGAGATCCTCCTGCGTGCGGCAGGGCTTGGTGGCGACGACCTCGATCTTCCCCTTCCGGCCCCGGGAGTGGTACTCGAGGGCGTCTTCTTTGGTGATCTTTCTCAATGTTGCTCCGTGGCGAGAATCGCGCCCTCACCCCCTCCCCTCTCCCGGTGGGAGAGGGGGGAAGACGCGAGCTCGTCGCGCAGGGCGCGGACCGCCGAGGCGGCCTCCCCCCGCGGCACGGCGCGAAGGGACTTGTCCCGGCGCTGCACGATCTCGATCTTCCCCTCCTTCAACGCGCGGCCGCCGACGTTGACGCGGATCGGGAACCCGAGCAGGTCGGCGTCCTTGAACTTGACGCCCGGCCGCTCGTCGCGGTCGTCGTAAAACACCTCCAGGCCGTCTCCCGTGAGCTCCCCGTAGAGAGAGTCCGCCGCTTCCCGGGTGGCGGGCTCCGCGGCATTCAGGGAAACGAGCTCGATCTCGAACGGCGCGAGCGCCAGGGGCCAGACGATCCCGTCGGCGTCGTGGTGCTGCTCGACGGCGGCGGCCATCGTGCGTCCGACGCCGATCCCGTACGTGCCCATGACGGCGGGGTGGTTCTCCCCCTTCTCGTCGGTGAATTCGCATCCCAGAGCCGTCGAGTACTTCGTCCCCAGCTTGAAGATGTGCCCCACCTCGATGCCCCGGGCCAGGTCGAGAGGCTTTCCGCACCGCGGGCAGGGATCTCCGCTCCGGGCCTTCGCGAACACGGCCCAGGCCCCGACCTCGGCGTCCCGATCGAGGGCGAGCCCGCGCACGTGCCAGTCCTTTCGTCCGGCCCCCGTCACCGCGTTGACGGCGCCGCGCACCGACTCGTCCGCGATGACGCGGACGGAGGGAGGAAGCTTCCGAGGCCCCACGAACCCGACCGGCGCCCCCGTCGCCTTCTCGACTTTCTCCTCCGACGCCAGCGCGAGGTGCTCGACGCCGAGGGCGTGCTTCAGCGCGACCTCGTTGACGTCCAGGTCTCCGCGCAGGAGGGCCACCACGAAGCCCCCCTCGGTCTCGTAGACGAGGCACTTGATCATCCGTGACGCGGTGATCCCCAGGAAGTCGACGACCTCCTCGATGCCGCCCATGCCCGGCGTCTCGACGTCCTCGAGCCGGACCAACGTCTCGTCGTCCCAGGGGCTCTCCCGCCGCCCCGTCTCCGCCCTCTCGACGTTGGCCCCGTATCCGCACGAGGCGCACCGGACGACGGCGTCCTCGCCGGTGTCGGCCAGGACCATGAACTCCTCCGAATCCCGGCCTCCGATCGCCCCCGAGTCCGCCTGGACGACGGTGAATTCCAGGCCGCAGCGCGTGAAGATGGCCCGATACGCCGCGTCCTGCGCGCGGTAGGACCGGTCCAGCCCCTCCGCGTCCGCGTCGAAGGAGTAGCCGTCGTACATCAGGAACTCCCGCCCGCGCATCAGGCCGAAGCGCGGACGGATCTCATCCCGGAACTTGGTCCGGATCTGGTAGAGGGTCACGGGCAGCTGGCGGTAGGAGGTGATGCCGGACTTGACCATCGTGGTCACGGCCTCCTCCGCCGTCGGCGCGAGGCAGTAGTCCCCTCCCTTGCGGTCCCTCAGGTGAAAGAGGATCTCCTCCGAGGCGTACCGCTCCCAGCGCCCGCTCTGTTCCCAGAGCTCCCGCGGCTGCAGGATCGGGATCTCCAGCTCGAGCGCCCCGGAGCGGTCCATCTCCTCCCGCACGATCGTCTCGGTCTTCCTGTGGGCCCGGAGCCCGAGCGGGGTCAAGGCGTACATGCCCGCCGCGATCCGGCGCATCATGCCCGCCCGCGTCAACAGGACGTGGGAGACCGCCTCGGCGTCCCCGGGGACCTCGCGCACCGTCTGCAGGAAATAGTTCGACCAGCGCATATGGAGGGAAGAAGATACATCAGTCCTCTTGTCATCCTGAGCGAAGCGAAGGATCTGCTCCCCTGTCGGAGCGGGCAGGTTCTTCGTCGCTGCGCTCCTCAGAATGACAACGGCTACTTGCGGTTCGTCGGCGCGGCTTCCTTTCTCTTCGCGGCGAACTTCTCTACCAGGCGGATGTTCGAGCGGACCTGCTGCAGCATTCGGTCCTCCAGCGCCCCGCCGCGCGCCACCGTCTTGGCCTTGCTGAAGGCCGCCTTGGCCTCTTCCGGCCTGCCGGCCGCCAGGTACGCCATGCCGAGGTGGTGGAACGTCGTCGGCTGCGCGGCGCGCTCGCTCGAGCGGCGCAGGCAGTCGATCGCCCGGTCGAATTCGCGGCGCTTGTAGTGGACCCACCCCAGGGTCGCCAGCGGATAGGGCTTCAGCTCGTCCGGCGCCTCGGAGAGCGCGCGGCCCGCGTAATCGAGAGCCGAATCCAGGTCATCTTCCCCCTCGGCGAGCGTCGTCGCGAGCTCGTAGTACGCGATCGCGCGCGAGGTCTTCGAGGGGTGCTTCTCCAGGAAGTCCCGGACGAAGCGCACGGCCTCCTTCGCCTTCCCCTCCGCGCGCAGCGCCTCCGCGAGTGTCGAGCACGCGGCGGCCGCGACGACGTCCTCCGGGTCTCCGGCCAGCACCTGGCGGCACGCCGCCATCGCCTCCTTCCAGAGGCCGAGCGACCCGGAGAGAAGCGCGAAGGAGATCCGGATCGTGGAATTCTGCGGCTCTTCGGACAGGGCCTTGCGGTAGAGCTCGTGGGCGCGGCGCAGCGCGCCGCGCGAGACGTTTTCCTCCGCCTCCCGGTACGCCTCCGCACCCGGCCCGTCCACGCGCGGCAGGGCGTAACGCCGGCGCCGGTCGAGCAGCCGCACGGCCTCCTGGTATTCGAGGCGCCTCGGGTTCTTTTCCAGCGCCTGCTGAAAGCACTCGAGCGCGCGGCGGGAGCGGTTCTTCTCGAGATAGCAGAGCCCGAGCTGGAACGCGGCCTCCTCCGAATCGGGCTGCAGGCGCCGCGCTTCCTCGAACTCGCGGATGGCGCCCGCGACGTCCCCTTTTTCCCGCAGGACCGTGCCGAGCAGGACGTGCGCCGCCGGAACGGGCGCCGCCTCGAGGGCCCGGCCGAGCTCTCCTTCGGCCTCGTCCCAGCGCGACGAGTTCGCGTAGAGGGCGCCCAGGGCGAAGTGGGGAAGGAAGGCGTCGGCCTTCTTCTCGAGCGCGTGCTTCAGGAATGCTTCCGCCGTCTCCGTCTCCCCGCGCTCGGACGCCGCGATGCCGGAATAGACGAGCGACTCGAAATGATTCGGCTCGACCGCCAGGATCTTCTTGAAGTACACGGCGGCGCGCTCGAGGTCTCCGGCGGAGAAGAACGTCTCGGCCAGGTAGAAGCCGAGCTCGACGTTCCCCTTGTCCAGCCGCGACAGCTCCTCGAGCAGGCGGACCCCGCGGTCGGAGTCCAGGGCGAGGATCGCGAACTCGGCCGCGCGCAGGCGTTGGAGAAAGTCCTCCCGGTCCTCTCCCGAGAAGCGCGCCATGATGCGGTCGCGCCGTTCGAGGAAGCGGTCCTTCTTCTCGACCGCCTGCATCCGCTCGTCCATCTTGGTCTCCCAGAGGTCGAGAACCTCCTGGGAACGGATGGCGCCGCGCCGCTCGAGGGTCTCCTGCAGCGCCAGGATCCCCGTGTGCGCGACGAAGAGGTTCTTCTCCAGGTTTCCGAGCGATTCGAAGAGCGTCTTGACCGCGTCCCCCGTTCGCTTGACGACGTCCTCGAGGGTCGAGATCCGCTCGAGGAGGTGCTCGTCGAAGGGAATCTCCTCGGGGACCTCGCCGCTCTCCTCGACGACGCCGACTCCCGAGAGCACGAGGAGCTTGGAGTGACAGCGAGAACAGAACTCCTCCTCGTCGGGGTTCTTCAAGCCGCAGACCTGGCAGTACATGGTCAGTCGAGAGTCGGAGGCGACGGCATCGATCTAATACTCGTAGAAGCCGCGGCCCGATTTCTTGCCGAGCCAGCCGGCGTCCACCATCTTCACGAGCAGCGGGCTCGGCCGGTAGCGCGGATCGCCGAAGCCCTGCTGCAGGACGCGCAGGATCGCCAGGCAGGTGTCCAGGCCGATGAAGTCGGCCAGCGCGAGGGGCCCCATCGGGTGGTTCATGCCGAGCTTCATGATGCCGTCGATCGCCTCGCGGGTGGCGACCCCTTCCCGGAGCGCCTCGATCGCCTCGTTGATCATCGGCATCAGGACCCGGTTGGACACGAAGCCCGGCCAGTCGTTGCAGAGGATCGGCGTCTTTCCCATCGCCCGGGCCAGGGCCAGGACGGTGTCCGACGTCTCGTCGGACGTCGCGATGCCCCGGATGACTTCGACGAGCGCCATGACCGGCACAGGGTTCATGAAGTGCATGCCGATGAAGCGGTCCGGGCGCCGGGTCGCCCCGGCCAGGCGCGTGATCGAGATCGACGACGTGTTGGAGGCGAACACGGCGCGCTCCGGGCAGACCGCGTCGAGCTTGCCGAAGACGCTCTTCTTGATCGCCTCGTCTTCCACGACGGCCTCGATCACGAGGTCCGCGTCGGAGAGGCGCGAGAGGACGGGCGTCGCCGTGATCCGTTCCAGGGCCGCCGACTTCTCCTCCGGCGCGCGCTTGCCCCTGGAGACCTCGCGCTCGAGATTGCGCTCGATCGTGGCGCGCGCCTTCTCGAGGTACGGCTCTTCCAGGTCGGTCAGGACGACCCGGATCCCGGAGGCGGCCGCGACATGCGCGATGCCGGCGCCCATCTGGCCGGCGCCCACGACGCCCAGCGTGCGAACCTCCATGCCGGGACTCTATTGCCCCGGGCGGCGCGAATCAAATGTTCGCGGCCCGGCGCGGATCCTTAGAGCGCGAGCTCGACGCGATAGCGCGGCGTGCCAAAGCGGGTCAGGAAGGCGATGCCGACGGCGACAACGGAGGCGGCGCTCCAGACGACGGACCCGACGAAGGGAAGGAGCGAGACGGCCCCCAGCAGGGCGAGTCCCGCCGCCAGCGCCGCCGGCCGCTTCGCCGGAGCGACGCTCCGGACGAGTTTCTGTCCGAGCAGCAGAAAAAGCGCTCCCATGCCGAAGACCTTCGCCGCCACCGCCACCGCGCCGAAGAGGATCGCGATCGGAACGGACAGGGAGGGGGGCAGAAGCGCCAGAGCCGCGACCGTCGCCAGCAGCAGGCTCAGCACGCCGAGCGCGCCGGCGAGGAGCGTGCCCGGCCAGCGAGTCTCCGCGGAGGCCGCCGCGCGCGCAAACGGCGACGCGAAGCAGAAGAGGAGGACCAGACTCACCGCGAGCCACGCGGAGAGCGCGACGAGACGAAGACCGCGCGAGAGCAGGGCATGACTCTCCTCCCACGGCGCCCGGTGCATCTCGTCCAGGTACAGGCGCAGGAGGGTTCCCGGCGTCGAGACGATTCCGCCCACCGGCAGAGGCTTTCCCTCGGGAGCGGTGACGCCGCCGCCGAAGACGGAGAGATTGCCCTCGACGAAACCGGAAGGCGAAAACGTGACGCTGCCTCCCCAGACGACGACGTCCCCCGACACGCGCGAGGAGATGCGCACGTCCGACAGCACGGCCACGACGCGGCCCGCCACGGGCCTCTCGATCTCGATGTCCCGCGCGAATGCCGTCTGCCCGGGGGCGGCCGCCGCGGCCAGCGCGAACAGGCCCGCCGCGATCAACGCCGGCGTTCCCGGGCGAGGGCGCGCCGGAATCCGAAGAGCACCGGAGCGAGCAGGACGAGGCAGGCGAGACCGAGTGTCTGCTCCCCGCGCATGACCTGGCCGAGCGCCTCGAGCCCCGCCGGCCACGCGCTCGCGAGCTCCGAGAGCGACCGGGCGCCCGCGCGCAGGAGAGCCAGGAGCGGGGCGAGAGCGGCCGCGGCGAGGCCCGCCTGTTCGCGCGCGGAGATTCCGGGCAGGATCAGCGCCAGGAGACCCGAGAAAAACAGGGCCGCGGTGAAGAGGCATGGGCCTCTCCAGAGGGCAAAGTCGCGCCGCTCGCGCCGCGAGAAGGGACGCAGGCGCAGGACGCTGCCGGCCAGATCGGTGACCCCGGCCGGAATCGCCGGGGGCTCCCCTTCCCGGAGCTCTCCGAGGCCGTCGATCTCGCGCGAAAGGCTCGCCGCGTCGGAAACCGCCAGGCCGCAGGAGGGGCAGTCCCGCGCGTGTTCCGCGGCATCGCCCGCAAAGACCGGCTCCGACCCCGAGGCAATCGCCTCGGCATCGAGTGGATCCAGTGGGCGGGCGCAAGCCTTCACGATAGTTCTCCCGACAACCTGTCCTTCAATACGGCTCTGGCCCGAAAGAGTTTGTTCTTGACTGTCCCGAGGGGCATCTGTTTTACCTCGGCGATCTCCTCATAGGAAAGGCCGCCAAAGTGCCGCAGCGTAATGAGTTCGCGGAATTCGACCGGCAGAGCGGCGATCGCGAGCGCGATCGCGCTGCCACGCTCGAGATTGCGCAGCTCGCCATAGGGATCGAGATCGTTGCTCTTGTACTCTGGAGAGGACACCTTGCCGTCGGCATCCTGGACCTCCAGGGGTACCGTCCGCGGACGCCGTTTGCGGAGGTGGTCGATCGCCGCGTTGCCGGCGATCCGGAAAAGCCAGGTCGAGAACTTGTACGCGGGATTGTAACGATCGAGCGCCCCGAAGACCTTCAGGAAGATCTCCTGCGAAAGGTCGAGCGCGTCGTCACGGTTCCCCACCATCCTCGCCACATGCGCGAGAACGCGGGACTGGTACCGGCGCACGAGGACCTCGAAAAGGTCCTCTTCGCCTGCGAGGATGCGGCCGACGAGCTCGTCGTCGTTGAGACCCTCGCGGTCCTGGACGCTCTTCATTTTCAAGGCCGCGACGGCGGGCAGCCGCGTCGAAAACGCCCTTCTCGTTTCAGAGGTTTCTCCATTCCCCGGGGCGCGGCGACGAGGAGTTTGCTCCGCTGCCGTGCGCTACAATCGCCCCCATTCTATTGGAGCCGGCCGCCGCGGCGGCCACGGAGGCGTCCCGTGAACCAAGTGGCCGAACCGCAGTTCCCGACGATCGGCACGCCGCCCCAGGGCGTGGACTCCTCCACCCCGTTCGAGGAGATGATGTCCCGGTTCGACCTGGCCGCCCAGAAGCTGGGCCTGGATCCCGGCCTCTACAAGGTCCTCCGCGAGCCCGTGCGGGAGACGAAGGTCTCGATTCCGATCGTCATGGACGACGGGCGCATCGAGGTCTTCATCGGCTACCGCGTCCTGCACAACATCGCGCGCGGCCCCGGCAAGGGGGGCATCCGCTACGACAAGAACGTGAGCCTGGACGAGGTCCGGGCGCTCGCCGCCTGGATGACCTGGAAGTGCGCGGTCGTCAACATCCCCTTCGGAGGCGCCAAGGGGGGCGTCATCTGCGATCCGGGCGCGCTTTCGCGCGGCGAGATCGAGCGGATCACGCGCCGCTACACGGCCGAGCTCATGGACCAGTTCGGGCCGGAGAAGGACGTGCCCGCTCCCGACATGGGAACGAACCCTCAAACGATGGCCTGGATCATGGACACGTTCTCGATGCACGCCCGCCACACGGTGACGTCGGTCGTGACGGGAAAGCCCCTCTCCCTCGGCGGCTCCCGCGGCAGAGTCGAGGCGACCGGCCGCGGTCTCAAGCTGATCTGCCGGGAGGCCGCGCCGCTCCGGGGCCTGACGCTGCCGACGAGCCGCATCGCCGTGCAGGGTTTCGGCAACGTCGGATCGATCGCGGCCCGGATGTGCCACGAGGCCGGCGCGACGGTGATCGGGGTCTCCGACATCGCGGGCGGGATCTGGAACGAGAAGGGACTCGACATCCCGGCGGTGCTGAAGCATTACGAGCGGACCCGCTCCTTCGAGGGCTTCCCCGGCGCGGTGAAGATCTCGAACACGCAGCTGCTGGAGCTCGAGACCGACATCCTGATCCCCGCCGCCAACGAGAACCAGATCCGGGGCCGAAACGCCGGCAACATCCGGGCGAAGATCATCGTCGAGGGCGCCAACGGCCCCACGACGCAGCGAGCCGACGAGATCCTGGATCAGAAGGGGGTTCTGGTCGTTCCGGACATCCTCGCCAACGCCGGCGGCGTCACCGTCTCGTACTTCGAGTGGGTCCAGGACCGAGCCGGTTTCTTCTGGCGGGAGCAGGAGGTCAACGAGCGGCTGGAGGACATCATGGTGCAGTCTTTCCGGGACGTGGCCGAAATGGCGGCAAAATACAGCGTCAGCTTCCGCATCGCCGCGTACATGCTGGGAATCTCCCGCGTCGCCCACGACACGATGGTGAGGGGGCTCTACGCCTAGACGTCTAAGGTCTAATGTCTAAGGTCTAATGTCCCGGGGCCTGCTTTCGGACCTTAGACCTTAGACCTTAGACCTTAGACTCTCTCACTTCAGGAACACCTTCGGCTTGATCTCCGGAACTTCGAAAGCGAGCTTTCTCTCGAGCTCGGGGAGCGTCGCCTGGATCGGTTTTCTCCAGGCGGGATCGAGAAGCCGAAGCGTCAGTCGTCTGCCCGCGAGATCGACGGGCTCGATCTTTCTTGCGAGCGGCTCTCCGACGATCCGGTCCCACCTCGCGCGGATCCAGAGAAGCGCGTCCTCTCCCCTCGCCATCCGCCGCAGGAGCCCGTCGCTCGCCGCGTCCAGGCGCGTCAGGGCAAGCGGCTTGCGACGCTTCAAGGCTCGGCTCTCAGACGCTCCCGGCTCGACTCGGGCGGCACGGCGCGCACGGGTCGTTCTCCGGTGAGAACGCGCCGAACGTCTTCGACCACCATCCGCGCCATCTCACGTCGGGTCTCGTGCGTCGCGCTTCCGGCATGCGGCATCAGGACCACGCGGTCGCTCTCCAGCAGCGCCGGGGTGACTCTCGGCTCGTTCTCGTACACGTCGAGTCCCGCTCCGGCCAGCGGTCCCCTCCCGAGAGCCCGCGCCAGGGCGGCCTCCTCGACGATCGGGCCCCGCGAGGTGTTCAAGAGGCAGCTCCCCGGTTTCATCCTGGCGAGGGTCTCGTCATTGAAGAGATGGCGGGTGTCCTCGTTCAAGGGGAGGTGGATCGAGACGACGTCGCAGCGCCGCAGGAGCTCCTCGAAGGAGACGCGCGGGGGATCGTCGGGGTCCCCCTCGTCGCGCGGCGATCGGCCGCACGCGATGATCGTCATGCCGAAGGCCCGGGCCCGCTTCGCCACCGCCCGGCCGATGCGCCCCGGCCCGAGCACGCCGAAGACCTTGCCCTTCAGGTCCGATCCGAGCAGGAGCTGGGGCTCCCACCCCTTGAAGCCGCCCGTCCGAACGAGGCGGTCCCCCTCGACGATCCGGCGAACGAGCGACAGGAGCAGCGCCATCGTCATGTCGGCCGTGGCGTCCGTGAGCACGTTGGGCGTGTTGGTCACGACGATTCCGAGCGCGGCCGCGGCCGCGCGATCGATGTTGTCCACGCCGACGCCGTACTGGCCGACGATCTTCAGCTTCTTCCCCGCGCGCAGAACGGTCTCCGTGACCGGGTCGGTCACGAGGCGTGATGAGCGCATCGGCATCGGAGACCTCCGCCGCGAGCTGCGCTTCGCTCGGCCGGTAGGAGAGCACCCGCACATCGAAGTCCGGCTCGAGCGTCGACAGGGATGGCTCCGGCAGCGCGCAGCGTCACGAGCACAACGCCACTCAAAGCGGTTCTCCTCCATCCCTCGTTGAAGTCATGAAAGCGTTCCCCGGAAGATCCCCACGCCGAGTCTAGCATTCGCGAGCCGCACATACCTGGCTCGACGGCGCTGCGATCCCGGTCCTTCAGCGCGCGCGAGCGTCTCACTTCTCGAGCCGGCGGCCCAGGAAGAAGACCGCCGCGCCGGCGGCGAGCAGGGCGAGCTCGAGCCGGATGTTCCCGCCGAGCACGCCGCTGAAAAATCCCACGCCGGTCACGACCAGGCCCAGAAGCTCCAGGGCGCGCGCGGCTGCGTGCATGGGCGAGGCTCCCGCGGTTCAGGGAGCTTCCGAGATGGTCACCTTCCGGATGAGGTCTCCCTGCTCGGTCCCTTCGACGATCTCCTGCCCCGCCGCGACGTGCCCGAAGACCGTGTAGAGCCCGTTCAGATGGGGCTGCGGAGAGTGGGTCACGAACCACTGGCTCCCGCCGGTATCGGGGCCCGAAAGCGCCATGCCGACGGCGCCGCGATCGTAGGCCAGAGGGTTCAGCTCGTCGCGGATCTCGTATCCCGGGCCCGCCGTTGCCGGTGCCCGTGGGATCGCCGTCCTGCAACACGAAGTTGGGCACGACGCGATGGATCGCGACGCCGTCGAAGTAGCCCGCCCGGGCGAGCTTGACGAAGTTCGCGACCGTCAGGGGGCGTCGCGGCCCGCCAGGCGGATGACGAATGCCCCGCGCGCCGTCTCGACGCGCGCCTGCAGGGGCTTTTGAGCCTCGGAGAGGATCGTCGCGTAGTCCGCCGCGGTCCGGCCCGTCTTGTATTCCGGCGCGGGCAGGGCGCGGTCGCCGCGGAAGGACTGGATCAGCGAGCGGCGCGCGAGCCTCGCGACGAGCGTCTTTGACGAATGATACGCGGACTCGACGATGGCGCGCGTGGCAGGGTCCGTCCGGAGCTTCTCGCAGACGCCGATCACGGCGATCGCGACATCGGGCGTCGGATCGGCCTGCGAGCGGGCCAGTGCGTCCGAGACGAGAGGGAGGACCGCCGCATCGTCCAGGAGGCCCAGCGCCTCCACGGCGGCCGCGCGAACCCCGGAGTCCGCGTCGGTCAGGGCAGAGTTGACGAGGGCGCGGCTGTCCCGGACGGCGTCCGGCGACTTCAGGCTTTGGAGAACCGCCAGCCGTACGACCGCTTCCTTGTCCGTCGCGAGCTTCTCGCGGTAAGGCTTCGCCTGCGCCGGCGGCAGGAAGGCCAGCGTCTCCGCCGCCGTGGCCCGCAGCGCGCGGTCAGGAGAGGATGCCGCGGCTTCGAGAGCGTCCTTGGCGCGTTCCCGGAGCGCGGCGACGACCGACACGATCGCGACCTGGCGGCGGCGTCCGTCTCCCGTCAGCGCGATGGACCAGAGGCGCTGCCGCACCTGGCGGTCCGTCGCCTCGAACTGGCGCAGAACCACCATCGCGGAGAGGGCCAGGTTGGGGTTCGCGTCTCCGGCCAGGGCGAGGATGCGGGCCTTGCGGTCCTCCGCCACGACGGCTCCCGGGTTCTTCTCGAGAATCGCCTCGAGCGCGACGAGGGCGTTGACCTCGAGCGGGACTTTGCCGCTGTCCAGGGCGGCGGCGAGCGGTGGAATCGCTTCCTTCAGCGCGAGCACGCCCAGGCCACGCGCGGCCATGGCCGCGGCATCGGGATCGCTGTCGGTCAGCGCGGCCGTCAACGCCGCCGCCGACAACGCGGTCGGCTTGCGGGAGAGAGCGTAGAGGGCGGCGGATCGGACGCCGGGTATCCGGGTCGGCCGCGTAGTTCTGCGCGGCCGACACGCTCGCGTTGTCGGCGAACCTCCAGAGAGACTGCAGCATCGAGGCGCGGGGCTCGGGGGCCGCCGCGCGAGGGATGGCCGCGATCAGGGCGTCCTCGCCGTCGCCCCGCCCGAGAAAGCCGATGGCTCTCGCGGCGGCGGAGGCCACCGACGCGTCGGCGTCGGAAAGAAGCGGGAGAAGGTCCGAGGTCGCGCCGGGGTCCCCGAGCAGCTGGCACGCGAACGCCGCCATCGCCCGCACCGGCCCCGCCTTGTCCGACAGGAGGGGTCGCAGGAGCGGGCCGCCCCGGTCATCGCCGATTCGCCCGGCCGCGAGGGCCGCGCGCGCCCGGATCGCGGGATCCGCCGCGGCCGCCGCGGAAGCGAGCACGCCCGGATCGAAGGCGCGGCGGTCCTCGATCTCGACGAGCGCGGCCTCCGCCTCGGCGAAGGAAGAGAACCGCACGGAGGGAGCCGCGGCCGCGTGCGGACCGGGCGGGGCGCCCGGAGCCGGAGGCGGGCCGCCGGCGCACCGGACGAGCGGAAGAACCAGCGTGACCGCCGCGACGAGCCTCCAGCGCATCAACCTCATCACCGCTTCCTTTCTGTGCCTTTCAAGAATTGACGGGATTATACGGTCCCCGGTCAAGCTCCGACGAGCAGCCGGTCTCCGAGCATCCCGGGCAGGCCGGCGCGGCGGATCTTCTGGCGGGTGCGCTCCACGTCGTAGGCCACGCGTTCGAAGAACACGGCCCCGTTGCGCGCGTCGTAGATCGCGTAGGAGGAAGCGGGATTGCGGTCTCGCGGCTGGCCGACGGAACCGGGGTTGATCAGGTAGCGGTGCCCCTCCTCGAGCCGCCGCGTCACACGCTCCCCGTCAGACGACCTCGACGCGGATGCCGTGCGGCTCGAGCGTGAAGATCGAGGGGATGTGGCTGTGCCCGAAGAAGCAGACCGGCGAGCGAAAGCCGTGGAAGTTCACGAAGGCGTCGCGGTCGGAGAAGATATAGGCGTCCTCGTCGCGCGGGGAGCCGTGACAGATCTCGAAGGCGCCGTCCACCGCGACGGGCCCGAGCGGAAGCGCGGCGAGGAACTCCAGATTGCGGCGGGAGAGCGCGGTCTCCGTCCAGCGGGCGGCCTCCAGGGCCACGGGATTGAAGAGATTGCCGTCGTCGAGCCGGCAGACGACCTTGTCGTGGTTGCCCCGGATCAGCACCTTGCGCTTCCGGATGCGGCGCAAGCGGTCCAGAACGGCGTTGGGCTCCGCGCCGTAGCCGACGAAATCGCCGAGGATGACGACCCGGTCGAATCCCCTCCGCCGCGCCCGTCCGAGCACGGCCGCCAGCGCCTCGTCGTTGGAGTGGATGTCGGACAGCAGCAGATAACGCATCGGTTACAGGATCGACTTCTCCGCGGCTCCGCGCCGAGAGCGCATCGAGCACGCGGTCCGCCGCTTCCTCGATCGGTTCCTCCGCCAGGGCGACGCGGACCGTTCCCATTCTATAGAACGGCTCCCTCTCGGCGAACAGCGCGGCGGCCTGCTCCGGGCCCGTGAACAGCGGCCGGTCGGTCTTGCCGTGGAGGCGGGAGAGCAGGTTCGAAAACGGCACGTCGAGGAAGACGGGAATGCCCAGTCGAGCGATCGTCCGGCGGTTCTCCTCGCGGACGTAGCAGCCGCCGCCGGTCGCGACGACGGCGCGCGGGAGAGATTCCGTGCCCTCGAGGAAGAGCGACTCCCGCTCGCGAAAGGCCGCCTCTCCCGAGGCCTCGAACAGGGCCCGGACCGTCACGCCGGAGGTCTTCTCGATCTCGGCGTCGAGGTCCACGAAGGCAACGCCGAGCCTCTCGGCGAGGCGGCGGCCGACGGCCGTCTTGCCGCTTCCCATGAACCCCACCAGGTAGATCCGCCCCGTCAGCTCGCGGCGGCGGGCGACGTCGAGCGCCTGCCGGGCGTTCTTCTCGATCTCGCCTCCCGCGAGCAGGCCGCCGATCATCGCGGCGCTATCGGCGCCGGCGTCGAGCACGGCGTCGAGAGTGTCCGGGGTGATCCCCCCGATCGCGACGAGCGGCTTCGTCTTGATCCGGCGCAATCCGCGACAGGACCTCCATGCCGCGCGGCGCCCGGCCCGTCTTGGTGCCGCTCGCGAAGACCGGGCCGAACGCGACGTAGCCGCAGTCCGGATCCTGGAATGCCTCCCGGGCCGCGTCGAAATCGTGCGTCGAGATCCCCGACAGGGATCCTTCCGGCAGGATCTTCCGGGCGTCCGACGCCGTCAGATCGTCCTCGCCCAGGTGGACCCCGACGCCCGCCAGCCGGGCCACGTCCACGCGGTCGTTCACGACCACGGTCGCGCCAACATCCCTGCCCAGGCGCCCAATCTCCTCGACCGCAGCGAGCAGGTCGCGGTCGGCCATCTCCTTTTCGCGGACCTGGAGCAGCCGGATCCCCACCGCGAAGAGCCGCCGCGCGATCTCGACGTGGTCGTCAATGCCGGAAACGCGCCTGTCGGTGATCGCGTAGATGGCGGGGAGTCGCAGAGGGCCGTCCAAGGTCTAAAGTCTAAGGTCTAAAGTCCCGGGGCCCGACCTTAGACCTTGGACCTTAGACGTTAGACCTCGCTTCACGACGCCCGCGCGTACCGGTCCATGAATCGCGTGGTCAGCCTGCCGTCCACGAAGTCGGGGTCGTCCAGGATCCTCCGGTGCATCGGGATCGTGGTCTTGATCCCCTCGATCACGAAGAGGTCGAGAGCGCGCCGGCCCCGCTGGATGGCTTCCTGGCGGTCGCGGCCGGAGACGATGAGCTTGGCGATCAGCGAGTCGTAGTACGGCGGGATCACGTACCCCTGGTAGGCGGCCGTGTCGATCCGGACTCCCAGGCCTCCGGGCATGTGAAACGTCGTGATCTTGCCGGGCGAAGGCTGGAACGTGACCGGATCCTCGGCGTTGATCCGGAACTCGATCGCGTGGCCGCGGGGAGCGAGCGTGCGGGAAAAGGAGAGAGGCTCTCCCGCGGCGACCGCGATCTGCTCCTTGACCAGGTCCACGGCGGTCACCTCCTCGGTGACAGGATGCTCGACCTGGAGCCGCGTGTTCATCTCCATGAAGTAGAAGCGGCCCTGCGCGTCGAGCAGGAATTCGACGGTGCCGGCGTTCGTGTAGGAGACCGCGCGGGCGGCGGCGACGGCCGCCTCTCCCATCCGCGCGCGCAGGGCCCCGTCGAGCGCCTTGGAGGGCGCCTCCTCGATGAGCTTCTGGTGCCGGCGCTGGATCGAGCACTCCCGCTCCCCCATCTGGCGGAGGTTTCCGTGGCTGTCGCCGAAGATCTGGAACTCGATGTGGCGCGGCTCCTCGAGGTACTTCTCCAGGTAGACCTCGGCGTTGCCGAACGCCGTCTCGGCCTCGGCGCGCGCGGTGTCGAAGGCGCCCGAGAGCTCCCGCTCGTCCCGCGCGATCCGCATCCCGCGGCCGCCGCCGCCCGCCGAGGCCTTCAGGATGACCGGGTAACCGGCCTTCCTGGCGAAGGAGAGGGCCTCGTCCAGGGTCTCGACGGGTCCCGGGCGAGCCGGGAACCGTCGGCACCCCGGCCGCGGCCACCGTGCGCCGGGCCAGGGACTTGTCCCCCATCTTCCGGACCGCGTCGGGAGAGGGACCGATGAAGGCGATGTGGCAGTCCTGGAGGATCTCGGCGAAATAGGCGTTCTCCGAAAGGAAACCGTAGCCGGGATGGATCGCGTCGGCCTCGGTGATCTCCGCGGCCGAGACGATGGCAGAGATGTTCAGGTACGAGGCGGCCGACGGGTAGGGGCCGATGCAGACGTCCTCGTCGGCGAAACGCACGTGCAGGGCGTCGCGGTCGGCCTCGCTGTAAACCGCGACCGTGCGGATGCCGAGCTCCCGGCAGGCGGAGATGATCCGCAGGGCGATCTCCCCGCGGTTGGCGACCAGGATCTTCTTAAACATCCGATGAAGCCGTGAACGTCAGGCGTAAGGCGTCAGGCGAAGCACCGAGAGCCCTGTTTCCGTACGTGCGCTTACGCCTTACGCCTTACGTCCACGAGTCCCGCGATCAGGCGGCGAGCCTGATCGCGAAGAGCTTCTCCCCGTACTCCACGGGCTGGCCGCTGCGGGGAAAGACCTCGACGATCTCCCCCTCGACGTCCGACTCGATCTCGTTCATGAGCTTCATGGACTCGATGATGCAGAGGATCTTCCCCTTGGAGACCTTCTGTCCCACTTCGGCAAAGGGATCCGCTTCCGGCGAGGGAGCGCGGTAAAAGGTGCCGACGATGGGCGAGGTGATGACGTGCAGGCCCTTCTGCTCCTGCGCGGAGGCCCGCGCCTCGGCAGAGGGGCCGGGCGTCGCCGGCTGGCAGGGCCGCCGGCGGCGGAGACTCCGCCGCGGATCCCGCCCTGTTGCCGGAAGCGGCGCGAGCCGCCCCTTCGATGCGGATGCGGAACCCCGTCTGCTCGACCTCCAGGGCCGAGAGTCCCCTCTCCGCCACGAGATCGATCAGGTCCTTGATTTCCTTGAATGACAACATCTCTTACGCCAGCTCCTCTCTGCAGGCCCGTAGCGGCCCGGGCGAGCTCGAACCGCCCATGACCGAGGGCTCCCTCTCCGCCCAGAAGCAGCAGCAGATAATACTCTGCCGAGATCCGCGACAGGACCGCCCGCTGGCCGTCGCCGACCAGGGCGAGCTCCCGGATCGCGCCAAAGGAGAGCTGCGCGTGCGGGTTCTGGGCGGCCTTCACGAGAGCCAGAAGCTCGGCTGCAACCGACTCAATCGAAACGTCTTCTCCAACGCTGTAGGTCTCGACCGGAATCCCGTCGAGGCCCACGATCGCGACCGCCCGGGTATCGGCGACCCGTTCGGCGATCCTGCGCAGGGTGTCCCGAAAAACGTTCATGCCATCGCCGGGGAGTGCCCCGGTGTCAATGGCCTTGTATCACGCTCAACCAGCGTTTCAAAGCCTGGACCCGGGCCCCGCGCCGCGCGGAAACGCGGCCCCGGTCCGCAGCGGCCGGCCCGGCCGCCTCGAGGAGCGCCTCGGCTTCCTCGTGAAGGCGCGCGAGCTCAGGATCGCCGGGATTCGAGCCAGCGAGCTCGCGGTAAAGCTCGGCGGCCTCCGCATAGTGGCCCTGGGACAGATAGAGGTCCGCGAGGACCCTTCCGGAGGGTCCGGCCTCCGGGTCGGCGCCCAGCTCCTTCTGGATCCGTTCGATCACCTCGTCCACGTCCGGGTCGCCCGAAAGCGCCCGGTACAACTTGTATTTCTTGATCGCCTCCAGCCGCTCTCCGCGAGAGAGGTGAATGTCCGCCAGGGAGCGCGCCGACACGAGATTTCCGCGGTCGGAGTCGAGCGCCCTCGTGAACAACGCGACCGCGTCGTCGGTGCGTCCCGCCTCCAGGTACGCGCGCGCGAGCGCGACCTGGGCCGTGACGTAGTGCGGGTGAACGTGAAGGCCTTTCTCCAATGCCCGGATCGCGTCGGGCAGACGCCCCGCCACCCGATACTCCTCGGCGAGACCCACGAAGAGCGGCGATGTGGAGTCCTGCTCCACGCGCCGGCGGAGTTGCCGGATGCGCTCTTCCGTCCCGGGATCCGTCACCGACGGCGGAAAACGAACCGCCCCCCCGATCGGGGGGGCGGGAGGAATCGAATCAACCTTGGTCTCACGGGGTGACGGTCGTACTGCTGCTGGCGAAGTTGTTGCCGGGGGCCGGATCCGTGGACGCAGCGCTCACGACGGCCGAGTTGACCAGAGGCGAGGGTGCTGTCCCCGTGACCGTAACGACGATCACGACCTGCGCGATTCCCGGCGCCGAGATGTTGCCCAGGCTGGCGGTCACCGTTCCGTTGGTGCCCACGGTCGGACCGTTGCAGCTGCCCTGGCTCGCCGTGCAGGAAACGAAGGTCGTTCCGGCGGGCAAGGGATCGGTCACCACGACACTGGTGGCGGTATTGGGTCCGGCGTTGCTGATGGTGAGCTGGTACGTCAGCTGGTTGCCGGAAACGACGGGGTCGGGGGAATCGGTCTTCGTCAGAGAGAGGTCGGCCACCGGCCCCGGCGTCGGCGTCGGCGTCGGGGTAGTGGTTGCCGTCGGTGAGGGCGACGGGGAGGATGTCGGCGTTGCGGCTACGCAGGGGAGCCGGTACTGGAAGACTCCCGTCGCCGTCGCCGTGCATCCGGTCGCAGCGGTCACAGTGACGTCCACGGGGGTTCCGACGGCGACAGGTGTTCCCCCCGGCGTACCGGCCGGGCAGGCCGGCGGGGCCGCCCCGTTATCGGGGACCGTGACGATGACCTCGTTCGAGGAAACGGAGACGATGGACGCCGAATGCCCGCCGACTGTCACGCTGGTGACGTTGCCCAGGTTCGAGCCGATGATGGTCAGGGTCGTGCCCGGCCCGCCCGAGGACGGACTGACGGAAGTGATGATCGGCTTCGTCTGCACAACCAGGTAGATGAAGGTCGGTCCGGTGGCCGTGGCGCCCGAATCGATGTTCGTCACGATGGTCGGCCCGGAGATGTCGGCGCACCCGGACACGAAAGGCGCCCCCGGAAGCACGAGCAGCTCCGTGGCCGAGACAGAGATGACGTGGGCGGGAATCCCGGCCAGACTGACCGCGACGGGCGAGAGGAACCCCTGCCCGTGGATCGTCACCGGCGTGAAGGGCTGATCCACTCGCTGCTGGCTGTTGTCAATCGCCGTGACCTGGATCGCCGTGACGAACCGGAAGGCACCGTCCTTGCTCGCGTCGAGGCCGGACGTGATTTCGTGGACGCGAACCGTCACGGTCTGATTCAGGTTGGGAAGGCCCGCGCCGGAGGCCGGCGGAGTCTTCACGATGATCTGGTTGAAGCCCACGGACAGGACCTGGGCCTCGGCCGGTCCGAAGAACACCTGGAGAGGCGCGACGAAGCCCGAGCCGATGATCGTCACGCAGCGTGTTGCCTTCGTTCGAGCCGGAGGAGGGAATCAGCGCCGTGATCGTCGGCGTGCTCGCCGAGGCGGTGCCATAGGCGAAGCAGTTGGGCACGGACAGCGTAACCGGCGACGCCGACTTCGTGTTGAACGTCAGCGTAATGCTGACGGGAACGGCGGGGGATGTCGCCTCCGGGAAGGCGGGCGTGATGACCGTGACCGCCTCCGAAGTCATCACGGTCACCGGCGCTTCACGGGTGATCCCGGCCGCCGTCAGGGTGGCCCGCGTCGTCGAGGCGTCGCCGGGGAAGCGCCCGCCGTTGATCGTCAGGGGGGTGCCTCCCGTGGAAGGCCCGAAGCTGGGGGCGCAGAAGGTGAAGAACGGCGCCACCGCCGGAGAAGGCTGGAACGAGATGGAAATGGTCGCGGACCCCGTCTGCGATCCGACGGAGGCATTCGCCCGGACGGTCGCCAGGCCCACTGAAGTCGAGCAGAGAGCCGTCGTCGCCGTCCCGCCTTGAGTGACCACCGAGACCAGAGGAAGGAGGTTCTGTTGAAAAAAGGAGCCCGCGAGATCGGTCGAGAACGAGACCCCCGTGCCGTCGGGCACGTTGGCGCCGTTCAATGTCACGACCGCCTGGATCACCGTGCAGGCGCCCGCGACGGGATTGGCGTTGCTCGTAAAGAGCCGGATCTGAAGAGCGCTGGTGCCCGGAGTTCCGCCTCCGCCCTGGCCGGGGGGAGTGGGCGCGGGCGCGTCGGAGGAGCAGTACCAGGTAGCAGCCCCGACGAGCGCTAAGCCAACGAGAATGTATGCGATCCGGCGCATGACGAGCCTCCCCTTATCGATTGGACTTCCCGGAAACCACCGCCGGCGCTCCGAACGAGAAGAGCAGAGGGCCGGTGGCCTTCTCGGACTGGACACGCTGGCCGGAAACCGTGTGGCCGAAGAACGTGATCGTGAATGCCATGTCGATCTCGGCTTTTCCCGTCTCCCGATCGAACCCCCCGTTGAAGGGGAGCAGCTGGTCGAAGGGAGAGAGCTGGATCTGGGAGGCCGGCAGGACGGGGAAATTGGTCAACGTGGCGGTGCCGCCGGAAGGGACGAGGACGCCGACCGGCAGGTTCTGGTCCGGCGGCACCCGGGTGCCGCCGTCCGTGCGAGTGAAGTGCACCGTGTAGCTTTCGAGGTTGGTCGCGGCAAACCCCTGGGGGTCCGTCTGGTCGGGGTTCTTGAGACGACTGTTCAGGGTCATCGTCGAGATCTGTACGGGGGCGACGACCCCGACGTTCACGAACCCCGGCTGCAGATCCAGGCTGACCGTGATGAAGACGGGAGCTTCCGTCTCCCCCTGTTTGTTCGTGCAGCCGGGCGCGAACGCCAGGGCGGCCGAGAAGACGAGGCAGATGCAGGCGGCTTTCTTCATGGTTCTTACCCTCTTCACTGCCGGAGGATCCGGGGAGTAATGAAGATCAACAACTCATCGTGTTTCTCGGTCCGCGTCTTGTTGCGGAAGAGGTTGCCCAGGATCGGGATCTTCCAGAGGCCCGGGATCATGTTGTTCTGATCCTGGTCGTTGATCTGGAAGATGCCTCCGATCACGCTCGTGCCTCCGTCGCGCACGAGGATCTCCCCCTTGTACTCGCGGATCGTCAGGGGCACGTTCTGGCCGATGGACAGGTTCAACGCGACCGCCGGCTCTCTCTTCGACACGTTGACGGTCATGTGAATCGTCCCCTCGTTGGTGATCTGGGGCGTCACCGTGAGCTTCAGGGTCGCGTCGACGTAGATGACGGTCGTGGTGTTGTTCACGTTCGTCTGGACCGGGATCTGCACGCCGGACTGGATCGAGGCCGCGGTGTTCGTCAGCGCCGCGACCTTCGGAGAAGAGATGATCTTGAGGAGGCCCTGGTTCTCCGCGGCCGACAGGGCCGCGTCGAGCGTGAAGGAGCCGAGGATGTTGCCCAACCGCAGGGTGGCGATGGTCTGAGGAGTGCCCAGGGGGACGTCGAACGTCCCGCTGATGCGTGTTGGGGAAGTTCAGGCCCGTCGTGTTTCCGTGCGCGACGTCCGCGGCGCCCGTGGCGCCCCAGGCGATCCCGAGGCTGCGCCCGAGAGACTTCGTCGTCTCGACGATCCGCGCCTCGATCATGACCTGCGGGGTCGCGGTATCCAGGTTCTCGATCAACTGGAGCACGCCGGACAGGTATGTCGGGATCTCGCGGATGATCAGCGTATTGGTCCGCGTGTCCACCACGATGTCGCCGCGCCGCGACATCACGCTCTTGATCGTGGGAGTCAGCTCGCTCGCCTTCGCGTACGACAGTTTCTTGATCACCGTCCGCGTGGGCTCGGCCGCCTGCCGCGCCTCCGACAGGCGCGCGCGGTCGGACTGCTCGGCCTGCAGCTTGGTCGTCGTGGCGATGCGCATGATGTTGTTCTCGAGCACGTACCCGAGGCCGTTCTGCTTCAGGATCAGGTCCAGCGCCTGGTCCCACGGAACGTCCTCGAGCTGGACCGTCACGGTGCCCCGGACCTCCGGGTCCACCACGATGTTCAACTGGGTCAGCTGGGAGATGGTCCGGAAGACGTCCTTGATGTCCGCGTCCTTCAGGTCCAGAGAGATCGGCTCGCCGGTGAACTGCGATTGCGATTCCGCGATGGTGCGCGGCTGAAACGCTCCGGAGCGGCTGTTCGGGGCGCGCGCCCTCTTCCTGGGCGAGCATCGCGGCGGCCGCCTCGAAGACGGCCTCCTCGCGCTGGGAGGATCGGTCGTGGGAGGGATGGGCCGGCGGCGGCGGCGTCGCGCTCTTCTGCGCTTTCCGCACGCCCTGGGGGAGCTTCGCGGCGGTCTCGGTCGCCGGGGCTTCGTGAACCGGCGCCGGCTGCGGCGAAACCTCTTTCGGCGCGGCGGACGCGGGCGCGGATGTGGAAGCTGTTTCGACGGCCGCCGGCGGCGCTACCGCGGCTTTCGGAGGATCGAGCGCGGCCTGTGGAGGCGCGCTTTCCGCCGCTGGAACCGGTTCCGGCTTGACGGGGGCGGGAGCCTCCTCCTTCTGGACGACCTTCTCCGCACCGGCGCCGGCGGCGGCGCGGCGGATGCGGCCGGCTCGGCGATCCGCGTTTGCGACGGGGAGGGCGGAGCGGCCTGAGCGACATCGTCGGCGCGCACGAGGACTGCCAGGCGCTCCCCTTCCGCGACCAGAGTGTGCGGAACCGGCCGGGCCAGGTCGAGGACCACGCGCGTCACGGGGTCCGGGGAAGACTGGAACTGGGAAACGCGGACGCGCGTGACGAGCGAGCTCTTGACCGGCACGACGCGGCGGCGCACCTGGTTCTTGACGCCGGGAAGATCGATGACCAGGCGCGGCGGGTTCTCGAGCAGGAAGTCCTTCGGGGCAAAGACGCCATCGCCCAGCAGCGCGACCGTCACCTCCTGCGACGAGCCGACGCTGACGCGCATCTCCTCGAGCTGGTGGGCGACCTCGCCCCGGGACTGGGAGGGCGGCGCGGCCGGCCGCGCGATCTCCTCCGCCACGACCGCGGCGGCCGGAGCGGCGGGAGGCTCCGCGGGACTCTCGGTTCGGGCCGCCGTCTCCGCGGGAGGCTCGAAGGTGATGGCCAGGCCGAGGCCGAAGCTGCGGACATCGGAGGAGACTCCGGGCCTGATGCGAGAGAGAAACGCGCGTCATCTGCTTGCCCATTTCGAGCACCGGCTCGAAACGGATCGAAGTGACGAGCGAGCCCGCGCCGGCGGGCGGCATGAAGCCGCTCGACATGTCCGCGCCGGGCAGGTCCACGACCAGCAGGTCCGGGCGCGGCTCGTAGGCGGTGTAGAGCAGCGGGGCGTTGGAAGACAGGACCACGCGCGCTCCATCCGCGTCCTCGTTGAACGCGGCCTGCGTCACGTGAACCGTTCCGGCCTGAGGAGGCGCCAGGGAAGTCGACGGACCGGCCGCGGGAGAGCTTGCCACCTCCGCCGTCTGCCGGGGGCTCGAGCCGTGACCTCCGGCAGCGCAGCCAATCGCCGCCGCCATCGTGAGGGCCACGATCCCCATCGCGGGCCGTCTGATTGCCTTTCGCATCGCT
Source organism: uncultured Acidobacteriota bacterium (assembly GCA_963782815.1). Lineage (GTDB taxonomy): Bacteria > Acidobacteriota > Thermoanaerobaculia > UBA5066 > Gp7-AA6 > JAWOLE01. The sequence continues at coordinate 71,334 of CAWALG010000006.1, read as the reverse complement.
CCTCCCGTCGCGCCGGACGCCTTTGTCCCTTCCAGGTCAGGGTTTGATGGTCGCATTGAGTTGCTTCGTGATATCTCGGAAAGGTTTCACGCTCTGCGGGTCATTCAGGTTCTGCCGGAACGTCACCTCGTTGGGGGCGATTCGGAGGACTTCCCCGTCGTAGAGCTGATCGCCGGACCGCAGCAGGTAGCTCTTGTTGTCCGTCCCCCGGATCTGCGCCACGTATCCGGCGCGGGTCTTCCAGATCCCCTGGAGAATGATGTCGTCGATGGCGATCCCCGGGATTCCGGGCGGACGGTGGCCCGTCATCCCCTTCTCCGGACGCATGAGAAGCGAGCGGAAGGGATCGCGCCGGCCGGCCGGGTCATAGGAGTACGTCCGCCCCGCCAGGGCGGACTCCTCCTGTTCGATCAGGGCCTGTCCCGGGGACTCTTCCGTCGCCACCGGCGTCGTCGTCGGCCCGGGGACGGGAGTCTTCTGCGGGGCCGCGAGCGCGGCGACCGCGAGAATCAGCCCGAAGAAAGCCGCCAGGGTCCGCTTCATTCGTTCATCCCCGCTTCCGATTTCTTCTTCAGGGTCTGCGCCTTCCCGACGGCTCCGCCGGGGGACTTCGCGCCGGCTCCCGCCTTCTTGCCCTGCGCTTCGCCCTTCTCGTCGGCGGTGTAGATGAAGGTCTTCGCCACGAAGCTCGCCCCGATGGACTTGCCCTGGGGATCGTTGATGGCGCCGATCTTCATCTCCTCGACGTTGATGATGCGGGAGAAGCGGCTCATGCGATCGAAGAAGAGAGCGAGGTTATGGTAGGTGCCCTCGAGCTGAATGTCGATCGGCCATTCCGAGTAGAAGTCCTTGTTGATGAAATCGCCCGGAGTGAACTTCCTCAGCGTGAAGTCTCCCTGCCGCGTCAGCGTCTCGATCCGCTTGATCAGGTCCTCCGTGTTGCGCTTGGAGGGGAGGATCTGGAGGAGCTTGGCGAGGTCGAGCTCCAGTCTCTTGATCTCCTCCCGGAACTGGGCGAGCTTGCGCTCGGCCGCGCGCCCCTTCTGGATCTCCTGCTGCAGTCCCGCGAGCTCCGTACGCTTGACGCGGATCTCCTCGTTCAACCCGCGCAGCCAGGCGTAGTGGACGGCTCCGGCCAGGGCGATCCCGAAGGCGAGGCCGACGGCCAGCGCGACGCTCCACTTGCGTTCTTCGATCCTGAGCTCGAGAGCCATGCCGCTAAGCCTTCTTCCCCTTCTTCGCCGGAGCGGGCGTCGGCGCGGGCCCGGGGGAGGGAGCGGAAGCGGGTGCGGAAGCGGAAGCGAGAACGGCCGCGGGATTGAAGACCAGGGTCATTTCCCAGCTGTAGGTCCCGAGATTCCCGCCGTCGCGGCCGAGCGACTTGAAGACGGGTTCCGCGAAGAACGGGCTCTTCTTCAGGTTCTCCAGGTACGTCGCCACGGCATTGGGAGAGAGGGTCTTTCCCCTCATCGAGATCTGGTTGGCCGAGACATCGAGGGCCGTCAGCCACACCAGGTCCGGAAGGGCCTTGGAGATCTCGTCCATCAGGCGGACGGGGCCCTTCTGGTTCGTCTTCAAGGAATTGATGAGCTGGATCTTCGCCTCGAGACTGGCCTTCTTGTCCTCGTACTCCTTGACCTCTTCGATGATGGACTTCAAGCGGTCCGCCTCGAGGCGGGCCTTGACGATCTCCTCCTGGAGCTGGCTGCGCCGCGAGAGGAGCGTCAGGCCCATCACCAGGACGTAGAGGAGACCCAGACCCAGGCCGCCGAAGAAGAGGAAGTTGTTGAGCCGCGCGCCCGTGGGGAGAAGCGGCGCCTTCTTCCTGGCCGCGGCCGCCTTGGCCTCGGTGAGAAGATTGATCCGGATCAAGCGGCTTCGTCCCCGATGTGCCGCACCGCCAGCCCGACCGCCACCGCCAGAGTCGGCGCGTTCTCATTCAGCCACTGCGCCGAGACCGCGCCGCCCGAGACGTCGATCTGCCGGAAGGGGTTCATGATCTCCACCGGCATTCCGAAGCGGTCCTTGAGCTGCCGGTCGAGGTTGACGACGCGCGAGCAGCCGCCGGCGATGAAGAGCTGGTCGATCTTCTCCGTGGAAGTCGTGGCGCCGAAGAAATCGAAGGTCTTCTGCAGCTCCTGCGCGAGGTCGTCGGAGACCGACCGCAGGATCGGGAGGATCTCCTGTTGAGAGTGCTCGCCCGCCGACTCCCCCCTCTTCAAGGCGTCCGCCTGTTCGAAGCCGAGAGAGAGCTGCTTCTGGATGGCGTCGGTGTACTGGTTGCCTCCGAAGGAGATGTCCCGCCAGAAGATCGTGTTGCCGCCCGAGAGGACGTTGACGTTGGTCACGGAGGCGCCGATGTTGACGAGCGCGACGACGCGCCCGGGCTCGACCGGGTAGTTGATCTCGAAGGCGTTCTGGACGGCGAAGGCGTCCACGTCCACGAGGACGGGAGTCTTGCCCGCCTGGGTGATCACGCTCGTGTAGTCGCCGATCTTGTCCTTCTTGACCGCGACCAGCAGCACGTCCATCGTCTCGCCGCCGCCGGGCTCCAGGACGACGTAGTCCAGGTTCACGTCGTTGATGTCGAAAGGGACGTACTGCTCCGCCTCCCAGCGGATGGACTCGGCCAGCTCCTCCGAGGACATCGCCGGGAGCGAGATCTTCTTGATGATCACCGAGTGGCCCGAAAGCGAGGTGGCGAAATCGTTGTTGCGGACGGAGAGGGACGAGATCACGCGGTTGACGGTGTCGACGACGAGCGAGGCATCCATGATCGCGCCGTCCACGATCGCTTCCGGCGAGAGCGGCTCGATGCCCGTCTTGACCAGCCGATAGCCTCCGCCCTTGGCGTCCTTCAACTCGACCAGCTTGACCGAGGAGGAGCCTATGTCGAGACCCACGAGGTTCTTCGATTTCTTAAACAGCACTCTAACCCCACCGAAAGAATTCAAACGGTTAAGGGCTTGGACTACGGGTTATTTCGGCTGTCCGCGAAGGTAACAGAAGATTATTGCGCAGTCAAGCAAGGCGAGCGGGAAAACACTCCTCCCGCCAAGCACTTAGCTCAACTGACGAGCCGGAACTCGGGACAGGGGACTCGGCCGTTTGGCTCCGACCCCTCGGTTGCGCCCCGGCCGCACAACAGGTAGGATGCAGCGCTTTTTCGACCACGCCGGTCGTAACCGAGGAAGACAAATGGCTCAACACTGCCAGTTCTGCGGAAAGATCCCGATGACCGGGCACCGGATCAGCCACGCTCACAACGTCACCAATCGGAAGTGGCATCTGAACCTGAAGGAAGTCCGCGCCGTGGTCGGCGGCGTGACCCGCCGCGTGCGCGCCTGCACGAGGTGCATCCGCTCGGGCAAGCTGACCAAGCCCGTCGCCCGGGTCAAGAGCCCAGGTCGTAAGGTCGTAGGTCTAAGGTCTAAGGGCCCGGGGCCTCGAGCCCTGACCTTAGACTTTAGACCTTAGACACCTAAGCACCTACTCCCTCTCCCCCGCCTGCGGCACGTTGTACTTTCGCACGACCTCCTGGACGCCGCGGACCGCCTTCAACTTGGTCAGGATCTTCTCCAGGTGCTTCAGGTCGGAGGTCTCGAGGGAGACCGACACGTAGCCTTTCCGGTCCTCGTCGGCACGGGCCTCGATGCGGCGGATGTTGGAGCCCTCCCCCGCGATCGCCTGGGTCAGGTCCGCCAGGAGTCCCGGCCGGTCGTCTGAAAGCACTTCGAGCTCGATCGCGAACGTCGTGGTCTTCGCTCCCGCCCAGGCGACTTCGATCTGCCGGCCGGGGTCGTAAAGGAGATTCCGGACGTTGGGGCAGCTCTCGGAATGGACCGAGACGCCGCGGCCCCGCGTGATGTAGCCCAGGATCTTCTCCCCGGGGACCGGGCCGCAGCACTTCGCGAGCGAGGCGAGAAGGTCGTTGTGCCCCACCACGACGATGTCGGGAGAGCCGAACGGGAGGATCTTGCGGACAACCCGGGTGACCGCCGTCTCCTTCTTCGGCGCCTCGGCCCTCGCGAGCTCCTCCGCGGAGACGAACCGCTCCAGGGCATTCCGGGCGGCGAGCTTCCCGTAACCGATCGCCGCGTAGAGATCCTCCGGCCGCGAGAACCCCCAGTGGCCGAGCTCCGCCTGAAGTCTCCCCTGGTGCTCGAGCTTCTTCAGGGTCCGCTTGAATTTCTTCAGCTCCCGCTCGAGAAGCCGGCGTCCGAGCTCCATCGCCTGCTTCTTCTCCTCGGTGTGGATGAACTGGCGGATCTTCTGGCGGGCGCGGCTCGTGGCAACGAACGAGAGCCAGTCCCGCGACGGGGTCTGGTTGGGAGCGGTCAGGATCTCGATGATGTCTCCGCTCGCGATCGGCGTGCGCACCGGGACGTGTTTCCCGTTGACCCGCGCGCCCACGCAGCGGTGGCCCACGTCGGTGTGGACGCGGTAGGCGAAGTCCACGGCCGTCGCCCCCCGCGGGAAGGCGAAGACCTCTCCCTTGGGCGTGAAGGTATAGACCTCGTCGGGGTAGAGGTCCACCTTCAAGGCCGAGAGGAACTGCCGCGGGTCGGAGACCTCGCTCTGCCAGTCCACGAGCTGCCGGAGCCACTGGAACCGCCCGTCGTCGGCGTGGGGCAGGAGTCTCCCCTCCTTGTACTTCCAGTGGGCCGCGATTCCCCGCTCGGCGATCAGGTCCATCTCGCGCGTGCGGATCTGGACCTCGAAGGGCTGCGCCGCATCGCTCATGACCGTCGTGTGGAGCGACTGGTAGAAGTTCGGCTTCGGCATCGCGATGTAGTCCTTGATGCGGCCGGGCACGGGGCGCCAGCGCTGGTGGACGAGGCCCAGCGCCGCGTAGCAATCGCGGGTCTCCGGCGTGACGATCCGGAACGCCAGCACGTCGTAGAGCTGCGCGACGTCCACGCCGCGGCGGCGGATCTTGGAGGCGATCGAGTAGACGTGCTTGCGCCGCCCCGTGACTTCCGCCGTGACGTTCGACTCCTTCAGCTTCTTCTCCAGCTCCTTGCGGACCTGCTCGATCGTCTTTTCCGAGCCCTTCAGGCTCTTCTCGACCTCGCGCTGGATCCGGGCGTACTCCTCGGGCTCGAGGTACTGGAACGCGAGGTCCTCGAGCTCCCCCTTGACGAGGCCCATGCCGAGGCGGTTGGCGATCGGAGCGTAGATGTCCATCGTCTCGCGGGAGATCTCCTGGCGCCGGGCCTCGGGGAGGAACCCGAGCGTGCGCATGTTGTGCAGCCGGTCGGCCAGCTTGACCAGGACCACCCGGACATCCGACACCATCGCCAGGATCATCTTGCGGAAGGTCTCGGCCTGCTCCTCCTCGCGGGAGACGTAGGAGAACTTGCTGATCTTCGTCAGGCCGTCCACCAGGTCCGCGACTTCGGGACCGAACTGCTGGGCGATCGCGTCCCGCGTCGTCAGGGTGTCTTCCAGCACGTCGTGAAGAAGGCCGACCACGATCGACACGTCGTCGGCCTTCATGTCCGTCAGGATCGCGGCGACGTTCAAGGGATGCACGAGGTACGGCTCGCCCGAGCGCCGCACCTGCCCGCGGTGCTCGCGCGCCGAGAACACGTAGGCCCTCCGGAGCAGGTCCTGGTCGGTCTGCGGGTTGTAGCTCTCGACCTTCTCGAGGATCTCCTCGAACCGGATCATCAGGACACCAGATTAGCAGGAGACCGGGGCCGTAAGACGTGAGGCGTGAGGCGTGAGGCGAAGCTCCAATTGAGGGAGCGCCTTGCGCCCTACGCCTTGCGCCTTACGAATCTTCAGCGTCGCCCGGACTTCTTGGAGGGGGGCGGCTGCTGCGACGGAGCGGCGGGCTTGACGGGGGCCGGGACCGGGACGAGCTTGCGGCGGGTGGACCACTGCTTCCAGATCACGACGATCGGGGCCGCGACGTAGATCGAGGAGTAGGTCCCGATGATGATGCCGATGATGAGCGTCAGGGCGAACGTGTTCAGGACCTCGCCCCCCAGGAAGAAGAGCGCCAGGACGACGAGCATCGTCGCGCCGGAGGTCAGCACCGTCCGCGAGAGCGTCTGGTTGATCGAGCGGTTGACGACCGTCTCGAGCGCCTCCTTCTTCGGCGTGCGCAGGTTCTCCCGGATCCGGTCGAGGACGACGACGGTGTCGTTGACCGAGTAGCCGACAAGCGTCAGCAGGGCGGCAACCACGACCAGGTTGAACTCCCTCTGGAAAATGGCGAGCAGGCCGACCGTGATCAGCGTGTCGTGGATCGTGGCCACGGTGGCGCCGAAACCGAACGGGAAGGAACGGAAGCGCCAGGCGATGTAGACGAGCATCCCGAAGATCGAGGTCGCGACGGCCCAGAGCGCCTTCTGGCGCAGGTCCGCCCCCACCTGGGGACCCACGTTCTCGGCCGAGAGCAGCACGAAGGGCCCGGTGACCGCGTTCGACTGAAGCCAGGTCTTGACTTCCGTGGAGAGGCCCGGCGCCGTGGCGACGTCGGAGGGAGAGCGGAACACTCCCATCTGGGAGCGCCGGGCGATGATCTGCTCGGCGATGCGCCCGTAGTAATCGGCCGGCGTCTGCCCGCTCTTGCCGGCGACGTGGTCGGGGTCGGCCGCCGTCAGCCGGGCGGCCAGGCTGTCGCGCCCCTGGATGTTGAGATCGATCCTGGCGGCGTCCGCGGCGGAGCCGGTTCCCTGGCGCAGGAGAGCGAGGACCTCCGACGTGATGTCCCGCCCCTCCTTCTTCTGCTGCTGCACCCGGATCAGGACCTCGTTTTTCTCCACCGCTTCGTAGCGCTGGATGCCGGTGTCTCCGAAATGCCCGGCGTCGAGGAGCTTGCGCAATTGATCGATGTCGGGCCGCGACCCGAAGCGCAGCGCGATTTGGGTGCCGCCGGCGAAGTCGATCCCGAACTTCAGCCCCTTCTGGACGAAGATCTGCGAGCAGTCCCACGAGGATCAGGGCCCAGGAGGCCCCGATGGCCCACCACTTCCAGCGAAGGAAATCGATGTTCGTCTGGCGAAACAGTTCCATTTACACCCTCAGATCGAAAGCGCGTCGATGTGCTGCCGCCGGCCGTACTCGAGCTCGAAGATCGTGTGCGACACGAAGACGGCGGTGAAGACCGAGATCAGCAGACCGATGATCAGCGTGACGGCGAACCCCTTGACCGGCCCGGTGCCGAACTGGAAGAGGAAGATCGCCGAGATGATGACGGTGATGTGCGTGTCGATGATCGTCGCGAAGGCCTTGGAGAAGCCGTTCTCGATCGCGGTCTTCGGCGCGCGGCCGCCGCGCAGCTCCTCGCGGATGCGCTCGAAGATCAGGACGTTCGAGTCCACCGCCATGCCGATCGTCAGGATGAAGCCCGCGATGCCGGGGAGCGTCAGCGTCGCGTTGAAGAGCGACATCGCGCCCAGCAGCAGGATCGCGTTCAAGAGCAGGGCGAGCACGGCGTTCCATCCCGCCCGCCGGTAGTAGACGACGACGGCGATGAAGACGAGGAGGGCCCCGGCGATCGAGGCCGTGATCCCCTTCTTGATCGAATCGAGCCCGAGCGAAGGACCGACGGTCCGCTCCTCGAGGTAGGTCAGCCCCGCCGGGAGCGCGCCCGCGCGCAGGACGAGCGCCAGGTCGTTGGCCTCCTCGGGGGTGAAGCTGCCCGTGATCTGCCCCGTGTCGGTGATCCGCTCGTGGATCCGCGGGGCGGACTGCACGCGCTTGTCCAGGATGATCGCCAGGAACTTGCCGACGTTGGCGCCGGTGGACGCGGAGAATTTCTCCGCCCCGGCCGCCGTCAGGAAGAACGTCACGGAGCTCGCTCCGAACTGGCCGCGGGAGGGGCGGGCGTTCTTCAGGTCCCGGCCGGTGATCACGGCGGTCTTCTTCACGAGATACCAGCTCGGCTGCCGCTGTCCCGCCTGCGCCTTCTCCTCGACGAGCTCCGTCTGCGGCGGGAGCACGCCGTTGGGGGCCAGCGCGTTCTTGTCGGTCGAGGGACCCTGCTCGACGAGCTTCAACTCCAGGAACGCGGTGCTCTTGATCAGGTCCTTGACGCGCTTGGGATCGTCGATGCCGGGCAGCTGGACGAGGATCCGGTCCGTCCCCTCGCGGGCGATGAGGGGCTCGGCCACGCCGAACTCGTCCACGCGGTTGCGGATCGTCTCGACTGCCTGGGCCACCGCGTTGTCTTCCGTCTGGCGGCGGCTCACGTCCTTCAGGGTGAAGTTCCACTTGCCTCCGGCGGACCCCACGTTCCATTCGGCCAGCCAGCGCTTGGAGATCTCGTCGAGCTTCTTCTCGTCCGTCTGCGGCGTGACCGCGACCGTGAAGGCGGCCTCGGTGGGCGTCTCCACGGGTCCGAGCACCAGCCCCTGCTCGCGGGCCTGGTTCTGGAGGAGCTCGATCGCGTCGTCCCGCTCGGCCTTGACGGCGTCGGCCGTGTTGACCTGGAGGACGAGATGGATGCCTCCGCGCAGGTCGAGCCCCAGCTTGATCCCCTTCTTCAGGGCGTCGGAGAGGGGGGGCGATCCGGATCCCACCCACTCCTTCTTCGCATGCGAATATCCGGTCCGACGTAACCGGCGACGAGGCCGGCGACGACCAGCACGATCAGCAAGACCCGCCAACGAACCCGTTTGGACAAGAGATCCTCCTTGAGAGAACGGTGGATAGTACCGGAAAAGCCGTCAGTTGTCAGTCGTCAGTTGTCAGTTCTTCCGGACCCTGCTGAAACTGATCACTGAAACTGAAACTGGCCTACGGGGCCCTGCTAGACCGATGACTAAACGAGAACTGGCCTAGGGAGCGGGCTTTTCCGGCTCCACGGCGAGACCGGAGACCGCGCTGCGCAGGACCTTGACCTTGACGTTCGCGGAGATCTCCAGGACCAGGAACCCGTGCTCCTCGTCGAGGGCCGCGATGCGCCCGAACAGGCCTCCGTTGGTGACGACCTCGTCTCCCTTCTTCAGCTTCGCCAGCATCTCCTGCGCCTTCTTCTGCTTCTTGCGCATCGGGGCGATCAGGAGGAAGTAGAAGATGACGAAGATGAAGATCATCGGGGCGAACTGGAGCAGTCCGCCGCGCGCCCGGAGCCGGAGAACCCTGCAGCAACTGGATCATGGCCAGATCATACCGGAGCCGTTAGGCGTCAGGCGGAAGGCGTCAGGCGAAGCCCCGGGGGACCGCGCCTTACGCCTCACGCCTTACGTCTTACGGCTTCGTGAACTGGAAGGGCGTGTCCTGCGGGGGACGGTCTTCCTGGCGGCTTCGGCCCGTTCCCAGAAGGCCAGGAAGTTCTCGCCGAGCACGCCGCGGACGACGTCCTCGGAATGGCCGCGGCGCAGGAGCTCCTCCGCGACGGCCGGGAGCTTCGAGACGTCCTCGAGCCCTTCCGGAGGATCGTCGATCCCGTCGTAGTCGGTGCCGAGGCCGACGGCGCGCGGGCCCGCGATCCGGATCACCCGCTCGATGTGGTCCACGACGGCCGTCCAGCTCGCTCGGGGGCGTTGCGCGTTCTCGAGAAGAGCCGAGATCTCCGCGTCCCTCTTCTTCGGGTCGTCCTTGAATCGCTCCGCGGATCTCGGCGGCCTTCGGCGCGAGGGCGACCTTCCTCGCCTTGTAGTCGTCCACGACCTTCTGGTCCACGAAGGTCGAGCTGAAGTTGATCATCACGACCCCGCCCTTCGCGGCGATCGCCTGGATCTGCTCGTCGGTCAGGTTCCGCGGCATGTCGGCCAGGGCCCGGCAGGAGGAGTGCGAAGCGAAGACGGGGGCCGTGGAGACCTCGAGCACGTCGGCGATCGTCTTGTCGGAGACGTGGGAGACGTCCACGAGCATTCCCAGCCGGTTCATCTCGAGCACGACCTGCCGGCCGAATTCCGTCAGTCCGTTGTGCACCGCGTACTTCTTCGGGTCGAAGGAGAAGCGAGAAGAAGGACCCGGAGGAGTCCGCCCAGTCGTTCGTGTTCGTGTGGGTCAGCGTCATGTAGCGGGCGCCCAGCCGGTGGAAGGCGGACAGGGCCGCGAGCGAGTCCTCGATGGCGTGTCCCCCCTCGATCCCGATCAGGACGGCGATCCTCCCTGCCTTCTTCGCCGCCCGGATGCCCGCGGGCGAGTCGGCGAAGACGAGGTCCTTCGGGTGAGACTCGACCAGCCGGTGGATCAGGTCGATGAACTCCAGGGCCTTCCCCGCCGCCTTCCCCGGCGCGACGTAGGAAGAGGAGACGTAGGCGGCGAGAAACGGCGCCGTGACGCCCCCCTCCCTCCAGCGCGGAATGTCCACGTGCCCGGTCTTCTGCCGCACGCCGATGTCCACCCACTCCTTCTCGAGCTGCTCCGGCACGTCCTCGTGGGTGTCCACGACGATCGCGCTCCGGAGGAGCCGCGCGGCGCGCGCCTTGACATCCTCGGCCGGCGGCGCGGCGGCGACGAAGACCGTCGAGAAGAGAAGGAGAGCGAGAGACGAGACCGTCTTCATGCGCGAGAGGCTATAACGGGCCGCTTCCGATCACACCTTTTCCTCCGGAGGCGCGGACAGCGCCTCGAGCGTCCCGGCCTCGATCGCCTCGCGGATCGTCTTCATCCAGTCCAGGTAGAAATAGACGTTGTGGAGGGAGAGCAGCATCGGCGCCGAAAAATCCTTCAGGACGAAGAGATTCCGGAGGTAGGCGCGGCTGTGCCGCCGGCAGACGGGGCAACGGCACGCGGGATCGAGCGGCGACAGGTCGGCCTTGAAGCGCTCGTGCTTGATGGTGACCTCGCCCCGGCGCGTGTAGACGTGCCCCATCCGCCCGTTGCGCGTCGGAAGGACGCAGTCGAAGAGGTCGCAGCCGGAGCGCACGGAGGCGAGCAGGTCGGCCGGCGTGCCGACGCCCATGAGGTACCGCGGCTTCGCCCTCCGGCAGGAGCCCGGCCGACAGGCGCCGTGATCGACCGGATCGCCTCCTTCGATTCTCCGACGGCCACGCCGCCGATCGCGTATCCCGGGAGGTCGAGATCGAGAAGCGGCGGGGCCGACGCGCCGGCGCAGGTCCTCGTGCGTGCCTCCCTGGAGGATCGCGAAGAGAAGCCCCGGGCCCCGGTAGGCGCGTCGGGACCGGAGAGCCCAGGCTTCCGAAAGCCGGCAGGCCTTCTCGACCTCGGCGCGCTCCGCCGGGAAACGGCGGGCAGACGTCGAGGGCCATCGCGATGTCCACGCCGAAGTCCGCCTGGAGCTGCATGGCGCGCTCGGGAGTCAGGAAGTGCGCGCTGCCGTCCTCCGGTCCGCGAAACTCGACGCCCTCCTCGGTGATCACGCGGCGGGAGGCGAGGCTCATGATCTGGAATCCGCCCGAGTCCGTCAGGATCGCCCGGTCCCAGCCGATGAACGCGTGGAGCCCGCCGGCGGCCCGGATCGTCTCCTCCCCGGGACGCACCATCAGGTGATACGTGTTCGCCAGGACGGCCCGGCAGTCCCATTGCTCCAACCGGTCGAACTCGACCCCCTTCACCGCCCCGCGAGTTCCGACCGGCAGGAAGCACGGCGTCTCGATGACGCCGTGGTTGGTGGTCAAGACGCCGCGTCGCGCTGAGGAGGATGAATCGCGGGCAACGATCGTAAAGGCTGACATGGCAATTGGTGATTTGTGATTTGTGATTTGTGATTTGTGATTTATCAGTGTGGAAAGGCGTCGTCTCTCCCAATCACAAATCACCAATCACAAATCACAAATCCTCCTCCTAGAATCTCACTCTCGCGTCGAGGGCCGCGCCGACGTCGCGCCGGTTCGTCGAGGAGAGCGACAGGCCCCCTTCCGAGGAGAAGACGACGGCCGCGTTGATCGAGAGGGACTTCAAGCCCAGGCCGAAGCCGGCCGCGAAGGCCCAGTGCGGATCCGGCGCGCCGCTGTCGTGGAAACGCGCCCGCGCGGACCGCGAAGAGGGGAAACCGGAACTCGGCGCCCAAGCGAAAACTGCCGGCTCTTGCCGCCCGGCACCAGCGTGTCCGTCTCGCGCAGGTCGTAATCGGCCGCGATCGTGAGCGCCCCGATCGGCTCCCCGGCGACGCCCGCGCGCAGCGTGCGCGGGAGCCGGATCGTCGCGGGCGCGCCGGCGAGGGTCGGATCGGCGGGGTCGTGCTTCACGTCGAATTCCGGCTCGTTGATCGCCGTCGAGACCAGTCCCACGCGCGCCTTCCCGAGGATATTGACCATGCCGCCGACGTCGAAGGCGAAGCGGTTCGTCTCGTAGCGGGTTTTCCTTCAGCGCCTTGCGGGCGAGAGCGGCCGGATCCGACGACCCCTCCTCGAAGAGGCTGCCGCGCGTGAAGTAGGTCGTCCCTCGGATGTAGCGGGCCGTCGCGCCGACCAGGAGGACCTTCTCGAAGAAGGACATCGCGTACGCGAGCCGCGCCTCGCGCGCCTCGAGCCCGGAGAAGGCGATGCCGCTCTTGTTGTTGAAGAAGCCGGTCGCGGGATCGTTGCCGGGCAGGACATGGACCAGGTCGAGGTCCGGATAGACGCCGGAGAAGGCGAGGTCGCCGATTCCGAGCGCCCACCCCCACTTTGCGACGACGAGCCCCGCGACTCCCGAGGCCACGACCCCGGTCCCGGCGGGGGCGAGCTTGTGCAGGTCGGCGACGCCCGCGGCGACGCGAGCCGGATCGAGCCTGGAGAAATCGATCGAGGAGAGCTCGTCCACGATCGCCGTGAAGCCGTTGCGGTTGCTCGCGACGCCGCCGGCGAAGAGGTCCACGTCGAGCCGCGGATCGCGCGCGAACCCGGCGGGGTTCGTCCAGAGCGCGGTCCCGTCGTCGGCGACCGCCACCGCGGCGCCGGCCATCCCGGCCGAGCGGGGACCGACGAAGGGCGATTGGGCAATCAGCGCGGACGAGAGGAAGAGAAGCGACAGCGAAACTGCCGCCGTCAAGCGGCAATTTGTGATTTGTGATTTGTGATTTGTGATCAGGTCGAACACCTGCTCTCCGGTCCAGATCACAAATCACCAATCACCAATCACCAATCCTTCTTCTCATTCGGTGAGGCTTCTGCCGGCGAGGCGCTCGAGGACCGCGACAGGAGCCATCTCCGGCAGCGTCAGGGACCGGCGCGCGATCAGGAAGGTCTGCTCCAGGGCGTACTGGCCCGAGAGGACGGCGTGCGTGACCATGTCGGTGAAGACCATCCAGGTCGCTCCGGGCGGGAACGAGACGACCTGCGCCCGGGCCGAGTCCTGATACGCCTCGTTGTCCTTCAGGAAATTGTGGAAGCGGTGCATGAACTCGTCGTAGGGGGGCCGGACGCGAACGGGAACGCCCGCGGAGCGCAGCAGAGCGAGGATCCGCCGGCCGACTCCGCGCCGGGTGACCCGCCGGGAGCAGTCCCGAGGAGACCGCGTAGCGCTCGGCGAGCTCCGGAAACGTCTCGCCCGTCCGCCAGACGCGGGGCGCCGCGGGATTGATGTTGGTGAAGAAACGGAAGATCCGGTCTCCCCGGGTGGGCCGGGTGGGAAAGGAATCCACGTGCAGGAGGTCATTGCGCGAGTGGCGCGAGAGTTTGCGTCCCGCCTCCTCCTGCGGGCCGGAAGCTCGCGTAATCGAGCCGCCACTCTCCCGCGTAGGGCGCGAGCAGCCGCGCCGCGAAATCGACGGCGGTGCGCGAGTAGTCCCGCAGCACCCGCCGCAGCTCCTTCGCGTCCTCGACCTGCTGGCGGGCGACTCCCGTGACCCGGTCGCCGCCGGGACGGTAGGCGATGTTCTTGTGGTATCCCGCCTCGGTCTGCCGCTGCCGGAGGAGGAACTCCCGGTCCCTCGCGGGGCAGCTCGAACGGCGTTTCGGGGAAGAGGAGGATGTTCCCCTCCTCCAGGACCCGGCAGACCTCGCGATCGCGTTCCGGCCCCTCCTTCGGGAGAGTCTCGATACTCGACGACCGCCATCGCCCGAGTGTAACCCGGCGGGAGCCGGAGCGCGTCTCGGGCGCCGGTCCGAGTCCCGAGTCCCGTGTCCCGAGTCCCGCAGCCGGTTGTTGACCCCCGAAAACCCGCGTGCTACGGTCCGCCTCCGAGGGACAGATGGCCGATCTCGGCAAGAAATACGAGTGTTTCAATTGCGGAACGAAGTTCTACAACCTCGGCAAGCCCGAGGCGATCTGCCCCAAGTGCGGCGCGAACCAGAAAGACGCCCGGACCGACGAGGCCCCGCCTCCTCCGCCCCGGCCGCCCCGGCGTCCGGTGATCATGGAACCGATCCCCGAAGAGAACGCGAATGAGTTCGGAGAGGAGGTCCCGGCCGCGGAAGAAGAAGAGGCCGAGGACGAGGACGAGTTCGAAGAGGACGAGGAAGTGGAACACGGCGGCCGGCGCGAAGAAGAGGAGTACTGACCGGCACGCCCTTCCCCGCCGCGGGTCGCGTACCTCGGCCTCGGCTCCAACGTCGGCGACCGCCGGGCCCACCTGAAGCGCGGCCCTCGCCGAAATCGAGCGTTTCGCGCCGATCCGGTCCCTCTCCTCCTTCTACAGCTCCGATCCGGTCGGTTACACCGCGACAGCGAAGATTCTGGAACGCCGTCGCCGGAATCCGCTGGGCGGGTTCTCCCGAAGCCCTGCTCCGAGCCGTCAAGGATGTCGAGCGCCGCGGCGGCCGCCGGCGCACCTTCGCGAGCGGACCGCGCGAGATCGACGTGGACATCCTGGATCTCGGGGGGATCGTGAGGAGCCGGCGCGACCCGGTCCTTCCGCACCCGAGAATCGCCGAGCGCCGGTTCGCTCTGGCGCCGCTGGCCGAGATCGCGCCGGCGTGGCGTCACCCGGTCAGCGGGCCTGACCGCGAGGCAGATGCTGGCGAAGCTGCCGCGCAGGCCGGGGGTCCGGAGAATCCCGCGCCGAACCCGGTCATCCTGAGGAGCCGAGCAGATCCTTCGCTTCGCTCAGGATGACGGAAGCGAGGGTGCACGGCGCCGGCTCGCGCGCCGCGCTCACTTCCTCCACTTGGCGAGGTCCTTCCGCGCTTCCACCTGAATCGCCAGCTCCTCCACGAGATGCCCGGGAGAGGGAGCGTCGGCGACGACGGCCTCCTCGATCGCGATCGCCTCGGCGCGCTCGGCGGCGTTCCCGTCGGCCAGCGCCTCGGCCAGGAAGTGGCGGTTGACCAGGTTTCGCGGGTTCTGGGCGACGGCGCGGCGCAGATTCTCGACCGCCTTCTCGCGGGAGACCCAGGGAGTCAGGATCGGGATCTTCGGCGCCTGATGGTGGAGCCGGCCCAGGACCCGGAAGCCTCCCCCGTCCTCGAAGTCCGGATCGATCGCGATGAGCGTCTCGCAGTAGTCGCGGATCTTCTCGGCGGCGCCGGTCCGGACGGCCTGCAACTTCCCGGAAGCGAGCGACCACTCTCCCCAGGCGACGGCCGCCCAGAAAAACGTCGGAGACGCATCGTGGTCGGAGCCGATGAGGGCCGCCACTTCGCCCGGGGACTTTCCCTTCCATCGACGACGCTCGCGCCCCTTTCCCCGCCGCTCGACGATCCGGACCGCTTCCTCCGAGACCCGTCGGGCCTTCTCGTAGATGGCGCGCTGGGAGTCGGCGTCCTGCCCCGTGTAGGCCCCCTGAAAGTAGAGGGCGCGCGCCAGCTTCCAGCGCGCTTCCGCGCTGTCGGGAGCCTGCGAGGCCCGGTCGTATCCCGATACGGCGAGCGCGATCTCCCGGGGATTGGCCACGGCCCCGACCCTCCCCTCCTGCCGCCGGCCGTAATGCGCGTCCGCCTCGACGATGAGCGGATTCCTGATCCGGCACATCGATGGCGTCGGGGCTCTTCTGCTGCGTGGCAGCCAGGAGAACCGCGGCGAAAACAGGAGGACGGAAGTCACCGGGCCTCCTGCTCGACTCGCGACTTCTTCAGGACTCCTCCTCCCACGACGACGTCCCCGTCGTAGAAGACGCACGACTGGCCGGGCGCGACCGCGCGGACCGGCTCGTCGAAGCAGACGCGGGCGGAGCCGTCGCCCCGTGGAAAAACGGTCGCCGCCGCTTCCTTCGCCCGGTGGCGCACCCGGACCTGCGCGCGGAAGGAAGCCTCGCGGGACCCCGAGACGAAGCGCAGGTTCGCCACCTCCGCCTCCCGGGTGTCGAGCTCCCTCGCCGCTCCGACCACGACCCGGTTGGCCGCGGGATCGATCGACAGCACGTAGAGCCGCTCGGCGGCCGCGAGGCCGATGCCGCGCCGCTGGCCGACGGTGAACCGGAAGTGCCCCCCGTGCTCTCCCATCCGGACGCCCCGTGTGTCCTCGAGAACACCGGGCCGGCCCGGCAGCGCGAATCCCAGCTCTTCCGCGTGCCCCGCGACGAACTGGCCGGCGCGCTCGCCCCGCGGCACGAAGCAGATCTCCTGGCTCTCCTCCTTCTCCGCCGTCGGCAGCCCGGCGCGCCGGGCGTGGGCGCGGACCTCCTCCTTTGTCAGCTCGCCGACGGGAAACCGGGCCGCCTCGAGCTGGTCGGGTGTCAGGTCGTAAAGAAAGTAGGACTGGTCCTTGTCGGGGTCTTTCCCCTTCCGAAGCACCGTCCGTCCCGAGACCGGGTCCGTCCCGCGGCGCGCGTAGTGTCCGGTCGCGACGGCGTCGCAGCCCATCACGCGCGCGCGCTCCCAGAGCGTGGCGAATTTCACCTTCGCGTTGCAGGACGAGCAGGGGATCGGCGTCTCTCCGGCCAGATACGACTCGACGAAGGGCCGGACGACGCCGGCGCGGAACTCCTCCTCGAGGTTCAGGACGTAGTGCGGAATGTCGAGCGTCCAGGCCACGCGGCGCGCGTCGGACAGATCGTCGAGCGTGCAACAGCGTCCGGTGCGCCCCGACTCGCCCGAATGATCCCAGAGCTGCATCGAGAGGCCGATGACCTCGTGCCCCTCTTCCTTCAGGAGGAGAGCGGCGACGGAGGAATCCACGCCCCCCGACATGGCCACCGCGATGCGCATGCGAGAGATTGTACGTGAGCCGTCAGGCGACGTAACGGACGCTACGGTGCCAGTTGCCGTGCCTCATTCACGACACGGGCGACGATCCATCGATGGCCGAATCGATCTCCGTCGGCCGTGGTGAGGCGGGAGAGGGAGAAACGGACGACGCTCTTCGCCTCTGCGGAGGAGAGCCCCAGCGAGAGGATGGCCGGCGAAGGAGCCAGGGTGCCGCTCGAGCAGGCGCTCCCGACCGAGACGGCCACGCCCTCGAGGTCGAGCCGGGCAAGGAGCGCCTCCCCGGAGAGACCCTCGAAGAGAAGGGCCGACGTGTTCGGCAGACGCGGAGCTCCCCCGCCGGCCACGCGGGCTCCCTCGACGCGCTCCAGGATTCCCCTCTCGAGCCGATCACGCAGGCCCGCGATCCCGACCGCCTCGCCGAGCCTCTCGCGGGCCAGCCGGGCCGCGACCCCGAGCCCGACGATCCCGACGGTGTTCTCCGTGCCGGCGCGGAGCTTCTTCTCCTGCCCTCCGCCGGGCGTGTGCGCCTGCAGCGAAACGCCCTTGCGCACGTAGAGCGCGCCGACCCCCTTGGGGCCGTGAAACTTGTGCGCCGAGATCGACAGCAGGTCCACGCTCCAGGCGCCGACGTCGATCGGGATCCGGCCCGCGGCCTGGACGGCGTCGGTGTGGAAGAGAGCGCCGCGGCGGCGGCTCGCGGCGGCGAGCAGCGCGACCGGGAAGAGACCGCCGTACTCGTTGTTGGCGGCCATCACCGCGACCAGGAGGGTCCCGGGGGCGATCGCGTCCTCGACCCGCTCGGGATCCAGCGCGCCCGAAGGCTCGGGGTTCACGACGGCCGCCGGGATCCCGCGGCCGGGAAGCGAGTCCACCGCCCCGGCGACGGAAGGGTGCTCGGCGCCCGACCGGACGGCGAGTCCCTGCCGGCCGGCCGTCGCGCCGAAGATGGCCATGGCATTGGCTTCCGTTCCTCCCGAAGTGAAGAAGATCTCGGCGGGCGAGGCCCCGATCAGCAGGGCGATTTCGTCGCGGGCCTCCTCGATCATCCGCCTCGCGCGCCGCCCTTCGCCGTGGACGGAGGAGGGATTGCCGTAGAAGGAGCCCGCCTTCCCGCATCGCGGCCTCGACCTCCGGATCCAATTTTGTGGAGGCGTTGTTGTCCAGGTAAATCACGGCTTCGTCCCGTCGAATTATGCAACTGAGAATTAGCGTCGCTGTTAAATCTTGCCTGAAGGAATAGCGTCTCCCATCGTGGGAGTTAAGATCATCACTTGATTACGACGAAGGCTCGCTTAGCGTTCCTCGTCGCGGTTTCCCTCCTGCTCTCCGGGACCGCCTTCGGGCGGACAACGCCCAAGCTCAATTCGAAAGAGAAGAAGGAGCGGATCAAGGCCCTTCCGGACGAAGAGCGCCAGTGGCTGACGGTCTACGTCGAGCCGATCATCCTTCCCGAAGAAGAGAACCTCTTCCTCCAGCTCACGGAGCCTCGCCAGCGGGAGATGTTCAAGACGGAGTTCTGGCAGCGGCGGGAGAGGGACGGGCAGACTCCTCCGCTGGGTCCGGGTTATCACCTCCGCTACGAGCACTTCCGGGACGTCGCCGCAACCGACTACGACGGGATCAACAGCGATGCCGGCCGGATGGTCGTCCGTCAGGGCGAGCCGGCGGGGATCGACAGACCTCGCGGGATGCGGCGGCTTCCGGCAGGCGGAGATCTGGAGCTACCAGCGCTCCGGCGGAGGCTCGACGCTCGTGCGGTATCTGTTCTACCGGCCGAGCTTCGGAGGGCCGAGGAGGCTCTGGGTGCCGGGAGACATGGGGATTCTCGAACCGGGGTACACGAGCATCGAACAGGCCTGCTCGGCCAGCAGGGACGCGCGCAGCTGCGGCTGCGGCATGGCCGCCATCGCGACCGAGATCTCCGCGCGCGGGTCCGGCGAGGTCTTCGCGACGGGCATCGCGCCCAAGGTCTCGACGGAAGGGCTCGACGCGCTCTGGGAGCGCCTGGCCTCTTCCTCCAATCCCGACGCGAAAGCGATCGCACGTGCAGAATACCGGCGACGCGGCCGCCGCCGGGGGCGTGCAGAAGACATCGGCCGCGCCGGCGAAGCCCGCTCCCGTCGCGAGCAAGAAAGAGCGCCTGGCAGCCTTGCCCGAGGAAGAGCGCAAGTGGCTGACGGAGTTCGTGGCGCCGATCCTCCTGCCCGACGAGGAGAAGGTCTTCCTCGAGCTGGAGCAGCCCTACCAGCGGGAGGAGTTCAAGAAGGACTTCTGGGAGCGTCGCGCCAGGCCCGACCTGCCGCAGCCTTTCGGGCCGGGCTATCAGCAACGCTACGAGGAGCTCCGCCGGCTGGCCGACGAGAAATACGACGGCTGGAGGCAGGACGCCGGCCGCCTGGTCGTTCTCCGCGGCGAGCCGGCCTCGATCATGACGCCGCACTGCGGCGGAGAAGAGACCTTCCGGGACCTCGAGGTCTGGACCTACAACAACTTCGGTCCGAGCAACCGCACGACCTACAGGCTCCTCTTCTATCGTCCGATGCCGCTCGCGCCCCGCAAGCTCTGGACGATGGTGGACCGCGAATCGGACCTCTTCCTGCCGAACTCCTGCCGCAAGAGCCTGGCCGAGCTCTCCCGGGATTGCCAGGCGGTCATGGGGGATCGCTGCAGCCAGTGCCAGGACCGGTGCGAGGTCTACCAGGCCTATGAGGAGACTCGTTCGCGGCAGGGAAACGGCCCCGGCGCCATGACCGAGATGGCCTCCATTTACGAGCTCCCGAAGATCTCGACGGAGGGGCTCGAGCAGAAGGCCAAAGAGAAGTGGGCCACGGCCTCGACGCCCGGCGCCAGGAAGCTCTCCGTCGAAGGGCCGTCCGGACAGACGACGGCGCAGGCCGCCGCAGGGGCCAAGCCTTCCACTCCCGCTCCGACGCGCCGCAAGCTCTCGAGCAAGGAGGTCAAGGAGCTGACCGCGCAGCTCGAGCAGAAATACCGGGACTGGCTGCAGGTCGTGGACATGATCATCACCGACGACGAGCGGCAGGTCTTCCTCCAGATCGGCGACAACTACCAGAAGGACAAGTTCATCGAGGCCTTCTGGAAGAGGCGCTCGATCGATGCCCACGGGCTGCGCACCGATTTCCAGCGGGTCTACATCCAGCGAATCGAGATCGCGACGGAACAGTTCAAGAACCTGAACAGCGACCGCGCCAAGATCTTCGTCATCAACGGTCCGCCCGACGCGGTCGTCCCGATCGACTGCCAGGACATCTACGTCCCGATCCAGATCTGGTTCTACGAGCGGATCGAATCCCTGAAGAGCAAGGTCTATCTCATCTTCTACCAGCCCTACGGACTCGGGGAATACAAGATGTGGCTGCCGCTCGACGGAACCGGGGTCCTGGAAGTCGGCGGCAGCACGAGCGCGGCGGGCCGGATGCCCGTGCGGAGGGTGGACTTCACGCGCTGCACCGAGTGGCGCACCATCCAGCAGGCGATCGCTTACACGACGTCCGTGCTCGGGTCGGGCGCCCTGGGGATGGTCGGAGCGAGCAAGCTCTTCCAGCCGCCCACTGTCGAGACCGAGGGCGTGGACCAGATCCTGACGATGACGACGGACCTCGCGGCGGGCTCGGTCCCGCTCGGTCTCGTCAAGCTCGTCCGGTTCCCGGAGATGCGGGCCAACAAGATCGGCGTGGACCTCTCGCTGCTCGTGCCCAAGAGCGACTTGAAGCCGCGCGACCTCGGCGAAGAGAAGTTCTACAACGTGGATGTCATCGGAGAGGTCGTCAAGGGAGACCGCCTGATCGACAACTTCAAGTACCGCTTCGACATCCCGACGACCGAGGTCAACGCGGACAAGATCCCCCTGACGGTGCGGCGCTACCTCTACCCGGGCGAATACAACCTGATCCTGAAGGTCTCCGACGGCAACCAGAGCGCCGAGGGGCGCATCACCGACAAGCTGAAGGTCCCCGAGCAGGCGGACCCGCCCTCGCCGCGACCGAGCTCGCGGCCCGCACGCAGGGACGGGCGACGGTCGACAAGGCCATGGAGACGGGGCTGGTCCCCTCCGCCATCACGCTCCTGCCGGTCGCCAAGGAGATCGTGACCGGACTGCAGCGCTTCGAGACGAAGGCCTCCGACGGGATCCGCGCGGTCGATTTCTACCTGAACGGCACCAAGGTGATGACGAAGACCCGCGCCCCCTTCGACGCCGACCTGAACCTCGGGCCTCTCCCGCGCAAGCACACGATCCGCGTCGTCGCGTACGGCGAGAACGGCCGGGCGGTCGGGGAAGACGAGTACATCGTCAACGAGGGGAAGGAGATCTTCCGCGTCCGCATCCTCTCCCCCGAGAAAGGGGCGAAGGCGGCCGGGCCGACGAAAGTCGTGGCCGCCGTCGCGGTGCCCGAGGGGAAGGCCCTTCAGAAGATCGAGTTCTACTCCAACGAGTCGCGCGTCGCCACGCTCTACCAGGCCCCGTACGAGCAGACCGTCAACATCAAGAGCACCGGGTCGCTCGGCTACGTCCGCATCGTCGGGACGCTCGACGACGGGACCGTCGCGGAGGACCTGCGCTACGTCAACGCGCCGAGCTACATCTCGGAGGTCTCCGTGGACGCGGTCGAGCTCTACACGACCGTCTCGGAGAAGGGTCGGCCCGTGTCGGGTCTGCAGGCGTCGAACTTCAAGGTGTTCGAGGACGGCGTTCTCCAGAAGGTCGAGTCCTTCGAGTACGTCAAGAACCTGCCGCTCTCGCTCGGCGTCATGGTGGACACGTCGGCCTCGATGCTCGAGTCGCTGCCGGACGCGGAACAGGCGGCCATGGGGTTCCTCGACTACTCGATCGGGCCGAAGGACCGCGCGTTCACCATCTCGTTCGACAACGAGCCGTACCTGCTGACCAAGCTCACCAACCGCAAGGACAAGCTCTTCCGCTCCTTCGCGGGCATGCGGGCCGAGGGCTCGACGGCTCTCTACGACGCGATCGTCTACGGCCTCTACCAGTTCACCGGGGTGAAGGGGAAGAAGGCGCTCGTCATCCTGACCGACGGCAAGGACACCGCCTCGAAGTTCGACTTCGAGACCGCGCTCGATTACGTGCGCCGGTCCGGCATCGCGGTCTACGGCATCGGGCTGAAGATCGGGGGCGCGGAGCTGGACGTCAAGTACAAGCTGAACAAGCTCGCGCAGGTCATCGGGAGGACAGACCTTCTACATCGACTCCGCGAAGAACCTGGACGCCGTCTATCGCCAGATCAACGAGGAGCTGCGCAGCCAGTACCTGCTCACGTATTACTCGACCAACGCCGCCGGCACCAAGGACAAGTGGCGCAAGGTCGAGGTCAAGGTCGAGCCGACCTCCCTCCAGGCCCGCACCCTCTCCGGGTACTACCCCTAGCGAAATTTTCGATTTGTGATTTTGCGATTGTGTGATTGAGGGCCGCAGAATCCGTCCGTTGCTCCGATAATCCGAAATCACAAATCACAAATCACAAAATCTCTTCTCGTTCTGGCTTCGTCCTCTCCGCGCCGGGCGGAGATCCTGACGGCGATGGGCATCCCTTTCGTCGTCGATCCGGCCGATGTCCCCGAAGAGGTCCGGCCCGGCGAGTCGGCGCGCGACGCGGCCTCGCGGCTGGCGGCGGACAAGGCGGCGCACGTCGCGGCGCGGCATCCGGACTCCTGGGTCCTTGCGGCCGATACGCTCGTCCTGCTCGGCGAGGAGATCCTGGGAAAGCCGCGGGACGACGCGGACGCCGGACGGATGCTGGGCTTGCTCGCCGGACGGGAGCACCGCGTCGTGACCGCCGCGTGGCTCCGGCGCGGCGCGGATGCCGGCCGGGAGCGGATCGAGGTCTCGCGGGTGCGGATCGCGCCTCTCTCGCCCGAGGAGATCCGCTGGTACGTCGCGACCGGCGAGCCGCGCGACAAGGCCGGCGCCTACGCCGTGCAGGGACTGGGCTCGCGGTTCATCGAATCGGTGTCCGGCTCCTACACGAACGTCATGGGACTGCCGGCTCGAAGCGTCTATCTCCTGCTTCACGGAGTCCGGCGACGCGTCCCTGGCCCGCCTGGCGCTCACGAGGGGTCATCGGGTGATCGGGCCATCGGGTGATTGACCCTGGCGGTCACCCGATCACCCGATCGCAGATCACCCGATGTCACACGCCCGGCCTGCCGGCCCTTGAGCTTCATCTCGTACATCCGGGAGTCGGCGGCCGCGAGGGTCTCCGAGAACTCCTGGCCGGAGCTGGTGCGTCGCCCAGCCGACGGAGAGAGACGGTTGAACGCGCTCCACGCCGGGGATGTGCGGCAGCCGCTGGCCGAGCTCCTCCGCTTTCTGGGCGGCGATCGCTTCATCCGTCCGCGGAAGGAGAACCAGGAACTCGTCGCCTCCCCAGCGAAAGACGAAGTCCGATTCCCGGACGCACGAGGTCAGGTAGTTCGCGACGAACTTCAGGACGTCGTCGCCGACCGCGTGACCCATCCTGTCGTTGATCTGCTTGAAGCGGTCCACGTCGGCCAGCAGCACGGACACGGTGGCGCCGGCCAGCCTCGCGCTCACGAGCTCTCGCCGGAGCACGTCGTTGAAGTGCCCCCGGTTGTAGAGGCCCGTCAGGGGGTCCCGCATGCTCTTCTCCTTGAGGAGCTGATCGAAGTGGCGAAGCTGTTCCATCTCCGAGGCCAGGCGGTTCTGGCTCGCCTCGAAGAGGAGCAGGATCACGCCGACCGCGACCATCATCTCCAGGAGCATCGCCGCGAACCCGGCGTATTGAAGCGTCCCGGGCAGCTGGCGCCGACTCGCGGAAACGCAGGACGGCCGCGCCGATGACGGCCCGCTCGACGCTCCAGAGCAGAAACGAGATCGAGAGGAGGAGCCGGCCGACCGTGGATCCGGGCGTCACGGCGAACGAGACCGCGGCCGTGACGTAGGTCGCCGCGAGCAGCAGGAGGACGAAGGCCGGGTGTCCGGCCTGCCCCCCGGCCGCGGTCAGCCACGCGACGCCGAAGACCGGAAGGACCCAGAGACAGTTCGGCGCCGCCCGTCGCTTTGTCGTTGCGCAGCAGGCGGATTCCGCGCAGCAGAAAGAAGGCGTGAAGGAGGAGCGTCGCGTTGTTGAGAAACAGAGATGCTCCGGCCGCGTCCCAGGACCGGGGCGAACCACTGAAGGGCGAGGCCCGCCAGGAGAAATCCCCACGAAGCGATCCACTCGAGCAGCGCGCGAAGGCGGATTTTCTGGTAGACGAGAAGAAAGAGAAAGAACAGCAGGCCGGTTCCGGCGGCCTGGATCAGCAGGGACAACACGTAGACCGGCATCAGTTTGTGCGCAAGGATCGGAGGGAATCTTACTCGCTGGCGCGGGGAAGAGGTAAGGGGGAGAGATGAATCGGGACCGAAAACCGGATGCCGTCGCGGCCGTCGCGCCGACGCGGGCGGCGGCGAGATCCGCGGCGTCCACTCTGGCCCGGCGCCTCGGCGGCCCCGTTGCCCCCTTTTCGCTCGCGGGATACCTCGCGTCGGCGGGCGCGCCCGGACGGATCGTCCTCTGTCCGTCCGGGCGGTCGCTGGAGAAGGAGATCGATTTCCTCCTGGCGGCCCGCGAGCGCGCCCTCTGGAACCCGCCGGACGAAATCGTCCTGAGCGCGATCGAAGGGCTCCTCGGCTCGCTCCCTTCCACCGCGGCGCCGGGCCGTTCGCGGCGGCGCCGCTCGGGCGAGACGAGGACCGCGCTGCTCCTGGAGGGGAGGGTGACCTCCGCGCGCGTCCGAGAGGCTCTCGCGAGCGACGCGCGCCTGTGGATCGTCGAGCACCCCCGAAGGGTCCGCGTGCGCCGGCCGCTCCTGGACCGGCTGCGGAGATTGGGCGTGACCTGGTCCGCTCTCGACCCGGTGATCGTCGTCGCCGTCCTGGCGTCTCCTCGCCTGGCGGCCGCCCGGACCCGATGGAAAGGCCTCCTCCCTTCCGGGACGCCCGTCTGGATCAAGTCAACGTCCCGGGCTCCGCTGCGCCGATCGTCACGCCTCCGGTAGAATCCCGCTCTCTTGGAAACCCCGACGCCGCCGCCAGCCCCCGCCGGGAGAGATTTCTCTCTCGGCGTTCACGGATTCACCTACCAGGACCTCCACCGCGACGAGCGGCTGGCGGACCTGGACCGCGCGTTCCTGGAGGAGCTCGAGCGCGAGGACGCGGCCCTCCACGCCCGGCTGATCGCCTACCGCGCCGACCCGGGCTCCGTCGATCGCCTCTCGCGCTCCCGTCTTCTGGTCGACGCCGCGCGGCCGCTGGGAGGCTTCCTGGCGCGTCTCTTCGGAGTGGAGAAGGAGTGGCGCGCGCAGGGCGCCTCCTCCGGACCCGAGGCCGTGCTCTTCCGGTTCCGGCGGGACTTCCTCCAGCGCCGGGCCGCAAGGGTGAAGGTCCCCGACGACCTCGCCGGCGCCGGCATCGCCCCCCTGCGCGAAGCCGCCGCGTGCCTCGAGCGCAACCTGCACCCGGAACTGCCCTGGTCGGAGGATCCGGAGCTGGCGACAGCGAAGCTGGCGGCCGGGCTCCTCGATCTCGAGAGCGACTTCCTCGCGGCGGTCCGGCAGAAGAAGATCCCGCAGGTCCCCGACGCCTCCCGCGCCACGGCGCGAGAGCTCGCGCGCCGCGCGCTCGAGTGCTCCGCCGTCCTCCTCCCCCGGCCTCAGGGGGACTCCGATGAGGAGCTCCTGGCGTTCCTGGAAGCCCTTCTCTCGACCTATGCCCTCTGGGCGCAGGCGCGGATGCGGCGCCCGGAGCTGGCGCCGGAGATCCGCGGCTGGACCTCGTTTCATCTGCCGGAGCCCGATGAACTACGACGCCCTGGTGGAGACGGAGCGGCCCAATCCCGCGCTCCCGGAGGAGCGCGTGGGACCCTCGTCCCGCCGGCGCCGCCGCGACGGATTCGAGCTGACGGACCGGCGCATGACGCGCCGCGAGGTCCTCGGACAGGCTCACTACTGCATCCTCTGCCACGACCGGGAGAAGGACTCCTGCTCGAAGGGCTTCTCGGACGAGAAGACGGGCACCTTCCAGAAGAATCCCCTCGGCATTCCCCTCACGGGCTGCCCCCTCGACGAGAAGATCTCCGAGATGCACCAGCTGCGGCGGGAAGGCGACTCGATCGGAGCGCTGGCTCTCATCTGCATCGACAACCCGATGTGCCCCGGCACCGGCCACCGGATCTGCAACGACTGCATGAAGGGGTGCATCTTCCAGAAGCAGGAGCCCGTCAACATCCCCCAGATCGAGACGGGGGTCCTGACCGACGTCCTGGCGCTTCCGTGGGGCGTCGAGATCTATGGGCTCCTGACCCGGTGGAATCCCCTCTCTCCCGCGCGGCCGTACGCGCTCCCCTACAACGGCAAGAACATCCTGATCGTCGGCCTCGGCCCGGCCGGCTACACGCTCGCCCATTTCCTCCTGAACGAGGGCTTCGGAGTCGTCGGCATCGACGGGCTGAAGATCGAGCCTCTCCCGGCCGATTGGACCGGGGCCGACGGAGAGGGAATCCGCCCCATCCGCGACTGGAGCGAGATCGAGCGCCCGCTTTCCCGGCGGCCTCTGGCGGGATTCGGCGGTGTTTCCGAGTACGGGATCACGGTCCGGTGGGACAAGAACTTCCTGACCCTGCTGCACCTGACGCTGGCGCGGCGCGCCCGGCTCTCGATCCTGGGCGGCGTGCGATTCGGGGGGACGCTCTCGGCCGAGCAGGCCTTCCAGGCGGGCTTCGATCACATCGCGATCGCCGCCGGCGCGGGGCGGCCCACGATCATCGGGATGAAGAACAACATCATCCGCGGCGTCCGCAAGGCGTCGGACTTCCTGATGGCGCTCCAGCTGACAGGCGCGTTCAAGGAGGAGGCGCTGGCCAACCTGCAGGTCGAGCTGCCGGCCGTCGTCATCGGCGGCGGGCTGACCGCCATCGACACGGCGACGGAGCTCCTCGCCTACTACCCGCTGCTGGCGGAGAAGATGCTCGCTCGCTACGAGAAGCTCACCGCCGAGCGAGGGGAGATGGGGCTGCGGGCGCTCTTCGACGGCGAAGAGCGCGAGATCCTGGACCGCCTTCTCCACCACGGCACGCAGGTGCGCCGCGAGCGGGAGCGCGCCCGCGCCGCCGGAGAGGCTCCCCGACTTCGCGCGCCTCTGCCAGGAGTGGGGCGGCGTCTCGATCGTCTACCGCCGCGCCATGGAGGAGTCCCCGGCGTACCGGTTGAACCACGAGGAGATCATCAAGGCCCTGGAAGAGGGGATCTCGTTCATCGAGAACATGGAGCCGGAGGAGGCCGTCGCCGACGGCAACGGACACCTGGCGGCCGTGCGTTTCCGCCGTTCGCGCGGAGGCAACGTCGTGGAGCTTCCGGCGCGCTCCTGCTGGGTCGCGGCCGGAACGACTCCCAACATCACGTACGAGAAGGAGCATCCGGGCACGTTCCCCATGGACGAGCGGCGGCGGTTCTTTCTCCCCCACCGCGCCGAGCCGGACGGCCCTGGAGGCTGGAGGCTCGTCGCCTCGACCGCCGCGGACGAGTCGGCGTTTTTCACCGGCTACGCGCGGGACGGACGCTTCATCACCTTCTTCGGCGACAACCATCCCGCCTACAACGGCAACGTGGTCAAGGCCATGGCGTCGGCCAGAAGGGGGTATCTCGCGATCACCTCCGTGCTGCTGGGAGACCGGCCGGAGCGCCCCGTCGCGCCCGAGAAGGAGTGGGAAGACTTCCGCCGCCGGATCGAAGACCGCCTGACCGGCCGCGTCGTCGCCGTCCATCGACTGACGCCGACGATCGTCGAGGTCGTCGTGCGGGCGCCGGCCGCCGCGGAGAACTTCGAGCCGGGGCAGTTCTTCCGGCTGCAGAACTTCGAGTCGCATGCCCCCGTGATCGAGGGATCGCCTCTCCTGATCGAGCCCCTCGCGTTGACCGGCGCCTGGGTGGACCCGGAACAGGGTCTTCTTTCGATGATCGCGCTCGAGCTCGGATCCTCCTCGCGGCTCTGCAGCGTCTTGAAACCCGGCGAGCCCGTCCTCGCCATGGGCCCGACCGGCAGCGCGACCGAGCTTCCCCGCGACTCGACGGTGCTCCTCTGCGGCGGAGGTCTCGGAAACGCCGTCCTCCTCTCGATCGGCAAGAAGGCGCGCGCCCTGGGCAACCGGGTCATCTACTTCGCCGGCTACAAGAAAGCCGTCGATTTCTACAAGCGCGAGGACGTCGAGGCGGCCGCCGACGTCCTGGTGCTGTCCGTGGACCATGGCGAGACGATCCCCGTCCGGCGCCCGGACGACCGCGAATTCGTCGGCAACATCGTGGAGGCCATGGTCGCCTACGGCTCGGGGAGCTCTCGGGAAGACTCCCGATCCCCCTCTCGGACGTGGAGCGGCTGATCGCCATCGGCTCGGACCGCATGATGGCCGCGGTGACCCGCGCCCGCCATGGGGTCCTCGCGCCCTACCTTTCCCCCCGGCACATCGGCATCGGCTCGATCAACTCGCCGATGCAGTGCATGATGAAAGAGGTCTGCGCCCAGTGCCTCCAGCGCCACGTGGATCCGGTGACCGGAGCGGAGAAGGAGATCGTCTTCTCCTGTTTCAACCAGGATCAGAAGCTGGACGAGATGGACTGGGACAACCTCGCCTCACGCCTGCGCCAGAACACCGTCTCCGAGAAGCTCACGAACCTCTGGCTGGAGCGGCTCCTCGCGCGACGCGACGTCCGAACCGTGTGAGAGAGGTCTAAGGTCTAAGGTCTAAGGTCTAAGGTCGGGCCGCCGCCGGGACTTTAGACCTTAGACCTTAGACTTTAGACCTTAGACGTCCCGGTCACGGGACGCCGGCGAGGAACAGCAGGTAGGGGTTGATCGCGAGGCCGGACTTGAAGTCGGTGCTGTCCTCGGGCACGCGGGTGATCGAGAAGTGCAGGTGCGGTCCGCCGATCACGTGACCCGTCGCGCCGACGTACCCGATGACGTCCCCCTTCTTGACGCTCGTGCCGGGTTTCGCCTCATCCGCGAATCGGGAGAGGTGGCAGTAGAAGAGCAGGTACTTGCCGGTCGAGTCGCTCTGATAGATGGACTTGCCGCCCCGCTTTTCGCGGGTGACCCGCACGATCTGCCCATCGGTCGTGGCGAGCACGGGCGTTCCCCTCGGAGCCCCGATGTCGATGGCGAGGTGCTGGGCATATCGCCCGCGGCTGGAGAGAAAAGTGTCTTTGAGCTTTTCCGCGTCGACTCCCTCGACCGGGATCAGGAAATCCTGCGCTAGCAGGAGGTTCAAATCCACGTCCTCGGGGCGGACCTGGGCTTCCGAGGATTTCGGGCGGAAGAAAGAGCCCAGCTTCCGGGCGATGCGGGAAAGGGCCTCGCTGGCGGGGGCATGGTGGGCGGCCTCCGAATCCACTTCCGCGGATTCCCCTTCGAGTGTATCCGGGTTCCCCATTTCCGTGTCATGAACTCGGACCTGGACAACCGTATCTATCGGATCACAAAGTGGTTGCGGGTAGTTGTAAACCTCCGAAGGAAACGGCGGTCCGTAGAACTCGAGGGTCGCCACCTCGATATCGGAGAAGATGACGACTCCGGCTTCATTTTGATGGATCAGGGTCTTCGCCTTCTTCTTACCAGGCTTTTTCGCGGCATGACGGGCCTGCGGGTGTTGCGAAGCGGCACTGCTGGCCGAAGCCGCCTCGAGCATCGAGGGCAAAGCCAGCAGAACGATGACGGCCCCGACGGCCGCCGGAAGGACCGGCACCTTTCGCACGGTTGGGATTATTCAGGAGCGTGCGAACCGAGGTCAATAGGGAAGATCAACCAAATCAACTAGTTATGCTTTCCCAGCATATTCAATTCAGCCGCGCTCCAGGTAGCTGTTGTCGCGGGTATCGATCTTGATAACGGTGCCCGCCTCGACGAACTGGGGGACCATCACCTGCAGGCCGGTTTCGAGCGTGGCCGGCTTGTAGGAAGCCGAGGCCGTGGCTCCCTTCATGCCGGGCTGCGTCTCGACGACTTTGAGCGTCACGGTGTTGGGCAGCTCGATGCCGACCGGGTTCCCTTCGAAGAAATCCACGTGGATGACGGTGTTCGGCAGGAGGTAAGCCATCTGCTCGCCGATGATTTCGTCCGAGAGCGCCATCTGATCGTAGGACTCCTGGTCCATGAAGTGGTGGCCGGCGGCGTCGGAGTAGAGGTACTCCATCTCCCGCTCGTCGAGCGAGGCCTTCTCCACCCGGTCCGTGGAGCCGAACCGGTGCTCGTTCATCGCTCCGCTGCGCAGGTTGCGCATCTTCGCCTGGACGAAGCCCCGCAGGTTGCCGGGGGTCTTGTGGATGACGCCGTGAACGCGGTGGAGCTCGCCGTTGTAGATGATGAGCGTGCCGCTGCGAAGCTGAGTTGCCGGGATCATCATGGGCCGTTCCGATCCTCCAGAAAAGAGGGCGCAATCTAGCAGACCGGCCCCCAAAACGAAAGCCCCGGGCGCTCGGCGACCCGGGGCTTCAGGCGCTCGGAAACGGGTTCTCAGTCGCGGGAGTTCCTCCGGCCCGGCAGAACCACCGGCCCCCTGTCGGGAATCGCATCGGTTTCCCCGGGGAAGACGAGCCTCATCGAAGGGTCCTGGAGAGGAAACTCGTCGAAGAACGCCCGCCACCTCTCCTCGTTGAAGAAGATCGAGGTATCCACCGAAGCGCCGATCCCGGTCGTCCCGGGCGCCGGCACGTCGGGGGTGAAGATCGCCGTCAGCACGTCCGGCCGCGGGATCGAGACGCCGTAGGCGCTGTTGATGAACTGGATGAGCTCGTCGGCCAGGATCGTATAGCCGATCTTCGACATGTGGACCGCCTCGCCGTACGCGAACATCCCGCCGGAGACGAAGTCCTTGGTGATCGTGATGCCCCCGTACGTCCTTCCATGCGCCTCGACGTCCTGCGAGAAGGCATAGAAGTCGAAGTACTTGAAACCGTTCGCCTCCGCCGCCGCCTTGATGACCGCGTTCATGTCCTTGATCCGCTGATCGATGGCGGCGACCTCGTCGGGATAGAGCAGGACACCGAGGTTGACCGTCGCGGGAGGCGTGAAGCCGCCGTCGGGCAGCGGCTTGCCGCACTGGGGAAACGCCGCCACCGGCGCGACCGCGCACGGAATGCCGAAACCGACTCCGAGCAACGACTTTCCGCCCAGGGCCGCCTGCGGAGCGTTCGCCCCGAGCGTCACGAGCGTTCCCGCAGGCAGCGGACAGGGCGCCGTCGAGCAGGTGGAGGTCGTCCGAGGGCCGAGGAGGGGGACCGTCGACCCCGCGACGATCAGAGGCTTGTTGGTCGCGGGATCGAGAACGACCGGAGGGAGCGTAGTGGCGAGCGGGTATCAGACGGATGTCCAGCGTCCCGAGAAAGACTCCGGTCCGGCCGGTCGCCTTCAAGGCCGCGGCGACCGAGTTGAACTTGGCGGTGAAAAGGGCGAGCGGCGTCGCGGTGACACCGTCCAGGAGGAAGCCGGCCCCGCCGGCCGACAGGATGTCGTTGCCGATGATCCCGAGCGTGATGAACGTGGGGCTCAGGGAGAGCGCCTGTGTCAGAGCGGATCCCTGGCCGCGCAGGACCAGGTCGGCCGGGAAGCCGGTCAGGGTGTCCGACACGTCGGCGATCTTGTAGCCCGGGACGGACATGTTGTCGTAGGGGCGCGCGAGGGCCAGGTTGGTGGGCGCGCCGGTCTTCGTCGAGATCGGCCCGAAAGTGACGGACGGCAAGAGGGTCTTCAAGCCGATGCAGGAGGTTGGGAGCTCTTCGAGCCCCCGATCCCCGGGTCGGAGACCGTGGGCTGCTGAAAGTCGGAGATGCCGAATTGCCTGGCCAGCGTGGCGGGGTAGGAGAACTGCTGGTCGCGGCCGACCACGCAGCCCGAAGTGTAGCCGGCTCCGTAACTGTCCCCGATCGCCACGTACTTGGTGAAGTTCGGCGCCTGGGCCGCGGCCGGACCGGCAGCGAGGAGCGCCAGGCCGGCGCCGAGCGAGAGCGCGCGCAGAGTCCTTGTTCTCATCGTCATCTCCTCGGTTAGAACGAAAACCTGAAACTGAACGCGAAGACGTTGGCCTCTTCCTTGTACCGCCCGAAGTAGTTGTCCTGGGACCTCCCGGAGGTGTCCAGCTTCTTGAAATTGATGTAGAGGTCGGAGACCTCCACTCCCCAGCGGCCGGTGTCGTAGCCGAATCCGACCGTGTAGCCGTCGCGGTCGTTGTCGGCCAGGATGGGACCGGCATTCTCGACCGGCTGCGGCGTGTTGTCCCGGTAGTAGCCGGCCCGCACCGCCATGCAGGAGCAGCCGGAGAACTTCTTCTCGAGCCCGATGCGGTAGGCCCACGAGTCCTTCCAGCCCATGTGGCGGTGCAGATCGCGGCCGGTCAGATCCGGGAAGAGGATGTCGAGGCTCTGGAAATCCGACCATCCCGTCCAGTCCCCCTCGAGGGACACCGTGAACTGCCCGGGAAACGTGAAGGCGGCGCCGAGGTTCACGCTCTCGGGAAACTGGATGCTCGTCGTGACCGGATGGGTTCCCGCCGGGAGCTGCGAGGCCACGATCCCGTCAAACTGCGCGTTGCCCGTCGGCCGCTGCTGGAACGTGGCCGTCCCCTCGTAGTCAATCTTGATCTTGCTCCGGTAGGCGGCGCCGAAGGAAAACTCCGGGACCGGGCGAAAGAGGATGCCCGCGTTCCATCCCCAGCCATGATTGTCCGTCAGGTCGCTGTTCAGCTTGACGTGCGCGACATCCACGGCCGAGTTCGTGAACGGGTTGATCGCCGCCTGGTTCTTCTCGAGCTGCACCTTGGAGACGCGGTAGTCGGCGCCGGCGGCGATCGAGAGGGACGGGATCACCTGGAAGGACAGGACCGGGTTCACGTCCACCGACTGGATGACCGCGTTCTGGCTGATGAAGCGGCCGGAAAAGGTCTCGGCGTCATCCCAGCGAAACCCGAGGCCGTACTGCGAGAAGATACCGAGTCCCAGGTTGATCTCGCTGGTCAGCGGGGCGACGACATAAACGGTCGGGAGCACGAACGTCGTCTTGTGTTGCTTCTCGCTGTTGCCGATTCCCGGAAAGGGATCCTCGCCGTCGAAATCTCCCTTCGTCTTGGTTATGAACGAGCTGCCGACCTCCACATCGAAGTGCTTCTGCCACCCGAGGCCAGCGGGGTTGAAGAAGATGGCCGACGGGTCGTTGGCCACGGCCGTGAAAGCGAGGCCCATGCCCATCGCCCGCGCCCCCTGGGTGTTGAGCTGGAAACCGGAGGGATATGCCGGAACGGCGGTCAGGAAGAGCAGGCTTGCCGCCGCAACCGAGACCCGGCGAAATCGGACGTGAAGAGATCTTGCCACGGCTTCTCTCCTCATAAAAAAATCAGACTTCAAGGTCAGGGAGAGCCAATCTATGCCCCCCCGGACTCGAAGTCAAAGGCCGTACAATCCCGCCGTGTCCCGCGAGAGCGACTCTCCCACCCGCGAGGCCCTCGGCAGACGGCCGGGAGCGTCGGCCGACCGGCCGCTCGAGTCCGGGACGCTCCTCGGCGAGCGCTACAAGATCGCCTCCGTCCTCGGATACGGCGGGATGGGGGTCGTCTATCGCGCGCGGGACGTCAAGCTCGATCAGGACATCGCCCTGAAACGAATCCGCCCGGACCGGATGTCGCCGGAACGGCAGCAGACTTTGCGGCGCGAGATCATCCTGTCGCGCCGGGTCACGCACGAGAATGTCTGCCGGGTCTATGACCTCGTCGAGTTGAACGGCGAGGAGTTCGTCTCCATGGAGTTCGTCCCGGGGCGGACCCTGAAGGACATCGAGACCGACGAGCGAGTCCTTCCTCTGGGCCGCGGTCTCGCGATCGCCAAGAAGATCTGCCGGGGGCTCGCCGCCGCCCACCGCATCGGCGTGCTCCACCGGGATCTGAAACCCGAGAACGTGATCGTAACCGACGACGGAACGCCCAAGCTCATGGACTTCGGGATCGCCGTCGAGACGACCGTTTCCCGTGGAGAGGAGAAGGAGGACACGGTTCCGGGGACGCCCCAGTTCCTCGCGCCGGAGTTGCTCCGGGGCGATGCGCCGAGCGTCCTGACCGACGTCTACGCGATGGGGGTCGTCCTCTTCGAGATGTTCACGGGAAGGGTGCCGTTCGACGACAACGACGTGTCGCGCCTGGTTCGCCAGATCATCAAGGAAGCGCCCCCTTCGGCGGCGACGTTCCGGCCGGACCTGCCTCGGGAGCTCCTCTCGATCCTCGACCGGACCATCGCCAAGGACCCGCAGGCGCGCTTCTCCGACGCCGACGCGCTCGCCGACGCCATCGCGGCTTTCGAGGGGAACGTCCTCGACCGGGTCCTGGCGGAGGTCTCCGTCACGCGGGCAAGAATGGTCAAGCTCATGGTCATCCTCGAGGCGAACAAGTCGCTCGCGGCCACGTTCGATCCGACGGAGACCTTGAAGATCATCCTGAGGACCGCGACCTCGGAGACCGACGCCGAGCGAGGCACCATCTTCCTGAGGGACCCGGGCTCCGAGACGATCGTCGGACAGATCCTCGAAGGAGGCTCGGTCGCTCCGATCCGGCTTCCCCTCGGGCGCGGCATCGCCGGAACCGTGGCGAAGACAGGCGAGACCATCAACATCACCGACGCCTACAGTGACCGGCGATTCGATTCCGACACGGATGCCTCGTCGGGCTTCCGCACCTGCACGATCCTGGCCGCGCCGATGAGGACCCCCGCCGGAGAGATCGTGGGAGTCGTCGAGCTGTTGAACAAGCGAAACCAGATCTTCACCAAGGAGGACGAGGAGTTCCTGGCGGAGGTCGGCACGCATGCGGCGCTCGCGGTCGAAGGCGTGCGGGAGCATGAAGAGGCGGTGGCGCGCGCGCGGCGGGAAGGAGTTGCCGCGGCGCTGCGAGGCGTCGGGCCCCTGCTCGCGCCGGCCGCCTGGCCTTCGGCGCCCGGTTTCGAGGCGGCGCCCCTGCGCTGGGACGCGTCGGAAGGCAGCCCCGTCGCCTATGCCGCGGAGGCCGGGGACGGATGCCTCTCGCTTCTCCTCCTGGAGGCTCCGGGCGCTCCGGAAGAGTCCCTCGGCCCGCTCGCCGCCGGACTCGCCGCGGGGCGCGCCGTTCTCGCTTCCGCCTCACCCGCCGAGATCCTCCAGACGATCCGGGAGGCCGCTCCGTCCTGCTCCGCGACGGCCGCTCGATGGGACGGCTCGCGCCTGTGGCTCTCCGCTTCCCGCGCTCCCCTCCCTTTTCTCCTGCGAGGCGGCAAGGCCTTGCGCCTCGCCGCCTCGGAAGAGGGCGATCGCAGGACGGCGGCGTGCGAGACCCTGCCGGGAGACCTTGCCATCGTGGCGTCGAGCGGTCTCGAGCGTCTGCGGTTCGAGAAGGACTGGCGGCCTCCGGAACAGCTCGTCGAGGAGCTCGCGAGAACCGCGGCGGCCGGGCCTCTGCGAGCCGTCTTCGCGCAGTCGGTCGCGGACTGGAAGGCGGCCGGCGTTTCTCCCGGTCCGGCCGACGTGCTGCTTCTCGCGGTCCGCAGAACCGAGGGGTCAAGTCAAGGTCTAAGGTCTAAGGTCCCAGGGCCCTGTCATCCTGAGCGAAGCGAAGGATCTGCTCTGGTCCATTACAGCGGCAACTCCCCGACGTCGTAGATCACGCGGGTACCTTCCACGCGCGCGAAGCGAGGGAGCTCGCGAGGCCGCGCCTCCTTCTCCGAGAGGATCTCGAGGGCCTCCCATCCGCGGGCCAGAAGCGCGTCCGCGATGAGCGAGCGGTGACAGCGCCAGGGCAGCGCCTCGGCGCACATCAACGCCGAACGGCGCTCCCTTGCCAGCGCCATCACTCCGCCGAGCCCCGCGGCGAACTCCGGCGTGTCCATGAAGTCGGCGTATCCCCGGAACGCCTCGACCCTCCACGCCGTGTGCGGCGAGTCGGGCCTGGCCTTGCGTCGGCCGCCCATCTCGGGCCGTCCGGCATAGTCGATGCCCGCCTCCGGGAGGCTCCGCTCGAGACTGCCGGCGTTGAAATGCGGCCACTTGCGCGACGCCGGAAACCGCCGCACGTCGATCACCCGCTCGATCCGATGAGCCCGCAGGATCTCCACGAACCGCTCGAGCGGATGGTTGGAATGCCCGACCGTCCAGAGGAAGGTCCAAGGTCTAAGGTCTAAGGTCTAAGGTCCCGAAGGCCCGACATTAGACATTGGACCTTGGACCTTAGACCGCGCGGCGCAGCCGCGCTACGGCAGCACCGCGACCGCGACGGCCCCAGGCCCGCCGTGCGCTCCGAGCGCCGGGCCGCATTCGACGATCATGACGTCGGACTCCGGGTAGCGCTGACGGATTTCCCGCGCGAGGGACTCCGCCAGCTCCGCCGCGTCGCAGTGAGCGACGCCGAAACGCCGGCTCTCCCCGGCGCCCGCCTCCGCCGCCTCGAAGAGGAGTCCCGTCATCTTCTTGAGCGCGGCGGGGAACCCGCGCGCCTTCGCCGCCGGCTGCGCGGTCCCGTCGGCGGCGAGCGTCAGGACGGGCAGGAGTCCGAGAATCCTCGCGAGCAGCCCCTTCAAGGGGGAAACGCGCCCTCCCCGCACGAGGTGCTCCAGCGTCGGAACCGCGATGAAGAGGCGCGCGCGGGCCGCCGCGTCGCGGGCGATGCGCGCGACGTCATCGGCGCTCCTGCCCGCGGCGGCCGCTTCGGCGGCGGCGCGAACGACCAGGCCCAGGCCGACCGAGACGCTGCGGCTGTCGACGTGCGTGAGAAGGGTCTTCTCGACCGGCCGGGACCCGACGATGGCGGCCTGGTACGTCCCGGAGACGGCGGCGGAGAGGTGAATCGAGACGATCGAGCCGGCATGGGTGGCCAGGTTTTGATACACCTGCGTGAAGTCCGCGGGAGGAGGCTGCGACGTCCGCGGGACCTGCGTGGTCACCGAGAAGCGCGCGTAGAACTCCGACGGCAGGAGCGTCACCTTGTCGAGATAGTTCTCCGATCCGAACATGACGCGCACGGGCACGACCCCGATGTTCAGCTCCTCCAGGAGCGTCGTCGGCAGGTCGCACGTCGAGTCGGTCACGACCGCGACGCGCGCCGACCGGTTCTGATCGAAGCGGGTCTCGTGCTGGGCCCGCATGTCCTCGACCTTGGTCTGCGCGACTTCCGCCAGGCGCCCCGCTGTTTCGAAGAGCTTCTCCGGCTCGTTGGTGTGCACGTGCAGACGCATTTTCGAGGCGCTCCCGGCGATCACGATCGAGTCTCCGAGCAGGGCCGCCTGTCTTCGAAGCTCGTTCCGGTCGATCGCCTCTCCCTCGAGCAGCACCTCCGTGCAGTAACGGAAGAGAATGGACTCGAGCTGCTTCTCGAAGACCGCCGCCTTCACCTCTTCCGGGGGCGCCTCCGGCGGGGCGTGCCGGGACGCCTCCCGCAAGTACTTGACGATCCCTTCCAGGAGATAGACGAAGCCCTGCGCCCCCGCATCCACGACGCCCGCTTTCTTCAAGGCCTTCATCTGGTTGGGCGTGTTCTCGAGCGACCTCTTCGCCTCCCGGAGCGACTCGGGCAGGAGCCGGGCGAAATCGGTGTCCTCGTCGGCCCGGCGCCGGACCGCGCTCGCCCAGTCGCGGATGACCGTCAGGATCGTCCCCTCGACCGGGCGGGCAATCGCCGCATAGGCCGACTCGGACGCCTTCACGACGGCGGCGCCGAAGTCCGGCGTCGAGATGCGCGGAGCGTCGGGCAGCGCCTCGGAAAACCCGCAGAAGAACTGGGCCATGATCGCGCCGGAGTTGCCGCGGGCGCCGGCCACCGCTTCCTCCGCGAGAGCCCGCGACATGTCGCGCACGTGCCGCTGACGGATGCGGGAGATGCCTCCGGCGATCTTCTGGAACGTCGAGGCGAGGTTCGTACCGGTGTCCCCGTCGGGGACGGGGAAGACGTTGATCTTGTTGAGGGGCTCGGCCCGCTCGGCGACGAAACGCGCCCCCGCGATGACGGACCTCGCGAGCCGCCGCCCGTCGAGGTACGCGACGGAGATCACGACTTGAAGTGAGCCGGCTGCGCCTCCGGCGCGACGGCGGCGTCCCGCGCCGTCTTGTACTCCCCGGCCACGGCGGGCAGCCGGTCCAGATACAGGAGCACGACCCCGCACCCCATGCACGCCCAGGGATAGACGCGCTCGTTCCCCCAGTCGAAGAGGCTCCGCCCCCACGGCTTCCTCCAGAAATAGAACGTGGAGCGCGCCGAGCGGATCAAGTCTCCGCCGCAGAGCGGACATTTGCGCTGGAACGCGGAGGACATAAATGTGGTCAGAGGATATCGCAGAGCGGGACCAACTTCACCGGCGCCTCGGCCGAATCTGATTCAGCGCGATGGCTTGATCGTTACCGCCTCAAGGCGTCTGTCCTTCCGAATCCGCCCCGGAGTCGGTCCGCCTCCCTCGTCGCACGCGACGGCCCGGCCTCGACAGTTAGAACCCGGCCGTCGCCTGTCGTTCGCTCGCATTGGAAGCGAGGCGATTGCTGTCGCGTGGTGTGCTCGCTCTCTCATGCTCCTCCGGGAGGCGGCTTCGAATCGTCTGAGGACGCCCGCCAGCCACCGAAATGGGGAGGAACTTCATTTCTCCTTCTCTTCCTCCTTCAGGTATTCGGCGTACTGCTCGGCCGACATCAGCTTGGAGACTTCCTGGTCGGTCGAGAGCTTGACCTTGATGAGCCAGCCGTCGCCTTGCGGATCGTCGTTGACGATGCCCGGTTCCTGGATCGCTCCCTTGTTGACCTCGACGACCTCGCCCGAGACGGGTGTGAAGAGCTCGGAGACCGCCTTGACCGACTCGACCGTGCCGAACTCGTCCTCGGCGTTGAAGACGTGGCCCACCTCGGGGAGCTCGAGATAGACGATCTCTCCCAGCTCCTTCTGCGCGTGGTCGCTGATCCCGATCGTTCCGATCTCCCCGTCCACCCGGACCCATTCGTGGCTCGCGGCGTAGTGCAGGTTTTCCGAATTCACGCCGGCACCTCCTTCTTCCTCTTGTAAAAAGGGGTCTCGACGAGCGCCATTTTCGCCTCGAGCCGCAGCGTGTCGCGCGCTCCGAGTCCGCAGGGTGTAATCCCCTCCGGCTTCCCCGCGTCGAGCAGCGCCCGGAAGATCGGCTCGGCGAACTCCGGCGCGACGCAGATCTCGAATCCGTACGCGGAGTAATGACAACGCCCGTCCGCGAGCTTCGACACCTCGTTGGGGGTGAGCCGCTGCAGCGCCGCCATGGCTTCGCCGCCGGTCATCTCGAGCTCCCCCATGTGCGACACGTCGAAGATGCCGGCGCGCTCGCGCACGGCCCGGTGCTCTTCGAGGATCCCCTGGTACTGCACCGGCATCTCCCACCCGCCGAAGTCGATCAACTTCGCGCCGAGCTCGCGGTGAAGAGCGTAGAGGGGCGTTCGCTTGAGCGTCGCGCTCTCGGCGGGGGCGGACATGGAGAAGGGAAACTAACACAAAGCCGGTGTCCGGTTTCAGATGCGAGGTGTCAGGGAAAATGCAGGTGTCAGGTTTCAGGTGTCGAGGTTTCAGGTTGGGCGCCGGGCCCCGGTCCCTGACAACCTGGCACCCGGCATCTGTTTTCCACCTGACACCTCTCACCTGACACCTATTCCCTCTTGAGGGTCTCCTTGACTTTCGCGACGTCGCGGTCGGCGTTGGAGGCCACGAGGATCCGAACGGTCTTCGACCTGCGGCCGGGAGCCGAGAGAGCGAGGTCGTGGGCCATCGGCCCCGAGAGCCGCAGCGGCGAGCCCGGGCCGAAAGAGGACGCGCGGCCCAGGACCCGGCCCCCTTCCGAGATCTCGGCGTCGGGAGGGTCCACCGTGAATTCGACGGGACCGACGGTGCGGTCGTCGAGCTTGGGGATCTTCGTGAAGGAGACCTTCGACTCCTGCTTCAAGTCGTCGCCGATGTCCACGGTGTCGTCCTCGGCCCCGGGCGCGACGACGATCTCCAAGTGCATCGTGCGATGGCCCGGCAGCTCCAGCCTCACGCGGTGCGACCCCTCCCGGCCGATCTCCAGCGTCTTCCCTCCGCCGTGATCGTCCCAGTCGTCGGCGACGCCGACGTAACGGCCGTCCAGGAAGATGCGAGCCTGGTCCGGGCTGACTCCGAACTTGGCGTAGCGGCGAGTGCGATAGACCTTGTCCGCGGGCGGACCCGCGGGGATGGATGCCTCCGGTGACTCGAGCGCGGGAGGCGGCTCCGCGCGGGCGACGCGGGGGGAGGCCGTGGGACGCCTCGGAGCGGCGGCGTCGCCCGATCGGGGAGCCCCGACGCTCGCGGCGGCGGCTTCGCGAGGACCTCGAGTCGGAAGAGGCTCCACCGTCTCGACCGGAGCGGGGGCCGGAGCGGGAGCCTCCACGGCGGCCGCCGTCGGTTGAAGGTGGACCGCCGTGGGCATGGGGGAGGACGGCTCCAGCGCGGCGCCGTGCTCCGCCGGCGGACTCGTGCGTCGCCAGATCGCGATCAGGATGGCGGCCGCCAGAAGGACCACCGCCGCGCCGAGGAGATACGTCATGACGGACCTGGGGGCCCTCGCCGCCGCCGGTTCCTGGTCCAGGGGGAGGGTCGTCTCTTCCGCGCTCTCGAGCGGGGCGGCGCCCCGCTCCTGCCAGGGACCGGGGCCTGCGGCGATCCCCGCGGCGGGCTCGCCCAGCTCCTCTTCGATCGCCCCGACTTCGCGGAGAAACTCCTTCGCGTCGGCGGGACGCTTGCCGGGCGACTTGGCAAGAAGCCGGGCGAAGACCTCGCGCGCGGCGGGAGGCAGGTCCGAACGCAGCTGCAGGGGATCCCTCGGCTCGGTGTGCAGGATCTGGTACACGAGCGTCGTGATCGTGTCGCCGGGGAACGGGCGCGATCCGGTCAGCAGCTCGTAGAGCACGACGCCCAGGGAAAAGAAATCGCTCCTCCCGTCCAGCTTCTCGCCGCGAATCTGCTCGGGCGACATGTAGGCGGGGCTCCCGACCATCTGACCCGTGCGCGTCAGGTCTCCCCCGGCCGTGAGGAGCTTGCCGATGCCGAAGTCCGCCACCTTGACGCGCCCGTCGCGCGTGATGAGGATGTTTCCCGGCTTGATGTCCCGGTGGAGCACGCCCCTCTCGTGAGCATGTTCGAGCGCCAGGGCGACCTGCCGGACGACTTCCAGCCTCTGGCGGAGGGAGAAGCCGCTCTTCGAGAGCATCCGGGTGAGCGACTCCCCGTCGATGTACTCCATGGCGATGAAATCCACGCCCTGGTCCCGCCCCGCTTCGTAGATCGTGACGATGTTGGGATGCTGGAGGCGCCCCGCGAGCTTCGCCTCCTTGAGAAACCGGCTCGCGATCTCCTCTCCCTGCTCGCCTCCCGTCTCGAGGCGGAGCGTCTTGATCGCGACGGGCCGCTCGATCTGCGGGTCGTGCGCCAGGTAGACGGTTCCCATCGCGCCTTCGCCGAGGACGCCGGTGATCTCGAACCGTCCCAGCTTCGAGCCCGAGGCGAAGCGTCATTCGCCTTCGCCGCCCTCCGAATCCTTCGGCTCGCGCTGGAAGTCGCGCTCGCGCCGCTCGAGCAGGGCGCGCGCCTCGGCCGCGCGCTCGGGAGGAACCATGACCCGGGACAGGCCGAAGGCGCCGATGTTCTCGGGCCACGGAGAGCCGCCGGTCGGACCCTCCACCTCGCACGGAATCTCCTCGGACTCGAGCAGCCCCGCGATCAGGGCCGCCTCTTCGTCCACGCTCGTCGCGGCGACTTCGACCCACTCGGGCTCATCA
The DNA here is from genome assembly GCA_963782815.1 of uncultured Acidobacteriota bacterium. GTDB lineage: Bacteria > Acidobacteriota > Thermoanaerobaculia > UBA5066 > Gp7-AA6 > JAWOLE01. The sequence goes on along the minus strand of CAWALG010000006.1, from coordinate 29,577 downwards.
TGTTTCGCCATGTGGCCTCCTCAGGATGTCCAAGGTCTAATGTCTAAGGTCTAAGGTCCCGGGGCCCGACTTTAGACTTTAGACCTTAGACCTTAGACCTTAGACGCCTTCGTCAACTCGTAACAGCGTGTCGGCGCGATCGACGACTCGGCCGATGACCGCGGCGGCGTGCGCTCCGCGCTCGCGGCAGCGCGCGGCGTAGTCTTCCGCCGACGCTTCCGGGAGAGCGACGAGGAGTCCGCCCGACGTCTGGGCGTCGCAGAGCAGAAGGAAGTCCTCCTCGGTGACGCCCGCGCCGATCCGGGATCGCGGTTTCAGGTTCCGCACGTTCACGCGGGAGCCGTCCGGCGCAATCCCGCGGGCCGCCAGGCGCCGGGCTGCCGGGAGGAACGGGACCTTTTCCATCACGAACTCCGCGGTCGTGCCCGAGGCCGACATCATCTCGTGGGTGTGACCGAGCAGCCCGTAGCCCGTGATGTCGGTCGCCGCATGGATCTCGAACCCCTCCATCGCCTCCGCCGCGGGGCGATTCAACGCCGACATGACCCCGACCACCTCCTCGAGCTCGGCATCGGAGAGGAGACGCTTGTGGAAGAAGCGCCCCGCGCTCTCCGCGGCCAGCGTGTCGGCGCGCCCGGCGCAGACCGTCACGCCGACTCCGAGGGGCTTGGTCAGCACGAGCGCGTCCCCCGGCCGCGCCCCGGCGTTGCGGGTGATCTTCGACTCCTCCGCCAGTCCCGTCACCGAAAGGCCGTAGACCGGGATGTCGAGGTCGATCGAATGTCCTCCGCCGACCACCGCGCCCGCCTCGTTCACTTTCTCGACGCCTCCACGGAGGATGTCCTCCAGGACTTCCGGCGGAAGGGCCGATGTCGGAAACGCCGCGAGCGCGAGCGCCAGGACCGGACGCGCCCCCATCGCGTAGACGTCGGAGAGAGCGTTGGCCGCGGCGATCTGCCCGAAGAGGAACGGGTCGTCGACGACGGGAGTGAAGAAGTCCACCGTCTGCACGAGGACCTGCCCCCCTCCGATCCGGTAGACGGCCGCGTCGTCGGCATGGGCGTTTCCCACCAGCAGGTTCGGGTCCGCCGGGGAAGGGAGCTTCGCGAGAAGCGCGGAAAGGTCGAACTGACCGATCTTGCAGGCTCAACCCGCGCTCGACGCGAACGTCGAGAGCGCGGGATGCCCCGCTTTCCTGAAAGTCACGGGGGGATTATGTCGCGTGGGCCGGAATCGTTCCAGATGCGGATTAATCGTCTCCGCCGCGGATCAGGAACCCGAGGAGGAAGCCCACGCCGAGCGAGATCGCGACGGCCGTGCCGGGGTTCTCCTTGACATAGCAGAGCGCATCGCTCCACACGTCGCCGTAGTCCTTCTCGATGCGGCGGGCGGCCGTCTTCACGCCTTTGCGGACGTCGTCGCTCACGCCATCGAACTGGTCGCGCGCCTTCGAGTACGAATCTCCCAGGACTTCCTTGGTCTGATCGATCTTCTCTTCGACGAAATCGCGGGCGCGATCGAACGGAGTCTCTTTCGCCATCCTTCACCTCCGGTTCCGAAAGCCGGATCATATACCCTTGATCGGATGAGGGCCGCCGCCTTCCGCGCGCCGGAGACCGTGTGAGACGTCCGGTCACCTCGGTCGTCCAGAAGGCCCGCGCGCGGAACCCCTGGATCCCGCCCGCGCTGCTCCGGGTGGTGGTGACCGCCCGGAACATCCTTCTCGAGACGTACCACGGCTTTCGCGCGGACCGGGGCGTCGATCTGGCGGCCTCGCTCTCCTTCTCGACGCTCTTGACCGCCGTGCCGCTCCTCGCGACGTTCGCGCTCTTCCTCGCCACCTTCTTCAAGCAGAACGTCACGACGATCTTCGATCTCGTCAACCTGGTCCTCCCCTACCACACGGCGCAGGTCACGGAGAACCTGAGGGACTTCATCGCGCAGTCCACGACGATCACGGGGATCGGGATCACCGTGCTGCTCATAGCATCCCTGCGGCTGCTCTTCATCGTGGAGGGGATCGTCAACACCGTCTGGGGAGCGCCCCGACGCCGCAACATCCTCCACCGCATCGCGGTCTACACCCTCGTCCTCTTCGCGTTCGGCCTGCTCGTCGGCTCGATCGGCCTCGGCGTGCGGTTCCTCAAGCGCTTCGCGATGGCCAACGACATTCTCTCCGCGCCGGCGACCGATTTCTTCTTCCCCCTCGCCATCGACTACGCGGCGCTGACGCTTCTCTACAAGTTCCTGCCCAACGCCCACGTCCGCTGGACCTGCGCGGCGCCCGCGGGCGGCGCGGTCGCGCTGGCGCTCGAGCTTCTGCGCTTCCTCTTCGGCCTCTACGTCAAGGCGCTCTCCCGAGTGAACCTCATCACGGGGTCCCTGACGCTCATCCTGCTGACCCTGCTCTCGATCTACTTCGTCTGGGTTCTCATCCTGCTCGGCGTGGAGCTCGCGCACGTGCTCCAGACGCAGGCGGCCGGCCGCCGCACGGCCGGCGGGCCCCGGGCCGGGCGGGCGGAGAACGCGGTCCGGATGCTCCTGCGCCTTTCGAAGGGGGGCACGCACCCGCTGCGCGAGCTCTACGCCGAGCAGGAAGGCCCTTCGACCGAGGCGGAGAAGCTCCTCGAATGTCTGAGAGACGCGGGGCTGGTCGAGGGGGACGTGGCGCGCGGCTACTCCCTGGCGAAACCGGCGCGGAAGATCACCGTCGCCCAGGTCGTGGACGCCGTCTCGCCCGACCTCTTCACGATTTCGCCCGAGGAAGGAGACCGGGTCGTCGAGGTGCTGACTCCCATCTTCGAACGGCTGCAGGCGGAACGCCGGGCGCTCCTCGGCACGACGATCGCCGACCTCAGGAAGGGTTAGAAGGCTCCCGGAAACGCCGCGAGAGAGCGACCTCCCGCCGGTAGGCGGCGGCGTCCGATTCCCGCCTCTCCTCGCTCCAGCCGAGCTCTCGGGCCATCAGCGCGGCGGCCCGGTCCAGGGCCTCTTCTCCCTGCCGGGGCGCCTGCCAGAAGAGATGCGTGCGGCGAATCAAGACGTCCGAGAGCGACCGGGCGTCCTCGCGGCGGGCGGCGAAGACGATCTCGGCCTCGATGTCGGGCAGGCCCTGGCAGAGCGGCCGCGCCAGCGCGGAGTCCCCGGCGACGAGCTCGAGGACCCCGGTGGCCCGCGCTCCGTAGCGCCGCGCCAGGTGTCCGGCGGTTTCCGCGTCGAGGGGTGGCTCGCAGGAGGCCGCGATCCGAACGATCCCGGAGACCGATTCCTCCAGGGACCCTTCGGGCGCGCCCGGAAATCGTCTCGCGCCCGTCCCGCTGGCGGGAACGGCGACGCCTTGAGCGGCGAGCAGCCGTGCCGCCCGATCCGTCGCTCGCGCCGCCATTCGCCGGTGCGTCGTCAGCTTGCCTCCGGTGACCGTCAGCAGGCCGTCCGCCGAAACGACGAGCGTGTCTTCGCGGCTCGTGTCTTCGACTCGCTTCCCCGGTTCGCGCACCAGGGGCCGCAGGCTCGCGAAGGTCGCCACCACGTCGGACTCGGTCAAGCCCGCCGCCGGGAAGGTCTCGTTCGCTTCCTTCAGGAGGTAGGCCACCTCCGCCGACTCCGCCACGACCTCGTCGAGAGACCCGGCGTAATCGGTGTCGGTCGTTCCAAGCAGCGTCACCGGCCCGTCGGGAACCGCGAACAGCAGGCGCCCGCCGGAGTCGGGAAAAGCGACCGGGCGGCTGACGGGAAGGCGCCGCGCCGGCAGGGTCACGTGAATTCCCTTCGCGAGCCGCAGGAGCGGCACGGCGCCGGGGTCGTCCACGGACCGCAGGAGGTCGGCCCATGGACCCGTCGCGCTGACGACGGCGCGCGCGCGGACGGGGAAGCGCCGGCCGGACTCCCGATCCAGGACCTCCGCCCCGCGCGCCGCGCCCGAAGCGTCGTGGATGAGGCCGACAACCTCCACGCGCGAGACCGCGGCGGCTCCGAGCGAGACGGCGTCGAGGACGTTCTCGAGCGTCAACCGGGCATCGTCGGTCCGCGCGTCGCTGTAGACCTCGCCTCCCAGGAGCGCCGGGCTCTCCAGGGCCGGCTCCCACCGCACGAGCTCCTCCCGCGACAGACGCCGGTGGCGGCGCGGTGTCTGTCCCAGAGCGAGCAGGTCGTAGGCCGTCAACCCGAGACCGAGCTTCCAAAACGGGAGGCCGCGCCCCCGGTAGGCCGGGAACAGGAACTCCACGGGTCGTACCAGGTGGGGCGCGAGGCGCGTCAGCCGGCCGCGCTCGGAGAGAGACTCGAAGACCAGCTTCACATTGCCGGTCTGCAGGTAGCGCAGCCCTCCGTGGATGAGCTTGGTGGACCGCCACGACGTTCCGCAGGCCCAGTCCGCGCGCTCGACGAGCGCGACCTTGAGGCCGCGAGTCGCGGCATCGCGCGCGATCCCCGCGCCGGTGATCCCGCCGCCGACGACGAGCAGGTCGAAGAGCGTCCGTTCGAGCGCGCCGAGCCGCTCCGTCCGCGGAGGGAACCCGAGGGCCTTCAAGCGACGGGCACCGGAGCCGGCGTTCCGTCGCTGGAGCCGACGCCCCCGCGGAAGGCCTTCAGCAGAGGAGGCGCGAGAAACGTCGTCGCGAAGACGGCGAGGACGACAGCGACGAAGACCCCCTCCGTAAAGGCTCCCGTCGCCTTCCCCAGGGAGGCGAAGATCAGGCCGACCTCGCCCCGCGGCACCATCCCGGCGCCGATGAAGGCCCGCCGGACACCGCCCCACGCGCAAAAGCCGGCCGCGAACTTGCCGAGGAAGCCGACCAGCGTCAGGCCCAGAGCGAGGAGAAGCGCCGGTTGATTCTCCCTCGCGAAGGGATTCAACAGGGCGACGTCCACCTGCGCTCCCACGGCAACGAAGAAGAGAGGCGCGAAGATGTCCACCGACGGCTTCAAGGCTTCACTGATGTCGTGGCGGCGATTCGTGCGCGCGAGCACGACCCCCGTCGCGAACGCCCCGACGATCTCGGCAGAGCCCGCTTTCTTCGCTGCCAGGGCGACGAGCAGGGCGAAAGCGACCGACACCGCCACCAGGCTCCCGCGCGCGTTCGCGCGCCCGACGATTCCGATCAGCCGGCGTCCCAGGGGAATTCCGAGCGCGACCGCGACAACCACGAATCCGACCGAGAGGCCGGTCGCCCGCAGGACCATCGCCTTCTCAACGGTCCCCGTCTCGGCGATCCGGGCGACGACGGCGAGCACCACGAGTCCCAGCACGTCATCGACGACCGCGGCCCCCAGGATGATCCGTCCCTCGCGCGACGTCAGGACTTTCAGCTCGGAGAGGACGCGGGCCGTGATGCCGATCGACGTCGCCGTCAGGGCCGCGCCGACAAAGATCGCGGTCAGGGTCGGATGGCCGAGCAAGCGCGTCAGGAAGAAGCCGCCCAGGAAGGGAACCACCATCCCCGCCAGCGCCACGGCGAGCGCGGGAGCGCCGACGCGCGCCAGGTCGAAGAGATCCGTTTCCAGGCCGACCTCGAAGAGGAGCAGGATCACGCCGATCTCCGCCAGCAGGAGGACCCCGGCCGTCAGCGACACGAGGCCCAGAACGGAAGGCCCCAGCAGGACCCCCGCCAGCAATTCGCCCAGGACCGCCGGCTGTCCCAGTCTCTCCGCGATCTCCCCGAGCAGCTTTGCCGCCAGCAACGCCGAGGCAAACGCGAGCAGAAACGAGGAAGGATCGATCCCATGATCCATCGGCCCCGATGCTATCATCCGTTCGCTCCGCGCTTGCTCGAGCGGAGCATGGCGTGCTATCCTGCGCGGCCTCGCGTGGGGCTGTAGCTCAGTTTGGGAGAGCGCCTGAATCGCACTCAGGAGGTCGCCAGTTCGATCCTGGTCAGCTCGACCAAGTCGCTCGCTGCGCGAGCGGTGGCCGAGAGTAAGGACCAGGGCACGCCTCAGGACTTCCTCTCATCCCACGGACCGTCACGGACGTGCTATCCTGCGCCTCCTCGCGTGGGGCTGTAGCTCAGTTTGGGAGAGCGCCTGAATCGCACTCAGGAGGTCGCCAGTTCGATCCGGTCAGCTCCACCAACCCGTCGCTTCCGCGCAGCGAGCCGGATCCGACGCCCGGCGCGGAGCCCTTGTAGCGCTTCTTCAACGTCAGCGAGGTTCACTTGAGGCCTGTCATTCCGGCGTGGTGTAGGCGACGGTGATGCCGCCGTCCACGGTCAGGGCGGCGCCGTTGATGTAGGAGGATTCGTCGGAGGCGAGGAAGAGGGCGGCCTGGGCGACCTCGGAGGCGCGGGCGAGGCGGCCGAAGGGGATGTGGACCATGCGGCGGGCGCGGCGCGCGGGGTCGCCGAGGAGCTCGGCCATGAGCGGCGTGTCCACCGGTCCGGGGCAGAGGGCGTTGACGCGGATGTTCCGGCGGGCGAATTCGACGGCGGTCTCGCGGGTGAGCGAGAGCACTCCGCCCTTGCTCGCCGTGTAGGCGATCTGCGGCGTCGCCGACCCCATCAGCGCGACGAACGACGCGGTATTGACGACGCTCCCGCCGCCGGCCCGCAGGAGCGCGGGAATGCCGTACTTGCATCCGAGGAAGACCCCCTTGAGATTCACGCGCATCACGAGGTCCCACGTCTCCTCGTCGGTCTCCAGGACTCCCCCGTCGGCGGAGGGAAAAATGCCGGCGTTGTTGAAGAGGACGTTCAAGCGGCCATAGCCTTCTTCTGCCGCGGCCACCATCGCGCGAACCTCCTCGGCGCGCGAGACATCGGCGTGAACGAAACGCGCCTGACCTCCCGCCGCCTTGATCTTCGAGACGGTCTCCTGCCCCGCCGCATCGCCGACATCCGCGACGACGACGCTCGCCCCCTCACTGGCAAAGAGAATCGCCGCCTCGCGGCCAATCCCGCTCCCCGCTCCCGTGATCAGCGCGACCTTGTCCTTCAAGCGCATCATTTCCTCAATTCCGTCTTGCAATCACAAATCACAAATCACCAATCACAAATCTCTCTTCAGCCTCTCTCGAAAAAGCGCGCCTTCTCCCAATCCGTCACGGCCTCATCGAACTTCCTCTGCTCGGTGCGAAGGAAATGGGTGTAGTGGCTCACGAACTCCTCGCCGAACGCCTCGCGCGCGAAGGGGCTCGCCGCGAACCGGTCGGTCGCGTCCCGCAGGTTGTGAGGAACGCGGGGAAGCGCCTTCGCGGCGTAGGCGTCCCCCTCGAAGATCGGCGGCGGCTCGATCCGGCGCGCGATGCCGTCCAGCCCGCCGGCGAGCGCGGCGGCGTAGGCGAGATACGGGTTCGCGTCCGCGCCCGGGATGCGGCATTCGATCCGCAGCGATGGGCCCTCGCCGACCACCCGAAAGCCCGCCGTGCGGTTGTCGTGGCTCCAGGCGATGGCCGTGGGCGCGAAGGACGCGCTCTGGAAGCGCTTGTAGGAGTTGACCGACGGCGCGGCCATGGCGGCGAGCTCTTCCGCGCGGGCCATCCACCCTCCGAGAAACCAGCGGAAGAGATCGCTCGCGGCGACCGGGCCGAGCGGCGCCGCGCCCGGGAAGAGATTCTCCTTCCCCTCCGCGTCCCAGAGCGAGAGATGCTGGTGGAGCGAGCTCCCCGCCAGCCTCTCGTTCCACTTCGCCATGAAGGTCACGGCGAGGTTCTGCCGGTCCGCGATCTCCTTGGCCGCGTGCTTCGCGAGGACGTTCCTGTCGGCCTGCTCCAGGAGAGCGCAGTACCGGAGGTTCAGCTCCTGCTGACCCGGCCCCCACTCCCCCTTGGAGCCTTCCATCGGCACGCCGCTCGCATCGAGGCCGCGGACGATCGCTCCGACGAGCGGCTCCTCCCGCGTTCCCTGCAGGATGTGGTAATCCTCGATGTAGCTGCCGAACGTCTCGAGATCCTGGAAGCGTTTCTTGCGCGCGGATTCGTACGACTCGCGAAAGACGTACATCTCGAGCTCCGACCCCGCCAGCGCCTGGAATCCCATCTCCCGCGCGCGCTCGACCTGGCGCGCGAGGACCCGCCGCGGCGCGATCTCGACCGGCCGCCCGCCGGGCTCGCCGAGGACGTCGCAGACGACGATCGCGGTCCTCTCGAGCCAGGCCGCGCGGCGCGCCGTCTTCCAGTCGGGGACGCACCGGAAATCGCCGTAGCCCTCCTCCCAGCTCGCGAACGCGTAGCCCGGCACCGGGTCCATCTCCATGTCGCAGGCGAGCAGGTAGTCGCAGGCGTGGAAGCCGTGAGCCGCCACGCTTTCGACGAAGAAGCGTCCGACGAACCGTTTCCCCAGGAGACGCCCGTAGAGATCCGGAAAAACGGCGAGCACCGTCTCGATCTCGCCCGACTCGACGAGCCGCGTCAGCTCCTGCCGTCCGAGCCTGCCGGGAACCGACTCCGCCCCTTCTTTCATGGCCCCTCCACGACTCGAAGAGCAGCTTGACTCACATTGAAGAGCCACTCACCTGCAAGATCTAGTGTCATGACACTAGAGCGAGGTTACGCCCGATTCGCTGTGGCGCAGGAGGACGGCCGAGCCGACGAGGACGAGGACGAGGCCGTCCAGGATGAGGACGCGGGGGGCCGTGAGAGACGTCGCGAGGAGTCCCGCGGTGAGGTTGCCCAGGGGCATCGCGCCGCGGAAGGCGAGCGAGTAGACCGAGACGATGCGCCCGCGCAGGCGGTCCTCGACGTTGGACTGCACGAGCGTCATGAACATGGCGAAGACGACCATCAGCGACGCTCCCGCCGGCGAAGAGCACCGCGTAGGACAGGACGAGGTCGCGCGACACGGCGAAGGCCACCATGAGCGCGCCGAACGTCATCTGCATCGCGACCGCCACGATCCCCTTTCGCTGGACGTGTCCGAAGCCGGCGATCGCGATCGCGCCGAGGACGGCGCCGATGCCGAACGCGGCGAGCAGGCCGCTGTATCCCTTGGCGTCCTTGTGGAAGACCTCGCGCGCGAAGACCGGCAGGAACGTCACGAGCGGCATCGCGCAGAAGCTCCCGACGAAGGAGAGGACGATCAACCCCCGCAGCGGCTTCGAGTCCCGCGCGGCGCGAAGCCCGGTCTTCAGGCTCTCCATCACGCGCTCCGGCTTCGCCTCCCCCTTCTCCAACGCTCCGCGCTTCAAGGCGAGGAGCGCCGCGATGACCGCGAGAAAGGAGATGCCGTTCAAGCCGAAGCAGGCCGCCGCTCCCAGCTTGTAGAACGCGATGCCGGCGAGCACCGGACCGATGACGCGGGCGAGGTTGAACTGGATCGAGTTCAACGCGACCGCGTTTCCCAGGTCCTTCGAATCGACGAGGGTCGGGACGAGCGCCTGGTAGGCCGGACCGCCGAAGGACTGCGCGAATCCCGACGACGAAGGAGAGCGTCAGGATGATCCAGACGTGGATCGCGTTTCCCCAGATCAGGCCGGCGAGCAGGAACGCCGAGGAGAGTTGCACGATCTGCGAGGTGAGGAGGATCCGCCGCCGGTCCATCCGGTCGGCGAGCACCCCGCCGAAGAGAGAGAAGACGAGAAAGGGCGCGTCGCCCAGGAACGCGTCGAGCCCCAGCAGGAACGCCGATCCCGTCATGGTCAGGATCAGCCAGTTCTGCGCGACCTCCTGCATCCACGTGCCGACGCTCGAGGTGAACGCTCCGGCCCAGAGGAGGCGGTAATCGCGGTAGGTGAAGGCGCGAAACGTGCGCAGGAGCGGGGACGTTCGGGCCGGGGCTCGGAGGCGCCCGCGGCGCCCGAGAGGCCGCTCGTCGCCGGGTCGACTTCGGGGCGGCTCACTCCGGGGCGGGCGGAGTCTTCTCGATCTGCCCGGTCATCGGCACGAAGCGCACCGGCAGGATGTCCTTCTCGCTGATCTTGCCCGTTCTTGTCCTTGGACAGGACCTTCAACTCCTGGAAGAAGCTGCCGACCGGGATCACGAGGCGGCCGCCGGTCGCGAGCTGATCCAGGAGCGGCGGAGGGATGCGGTCGGGCGCGGCCGTCACGATGATGGCGCCGAAGGGAGCGTGCTCCTCCCATCCCCGATAGCCGTCCCCTTCCTGGACGGTGACGTTGCCGTAACCGAGCCGGCGCAGGCGCTCCGCCGACTCGCGCGCCAGCTCCGGAACGATCTCGATCGAATAGACCTGCTTCGCGAGCCGCGAGAGAACGGCGCTCTGATACCCCGAGCCGGTGCCGATCTCGAGGACCCTCTCTTCGGGCGTGATCTCCGCGAGCTCCGTCATCAGGGCGACGATGTAGGGCTGCGAGATCGTCTGGTTGCCGGCGATCGGCAGCGGGTGGTCTTCGTAGGCCTGCGAGCTCTGGGCCGGATCCACGAACAGGTGTCGCGGGACCGACCGCATCGCCGCGAGCACACGCGGGTCGCGCACGCCGCGCGCGACGATCTGCGTCTCCACCATCCGCGCGCGGCGCTCGGCTTCGTCGTCCGGCGTCTTCGGAGTCACTTTCGAAACGGAGGCTTTCTGGTCGTTACAGGCCAATGCCAGCAGGAGCGCGAGAAGGAAGGATAACGCGACGCCGCTCGCCCGATTCAAGGCGCCTTCCCCGCCGACAGCCCCTGGCCGTAGGCGACCTTGCCCCCGACGAGCGTCAGGACGACCGGGATGCGGGGAATCTCTCGTTCGGGGGCGGCCATCGGATCCCGGGCGAACACCGTCAGGTCGGCCTCGAACCCCGGGGCGATCCGTCCTCGCCGGCTCTTCCTCGAAGGCCGCGTACGCGGCGTCCGACGTGAAGAGCGCGAGCGCCTCTCTCCGCTCGAGCCTCTCGTGCGGACGCCAGCCGCCGGGCGGCTTGCCGTCGAGGTCCTGCCGCGTCACCGCAGCGTAGAACCCGAGCAGGGGGTTCTCCGATTCCACCGGAAAGTCGCTGCCGCCGGCGAGCCTCGCTCCGGTCGCTCTTCAGCTGCCGCCACGCGTACGCGCCCGCGATGCGCGCGGCCCCCACGCGCTCCTGCGCCCACGGCATGTCCGAGGTGGCGTGGGTCGGCTGAATCGAGGCGATGACGCCCTCCCGCGGCGAATCGCGGAATGTCCTCCGGGGCGACGACCTGCGCGTGCTCGATCCGCGGGCGCTTCGCCCCGGGCGGCGCGTCGGGCTGCTCGGCCGCGGCCTTCGCGAACGCGTCGAGCGCCACGCGGTTGCCGCGGTCCCCGATCGCGTGGATCCAGAGCTGCCAGCCGTGCCGCCGCGCTTCGCGGGCGAGCTCGGCGACGCGGTCCGGCGAGGTCACGAGGAGTCCCCGATTGCCGGGATCGTCCGAATAGTCCGAGAGGAGCGCGGCGCCTCGGCTGCCGAGCGCGCCGTCGGCCAGGACCTTGATCGCCCGCACCGTCAGGAAATCGTTCCCTTGCCCGATGCGCTGACCTCGAGCGAAGAAGCCGGGCAGATCCTTCGCGTCGTTCGAGACCGTGGCGTAGACGCGGATCGGAAGCAGTCCCGCGTCGGCGAGCTTCGCCAGCGCCGCGATCTCCGCCGGCCCGTAGTGGGAGGCGTCCTGCACCTCCGTCAGTCCCGACCTTCGCGCAGGCCGTTGTCGCCGCCAGGATGTGCCGCTCGAAATCCGCGGGCGACGCGGCGGGCATGACCCTCTGGACGAGATCCGCGGCGCGGTCAACGAGGACGCCGGAGGGAGATCCGTCCGGGCGGCGCAGGATTCGTCCGCCCTCGGGATCTCGCGTCGCGGCGTCGATCGAGGCGGCCTTCAGCGCGGCCGAGTTGACCCAGACGGCGTGGCCGTCCACCCGGCCGGCGACCGCGGGGCGATCCGCGAGGACCGCGTCCAGGTCCCGGGCGTCCGGGAACTTCTCTCCGGGCCAGCGGTTCTGGTCCCAGCCCCTTCCCCGCGCCCAGGTGCCCGCGGGGAGTTGCGCGGCGATCGCCCCGATCCGCCGGGCCGCCTCGGCGGCATCGGCCGCGCCGCGCAGGTCCGCGACCTCCAGCGCCTGCCCGAGACCCGCCAGATGGCCGTGCGCGTCGGCCCACCCGGGGAAGATGAAGCTCCCCGCCAGGTCCACGCGCGCGGCGCCGGGCGCCATCTGACGGGCGCTGGCTCCGTCGCCGACGAACGCGATCTTCCCGTCCCGGACGAGGATGTCGCTCCTCCGCGGACGGGCATTCGGCGGAGACGTAGACCATCGCGCCCTCGAGGATCAATCCCGAGTCCGCGGGCTCCGAAGGGGACATCATCGCGGCAACCAGAAGGGCGAGGGCGGACACCCGGCAATCTTAGCTTGAACGCTCCGGCCCCCCGGGGACCCCGGAAGCCGGGCCGGCGACGCGCGGAGTCTGCCGCCCCGCCTTACCGGCCGGCGCTCTCCATGCGGCGCAGGAGCAGCAGCGTCTGGTCGTCGTATTGCGGCATGTCGGCCGCGAAATCGGCGACCTCCGCGAGCACCCGGTCGCACAGGATCTTCAGGGGGACGGCGCGGCTCTTTCCGATGAGCGTCGAGAGGCGATCCAGGCCGAACTCCTCCTCGCGCCGCGTTGACCGCCTCGGTCACGCCGTCGGTGTAGACGCAGAGGAGGTCTCCCGGCGCGAGCGAGACCGACACCTCCCGCCAGGAGGCGTCCGGGAAGCATCCCGACGGGCACTCCCGTGGAGTTCAAACGCGCCATTTCTCCCGAGCCGCGCAGGAGCAGCCCCGGGTTGTGTCCCGCCGAGACGTAGGTCAGGAGGCCGGTGTCGGGCTCGAAGAGACCGAAGAAGAGGGTCAGGAACTTGCGGGTCGCGGCGTAGCGGCGGAGATGCCGGTCGATCCGCGTGACGAGATCGACGACGGTCTTCGCCTCGTCGATCTGGAGATGCACGGCCGCGTGCACGGTCGAAACGAGCAGCGCCGCCGGCACTCCCTTGCCCGAGACGTCCGCCACGAGAAAGCCGAGGCGCCCCCGCGAGAGCGGGAAGAGATCGTAGTAGTCCCCCCCGACGTGGCGCGTGGGCAGGTTCGCCGCGGCGAGCTCGACGCCCGCGACCTCGGGCAGCGAGTGCGGAAGGATCTCTCTCTGGATCGCCGCCGCGAGCTCCATCTCGCGCTCGATCCTCTCGCTCTCGATCGCGGCGCGGTGAAGGCGCGCCGTCTCGATCGCCGCCGCCGCCTGGTTGGCGAAGAGCGAGAGGATCCGAGCGTCGGAGGCGGTGAAGTCCAGGACGCCTCCGTCGCGCGATTCCTTGTCCGCAACCGCCAGCACGCCGAGCCTCCGCCCCGAGACCGAGATCGGGACGACCAGGCACTTCTGGCAGGACATCAGGCGCACGCCGGCCGTCGGGACCGGCGGCGGCCGCGTTGTTGATCACGGCCTCGCCCTCCGGCAGCTTCCACGAAGCAAAGTCCTGCGCGGGAAGAAACGGTCCGCCGAGATTGCGCTCGAGCAGCGGCCGCCCATCCTCGTGAAAGAGAAGGAGCGCTGCCCTTGCCCGCGTCGGTCAAGGAAATGGAGCGGTAGAGGACCTCGTCTCCGAGCGCCGCGATATCCAGCTGCCCCGACGAGCGAGAGCCCCAGGTCGTAGAGGGATTCGAGCTCGACGAGCCGCGTGCGGACCTCGAAGTCCGCTTCCTTCACGAGGCGGGAAAGCCGGTGGGCGCCGAGAAGCCCGCCGAGGACGAAGCCGAGGAAGGCGCCGAGCTCGGCGGACTCTTCGGGGCCGACGCCGTCCAGCCCGAGATGCCCGTGGACCTCCCCCTCGGCCGAGAGCGGCACCCAGAGGATCCCGCCGCGATGCGTCGGGACCTCGAGAGACGGATCGGGCAGGTCGAGGCCTTCCCATGGGGAGACTCCCGCGACCGCCGAGCGGACCCATGCCTCCTTCTCCCGCAGGTACAGGACCCCCGCGCGCGCGCCGCTCCAGGTGACCGCGGCCTGCGCGAGCCTCGCGGGCAGAGGCCGGTCGGGATTCCGAAGAGGCTCCTCGAGGGCCCTCCACAGATGTCCCAGGCGCGACGCGGAAACGGAGGGGGCTTCCGTCACCGATCTTCCGTCACGGCGAAGAGACGGCCCGCACGGCCTCGGACTCGGTCGAATAGATCGCCGCGTACTGGGCCAGGCCCATGATCCGGAAGGTCTTGTCGATGGTCGGCGTCAGGCCGCAGAAGGCGAGCTTGCCTTTCCGGTCCATGACCTTCTCGAGCACCTCGATCAGGATGGAGATGCCGATCGAGTTGACGATGCGCGTCTTTTCCAGGTTCAGAACGAGAGCGCGAGCGCCCGACTCCAGGTGGGAATACGCCTGCCGCGCGATCTCCTCTCCCCCCTGGTTGTTGATGTATCCGTCGGTCGAGAGAATCGCCACGTCACCGCGCCGCTCCGCCGCGACCCTGCAAACCTCGCTCACTTGTATTTCCTCATGAGGATTCGCGTCCCCCCCTCGCTCGACGAGATGGCCACGGAGTCCATCAGGCTGCGAATGATCTGCAACCCCCATCCCCTCTTCTGGCGCCCGGAAAAGGTCTTCTCCGCCGAAGGCGTCTCGATCGTCGTCTGGTCAAAACCCTTTCCCTGGTCCAGGACTTCCACCTCCAGAAACTCCCTGCCATCGTCTTCCCGGCCGACCCGAAACGTCAGATGGACGCGGCCGTCGCGCGCCTGCGCGTGCTCGAACGCGTTGATACAGGCCTCCACCAGTGCGAGCTTGACCTCGTCGATCTTATCGCGGGGCATCTCGATGAACTCGCCGACGGCCGCGGCCTGGGCGGTCGCGACGATCTCCATGTCGGGGGCCACCGGGATCGTCAGGGAGATCTCGCGAGCGCCCGTCGCGTCCAGGCTCATTCGGGCCGATTCCCGCCTTGCCATCAGTCGCTTCCGCCGCCTCCGGTTCCACGATCGTCCTGGCTCGATCGCGGCCGAGAGGATAACCCGCGCCCGGGCCGGAGCGCGGAGGCTCGAGCGGCACACTGAGAGGGAGGAACGCGAGGGAAGGGCTCTGTCATGAGGACCCGCCTAAAACCGCAGGAAGAGCTGCAGCGAGCGAACCAGGATCGCGGGAACCCGGCCGGAGGAAAAGAGAAGGGCGGCGGCGGCGAGCTCCGCGAAGAGGAGCGACCAGGCAAGCGAGGGCGCCTGCGTGAAGTCGAGGGCGAGGGCCTGCACTCTTTTCATGTTCGTTCACGGAAGGGAAGCGCAAGTCCCCTGCCAGTCGCTGCCGACGCCGAGGACCGGAGATAAACCTTTGCGCCAAAGAGGCTTGCGGGGATAAGGACAGTAAATCACTCATTCCGAAGTATAGCGCCAATTCGACACATATCAATAGCATGGCCTATATGTCATACATATAAGCAGTTTTGAATGAGGTAATTACTGGCTATTATGTGACTTATTGATACTGTGACTTATCGCACCAGCATCTTCTTGCGGTAGAGCGTGCGGCGGCTGATGCCGAGCAGCCTCGCGGCCCGGCTCTTGTTTCCTCCGGCCATTTTCAGGACGGACCGGATGTGGCGCTCTTCCAGCGCCCGCAAGTTCGGCACTTCGGCCGCTTCCACCCCCGAGGAGACTTCGAACCTGGCGGGAACCCGCGATGGGAGCCACTGGAGATCCTCCCGCCGGATCACGCCTCCGCGGCAGAGCGAGGCGGCCCCCTCCAGCAGGTTTTCGAGTTCCCGGACGTTGCCTGCGAAGTCGTGGGCCAGCAGAGCCGCGAACGCGTCGCGATCGATGCTCGGCACTTCCCGCCCCTCCCGGGCCGCGAACCGATCGAGGAAGTGGCGGGCGAGCTTCGGGATGTCCTCCCGGCGGTCGCGCAGCGGCGGAAGAGCGATCTCGACGACGCGCAACCGGTAATAAAGGTCCTCGCGGAATTCCCCGCGGACGATCTTCTCCGTCAAACGGGCATTGGTCGCGGCGAGGACGCGCACGTCGATCGGGATGCGCTTTCGCCCCCCGACGCGCTCGATCTCCCTCTCCTGCAGGACGCGCAGGAGCTTCGCCTGCAAGGCCAGCGGCATGTCGCCGACCTCGTCCAGGAACAGCGTTCCGCCGGTGGCGGTCTCGAACCGGCCGGACCTCGCCTCGACTCCGGTCGCGACGCCCCGCTCGATGCCGAACAATTCCGACTCGAGCAGCGACTCGGGGAGCGCCGCGCAGTTGATCGCGACGAACGGCTGCTCGGCGCGGTCGCTGCGAGCGTGGATCATCCGGGCGACGAGCTCCTTGCCGGTGCCGCTCTCGCCGGTGATCAGGATCGACGTCCGGGAAGGAGCGACGCGGCCGACCAGATCGAGCACGCGGCGCGCCGCCGGGGAATCGCCCACGAAGAGGCGCCCCGCCGCCACGCGTCCGGTCTCGTCCAGGAGCCTGCGGTTCTCCTCCTCCAGGCGCTCGCGCTCGCGTGTCAGGCGTTCCAGGTGGCGGCGGTTCTCGATCGCCATCCCGCAGAGGCCGGCGAGGGAAGTCAGGAAACGCGCGTCCTCCTCGTCAAACGCCGTCTGACCTCCGCGGCGCAGCTCCTTGTCCGCCAGCACGAGAACTCCAACCGTCCGGCCGCCGCCCCGGATCGGGACCCCGATCGCGGCCGAGACGGCCGTGCGGAGAAACCGGAACGTTTCGCGGCGAAGCGCGCCCTCGGCGGCGAGAAGATCCCGCAGGAAATCGTCCTCCGCGACGACCGACTCGGAGGGACGGCGCGGGAAGCCCACGCGGGCCTCGGCCCGGCGCGCGCCGCCTTCGCCGAACGTCGCCAGGTACCCGCGCGAGGCGTCCAGCACGCCGACGGCGCGGCCGAGCACGTCCTCGACGAGGGCTTCCTCGTCCGGAAGCGACCCGAGAGACAGGCCGGCGTCGTAGAGCGTCTCGAGGAGGAGGAGCTTGTGCTGGGTCTGGAAATCGCGATCCATCAGCGGGGAACCCGGGCAAATGGTCTCAGCGGGTGACCTTCTGGCCCGCCGCGCTCCCGGACGCGGCCATCACTCTTTCGCGGCGCGCCTGCTCGACGACGAGCTCGAAGGGGCGCATGGGCGCCCAACTCGGATTCCACTTGTGGTTCTCGGCGACCAGCTTCTCGGCCCGATCGAGATCCCCCTTGCGCGCGAGCAGCCCGGCGAGGATCCCCCGCCCCTCGTAGACCCAGAGCCGACCCTCGAAGCTGTCCCAGGGCCGGGGAGGGTTGATCAACTCTTCACAGAGTGCGATCGCTTCGTCGTTCTTCCCCAGTTTCGCCTTGGCCGCCGCCATCAGGAGGTTCCACTCCGGGAAGTAGGGCTTATAGCCCGGATCGCTCTTCTGTTTTTCGAACATCGCTTCCAGTTTCGGCCGGAGCTCCGTCAGGCGGCGCTCCGCCTCGGCGGGCCTTCCTTCCATCAGATCGAGAGCGATCCCGGGGATGGCGACGCGGTGGACCTCGTCCTGTTTGTCCTTGGGCAGATTCTCGATCTCCTGGGCGATCCGTCGCGCGGCGGGCACGTCTCCGGCGAAGTACGCCACGCGGAGCGCCTGTCCGAGATAATTCCCCCGGCGTCCTTCGATCGAGGTTACCTTCGCCGCCTTCAGGCAGTTTTCAATCGCGCGGTCGTAATCCCCCTTCCCCTCGTAGGCGATGCCGAGATGGCTGAGGGAATCGAAGAAATCCGGCTTCAGGCTCAGGGCACGGTTCAGGTTGGCGATCGCTTCATCGTAGCGGCCCGAGTACGCCTGCACCTCGCCGATGCTGTCGTAGGGATTGGCCTGGTCCGGAGCCATGAACTGGTATTTCTTGAAGCTCTCCATGGCCTTGTCGTAATCCCCGCGCCACGCGTAGTAGTACCCGATCTGGTTGTAGACGCCCACGTTGTTGGGATTGATCGCGAGAAGGCCGTTGTAGATCTCGAGCGCGCGCTCGGCGTGCCCCTGGCTCATCTCGATGCCGCTCATGACCATGGCGGCGTCCACGTCGTCCGGGTATTTTTCGAAGATTGCCCGCGCGATCCTGTTTCGCTCCTCGGGCTTTCTCTGGATTTCGGTGTTGGCCATGTCCACGAACATGCGCTCGCGCTCGCTCAACCGGCCGCGCAGCCGGCTGGCCCTCTCGATCAGGGAGACTGCCTGATCGTGATTACTCAGGCCGGCCAGCCGCAGCATGGCCATCGCGAAGTTGGGGTCGAGAGCGAGGGCCCGCGCGAAGCCGACCTGGGCTTCCTTGAAGTAATACCGCCGGAAGTTCTCGAGCCCTTCCTGGTAGGCGCGGTAGGCCTCGGCGGAGGACGTCGTGACTTCCCGCCGGCTCGTCAGGTAGAGCGCGGCCAGTCCGCCGGCCACGAGCAGGAAGAGGACCGCGACGACCGCGACGGCGCGCCGGGACTTGACACTCATCCGTCTGATGATACGGCTGCAAGGCCCCGGGGTTTCAGCCTCAACCGTCCCATTTCAGCCTCACTCCACCCTCAGGAGCAGGAACGTCATGTCGTCGTATTGCTCGGCCCCTCCCACGTGCCGGCGGATATCGGCGAGGATCCCGTTGGCAAGGTCCTCCAGGCCATCCCCCTTCCTGGCCGCCAGGGACTGCATCAGCCTTTCCTCTCCGAAGGGGTTCATCTGCTCGTCCATGGCCTCGGAAAAGCCGTCGGTGTAGAAGAAGATCAGGTCGCCCCGCTTCAGGTAGAACTCCACGGTGTCGTACGGGACCTCCCGGAAGGCCCCCAGCGGCAGCCGGTGCTCGGGAGCATCGAGGGGCCGGGGTCCCCCGTCACCCGACCTCAGGAGGATGGGGAGCGGCTGTCCGCCGATCGCGTATCGGAGGGTCATCGCGTCCGGGTCCAGCACGAAATATCCGAGCGACACGAACATCCGCCGCTTGATCGAGTAGATGCGCCGGTTGGATTCCTGGAAGAGGATGCCCGGGTCCCGCGTCGTCAGAGCCCGGGAGTAGACGATCTCCTTGGAGGCGACCATCAGGAGCGAGGCCGGAACGGATTTTCCCGAGACGTCTCCGATCACGACGCCCAGGCACTTGTCCTCGAAGGGGATGAAGTCGTAGAAGTCTCCTCCGACGACCTTGGCCGGGAGACTGCCGCCCAGAAGAGTGAAGCCCGGCACGATCGGGACGGAGCGGGGCAGGAGGCTCGCCTGGATGTCGCGCGCGATCTCCAGGTCGCGCCGGAACTCGGCCTGCCGGGTCATCTCGTCGTGCAGCAGGGCGGTCTCGATCGCGAGCGCCGCCTGATTCGCGAGAGTCGAGAGAAGGGACCGGTCCTCCCGGTCGAACCGCTCTCCGGACTGTTTCTCCTTGAGCGCCAGCACGCCCATCAGGTGATCGCGGTAGACCAGGGGCACGACGAGGCGGAAACCTTCCGCGTCCAAACGCTCCCGGAAGTCCTGGCTCTCCGGGTCCGCGAAGGAGAGCGAGAGCTCCTCCAGGGCGATGGGCTGGCCTTCCCGCCGCAGGAGGCGCCGCACTCCCGCCTCCGGGGTGAGACGATCGTCCTGGCTCCCCCGCCGCTCCAGAAACCCGTTCCGGTCCCGCAGCCAGATCGAGGCCTTTTCCAGGCGCATCGTGGCCGCGACGCTCGCCGTCAGGTAATCGGCGATCTTGCCCAGGTCGAGCTCGCCCGTGATCGCCTCGCTCATCTCGAGCAACGCCGCCTGGTAGTCGAACTTTTCGCGGAAGAAGAGCTTGTCGAGAGGAGTCTGGAGCCGCCGCCGCACGAGCTCGAAGAGCGGGACGACGACGAGGAAGAACCCGAAGTTGAAGATCGGCGACGCGGACAGCCTCCGGGCGAACAGGGCATTGGCGGTCGCGATCGCCGCGATGTAGAGGCCGAAGAGAATGGCCGTCGTCCCGGCGTAGAGGAACGTCCGCTTCACGACGAGACGGACGTTCAGCATCTGGAACCGCACGATCGCGTAGGCGAAGGTCAGGGGGATCAGGATCATCGGCACGATCCCGTAGAACACGTAGTCGTCGTTGTTGAAGAGGGAGGGGAGGACGACGCCGAGCAGCACGAAGGGGGTCGTGCCGAGGATCGTTCCGACCAGGACGTGAAAGGCCTGCCGCCGTTCCCGGAGATCCTCGAGCGTGAAGGCGGAATGCGCCAGGGCGAGGATTCCGAGGACCAGGAAGTCTCCCAGAAGAACCCACGACGACAGCGGCGCGCCCGACAGGATCGAGACCTTGTGCCCCTCGAGCTGGCGAAAGACGTCGTAGAGGAAGACGACCGGCGGAACCGAATAGATCAGGTAGAGGAGACTCGGGCTCGCGGAGAGAAAATCCTGGACGCGCACCTTCCAGCGCGCCGGCGGCTCGTCCGACCACTCGTCCGCCCGCGCGAACGTGAGCCTCTTCGGACGCGGGAAGATGAGGAAGAAGTGGAGAAAGACGGCGGGGAGGAGAAAAAGGCTGACCGTCCCGGTGTTCTGCACGAAGACATCGATCCACCAGTAGGAAGAGGGGCGCAGGCGGCACACGAAGAAGAGCAGGAAGAGGACGCAGAGCATGAAGAAGACCTGCGCCGCCCGGTCGTCGGGCCGACGCTGGAAGACGAAGAGGCCGATGAAGAAGAAGAGGAAACCGAGCACGGCCGTGTAGACGTTGGTCGTGCCCCCCAGGCGGATCGAGGAGAGCCGTACCGGGAGGGTCCGCATCTCCCCCGCCGGCGCGGCCGCGCTCGTCGCGGCGACGCAGGGTCCGTGGCGAACCAGGTAGGACACGGTCTCTCCGATCCGGTGCCGGCGCAGCTCCCGAGAGGCGTCCGAGATCGACTTGACCAGATGCGAACCGATGCCGAGAACGCACTCGCCCGGCGTGATCCCCGCCCGATGCGCCGGCCCTCCGGCAGCGACGCCGCGGACCTCGATCCCTCCGGTCCTGTAGGGCATCGGCACGATGCCGTCGTTCGGCCGCGCGGAGAACATGTCGGCGATCGACGCCACCGCGATTGCCAGGCCGACCAGGCCGACCGCGTAGAACCAGACGCGCAGAGAGCCTCCCCGCCCGGGCAGGTCCTCGCGCGGCGGCGCCGGTGTCATGGCCTTCATCGATCTGGATACGTCCACGAGGAGGGAATGTTAACGGGATAAGTCTCCGATATTCTTCTCCCGATGCCGTTTGTGACGTTCGAGGGGGTCGAAGGCTGCGGCAAGTCCACCCAGCTGCGCCTGGCCGCGCAGCGCCTGCGCGCGCTCGGGAACGAGGTGCTGGAAACCCGCGAGCCGGGGGGGACGGCGATCGGACAGACGCTCCGCGACATCCTGATGGACGCGGCCAACACGCAGCTCGATTCCGTCACGGAATGGCTGCTGCTCGAGGCGGACCGCCGCCAGCACGTCCGCGAGATATTGCAGCCGGCCGTCGCCCGCGGAGGCTTCGTTCTCTGCGACCGTTTCTCGGATACGACGGAGGCGTACCAGCAGGAAGGGCGCGGTCTCGATCCGGACGCGGTGCGGTTCGTCGATGCGATCGCGCGCGATGGTCTCGTTCCGGACTTCACGCTTCTCTACGACCTGGACGCGGGCGCCGGGCTCGCGCGCGCCCGGCATCGCGACGGAGACCGGTCCGGCCGCTTCGAGGCCGCGGGCCTCGAATTCCACGAACGGGTGCGGGCGGCCTATCTCGCGATCGCGCGGCGCGAGCCGCACCGCGTGGCCGTGATATCGACGGACGCTCCTCGCGAGGAGGTCACCGCGCAGACCTGGCGGCTCCTCTCGGAGCGCTTCTCCCTGTGACCGCGGCCTCTCTGCTCGAGCGCCTGGCCGCGCGGCCCGAGAGCTTCCCCGGATCGCTGCTCCTGACGGGATCCTCGGAGAAGCGTCTGGAGAGCGAAGGGCGCCGCCTGGCGGCCACCCTTCTCTGCTCCGGCGAGGATCCGGAGCGGCGGTGCGATTCCTGCCGCCGCGCTCTCGCGGGAATCCATCCGGACCTGCTCGTCGTCGAGCCGGAGGGCGTTCAGATCCGGATCGACAGCGTGCGGGCGGCGGTCGCCTTCGGAGCCGGGAAGCCGTACGAGGCCGGGCGCCGCGTGGCCCTCGTCCTGCGCGCGGAACAGCTCGGCCCCGAGGCAGCCAACGCGCTCCTGAAGTCCCTCGAGGAGCCCGGAAAGCACTTTCACTGGATCCTGACGACGGCGCGCCCCGAGGCGCTGCTCCCGACGATCTGCTCCCGTTGCGTGGCGGTTGTCCTCGCGCGGCAGTCCCGCGCCGAGCGCGCGGCGGAGTGGGTTGCCCGCGGTTTTTCGGAGGAGGACGCGGCGGAGCTGGCCGGCCTGGAGCCGCCGTCCGAAGCGGACGCGCCGGCGCTGCTCGAGCAGTACCGGAAGCGGCGCGAGGAAATCGTGCTCGCCCTGGGAGCCGGAATCTCGCAGCGGCGGTCAGCGCCCCTGCTGCTTCTCGCCGAAGCGCTCGCGCACTCCGAGCCGGGACAGACGCGGCTCTTCTCGGAGCTTCTCGCCGACGCCGCGGTCGCCTCCGGGGTCTCGAGCGAGCTCCTCCGGCACCGCGGCGTCGCCGCCGGCATCCGCGACCTGGCCCGGCTGCTGCCTCCCGAGGCGCTCGCCCGCGCCGCCCTGAGATCCGCGGACGCGCCGGCCGACAATCGGCGCGGGAACAAGAGACTGCACTACGAGTCCGTGTTGCTCGAACTCCTGAGCGTTGGGTTGAGAGGATTGAAAGATTGGAAGGATTGATCGATCGGGAGCTCAACCCTCGATCGCCAATCCTTCAATCGTCAATCAATCACCTGGTGAGGGAGATCTCCAGCTTCGCCGTCTCGCCTTCCGCGACATTGACCTCTCCGGCCCCATCCCGCAGACCAGGCCGCGAGACGGTCACCGCGTGCTTGCCCGGAGACACGGCAAGACCCCGCTCCAGGGAGTTGACCTCCTCGGCCGTTCCCACGAAGCGGTTGTCCACGTAGACCGCGGCGTCCGGCGGCTGGATCGTCAGCCGCAGGCGTGTCCCGGCCGGTGCCACGTTGACATGGCCGCCGCGCCACTCCTGGCCGGACTGGCGCCGCGGCTGCGGAGCCGGAGCGGGCTGCGGGGAATATCCCTCGGGATTCGAGTTCGGGTTCTCGCCTTCATAGCCCTGAGGCTGAGCGTAAGGATCCACGGCGGTGTTGTTGCCTCCCCTGCGCTTGGCGAAGAATCTCTGGATCTCGCCGTCGAGCTTCGGAGTTTCGTAGGAGCCGTACTGCTTCTGTCCGGGGACCTTGCGGAGATGGTCCGTGAAGTCCACGTACATCCCGGGATGCGCGTCCACTTCCTTGGTCATCGACTCGTATCCCGGCAGTTGGAATTCGATCTTGTAACGCCCCGGCCCGAGGTACAGGTAGTCCGGGTGCCCGTCGAAATCATCGGCGGTCCCGATGTAACGGCCGTCGAGATAGACGTAGGCTTCCTCGGGCGAGATGTCCGTGTCGATGGCTGCCCAGCGCCTTTGCCCGTATTGCCCGTAAGGAGCGTATCCGTCGTACCCGGGGTAGTAACCGGGGCCGTAATAGCCCGGCCAGCCCCATCCCCAGCCCCATCCCCAGCCGCCGCCGCCCACGACCACGACGCCTCCATGGCCGCCGCCATGACCGCCGCCGCCATGACCGCCGCCGCCATGACCGCCACCGCCATGACCGCCGTGTCCGCCGCCGCCAGCCAGGATGGGAGAAGCGGGAAGCATCAAGATCAATCCCAGAGCCAGCGGAAAAATCCAGTTGAGTCTCTTCATACCAGTTGCCTCCCGAGAGAGTGAATAGCAAGACCAGGACCAGAGTAAGTCATTCCGCACAGCGGGCAAGATGCTTTCGCATCAGTGACTTGCGAGAAGCCTTCCGCGCTCCCCGAAAGGACGTCTGCCCTCTTGAAAGGTCAAAGCGTCACCCCGAAGAGCCGGACACCCGCACCTGGTCCCGGGGCAAGCCCTTCGCCTTCAT
This sequence comes from uncultured Acidobacteriota bacterium, assembly GCA_963782815.1. Taxonomy (GTDB): domain Bacteria; phylum Acidobacteriota; class Thermoanaerobaculia; order UBA5066; family Gp7-AA6; genus JAWOLE01. The sequence continues at coordinate 5,761 of CAWALG010000006.1, read as the reverse complement.
GGCTCGGCTCAACCCCCTCAGATAATCGTGTTGGAGGACCGAGTCGAGCGCTCTGCGCCCCCCGGGAAACTCCCACCGCTGGCAGAGCGCCGCCCACGCTCGTCGGAATCCTCCGACGACCGGCCCCACCTCGCGGAACTGGAGCGCCTGGGGAACCGCCAGGAAGTCGCCCAGCTCCGGATGCTTCTCGTAGAAGATCGCCGCCGCTTCTCCCGCCTTTTCCTGCCGGCGCCGGAACGATTCGAACGTGATGTCGTGGTAGTGCCGCGCGACCGCCGCGGGGCGATAGAGAATCTTCATTCCCATCCGCATCATCCGGTAGGCGATCTCGATGTCTTCCCAGGCCGCGTGCGGGAAGGTCGTGTCGAAGAGACCGGCCGCCCGGAGCAGCGCGCGCGGCAGGGAGATGTTGGAGGTGTAGAAGAAATTGAAGGGGACCGATTCGGGATCTTCGATCAACCCGTAGCCGAACTGGAGGCCGTACTCGTTGATGTGGTGGAGGAATGGGGAGACCCGGCGGTCGCGCGGCCAGGTCGTGTAGCCCAGGACGGCGACGGGGTGGGGGCGGGGCTCCGAGTGAGTCCGGGCGTGGACCGCGAGAAGCTCCGCCTCCGGGACCGTGTCGTCGCCGAGGAAGAGGATCCACTTCCCCTTCGCCTCCTCGACACCGCGGTTGCGGGCGGCCGCCGGCCCGGAGTTTTCCTGCCGGAAGACGCGCAGCGGGTACGCCGGAGAGAGCGCGCGCAGGCGGTCCTGGGTCGAATCGCGGGAGCCGTCGTCCACGACGACCGCCTCGAAGTCGGGAGGCCCCGCCTGGCTCCCCAGCGCGTCGAGGACCCGGAGGAGCGTGTCGGGACGCTCGAAGGTCGGGATGACGACGGAAAAGGAGGGCGTCACACGAAGATCTCCGCGAGCGTCGTTCGAACGAGGAGGGGCGCGCGGGACAGGAACTCGCGGAAGAAGTCGGAATCGAGCCGTTCGTCGCCCGGATAGGTCGGAACGATTCTCAGCGGAAACCGTCCGAAGATCTCGGCGTCCGGCCGGCGGCGCTTTGCCTGCACGGCCCGGCGCTTCGAAGCGAGCGCCGCGTGGTTGCGGTGGATCCAGAGGAGCGCCCGCAGGTGGGCGACCGTCAGCGGGTCTTCGACGGCGACCCGCCCGCCGGCGCCGCCGGCGCCGATGCCGAAGAGCCGGCGCGCGAAGGAAGGCGCCCCCCTCGCCGTCTCGTAGGGGTCACGTCTCAATTCCGCGGCGCCGGGGTTGCGCGCGTCGAGCATCTCCGCGATCCGGGTCACGAACGCGGCGAGGACGGCCGGCATGAGGTCGCGGAAATACTCCTCGTCGAAGTTCTTGTAGGCGGTCGCGAAGGCGTTCTTCTCGATGAGGAACCCGCGGGAAAAAACGCCGAGGGCCTCGCCGGTCGCGCCGCCGCGGTGCCGCGCCACGGCCCGGGGCTCGGCGATGATCCGACGCCCGAAGATCCATTGGCGCCAGCCGAAGTCCACGTCCTCGAGGTAGGCGAAGTAATCGTCGTCGAAGCCCGATTCGAGGAACGCGTCCCGGCGAACGGACATCAGGCCGCCGCAGGCGAACAACCGCTCCTCTCCCGGGAGCGGCTCGGGAAGCTCCTCGACCGGCCGCCCCACGTCCTTCTGAAAGGCGTGGCCGTCGAAGGTGAGGAAGCCGTCGGAAAAATCGTTCTTCCGGCCCGAGACGTCCGCCAGCCGGCCGGCCGCCGCGACGACGTCCGGCGGGGCATCCGAGAGGGCCGCCGCGAGGTGGCCGAGGGCATCGGGAAGGACGGCCGCGTCGTCGTTGACGAACGCGAGCAGCGGCGACCGCGCCGCCTCCGCCCCCAGGCGGCAGCCGGCGGCGAAGCCGGCGTTCCTGCCGGCGACGACGCGCCGCAGGTTCGGGTGCCGCCGGAGCACCTCCTCCATGGGTCCCCCCGCCGTGTTGTCCACGAGGATCGTCTCGAACGACAGGCCGGAAGTCGCGGCCAGCGCGTCGAGCGCCTCGATCAGATGCTCCTGCCCCTGGTGGTGCACGACGATGACGGACAGATCGGGACGATTCATTGGACGGGAGCCTAACGCATGGTCAGAATTGGTAGGTGTTAGGTGGTAGGTGTTAGGGCGAGAAGCCGAGCATTCAAGCTCGTGGTCCCAACCACCGATCACCTGACGACCTGCCACCTTCTTCCTGAGTCGGCGCCAGAGAGGCTGCGCTTCCGTTCGGGGGAGGGGCCTGCGCCCCGGGTCCACGCGCGCTTCGCGGCACCAGGCCGCCAGCGGGGCGGCCACCGCGGACCAGGCGCGCGCCGCCGCGAAGCGCCGGGCGGCCGCGGCGGCCTTCTGCCGCTCGGCGGAGTCCGTCAACATCAGAGCGACGGCGTCCGCGAGCGCCGAGGCGGTCCGCGCCACCCGCCGCCCGGCTCCGGCCTCCTCGAGCTGGCGCGCGAGGGAACCGCCCGCGACCGAGATCGACGGGACGCCTCCCCACGCGGCGTCGAGAAGACGCGTCCGAAAGGCGAGGTCTCTCTCCAGCCCCTCGGAAGAAATCGAGACGAGCAGGTCCACCGCCGCATAGAGGTCGGGACGCGCCGCATAAGGGAGCCAGGGAGAGAAGAGGATGGACTTTCCCAGGGGATCGATCCCCCGCGCGCGTTCGCGGGTCCGCGCGTAGACGCGCTGCGGCGTCGTCTGGGGATTCGGGTTCTCGAAGAACACGAGCCTCGCGTCGGGAGAGCGCCGCAGAACTCCCGGCCACGCCTCGAGCAGCACGTCCGGCTCGTACCAGTCGTAGATTCCTCCAAACAGGACGAGCGGCCCCTCGGGCGGAGCGCCGAGCAATCGGCGGCCCGCGGCACGGTTGCCCGCGGCGGACTCGGCCGGAACACCGAACGGCACCGTCGCCAGGAGCCCCGAGAGCGTCGGGTCCGGCGGGAAGTTCGAGGGACCGATGCGGCCCCGGCAGTAGAGGGCGCCCGCGTAGAAGAGACGCTGCTCGGCGGAGGCGCAGAGAAAGAAATCGGCCCGGTCGAGAGCGAGCTCGAGCGTCGCGCGGTCGTGCACCGCCGTGTCCGTCCCGAGTGTCGAGGCGTAGTGGAGGTTCTCGACGAAGAAGGGATCGTACAGGTCCGCCGCGACCGGGACGCCGGGAACCTGATGGAACCACCAGTTGGCCGCATGACCCGAGACGACCGCGGCGTCGGCGTTCACGGCCGCCGCGGCGAGGCCGCCCGGCGGCGCCGCGACGACCGGGAGGTCCCCGGCGGCGCTCGCCGCCTCGGCGAGGTCGTTGGCCACGAGCAGGCGCACGTCGAATTCCCCGCGGAGCGCCCGCGCGAGCTCCAGCGCGCGGATGCCCATCCCCGCCATCCGAGGCCGGATGGGTTCGGGAGCCAGGACCACGACACGTCGCGTCACCGCGGCAAGACGCTCACGAGGGCCGCCCGCGCACTCGCTCGAGAAGCAGATGCAGCTTCCAGGTGCGCGAGCCGTAGATCTGCGACAGGATCCCCTCGAGCCGCTGGACCTCCGCCTGGATCTGCGCGATCTGGCGGTGGTATTCCTCGTTGCTCGCGAAGAGCTCCGCCACGCGCGCGTGAACGAGCTCGTTCTCCGCCAGAAGCTGGTCTCGCTCTGTCCGGAGAGCGGCGAACTCCCGCTCGTAATCTTCAATCCGCTGCTTCGCCGCGGAGAGCTGGGCCATCAGCTCCGCCGTTTTCTGCTCGGCCCTCCCCAGGCGCTCTCCGGTCCGCGCGAGCGTCGCGTTCAAGAGCCGATGGCTCTCGCGTTGATAGCGCAGCTCCCCCTGCGAGACGCCGTCCCGTTCGGAGCAGAACGCGATCTGCGCGCGCAGCCGGTCGAAGGCCCGCGCGAGCCCCTCCTCGGTGCGCCGGCTCGCGTAGCGCGCGTAGATCTCGGAGCGGGCCCGCTGGAACGCCGCCTCCCCCGCGGGAACGTGGAGCGGGTCGCCGTCGGAGCCCTCGAAGATCCGGTACTCGCACGTCACGGCGCGCACGTGCCGGAAGGCGGTCTCGAAGGAGAGGCGGATCAGGAAGTCCCAATCCTCCGAGTACTCCAGCTTCTCGTCGAACCCCCCGACGCCGGAGAAGAGCGCGCGGGGCAGAAGCAAGGTGTGGAGCGGGATGTAGTTGGCCAGGAGCAGGTAGTCGGGGTCGAAGTCGAGCGAGTATTGAAGCGTCCGGTGCAGCGGCTCCCACGATTCCTCACGCCGCCGGTAGACCACGGTGACGGCGTCGGAATAGACGACGGGCTCGGGGCCGCTCCGGTGCGCGCGCAGGAGACGATCGAGATGGTCGGGATAACAGAGGTCGTCATCGTCCAGAAACGTGACGAGATCCCGGCTCGCAAGGGAGACCCCCCGATTGGCCGCGTGGGAGCGGCCGCCCCGTTCCGGAAGCTCCGCGAGCGTGAACTCGAACGCGTCCCGGAAGGCCTCCCGCAGTTGCGCGACCGAGGCCCCGCCGTCGTTGACGAGCACGACCTGCGCCGGGCGGACGGTCTGGCCGCGGAGGCTCTCCAGCGCCTCCCGGACCAGCGCCGGCCGGTTGCGGGTTCGAATGACGACCGAGACCGGGGCTTCCCCGCGCTCTCCCGGCCGGATGAGCGCGGGCCCGATCGCGCCTCGGAACTCCTCGAGAGAGCGCGTCGAAGCCTCGGCGTAGTCCACGAGGCGAAAGGCCTCCACCGGGCCCTTCCCTTCGAGCGTCAGTCTCCTGTAGGCGTTCAAGCCGCCGATCGCGCCGGCGTAGTCGCGCACCGCCTGCTGCGAGGCGTAGGAGGCGAGCGCCTCCTCCTTGACGCCGCGAGACGCTCGAGATGTCCACGAGCGTGTCGGGGAGCAGCGGATGGGAAATCTCGTAGAAGGCCAGGCGCAGGAACCTCAGCCGATCGTGGTCCGGGTCGCCCGGACGCGAAGCCGCGAGCTTCTCGTAGAGCGCCTCGGCGAGAGCCCGGTGATCGGGATGGATCTCGACGGGAGACGGGCAGAAGACGAGGTCGGGCTGAAACTCCTCGATGAGCGCGTCGAGAGCCGCGGCCAGGGCGCCGCCGCTCGCCGGAAGCTCGCGATCCGGGAGCGAGCCGAAGAGAGGGGGCTCCAGGCCGAGGGTTCTCGCCGCCCGGCGCGATTCGTCCCTCCGGCTCTCCGCGTAGTCTTCCTCCGGCCCGGCGCCTTCCTGGCGAGTTCCGTCGGTCGCGATCCAGATCCGGATCGCCTCCGCGCCGGCGGCGTTCAACGCGAGTGTCCCGCCCGCTCCGAGGATCTCGTCGTCGGGATGCGCGGCGAGCACGAGGATGCGCGCGGCCGAAAGGTCCGTCGCCCGGTACGGGATCAGGGACGCTTCATCCATCGATCAAGTCGCCGTCTCGCATTGTCTCCGTTGCCCGGAGTCTATCCGTTTCCGGTTCTCGCGCTTCACGTCAGAGGACGTCGTAGAGAGCCGGCGTGAAGTGCGCGAGCCGCGCGAACCGCTCCGCGAGGGCGTCGTCGAAGGCGCGCACGACGAAGGGATACCCCGCCTCGCGGATCTCACCTCCGAGCTTCTCGATGACCGCGGCGCCCGGACCGCCCGGCGTTTCCCAGAAGACCAGCCGCCGCGCGCCCAGGCGCCTGGCCTCGGCCGCGGCCGCCGCGAAGAGCGGGGGCAAGTCGCTTCCATCCGGGAGCTCCGAAAGGAAATCCGCCACGAGCGCCTGCTCCCCGACCACCGAGAGCGCCGCCCAGCCGAGCA
>CAWALG010000005.1:0-107941 GCA_963782815.1 uncultured Acidobacteriota bacterium | reverse complement strand
GATGAAGAGGACCGTCGCCCAAGGCAGCGCGGTGTTCAGGATGTCGTCGTACGGGATGTCCGCCGGCGCCCAGGCTCCGAGGCGCTCCGCCACGACGTAGAAGACCGCCTGATACGCGAAGAAAAACGCGGTCATCGCGTAACCGAGGAGCAGGCCCCGGAAGAAGCCCTTCGAGCGCCGCCCGCGCCTGGAAAGCAGGCCCGGAAGCGAGAGGTGCCCCGGGAAACGTTCCCTGTAGATCGGCTCGGACGAGGCCACGACGAGCGCGATGGAGGCCCCGATGGCGACCGCTCCGAGAATGCCCAGAATGATCTCCCTGGCCATGTGCGCCGAGAGCGGGCTTGCCGTGTCGTAATGGAAGAGGCTCAATGGGATCCCGTTGAAGGTCGAGAGGAGAGACAGCAGGTACGCCACGGCCCCGAAGCCGGCCACGAGCTTCCAGGGAATGTCCTTGCGGACGAGCTTCGTGATCATGACGGCGATCATCGCGAGGAACGTGACGAAGAGCGCGAAGTTCCCGACGAGGTTGGCCGTGTTGTTCTTCGAGCGCAGCTTCTCGTACGACCGCGTCCAGGCCTCCGGGACGTGCACGTACTCCTGGAATGCGGAGACTTCGTTTGACGAAACCGTCGTCGCGTAACGGACGGTGGCCTCCCCCATCTTGAAGCCCTTCCTCTCGTCCACGAAAGTCCAGTCGGTCCGCGCGGGACGCGAGTGGGGCGTCGCCTCGATCGGCTCGAGGTTGCCGAGGCCGCGCGAAGCGAGGAAGCGCTGGGAGACGGCGCGCGCTTCCTCCCGGGAGGGACGCGGCCCGGGCGCGTCGTCCTTGCGGACCGATTCGAAGGACGCCAGGTCGCCCAGCGGAGTGATCGCGACGCGCTCTTCCTCCTTGACGCCCGACTGGAACCAGCGCATCTCCCACCGCCAGACCTTCGCGTCCCGGCCGTAATAACGGCCCGCGGCCTCGAGGCCGAGCTCCCGCTCGAGGTACACCTTCGGCTCGTCCTCGACGCCGAAGCGGCCGGCGAACCGGCGCGGGCCGACGTCGCGGCCGCGGCCTCGCAGGAACTTCTCCGCGACCGCGCGCGCCTCCTCCCGATTCACGCGGAACTCGATGGACGCCTCGGGAAAAGCGCGACGGAACAACGCGAGGGTGATCGCGCCGCCCGCTGCCATCACGGCAAGGCAGATCAGAATGAATCGGAGGTCCTTCCGGTCGAGTTTCTCCATTACTCTCCGGTCACCCGTTCTGTCATTCCGAGGAGCGAAGCGACGAAGAAGCCGGGCGTCTCGAGAGCAACCTCCGATCTTCGACAGGAGCTTGCCGAGCTGGAGACAGGCTCATCACCCTGTGAGCACGCTTCCGCCGTTGACGTTGAGCACCTCGCCCTGCACGTGGCGGGCGAGGTCGGAGACCAGAAACAGGACCGGCCCGGCGACGTCGGAGGGCTGCGCGACCCGGCCGAGCGGGATCGACCTCTCGATCTCGCGCCGCGCCGGCCCGTCGGCCAGGGCCTCGCGCGTCATGTCGGTCTCGACCCAGCCCGGAGCGACACAGTTGACGCGGATTCCCCGCGGGCCGAGCTCCGCCGCGAGCGACTTCGTGTAGGAGATGAGGGCGCCCTTCGTGGCGGCGTAGGCGGAGTGCTCCGCCTCGCCGCGCTGGCCGGCGGTGGAGGATACGAAGACGATGCTCCCCTCCGTCTTCTCCAGGTGCGGCACCGCCGCGTCCGTCACGAGGAAGGCCCCGCGCAGGTTGATCGCCAGCGTACGGTCCCACACGGCGAGGTCTCCCCGTCCCGCACGGTCTTCCTCCCAGATCCCGGCGTTGTTGACGAGGATGTCGAGGCGTCCCCACTCCGCCACGGTGGACTCGACAAGCCCGCGCGCCGCCCCGGCATCGGAGACGTCGCCGGCGAGCGCCATCGCCTCGCCGCCGGAGGCGCGGATCTCCTTCCACGAACGACCGCGCGGCAAGCGCGCCGGCGGCGTAATTGACGGCGACGCGCGCTCCCGACCGCGCCAGCAGCTCCGCCACCGCGCGCCCGATGCCGCGCGAGCCACCGGTCACCAGCGCAACTCGACCGGACAGATCGATGACGACGCTCTTGGCCAATCGGGGAGAATACTAAATGGGTTCCAGATTCCAGATTCCACATTCCAGGCAGAAGGAAGGCCACGGCGCGGCAACCTGGAATCTGGAATTTGGAATCTGGAATCAAATTCCGGCGATCAGCTCCGCGACATAGACGGAAAGCGCATCGAGCGGCGACACCGATGACTTGAGCCTTACGTCCACGTCCGCGGCACGGGCGAGCGCCCGGGAGAGCTCGGGCTTCGTGTAGCGCGCCGCTCGATTGGCCGCCTTGAACCAGAGGAAGGGGCTGACCTGACCCGCCTTGTTCTGAAAGGGGGAGCGTCCGAAGGGCGCGACCGGCTCCAAGAGGCGCGGCAGGACGCGGACCTCGAAGGTCTTGAAGCTCATGGAGGCATCCGGCCCGCCGCCCGTCTCTTCCATCCGTTCCCGGATGACGAGCATGCGCCGGACTTCGTCCGACAACATCCCGAAGAAGCGGACCGGCCAGTACTCCTCCGTGTCCACATCCCGTTTGCCCGCCCGCACGGTCCGCCCTGTCGAGAAAAGCCGCTCCAGCCGCGCCAGCGCGTCCCCGGCCTCCCGCCGGCCGATCGCGTCGTAGAGCGCGTAAACATCCTCCGACGAGTCGTCGCCGACGTTCTCCCGAACGTCCGCCGCGCGCACGCGCCCGCCCGGACCCGCCCACTGGAGGAGCTTCTGCAACTCGGCGGAGAAGAGCCGCGGATCGGAATCGGTCTGGAAGAGCAGCCGGTCGATCGCGTCGGGATCGAGCGAGACCTCGCGCTCCCGGGCGAGGGCGCGCGCCAGCCGCGCCAGGGCCGGCGAGGGATCCTCCCCGACCGAAGCCGCCAGCACCAGGCCCTTGCTCGTGATCTCCTCAAGAAGATCGACGCCGGCGGGCGGCGCCGTGGCCGTCAGGAGCGCCACAGTGCCGTCGTTGCCGCGTTCGAGCAGCAGGCGGATGGCGCCTTTCAGGACCGCCGGGCTGCCCCGCTCCTCGGGCAGCTCCGCGAGGATCGCCGCGAGAACCTCCTGCTGCGGCTTGCGCCGCGTCTTGCGCGCCACGGCCTCGGCAAGCCCCTCCGCCGGAGCGCCGGCCGGAAGACCCAGCGCCGAGATCAACGCCCGCGCCCGCCGAAACGCCTCGCGCCGGCCTGCCGGAGTTCCCCTCTCCCACGCCTCGACGGCCATGTCGACGAGGTCCCCCGAAGACTCCGAGCCGAGAAGCCTCGAGACGTCGAACTGCACGAGCCGCCGCGCGGAAAAGAGGGAGCGGTTGAGCAGCGCGTCCGACACCGCCTCGACCGGAGCGTCCTCCTCGAAGCGCAGGACCTCCGCGTCCCCTTCCGCGAGCCTCGCGGCCGCTCTCGCCGCCGCCTCCTCCACGAAGAACTCCACGTCCCCGGCGATCAGAATCACGGATGGCGCCTCCCCGAAGGAAGGAATCACGGCCTCCGAAAAAGGCTTGCGCGGCACGCGCCCAGTCTACTTCGGCGGCACCGATCACCCGATTCGTCCTGACAACAAGAAGGCCCCGGTCTCCCGGGGCCTTCCTCGACCGGGACACGTCCTCTCTAAGCTTCGAGGAGTCCCTTCTCCGCGAGCTCCTGGCAGTCAACGCAGTGACGGGACCAGGGGATGGCGGTCAGGCGCTTCTCGCTCATCGGGTTGCCGCAATTCAAGCAGGTGCCGTAGGTGCTGTCCTCGATGCGGGCGAGGGCCTGGTCGATCTGCAGGATCGTGTTGCGCTCGCTGTCGTTCAAGGAGTAGAGAAACTCCCGCGTGTACGAGGAAACGGCCTTGTCGGCGATGTCCTGCGTAGACTCCTCGGTCGTCTCTTCCTCGGCGTTCTTGGTCTTCGCGAGCTCGGCCAGAAGGGTGTTCTTCTTCTCCTGCAGGAGACGCCGGTATTTCTCCAGTTCCTTCTTCGGCATCTTCGCAGCGCGAGCGGTGGTCGAGGGCATGTCGCGTTTTCTCCTTCCGTGACGCCCCCTGGAACACGGCGGGGCGTCCAGACTTGAACGCGGGATCATAGCCGAGTTATTCCGCGGGCGCGACGCTTTTTAAGCGTTCTTGCGAAAGGACTTCCGTCTCAGCTTCCCTTCCTTTTCCGCTCCCGTTCCCAGAGGGCCTTCCGGGAGATGCCGAGGCGTTTGGCCGCCAGCGTCCGGTTGCCGCAGGCGCGGCGCAGAGTCTCGTCGATATACGCATCCGTGAGCTGCCGCAGCGTCCAGGTCTTCTCCACCGCGGCGGCGAGAATCGCGCGGGGCGACCCGAGCGCTCCGGCCGGAAGTTCTTCGGCGGTCACGGCCGGCGCCGAGGACGCCAGGGCGGCTCTCTCGGCGACGTGAAGCAGTTCGCGGATGTTCCCGGGCCAGGAATGCCTCAGGAGAGCCTGCTCCGCTTCGCGCGTGAACGTGCGCGCCGGCCGGAGGTATGCGCGAGCGGCCTTTCTAAGAAACTCCCGCGCCATGGGCAGGATGTCCTCGGGACGGTCGATCAGCCGCGGCAGCCGGACCGAGATCACGTCGATGCGGTAGAAGAGATCCGGGCGAAAGAGCCCGTCCTCGACGAGCGACGAGAGGTCCTTCCGCGAAGAAACGAGGAGCCGGGCTCGGAGGGTATGCGAGGAGGCGCCGCCCAGGCGCCGGAACGTCTTCTCCTGGAGAACTCGCAGCAGTTTGGCCTGAGCCGCCGGTGACAGCGACGAAGCGTCATCGAGGTAAGCGGTCCCATCCGCCGCGGCTTCCAGGAGCCCTCTCTTGGCGGAGACCGCGCCGGTGAACGCTCCGCGCTCGTGGCCGAACATCTCGCTCTCGAAGAGCTCGTCGGAGAGATTGGCCGCATCGATGCGGACGAACGGCCGCTCGGCGCGTGAAGAGGCCTCGTGCAGCGCGCGGGCCAGATGGTCCTTGCCCGTTCCGCTCTCCCCCGCGATCAGGATCGTGCTCGGAAGCTCGAGCGCGCGCTCGAGCGCCGTGATCTCCCGCGCCAGCGCCCGGTTCCTCGTCTTAAACAGAGAGGAGAGCGAGCGGGTGTTCGCCATGGGATGCCGACTGTACCGCCGCTTGCTCTCTTCCGGCCGCGTCGAGCGGCCGCCTAAGACAACCGGCCGCTAAAAACACCCGTCTCATTCTCCGCGTCGCCCCAGAGACGCTCGAGCGCGTAGAACTTTCGCGCCTCCGCCTGGAAGACGTGAAACACGACGTCGCCGTAGTCCATCAGGATCCATTTCGCCGCCGAGAGACCCTCGACCGAGAAGGGTGGGCCGATGGCCTCGGTAATGGAGTCCGCGATGGCCCGGGCCTGCCGGTCGTTTCCGGCGGTGGAAAGGACGAAATAGTCCGCCATCGTCGTCAGCTCGGTCAGGTTGAAGACGAGAACCGCGGAGGCCTTCCGGTCGAGCGCGGCGGACAGCCCCTCCCGGACCTTGTCCCGGGACGAGAGCGTTTCCTTCAACGCGCCGCCGCCGGGGATCTGTAGAGGCCGTGCTTCGTAATGTACTCCGCGACCGGCCCCGGGACGCTGTCCGCCGCGCTCTCTCCGCGCCGGAGGCTCGCCCGCAGGCCGCTCGCGGATATCTTAACCGATCCGGCGTCGAAAACCTCCAACCTGTTGGAGAGGCCCGGGATCTCCGGCACGCGCAGGCCGTCCCCCACGAAGGGCTCGCGATGAAAGGCCGCGATGCGGGCCAGGCGGACGATCTCCTCCGGCTCCTTCCATCGCGCGAGATGCGCGAGCGTGTCGGTCCCCATCAGCAGCCACAATTCGGCCCCGCCGGACCGGGCCGTCAGCGCTCGCAGCGTGTCCACGGTGTAGGAGGGCGGCTCCCGGTCGAGCTCGTCGAAGGCGATCCGCCAGTCGGGATGCCCGTTCAGAGCCAGGGCCAGCATCGCCACGCGGTGGCGGGGGTCGGCGGGCGATTCATCCTTGAAGGGAGAGCGGCGGGCCGGCATGTAGATGATCGTTCCCAGCCCGAATCTCGCCGCCGTGGCCTCGACGGTCCGAAGATGCCCGAAATGCACCGGGTCGAAGGTGCCGCCGAGGACGCCGATGCGCATGTGCGAAGACTATCGTGAGGCGTCAGGCGTGAGGCGTCAGGCGGAGCGCCCGTGGCATCGTCCGGCTTCGCCTTGCGCCTTACGCCTTACGTCTTACGGCCCGTCTCGGCGAAGAAGAACCGCACGAGGTCCCCCAGGCCGGCTCCGGTGACCGCGGAGATCTCGAAATACGGCAGGTCCCGTCGCTGCGCGGCGCCGCGGATGGACTCCAGGCGCTCGGGCTCGCTGACCGCGTCGCATTTGGAAGCGACGAGCGCGCGGGGACGCGCGGCGACCTCCGGGGAGAAGGCCGCGAGTTCCCGCTCGAGCACGGCCACGTCGCTCTCCGCGTCGCCGGAGCCGGATGCGTCCACCAGGTGGCAGAGGAGGCGGCAGCGCTCCACGTGCTTCAGGAATCGGATGCCGAGGCCGGAGCCCCTGTGCGCGCCTTCGATCAGGCCGGGGATATCGGCCACGACGAGCGTCTCGGTCGGATCGTCTCCGGAAACGACGCCCAGATGGGGAACGAGAGTCGTGAAGGGATAGTCGGCGATCTTCGGTTTCGCCGCGGAGATGACGGAAATCAGCGTGGACTTTCCCGCGTTCGGGAAGCCGACGATCGCCACGTCGGCCAGGAGTTTCAGCTCGATCGCGAGGCGGCGTTCCTCCCCGGGCTGCCCCGGCTTTGCGAAGCGCGGGACCTGCCGCGTGGGCGTCGCGAAGTGTTGATTGCCCCAACCGCCGTTTCCTCCCGCGGCGAGCCGCACGCGCTCGCCCGCCTGGAGCAGGTCCGCGATGCGCTCCCCCGTCTCGGCGTCCGTCACGACCGAGCCAAGGGGCAGGGAGATCGCGATGTCCTCGCCCGACGCGCCGTGCCGGTTGGAGCCCTGCCCGTGCTGTCCGCGCCCCGCGCGGTAGACGGTCTGGTGACGCAGGTGGTAAAGCGTGTTCAGCGACGGATCGGCGAGCGCCCAGACGGATCCGCCGTTGCCGCCGTCGCCTCCGGAAGGTCCGCCGCGCGGAACGGACTTTTCGCGCCGGAAGGCCACGCAGCCGTTGCCGCCGTCGCCCGCCTTGACGCGGATCTCCGCGGTGTCGATGAACATCAGGGAAGCCGGAGTCGTAAGACGGGAGACGCGGCGAGGGAAGACGAGCAGAGGTTGCGGCGGCAGCGGCTGAATGACTCGTCTACCGTCTACCGTCTGCCGTCTCCCGGCCTCTCGGCGGCGATGCTCGATCGAGATGGTCCGGCCCCGGCGGCCGAGGTCGCGATAGCGGACAATGCCGGGCACTTTCGCGAAGAGGGTGTCGTCCTTGCCGCGCCCGACGTTCAAGCCCGGGAAGAATTTCGTGCCGCGCTGCCGGACGAGGATGGAGCCGCCGGTCACGAGCTGGCCGCCGAAACTCTTGACGCCGAGGCGCTGCGAGTTGGAGTCGCGTCCGTTGCGGGAAGAGCCCTGTCCCTTCTTATGAGCCATTCTGGTTATCCTCCGCGGGCCCGGATGTCCCCGCCCCTTCGATCCCGTCGATCCCCTCGATCCGCACCTGGAGCATCGTCTGACGGTGACCCTTCGTGCGCCGGTACTGCTTGCGGCGCTTCTTCTTGAAGACGAGAACCTTCTTCGTGCGGACGGGGCCGATCACGGTCGCCTTGACCGAGACTCCCTCTCCGGTCTTCGGGGCCTGGCCCTCATCGCCGCCGACCATGAGGACGCTCAGGAACGTCAGCGTGTCCCCCTTGGAGACCTTCTCCGAGGGCTTCTCGATCCGGACGACGTCGCCGGGCGCGACCTTCAGCTGTTTCCCGCCCGTGCGGAGGATGGCGTACATGAGACCTCCAGAGACAGAACCGCGAATGATAGAGGTTCGGGTCAGAAAGTCAAGTCGGGGCCGCGGTGTATAGTAGGCGCCGGCGGAGAGTCCCCTTGGCTCGCTGGCGTTCACTCAACCTGGATCCCTCTTCAGCAAACGGCTGGACCACTCCCGATCCGCATCTTCACCGTCGCCGACGAGCTCTGAATCAGATCAATTACGTTCATCGGGGACCTCAATACCTGCCGGTCCATCCGAAAAAGGAGCGACCGTCGTTGCCGAACACCGAACCGTTGAAATCGGCTTCGACCGGCAAAAGGTCGATGGCGTTACGACTGCTGCTTCCTTGGAACAGCTTTGGCGACCGCGGCCGGTCATCAGAATAGGAGGGAGCGATGAAGATACGAATTCGGACGATCACTGCTCTGGCGATGTCGGTCTCGCTGCTGGCGCCCGCCGCCGGTTATGCCGGACAAGAGCCGGAGCTGGCGTTCACGCCGTCGACCAACGGCGTCTACGACTACGGGACGGTTGACGTCGGCCAGACGCCGTCGCAGACGTTTACGCTTACCAACTCGGGCGGCTCGGCCTCGGGCGCGTTGACGGTCGGCCTGACAGGTTCGGCGGCGTTCACCAAGACCGCCGACGCCTGCACAGGGACCAGCCTGGGTCCCGGGAAATCATGCGCGGTCACCATCGTGTTCAGCCCCACCTCGGCGGGAAGCTACACCGCGACCCTCACCGCCACCGGCAGGAAGACCGGCGTCATAACGAGCCTTATGCTCACTGGAACCGGAGTGCGCCACATTTACTGGAGCAATGGCAATGGGATCAGCCGTGCCGACGTGGACGGGCAGAACGTGAACCAGTTCATCACCATCCGCGTCGGCGACCCTCACGCCCTGGCGGTCGATTCCGGCCACATTTACTGGATATACGGCACCCCCGGGACGATCGGCCGTGCCGACCTGGACGGGCAGAACGTGAATCGAGAGCTTCATTACCGGCGCGAACGACCCCTGCGGTGTGGTCGTCCGATTCCCAACACATCTACTGGAGCAACTAGGCTCCGGGACGATCGGCCGTGCCGACCTGGACGGGCAGAACGTGAACCAGAGCTTCATCACCGGCGCGAACCAACCCCTTCGGTGTGGCCGTCGATTCTCAACACATCTACTGGGCGAACTTCCTCCCCGTCACGATCGGCCGTGCCGACCTGGACGGGCAGAACGTGAACCAGAGCTTCATCACCGGCCTCGGACCAGGCCCCAGAGGCCTGGCCGTCGATTCCGGCCACATCTACTGGTCGGCCTGGTCGAGCGAGACAGATCGGCCGTGCCGATCTGGACGGGCAGAACGTGAATCAAGAGTTTCATATATCTTCGTTGGCCAGTCGAACGGAGTGGCGGTCGATTCCGGCCACGTCTACTGGACCATCATCTTCTTCCCCGGATCGGGGCCATCGGCCGTGCCGACCTGGACGGGCAGAACGTTAACAACAACTTCATCACGGACGAGCACAACCCCGTCGGCATAGCGGTCGATCCGAACTGAGCAACGGCTTGCCTTCAGCCGGCGCGGCGGGCCTCATAGCCCGCCCGCTGGCCGGCAAGTTCGTGGCAGACGCGGCTGATCCGATCCGGTCGAACCGAATTCTCAGCAACGAACCGGTCAATGGGACCGGCGATGGCGGCACCTCGCAGGACTGGCAGATCATCGGGAACCTGACCACGAACTTTCGGACGGAGCGCTCCGGAAGCAGAACGGGCGGATCTACACGCTGACGGTCGAGTGCGCGGACTCGGCAGAAAACAGCGCCCGACAGACAACGACCGCTAACGGTCCCCCTCGACCTCAACGGCGGAAGTCCATGATCTGATTTCAATCTTCCGTGACCTGGTCGGGCAGCTCGTTGACGTCGCCGGCCTCCCGCGGGAAGTGGGTCGCCAGAACGTCGCCGATCTTCGCGATGCCGTTGACGATGCCCTCTGTGAACTCGCCCCGGCGGAAGTGGGATTCCAGTCTCGGCCGCGGTCTCTTTCCAGAAATCGTCGCCGCACTTCTCGTGGATGCCGATGTCCCCGAGGATCTGGAAGCGGCGCACCTTCGGGCGATGTAGATCAGGACCCCGTTGCGGAGCGCGGTCTTCGTCATTCCGAGCAGCTCGAAGCGGCGCCGGGCGCGCTCCTCCAGGTTGTCGGGCTTGCGGCGGGTGACGTGGACGCGAATCTCGCCGGAGGACTTCTTTTCCGCCGCGGCGATCGCCTCGACGATGCGGTGCGAATCGAGCTTCGAGAGGAATTGGCGCATGCTCACCAGCTCCCCGAGGATCCGCCGCCGCCGAAGGAGCCGCCGCCGCCGGAGAATCCCCCTCCTCCTCCGCCGCCGAAACCTCCCCCACCGCCGCCGCCGAAACCTCCCCAGCCTCCGCCGCCGCTCCACCATCCGCGGCTCCCGTAGGTCCGCCAGCGGGAGAGCCGCAGCAGCGGAATGAAGAGGAAGAAGAGGAGGAAGAGGATCGGCGAGATGCACCCGGCGCCCGAGCTTCCGCCCCGACGGCGAGAGCGCGAGGCGACGGTGGAGCCGGTGCCGCGGTACTCCCCCTTCGTGGCCGCGATCATGGCGGCCACTCCCGCTTCGATTCCGCCGGCGTAGTCGCCCGATCGGAAGCGCGGCAGGATCTCCTCCTCCTGGATCCGGTGCGCCAGGGCGTCGGGCAGCACGCCCTCGAGGCCGTAGCCCACCTCGATGCGCATCTTGCGGTCCTCGACGAAGACGAAGAGGACCGCCCCGTTGTTCTTGCCGGCCTGCCCCGCGCCCCACTTGCGGGCGGCCGCGACAGTGAACTCCTCGAGCGTGAAGTTCTCCGGAATCCGCCGGTCCACCCAGACGAGGATCTGGTTGGACGTTTCCTTCTCGAAGTCTTCCAGGCGGGCGTTGAGCGAGTCGGCGCGGCCGCCGAGCACGCCGGAGCGGTCCGTGACGTAGCGCGTTGGCTTGGGCGGAAGCGTGTCCTCCTTCGCCGCCCGGGCCGGCGCCGCCGCCAGAACAAGACCCAGAAGAAGCAGGCACTTCCCGGCCGTCGAGAAGCGCCTGTGCATGCTCGTCTCCCGTCTCCCCTCTACCGTCTCCCGTCTCCCGTCTAACGGCTCACTTCGCGGGCGCGGGAGCCGCCGGGGTATTGGAGAAGTTGAACTGCACCGCCGGGGCCCGCTCCGCGCCGGCCGTCGCCTTGAAGTACGCCTTCTCCTTGAAGCCGAGAATCCCCGCCATCAGGTTGGTCGGGAAGCGGAGCCGCGCGGTGTTGTAGTCCTGCGCCGACTTGTTGTAATCCATCCGCGCGACGGCGATCCGGTTCTCCGTTCCCTCCAGTTGCGCCTGGAGGTCCCGGAAATTGGCGTTGGCCTTCAGCTCCGGGTATCTCTCGACGACGACGAGGAGCCTCTGGAGCGCCGCTCCGAGGGAGGCCTGGGCCTGCTCGTACTGCGCCAGCTGAGCCGGATCCGTGGGCGCCGTGCCCGGATTGATCGTGGCTCTCCCCACGGACGCGCGCGCGTTGACGACCGCCTCGAGCGTGGACTTCTCGAAGTTCGCGGCCCCCTGCACGGTGGACACGAGGTTGGGGATCAGGTCCATCCGCCGCTGGTACTGGTTCTCGACCTGCGACCACTGCTTGTCCACTTCCTGGCCGAGCGTGACCAGACGGTTGTACGTGCCGGCGAACGAAAGCCCGACGACCAGGACGACGATGACGAGGACCACGACACACCCCAGGCCGATCTTTCCCATACGCTGCCTCCTCCTTCCGACCGAGGCGGGGATTCTACAGGACGCCCAGCCGCTCGAGCACTCGAGCCGGCAGGAACGCCCTCAATCGGCCGCGGCGCTCGAGCCCCTCCAAGGACACCCAGGCCGCGCCCGCCTTCGACATCGGGATGTCGCCGTCGGGCTCTCCGGTGACAAGGCGTCCGAGAAGCCGGCCCAGCTGCGGCGCGTGGCCGACGAGCAACAGGGATTCCTCGCCGGCCTCTTCGAGCTCCGACAGGATGGCCTCCGGGTCGCTCCCGGGCTCGAGCGCTCGCGAAGGCCGGATGGCGGCGAGTCCGAGGGCCTCCGCCACCGGCTCGGCCGTCTGCCGCGCCCGCAGATACGGGGACGTCAGGATGACCCGGATGGCGGGATCCAGCGCCGCAATCCCGCGGGCCACGGCCTTCGCCTGCGCAAGACCGCCGGCCGTGAGGCCCCGATCCTCATCCCTGCCCGAGGCCGCCCGGTCCTCCGCCTCGGCATGCCGCAGCATCCACAGTTCCATGCGGAGAGTGTTAGCCTGCGGCTCGCCCAATCCAAAATCCAAAATCGAAAATCCAAAATCGTTCTATCCTTCTCCCGCGATGCCACTCTCCGCAGGGGATCGGCTCGGCCCTTACGAGATCGTGGGGCCGCTCGGGAGCGGCGGCATGGGCGACGTCTACCGCGCGCGGGACAACCGGCTCCGGCGCGAGGTCGCGCTCGAAGATGCTGGCCGACGCGGCCGTCAACGACTCGGACAGTCTCGCGCGCTTCGATCGCGAGACGCATGCGGTCGCGGCGCTCAACCACCCCAACATCCTGGCGATCCACGATTCGGGGTCTCACAACGGCGTTCCCTACGCGGTCACGGAGCTGCTGGAAGGAGAGACGCTGGCGGACCGCCTGCGCTCGGGGCCGCTGGCTCCCCCGCGCGCGACCGAGATCGCCTGCCAGATCGCCGAGGGCCTCGCCGCCGCGCACGCCAAGGGAGTCATCCATCGCGACATCAAGCCCGAGAACATCTTCCTGACCAACGAGGGGCGCGCCAAGATCCTGGACTTCGGCATCGCGCGGATCGAGAAGCTCGCGACACTCTCTCCGGCGCGCGCGAACCAGCAATCGAGCTCCGCGATGCTCGTGGGCACGGCCGGCTACGTCTCCCCCGAACAGGTCCGCGGAAAGAAGGCCGACGCTCGCAGCGACCTCTTCGGCCTGGGCGCGGTCTATTACGAGATGTTGACGGGCCGCCGCGCCTTCGTGCGCGATACGCCCGTCGAGACGCTCGGCGCCGTCCTTCGGGACGATCCGCGCAAATACCCGGAGACCGCGAAGATCCCGGAAGTGCTGCGGCCGTTCGTGTTCCGGTGCCTCGAGAAGGACCCCGCGGACCGGTATCAATCGGCCCGCGACGTCCTCCTCGACCTGCGCGCATGGCAGGCGGAGATCACGCAGGAGTCCGCCAAGCGCGTCAAGTTCCGCAGCGTCCCGCCGTGGCAACAGCGCCGAAGCCGGATCTACCTGCGCGCGATCGGCGGCGCTCTCCTCTTCGTCCTCGGCCTCTTCGCCGGCTCCTGCTGGGAGCGCAACCGCTGGAAGATGGCCACCAACCCCGCCGGCCACACAAACGTCGCTCCGCGATAGTGCGAGATCTGCGCCTTCGGCGCACCGGCGAGCGGCTCGCGCGGTTGCGCGCTCGACCGCTCGCCTGATCTCGCACTATCGCTACGCTCCCGCGGCGCGCGCCTCCTCCCTCGATTACTCGGGAGACTACGCGCGCCGCGACCAGAGCCCCTGATGGGCGATTGAGCGCTACAACGAACGGCTGATTCTTTCGACGCGTGACTTGTTCAGGCGGAGGCGAGGTTGTTGTCGAGGGCGGAGCCGGCGACGGGGAGCAGCGCTCCCCGCGTCTTCGGCTCGGGGATCGGGCTCGTGCAGCAGAATTCCTTGCAGGCGTCGTAGAACGTGCGGCGCTGGACGGGGGTGTAGCCGGCATCGGCGATCAGGCGGCGCATCTCTTCCTGGGTCATCCGGTTGCGGGCGCCGGCGGCGTAGACGACGTTCTCCTCGATCATGATGGAGCCGAGGTCGTCGGCTCCGAAGGAGAGGGAGACCTGGCCGATCTTGGGGCCCTGCGTCACCCAGGAGCCCTGGACGTGCCGGATGTTGTCGAGGAAGAGGCGGGAGACCGCGAGGGTCTTCAGGTATTCGAAGCCGCCGGCCTCCTCGACCTTGCCGTCGAGGACCGTGTTCTCCTTCTGGAACGTCCAGGGGATCCAGGCCGTGAATCCCCCCGTGCGGTCCTGGAGGTCGCGCACGACCTGGAAGTGCGTCACGCGATCGCGGTACGTCTCCCCCACCCCGAACATCATCGTCGCGGTCGTGCGCATGCCGAGCCCGTGGGCGCTCTCGTGCACATCGACCCACTTGTCCGTCGGCGCCTTCGTCAGCGACCAGATGCGCCGCCGCACCGAGTCCTCGAGGATCTCCGCGCCGCCTCCCGGGATGGACTGCAGGCCCGCGTCGCGCAGGCGCGCGATGACGTCGCGCATCGGCCATTTCGTGATCTTCTGGAGGAAGTAGACCTCGGGCGCCGAGAGCGCGTGGAGGTGGATCGTCGGGAAGGTCTTCCGGATGAAGCGGAACATGTCCTCGTAGAAAGTGAACGGCAGCTCCGCGTCCACTCCTCCCTGGAGCAGGATCCCCGTCCCGCCCAGGTCGATCGTCTCCTGGATCTTCTCCCCGATCTGATCGAACGTCAGCACGTAGGCGTCGGGATCCGCGCTCGAGGGGCGGTAGAACGCGCAGAACTGGCAGCGGTAGACGCAGACGTTCGTGTAGTTGATGTTCCGGTCCACGATGTACGTGGCGACGCCGGGGTCGTTCTGCCTCCGGCGGATCTCGTCGGCCGCCGCGCCGAGCTCGAGCAGGTTCCCCTCCTCCAGCAGCGTGACCGCGTCTTCGAAGGAAAGGCGTTCGCCGGAAAGCGTCTTCTGCAGGATCTCCGCGGTTGCCGGCCCGTTCACGGCGGGAATTATTGCAGAGTCGGATCAGGGGCCGGGCGTGAATTCGAGCGGCCGGGGGCGGCCGATCAGGCCCTCCTCCGCCGCGAGCCGGTAGAAGAGCGACAGGCCGGCGAGGTCCCCCTCATCGAGCTCGTAGTGGAGGCTGTGGCGCAGGTAGTCTTCCACGACGGCCTCGGAGAATCCGGTCTGGACGGACTCCTCGCGCACGAGCCGGTCGAACTGCGCCAGCGCGGCCCGGCGGGAGCCCTCGAGAACCGCGGCGACCTCGGCCGACGCGGATTCCTCCCGCACCGCCCAGAACGCGAACACGAAGGGGTGGCCCGAGAAGGCGCGCCACTCGGCCGCCAGGTCCAGCACGACCTGGCCGTTCAGCCTGGCCTTCAACGCCGGATCACCGATGATGAGGCTCGCGTCCGCTTCGAATTCGAGCGGCCGGGGGCGGCCGATCAGGCCCTCCTCCGCCGCGAGCCGGTAGAAGAGAGACAGGCCGGCCAGGTCTCCCTCATTCAGCTCATAGTGGAGGCTGTGGCGCAGGTAGTCTTCCACGACGGCCTCGGAGAACCCGGTCTGGACCGACTCCTCGCGCACGAGCCGATCGAACTGCGCCAGCGCGGCGCGGCGGGAGCCCTCGAGGACCGCGGCGACCCCGGCCGACGCCGCTTCTTCCCGCACCGCCCAGAACGCGAACACGAAGGGGTGGCCGGAAAAGGCGCGCCACTCTGCCGCCAGGTCCAGCACGACCTGGCCGTTCAACCGGGCCTTCAAGGCCGGATCCCCGATGATGAGCGAAGCATCCGCTTCGCCGGGACTCGGGAGGGACGGCGGGCTCGCGGACTCGGGGCGCGCCTCGAGATATTCCGGCTTGAGGCCGTAGACGCGCTTCAAGAGGATCCGGGTGAGCACCGCGGAGGTGCGGGAGGCGGGATCGAGGGAGACGGAGCGGATCTTCTCGCGCGAGACCTTCGAGACCAGAAGCACCGAGCGGACCTCGGTCGCCGCGGCGATGCCGAGACCGGGCACGATCCGGATGCCGGGGATGCGCTGGTACTCGATCGAAGGAATCAGCCCGACGTCCGCCTCGCCCCGCGCGAGCTTGTCCGCGCAGACGGAGGGCAGATCGCGGGAGACCGAGACGCCGGGCGGCGGATCGTGGAGCAGCCCCCAGGTCAGGGGCCGCGCGTTCAGGAAATCGACGAGGGAAACCCGAATCAAGCTGTCAGCCTTCAGTTATCAGCCGTCAGCGATCGTACAGGCCGTCAGTCCCGAGTTCCGAGCTCGACCGCTGACAACTGACAGCTGACTACCCCTGCGTCATCAGGTTCAGGAACTCGCCGTTCGTCTTGGTCTTGTCGAGCTTCTCGGTCAGGAGCTCCATCGCCTCGACGACCGACAGCGGGTTCAGGACCTTCCGGAGCACCCAGACGCGGTTCAGCTCGGCCTTGTCCATCAGCAGCTCTTCCTTGCGCGTGCCCGACTTGTTGATGTCGATCGCCGGGAAGACGCGCTTGTCCATGAGCTTGCGGTCGAGGTGGACCTCCATGTTGCCGGTCCCCTTGAACTCCTCGAAGATGACGTCGTCCATGCGCGAGCCGGTGTCGATGAGCGCCGTCGCCATGATCGTCAGCGAGCCGCCCTCCTCGACGTTGCGCGCGGCGCCGAAGAAGCGCTTGGGGCGCTGCAGGGCGTTCGAGTCCACGCCGCCCGAGAGCACCTTGCCCGAAGGCGGCACGATCGCGTTGTAGGCGCGCGCCAGGCGCGTGATCGAGTCGAGGAGGATGACGACGTCCCGCTTGTGCTCGACCAGGCGCTTGGCCTTCTCGATGACCATCTCCGCCACCTGGACGTGGCGGGCGGCCGGCTCGTCGAAGGTCGAGGAGATGACCTCGCCCCGCACGGAGCGCTGCATGTCGGTGACTTCCTCGGGCCGCTCGTCGATCAGCAGCACGATGAGCGTGATCTCCGGGTGGTTGGTCGAGATGGAATTGGCGAGCGACTGCAGGATCATCGTCTTGCCGGTGCGCGGCGCGGCCACGATCAGCCCGCGCTGCCCCTTGCCGACCGGGCGCCAGAGGTCGAGCACGCGCGAGGTCATGTTGGTCGGGACTTCCAGCCGGATGCGGTCCTGCGGATAGAGCGGCGTCAGGTTGTCGAAGAAGATCTTCTCGCGCGCCACGTCGGGGTGCTCGAAGTTGACCGCCTCGACCTTGATGAGCGCGAAGTACCGCTCCCCTTCCTTGGGCGGGCGGATCTGGCCGGACACGGTGTCGCCCGTGCGCAGGTCGAACTTCCGGATCTGCGACGGCGAGACGTAGATGTCGTCGGGGCCGGGCAGGTAGTTGTACTCGGGAGCGCGGAGAAAGCCGAACCCGTCGGGCAGGCATTCGAGCACGCCCTCCGAGAAGATCAGCCCCTTCTTCTCCGTCTGCGCCTGCAGGATCTTGAAGATCAGGTCCTGCTTGCGCATCCCGGTCGCGTTCTCGACCTCCAGGTCGCGCGCGATCTTCAGGAGCTGCGGGATCTTGATCTCGTGCAGGTCCCTTATGTCGAGCGTGTCGCCGTGCTCGTGCTCGTGCTCGATGGCCTGCTCTTCGCTCTCCGTGTCCGGAAGGCCCTCCGGCGGCAGCTCCAACGTCTCGACGTCGGATTCGTTCGAACCCTTCTTTCTTGCCATGGGTTTTTGTCCTCATCCGGCGGGCGAGCCCCGCCGGCTTTTGTTACCGCTGTTGTTCTCTATCCTATCAACTGGCCGATGCGTGCCCGCAGGATTCCGGGGGGTTCGGGGGACCGCAGGCCCCCTGCCAGAATTCAATGCGCGACGGTCCCCCCTTCGACGGGTTTCACATCGGGCGCGAGCGACGGGGCGGGCGCCGCGACGCCCTCCATCGCCACCTTGATCACCTCGTCCATGTTCGAGACGAGGTGGAATTCCATCTGCGACCGGATCTCCTCGGGCAGGTCGTCCAGGTCCTTGTCGTTCTCGGCGGAGAGGATGATCGTGCGGATCCCGGCGCGGAAGGCGGCGAGCAGCTTGTCCTTGATCCCGCCGACCGGAAGCACCTTGCCCCGCAGCGTGATCTCGCCGGTCATCGCGACGTCCTTCAGGACCGGGATCTTCGTGACCGCCGAGAAGAGGGAGACCGCCATCGTGATGCCCGCCGAGGGGCCGTCCTTGGGGATCGCCCCTTCGGGGACGTGGATGTGGATGTCGAATTTCTCGTGGAAGTTCGGGTCCGCGTCGTACATCTCGGCGCGGCTGCGCACGTAGGAGACGGCCGCGCGGGCCGATTCCTTCATCACGTCGCCGAGCGACCCGGTCAGGGTCAGGTTCCCCTTCCCCTTGAGCAAGCTCGTCTCCGTCATCAGGATCTCGCCGCCCGACTCGGTCCAGGCGAGGCCCGTCGCGATGCCGACCTCCGAGGTCTCTCCCTTGCGCCGGCTGCGGAACTTCGGCCTTGCCCAGGAACTCGCGGACGTTCTCCGGCGTGATCAGGACCGGCGTCTCCGCCTTCTGCTGGACGATCCGGCGGGCCACCTTGCGGCAGATCGAGCCGATCTCGCGCTCGAGGTTGCGCACGCCCGCCTCCCGCGTGTAGGCGGTGATCAGGGCGAGGATCGTCTCGTCGGAGAACTCGATCTGGCCGGCCTTCAGGCCGTTGGCCTCGCGCTGCTTGGGCACGAGGAACTGGCGGGCGATCGCGACCTTTTCATTCGGCGTGTAGCCGGAGAGCGGGATGAGCTCCATCCGGTCCTTCAGCGCCGGCGGGATCGGGTCGGCGATGTTGGCCGTGGCGATGAACATGACCTTGGACAGGTCGAACTCGACGTCGAGGTAGTGGTCCACGAACGCGTGGTTCTGCTCCGGGTCGAGGACCTCGAGCAGCGCCGAGGCCGGATCGCCGCGGAAATCCGAGGAGAGCTTGTCCACCTCGTCCAGGAGAAAGACCGGGTTGACCGTCCCCGCCTTCTTCATCATCTGGATGATCTGGCCGGGGAACGCCCCGATGTAGGTCCGCCGGTGGCCGCGGACCTCCGCCTCGTCGCGGACGCCCCCGAGCGACAGCCGCACGAACTTGCGGTTCAGCGACCGCGCGATCGACTTGGCGAGCGAGGTCTTCCCGACGCCCGGCGGCCCCACGAAGCAGATGATCGAGCCCCTGGTCTTCTGGACGAGCTGGCGGACGGCCAGGAACTCGAGGATGCGCTCCTTGACCTTCTCCAGCCCGTAATGGTCCTCGTTCAGGATCTTCTCCGCGCGGGAGATGTCCTTGGACTCGCGCGAGGACTTCTTCCAGGGAACGCCGACGAGCCACTCGATGTAGTTGCGCGACACCGTGGCCTCGGCCGAGACCGGCGGCATGGCTTCCAGGCGCCGCAGCTCCGTGTCCGCCTTCTCGCGGGCTTCCTTCGGCATCCCCGAGGTCTCGATCTTCTTCTTCAGATCGTCCACCTCGTCGGTCCGGTCGTCCTTCCTCCCGAGCTCCTGGTGGATCGCCTTGATCTTCTCGTTGAGGTAGTACTCCTTCTGGGCCTTCTCCATCTGCTTCTTGACCTTGTTGTTGATCCGGCGATCGATGTTGACCTTCTCGATCTCGACCTCCAGCAGGTCCTGCAGCTTCTGGAGCCGTTCGGCGGCGGTCTCGGCTTCGAGGAGCGTCTGCTTCTCCGGAGTCGCCACGGCCAGGTGCGCCGAGAGGGTGTCGGCGAAGCGCTCCGGGTCTTCGAGCTTCAGCGAGGCGGCGATGCCCTCGAACGCCAGGTGGTGGGAGAGCTTCGCGTACTGCTCGAAGAGGACGAGCACCTTGCCCATGTATTCCTTGAGCTGCTCCGGGTCGGCCGGCTTCTGCGCCATCGGCTCGACGACCACGGCGAGGAAGTCCTCCCTCTCCTCGAAGGAGCGGATCCTCCCGCGCCGGACCCCCTCGCACATGACCTTGATGTGCCCGTTGGGGAGCTTCAGGGACTGCGCCACCGTCGCCACGACGCCGATCTCGAAGATGTCCTTGGGCTCGGGCTCGTCGAGCTGCGGGTTCTTCTGCGCGGCGAGGAACAGCCTCTTCGAAGGCGTCGCCAGCGCCGCCTCGAGAGCCCGGATCGAGGAGTCGCGGCCCACGACGAACGGGGCCATCTGCTGCGGAAAGACCACCATGTCCCGGAGCGGGACGAGCGGGAGCCTTTCGAGCGGCCGGGCGGGACTTTCTGGTGTGTTCATGGTTGAGGTCCTTCAAGCTCCGTGCACGACGGAGTCTGTACCCGAGACGCGGGGGATCCAGGGCTTCGCTACCCCGCCTTGCGAAGGATGGTGATCGGGTTGGTGTGATGCTTGACAACGTCCTTCGTGATGACGCATTCCTCGATGTCGTCGTCCGAGGGGATCTGGTACATCACCTCGAGCATCAGGTCCTCGATGATGATCTTCAGGCCCCGCGCTCCGACGTTGCGGGCGAGAGCTTCCTCGGCGATGGCTTCGATGGCGTCATCGGTAAAACGGAGCTGGACGTTTTCGAATTCCAGCATCGTCTGGTACTGCTTGACAAGGGAATTCTTCGGCTCCCTCAGGATCTCGACGAGCGCGGACTGGTCGAGCTCCGACAGCGTCGCCACGACCGGCAGCCGCCCCACGAACTCCGGGATCATCCCGAACTTGATCAGGTCTTCCGGATGGACCTTTTCGAGCAAGGCGCTCGACCGCTTCTCCTTCTTCGTCGTGATCTTGGCGCCGAAGCCCATCGTCTTCTCGGTCATCCGGCGGCTGATGATCTCCTCGAGTCCCACGAACGCCCCTCCGCAGAGGAAGAGGATGTTCGTCGTGTCGATCTGGATGAACTCCTGGTGCGGGTGCTTGCGCCCCCCCTGCGGAGGCACGTTGGCGACGGTGCCCTCGAGGATCTTGAGCAACGCCTGCTGCACCCCCTCGCCCGAGACGTCGCGCGTGATCGAGGGGTTCTCCCCCTTGCGGGCGATCTTGTCCACCTCGTCGATGTAGACGATGCCCCGCTCGGTCTTCTCCTTGTCGTTGCCGGCCGCCTGGTAGAGCTTCAGGATGATGTTCTCGACGTCTTCGCCGACGTAGCCCGCCTCGGTCAGGGTCGTCGCGTCCACGATCGTGAACGGCACGGAGAGGAGCTTCGCCAGGGTCTGGGCCAGGAGCGTCTTGCCGGTTCCGGTCGGGCCGATCAAGAGGATGTTGGACTTCTGGAGCTCGACGTCCAGCTTGCGGTTCTTCTCCAGGTAGTCGATGCGCTTGTAGTGGTTGTACACGGCCACCGCGAGCTTCTTCTTGGCCTGGTTCTGGCCGATCACGTAGCCGTCGAGGAACTCCTTGATTTCCTTCGGCTTGGGGAGCTTCGCCTCGGGGGTCTGGGTCTCCAGGACCCGGTCCTCCGCGATGATGTCGAGGCAGATGTCCACGCACTCGTCGCAGATGTAGACGGTGGGGCCGGCGATCAGCTTCTTGACGTCCCTCTGGCTCTTGTTGCAGAAGGAGCAACGCAGCACATCACCGTTTCCGGTCTTTTTGGACATTCAGCCTCCGGGTTTGGGATGAAAGGATTCTAGGCCGGCCGGTCCGAGCCGTCAACCTGCCCCCTGGTACTCCCCTCGCACCCCTCGCCTATTCTACACATCCAGCAAGATTAACGCCCGCCGGAACGACGTATTCCACGGGGCCGTTAGACGAAAGGCGTAAGGCGTGAGGCGAAGCGGCAAAAGTCCCAACTCGCAGGAATCCTGCCCTCGTACTCCGCCTTACGCCTGACGCCTTACGCCTCACGAGCCGCCGGCGCTAGCCGGCGGCTTTCAAGGCGATGTCGTCTCTTCGGTGGTAGATCTGGTCCACGAGGCCGTACTTCTTGGCGTCTTCCGCCTCGAGGATGAAGTCCCGGTCGGTGTCCTTGGCGATCTTCTCGATTGCCTGGCCCGTGTGCTGCGCCATGATCTCGTTGATCCGCTCCTTCAGGCGCACGAGGTCCCGCGCGTGGATCTCGATGTCGGTCGTCTGCCCCTGGATCCCGTAGGCCAGCGGCTGGTGGATCAGGAACCGGGCGTTGGGGAGCGAGTAGCGCTTGCCGCGCGCCCCGGCGGCCATCAGCACGGCCGCCATCGAGGCCGCCTGGCCGATGCAGATGGTCGAGACGTCCGGCTTGACGTACTGCATCGTGTCGTAGATCGCGAGGCCGGCCGTGATCACGCCGCCCGGCGAATTGATGTAGAAGGAGATGTCCTTCTCCGGGTTCTCCGACTCCAGGAACAGCATCTGGGCGATGATCAGGTTGGCGATCGTGTCGTCGATCTGCTGCCCCAGGAAGATGACGTTGTCTTTCAGCAGGCGCGAGTAGATGTCGTACGCGCGTTCCCCGCGGCTCGTCTGCTCGATGACCATCGGAACCAGGACCATGCCGCCTCCCTCTTCGTGTTCTTCTTCTTGCTTCATCGCTAACCTACGACCTTCCGGTAAGAATTCCTGGGCGACTCGAGAAGTCTAAAGTCTAATGTCTAAGGTCTAAGGTCCCAAGGGCCCGACCTTAGACTTTAGACCTTAGACCTTAGACCCCTCCGTAACTGGTTGCAGGCTGGCCGAGGAAATCAGCAGTTCCACGGCCTTCGAGAGCCGGATCTCGTCGCGGAGGGCTTCGAGGCCGTCGTTCTTCGACATCTGCTCGCGCAGGGCCGCCGGGTCCGCGCCTCGCCTCGCGGCGGCGCGCTTGAACTCGGCTTCCACCTCGGTGTCGGAGACCTCGATCTTTTCGCGGCGGGCGATCTCGTCCAGGAGCAGGTACTCCTTGACGCGCCGCTCGGCTCCCGGGCGCGCGTCCTGGCCGAGCTTCTCCCAGTCCGCCTCCTTCGGGTCCATCCCGCTGGCCGCGAGGTAGCGCGCGTAGTCCTTCAGGGCGGCGACGGTCTCCGCCTCGACGAGCGACTCCGGCGCCGGCAGGGTCACGCGGGAGAGCAGAGTGTCCACGATCGAACGGCGGAGCCTCCTCCGGCGCTCCCCCTCCTTCTCGCGGCGCAGTCCCTCGCGGACCTTGTCCCGAAGACCGGCGGCCGTCTCGTTCTCGGCGACGAGCTTCGCGAACTCGTCGTTCAACTCCGGCAGCCTCTTCTCCTTCAGGGCGACGAGCGTCAGCTCGTAGTCCACGGTCTTGCCCTTGAACTCCTCGTTGGGGAAGTCGTCGGGGAAGTTCTTCCGGAATTTCTGGGTCTGCCCGGGCAGGGTCCCGCGCAGGGCCTCGTTGATCTCCGGCATCGAGTCGGGATGCCCGACCTCGAGCGTGATCTTCTCGTCCTTGAACGTCCGCGGGTTCTGGCCCGGCGCGAGGATCTCGATGAACGACCCGGCGATGTCGGCCACCGCGAAGTCCCCGGGCGCCGCCGCGCGCCCCTCGATCGGGTGGAACTCGGCGTGCCCCTCGCGCAGGCGGTCGACGACCTGGTTGACCTCCTGATCCGTCGGCTCGACGCTCACGTCCTCGACCGGCACTCCGCGGTACTCGCCCGGCTCGACCGGCGGCTTGATGTCGAGCCGCGCCGTGAACCGGATCGGGCCGGGCGGCTCCCACGTCAATCCCTCGATGAGCGGCCGGCCGAGCACCGAGAGCTTGCGCTCCTCGATCGCCGAGGAGAGCGCGTCCGGGATCGCGCGCTCGAGCACGTCGTCCCGGATCTCCTGCGCGAAGCGCTTCTGCACGACCGACTCCGGGGCGTGTCCCTTGCGGAACCCCGGCAGCGCGGCCTGCTTCGCGTAGGCGTGCGTGACCGCCTTCCGCGCCTTCTCCGCCTCCTCCGCCGCCACCTCGATCTCGAGGATGGTGCGAGTGGGAGATTCCTCTTCCGCCTTCAGTATGGCCACGGGGGGAGTTTATCCGAGCGAGCGCCTTATCCCTTCGCGCTCTCCCCTGTCATCCTGAGCGCAGCGAAGGATCTGCTCCCGCTCCCATCTTGAGAGGCAGATTCTTCGTCGCTTCGCTCCTCAGAATGACAGGGCCCGACAGTCACGTCCTTGGCGGGATGTGCCGCGTGCCGCCGCGGCGCGGCGAGAGGACGGCCTTCGGACGGGCCGGAGGAGCGGCGGCGTCGACGGCCAGGCCGACGTCCAGTCGGCCGAACCCGAAGACGGCGTTGGGGACGAGCGCGCCGGGGAACCCGCCGCAGTCCTGCGTCGAGGTCAGCGGGAGCGCGGTTCGCTTGAACAGGTCGATCGTCGCCGAGACCCTTCCGATGAGCTGCGGGGCGGCCGACCAGAGGAGCGCGACCGCGCCCGTCACGTGCGGCGCGGAGGCGGAAGTCCCGGAGAACGCCGAGGTGTATGTCGCCGGAGGCCTCGCCGCGCGCACGTTCACGCCGGGAGCGCAGATGTCCGGCTTCAATCGGTTCGAGCCGTCCGCCGTGATCGGTCCGCGGCAGGAGAAGCCCGCGATCCCGTCGGAATTCGACGTGGCGCCGATCGAGAAGGACGCGTCGTAGAACGCGGGCGGGTCCGAGATGGTCGAGCACGCCGCCCCTGCGTTGCCGGCCGAAACGACGACGACGATGCCTGCCGCGCTGACGTTCTCGACGATCGCCTTCAGGACATTCGGATCGGTGCAGCCCTCGCTGACGGGACATCCCCAGGAGTTGTTGATGACGTGCGCCGCGAGGTCCGGCCTCGGGTTGGCGCCGGTGTGGTCGGTCGGCGCGAGGAAGAACTGGAAGCACTCCGTGTAGCGCGCCGGCGTGCCGTTGCCCTGGTCCATGTTGCGGCAGGCGATGAACCGCGCGCCGGGCGCCATGCCGACCTGGTTGCCCACCCCGTCGTCGCCGACCGCGAGGCTGGCCGTGGCGGTGCCGTGGCTGTCGTCGTCGCACGGCGCGGCAGTGTCCGAGCCGCACGGATTGCCCGGCCGCCGCGTTGTGGATCGCGTCGTGCCAGTTGTAGTCGTGAGAGACCGTCGTGCCGTTGAACCCCCGGTAGTGACTCTTCAAAGCCGGGTGTTCCCAGGTGACGCCAGTGTCCGCCATCCCGACGACGATCCCCTGCCCCGTGAAGCCGCGCGCCCAGACGCTCGGCGCGCCGACCCGCGTGAGGTTCGGCTCCACCGCTGACGCGGCGTAAGGCGTGAGGCGTGAGGCGTGAGGCGAGACAATGGTCTCCTGCTCGATCACGGGCTGCGGCTCGAGATGCGGCTTCGAGGTTCGGAGCGACGCTCGAGACGTCCTCGCGCGCCGCGAGCTCCTCGGCGAACGCGCGATCCCCCTCCACCTCGATCATGTTGACGAGATAGAAGGAGCGGTAGGCGACGCCGGCCGCTTCGAGACGGGCCCGCAACGGAGCCTGCGACATCTCCGCCTGGGCGCGCAGCGCCTCGTAGACGAACCGCCCCTTCTCCGCCTTCTCGGGAAACATCTGGGCGCCCGAAAGATCCGCCTGCTCCCGCATCACGACGAGAAACGACGCCCGCTCCCCCGCCGCCTTCCCCGCGAAGACCCGCGGATCCACCCTCGCCTCCGCCCCCGCGAGGGAGAAGGAGAAGGACAGCCCGGCCAGGGCCAGGAGGATGGATTTCGGCTCACCGGACTCCCATTCTAAAGGATTCCCCCTCTCCCCCCGGGAGAGGGCCGGGGTGAGGGCGCTAACCGCCAGAGCAGATCCTTCGTCGCTTCGCTCCTCAGGTTGACAAGTTCTCCGCGTCTCCGTCTCCTTGCCTCGTTCGCGGCGCGAGGAGTCTCCCGAGCGAAGGGGGAGGAGCCTCGCGCCGCGGGAGCGGAGCGCTTGCGCGGGATCAGGCGGGCGGTCGAGGCCGCATCCGGCCGACCCGCCCGCCGGTGCGCCGAAGGCGCAGATCCCGCGCAGGCGCGGAGCGACGTGCGAGAGGAGGGACTCGAACCCTCAAGGGTTTCCCCACGGGATCCTAAGTCCCGCGCGTCTGCCAGTTCCGCCACTCTCGCGGAGAGCACTCATCGTAGCGGTAAGTCATCGAGGGCTCAAGGAGCCGGAGGGGGGGCCGTGGCTCCGCTTCGCGGTCGGACACCTGGGAAGCGTGATAAACGTATCTCTCGTTGGCCCGTTTCATCAATCGGCAAATCACCCGATCGTCAAATCGTAATTCCTTATGAAGACTGGAATCATCGGGCTGCCGCAGGTGGGCAAGACATCGCTGTTCAGGATCCTCACGAAAGCGCGGCTCGACGCGCATGCGATGCATTCGCGCGACGCGCACGTCGGCATCGCCAGGGTTCCCGACGAGCGCCTGGACAAGCTTTCGGCCCTCTATCATCCAAAGAAGACGACGCATGCCACGGTGGAGTACGTGGACGTTGCCGCCATAGGCGCGGCAGCGCTCAAGGAGTCGGCTTACGCGCAAAGCCTGCGGGACGTGGATTCGCTCACCCACGTGCTGCGCGCGTTTGAAGATCCGGCGATCCCGCACGCCGGTGAGATCGATCCGGTCAAGGACGCGCGCAACGTCGAGGCGGACCTGATCGTCAGCGACATGGTGCAGATCGAAAAGCGGATGGAGGGGCTGGAAAGGGACTTGAAAAAGATGAAGTCCGACGACCTGGTGCGCGAGCGCGAGCTGCTGGTCAAATGCACAGCGCAGCTCGAAAACGGACGGCCCCTGCGCGAGCTCGAGCTCGACGCCGGCGACAGGAAGCGCCTGCGCGGCTTCGCCTTCCTCAGCCAGAAGCCGATCCTGTACGTGGTCAACATCAGCGAGAGCGCCGAGCTGGGCAAGGATCTGGACGCCGCGGCTGCCAGCTACAACCTCGCCGAAATCGCTTCGGGTCCGAACACGGGAGCGACCGCCATCTGCGGCAAGGTGGAGGCCGAGCTCGCGGAGATGAGTGACGAAGAGGCTTCCGAGTTCCTCTCGAGCTACGGGTTAAACGAGAGCGGGCTGACGCGCCTCATCCGGAAGACCTACGAGCTTCTGGGGCTGATCTCATTCTTCACCGTCGGCGAAGACGAATGTCGCGCCTGGACCGTGCCTCGCGGCGTTCGCGCGCAGGAGGCGGCGGGCGTGATCCACTCGGATCTCGAGAAGCACTTCATCCGCGCCGAGACGATCCACTGGGACCAGCTTCTCGACGCCGGATCCGAGGCCGGCGCGCGCTCGAAGGGCACGCTGCGGCTGGAAGGCAAGGAATACATCGTCAAGGACGGCGACGTGATGAACATCCGGCACAGCGCGTAGCTCACTGACGGTGGTGATCTGGCTTCTCGCTCAGGCTCTTCTGGCTTCCGCCGCGGCCCCGGCGGACATCCGCGTGGTCCCGGAGCTTGACGCCTTCACGGTGATCCTGTCGCGTGCGGAGCCCGGGGCGCCGGCCGGCGCGTTCTCCGGTTCGGTGTCGTTGAACGGATCCTCTTCGGAGGTCCCCGTCACCGGCGTCGCACGAGCCTCCGGGGAGCGCATGGAGCTTTCCGTGAAGATGCGGTACCGGGACGTGCCGGAGGACTGGATCAGGCGCTTCCGCGCCTCCGATTTCGACTACCGGCTGCGCGGCCGCGTGGCGGGCGGAAACCCGGTCGAATGGTCGGGCACCAGGCGCTGGGCCGAGGTCCAGGTCGAGAAACGGGAGGACGCGGCGTCCGGCTTCGTCAAGCTCGCCTCGATCCAGATGACGGAGTTCTCGCTCTTCGAAAGCGCGGCCCGGGCGGAGGTCACGGTTCGGAACCCGCTCGCGTTTCCGTTGAAGCTCGCGGGCGCGAGCTTCCGCCTGTTCGCCAACGAGCGGGAGGTCGGGTCGGGCGCCGCCGGCGAGATGATCCTTCGGCCCGGGCAGGAGACGACGTTGAAGCTTCCCATCGACCTCGACCACGGCCAGCTCCTGGCCGCCGCCGGTTCCACGCTCCGCTCGGGCGGCGACGTCGAGGGACGGCTGCGCGGCGCCCTGGTTGTGCGGCTTCCGGGCGGCGACATCCCGGTGCCGCTCGACCTTTCGGGGCGATTCTCCGTCTTGCCGTGAGGCTTGCGGGGACGGCGCCCGCCGGGACTTCAGGGTGCTTCTCTCATTTCGGCATTCCCGTTCCCCAGTAATTCGCCTCGAAGAACGGGCCGTAGTCCTTCTTCGTCAGGTACTGCAGCAGGCCCGCCACGGTCTTCGTCGAGCCGAACTTCCATCGGAAGGACTTCTGGTACGACTTCAGGAACGTCAGGAACGTGTCGTCCCCCAGCTCCTTGTGGAGGGTCGCGAGCAGATAGGCCCCCTTGTCGTAGATCAGGCCGGTGCGGATTGCGAACCGGGTGACGTAGTCGTTCGGCAGCGCGACCAGGTTCGCGAGCGGGATCGGCGAGGCGTCGCTCGCGAAGGCCGCGCGGGTCCTCCAGTGGTTGACCATGAGGTTGTACGTCGAGTTCCCCTTGAACTGCTTCAGGAACAACGCGGCCGAGTACTCCGCGAAGGATTCCGTAATCCACTGCTCCTCGGAGCTCGGCATCTTGACGACGTGCGCCCAGTACTGGTGCGCGATCTCGTGGGCGAAGCGCTCGTTGATTCCCTGCGAGAAGAGCTGGTTGGTCTCCCCCATCAACGGGTTGAACGCCTCCTTCGTGATGAACATGACGCCCGGAGGCGCCTGCCCGAAGCCCCAGTCGTTGATCTCGAGGATGTCGAATTCGGGGAAGGGGAAGGGGCCGAGGAACTGCTCGTAGTACGCGATGATCGAGAAGGCGAGCTCCGCGAGCTGCTTCATCGCGCGGGTGTTCTTGAGAGCATAAGTCGCGACACGGACCGTGACGCCGTTCTTCGTCTGCTCCTCGTAGTCGTACTTGCCGGCCAGGACGACCGCGAACTGGACGGGCTGCTCGAGCCGCGTCTCGAGCACGTTCAGGTTGCCCTCCTCGCGGCGGCCCACCGTCTTCCCCGAGGCGAACGGAACGAACGGCTTCGGGACCTTCACGACGGAGTGGACCGTGTAGTACTGCTCCCCCATCTCGGGCTGCGGAAACCAGGGCTCGACGCCGAGCAGCCAGAAGTTGTCGCCCCCCGGTCGAACGAGGAAGTCGCCATCGATCTCGAAGCGGATCTTGACTGGCCGGTCCGGCTCCGCGGGCGCCGCGAGCTCGACGAGGATCTCGTTGTGGCGGTGATCGAAGGAGATCGCTTTGCCCTTCTCGTCGGTCACGCTGTTGACCCGGAACGTGCGGGCCTGCAGCGCCCCCGCGCCGACGACCGTGTACGTCGTGTTGTAGAGATCGAACCGGAACACGCCTTGCCGCCGTCCCTGGGGCACAAGGGTCTCGACGACGGAGATCTTCGCGTCTTTGCCGTCGGAGGCCGTCACCTCCCAGTCGACGTCGGTGAGCAGGAATCGCGGCAGGCAGGGGATCGCGCCGGTCGCGGCCGATCGGTTGGCGCGAGAGGACCGTGCGGAAGAGGAGCTTCTTCATCTCGCGGTCGTTGCTCTCGCTCGAGCGCAGGGCCGAAAGCCTTTCGGAACTGGTCTCGCCGCCATCGAAAACGTATTCCAGGTCTTCCTTGCCCCCTTCCACCCGGGCGATCACGAGGGGCGCCGAGGGAGCATCGAGACGCTGTAGCGCAAAGCGGTGACTCGCCGGAGATCCGACAGCCCGGCCGAACTTCTCCCGCTGGGTATCCAGCGCCGCGCCGAGAATGGCCCCGCCTTGCAGGCCGGTCAGGGTCGGAAGCGGCCGGCCCGCCGCGAGCCAGAGGACCCGGGTGAACGTGTCGCGGATCGCGACGCTCTTCTCCAGCTTCTCCGCGGTCAGGCTCGTGGCCTTGCGCGCATTGAAGAGCGTGAGCGGGAACTCTATCGGATCGACGGACTGGTACTCGAGAGTGCCGCTGCCCTGGAAGAACACTCCGACGACTTCGTCACCCGCCCGGACCAGGCTCGCGCGCCCCGACTTGCAGACGAGCGTGAGATGCCCGGAGGTCAGGCGCAGATCCGAGACCTCCGCGTAGGAGGGCTCGACTCTCGAAACTCTCAAATCGCTCGACGATCTCGGCGAGGTTATGTTCCGCGGGCGCCGGCGCGGCGGCAGCGGGCAGGCCTCCCATGCTGGCAGCCGCAAGGAAGAGAGCCGGAAGTCGGTGGACCATTGCGCGATCTTATCTTGCCTGCTTTTGCAATCCTTGACCCTCGGCTCTCGACCCTCGACATTCTCCAAAGGCATACAATCGGCTGCGCAACCCATGGCCCTGCAGCCGGGCACTCGTTTGGGCTCCTTCGAAGTCCTCGGTCCGCTCGGAGCGGGCGGCATGGGAGAGGTCTACCGCGCCCGCGACACGCGCCTGGGCCGCGACGTCGCGATCAAGGTCCTCCCCGAGTCCTTCGCGCGCGATCCCGCCCGCGCCGCGCGGTTCGAGCGCGAGGCGCGCCTGCTCGCCGCGATCAACCACCCCGCGATCGGCGCGATCTACGGCGCGGAGGAGTTCGATTCGCTGCGGTGCATCATCATGGAGCTCGTCCCGGGCGAGACGCTGGCGGAGAGGATCGATCGCGGGCCGATCCCTCTCGAGGAGGCGTGCGATCTCGCCCGCCAGATCGCCGAAGCGCTCGAGGCGGCGCACGAGAGAGGCGTCATTCATCGCGACCTGAAACCCTCCAACATCAAGGTTACGCCCGAGGGCAGGGTCAAGGTGCTCGATCTCGGCCTCGCCAAGGCGATGGAGATGCCCTCCTCCGACCTGGAGATGTCGGATACCCCGACGGTGACTCTGGAGCAGACCCGCGAAGGCACGATCCTCGGCACCGTCGAGTTCATGAGCCCCGAGCAGGCGCGCGGCAAACAGGTGGACAAGCGCACGGACATCTGGGCCTTCGGCTGCATCCTCTATGAAATGTTGTCGCGACGGCGGGCCTTCACCGGCGAGACCGTCGCCGATGTCCTCGCGGCAATCATTTCGAAGGAGCCGGACTGGAGCCGCCTCCCCGCCGCGACTCCCCCGCGCCTGCGCGAGCTGCTCGCGCGCTGCCTCCAGAAGGACGTCAACAAGCGCCTGCGCGACATCGGCGACGCGCGCATCGAGATCGACCTGGCCCAGGAGGGATCGAGGCCGGCGCGCCTCCGGCCCGGGCACCGCGCAGACGCTGGCTGGCTTGCCGCGGAGTCGTCCTCGTCTGGCCTCATCGCGGCCGCCGCGATCTGGCTGCGCCTGCGCTCCGCGCCCGCCGCGCCTCCGAGCCCGCCGGAGCGCAAGCAGCTCGCGGTCCTGCCGTTCAGCAACCTGACGGGCGACGAGAACGGCAGAGCTCATGGGAGTCGGCCTCGTCGAAATGATCAGTGTCCGCCTGATCGGGTCTCCCGGACTCCAGGTCGTCACACCCAGCGGCCGCCGTCGCGGCCGCCGACCGCAACAAGCCGAGTCCTCGAGCGCGGCGCGAGAGCGTCGGCGCCAACCTGGTCGTTCTCGGCACGTTTCAGCGCCAGGGGGACAAGGTGCGCATCATCTACCGGTCGTCGAACGTCGCGCAACGGCGCCCAGGTCGCCGCGGCAATACGCTCGACGGCTCCGCCTCCGACCTCTTCGGCCTGCAGGACAAGCTGGCCGACAACGTCGCGAAAGACCTGAGCTTGCCCGGGCCCGCCAGGAGATCGACCGTCTCGCCCGGGCCTCGACGCCGACGAGCAGGACCGCTATCTTCAGGCGATCGGGGCCCTCCAGCGCTACGACCGGCGCGACTCCGATCGAGCGAGCGCTCGGGATCCTGCGCGTCCCTCGTCGGAGGAACGGCCCGACTCCGCCCCTGGTGCAGGCCGCGCTCGGGCGGGCCACCCTCGCGAAATTCGAATTAGACGACGCGATTCCCTGGGCGATCGCGCCTCGGCTGCCGTGATGCGGCGCGCCCGCTCGATCCGGCCTCGACGCCGGAGGTCGAAGTCACCCTGGGAGAGCTGCG
Organism: uncultured Acidobacteriota bacterium; assembly: GCA_963782815.1. Taxonomy (GTDB): domain Bacteria; phylum Acidobacteriota; class Thermoanaerobaculia; order UBA5066; family Gp7-AA6; genus JAWOLE01. The sequence continues at coordinate 76,336 of CAWALG010000005.1, read as the reverse complement.
GCTCCGCACCGGCCAGTCCAAAGAGGCCGTCGCCGCGTTTGAGCGCGCGCTCGCCGCGCAGCCGAACAGCTTCGATGCCCTGCTGGGTCTCGCCCGCGCCTGCGAGGCGAACGGGGACATCGCCCGCGCCGAGGCGACCTACAGACGAGCGGTGAAGCTCCAGCCGTCCTACTTCGGCGGCTACAGCAAGCTGGCCGGCTTCTACTACAACCACGGGCGCTTCAGCGAAGCAGCCGAGAACTTCCGCCGCGTCACCGAGCTGACGCCGGACAACGCCAAGGCCTTTGCGAACCTGGGTGGCGTCCTCATGCAGCTCGGCCGGCTCGACCAGGCGCTCCAGGTCTTCCGGAAGTCCGTCGCGCTCGCGCCCACCGACCTCGCCTGGTCCAATATCGGGACGCTGGAGTACTACCAGTGGCATTTCACGGCGGCCGCCGAGGCCTACGAGAAGGCCCTCGCCCTGCAACCCGACCATTACGAGACATGGGCGAACCTCGGCGACGCGCGGCTCTTCCAGGGACAGGACCGCCGCGCCGCCGAAGCGTACGAGCGTTCGGCCACGCTCTCCCGCAAGGAGCTGGAAACAAACCCCGAGGAAGGCCACGTCCACTCGTACCTCGCTCTCGCCCTCGCCAAGCTCGGGAAGATCGCGGAGGCGCGGGAGCATGGGTCCCGCGCCCTGCAGATCGCGCCCGGGAACCCGGAGTTCCTCTACAATGCCGCCGTGGTGGCGAAGCGAGCGGGGCGGCGAGCGGAAGCGATCGAGGATCTCCGGACGGCCGTCCGAGCGGGCTACAGCGGAGAGTTGATCCGCAAAGATCCGGAGTTCGCGGAACTTCGCGCCGACAGGGATTTTCAGCGAGCCGTCGAGACGGCCCGCGCGGCGTCATGATTCAGCTTTGAGACGAGAGGAGGAGCCATGTCAAGCCATCGCGTACTCGGCCCCAGACCGGTCGCCCTGTTCGGAATTTTCATGCTCGCCGGAGTCGCCTGCACGTACACGAAGGTCCCCAGCTTTCACATCGACTCCGCGGTCCCCGGAGCCTGCCAGGAAAAGGTTGCCGGCAACCACACCATTCGGGTCGACGACATGGGCGGTGTGAGCGTTGGCGACACCTGCGTCGCCATAAACTGGAAGAAGAAAGATTACGTGAGCTGGGTGCCGACGACCACCGGCAACCGTGTTTCGATCGTCTTCCTCCTGGCAAAGGGCCAGCGGGTGCCGTTTGAGCAGATGGCGTGCGGTCCGGAGGACCAGAGGATGGGGACGAAGCTCTGCGTCCTGCTGGCCTGTCCGGAGGACTGCAAGACGACATTCCGGTCCGACTACACGCCCTCGGTTCCGGAGTACTACTATTACTCGCCCGCCATGACCAACGCGCCAGCCCGCGCGGAGAAAACCGGCTCCGACGCAGGCATCCGGATCGACCCCTAGAGACGCTATTTCTTCTTCGAAGACGAGGACTTCTTGCGCGGGACCTTGCCGCCGGCGCGCCGGGCCTCGGAGAGGCCGATCGCGATCGCCTGCTTGCGGCTCGTCACCTTCTTGCCGGAGCGGCCCGATTTCAGTTTCCCCTTTTTCCGTTCGTGCATGGCCCTTTCGACCTTCTCCTGGGCCTTCTTGCCGTACTTCCCATCGATCCTCCGCGCGCAGGGAAGACCCCGCAGAAAAGCTCTGGCGGGCCGGATGACCCGCCAGAGCGCGCCGACTTCACGGACGGAGACTACTCCCGCTCTCCCTGGTTCTCGTCCTGGGAGCCGTCCGCCGGGCGCTTCTTCCGGCTGTCCTCGCGCGACATGCCGCCGCCCGAGCCTGAATGCCCGGAAGAGCCGCTGCCGGAGCTCGACCTGCCCTCGCCCTGCGAGCCGCGCCCGCCCGAAGGCTGCTTGGCTGCGGCCGGGGTTTTCTCTCCTCGACTCGCGTTCACGGTTTTCGTTCGTCATGGTTTCTCTCCTTGAGAGGATGTTCTCGGGGACGAAATTGTCCCCGTCTCCTTTTCTGCAGAGAGCATGCCGGCTCGCACCCGGGCCGCATACAACCGGTCGACGAAGGTTCGCCGGCGAAAAGGGCGGCTCCCGGAGCGCCGCCTCGCGGCGCCCCGGCAGGCCGTGGACTCTTGCGGACTCTACGTCGTCAGCCGGTTCGCCGCGGAGAGACCCAGGACGAGAAAGAGCAGGAACAGGACGCCGAAGATCAGGGCGAAAATCTTGGCGATGGCGAACGAGGCGCCGGCGACGCCCGTGAAACCCAGCAGGGCTGCGATGAGTCCGATGAGCAGAAAAGTCAGGGCGAGTCTCAGCATTTTCTTCACCTCCGGAAAACACGTGACTGCGAAAGTCGTGCCCGGGCGCGGAACGTGCCGTCACAGAAGGCCGACATGGCCCGAGTTTGGCATTGGAGGCCGGCATGAGACGCGGCAGGCGCGCTCCGATCCTCACGGCGAGGCCGTCTCGTTTCTCCTCCCCGCCCTGGCCCCGCCCGTCCTCCCGGCGGAGGTGGAAGCGGCCGAGCAGATCGCCTGAATGTTCGGGCACGACGCGCGTTCCCGTCATCCCGAGGAGCGGAGCGACGAGGGATCTGCTCCGGAGGTCCCGAAAGCGCGCGAGCAGATCCTTCGCTTCGCTCAGGATGACAGGGAAAAGCGCGAAGGGATGACAGGGAAGAGCGCGAAGGGATGACAGGAAGGGGTCCTGGCAAGAGCATTGCTTCTGATCTCCACGGGGGTACGCACGATGCGAGCCATCTGGAACGGGCACATCACGTTCGGACTCATTTCGATCCCCGTCGGCCTCCATGCGGCCGTGGACTCCTCGGAACACGTTTCGTTCCGCCTGCTCCATAAGAAGGACATGGCCCCGATCGAATACAAGAAGTTCTGCAGCAAGGAGGAGGTCGAAGTCCCCAACGACGAGATCGTCAAGGGCTACGAGGTCGAGAAGAAGAAATACGCGGCCGTGGAGAAGGAGGAGCTCGAGGAGGTCCGGAAGGACGTCGGGGAAGGCGACCGGTCGATCGAGGTCCTGCAGTTCGCCGACTTTGGTTCCATCAATCCCCTCTCCTTCGAGAAGCCGTACTACGTCACGCCCCAGAAGGGGGGCGAGAAGGCGTACTCCGTGCTCCGCGACGCGCTGGCGCAAGCCCGGCGCGTGGGCATCGCGCGGTTCTTCCTGCGGACGCGCCCGCTCCTGGCGGCGCTCATTCCCGGGCCGGAGGCGCTGTCGCTGGAAGTCCTGAGGCCCTTCGAGGAGCTTCGCGACCCCGCCGATCTCGGCATCCCCGCCGCGGGAAAGAAAGCGGCCAGGGAAGCGGAGGTGAAGATGGCGCGCCTCCTGATCGATCAGATGTCGGAGGAATGGGATCCGACGCAGCACCCCGACGAGTACCGCCGGGCCCTCCAGAAGCTCCTCGCGTCCAAGCGCAGGTTCGCCGTCCATACCGGAGGCAAGGAGCGGGGCGAGGAGGGGAAGGTCGTGAACCTGATGGATGCCCTTCGCAAGAGTCTCGAAGGCGACCGGCGGCCGGGCAAAGGCGGCAAGGGCAAAGAGAAGCGGCGCCAGAAAAGCCGGGGCCGCCTGAGAGCAAAGCAACGGAGGCAAACGACATGAAGAAACCAGCGGAATTCCTTCAAGGCCTTGGAATCGGAGCGGGCCTGATCGCCGTCGTGGCCGCGATCTCGCTCCTGTTCCGGCCGGCCCCCTCGATGCCCGGCCAGGCACGCCAGGCGCCGGCCGGGAAACCCGTCGTGGAGCCGCTCGGCGCCGGCCAGTCGCCGGCGGTCCTTCCCCCGGATTACCTGGACCTCTGCCGAAGAGCAGGCCTGTAGCGCCCCCTCATCGGCTCACCGGCGGCAAGGAACAAGGGGTTGGCCCGGTTCTCGCAAACCCGGTAACCTCGCACGCGGAACTTTGCCGCGGCATGAGGAGGCAACATGCTCTGGACCGTCTTCGTCGTCCTCCTGGTCCTCTGGCTCCTGGGATTCTTCGCGTTCCACGTCACCAGCGGGTTCATCCACCTCGTCCTCGTCGTGGCGGTCATCGTGCTGATCCTCGGGCTCGTCCGCCGCGGGCCGTAGAGTCGAGAGTCCGCCGTTGACTCGGCGGGGGTGTCCTCCCGTATCCTTTTTGTCTCTGAAAGAAGGAGGTTGGCAATGCGAACGAAGTCCTTTTTCGCGATCCTGCTTCTCCTCGCCGGGACCGTCGCCGCGCGGGCCGAGGACAAGAAGACTCCCTGGAAGGTCTCGGGCCAGCTGGAAGAGGCCTGCTCCTGCGACGCCGCCTGTCCCTGCTGGTTCGATTCGCACCCGACGAAGATGACCTGCGGCGGGGGCCAGGTCATTTTCATCGACAAGGGAACCTACGGCGACGTTCCTCTGGACGGGCTCGCCTTCGGCGAGATGGGCCAGAGCCCGGAAGGCAAGAGCATGATGGAATCCGTGGGCAACTGGAACTTCGTCACCTTCTACATCGACGAGAAGGCGAACCCGGCGCAGCGCAAGGCGCTCGAGGCGATCGCCAGGGCCACGTTCCCTCCCGCGGCGCCGCCGGAGAAGACCATGCTCCGCTACGTGCCGATCTCCCGCAAGGTGGAGGGCTCGGAGCACATCGTGTCGCTCGGCAACTACGGCACCTTCTCCGGACACCTCGTCTCGGGCGGGATGGGCTCGGGCCACCCGAAGATCGTCCTTCCGCCGGGCGCCGACCCCATCCACAAGGAATACATGCAGGGGCGCACCACGAAGCAGACTTACAACGACTCGGGACAGAAGTGGGACTGGTCCAACTCGAACTACATGTACACGACGTTCGACGTCACGAGCGAGGACTACGACCGGTTCGTCGCCGCCATGATGCAGGAAATGGAGAAGGCGAAGGCGGCGAAGAAGAAGAGCTGATCCCGATCAACTGGAGCGAACGGGGCGCGGCTCTCCGGGGGCCGCGCCCTTTCTTTTCGCGAAATTGACCCGGTGTCAGACCCCCCTTTGACCCGCAAAGCATTCCGGCGATGGGGGTTCCGACCGACCGGTCAAGACCCTACTAGACGGAAGCCCAATTGACATACGGAACGCGGGGTCATTAGTCTGCCGCCATTCCTGCCGGAAGACCGGCGCAACTCAAAAAGGAGGCGTCATGAAGACTCCTAGAGTTCCCTTCCTCGCCGCATGGGCCGCAGGAGCCGCGCTCCTTCTCGGCGCGCCGCAGCAAGCCGGAGCGGCAACCCTCATCACGGCCGACGGCGTGAACTGCAGCCTGGCCAACGCGATCCTCACGGCAAACACGAACGTCAACACCGGGGGGTGCAATCGCGTGGGCGCGAACAGCATCGACGACATCATCGAGCTGACCTATGACGTGACGATCTCGACCAAGGACCCCACCGCGGGGGATGACGAGGACGAGGAGTACGGTGCCAACGCCCTCCCCGCGATCACGTGCCACATCACCCTCAACGCGAACGGCCACACGATCCAGAGGGATCCCACGCTGTTCGCACCACCCGACGGCGATGGCATCGATCCCTGCAGCGGCCCCGGAGAGAAGTTCCGGATCCTCTTTGTCGACTACCCGGGCGGGAACCTGGATCTGAACGACGCCGTGATCCGGAACGGGTGCGTCGGCGACACGTATGGCGGCGGCGGCATCCTCTTCCTTGGACACTCGATGAATCTGAAACGCGTTCTCGTCGCCAACAACAGGGCGGGCGAGGGCGGCGGCATCTTCCAGCACGAGAGCACCCTGAACGTGAACGACTCGACGCTGACCGGCAACGCCGCGCTCGCCGGCGGCGGGATCTACACCCGGACCGGCACACAGAAGGTGAGCAACTCGCTGCTTCTCTCGAATGCGGCGATCGGCGGATCGGGAAACGTCTGCGTGGACGCCGAAGGGAATATCACGTGCATGCCGAAGGGCTCCGGCGGCGCAATTGCGATACACGGAGGCAGCGCGAGCGTCACGGGCGCCACGATCGCTCAGGGCGCGGCCGTAAGCGGAGGCGTCCTCTACAACAGCGGCGCCACGGCCTACCTCACCAACGCTACCCTCTTCCAGAACTCGGCGGCCAACGGCGGCGTCCTCTCCAGCGCGGGGGGCACGGCGATCATCACGAACGCCACGGCGTACCAGAACTCGGCGACCGGCAACGGCGGCGTCATCTACATCTTCGGCGGCCTGGCGAAGATCGTCCACGGCACCGTCTTCGACAACTCGGCGGCTTCGGGCGGCGCCGTCTTCGTCCTGACCAGGAGCAGGAGCGTGACGCTCTCCGACACTCTCCTTCAGAATTCCGCGGGCGGCAATTGCGCGCTCGGCGCTCCCGGCGCGGGCGTCAACTCGGGGGGACACAACCTCTCGACCGACAACAGTTGCTTGCTCACCGGTGCCGGCGACCACATCGTCGCGGACCTCGGACTGGGGACCTACACCGACGACGGCACGCCCGCGGACGGCCGGCTCCCCCTCCTGCCGGTCAGCCCCGCCATCGACACGGGCGCCGCCGACGGGACTCTCGCCGACCAGATCGGGGAGCCGCGGATCGGCAATCCTGACATCGGGGCCGTCGAGTACCCGCGCAGCGCCAGGGTCTGGATCGGCGTCAAGGGCAAAGCGGACTACGGCCTTCGCGTGGACCTGCTGGCCGAGGTGTTCGTCAACGGCGCCCCGGCCGGCAGCGGCCTCTTGACCAACCTGACGACCGGGCAACCCGGTTTCGCCAAAGCCGTCTTCTACACGGTCCCCTTGCCGGCGGTGGACGCGCCGTCCGGGGCGACACTCGACCTCAAAGTCTCGGCGCGCCGGTCGTGCTCGGGCTCGGGCATCAACTCGGGCATCGCGCAGCTCTGGTACAACGGGCAGCCCGTCGACAGCGGGACCGGCGCGCACGCCGGCAGCCGCGTCGGCGTAACCGCCGCGGGCCAGACCGCCTACCTGTTCCTCAGGGACGGTCCCGTCCTCGATCCGGCCGCCGGCACGCTCCGACCATTCGATCGACGTCTCGTTGACCAGCGCGATCCCCTGCACGGGCGCCGGCTCGCCCCGGCCGTTCACGCCGTTCGGGACGTGGACTCTGACCGTTCCCTGACCGTTCAGCGCTGCGACGAGCCTTCGAGCGTCGTCGCCCGGGAGACCTGTCGGCATGCGGGCGTCGCTCTGCCATCCCGAGTGAAGGGATCGGATCTGCTCGTCGGCCCCGAAACCCGGCCGCAGCCGCGAACGTAGATACGGACATGAAGACACCCGGCGGGTCGACGCCGGCGCGGGGCTTCTCTTCGCGGCGGCGCTCGCGGCGGCGCCGGACAGTGCTCCTCTCGCCGGCAAGGTCCGCGCGCCGACGAAGGACGAGCTGGCCTCGCTCGAGCGCCTCGTGCCGCGTCTCATGAAGGACGGAGACGTGCCGGGTCTTTCCCTCGCCGTCGTGCGGGACGGACATGTCGTTTACCACCGGGCCTTCGGCGCTCCGGGACGCGGGCACGGGCGTTCCCGTGGACGACGACACGATCTTCGAGGCGGCTTCGCTCTCCAAGCCGGTCTTCGCGTACGCCGTCCTGAAGCTCGTCGACGCGGGGCGGCTCGACCTCGACGCTCCTCTGCAGAAGTCTCTTCCCGGAGACTACGTGGAGGACCCGAGGCTCCGCTCGATCACCGCGCGCCGCGCGCTGTCGCACACCACGGGTTTCCCGAACTGGCGCCCGGACGGGCAGCCGCTCAAGATCCACTTCGATCCGGGCGAGAGATTCAGCTACTCGGGCGAGGGGTTCGTCTATCTGCAGAAAGCCGTCGAGAACCGGACCGGGGAGACTCTCGAAGCCCTGGCGCGGCGCCTGGTCTTCGAACCGCTGCGGATGACGAGCAGCAGCTACCACTGGCAGGACCGCTTCGACGGGCGCAAGGCGATGGGGCACGACGCCGTTCGGCAGCCCGCGCGGCCTGCGCCGTCCCGCGGAGGCGAACGCGGCGGCCACCCTCCATACGACCGCGCTCGATTACGCGCGCTTCCTCGCGGCCGTCCTCGACGGCACGGGACTCCGGAAGGAGACGGCCGCGCAGATGATCCATCCTCAGATCCACGTGGACGAAGGGTGCCAGAACTGCGTCAACACCAAGCCGACCGGGCGCCTCTCGCGGGAGATCGGCTGGGGACTCGGCTGGGGCGTGCAGGAGACGGAAGACGGCCCCTCGATCTGGCACTGGGGCGACAACGGCGGCAGCGGCTTCCACTGTTACGCCGTCGGTTTCCCGAAGCAGAGGCTCGGCGTCGTCGTCTTCACCAACAGTCTCGGCGGCCACGGCATCATCCCGGACATCGTCGCGGCGGCCCTCGGCGGGCATCACCCGGCCTTCGCGTGGCTCGACTACGAGCGCTGGGACTCACCCGCCAGAACCTGGTTCAAGGACATCCTGGCCCGCGGAGAGCCCGCCGTCGCCGCTCCAGCCAAGCCGCGATCGCCCGGCCTTGACCGAGCAACAGGTCAACCGCGTCGGCTACTGGCTCCTCGCAAAGAAAAAGACGAAGGAAGCGATCGCGGTCTTCGAGAAGAACGCCGCGGACTTCCCCGCCTCATGGAACGTCCACGACAGCCTCGGCGAGGCCTACGCCGCCGACGGCCAGCGCGACCGCGCCATCGCCAGCTACGAGAAGTCTCTTGCCCTGAATCCCGCCAACACCAACGGCGCCGAGCAGCTCCGCAAACTCAAGGCCCCGCCAACTGACGCTCTCCGCTCACGGGAAAGGCGACGGAGGCGATGAGGAGATCGGGCAGGGCAAGCGTCTTTCCCCGCGCGGACCATTCTCGGCGCAGGAGGCCGGCCCGTTCGGCGATGGGCCTGGTGATGTCGTAGTGCTCGAGGCTGTCGAGGAGCGTGACCGTTGCTTCGGCGCTCCTTCGGTCTCATTCCGGCAAAGATCTCCGCGACCGTGATGGCGGAGCACGCGAGCAGGTGCCCGTCCTGGACGAGCCGCTCGAGATGTTCGGCTCCGGCCGCGGACTCCCCGGAGCGCGTCCACGAGGACCGAGGTGTCCAGGAGATACGTGCTCACCGGCGCCTGCGCGTCGTTCTCGCCAGGCGCCGCTCTCCCGTCCGAACGGATCCGCTTTACCCAGACACCGCTTCCTTCCCGAAGCTCGGGGTGATCCCGGTCGCCCCACGACCCGGCGGCGGATCGGAGAGCCTTTGCCTGGGCGAGGCGCTTGAGCTCCCGCTCGGCAGCCTGAAGGATGAACCGGCTGCGCCCGCGCCGTCCGACGGCCGCGTCAATCGCCGAGATAACTCCGGAAGGAAGCACCACGTGTGTCCGACGCGTCGCTGTTTTCATCTCCACCCCCCAGGAAGACATCCCACACTAGTTTAACAGCTAGTGGGCGGTGAGGTACGCGATCGGGAGGGTGCAGCGGTCGTCCTTCATCCCATTTCGTATCCCGGCGACCACTGGCTCGCGACGATGCGCTCGCGCAGCGCCTCGGGCGTCGTCTTTGGCGCGAGGCCGGCCCGCTGAGCCTCCAGGCCCACGGCCAGGGCGATCTCGACGACCTTCGAGCGGAGGTCTCTCAGGCCGGGAAGGAGCGGACCGTTCGGGTCTTTCAATGCGGGTGAAGTCTCCGCCAGCGCGCGGGCGGCCGCGAGCAGCATCTCGTCCGAAATCCGGCGGGCGCGCGAGGCCACCACGCCCAGCCCGACCGCGGGAAAGATATACACGTTGTTGCACTGGGCGATCGGAAACGTCCGGCCATTCCACGAGACCGGCGCGGAGGGCGAGCCGGTGGCCACGAGCGCGCGGCCATCCGTCCATCGGATCAGGTCCTCCGCCTTCGCTTCGCACCGCTCGGTCGGATTCGAGAGCGGGAAGATGACGGGCCGCTCCGTCTTTCTCGCCATCTCCCGGACGATGTTCTCGGTGAAGGCGCCGGCGGCCGTGGAGAGGCCGATGAGTATCGTCGCGTTCACGCTGCCGATCACGTCGGCGAGGCCGAGACCGCCGCCGGCGATGCGGCCGGCCGGCTGCGCGTAGAGGCGCTGCTCGCGCGTGAGGTCGGTGCGCCCGGTGTGGAGGAGGCCGTCCTTGTCGACGATGAAGAACCGGCTGAGCGCTTCCGTCTGAGTGAGCCCCTCGGCTTCCATGGCTTCGCGCAGGCTGTCGGCGACGCCGATGGCGGCCGAGCCGCCGCCCAGGAACACGATCTGCTGGTCCCTGAGGCTGCGGCCGGTCACGCGAAGGGCGCTCATGATCGCGCCGAGCGCCGTGGCGGCCGTGCCCTGGATGTCGTCGTTGAACGTGAGCAGCTCGTCGCGATAGCGCTCCAGGATCGGGCGCGCGTGGGGGGTGGCGAAGTCCTCCCACTGCAGGCACGAGTCGGGAAGCTCCTCCTTGACGGCCTTCACGAACCGGTCGATGAAGTCGTCGTATTCGGCGCCGGTCACGCGCTCGTGGCGCCAGCCGAGGTACTCGGGATCGCGCAGGAGCTCCGGGTTGTTGGTTCCCACGTCGAGCACGATCGGAAGCGTCCGCGCCGGGGGGATGCCGCCGATGAGCACGTAGAGCGAAAGCTTCCCGATCGAAATTCCGAGGCCGCCGACGCCCTGATCGCCGATGCCCAGGACGCGCTCGCCGTCCGTGACGACGATGATGTCCACCTCGCGATTCGGACGGTTTCGCAGCAGCTCGGGGATCCGGTCGCGAAGCGGATACGAGACGAAGAGGCCGCGCGGCCGCCGGTAGATGTTGCTGAAACGCTGGCACGCCCGGGCGACCACCGGCGTGTAGACGATCGGCGTCATCTCCTCGATGTGGTCGAGCAGCAGGCCGTAGAAGAGAACTTCGTTCGTGTCCTGCAGCGCCCGGAGGGAGATGTGCCGCCCAAGGTCGGTCCGCTTCACGAGGTATGCCTGGTAGGCGCGGCCGACCTGCTCGTCCAGCGACTCGACGCGTGGCGGGAGCAGGCCGTGAAGCCCGAGCCGGGTCCGCTCCTCGTCCGAGAACGCCGTGCCCTTGTTCCGGGCCGGAGTCCCGACGAGAGAGATGCCGCGGACGGGGGTCGGCGCCGCGGTCGGCTTCCCTTCCCGTTGCGCCTTCACGTGGAAACGATACCTCTCCTGATTCAGGGCTGCGGAGACGTCTCCCGCGGAGCGCCGTGGGCGCCCTGCGTCGCGACGAGGCGCGCTCGCGTGTACGGCACGAGGCCGCCCGCGTCGATGATCGCCTGCCGCGCCTTCGGCAGCGGCTCGATCTCGAAAGCGCGTTTCGAGGTCAGGTCGAGGACGCGGACATCTTCGAAGGCCAACTCGTCTCCTTCGTTCGCTTCGAACGAACGAGCCAGGACGACCCTGAGGCCGAGGTTGATCGCGTTCTGCAGGAAGATCCGGGCGAAGCTCCGCGCGACGATCGTGAGCTCGTGCCCCTTGAGGCACGAGACCGCCTGCTCTCTGGAGGAGCCGCAGCCGAAGTTTCCTCCGGCCGCGATGACCGAGCCGGGCGCAATCGCGCCGGCGGCGAGCGCCGCCTGGAAGGCCTCATGGTCCGCGAAGGCGTGCGCGGGCGTTTCGTCCGGGAGGACGGTGGCCATGTAGCGCCCGGGGTAGATGACGTCGGTCGAGACGTCGTCGCCGAGATTGAGGATCACGCGCGGCATGTCAGCGCTCCTTTCTCGGGTCGGTGATGACGCCGGTCAGGGCCGACGCGGCCGCCACGACCGGCGAGGAGAGGTAGACCTCGGCGGACGGGTTCCCCATCCTCCCCTTGAAGTTCCGGTTCGTCGTCGAGATCGCCGTCTCGCCGTCTCCCAGCGCCCCCTCGTGGATGCCGAGGCACGGGCCGCACCCCGGGTTCATCACGACGGCGCCGGCCGCCAGGAAGTCGTTCAGGTAACCGAGCCGGAGCGCCTGCATGTAGATGCGCGCCGAGGCCGGGAAGACGAGCATGCGCGTCCCGTCGGCCACCCGGCGCCCGCGCACGATGCGCGCCGCCTGGGCGAGGTCGTCCAGCCGCCCGTTCGTGCACGAGCCGATGACGACCTGGTGAACGCGCGTCCCCGCCACCGCCGTCACGGGCTTCACGTTGTCCACCGTGTGCGGGCAGGCGACGAGCGGCGGCAGATTCGTCACGTCGATCGCGACGGCCCTCTCGTACTCCGCGTCCGGGTCGCTCGCCACGAGCTCGATCGGCTCGCTCACGTGCGCCGTGTCGCGCAGGTAGCGGACCGTCTCCGCGTCGCCCGGCACGATGCCCGACGTGGCGCCCGCCTCGACCGACATGTTGCACAGGACGAGGCGGCCCGAGGTCGAGAGGCGTTCGATCGTCCCGCCCGAGAACTCGAGGACGCGGAAGTTCGCTCCCTGCGCCGTGAGAAGGCCGATGAGATGGAGGATCAGGTCCTTCGGCCCGACGAAATCGGGAAAGGTCCCCTCGACCGAGACCCGGATCGTGGAGGGCACCTCGACGTTGACGGCGGTCCCGAGCGCCCAGACGCTCGCCATTTCCGTGGCGCCGATCCCGAACGCGAACGCGCCGAGCGCGCCGTGGCTCGTGGTGTGCGAATCGGTGCCGACGACGACCATGCCCGGCCTCACGTAGCCTCGCTCGGGGAGGACCTGGTGGCAGATGCCGCCCGTGTCGCCGCGGATGTCGTGGAACTTCGCGATGCCGTGCTCGGCGACGAACGCCCGCACGCGCTTCTGGTTCGTGGCGGTCTTCGCGGACTCCGCCGGGACCCGGTGGTCGAAGATGATCGCGATCTTCGAAGGGTCCCACGGCCGGGCCGGCAGGCCGGTGCCCTCGTAGATCTCGCGGAACTGGTTGATCACGAGAGCCGCGTTCTCGTGCGACATCGCGAGGTCGACCCGCGGCTCGACGACGTCGCCCGCGCGGACGCCGGCGCGGCCCGAGGCGCGCGCGAGGATCTTTTCGACGGCCGTGGCGCCCACGTCAGACCTCGACGGCGGCGCCGACGATGGCGGCCGCGCCCTGGTACTTCGTCTCGACCCGCTCCTTCGGCAGGAAGGTTTCCTCCAGGGCCCGGTACTCCGGAAGGCCGACGAAGTCGGTGAACTCCTTGAAGCTCGTCACGAGATCGGTTCGCCCTTCGAGCAGACCCGTCGGCGACGCCTTCAGCGCCCGGAAGAAATCGAGGAGCGCCCGGTGCGCGACCAGGATCGACGCCACCGGGATCGAGACGCGGCCGATGCCGAGCTTCTTCAGCTCCGGGATCGGCACGAGCTCGGTCTTCATGCCGGTGATCCCGTCCATCTGGTTGACGGAGAGCGGTCCCGTGAGCGCGGCGGCCGCCTTCTCGATGTCGCGCCGGGTCCGGATCCCGTCGATGAAGGCCAGGTCGGCCCCGGCCGCGAGATACAGGTTGCAGCGGCGGATCGCCTCGTCGAGGCCGTGAACCGCGTAGGCGTCCGTCCGGGCGTTGATGACGAAGGCGCAATCGAACCTGTCGCGGACGCTCGCGCAGGCACGGACTTTTCCGGCCATCTCCTCGGCCGGGATCACTTCCTTGCCGGCCATGTGGCCGCACCGCTTCGGGAAGACCTGGTCCTCGATGTTCATGCCCGCCACACCCATCGCGACGAGCCGCTCCGTGATCCACGCGGCGTTGACGGCGTTGCCGCCGCCCGTGTCCACGTCGGCCATGACGGGGATCGAGACCGCCTGCGCGATGTTCCAGGTCAGGTCGAGGACGTCCTTCATCGGGACGAGGCCGACGTCGGGCTTTCCCAGGAGCGAGGCGGCGAGGCCGAAGCCCGACACCTGGATCGCCTCGAAACCGGCCTTTTCGATGACCTTCGCGCTGAACGCGTCGTGGCAGCCCGGCACGACGACCGCGCGCCGCGCGAGGATGGCGTTCTTCAAGACGAGACTCTTGTTCATGATTCTTTCCTTTCAATCCATGGGAAGCGCTTGCGCGACGGCTTCGCCCATCCCGAGGCAGGTCGAGGCGCCTCCCATGTCGTAGGTCCGGACCTTGCCCTCCCGGAGCACCTTCGCGACGGCCGCCTCGACGGCGCGCCCCTTGGCGTCCTCGCCGAGCCAGTCGAGCATCATCTTCGCGGCGAGGATCGTCGCGATCGGGTTGACCTTGTTCTGGCCGGCGTATTTCGGCGCCGAGCCGTGCGACGGCTCGAAGACCGCGAGCTTCTCGCCGATGTTCCCGGAGGCGGCGAAGCCCAGCCCTCCGACCATCTGGGCGCAGAGGTCCGAGATGATGTCGCCGTAGAGGTTCGGCGCGACGAGGACGTCGTAGCTCGCGGGGTCCTTCAGCAGCCACATGCAGATGGCGTCCACGTTCGCCTCGTCCGTCCGGATGCCCGGGTACTCCGCCGCGACCTTCCGCGCCTCCTCGAGGAAGAGCCCGTCGGCCGCGCGGACGACGTTCGCCTTGTGGACGATCGTCACTCTCTTGCGACCGTTCGACTTCGCGAACTCGAAGGCCGCGCGGGCGATCCGCGCGGATCCCTTGCGCGTGTTGATCTTGCAGGAGACGGCGAATTCGTCCGCGGACGAGCGTCTGGAACGGAGCGAACGCCGGGGAAAGCTTCGCGAGGATCGCGGAGACCTCCGCCGGGACCGGTGAGAACTCGACGCCGGCGTACAGGTCCTCCGTGTTCTCACGGAAGACGACGAGGTCGAGCCCTTCCCGGAAGTTGAGCGGGTTTCCCGGATACGTCTTGCAGGGCCTCAGGCAGACGTACAGATCGAAGAGCTGCCGCATCCGCACGACCGGCGAGCGGTAGGAGAGACCCTTGCCCTTCAGCTCCGGGACGAGGTCGGCTTCCGCGGCCGCTTTCGGTTTCGACGTGACTGCCCCGAAGAGAGCCGCGTCCACGTTCTTCAACAGCTCGATCGTCCGGGTCGGAAACGCGTCCCCTTCGCGGCGCCAGAACTCCCAGCCGATGTCTCCGGGTTGGTAGTCCGCGTCGAGGCGCACGGCATCGAGGACCAGGCGCGTCGCGTCCATGACCTCCCGCCCGACGCCGTCGCCGGGAAGCCACGCGATCCGGTATTGAGGCATGCAGTCCTCCCCGGAGAGCATGCGGCCTCCGGCCACGCCGTCCCATGAGCAAGGTGCATCAGATCGGGCCTATGATCGTCGTTGGACGCCAGTCATATCTCCCTGCAGACTCGGTCTCGTCGGCGTGCTCGCCTCGAGGAGCCAGAGAAGGAGTTGAGTTGATGGCCCGCGCAGTTTCCTCCGTCAGAGGCCTCGTTCGCCTTTCTCTCGCTGTGGCCGCTCTCTCCGTTCTCTTCGCCGCGGCCCCGCTCGCCGCGCAGGCGAACGACGGGCCGCCGCGGGCCAACGGCCCGGGTCTCCTGCACGGACAGTACAGGCCGGGACACATCTGGATGGGAGGAGCGTTCATTCCCAACCCCAACGCGGCCCCGGCGGGGGCGCGCCTGACCTACTTCGGCGGCCGGGTCATCTCCAACGCGCAGGTTGTCCTCGTGGTCTACGGGAGCGGCAGTTTCCTGCCGCAGGTTACGAGCGCGGGTTCTCCGTCGATGTCCAGCTTCTTCGAGCAGGTCCTCAACAGTCCTTACGTCGATTGGCTGACGGAATACAACGCGCCCGCCTCGGGAGGGACAAACCAGACCATCGGCCGAGGGTCTTTTCTCTCGCGAGTCACGATCACGCCATCGGCCGCCAACAACGGTTCCACCATCAGCGACACCCAGATCCAGTCGGAGCTCGTCGCGCAGATGAGCGCCGGCCATCTTCCGGCCCCCGCGCGCGACGCGGCCGGCAACCCCAACACCGTTTACATGGTCTATTTCCCGCACGGGAAGGTCATCACGCAGGGAGGTTCGAGCTCCTGCTCGTCGGGCGGCTTCTGCGCCTACCACGGGACGATCGGCAGCGGCCCCTTCGGCGAGTTCTACTACGGAGTCTTTCCCGACATGCAGCCGGGTTCCGGGTGCGAGACAGGCTGCGGCAGCGGGACCGCTTTCGGCAACTACACCTCCGTCGCGTCGCACGAGCTCGTCGAGGCGATCACGGACCCCGAAGTCGGCCTCGCAACGGCGCTCGGCCCTCCGCTCGCCTGGTACGACAACACCAACGGCGAGATCGGCGACATCTGCAACGCGCAGCAGGGAACGATCGTGGGCGGAGACGGCGTGACCTACACCGTCCAGAAGGAGTTCTCCAATATCGCCAACGACTGCATCGTCTCGCGCGCGCCGGCGGCCAGCGACTTCTCCCTCTCGCTGAACCCGAGCGCCCTTTCGGTCTCGCAGGGCTCTTCCGGCGCTTCGACTGTGAGCACCGCGATCATTTCCGGCAGCGCCCAGACGATCGGCCTGACCGTCACCGGCCAGCCGTCCGGTGTCACGACGTCCTCGAACCCGTCGTCGGTCACGTCGGGCGGCAGCTCGACGCTGACGATCACGGCCTCGAGCACGGCGGCGGCCGGCACATACACCCTGTCAGTCAACGGCACGGCGACCTCGGGATCCCACGCGGCCACGCTTTCGCTGACGGTGACGGCGTCCGGAGGAGGAGGCGAAGGCGCGATCGTCAACGGCACCTTCGAGGCGGGGAATCTCTCCGGCTGGACCTCCACGGGCGCGTCGGAATCGGTCGTCAGCACCGGGTGCCATGGCGGAACCTCCTGCGCGAAGCTGGGGACCAGTCCCGCTCCGACCAACGGGGACAGCTCCATCACCCAGACGTTCACGGCTCCGGCGGGCGCCACAGGACTGACCTTCTGGTACAAGGAGACCTGCCCCGACTCCGTCACGTACGACTGGGCGCTCGCGACGTTGAGAGACAACACGGCGGCCACGACGAGCACCATCCTGCCGAAGATCTGCACCACGAACGCCTGGACCCAGGTCAACCGCGCGGTCTTGGCCGGGCACTCCTACACGTTGACCCTGACGAGCCACGACGACAATTACACGGGCGACGCGACGTACACGCTGTTCGACGACGTCGCCGTGACGACCCTGGGGCCTCCGCCCGGTGGGCTCACCAACGGCGGCTTCGAGTCGGCCTTCGCCGGCTGGACCACCTCGGGAGCCGCGACGGCGATCGTGACCACCGGCTGCCTGGGCGGGACGTCCTGCGCCCGGGCCGGCGGCACGAGCCCGACCAACGGCGACAGCAACATCGTCCAGACCTTCACGGTGCCGGCCGGCAAGACGCAGCTCTCCATCTGGCGAAAGGGCACCTGCCCGGACACGGTCACGTACGACTGGGCGACCATCACCCTGAAGGACAACACGACGGGCACGACGGCGACGGTCCTCCCGAAGACCTGCGCCACCAACGCCTCCTGGGTCAACGTCACGGCCTCGGTGACCGCGGGTCACAGCTACACGCTCACCCTGACCAGCCACGACGACGACTATTCGGCTGACCCGACCTACACCCTCTTCGACGACATCGTCCTCAACTGACTCGGCGCCACCCCGGGCCTGCTCCAGCGGGATCTCCCCCGGAAAGGGATTAGGATCGACCCGCCGATTCCTGACGGCACTCCGGCGATGACCACGGATTTCGATACGACCGTCAAGCTGACGATCTACCGCGCGATCGCGGAGACGGGCGGAGCGCCGGATTCCGGAAACGTAGCGTCCGCGACAGGATTTCCCGAGAGCGAGGTGCGGGCGGCGTTCGCCCGTCTTCACGCCAGGCGCCTCCTCGTTCCCGAGCCCGGCGATCCGACCCGGATCCGGATGGCGCCCCCCTTTTCCGGCGTCCCGACGCCGTTCCCCGTGGACGCTCTGGGGAAGCGCTATTACGCCAATTGCGTCTGGGACGCCTACGGCATCCCGGCCGCTCTCCACGCGGACGCCGTCATCCCCGCCTCCGACGGTTTCACCGGCGAGCCCCTGACGCTCGAAGTCCGGGGCGGCCGCCCGATCGCAGGGACTCATATCGCTCATTTCGCCGTCCCCGCGGCCCGCTGGTGGGAAGACATCGTCTACACCTGAGAGACCATGCTGCTCTTCCGGTCGGAAGAGACGGTCAACCGCTGGTGCGAGTCGCGCGGTACTCCGCGACGCCCGGTCGTGAGTCTCGATCAGCTCTGGCAGCTCGCCGTGGCGTGGTACGCCAACCGGTTGACCGTCGAGTCCCGGCGCCCCGGCCCCGACGAGATGGTGTCGGTCTTCGCCGCGATCGGCCTCACGGGCCCCTTCTGGGACCCCCTCTCGGACAACTGGCAATGAACTAAACGGTTTGCCCGTCCCGGCCCGTATATCCGGCGGAATGCCGGCTGTCGATATGCTGTTAAACTATTTGCCTCTCCAGGAGCAAGGCCTATGAAGCCCATCGTCCGAGCGATTCCTGCCCTCATCCTCTTCCTCGTGCTCTTTCCCGTTTCGCTCTACGCGATATCCGTCTTCGACGTGATCCGGCTGACGCAGGAGAAGTACTCGGACCAGGAGATCATCAAGGTGATCCGGGTCACCGACTCCCGCTTCGTCCTGACCGCCGACGACACGGCCCGGCTGAAGAAGGAGGGGGTAACGGAAAACGTGATCCGCGAGATGTTGTCGCGGCCGGCGAAGGAGAAGGCGGCATCTTCCCCCGTCCAGTCTTCCACCAAACCCGCGCGTCCCGCCTCGACCGCCGCCAGGGACTCGGGGAAGGAGGCTCCGCCGGAGGCCCACACCCAGCCCCATGACTCCGCTGCTGTTCTGAACGAAATCGTCCGGATGACGAAGGCCGGGCTCGCGGACGAGACCGTCCTCGCCTTCGCGAAGGCCCATCGCGCTGACCTCCCCTCCGCCATGCCCGCCGACCGTCTCGCCTGGCTGCGGGAATCGGGCGTGAGCCAGAGCGTGATCCTCTACCTGACGGCGATCGACGTGAGGGCTTCCAACGATGGCACGGTCGAGAGCGCCACGTACGCCTCCGATGAGGGCGAGACTGTTCCCGTACCGGCCTATTCGAACCCCGCCCCTGTCTACGACAGCGGCTACGACGACGGCGGCACCTATGCCGTCTTCCGCCTCCCGTCAGCGACTACGCCTCCTATTACAGCGACTACCCGTATTACGGCGGCTACTACTACCCGTACTACGGCGGCTACTATCCCTACTACCCCGCCTGGTTCTTCGTCGACGCGGGCGTTTTCTTCGGCCACCACCACGATCATCACGGCCACGGCCACGACGGCCATGGGCACGGGCACGACGGAGGCGGTGGCGGTCACCACGGCGACGGCCACGGAGGCTCTCCCGGGGATCATCCCGCGGAAACGGCGGCAACCTGGCTGACGGTCAGGCCTGGCGCCAGCGTCCCACCCTGGCAAGCAACAGCTTCTCCCGGCATCCCGCCAGCCGAGAAGCGCAATCGTCGGCCGCGGCGATCTCGGACGCACCACGATGCCGACGCGCGGCCTGGACCGGGCCTCTCGCGGCTACGGCACCCCCGGCGTGGTCAGCCGTCCCGGCTTCTCCGGCGGCCGCGGCTATTCCGGCTCCACGGTCGCTCGCGCCCCGATCACCCGCCCCGGCTTCTCAGGCGGCCGCGGCTATCCCGGCTCCACGGTCGGCCGCGCCCCGATCACCCGCCCCGCAGGCAACTCCGGCGGTTTCAGCCGTCCCGCCTTCTCCGGCGGCGGCGGCTCGGCCGGCCGCGCCCCCATCGCGCGCTCCGGCGGCGGAGGAAGCCACGGAGGCGGAGGAATGGCCCACGGAGGCGGAGGCGGCAGGGGAAGATAAGGGAACCGGCCGCCCGTCTCGCTCGTTCGCCTCGAACTCAACCGCACATCCTCTCACCCATCGCCGGGCGCCGATGATCGTCGTGAAGAGGAATCGCACGTCAGAAGTTCCAAGTGCCGACCCGACGCCACGGCCGGGACTTACAGAGCGCGGGTGGTTGACCCCTGAGCCTTCAGCGGCGCCGCGCAGCCCTCAGGCCTCGCGCAGACGTCCCGACGCGTACTTGTGCAGCAGACTCGCGATCAGCGTCTGGTACGGGAGTCCCTCCTCGATGGCGCGCTTCTGGATCGCCTCCAGGTCCTTGCTGGAGATGCGGATGTTGAGACGGCGATCCTTCCGAAACGTTGCCGTAGCGTAACGAGCGTATCGGCTCCGGTCCCGCTTCGCGCCCTTCACCGATCGCCATTCGCCGCGCTCGACAGAATCGAGAATCCGCTTTTCATTCTCATCAAGCTTCATGGTTTTCAGGCTCCTTTCCCAGGTACTGCTTCGTCGCCTTGCGGCTCGGGATGATCGTCTTCAGGAAAACCAGCCTCTCGTCCTCGACGAACGGCACCAGATAGACGTAGTCGTCACGCCGGACAACAAGGATCCGCTGGCCGCGGTACCGCTCCCGGTTCGGGTGTTCGAGGATGTCGAGGACGTCGCCGCGCTCGATGTGGAAGACGATTTCCTCGAACCCGATGCCGCGTTCGGTCTTGAGTTTTTCATTCTTCGCCTCGTCCCAGACAAAGTACTTCACCCGCAGGGAGTGTAGCACAACGTGTGCCTTCTAGGCACACGTTGTGGCGAGACGGGCCCTCGTGCCCGGCCCCGGTCGCGGCGCGAGGAGTCTCCGAGCGAAGGCGAGGAGGAGCCTCGCGCCGCGGGAGCGGAGCGCTTGCTCGCGATCAGGCGGGCGGTCGAGGCCGCATCCGGCCGAGCCGCCCGCCGGTGCGCCCGCAGGGCGCAGATCGCGGCGCAAGCGCGGAGCGACGGGGGCAGATCCTTCGTTTCGCTCAGGATGACAGGGCGGGAGCATGGCCGGACCCCGGTCGCGGAGTGACGAGAGGCGGGAGGCGCAAGCGCCTCCCCTACAGCCGAGAACAAGTGACGCAATCAGCGCCGGCGCGAAGCGCCGGCTCCTTCGCGGCGCGAGGAGTCTCCGAGCGAAGGCGAGGAGGAGCCTCGCGCCGCGGGAGCGGAGCGCTTGCTCGCGATCAGGCGGGCGATCGAGGCCGCATCCGGCCGAGTCGCCCGCCGGTGCGCCGAAGGCGCAGATCGCGAGCAAGCGCGGAGCGACGGTGGTGAGCCGTGTAGGACTCGAACCTACAACCTAGAGATTAAGAGTCTCTTGCTCTACCAATTGAGCTAACGGCCCACGGGAACGCGGAGGATAGACGATCCGGCTCGGTGCGGCAAGAGAAGTGTCGGTGAAATCAGCGCCCTCACCCCTTCCCTCTCCCGGAGGGAGAGGGAGAAGCCCCGGTCGCGGCGCCGGGAGACGACGGTCAGCCTCCGCCGACGAGTTCTACGATCTCGAGAATGTCCCCCTCGGCGAGGGGGAGTGAGCCGTACGAGGACTTCGGCACGATCTCGCGGTTGCGCTCGACGGCGCAGCGCGGGATGGAGACCTTGAGCTTCTCGAGCAGGTGCGAGAGGGAGGCGCCCTCGGGGAGCGCGAGCTCTTCGCCGTTGACGCGCACGCGGATCTCTCCGCTCACGTTCCGCTCCGGACGGGGAACTTGAACTCGGTCGAGCCGATCGGGGACGCGACGCGGATGACCGCGGCCGCGGAGCCGCGCGGGAGCGCCGGCACGGGAAAGGACACGGGGCATGCGCCGTCGGCGCCGGTCGTGCCCTGGAAGACGAGCCTGCCCTTACCCGAGGCGGAGAGGACTCGGATCTGGATCGAGGCGCCGGCGATCGGCTGCCGCGACTGCGAGGACTGGGCCCGGACCCGCATCGCGGTCTCACGTCCGGAAACGAAGTCGGGAACGGGCGTGAAGGAGCAGTCGATCTGCTCGTCGTTCAACCGGGTGGCCAGGTATTCCACGATGAGCTGGTCGAGCGCGCGGTCTCCCGCCGTCAACTGCTCCCCCGAGCCGGCGGGGGCGCCGCCGTTCTCTCCTCGGGCCGCCGTCATGCCTTCCGGGACTCGCACCGAGCCGTCCGGGGCGTCGAACCGGCCCCTCTGGATCGCGGCGATCATCGTCTGGTGCTGCTGCGCGAGGATCTCCTGGACGGCGCGGTCGTCCCGGCCATTCTTGACCGCCTCCGCGTAAGACGTCTTCTTCGTCGCGAGAATCTCGCCCCCCACGTAGACGAGGGACTCGATCTCGGGAGCCGTCTCCCCCTTGTCCTCCGTCTGGATGTGAAACACCCGGTCGTTGTGAGGGACGTCGGTGTTGTAGCCGGTGATCATCGAAGAGAAATTGTAACTTGCGCCCGGCGTCTCCGGTGTCGTTTGCTTCGAAGGCATTTCGTGAGGCGTCAGGCGTAAGGCGTAAGGCGCGCCAGGCCCGGGAGCTTCGCCTCACGCCTTACGCCTCACGCCTTACGGCTCGATCAGCTCGAACCGGGCGGTGAAGTGCCGGAGCACCGGGCCTGGTGCACGATGCGGACGCCCCGCAGCTTCTCGGGATTCCGGTGCAGCTCGATGACGACCCCGGCGACGTACTCGAGATGCGTGTTCGTGTAGACGCGGCGCGGCACGGCCAGGCGCACGAGGTCGAGGTCCGGGAGCGTCTCGTGCCCCGGGCGCTTCGGGTCCGGACGCCCGAACATGACGCCGCCGATCTCGACGGCGCGGATCCCCCCCTCGAGGTAGAGCGCGATCGTGAGCGATTGCGCGGGATAGCTCTCGGGCGGCAGGTGCGGCGCGAAGGCGCGCCCGTCGATGTACACCGCGTGCCCCCCGATCGGCTCGACGACCGGCACGCCCGCCGCGACGAGGGCCTCGCCGAAGGCCGTCACCTGGCCGACGCGGAAGGAGAGGTAATCCTCCTCCAGCACCTCGCGCAACCCGATCGCCACCACCTCGAGATCGCGTCCCGCCAGGCCTCCGTACGTCGGGAACCCCTCGATCAGGATGAGCTTGTTCTTCAAGCGTTCGACCCAGGTTTCATCGCGCAGCGCCAGGAACCCGCCGATGTTGGCGAGGCCGTCCTTCTTGGCGCTCATCGTGCAGCCCTCGGAGAGATCGAAGATCTCGCGCACGATCTCCGGGATCGGGCGCCGATTCTGTCCCGGCTCCCGCTCCTTGATGAACCAGGCGTTCTCGGCGAAGCGGCAGGCGTCGATCAGGAGGGGAACGCCGTAGCGCTTGCACAGGTCGTGCGTCCCGCGCACGTTCTCGAGCGAGACGGGCTGACCGCCGCCGGAGTTGTTGGTCAGCGTCAACATCACGACCGGGACCCTGCCCGGATTGCCGGCGAGACACTCCTCGAGCCGGCGCAGGTCCATGTTCCCCTTGAAGGGGTGACGCCCTTTCGCGTGCTTCCCCTCGGGGATGACGAAGTCCACGGCGGTGCCGCCGTTGACCTCGATGTTGGCGCGCGTCGTGTCGAAGTGGGTGTTGTTGGGGACGATGTCGCCGGGCTTCAGGATGGTCGAGAAGAGGAGGTTCTCCGCGACCCGCCCCTGGTGGGTCGGGATGACGTACGGCATTCCGAAGATCTCGCGGACGGTCCGCTCGAAATGATAGAAGTTGCGGCCCCCCGCGTACGACTCGTCGCCGCGCATCAGTCCCGCCCACTGCGAATCGGACATCGCGGAAGTTCCCGAATCGGTCAGGAGGTCGATGAAGATGTCCTCGGAGGCGATGCCGAACACGTTGTAGCCCGCCTCGCGCAGGCGGGCCTCCCGCGCGTCCCGGCCGATGCGCCGGATCGGCTCGACGACCTTGACACGCCAGGGCTCGGGTTGCAGGTCTTTCATTTCTTTTCCGCCGCTTTCTTGCGAAACACGAGGCGGGCGCTCTTCGCGCTCCCCTTCGACAGCGAGACGCTCTCGCGGACCCAGACGGTCCGGTCTTCGGACAGCTTCCAGATGCTCCTCTGGACGGCGGCCCTCGGCTCCTCCGGCGGGCCCGCCTGCACCTCGATCCAGAGCGACTTCCCGTCCCCGGCCCAGCCCGCCGTGACGAGCCCCTTCCCCGCGGGGCCGAGGGTCTTCTCGTAGGCGCGCCCGTCGGCGACGATCTCCTCGGCCAGGATCGGGGACCTGGCCTTGTCCGGCGTCTGCACCGGGGAGATCCAGATGCGATCCCCCTTCTGCGTGACGGAGAGCACGGCGCCTTTCATGGCGGAGGAGACGCGGAGACTCATTTTTTCGTCGAGCTCCCAGGTACCGGAGAAGTCGAGGGGAGGAGGAGGGGTCGGGTTTGCGGGTTGGCCTGGCCGTGGGAGCGGCCATGAGAGGCAGGCGCGAGTAAGCGAGGAGTAGCGGCGTAGGAACCAGCGCCCTCACCCCGGGGAGAGATGCTTATGCATTCGCGCGCTTCTTTTCGGAGGCGAGGGCGCGGCGCAGGAACTGGCCGGTGTAGGAGGAGCGCACGGCCGCCACGTCTTCCGGGGTACCCTCCGCCACGATCGCGCCGCCGGCGTCGCCCCCCTCGGGGCCGAGGTCGACGATCCAGTCGGCGGTGCGGATCACGTCGAGGTTGTGCTCGATGACGATGACCGTGTTCCCCTTCTCCGTCAGGGAGCGCAGGACGCCGAGCAGCTTCTTGATGTCGTCGAAGTGGAGGCCGGTCGTGGGCTCGTCCAGGAGGTAGAGCGTGCGGCCGGTGGAGCGGCGCGCCAGCTCGCGCGCGAGCTTGACCCGCTGCGCCTCGCCGCCCGACAGCGTCGTCGAGGACTGCCCGAGCTGGATGTATCCGAGGCCGACCTGCACGAGCGTGCCGCAGATGTTGGCGATCGACGGGATGTTGGCGAAGACCTCCAGCGCCTGCTCGGCGGTCAGAGCCAGGATGTCGGCGATGGACTTCCCCTTGTAGTGGACCTGCAGCGTTTCCCGGTTGTAGCGCTTGCCGCCGCAGACGTCGCAGGTGACGTAGATGTCGGGAAGGAAGTGCATCTCGATCTTGATCTGCCCGTCTCCCGAGCAGGCCTCGCACCGCCCCCCCTTGACGTTGAAGGAGAAGCGCCCGGGCTGGTAGCCGCGAGCGCGGGCCTCGGGCGTGCGCGACATCAATTCGCGGATCGGATTGAAGACGTTCGTGTACGTCGCCGGGTTGGACCGGGGCGTGCGTCCGATCGGCGACTGGTCGATGTTGATCACCTTGTCGATCTCGAAGAGGCCCTCGACGCGGTCGTGGCGGCCCGGCCGCTCCGAGGCGCCGTGCAGCGCCCGGGCGAGCGCGCGGTAGAGGATGTCGTTGACGAGCGTGGACTTGCCGGAGCCGGACACGCCGGTCACCGCCGTCGTCACGCCGAGGGGGAACCGGACGTCGATCGCCTTCAGGTTGTGCTCGCGCGCGCCCTTGACCGTGAGCGCCTTGCCCGAGCCCGGCGCGGCGCGTCGAGGGCGTCGGGATCTCCTCCTCCCCCGTCAGGTACCGGGCCGTCAGCGACTCCGGGAAGTCGGCCAGCTCCTCCGGCTTCCCCTGCGCCACGATCCGCCCTCCGTGCACGCCGGCGCCCGGCCCCAGGTCGAGGACCCAGTCGGCGGAGCGGATCGTCTCCTCGTCGTGCTCGACGACGATGACCGTGTTGCCCAGGTCGCGCATCGAGAGGAGCGTGTCGATCAGCTTGCGGTTGTCGCGCTGGTGGAGGCCGATCGAGGGCTCGTCCAGGACGTAGAGCACTCCCATCAGCTTCGAGCCGATCTGGGTCGCGAGGCGGATCCGCTGCGACTCGCCCCCCGAGAGAGACGCCGCGCCGCGCGAGAGGTTCAGGTACCCGATCCCGACGTTGGCGAGGAAGCCCAGCCGGTCGCGGATCTCCTTCAGGATCTTCCCCGCGATCTCCCGCTCCCGGGGGGAGAGCGCGAGCTCCTCGAAGAACGCGATCGAGTCGGAGATCGTGTCGGAGGCCACCTCGTCGATCGAGCGTCCGCCCACCTTGACCGCGAGCGCCTCGGGCTTCAACCGGCGGCCGTCGCAGCCCGGGCACGGCTCGGCCGACATGTACGCCTCCAGCTCCGACCGGTGCTCCGGGTTCTCCGTCTCGCGGTAGCGCCGCTCGAGCATCGGGATGAGCCCCTCGAAGGAGGAGCGCCAGTGGTACTCCCCCTTCTCCGCCACGTAGGAGAACTTGATCTCGTCCTCCCCGGAGCCGTACAGGATCACCTCGCGCGCGGGCTTCGGCAGCTTCGCGAAGGGCTGGTCCAGGCGGAACTTGTAGTGCTTGGCCAGCATCCCCATCTGGCGGGAGCGCCAGTTGGTCGAGCCGGGCTTCATGATCGCGATCGCCCCGTCGGCGATCGATTTCTCCGGCGCGACGACCACGCGGTCCGGGTCGGCCTTCAGGATCGTCCCGAGACCGGAGCACTTCTGGCAGGCGCCGTAGGGCGAGTTGAACGAGAAGAGGCGCGGCGTGATCTCGGTCAGCGAGGTGCCGCAGTCGGGGCAGGCGTAGTTGGCGGAGAGGACCTCCTCGGGGCCGTCCGCGACGGAGATCGTGACGAGGCCGCCCGAGACGCGCGTGGCGGTCTCGATCGAGTCGGCCAGGCGCTTCTTGTATTCCTCGTCGGCGGAAGGCTTCGCCACGAGGCGGTCCACGACGAGCTCGATCGTGTGCTTCTTCTGCTTGTCCAGCTCCGGCGGGTCCTCCAGGTCGTGGAACTTCCCGTCGATGCGCGCGCGCAGGAAGCCCTCCTTCAACATCTCCGCCATCTGCTTCTTGTACTCCCCCTTCTTGCCGGTCACGTAGGGAGCGAGCACGGCGAAGCGGCTCCCCTCGGGCAGGCGCAGGGCGCGGTCCACCATCTCCTGGATCGTCTGCGCCTGGATCGGCCGGCCGCAGCTGGGGCAGTGGGGCTGGCCGATCGAGGCGTAGAGGAGGCGCAGGTAGTCGTAGATCTCCGTGACCGTGCCCACGGTCGAGCGGGGGTTCTTCGAGGTCGTGCGCTGTTCGATCGAGATGGCCGGCGAGAGCCCTTCGATCGAATCCACGTCCGGCTTCTCCATCTGCTCCAGGAACTGCCGGGCGTAGGCCGACAGGGACTCGACGTACCGCCTCTGCCCCTCCGCGAAGATCGTGTCGAAGGCGAGCGAGGACTTGCCCGAGCCCGAGACGCCGGTGATGACGACCAGGCGGTTGCGCGGGATGTCGCAGGAGATGTTTCGGAGGTTATGCTGCCGCGCCCCGCGGATCCGGAGGAATTCCACGGCCCGGGATTCTACCGGCAGCCGTCCGCCGGCCGCGGGCCGCCGCCCGGGCCGGAGGCCGCCGCCCCGCCAAAAGCTGGAGAATCGCCCGAAAGGACCCCCCCCTGACCATCCCGGGAGCCCTCGTTAAGGTCACCCTTCCGGCCGATACGCTGCAATGACATATTGACATCAGGATTGGCCTGTCCTAACGTACGCGCATTCACAGACGGATGCACAAGTCGAAGTGAGATAAATAGAAACGAGAGGAGCCCTGACATGAGGAGCCGTCCAGGGAAGTCAAGAAGTGTAATCCTGTCTCGGCTCTGGCCGCGATGGTGGCCAGCGCGCTCGTCTTCCTGCCCAGCCCGGTTCTCGCCCAGCCCGCGCCGGACGCAAATTCCGTCCTCATCCTGTCGAGCGTCAATGGCGGAGGAAGGTATTCCACTGCCGCGGCCGCCCAAGGACACACGGTCGTCCTCGCGACCGACCCCCAGTGGGCCGGGAGAACGACGGCGGAATTCCACACGTTCAAGGCGCTCATCCTCGGCGATCCGACTTGCGGCGGTATGCCGCCCGCCGCCGCGGTAGCGAACGCCGCGACCTGGGCCGCCGCGATCGACGGTCCCAAACTGATCATCGGCACCGATGAGGTCTTCCACTTTGCGCGCAGGAGGCCGACTCTCATCAACGCCGGTATCAATTACGTCACGAGCGGGACGCCGGGCCAGACCGGGGCCTACTCAGCCTCTCCTGCTACTACGACAGCGCCGTCGACGGGGACTCCGGTTCCCCTGATCGCCCCATTCGGCAGCTTCACGGTGGGCGGCGCCTCGTGCTTCAACGACGTCCACGTTGTCGCCATCCATCCGGCGCTCGTCGGATCGACCGACGCGTCGCTTTCGAACTGGAGCTGCTCGGTGCACGAGTTTTTCAATACCTTTCCGAGCTCCACGTTCATACCTCTCGCGATCGCGAGAAACGCGACGGGACCCGGGGAACTGACCTTCGGCGACGGGTCGCATGGCATCCCGTACATCCTCGCGAGCGGCGGAGGAATCGTTCCCATCGGAACGCCCGCCGTTGTCCCGACGCTCTCGTTCCCGATGCTGGCGCTGCTGACTCTCGGCCTGGCCGTGGTCGCTCTCATGCTGATGCGCCGCGTAGTCACTGAAGTTTTTCGCAAGGAATGGGGGAGCGGCCCGGGCCGCTCCCCTTTCGTTTTGGTGGCAAGTGGCAGGTGGTCGGGAAGGCAAGCTAGCCCCGGTCCCTACCACCTAAGACCTACCACCTACCACCTTCCTGCTAGACTTGATCATGTCCACGCCGGTCCGCGCGCTCATCCTTCACGACTCGCTCGAGACCGCGGGGTTGCTGGTCCGGGAGCTCGAGCGGGGCGGTTTTTCGCCCGTTTTCGAGCGCGTTTGCTCGAGCGAGACCTTCGAGCACGCCCTCGGGTCGGGCTGGGACGTCATCATTTCCGACTTCCGGCTCGAGAATTTCGGCGCCCTGCCCGCCCTGGCATTGCTGAAGGAGCGGGAACTGGACACGCCGTTCATCATCATCTCGGACAACATCGGTGAAGAGACCGCCGTCAAGGCGATCAAGGCCGGAGCGCACAATTGCATCCCGACGGGGGCGCTCGGGCGGCTCGCCGCGACCGTGGAGCGCGAGCTCCGCGCGGGACAGATCCGGCGGGAGAGGAGGCAGGCGCGCCTGGCGCTGCGCGAAAGCGAGAGCCGGTTCCGCCTGCTGGTCGAAACGGCCTCCGACGCCATCCTGACGGTGGACGAGTCCGGGCGGATCCTCTTCGCCAATCGGGCGGCCGAGAGGATCTTCGGCCATCCCGTGGCGGCGATGATCGGAGAGAACGTGACGTTGCTGATGCCGGACTGCCCTCCGCTGACCGAGCTCGCGCCCCTCGCCGCCGTCGAAGGCTCGGAGACGGACGCGCCCTCGCTGCGGGCCGAACTGACCGGGAAACACGAGCGGGGCCACCCGGTCCCGCTCGATGTCTCCATCGGCCTGCTCGCCCGAGACGGCCGGACCCTCCGGACGATCATCGCCCGCGACGCCACGGAACGAAAGACGTCGGAGAGAGCCCTCCGCGACTCGGAGGAGCGTCTTCGGACGCTCGTCAACAACGCGCCGATCGTGCTCTTCGCGCTCGACCGGGACGGCGTCGTCACGCACCTGGAGGGGAGCGGCCTCGAGGCCGCCGGCCTGAAGCCCGGCGAGGCGGTCGGCCGCAGCGCCTTCGAGCTCTACCACGATTATCCGAAGGCGCTGGACTTTCTGCGCCGCTCCCTCTCCGGAGATGCGGTGCAGGAGACCTTCGAGCTGAAGGACCTGGTCTTCGAAGTCGAGCTCGCGCCGCGCCGGGATCCGGAGGGCGCGGTGACGGGAGTCATCGGAGTCGCGACCAACGTCACCGGGCAGCGGCAGGCCGAGCGCGCCGCGGACCAGTCCGAGATGCGCTACCGGCTGCTCTTCGAGGGAAACCTGGCCGGCGTCTACCGGACGACGCTGGATGGAGCGATCCTGGATTGCAACGACTCCTTCGCGCAGATCTTCGGTTACCGTTCGCGCGAGGAGATCCTGGCGCTCCCGGCCTGGGATTTCTACCTCACGGCGGAGGACCGGAAGGCCACGATCGCGCGCCTGAAGGAGCGCAAGAGCCTGACCAACTACGAGGAGTGCCTTCGCCGCAAGGATGGCAGCCACGTCTGGGTTCTCGAGAACGGGACCCTGATCGAGGGATCGGACGGAAAGCCGCCGATGATCGAGGGCACGATCATCGACATCACCGAGAGGAAGCGCGCCGAGGAGCAGGTCAAGCACCTCGCGTTTCACGATTCGCTGACCGGACTGCCCAATCGCCTCCTCTTCTCCGACCGGCTCCGCGTCGCCATGGTCCACGCCAACCGCTACCGGGAAAAACTGGCCGTGCTCTTCCTCGACATCGACCGCTTCAAGGTCATCAACGACTCGCTCGGCCACTCCATCGGGGACGAGCTCCTCCGGCGCATCGCGGAGCGCGTGGGCGGATGCATCCGGCAGGAGGACACGATCGCGCGCCTCGGCGGCGACGAGTTCACGGTGCTGCTGCCGGGCATCGTCCGGGAAGAAGACGCGGCCACGATCGCCGCCAAGATCCTGGAGGCCGTCCGCCTTCCGTTCTTCATCGAGCACCGGGAGCTCTTCATCACGACCTCCATCGGAGTCACGCTCCATCCCGCGGACGGCGCCGATCCCGAGACCCTCGTGCGCAACGCGGACACCGCCATGTACCGGGCCAAGGAGCAGGGGCGCGACAACTACCAGCTCTACGCCCCCGCGATGAATTCCCGGGCGCTGGAGCGCCTTTCGCTCGAGAGCCGGTTGCGCCAGGCGCTCCAGAACCAGGAGCTCGTCCTCTACTACCAGCCCGTGATCGAGCTCTCGACCGGCCGGATCCGCGGCGCCGAAGCGCTCCTTCGCTGGCAACACCCGGAGCTGGGCCTCGTGATGCCGGGCGACTTCATCTCCCTCGCCGAGGTGTCCGGCCTGATCGTTCCGATCGGCCAGTGGGTGCTCCGCACCGCCTGCGCGCAGGCGAGCGTCTGGCAGAAGAACGGCTATCCCCTCTCCGTCGCCGTCAACCTCTCCTCCCGGCAGTTCCAGCAGGCCGACCTGGTCTTCCAGGTCACCGAGGCCCTGCAGCGCGCGAGTCTCCCCGCGGCGTCGCTCGACCTGGAGATCACGGAATCCAACGCCATGCAGAACGCCGAGCTCTCGATCTCCGCGCTCTGGGACCTGAAGAACCTGGGCTTGAGCCTGTCGATGGACGATTTCGGGACGGGATATTCGTCGCTGAACTACCTGAAGCGGTTCCCGATCGACCGGATCAAGATCGACCAGTCCTTCGTGCACGACGTCACGCGGGATCCCGACGACGCCGCCATCGCGGGCGCCATCATCGCGATGGCGCACAGCCTGAAACTGACGGCCGTCGCCGAGGGCGTCGAGACGGAGGCGCAGCTCGAATTCCTGCGGACGCAGAAGTGCGACGAGATGCAGGGCTACCTCTTCAGCCCGCCCGTCCCCGCCGCGCGGTTCGACGAGATCCTCGAATCGAGCAGGACCCTGCCGTTGCCGCGCAAGCGCGTCACGCGCCGATCTGGAACTTGAGCTCCATTTCAAACGCGTCGCGCCCGCGGCCGTAATAGCCGGGAATCCGGCGCCGGCGCCGGAATCCGAGCTTCCGGTAGAACGCGATCGCGCCGGTGTTCGCGGTCGAGACTTCCAGGCGGGCCTCGCGCGCGCCGGCCCGTGAGAAACGGTTCAGCAGCTCCTCGAGCAGCGCCGTCCCCAGGTTCCGGCGCCGATAAGAAGGGTGGACGTCGAGCGTCACCACGTGAGCGACGCTGCCGCGCGTCAGGTAACCGATGACGAAGCCGGCAATCGTCCCGTCGATGTCCGCGACGAGCCCGTCCGCCGTGGCGATGCCGAGGAACCGGCGAATCTGCCGGAGGGAATAGGAGATGCCCGGCTCGAAGCAGATCTGGTCGAGCTGGTAGAGCGAATCGAAGTCCGACGGGTGGATCTTCCTCAATACAGGTGGTAGGTGAGAGGTGGTAGGTGGTAGGGCTTCGTTCATGGGCTCTCGTCCCTAACACCTATCACCTATCACCTACCACCTGCCACTACCACCTATCACCTGCTTCTCATGGCCCGATCCGCCTCGCGCTTCAGGTCCCGGTCGCGGATCGCGTCGCGCTTATCGTGGAGCTTCTTCCCCTTCACGAGGGCGATCTCGGCCTTCGCCCGGGAGCCCTTGAAATACAGAGTCAGCGGCACGCAAGTGACGCCGCGCGTCGCGACCGCGGAGGCCCAGCGCACGATCTCGCGGCGGTGGAGGAGCAGCTTCCGCTCCCTCTCGGGCAGATGATTCGTCCAGGACCCCGCGCCGTAGGGGGAAATGTGCGCGCCGACGAGGTACGCTTCCCCGTCGCGGAACTGGACGTAGGAGTCCTTCAGCTGGGCCCGTCCTTCCCGGAGCGACTTCACCTCGGTCCCGGTCAGGACGAGACCCGCCTCCGCGCGGTCCTCGATGAAAAAATCGTGGAACGCCTTCCGGTTCGTCGCCACCGTCTTGATCGCGGGGGCGCCCGGCGCGGCTTGCGGCGGCTTCTTCGGCATGAGCGGGCAGTCGTACCGTCGCTCCGCGGTTGCGCGGAATCTGCGCCCTGCTGGGCGCACCGGCGAGCGGCTCGGCCGGATGCGGCCTCGACCGCTCGCCTGATTCCGCGCAACCGCTCCGCTCCCGCGGCGCGAGGCCTCCTCCCTGCGGTTACTCGGGAGACTCCTCGCGCCGCGACCGGGGCGCTACCGTGGCTGGTACGCCACGCAGGTGTAGCGCGCGTGCCACGGAGTCGGGCGGCCGCTCACCCCGCTGGAATCGAAGCAAAGCTCTGAAAACACATTGGATGGCCGGTTTTTTCGGCGCAGGCGAGACCTGGCACTGAAGATGCGATGAAGGGGGTGGTTTGAGATCTCAAACAACGCTCCGCACGACCGTTTCGATCGATGGGATTGGCCTGCACTCGGGGCATCCCGTGCGCGCGCATTTCCGCCCCGCGCCTCCGGACCATGGGCTCGTCTTCGTCCGGCTCGACCATCCCGGATCCCGGATTCCCGCGCGGCTGACGTCCGCGACGACGTTTGACTACGCCACGACGATCTCTGCCGGCGGGGTCTCCATCGGGACCGTGGAACACGCGCTCTCCGCCGCGGCCGGCGAGGGGTTGGACAACTGCCTGATCGAAATCGAAGGACCGGAGGTCCCGATCCTGGACGGCTCGGCGCTCCCGTTCGTCCGCCTCTTCCATGCCGCCGGTTTCGAGAGACAGCCGGCGCGCGTGCAGCCGCTCACGCTCGCGCGCTCCGTCGAGGTCGTTCGCGGCGACCGCAGCGTGTCGTTCGAGCCGGACGGGCCCGGACTGACCATCACCTACGAGATCGACTTTCCGCATCCGATCGTCGGCCGCCAGAGCCTGACCGTGCCGATTCGCCCGGAGGAGTACTCGGCGCGGATCGCGCCGGCCCGGACGTTCGGGTTCGCCCGCGACGTCGAGGCGATGCGCGCGCGCGGCCTGGCGCGGGGAGGGAGCCTGCACAACGCGGTCGTTCTCGACGAAAACGGGATCGTGTCGGGCCCGTTGCGGTTCCGCGACGAGTTCGTCCGGCACAAGATCCTGGACCTCGTCGGAGACCTCGCGCTGCTGGGCCGCCCGCTGTCCGGCCACATTCGCGCCCGCAAGGCCGGGCACGCGCTTCACATCGAGTTTGCCCGGGCCCTGGACGCCGCGCTGCGCGAGCCCGCCGGATCCCACGATCTCCCGCAAGCCCAGACTCTGGGCGGCGTGAGCTAGCCCCTCCACCTCCCCACGTCTTCGCACCCTCACAGAACTCCGGTGGTGCTCCTCGCGCCGTAGGGGCGGCCCTTGCGGCCGCCCGCCTCTGCCCGGTTCGCCGTGAGGGCGGGACCAACGAACTTTCGCCATCGCACCACTCCTCACGACGTGCTCCTCGCGCCGTAGGGGCGGCCCTTGCGGCCGCCCGCCCTTCGTGGGTGCTCCTTCGCTTGAAGAGGTGAAGCGCACGATCGCGAGAGGCCATATCGTAACGAAGATCTTGTCCGTCTCGACGGTGTGCCGAATCCGACGGAGGCGGGCGGGCGCAAGGCCCGCCCCTACGGCGCGATAGAGCACGATCGTGAGAGGCCACGTCGTGACGAGGATCCTGTCCGTCTCAACGGCGTGGCGAATCCGACAGAGGCGGGCGGGCGCAAGGCCCGCCCCTACGGCACGATCGAGCACGATCGCGAGATGCCGCGTCGCCACGAAGAACCCTACCCGTCTCAACGACGGGGCGTATCGTGCGGAGGCGGGCGGGCGCAAGGCCCGCCCCTACGGCACGTTGAGCGCGCGGAGGACGCTCATGGAGCGTCGCGGTGGGGGCGCCAGAGACATCCTGCTCGGTCAGACGCCATAGAATCGCGGGATGGCCTCTTCCCGGCGCCTTGGCACCCTCCTGCTCATTACGGCGATCGGCGTTCCGGTCCCGTTGGCCGGGGCGCAGCAGGAGACTCCGCGTATCGAGTCGCTCTTTGCGGACGCCCGCGGCCCCGACGTCTTCACGCGGTTCCGGCTGGCGGGCGCGCTGAATCCCGAGCTCGCCGGCAAGATCGAGTCGGGGCTCGAGACGGCGATTCGATACGAGATCCGGCTCTACCGCCACAACGCGCACTGGCTCTGGGACGATCGCATGGACACGCGCAAGTACCGGGTCGCGGCGACCTACGACCCCGTCACCCGGGAGTACGTCATCGTCGAAACGATGGACGGCCGGGCGCTCCAGCGCTCGACGACGCACGACTTCAAGGAGGTTGCCCGCCGCCTCCTCTCGCGGGAAAATCTGCTCGTGTTCCGCGTCCGCCACGACGACTGGCGAACGAATCTGTACGTCCGGATGCGCGCGACCTTCGATTCCGGCTACCTCTTCGCGATCATCCCCGTGGACTCCCGCACGCCGTGGAAGGACTCGAACCGCTTCGAGATCAAGGTCGCGCCGTGAGGCTCCTGACCGAGCTGCAGCGACGAGGCAGGGACAACCGGCTCATCCTCGGGCTCGTCCTCGCCGTCCTCGTCGTGTGGTCGGTCGTGTCGGTGCTCGAGGACCGCGCCAACCAGATGGACCCGGGCACGATCACCCGCGGACTGCTCCTCTTCGTCCTCTCCTACATCAACATCACGCTGATCGCCGCGGTGCTGTTCGTCCTCTGCCGCGTGCTCGTCAAGACATGGCTCGAACGGCGGCGCGAGATCCTCGGCTCGCGCTTTCAGAGCAAGCTGCTCGTGACCTACATCGGGTTGACCGCGATCCCGATCGGGCTCCTCTTCTTCACCGCGACGGGGCTCATCCAGCGCTCCATCGACCGGTGGTTCTCGACCCCCGTGCGGGAAGTCGTGGGCCGGGCGCGGGCGGTCCAGGACATGGCGGAGAAGCGGGTCGTGGACGAGGCGCTCGAGAAGGCGAAGGCGCTCGCCGCGCTCGGCGCCGACCCCGGCGCGCCCGGACGAATGGAGGAGCTGCGGCGGCAGCAGAAGCTCGACTCGGTCGAGGCCTATCGAGGCGGCCAGCGCCTGGCGCTCGCATCGGAAAACCCCGCCTCCGTCCCGCCGCTTCCTTCCGAGAGCCTGCGCAAGGCCGCGACGAACGGCCAGGAGGTCAAGATCGAGGTCCTTCCCGACGGGGCGCATCTCTACCGGGCTCTCGTGCGGGAAAGAGATGTCGTGTGGGCGGCGGGGACCCGCCTGGGCCCGGTCGAGTCGCGCGCGCTCGACGCCATCACGGCCGCCTGGAGCGAGTACCGAAAGCTGGAGGCGCAGAAACCGGCCATCAAGGCCGCCAATGTCTCGACGTTTCTCCTTCTCACGCTCGCGATCCTCTTCGCCTCCATCTGGACCGGCTCGACGCTCGCCCGCCGGATCACCGGACCGATCGCCGCGCTCGCAGAATCCACGCGCCGGCTCCACTCCGGGGATCTCTCCGCGCGCGTGGACGTGCCGGCGTCCGACGAGCTCGGCGTCCTCGTCGACTCCTTCAACCGCATGGCCGCGGGCCTCCAGGAGGCCCGCGACACGCAGCTGCGCTCCAACGAGGAGCTGCAGGCTTCCAACCGCCGGCTGGACGTGGAGCGCCGGCTCGTCGCGACCGTGCTCGAATCCGTGACGACCGGCGTGCTCGCCTTCGACCGCGAGGGCCGGGTCACCGTCTGCAATCCCGCCGCGCGGGCGCTCCTCTCCCTCGAGGGCGAGGTGACGGTCGAGACGCTGCGGACACGGCCGGACCTCTCCCCGCTCGTCGCGCTGCTCGACGAGGCGAGGAACGGCGCCTCTCCTCCCGCGCCGCGCGAGCTGACGCTCCACTCGGCGGACGGGGAGCGGCGGCTCGAGATCGCCCTGCGCCCGCTCTCCCCCGCCCCGGCCGGGGAGCGCCGCCGGGGCTGGGTGCTCGCGATCGAGGACACGACGCACGTCGCACGCGAGCAGAAGCTCGCGGCATGGAGCGAGGTCGCGCGGCGCGTGGCCCACGAGATCAAGAACCCGCTGACGCCGATCCGGCTCTCGGCCGAGCGGATCGCCAGGCGGCAGCGCGCGGGCGGACCCGACCTGCGAGAGGCGATCGAGCGCGGCACGAAGGTCATCGTGGAGGAGGTGGACTACCTGAAATCCCTCGTGGACGAGTTCTCCCGGTTCGCGCGCCTGCCGGAGATGCGGCCCGAGCCGACGGACCTGCCGGCCCTGGCGCGCTCGGCCGTGCGCCTCTTCGAGGGAGCCCGCGAGGGGGTCGCGCTGAAGGTCGAGTCGTGCCTCGCGCGCGAACGCGTCGTGCTCGATCCCGAGCAGATCAAGCGGGCCCTGATCAACCTGCTCGACAACGCCCTCGAGGCGTGCGGCGCTTCCGGAGAGATCACGGTCCGCCTCGCGGAAAACGGGCACGGCGTCTCCATCGAGGTCGCCGACACCGGCCGCGGCGTCCCCGCGCGCGACCGGGACAAGCTCTTCCTTCCCGACTTCACCACGAAGGGGCGCGGCACCGGACTCGGGCTCGCGATCGTGTCGCGCATCGTCGCCGACCACAACGGAACCATCCGCGTCGAGGAGAACCGTCCCCGCGGCGCCCGGTTCATCATCGACCTGCCGGCGGCATGAAGAAGCGCCGCGTCCTCGTCATCGACGACGACAGGGCCATCCGGGAGACCCTCTCGGCGATCCTGACCGACGAGGGGTACGCGGTCACGTCGATCGAATCCGGCGAGGAAGGATTGAAGCGCCTCCGCGAGGAGAACTTCGACCTGGCGTTCCTGGACGTCTGGCTGCGCGACCGCGACGGCCTCTCGGTGCTGGAGGCGGCAGACGGCCGGCTGCGCGAAGTCCCGGTCGTGATGATCTCCGGGCACGCGAACGTCGAAACGGCGGTGCGCGCCGTGCGCCTCGGGGCGTACGACTTCCTCGAGAAGCCCCTGTCGCTCGAGCGCGTCATCCTGACCGCGCAGAAGGCGATCGAGCGGCGAGACCTCCTCGCCGAGGTCGAGTCCTTCCGCGGCAGGAGCGAGTCGGAGGCGACGCTGCTCGGCGACTCGCCGGCCATGCGGCACCTGCGCCAGGAGATCGCGCGCGTGGCGCCCACCGACGCCCGGGTCCTCGTCACCGGCGAGAACGGAACGGGCAAGGAGCTCGTCGCCCGGTCGATCCACCGCCTCTCCGCCCGCGCCGATTCTCCCCTGGTCGAGGTCAACTGCGCCGCGATTCCGGAGGAGCTGATCGAGTCCGAGCTCTTCGGCCACATGCGCGGCTCCTTCACGGGCGCCGCCGAGGACCGGCGTGGCAAGTTCGAGGAGGCCGACGGCGCGACGCTCTTCCTCGACGAGGTGGGCGACATGTCCGCCCGCACGCAGTCGAAGGTCCTGCGGGCCCTCCAGGAAGGGCGCTTCACCCGCGTCGGCGGCAGCAAGGCGATCTCTTCCGATGCCCGGGTCCTCTCCGCCACGAACAAGAACCTCGCGGAGGAGATCAAGCGCGGCGCGTTCCGCGAGGACCTCTTCTTCCGGCTGGCCGTCGTGCCCGTCTCCGTCCCGCCGCTGCGCGAGAGACGGGAGGACATCGCGATGCTCGCCCGCCATTTCCTCCATCAGGCCTCCGCCCGCTTCGGCCGAAAGCCCAAGACCCTCTCCGCCGCGGCGCTCGAAGCCCTCGAAAGCTACCGCTGGCCGGGCAACGTGAGGGAGCTCAAGAACCTGATCGAGCGGCTGATGATCCTCTCCCCCGCCGAAGAGATCCGCCGGGAAGACCTGCCCGCCGAGATCCGCGACGGCGAGCTCGCCGCTCCGCCCCCCGCCGACGCTCCTCTGCGGGACGCGCGCGACGACTTCGAGCGCCGCTACATCCTGGCCGCGTTGAAGCGTCATCGCGGAAACGTCACCCGAGCCGCCGACGCGCTCCAGATCGAGCGATCCAACCTGTACCGGAAGCTTCGCAGTTACGGCATCGAGGTGGAAAGAGAATAGGTCTAAGGTCTAATGGTCTAAGGTCTAAGGTCCCGGGGCCCTGGGACATTAGACTTAGAGCCTTAGACCTTAGACCTTCTCTCAATCGGATTCCTCCAGGAGCCGCAACTCCAGCACTTGATCGGAAGAGAACCTCTCCAGCCGTAGATAGTGTTCCGCCGTCATCATGAGGGCCTCCGCGGGGGTCAGGCCGACGATCTCCGAGCCGACGATGGGAACGCCGTAGCGGTCGGCTTCGGACTGGACGCATTCGAAGACGCGGTGCAGGGGGGTCTTCTTGAAGTTGGTCATGTTGATCGAGACCTGGACCTGCCCCCGGTCGGCCAGCTCCACGCCCATCGCCTTGACGAAACGGAAGCCCCCGCCGATGTGCCGGATCGCGCGCGCGATCGAGTCGGCGACGCGCAGGTCCTTCGTCCCGAGATTGATGTTGTAGGCGATGAGAGGCGGCCGCGCTCCGACGGCGACGACGCCGGCGGTCGGATGCGGAGTCGCGGGCCCG
Source organism: uncultured Acidobacteriota bacterium (assembly GCA_963782815.1). Classification (GTDB taxonomy): domain Bacteria; phylum Acidobacteriota; class Thermoanaerobaculia; order UBA5066; family Gp7-AA6; genus JAWOLE01. The sequence goes on along the minus strand of CAWALG010000005.1, from coordinate 37,767 downwards.
AAGTCGGGCGCCCATTTCGGGTCCTTCATCTTCTGCGCGAACCCCTCGAACTCCCCTTTCCGGATCTCCGCCAGGTTGCGCCGCGCCTCCGATGTCGCCGAATCTTCGTAGAGGTAAACGGGAATCTGGTGGCGGGAGGCGATCTCGGCGGCGACCTCCCGGGAGAGAGCCACGCACTCCTCGACGTTCGCGCCCCGGATCGGGATGAAGGGCACGACGTCGACGGCGCCCATGCGCGGGTGCTCGCCCCGGTGCCGCGTCAGGTCGATCCGGGGGATCGCCGCGTCGAAGAGCGCGGCCACGGCGGCGCGGACGGCCGCGGCATCGCCGACGAACGTCAGCACGCTCCGGTTGTGCGAGGCGTCCGAGGAGACATCGAGCAGGCGCGCGCCCGGTGTCGCCCGCACCGCGTCGGCGATCTCGCCCACGCGGCCGGGGTCGCGCCCTTCGGAGATGTTGGGAACGCACTCGATGACCGTCCGCATGAGGGCGTCAGTCTATAATCGTGACCCCGTGAGAAAGACCCCCCCTGCTCAAGAAGCGGCCAAAGAGGGACCCGTGCGATGACCCCTCCGGCCGCGCCGGGCTCCTACCCCGGCAACCCTTCGCTGCCGGTGGAGGTTCGCGAGAAGATCCTCGCGACGTTCCGCCATGCCCTGAACCTCTTCTCCTCCGGCAACGTCAGCGACTGCGTGATCGGCTGCGAGTTCATTCTGAAGATGGACCCGCGCTTCACCCCCGCCCAGCGGCTGCGGGAGAAGTCCCGGAACCGCGAGGCCGACGTGGACATCAGCGAGCTCCAGGCCCTCGTGAGTCCGCCGCAGCCCGGAAGCCCGTCCGCCGCCCCGCCGCCCGCCCCGGCACCGGCCCCCGCCCCGGCCCGGGCCGCGGAGCCCCGCGTCGAGAAGCCGGACCCGCAGCGCCTGATCGCGGAGGCCGAGCAGAAATTCGAGGCGCGCGACTTCGACGGAGCCGTGGCCGCCGCCACGCGCGCTCTGACGCTCGCTCCCGGCAACAGGGAAGCGCTCGCGATGATCGAGAAAGCAGCCGGGAAGAAGGCGATGCAGCCGCTCATCGAAGCCAGCCGCGCCGCCGCGGAGGAGGCCCTCGCGGAAGGACGGATTCCGGACGCGCTGCGGGAAGTCGAACGGCTCCGCGCGGCGGATCCGAAACATCCCGCCCTCCCCTCGCTCGAGCGCCGGATGTCGGCTCCTCCGACGCCCGCCGGGCAGGCGCCGCCGGGTCCGCGTCCCGGTCCCCGAGACTCGAGTGAATTCGCGCTCGGCGGCCCGCAGAGCGAAGGGTACGACGCCACGCCCGCGTTCGGCGACCTCTCGAGCGAGCCGGTCGACCTCGATCCTTTCCCCCCGGCGCCTTCCGATCTCCGATCGGCCCCTTCGGAAGGCTCCGCTGCCCCTGGCCGGGAGCCCCGGCCTCCTCGGGTTTGACGACAACACGTCGCCGGAGGCGGACGCGCTCGCGCCGTCGTCTCTCCCTCCGCACGACATGTTCCTGCCGGCGGAGGAAGCGCCGGGCACGGCGGTCCCTTCGCTGCCGCCGCCGGAATTCGACGAGGAGGAGGCTCGCGCCACCGAACGGGAGATCGGCGTCCTGATCAAGCAGGGGGACGAGACGGCCAAGAAAGGCGACCGCGAACAGGCGATCGAGATCTGGTCCCGCGTCTTCCTGATCGACATCAACAACTCCGAGGCGGTCACGAGGATCGAAAAGGCCCGGCAGGAGATCGCCGACGAGAACCGGTTGGTGTCGGACTGCCTGAAGAAAGGGAGAGAGAGCTTCGAGGCCGGAGACCGCGAGGCGGCGCGCCGTTTCTTCCTCCAGGCGCAGTCGCTCGATCCCGGCGAGCCCACGGCGGCTCTCTATCTGGAACGGATCGAGAAGGGGGAGGCCGACAAGGCGGCGCCGGGCACCGCCGGCGCTGCGCCGGCAAGAGCGGCCGTTCCCGCCGGCATGGACGACTTCCCGGAGGCGTTGCCCGCCGCGCAAGCCGCGGCGCCTTCGCCGCGCAAGCGCCGCGACGGGGTGCCGATCAATGCGAGGGTGCTCGCCGTCGTCGGCGCGTTCCTCGCCTTGACGCTCGTCGGGATCTACTTCGTCTTCAGGGGGAGCCGGACCCAGGCGCCGGCGCAAAACGTCGTTTCCTCGGGTTCGGTCCAGCACGCCCGGGAGCTTCTGGACAAGGGACAGGTCCGGGAGGCGCGGACCGAGTTGCTCCGCATCGGGCCGAACGATCCGGAATCGGAGGAAGCCCGCAAGCTCCTCGCCAGCCTGGACAAGGGCGGGGCCGCCGGGTCGGGAAAGCCCCGCGGCTCGCCCCGCAGCCGGGCGTCGCCGCGGGCGAGTCGCGAGGCGACGCCGATCCCGCGCGCCTGCGCGCGGTCGCGGAGAAGGCCCTCGGCGAGAAGCGGTACATCGACGCCCTGAAGAACTTCAACCTCGCGGCCCCCGCCTTCCGCGACGACCCGAGCTTCGCGCAGGAGCAGGGCGTCGCCTCCGACAAGGTCACCGCCCTGACCCCCGCGGTCAAGTTCTACAACGAAGGGGAGTACGAGACGGCGATCCCGATCCTGTGGCGCATCGTGCAGGAGGACCGGGACAACCAGGACGCCCGCTCCTACCTGCTCCGCTCCTACTACAACCAGGGGATCACCCAGCTCCAGAACGGCCTCTACCAGAAGGCCATCCTGGCCTTCCGCGAAGCGCTGGCCCTCGATTCCGAACGATTCCGACGCGGCGCGCCACTTGAAGTTCGCCGAGCGCTATCAGAAGGGGGACCTGGACCTGATGGGCAGGATCTACGTGCGCCACCTGAACCACCGGCGGTAAGGACCAATCGCATGAGCCGGCTCGACGAAATCGATCTCTCCTCCGACTCCGCCGGCGAGTCCCCCGAGCGCCCTTCCTCCGGTTCCGCGAAGAAGGAGCTGGCGGCGGCGGCGGTCCTCGGGATGGAAGAGCCCCTCGCGGGGGCGGAGGTCCTGCTGCATGGATCCGACTCCGGGAGTCCGGGCTTCGTCGATCTCCCCTTGCGCCCCGTGCCGGCGGGACCTCCCGGCCTGCCGGCCAGACGCCGGAACTCGTCGATTCCGGCGGGCGAGCCTTCGCGGCGCCGCTGCGGCGCGGGTCGCCGCTTTCGCCGCGGACGGCGCGCTCGTGCTGCTGCTCGTCGCGGCCGCGCTGCTCGCGGCCACGGCCGGACGCGGACGGACGCTCGAGATTTCGGGACTGCTGTGGACGGGCGTCTTCGCGTTCTATCTCTCCTTCTTCTCGACGGTCGTGCCGCTCGTCCTTTTCGGGAAGACCGTGGGCATGGCCCTGACCGGGTTGACCGCCCGAGGCCCGAGAGGATCCGCGGCGTTGACCGCCGCCCAGTCCGCCCGGCGCTGGCTCGGCACGGCGCTGACGCTCGTCACCCTCGGGGCTCCTCTTCTTGCGACCCGCCGGGATCGGAGCGCTCCGAGCCCGGGCGACCGGCTCTCCGGACGCCCGCTGACGTCGGAAAGGTCGATCATTGAGAGTTGATACTCGCTAGCCCGTCTCTTCCGACTCTTCCCTATCGTCGACCGACCATCGGCCATCGACCATGAAGATCGCCGTCGCGCAGATCGACACGACGGTCGGCGACTTTCCCGGGAACTCGAAGAAGATCCTGGATCTCGGGCGCCGCGCGGAGAGCGAGGGCGCGGACCTGGTGCTCTTTCCGGAGCTCGCCGTCTGCGGCTATCCGCCGCGGGACCTCGTGGAGCGGCGGGCCTTCATCGCCGAGTCCGAGCGCGCCGCGGCGCGGATCGCCCGGGCGAGCGGCCGCGCGCTGTGGCTCTACGGCTCCCTTCAGAAGAACCCGGCGCGCGCGGGTCGCCGCGTCTTCAACGCCGCGATCGCCGCTCGCGCCGGCCGGATCGTCGGCCGTGTACCACAAGCGCCTGCTCCCGACCTACGACGTCTTCGACGAGGGACGCTACACCGAGCCGGGCGATCGCCCTCTCGTCCTGCGCCTGCGAGGCGCACGGATCGGCGTGACGATCTGCGAGGACATCTGGAACGACAAGACGTTCTGGAAACACCCGCTCTATCCGACCGATCCGGTGAGGGACATGAAGTCCCTTCGGCTCGACCTCCACGCCAACATCTCGGCCTCCCCCTGGACACGGGGGAAGGCGGTCCTGCGCGAGCGGATGATGAAGCAGATCGCCCGGCAGACGGGCGTGCCGCTCGTCAGCTGCAACCTGGTCGGCGGCAACGACAACCTCGTCTTCGACGGGGGCTCCTCCGCCTTCGACGCGCGGGGGCGGCTCGTGGCGCGCGGCGAGTCCTTCCGGGAAGACTTCTGGTCGATCGAGCTGCCGGACGGCGCAGGCCCGGTCCGGAAGCGGGGCACGGACGTGGCGCGCCTCCGGGAGGCCCTCGTCCTGGCGCTCTCGGACTACGCGGGGAAGTGCGGCTTTTCGACCGCCGTGCTCGGGCTCTCCGGAGGCATCGATTCCGCCGTCACGGCGACGCTCGCGGCCGAGGCGCTCGGCCCCGACCGCGTCACCGGCGTCGCGATGCCGGGCCCGTACTCCTCCGAGGGGAGCCTGCGCGACGCCCGCGAGCTCGCCCGGCGGCTCGGTGTCCGCCTCCTGGAGATCCCGATCGCGCCCGTCTTCGAGGCGTACCGCGGGGTCCTGGCCCCGGCGTTCGGCCCCGGCGATCGTTCCGCGGCCGAGGAGAACATCCAGGCCCGGATCCGCGGCGCGATCCTGATGGCGCTGTCCAACCGGTTCGGACACCTGGTCCTCTCCACCGGGAACAAGTCGGAGCTGGCCGCCGGATACTGCACCCTGTACGGCGACATGGCGGGCGGCTACGCCCTTCTCTCCGACGTCCCGAAGACGCTCGTCTACGAGCTGGCGCGCGAGTTGAACCGCGGCGGAGAGCGGATCCCCGCCTCCTCGATCGAGAAGGAGCCGTCGGCGGAGCTGCGCCCGAACCAGAAGGACAGCGACACGATCCCACCCTACGCCGTGCTCGACCCCTTGATCGAGGCGCTCGTGGACGACTCGCTGCCGGCGCCGGCCGCCGCGCGGCGCGCGCGCGTTCCGGTCGCGCTCGCCCGCGACATGGCGCGGCGGGTGGACCGCAACGAGTACAAGCGGCGTCAGATGCCGCCGGGCCCGAAAGTCACCGCCCGGGCCTTCGGCGAAGGCCGGCGCTATCCGATCGCGCAGAAATTCAACGCGTGAGGCGTCAGGCGTCAGGCGTGAGGCGAAGCAGGATCCGGATCCCCGCACTTCCGGGCCTCGCCTGACGCCTTACGCCTTTCGCCTTACGATACTTGAGCCGTGGCCGACCCAACGAGAGATATGTGTGGAAGGAGATCCCCGGCTCGTCGCACGAGATCCTCCGGCGGCGCATCCGCGCTCTCCCCTCCGGCCTGCGGCTTCTCGACCTCGGCGCGGCCGGCGGGCACCTGGGCCGGGCCGTTCGGGACCGTTGCTCGTACCTTGCGGGCGTCGAGCCGCATCCGCCGCAGTCCCTCTCCGCCGGGGAAGGGTACGACGACTGGCGCGAGCAGGACGCTCTCCATGCCGGGCAATGGGACGAGCCCTTCGACGCCGTCGTCTGCGCGGACGTGCTCGAACATCTCGCGCGGCCCGAGCAGCTCCTGGAACACGTTCGGGCGTGGCTGAAGGACGGCGGCGTGCTCTTCGCCTCCATTCCGAACGTGGCGAACATCTCGGTGCGGCTCGCTCTCCTCTTCGGACAATTCCGCTACGCCGACCGCGGCATCCTCGACCGCACTCACCTCGGCTTCTACACTCGGGCGAGCGCGAGAGACCTCCTGGAGAGGAGCGGCTTCCGGATCCGCGCCGTGGAGGCGACGGCGATGCCTTACGAGCTGGCCCTCCCCTCGCTTTCCGGCGCCCCCTGGAGCGGTCCGACGAGGGCCTTCGCGAAAACGAGCGCCGGGACGTGGCCCACGCTCTTCGGCTACCAGTTCGTCTTCGAGGCGGTGAAGAAGGAATTGTGATTTGTGATTTGTGATTTGTGATTTCCGAAGCCGAAAGCCGGACTCCTAGATCCGACGTCGCTTCGCTCGTTATCCCCGCCTACAACGAGCGCAACCGCATCGAGGCCTGCCTGCGCTCGGTCGCCGATTGGGTGCGCGCGCGCCCCGGCGGCTGGGACTGGGAAGTGATCCTCGTGGACGACGGCTCCACCGACGGAACGCACGCGGCGGCGCAGCGGCTCGCGGGCGAGCTCGGACTGCCGCTCCAGATCCTCCGCCACGAGAAGAACCGGGGAAAGGGGTGCGCCCTCCGCGCCGGAGTCCTGGCCTCCTCCGGGGATCCTGTCCTCATCTCCGACGTGGACCTCTCGACCCCCCTGAGCGAATGGCTGAAGCTCGCCGAACGGCTCCCGACGCACCCCATCGCGATCGGCTCTCGCGCGCTCGAGGAGGATCTCGTGAGACGCCGGCAACCGTTCTACCGCAGGCTGCTCGGGAAGACGGGGAATCTCCTCGTTCGCCTCCTGGCCGTTCCCGGCATCCGCGACACGCAATGCGGCTTCAAGCTCTTCCGCGGCGACGTCGCCCGGGACCTCTTCCGCCGGGCGCGGGTCAACGGGTTCGCCTACGACATGGAGATCCTGTACCTGGCGCGTCTGCGAGGCCTCGCCATCGCGGAGGTGCCTGTCCTCTGGTTCAACTCGCCCGACTCCCGGGTCTCGCTCCTGCGCGACGCCCTTCCGACGCTCTGGGACCTCCTGCGGCTCCGCTGGCTACATCGGAAGTAATTGACGATGGATGGATTTCAGGCGCAAGGCGATGCCGGCGGCAGCCAGCGGGGCGAGGGCCGAGACGATGCGCGCTAACGACGTGCGGATGAGCCAGTCCGGGCCGAGGACGGCAAGAGACGGGACGAGGAGATAGGCGGCCGCGCAGATCGACGCAAGAAGAAGGAGGCGGTCGCCCGCTGGCTCGCGGCGGCCGCCGGCGACGAGCAGGAGGACGCAGAGCAAACCGGGCCAGGCCGGAAGGATCACTTCGCGCGCGCCGGTGCGGATCGCTTCGCCGACCCGGGGAAGGAATTCCAGGATCAGAGTGGGACCCAGATAGGCGAGATCGAAATCTCGGAGGGGAAGGCTCCCCTTCCAGAGACGTCCGGCCAGAAGCAGCAGGATCACCGGGGCGGCGACCGCCGCCGCGGCGCGGCGCGAGGCCGAGCGCGACCTCCGGAAGGCGAGAACGGCGAGAAGGACCCCGGCCGCGGCGAGAAGGAGACCCTCGTTCTTCGTCGAGACCGCGAGGAAGGAAGCGAGAGCCAGGCGCCGATCGGCGAAGGGATCCGTCTGATCCAGAGCGTCCGCGAGGGCCGCGCCGAAGAGGAGCGCGACGAAGGAGTAGGGCACGTCGGCCATGCCGGTCAGGAAGGCCGAGTAGAGAGGCTGGAACAGGGCGAGGAGAGCCGCGGCGCCGAGCGCGATGGTCTTCGACACTCCGCGCCGGCGAAGCCAGCCCGAGAGAGCGAGGAGAGTGGCGACCTGGAGGAACGGGAAGAGAAGCGCCATCGCGTGGTCGTCCCAGCGGCCGAGAAGGAAGGAGACCGCGGCGTAGAGGAACGGGAGGCCCAGGGGGTATTCGGGGTGCGAGAAGCCGAGCGAGGGGTCGTCGAAGAGGCGCCGGGGAACCGCGCCGGCCGCGAAGATGGTCTTCCCCTTGAGACCCCAGATGGCGAGGAAGTCGTTGGGCCACATCGGCTCGGTCAGCGCGCGCAACGTGTAGGCGATGACGCCGAAGGCGGCGAGGAGGAGGAACAGGAGGTGAATTGGCTTCATCGGTCCCCTCACCCCATCCCTCTCCCGGGGGGAGAGGGGGGAGGCGGCTGGATGGGTGCGGTGCAGAAACCAGGTTTTGGCGAGGGCGAGGGCGGCGAGGAGGGAGGGCATCCAGCGGGGAGATGTGTGGGCGAGAAAAGCGAGAGGGACGGAGGCGGCGAGGAGGGAGAGGCCGAGGGCGAAGCCCCAGGCGGCGAGCTCGGGTCGGCTGCTCGAGGGAACGAAGAGAACCGCGAGCGCGTAGCCGACGGCGCCGGCGGCGAGAAGGACCGCCGCGACTTGCGCGAGCGGAAGCCAGAGGCCGGTCATGGGGCAGGCGCCATCAGCGCTCCTTCCCAGACCGGCGCGACGACTCTCCATCCGGCCGGGCGCTCCGCGCCATAGACGGCCACGAGCCAACCAGGCGGGACATTTTCCGGAGCGACGAGAACCGGTACCGGCGCCAGCTGATAGGCCGCCAGGTAGGAGACCTGGTTCGTCCGGGGCACGCCCACGAGCGCGACTCCGGGCGTCCCGGCCGGCAGGCTGCGCCGCGCGGACTCGAGGAAGACGAAGAACTCCCGATCGAACGCGGCCGCCGTCCCGTTCAAGCGGCGCGTGTTCGAATCGAGGCGGGCCGAGCGGAAGAGGAGCCCGGCGCGGTGGGCGAGCCTTCGGGGATCGTCGTCGCGGAGAAGGAGCAGGAGGAGGAACGCGGAGGCGACGCCGAGGACGGCCCGGCGAAGGGTCACGCGATGAGCGGGAAGCCGGCGCAGAGCTCGCCGACGGTCCGCCGCACGGACTCCTCCACGGCCGCGTCGCCGATCGCGTCGAGGGCGCGGGCGATGCAGTCGGCGATCGTGTCCATTTCCGCCGGGCCCATGCCGCGCGACGTCACGGCCGGAGTTCCGATGCGGACTCCGGAGGCGACCATCGGCGGACGCGTGTCGAAGGGGATCGTGTTCTTGTTGACCGTGATCCGCAGCCGGTCGAGCGCCTTCTCCGCGTCCTTGCCGGAGATGCCGCGCGCGCCCACGTCCACCAGCATCATGTGGTTGTCCGTGCCTCCCGAGACCAGGCGGAACCCGCGACTGGCGAGTCCGCCCGCGAGCGCCTTCGCGTTCTCGACGATTCGCCGCTGGTAGTCCTTGAACTCGGGCGTCGCGGCCTCGGCGAAGGCCACGGCCTTGGCGGCGATGACGTGCTCGAGCGGGCCGCCCTGCACGCCGGGGAAGACGTTGCGATCCAGATCCTTCGCTCGGTCCGCCCGGCAGAGGATCAGTCCGCCGCGAGGCCCGCGCAGCGTCTTGTGCGTCGTCGAGGTGACGAAGGGAGCGTAAGGGACGGGCGACATGTGCAGTCCCGCGATCACGAGGCCGGCAATGTGCGCGATGTCCACCACGAGCGCCGCGCCGACTTCCTCGGCCACCGCGCCGAAGCGCCGGAAATCGAGCTCCCGCACGTAGGCGGAGGCGCCGGCGATGATGATCTTCGGGCGATGCTCCCGCGCCAGGCGCGCGAGCTCCTCGTAGTCGATCCTCTCGTCTTCCTGGCTCACGCCGTAAGCGACGACCTTGTAGTCCTTCCCCGAAAAGGAGAGCGGGTGCCCGTGCGTCAGGTGGCCGCCGTGGGAGAGGTTCATTCCGAGGATCGTCTCTCCGGGCTTCGCCGCCGTCATGTAGGCGGCCATGTTGGCCTGCGAGCCCGAGTGCGGCTGGACGTTGGCGTGCTCCACCCCGAAGAGAGCCTTCGCCCTCTCGATCGCGAGCGACTCGATCTTGTCGATGAACTCGCAGCCGCCGTAGTAGCGCCTGCCCGGGTACCCCTCGGCGTACTTGTTGGTCAGCACCGAGCCCTGCGCCTCGCGCACCGCGCGGGAAACCCAGTTCTCCGATGCGATCAATTCCAGGTTGTGGTTCTGCCGCTCCTCCTCTTCGCGGATCCAGTGCGCGACGTCGGGATCGGCGACGGAAAGGTCGCGGTCGAGAAAGGCCAGCATCGCGGTCAGGCTTTCGGCTTTGCTCATGAATTCTCCTGAGTGGTCTAAGGTCTAAAGTCTAAGGTCTAAGGTCGGGCCCCGGGACATTAGACATTAGACCTTAGACATTAGACCTTTCCTTATCCGACCAGCTCCTTGTATTCGGCGTTGCAGTAGCTGTCCGTCATTCCGGCGATGTGGTCCGCGATGGCGCGGTAGAACTCGGGGCGCGGGAAGTAGCTCTCCGCGAACTCGCGGTCGAGATCCTTCAGGGGCACCTCGCGGAGGAAGCGCACGCCGATGTCGTCGTGGAGACCGAGGAGGACGTAGTCGGGAAGGAGGCGCGGGTTCTCGCGGTAGGCACCGAAGATGCCGGTGATGACGCGGCGCGCGTGGCCGTCGTTGCGGGAGACCGGGAAGGAATGGATGACGTGCCGGTAGACGAACTCCTTCAGCTCCCGGTAGTCGCGCCTTCCCGTCTCCGAGAAGGCGACGAGGTCGCCGGGGAGGCGGTCCCGCCGCTCGTAGAACTGATCGGCGGTGGTCACGCCGCTCTGCTCGAGCCAGGCCTCGATCCGGACGCGCGACGCCTCGACCAGGTCGCTCGTCAGGACGGCGATCATCCCGCGGATGAGCGCGGCGCGACGCGCGGCCCGGTCCCGTCCGGGGGTCCCCGCCCGGCGGACGGCCCGGGAGATCTGGAGGGCCTCGATTTCCTCCTCCTCCGCCAGGGGCAACCCGTCCTCCAGGTCGTGCGTCTGCTGCGCGATCTCGTCGGACCAGTTGACGATCTGGGCCTCGAGCGAGCCGCCGGACTCCAAGGCGAGGCCCTCGGGAAAATCGAGCGGGAAGGGGAAGGAACGCTTCCAGGTCGTGTGTTTGAAGATCCCCTCGCGCACGTCATGCGTCAGGTTCAAGCCCGGATGGTCGTACCGCTTCTCCAGCCGGTCCACGACGCGCACCGACTGGTAGTTGTGCTTGAACCCTCCCGCCTGGGGATGGCCCGCGCGCAGGAGGAGGTCGAGCATGCGTTCGCCGGAGTGCCCGAAGGGAGTGTGCCCGAGGTCGTGGCCGAGCGCGATCGCCTCGGTCAGGTCCTCGTTCAACCCGAGCGCCCGGGCGGCGCTGCGGGCGATCTGCGACACCTCGATCGTGTGCGTCAGCCGGGTCCGGAAATGGTCCCCCTCGTAAGGGATGAAGACCTGCGTCTTGTGCTTCAGCCGGCGGAACGCGCGCGAATGAATGATCCGATCGCGATCCCGCGCGTATTCCGTCCGCACGTCCCCTTCCATCGCCCGGGCGGGGCCGTACGGCCGGACCGCCCGCGCGCTCTTGGAGGCGACGACGGCCAGCCGCTCCTCTTCGAGGCGCTCGAAGTATTCCCGGGTGAACTGCGCGGTCGCGGTCGTCACGTGCGTCCTTCCGGCTGCTGTCCGGCGAGCAGCCACGCGCGGGCCTCGCCGACGAGATAAAGAGAGCCGGCCACGATTATAGGGGCGCCGCCGCGCTCCGCCAGCAGGGTCTCGAGCGCCTCCGTGACGCCGCCTCCGGCCCGGACCCCTCCCGGGGCCGGCGGGACACGGCGGGCAAGCTCCTGCGGCGACGCCGCGCGGGGCGAGGGAGCGGCTACGAGAGTGACGCCGCGGACGGCGGGAAACAGGATTCCGGCGATCCCTTCGATGTCCTTGTCCGCCATGGCGCCGAAGACGAGCCGGCACCGCCCCTGGAGCCCGGCATCCGCGAGGAAACCGGCCAGGGCGGCCGCGCCCTCCGCATTGTGGCAGCCGTCGAGGAGGACGGGACAGCCGGCGGCCTCGAAGCGCTCGAGGCGCCCGGGCCAGCGGACCGCTCCGACCCCCGACACCATCGTCTCGGCCTTCCTCGGCAGAGCGGGCTCCGGCAGAAGCTCCGCCGCGCGGACGGCGAGAGCGGCGTTCCATGCCTGGTGGGCGCCGGGGAGAGGCGTCGCCAGGCTCAACTTCCCCCGCGGCGTCGTCAAGTCGAAACGGGTACCCTCGATCGCGACACTGCGCACGCGCACGGAGAGCTCGGTCCCCGCATCGTGCCATGCCGATCCCCGCCGCCCGGCCTCGGCGCGCAGAACCTCCAGCGCGTCTCCCGACGCCCGGACGATCGCGGGTCGTCCGGCACGGAAGATGCCCGCCTTTTCCCGCGCGATCAGGGAGAGCGTCGGACCGAGCTCCTCGGTGTGGTCGAGCCCGATGGACGTGACCGCGGAGAGAACCGCCGGCGCCACATTTGTCGCGTCGAAACGGCCGCCCAGGCCCACCTCCAGGATTGCCAGGTCGAGCCGGCGCTCGCTGAAGATGGACAACGCCGCCGCGGTCGCCGCCTCGAAATAGGTCAGGGCAACGCTCGGGGCCTCGTCCGCGGCCCCGAACACGCGCGCGAGGGCCCGATCGAGCTCCTGATCGGACACATCGCTCTCCTCCACGCGGATCCGCTCCGTGACGTGGATCAAATGCGGCGACGTGTAGAGGCCGGCCCGCGCCCCGCAGGCCTTCACGATCGCCGAGAGTGTCGCGGCCGTCGAGCCCTTCCCGTTGGTCCCGCCCACGAGGACGCAGGGGACGTTCCTTTCTGGCCGACCGATCCTCTCGCAGAGAGCATCGATCGCGGCCAGGCCGAGCTTCATCCCCCGGAGCTCCAGGGACTCCAGCCGCCGAAGAGCGGGATACCCGTTCACGGAGCCGTAAGGCGTCAGGCGTCAGGCGTCAGGCGAAGCCGGCGCATCCAACACGCCTCACGCCTTACGCCTCACGCCTGACGGCCCTCGGTCCACAGGAGGCGCAGGCACCGCACGAGCGTGTCCTTCATCTGCTGGCGTTCGACGACGAAATCGAGCATCCCGTGCTCGAGCAGGAACTCGGAGCGCTGGAATCCTTCCGGCAGAGTCTGCCGGATCGTCTGCTCGATGACGCGCGGACCGGCGAAACCGATCAAGGCGTTGGGCTCGGCGATGTTCAAGTCGCCCAGCATCGCGAAGGAGGCGGTCACGCCTCCCGTTGTCGGGTCCGCCATGACGGAGATGTAAGGGATTGCCGCGTCGGCGAGGCGGCCGAGGGCCGCCGAGATCTTCGCCATCTGCATGAGCGACAGGATCCCTTCCTGCATGCGGGCGCCCCCGGAGGTCGACACGATCAGGAGAGGCCGGCGCTCCCGCAGGGCCCGCTCGGCTCCGCGCGTGACCTTTTCGCCGACGACCGAGCCCATCGAGCCGCCGAGGAAGAAGAACTCCATCGCCCCGATGATGACCGGGATCCTGCCCATCGTGCCCGAGCCGACGACGATGGCGTCGGAGGCGCCCGCCGTCTCCTGGTACTGCTTCAAGCGGTCGCGATACCTCTTCGTGTCTCGGAACTTCAACGGGTCCGCGGAGCGCAGATCGCCGTCGAGCTCCACGTATTTCTCGTCGTCGAAGAGCATCCGCAGGCGTTCGGGAGCCGAGAGACGGAAGTGGTAGCCGCACTTGGGGCAGATCTTGAAGTTGCGGGCCAGCTCCTTGTTGTAGAGGATCTGCTGGCAGCTCTCGCACTTGACCCAGAGCCCTTCCGGGACCTTGCTCGGGCGCCGTTCCCTCGGCTCTTTCGGAACCTTGTCTTTCTTGAACCACATGGCCGGAACCGGCAATCCTAGCAGGCCACCGGGGAGGGGTTCCAGAATCGCTCAGCGGGTGGGCGCGACCGGCACCAATCGGCGCCGGCCGGCGGAGTCCACCTCGACGCGGGACTCGACGGAGAAGGCGCGGCGCAGGTTCTCCTGCGTGAGCACGTCGTCGGGGGGGCCCTGCGCGAGCGTTCTGCCCGCTCGCAGCAGGAGGATCCGGTCCGCGAGCTCGCCCGCCAGGTCGATCTCGTGCGTCACGAGGAGAATGGTCGTTCCCCGTTCGCGGTGCGTTCTCGTCAGGATCTCCAGGAACTCCAGCCGGTGGCGCGGATCGAGCCCGGACGCCGGCTCGTCCAGGAGCCAGATCCCCGCTTCCTGCGCGAGCGCGCGCGCCAGAAAGACCCGCCGCTGCTCCCCTCCCGACAGGGCCGAGGCGTCGCGCTCGGCCAGCGCCCCGACGTCGCAGGCCCGCATCGCCTCCATCGCGAGGTCCCTGTCCCGGGCCGAGTCCGCGGAGAAGCTCCGGGCATAGGGCGCGCGTCCCTGGAGGACCAGGTCCAGAGAGCGGATCGGGAAGACCAGGTCCAGGCTCTGCGGGACGTAGGCGATCCGGCGCGCGGTGTCCCGCCGCGGCATCGCCGCGAGGGGCCGGCCTTCGAACAGGATCTCCCCGCCGGTGGCCGGAACGATTCGGGCGATGACCTTGAGCAGCGTCGACTTGCCCGAGCCGTTTTCGCCCAGGACGGCCACGATCTGGCCTTGCGGGACCGACGCGTCCAGGCCGGACAGGGCAACGGTCGGCCCGTACGCCGCCCTGAGATTGCGCGCCTCCAGAGACGTCACGGGTTCCTCAACAGCAGCCACGCGAACACCGGCGCGCCCAGCGCCGCCGTTACCGCTCCGATCGGCAGCTCGGCCGGAGCGAACGCGGTCCGCGCGAACGCGTCCGCCGCCACGAGCAGCGCCGCTCCGGAGAGCGCGGAGACCGGCAGCAGGACGCGCTGATCGTTGCCCGCCGCCCTCCTCGCGGCATGCGGGACGAGGAGGCCGACGAAGCCGATCACGCCGGCGAAGGCCACGGCCGCTCCCGTCAGAAGCGAGGCGGCGAGGAACACGAGGCGCTTGGATCTCTCCGTGTCCACGCCGAGCGCGGCCGCGTTCTCTTCCCCGACGGCGAAGAGATTCAGCCGCGCCGCGGAGAGGAGGAGCACGGCGCCCGCCGCGGCCGCGTACGGAAGGAGGACGAGGGCCTTTCCGGCCGTCGCGTCGGCGAGACTCCCCATCATCCAGAAGAGCATCGTCCGCGCCGCCTCGCCCGATGCGGCCGAGAAGACGAGCAGGATGAGCGCCGAGAAGAAAGCGTTGGCGATCAAGCCCGCGAGCAACAGCCGCTGAAGGTCGAGACGGCCTCCCCGCCGCGCCAGGGCGGCGACGCCGAAGGAAGAGACCATGGCTCCCGTGAAGGCGGCGGCCGGCGAGAGGAGCGGCGAGAGACCGGCGAGGGCGGCGATGGCCGCACCCGTCGCGGCCCCGCCGGAAGTGCCGAGGAGAAAGGGGTCCGCGAGAGGATTCTTCAAGAGCGCCTGCATCGCGGCGCCCGCCAGCGCGAGGCAGCCGCCCACGATCGCCGCCAGCGCCACGCGCGGGAAGCGAAGCGACGCGAGAAGCCGCGCGGTCCGGCCTCCCGGTCCCTGTCCCGAAACGAGATCCGGGAGGGAGAGATGAACGCCTCCGACCGTGAGGCCCAGCGCGACCGCGAGGACGAGGAGGAGGGCCGCGAGAAGCACGGCGGCGGTCCGCGCGCGGATCATCGAGAGAGCTCTCCGGCGAGTCTCTCCAGGGCATCGAAGATCCGCGGACCCGGCCGCGTCAGGACCGATTCATCGATGCGCACGACCCGCGCGGCGGCGGCCGCGCCCCGGGAGAGAGGCCCGGTCGCGAAGGCGCGCTGGTAAGCCGGGCGGGTTTCCGCCGAGTCGGGCACCACGAGGACATCGATCGGCGCCGTGACGAGCCACTCCGGAGAGACGAGCGGCCACCCCTCGCGGCCGGCCAGCAGGTTTTCCGCTCCGGCTGCCGCCAGCAGGTCGTTTAAGAACGTGCCTCCGCCGGCGGCCTGCGGAGGGTCCGGCCAGACGATCAGCAGGGCGCGAGGACGGCGCTTCGATCCGGCGACCTTCGCGGCAACCGCCTCTCTCCGGCGCTCCAGCTCCGCGGCGAGGCGGTTGCCGGCGCCGGCGCGGCCGAGGCGCTCTCCCACCATGCGAATCCCCGCGATCACCGCCTCGAGAGAGCCGCCGGGAACGGCGAGCACCGGAACACCGGCCGCCTCCAGGGCGACCACCGGGCCCTTCGCGTTCCCCTCGCGCGTCGCGAGCACCAGGTCGGGATGGAGCGAAGCGACCCTCTCGGCGCTGACTTCGAGGCCTCCCACGCGTTGGAGCGACCGCGCCTCGGGGGGGAAGTCGGAATACTCGGAGACGCCCACGAGCGTCTTCCCGGCCCCGACGGCGAAGACGATCTCGGTCAGGTTGGGGGCGAGCGTCACCACGCGGGCAGGCGCGCCGCGCGCGGGCGACGGAGAAGGCGCCGGCGCCTCCGAACGGGAACAGCTCCCCGCGAGCGCGCAGAGCAAGGGAAGAAGCCGGCAGGAAAAACGCACCCGCTTTGTCTGGCTCCCGCCCCCAGCCCTCTCGGCCTCTCCCCGCGAGGCGAATGCGTGCGGCCGGGAGTCGGAAGCTCGACTCCGCATCCCTCCGTCCGCCGCCTGGCGGCCGCTACCTCTGAGTCTCGGTGTCTTCGAGATCGTTGGGGATGCCCAGGCGCATGCAGGCGGCGTCGTACATCTGGCGCGCCGCCTTCTGCGCGTTCTGGAGCTCCGCCAGGCGGTCCTTCACCTTCGCCAGCTCCTCCTGGATCTGGGCTTCCAGTTCCGTGATCTCGTGCTTGGTCACGGCCAGCGTGTTTTCGTAGAACTTTCTCTGCTCGCCCGAAAGGCTCATCGGACCTCCTGTTAGGAGTCAAAGGTCGAGAGTCGAGGGTCGAGAGCGAAAGCAGGCGGCCTCAACTCTTGACTCCCGACTCTAGACTCTCCACTCAGTTTACGGCTTGACGTCCACGACGAGGGTGCGCCACATCTTAACGGCAACCCCGTTCTTGGTCGCGGGCTGGAACTTCGCCTGGCGGACCGAGGCCACCACCGCCTCGTTCACGCCGAACCTCGGGATCCCCTGCTGAAGCTTCACTTCCGACACCGTCCCTTGCTCGTTCACGAGCAGGAGCACGACGACCTTGCCGCTGACTCCCTGGTTGCGAGCGGCGGGAGGATACGCGATCCGGGGAGAGGACAGGAAGACCGGTTCCACGACGCCGGATCCCGGGCCGACGAGGTCTCCCCGCGCGACTTCCGCGGCGGTCTCCGGCGCCGCGGCGGGAGCGCGCGCCGGCGCGGTGGGTGGCGGCTCGACGGCGGGCACGGCGGTGGGCTCGACCGGGGCGGGCTGGGCCTCGGCCACCTTGACCTCGGGCGAGGGGCGGGCCTGGGGCGGCGCGGCCGAAGGCAGGACAGGGGCCGGCGGAGCCTTCTCGGCCGCGGCCCGGGTCCCCTTCGCGCCGGCTTCGGCCGCTTTCTGCATCTCCCTGCGCCTGGCGGCAAGCTGACGCTGCGTCTCCTCCTGGGTCGCCTTCGGTTCGACGACGGAGACGGCGGGCGGCGTGGGGAGAGGCGTGATCGAGCTCTCGACCACCGCGGGCGTGGCGGGAAGCGGCGAGACGGACGCGGCGGACGGCGGAGATGACGCCGGCTTTCGAACGACCAGCCATCCGACGACGGCCAGAACGACGGCGGCCGCGGCGATCAGGACGTAGAGTCGGACGCGCTTCTTCTTCTCCGAGTCCGCGGAGGCTTCGGGGAAGCTGGCGAAGACGCCGGCGGGGATGGGCACGCGCGGGCGGCCTGGAGCCGGCTTGACCGGCGCGGCAGGCTGCGGAGTGAGGCCCGGGGACGGCGGCGGCGGAGCGAGCGCCGCGGGCGGAGCGGGCGCTGCCGGCGCCGGGGCGGAGGGAGTCGCGGCGCCCTCCGGCCGTTGAGACACGGTAATCCGGAACTCCGGCTTGGCCGGCTTCTTCGCCGGCGGGAAAGTCGCCGGCGGCGGCTGCGTGTCGCGCGCCCGCGCCACCCGCCGGGCCAGTTCCGCGGCCTCGAGCCGCCGCACGTAAGTCGCGAGGTCCGCGCTCGAGGGAGCCGGCTCGTAGGTTCGGAGGACGGCGTCGAGATCGCGCAACATGTCCGAGGCGTTGAAGTAGCGCTCGTCGGGCTCCCGGGCGAGCGCCTTGAGCACGGCCGCGTCGAGCGCCGGCGGCACCTCCGGATTCAGGCTCGAAGGCAGGACGACCTCGCCCGCTCTCACCTTCTCGAGCACGCTCAGGTCCGAGTCCCCCTGGAAGAGCTTGCGCCCGGTCGCCATCTCGAAGAGGACGGCGCCCAGCGAATAGATGTCGCTTCTCTGGTCGACCGGCCTTCCCCAGGCCTGCTCCGGAGACATGTAGGGGACCTTCCCTTTCAGGGCCCCCGATTCGGTCCGCGAGACCTTGGAAGCGGCCTTGGCGATCCCGAAATCGCACAGCTTGATGTCGCCGTCGGCCGAGACGAGGATGTTCGGAGGGGAAACGTCGCGGTGGACGATGTGGAGGTCCTGCCCGTCGTCGCCGCGGCGCCGGTGCGCGTAGTCGAGCGCGGCCGCCACCTTCGCGGCGACGGCCACCGCCAGAGGCACGGGCATCTGCAAGCCCGTTTCCCGCGCCAGGTGCAGGAGGAAACGGAGGTCGTGCCCCTCCACGTGCTCCATCGCGATGAAGTAGCCGCCCCCTTCGATCTTGCCGAGATCGAAGATGTGGACGATGTTGGGATGGGAGAGCTGCGCCGCGAGCTTCGCCTCGTCGGCGAACATCGTGATGAACTCTTCGTCCCCCGCGATGTGCGGAAGGATCTTCTTGATCGCGACGATCTTCTGGAAGCCTTCGACTCCGCTCCGGCGCGCGCGGAAGAGCTCGGCCATTCCGCCGCTGGCGATCCGCTCCAGGATCTCGTACTGCCCGAAGCGGTCCGGGCCGGAGACATCTTCCGCGAGAGTCAGCTCCAGCGGCCTGGCGGCCGGCTCGGCCGCCTCCGCGGGCGGCGGCTGCGGGGCCGGCGTCACGCCGGGCCGGGTCGGACTCTTGAGGCCCGGCAGGGTCAGGGAGAGCAGGCGCTCGACCTCGGTGTCCGTCGACGATTTCGCCAGGGACTTCGACGGGGCGGACGCGGACTTGGGAAGGACGCCCGAGAGCGTGTCCCGAAGCCGCTTCTCGACCTCCACGTGCGTGTCCTGTGTGATCCGAGAAGGCGGCGCGGGCCCGGGCGACTCGCGGTCCACCTCCTCGAGAATGTCGGAGAAGATGTCCGACGAAGTCAGAGCCGAGACTCCGCGGGCGCTTGCCTCGCCGCGCGGAACCTTGGCCGCCACTCCGGCCGCGGCGATCGCTTCCGTCGCCGCCTGCCTCAGGGCGTCGTCGGAGAAGGGGCGGGGAAGCAGATCGAAGGCGCCGACGCGCTGGGCATCGGCCTTCGTGTTGGAGCCCTTGTAGCCGGAGACCATCAGGAGGATCGGGGGCGCGGCGGCGCCCCCCTTTCGCCGGATCTCCCGGATGACCTCGGCGCTCGGAAGGCGGGGCAGCATCCCCGACAGGAGCACGAGGTCGAAGCGCGACGAGGAAAAGGTGTTCAGGGCCTCCTCTCCGTCGTGCGCCGCCACGATCTCGTAATCGGGCTCGCGCAGGACCCCCCGCGCGCGCTCGGCAGAGTGCGATTCGTAGTCGATGAGGAGGATTCTCTTTGTCATCAGCGAGTCGCGTCCTGGCCTGGAAAGTCACGGAAATGATAAGGCATCCGCGAGTCCCCGCCGCACATATAATCAGGATCGCATGTCCGGACACAGCAAGTGGGCGACGATCAAGCACAAGAAGGGCGCCGCGGACGCCAAGCGGGGCCGTCTCTTTACCAAGCTGATCAAGGAGATCACGATGGCGGCGCGCATGGGGGGCGGCGCGCCCGAAGGCAATCCCCGGCTCCGCAAGGCCATCGACGACGCCAAGGCGGTCAACATGCCGGCCGAGAACATCAAGCGAGGAATCCAGCGCGGCACCGGGGAGTTGCCCGGCGTCTCCTACGAGGAGATCAGCTACGAGGGGTACGGCCCCGGAGGCGTGGCGGTCTACATCGAGGCGATGACCGACAACAAGAACCGGACGCTCCCGGAGATCCGCACGATCTTCTCCAAGCACGGCGGGAACCTCGGCGCGGAGGGCTCGGTGCGGTTCCTCTTCCAGAAGAAGGGGTACCTGGCGATCGAGAAGGACAAGGCGTCCGAGGACGCGGTGATGGAAGCGGCCATCGAGGCGGGAGCCGAGGACGTCCGCTCGACGGATCAGTACCATGAAGTCATGACGGAGCCGGAGGCGTTCGGGTCGGTCAAGGCGCAGCTGGAGGCGAAGAAACTGCCGATCGCCGTCGCCGAGATCTCGATGATCCCGACGACGGAGGTCATCCTCGATCAACGCAAGGCCGACCAGATGATGAAGCTGATGGAGGCGCTCGAAGACCACGACGACGTGCAGCACGTCTGGGCGAACTTCGACTTCGAGGAAACCGCCTGAGCCGTGAGGCGTCAGGCGTCAGGCGTCAGGCGAAGCACGAAATCTGTCCCCGTTCCACGCCTCACGCCTTACGCCTCACGCTTTACGGCCTCATGAAAGTCGTCGGCTTCGATCCCGGCACCTCGGCGACAGGCTACGGGCTCGTCTGCTTCGAGGAGGGGCGGCTGCGCCTGGACGGCTGCGGCGTCTGGCGCCCTCCGGCGGCGATGACGTTCGCCCAGAAGCTCGACTTCCTCTTCCGCGGCGCGGCGCGCCTGCTGGAGGATTGTCGGCCAGCCGCGGTCTCGGTCGAGACGGTGTTCTCGGCCAGGAACGTCTCCTCGGCGATCAGGCTCGCCCACGCTCGCGGCGTCCTGCTGGCGGCTGCGGCTGCTCTGGGGATCCCGGTCTTCGAGTACGAGCCGCGGCTGGTCAAGAAAGCGCTCGTCGGCTACGGCAACGCCGAAAAGCCGCAGGTCCGCGCGATGGTGCTCTCCCTGGTCGCCCGCCAGCGCGCCCGCGTGCCGCTCGACGCCGCCGACGCCCTGGCCGTCGCCATCTGCCACATCCACGCCTGCCCGCCGGCAGGCCGTGGGGCGTCAGGCGTCAGGCGTTAGGCGGAGGCGACCTGGCCCGCGGGGTCTTCCCCTCACGCCACACGCCTTACGCCTTACGGCTCTAGAAGTTGTTTGGCAATCGCTCTTTTTTGGCTTATTCTATTCGGCATCCAAGGTCCCGGTCCCGTCCGAAAGGAGATTGCATGAAGGTTAAGCGTGCCGCGCTCGTCGGCTTGCTTGCGTGCCTGGTCGGAGCGTCCGCTTCCGCGCAACTCGTCCCGAACGCTCAGGGGGACATCGGGCTCTTCACGATGCCGACGGCGGACAGCCCCCTGGCGGGCCACTGGACCTTCGGACTCTACGGCTGGAAGGAGCAGCTCACCGCCGGCAACCTCGCGTTTCAAGACACGGAGATGCGCAGCCGGCTCTACAGCCACTGGGCGGGAGAAGCCTCGCTCGGGATCGGCCTGTCCGATCACTGGTCGGTCTTCGTCAGCGCCGGGGAGGAACGTTTCGAGAACCGCGGCGGCTGGACCGGCGGCTCGATCAACAGCATCCAGATCCCCGGGCCTTTCGACCAGGACGAGGCGAGAAAGATCCGGCTCGGAACGAAGTACAACTTCTATTCCGAGGCGGACCCGTCCTTGAGGGTGGCCCCCTTTCTCGCCGTGTACATTCCCATCAACCAGTCCACTCCTCACAAGGACCAGGTGCACCCGGATCTGGACAACATCAACTCCCGGCGGCCCGACTGGGAGTGGGGACTCGTGGCGACGAAGGGGATTCTGACCGCGATCGGTTCCTACCAGCTCTCCGGCCATCACGATGACGACGTGCGCGTGGCGAACCGTCTGCGGTTCGGCGTCGGCGTGGACGTGCCGATCCTCCCGATCCTGCATTTGATCGGGGAGCTCGACCGCACGATCATGGACGGCGGCGACTTCCCCGCCGAGAATTACTCGATGCTGGTCACCGGCGCCCGCTTCTACTTCGGCCACTCCGGCTGGGCGGTCTCCGGCGCATTCAACGCGAACGTGGACCTGATGTTCAAGCACGGGTCCTCGCCGTCGCCGTTCGGAGGGATGGTCGGAGTGACGTACGCGGCCTGGCCGCCTCCTCCGCCGGAGCCTGTCGTCGTTCCCGCGCCCGCTCCCCCTGCCCCGATCGTGGAGCAGAAGCCCGAGCCCGTGCCGCCGCCGCCGCCGGCGCCGCCCGTCCGGGCGCCGAAGTCCACGCGCGACGAGATCTTCTTCGACTCCGGGAGCGCCCGCCTGACCAACATCGCCAAGGCGATCCTGGACGGGATCGCGCTGCGCATGAAGAACGACCTGAACTCGACGGCCGTCATCACGGGCTATTCCGATCCGGGCGGCTCCGAGCAGTCCAACCTCGCCATCTCCGCCAAGCGGGCCTCGGCGGCCAAGGAATACCTCGTCACCCGCCACGGCATCGACCCCGGCCGCATCACGACGGCCGCCAAGGGAACCGCCGAGCCGGCCTACGACAATTCGACGCCCGAAGGGCGGGCCAAGAACCGCCGGGCGCTGATCGTCGTCACGTTCGTCTCGGGATCGTGAGCGCCGACCTACCGGAGACAGAGCGCAAGCCCCCTCCGCGAGAGGGGGCTTTTTTCGCTCCGAACCCGCGGGCCGGCGCCGCTCCGGCCCCCGCCCCCGTGGGCATCACGATCGTGTCCCTGGCGGCGGGGATCGCCCTGCTCTACTACGGACGCCTCTTCTTCATCACGGTCATCTTCGCGCTCTTCCTGGCCTTCGCGATGCGTCCGTTCGTCTCGCTTCTCGAGCGCGCCCGCGTGCCGCGCGTTCTCGCGATCCTGCTCCTGCTGTTCGTCCTGGTCGGCGCGCTGGTGCTCCTCCTGATCAACGTCACGGCGCAGGTCAACGAGTTCTACGGCGACTTCCCCCGCTACCAGACGCGCATCCGCGATCTGACGTCCCAGGTGACGGACTTCGTCAACACGCTGCGGGAGAGGATGGGGAACATTCTTCCCGAGGAATCGCGCGGCGTGCGCGAGGTCAAGATCGCGGAGTCGCCGCTGGGAATGACCCGGGCCCTCGTGACGCAACTCGGCGGCGTCCTGCACCTGGTCCTCTACGCCGCGGCCGTGCCTTTCCTGACGTTCTTCATGCTCAAGGACCGCGAGAAGTTCGGGCGGGTCATCGACGGCATCCTGGCCCGGAACCAGCGGACGGCCGGAACCGAGGTCACCGGGGCCATCTCGAAGACGATGACCTCCTACGCGCTCGGCCTCTCGTTCGTCGCGCTCATCATGGCCGGCGCCACGACGCTCTCCCTGATGTTCCTCGGCGTGCGCTACTACTATGTCCTGGGCCCGATGGCGGGCCTGGCCATCATGCTCCCCTACGTCGGGGTGATCCTTTCGACTCTCCCCGCGGTCGCGGTCGCCTACTTCCAGTACGACGGCCGCAAGGCGCTGCTCGTTCTCCTCGTCTATTCGATTCTCCAGTTCATGGAGGGCAACGTCCTGACCCCTTTCATCGTCGGCGGCAAGGTCCGGCTCTTCCCCTTGACGGTGATGATCGCGTTCATCCTGTGGGGTCTGCTCTGGGGCGTGCCCGGAGCCGTCCTGGCCGTGCCCATGACCTCCGCGATCAAGGTCGTCTGCGAGCACATCCAGGGGTGGGAGGGTTTCGCGCGCCTCCTCGGCGATCCCGATCCGCCCCCAGGCCGGTGTGAGCGCGGCCTCACGGGCCGCGCGGTCTAATGTCTAAGGTCTAAAGTCTAAAGTCGTGGCCCCGGGACCTTAGACATTAGACCTTAGACGCCCTTCACACTTTCGCCTTGCGGCCGAGCGACAGAACGCTTCCCAGAAAGCCAGCTACCGTTCCCACGATGGGCAGCGCGGCGGCCGTCCTCCAATCCAGGAAGCCCGTCCAGAAGATGGACAGAACGGGATGGGGGTGGCGGAGAAGAAAGCGCGTGGCCGCGAGGTAAGTGGCGAAGAGAAGTCCGAGCGCGGCCGCGCCGCCCGTCAACCCCTCGAAGGCGCCGTAGAGCCAGAAGGGGGCGCGGACCGCGCCTTCGGTGGCGCCCATCAGCCTCATGATCTCGATCTCGTCTCGGTGAAGGTCGAGGGCGAGCCGGATGGCGGAGGCGACGGAGAGAACCGCGGCCACGGTCAGAAGACCTCCCAGGAAGAGCCCCGCGCCGCGCAGGAGCCGGACCGCCTCGCGAAAGCGGCGGTCGAATCCCTCTTCCGACTCGGCGGTCTCGACTCCGGGCAGCCGCGCCGCGGCTTGCGCGATCTGCCCGGCCGCCGCGGGAGGGGTCCGGGGCTTCAAATACACCTCGAGCGTCGGCGGGAAGGGAGCCTCCTTCAGCTCCGCGATCGCGGATCCCAGCTCCGGGTAGGCGCGGCGGAACCGATCGAGCGCGTCCGAGCTCGAGATGATTCCCACCCGGGCGACGCGCGGGTCCGAGGAGATCTTCGCGGCCGTCCCCCGGGCGTCGGCGGACGCGTCGAGCGTGATGACGGCGGCCGGCGGCTCGCCTCCCGTGGCCGCGAGACGTCCGAGGTTGCGCGAGAGGAGCGCCAGCAGCCCCGGCACATAGAGCCCGAGCGCGATCAGCGCGACCGCCATCACGGTCTGGCGAGAGCCGCTCCGCGCGATGGACCACGCCTCGCCGAAGACGTAACGAGTGTTGATGCCCATCAGCTACGGAGCCGTGAGGCGTTAGGCGTCAGGCGTAAGGCGAGGTTCAACGACCTCGTGCTTCGCCTCACGCCTCACGCCTGACGTCTAACGGCTCCGTCATCCCCGCGGGAGGAAGGGCGCTTCCCGCATCAGGGGCGCCGGAGGCGCTCCCTCCCGCAGGCGGCCGCGCTCCAGGGTGAGGACGCGCTTGCCCATCCGCCGGATGAGATCGAGGTCGTGCGTGGCGACGACGACGGTCGTGCCGCGGATGTTGATGTCGGCGAAGAGCCGCATGATCTCCTCCGACAGCACCGGGTCGAGGTTGCCCGTCGGCTCGTCGGCGAGGAGGAGGGCCGGCTCGTTGACGAGCGCGCGGGCGATCGCGACGCGCTGCTGCTCTCCTCCCGACAGGTCCCGCGGATAGGCGTTCATCTGGTGGTGGAGCCCGACTCTCTTCAAGACCTGGTACGTGCGGCGCCGCTGCTCCGCGCGGGGAAGCCCGAGCACGTTCTGCACGAAGGCGATGTTCTCGAAGACCGTCTTGCGCGCGATGAGCCGGAAGTCCTGGAAGACGACGCCGATCGTCCGCCGGAAGTAGGGGACCTGCGAGGAGGGGAGCACCCAGATGTTGCGCCCGTTGACGACGATCTGCCCGGTGGACGGCGCCTCCTCCCGGAAGAGGAGCTTCAGGAACGTCGTCTTGCCGGCGCCGGAAGGGCCCGTCAGGAAGACGAACTCCCCGCGCTCGATATTGCACGTGACCTCGGTCAGGGCGTGGCGGAAGCGCCCGTATTCCTTGGAGACGTGGTAGAGCTGGATCACGCGGTCAGGGCCCTCGTCAGCGCCTCGCGGACCGCGGCGGGATCCGCCCGGCCGCCGGTCTTCTTCATGACCTGCCCCACGAACCAGCCGAAGGTCTGGGTCTTGCCCGAGCGGTAGAGCGCGGCCTGCGACGGGTTCTCCGAGACGATCGCCGCGACGAGCGCCTCGAGCTCCCCCGTGTCGCTCATCTGGCCGAGCCCCTTCTCCTTCACGAGCGTCCCGGCCTCCTCCGGCGAATCGAGCATCGCCGCGAAGACCTCCTTGGCCGTCGCCGCCGAGATCTCCTTGCTTTCCAGCAGCCGCAGCAGTCCCGCGAGGCGCTCCGGGGAGATCGGAAAGGAGAGCGCGTCCTCCAGGGAGATCCTCCGCTCCTTCATCCAGCGGAGCACCTCGCCGGTGACCCAGTTGCCGGCGAGCTTGCCGGCACGAGAGCCGCGCGAGCTCTTCGAAGTAGTCCGCGAGCTCGCGAGCCGAGGTCGAGCGTCTCCGCGTCCGCGCGGGACAGGCCGTACTGAGGGACGAAGCGGGCCTGGCGCGCGCGCGGCAGCTCCGGCAGCTCCGCCACGGCCTCCGCGACCATGGCCTCGTCCACGACGAGCGCGCCCAGGTCCGGCTCGGGGAAGTACCGGTAGTCGTGGGCCTCCTCCTTGCCGCGCATGGAGACCGTCCGGCCGGCCGCCGCGTCCCAGAGCCGCGTCTCCAGGACGATCCGCTCGCCGCGCTCGACCGCCGGCGCCTGCCGCTCGATCTCGTGCTCGATCGCCTTCGCGACGAAGCGGATCGAGTTCAGGTTCTTGATCTCGACCCGCGTGCCGAACGCGGCGTCTTCCGCCGAGCGGATGGAGACGTTCGCGTCGCACCGCAGGTTGCCCTTCTCCATGTCGCGCGTCGGAGACTCCCGTGTACCGCAGCAGCCGGCGCAGCTCCGTCAGATACGCCGCGGCCTCCTCCGGGGAGCGGATGTCGGGCTCGCTCACGATCTCGACGAGCGGAACGCCGCAGCGGTTCCAGTCCACGAGCGACACGCTTTCGGGGACGTCGTCGTAAGGAGTGTCGTGGAGCAGCTTCCCGGCGTCCTCCTCGAGGTGGATGCGCACGAGGCGGACGGCCTTCGTCCCGGCCGAGGTGTCGATCTCGATCGAGCCGCCGGTCGCGATCGGACGGTCGAACTGGCTGATCTGGTACCCCTTCGGCAGGTCCGGGTAGAAGTAGTTCTTGCGGGCGAACCGCGAGTCGCGGTGGATCTGGCCGCCGACGGCGTGAGCGAGCTTCATCGCGAGCGTCACCGCGCGGCGGTTCATGACGGGCAGCGTTCCCGGAAAGCCGAGGCAGATCGGGCAGGTCACGGAATTGGCGGGCGCGCCGACCGTGACGGGACAGGCGCAGAAGAGCTTCGACCGGGTCTGGAGCTGGGCGTGGACCTCCAGCCCGATGACGGGGAAAACCCGCGTCTTTACAGCTGTTTCCAGCGAGGACACCGCGAAATTCTAACACTTCCCCCTCTCCCTCCGGGAGAGGGAAGGGGTGAGGGCGCCGCCGGAGCCAACGCAACCGTCGATCGCTTCTACAATGCCCGAGTGACCGGCAACTGGATCGAGGAGGAATCGGCTGGCGCCTGGGTCTTCCGTCCTCCCGATCCTCCCCCCGGCCTCCTCGTCGCCTTCTCCGGCCGCGGCGCGGCCCCGACGGAGGAGCGATCCCCGACGTCGTACCTCGCGAGGCGCTTCGCGCGCACGCTCGCGGCCGACGGGCTCCCCATCGTGCGAGCGACACAGGTTCACGGCAAACGCGCCGTATTCGTCCGCGAGGCGCCCGGCCGGGACGAGGTACGCGACGCCGGAGAATGCGACATCCTGGCGACGGATCTTTCCGGCGTCGCGCTCGTCGTCCAGACGGCCGACTGCGTCCCGATCCTCCTCGCCGGCCCGGGCGCCGTCGCCGTCGTCGCACGCCGGCTGGCGCGGCTCGGCGAAGAACGCCGCCGGAGCCGCCGTCGAGGAGTCGCCGCGTCTCGGTGTCGCCGCGCGGCGACCTTCACGCCTGGCTCGGCCCCTCGATCGGCTCCTGCTGCTACGAAGTCGGCGGCGAAGTCGCCGCGCAGTTCGCCGGCGAATTCGCTGCGCGCGCTCCTGCGACGGCCGCTTCCGTCCTGGATCTCGCCGCCGTCAACCGCGCCCAGCTCGAAGCGGCCGGGGTCCCGCGCGCGAACATCTCCGCCCATCCGGCCTGCACGCGTTGCGGCGGCGAGACGCTTCGCGAGCTACCGCCGCGACGGCGCCGCCGCGGGCCGGATGATCGCCCTCATCGCGAGGGTCTAAGGGGTCTAAGGTCTAAGGTCTAAAGTCCAAGGTCAGGGCGCCCGGGACCTTAGACCTTAGCTGACCTTAGACCGGTCTAGACCGGGCTCAAGTCGGCATAGCGGGCGACGAACTTCTTCTTCCCGGCGCGGTCGAAGTAGACGGTCAGGCGGGTCTCGTCGCCGCTCCCCTCCTGGGCGAGGATGACGCCGTAGCCGTATCGCGGGTGCCGCACGCGCCGGCCGCGGACGAGCGGATGCTGCGGCACGTCCTCGGGCTCCTGCGCGAAGATCGTGGGGCGGGCCGCGCGCGGCGTCGAGAGCTCCTCGAGCGCTTCGGCCGGGATCTCCTCGACGAAGCGGGAGGCCGTGCGGTACTGGACCTTGCCGTAAACGAGGCGGCGGCCGGCGAGCGTCAGCGTCAGCTCGTCGCGGGCGCGCGTCATGCCGACGTAGAGGAGGCGGCGTTCCTCCTCGATCTCCTCGGCGTCCTCCCGCGACTCGCCGTGAGGGAGGTAGCCCTCCTCGAGCCCCACGATGAAGACGGCCGGAAACTCCAGCCCCTTGGCGGCGTGGAGCGTCGAGAGCGTCACCGCGCCTCCGCCGGACGCCACGACGTCGGCGTCCGTGGCGAGCGAGACCGTGTCGAGATACTCGGCGACGGTCGCGTCCTCCGCGTTCCGCCTCTCGAACTCCCGCGCCGAGTTGAGCAACTCCTGGAGGTTCTCCCGCCGCGCCTCGTCCTCCCGGTCCTCCGAGCCCTCGTAGAGCGCCGCGTAACCCGTCGCCTCGAAGAGATGCTCGATCAACGCCGAGGGGGAATAGGTCTGCGCCTTCTCGCGCAGATCCTCCACGAGCGCGCGGAAGCGCGCGAGAGCGACCCGCGCGCGGTCGGAGAGCCCGGCCGGCGGATCGCCCGAGACCTCCCACCAGGAGCGCTGCGTCTGCCGGGCCGCCGCGGCGATGCGGTCGAGCGTGGCCCCGCCGATGCCGCGCGCCGGAACGTTGACGACGCGCCGGAAGGCGAGGTCGTCCTCCGGCCGCACGGAGAGACGCAGGTACGCGACCGCGTCCTTGACCTCCGCCCGCTCGTAGAACTTCATCCCGCCGACGACGATGTAGGGAATCCTCCGGCGCACCAGCTCCTCTTCGAACGGCCGCGACTGGGCGTTGGTGCGATAGAGGATCGCCACGTCCCCCGCCCGCCGCCCCCCCTCTGCGATCGCGCGCGCGACCGACTCGGTCTCCTGCCGGTCCTCCTCGAAGTGGGCCAGCCGCACGCGGGATCCCTGCCCGCGGTCGGCGCGCAGCTTCTTTTCGCGCCGGCGCCGGTTGTTCGCGACGACGGCGGAGGCGGCCCGGAGGATCCCGTCGGTCGAGCGGTAGTTCGTCTCGAGCGGGACGATCCGCGCGCCGGGAAAATCCTCGTCGAACCGGAGGATGTGCTCGACCTCGGCGCCCCTCCAGCGGTAGATCGCCTGGTCCTCGTCCCCGACGGCGCAGAGCGAGTCCGCCCCCTCCCCGAGGAGCTTGACGAGCGCGTCCTGGGCGGCGTTGGTGTCCTGGTACTCGTCGATGAGGAGGTGTCGGATCCGCCGCCTCTCGGCCGCCAGGATGTCCGGGCGCTCGCGCAGGAGCCGCACCGAGCGGGCAATCAGGTCGTCGAAGTCGAGCGCGCCGGCCGCGGCGAGCTTCTTTTCATACAGGAGATAGACGCGCGCGATCCTCTCCCCCGCGAAGTCGGTCTGCGTCTCCTCGAACCTCTTCGCCGTGACGAGCGCGTTCTTGGCTTGCGAGATGCGCGCGCGCACGGCGCCGGGCGGCAGGACCTGGTCGGAAATCTCCAGCTCCGCCATGGCTTCCTTCACCAGCGCCAGCTGGTCCGCGGAGTCGGCGATCGAGAACCGCGGAGGCACCTCCGCGGCGGCCGCGTAGCGCCGCAGCAGGCGGAGCGACCAGGCGTGAAAAGTCCCGATGAAGGAGAGGACCCCCGCGCCGCCGAGCAGCTTGCGCGCCCGCTCGCGCATCTCCTCCGCGGCCTTGTTCGTGAACGTCACGGCCAGGATCGCGCGGGGATCCACTCCCGTTTCGACCAGCCGCGCCAGCCGGTGCGTGATGACCCGTGTCTTGCCGGACCCGGCGCCGGCCAGGACCAACAGGGGGCCTTTCTCGTGCAGAACGGCCTCCCTCTGCTCCGAGTTCAAGCCTGACAGCGCGGGAGAGTCGGACATTGGGAGAAGTTATCAGTAATCAGTTTTCAGTTTTCAGTTCGAACACGGAAACTGACAACCGAAGACTGAGAACTGAAAACTCATTCCACGGTGACGGATTTCGCGAGGTTGCGCGGCTGGTCCACGTCGCATCCCCGGCGCACGGCGACGTGGTAGGCGAAGAGCTGGAGCGGAATGACCGAGAGGATCGGCTGAAGCTCCGGGATGGTCTCGGGGATCAGGAACACGTCCCTGGCCGCTTGCGAGACCTCCCGGTCCTCCCGCGTCGCCATGACGATGGCGATGCCGTCGCGCGACCGGACCTCCCTCAGGTTCGAGATCGTCTTCTCGCGCCAGCCGTCGTGGGGCGCGAGCACCACGACCGGCATGTTCTCGTCCACGAGCGCGATCGGGCCGTGCTTCATCTCGCCGGCCGGGTACCCCTCGGCATGGATGTAGGAGATCTCCTTCAGCTTCAACGCTCCTTCCAGGGCGATCGGGTAATGCAGGCCGCGCCCGAGGAAGAGAAAGTCCCTGGCGCCGTGATACCGCCGCGCGAGCTCGTCCATGCGGGGCTCCAGCGCGACGGCCTGCGAGGCCGCCTTCGGCAGGTGGGCCAGCGCCGCTCTCTCTTCGGGCGAGAGGCCCTTGCCCAGTCCGCGGGACTCGCGCAGCCGCGCCGCCAGCAGGTAGAGGACGGCGAGCTGCGTCGTGAACGCCTTGGTCGAGGCCACGCCGATCTCCGGGCCGGCATGCGTCGCGATGACGGTGTCCGCCATGCGGGCGATCTGGCTCCCCTGCACGTTGACGATCGCCGCCAGCGGCGAGCCGGCCCGGCGGGCTTCCGAGAGCGCCGCGACCGTGTCGGCCGTCTCGCCCGACTGCGAGAGCCCGACCGTCAGCGTCCGCCCGTCCACGACGGGGCGGCGGTAGCGGAACTCGCTGCCGTAATCCACCTCGACCGGCAACCGCGCCATCCCCTCGATCAGGAACTTGCCGATCAGGGCCGCGTGCCACGACGTGCCGCAGGCGAGCAGCAGGACCCGGTCGAATGACGCGACCCGCTCGGGCCCGAGCAGCTCCGATTCGATCGAGAGCTCGCCGGACTCGAGCGATACCTTGCCGCCCAGCGTCTCCGCGAGCGCGGTCGGCTGCTCATGGATCTCCTTCAGCATGAAGTGGCGGTAGCCCCCCTTCTCGGCGCCGACCGCGTCCCAGAGGATCCGCTGCGGGACTCCCTCGCGCGGCCGCCCGTCCGCGTCCCAGATCCGGATCCCCGACGCGTCCAGGCGCGCGATCTCCCCGTCCTCGAGGAACAGCACGTCGCGCGTCCACGGCGCCAGGGCCACGGGGTCGGACGCGACGAAGTTCTCTCCCGCGCCGATCCCGAGGACGATCGGCGGGCCGGAGCGGGCCGCGACCAGGACCCCCGGCTCCGCGCTCGTGGAGACGAGAACGGCATAGGCGCCCGACAGTTTCGCGACGGCGCGCTTGACGGCGCTCGCCAGGTCCCCCTCGAAGGCGGCTTCGACCTCGTGCGCGAAGACCTCGGTGTCGGTCTCGCTGGAAAAGCGGTGCCCGGCGGCCCGGAGCGCCTCCTTGCGCTCGGCGAAGTTCTCGAAGATCCCGTTGTGGACGACGACGATCCTGCCGGTGCAATCCGTGTGAGGGTGGGCATTGGCCTCCGTCGGGCGCCCGTGCGTCGCCCAGCGCGTGTGCCCGATGCCCGTCGTGCCCGGATGAGACGATCCGTCGAGCCGCGCCAGCAGGTTGGAGAGCTTGCCGGGACTGCGCTGGATCCGGAAGGCGCCGTTGGACAGCGTCGCGATCCCCGCCGAGTCGTAGCCGCGGTACTCGAGCCGCTTGAGGCCCTGGACGAGGAGCGGCGCTGCTTCCTTGGTGCCGACGTAGCCGACGATGCCGCACATGATCTGAGATTAGGTGAGGGGAGGTGTAGGATCAGGGGGAACAAGCCGCCTGACCTAACACCTGACACCTATACCTTCACTTCCTGCGCTTTCCGGCGCGCGACCCAACCCGAGATGTTCTCCTGCCGCGCCCGGCTCAATGCAAGCGCCCCCGCCGGAACGTCCTTCGTGATCGTCGAGCCGGCGCCGACGTAGGCGCCGTCGCCCACGGTCACGGGCGCGACGAGCTGGCTGTCGCTGCCGATGAAGGCGCCTCGCCCGATCCTGGTCCGATGTTTCTTCTCGCCGTCGTAGTTGCACGTGATGGTTCCCGCCCCGATGTTCGCGTCCGCGCCGACCTCCGCGTCGCCCAGGTAGGAGAGGTGCAGCGCCTTCACGCCGCGCCGGAGCACGGCCTTCTTCGTTTCGACGAAGTTCCCCACGCGAACGTCCTCCTCGAGCACGGTCCCCGGCCGCAGGCGGGCGAACGGACCGACCCGGCAGCGGGCGCCGATCCTCGCGCCCTCGACGTCGCAGTGCGGGCCGACGGCGGCGCCCGGCTCGAGGACCGAGTCTGCCACGCGCGTGAAGGAGAAGACTTCGCACCCTTCGCGGATCAGGCAGCGCCCCTCCAGCGCGACGAACGGATGGATGACGACGTCCGGCTCCACCTCGACCCGGGGCCCGATCCGGGTCGAGGTCGGATCCACGACCGTCGCGCCCGCATCGAGCGCCCGCTCGACGGCGCGCCTCCGGGCGATCTCCTCCGCCGCCGCGAGGTCGCGCCGGGTGCGGATGCCCCACGCCTCGCGCCAGTCCTCGGCCTCGACCGCCGCCACTCCTCCGCGGCGCGCGGCGAGGACCGCGACGAGTTGCGGCCAGATCGGCGTCGCGGGAGAGAGTCTTCCCGAGGCCCTCGAGCCCCGCCCTCAGGG
The DNA here is from genome assembly GCA_963782815.1 of uncultured Acidobacteriota bacterium. Classification (GTDB taxonomy): domain Bacteria; phylum Acidobacteriota; class Thermoanaerobaculia; order UBA5066; family Gp7-AA6; genus JAWOLE01. Next base: position 5,268 of record CAWALG010000005.1, on the reverse strand, counting down.
CGCGGGACTCGAAGCAGTAGACCCCCGCGCTGACCTCGGCGGCCTCCGCGCCCGGCTCGCGGGCTCCCGGCGCGACGACTCGCTCCACATTTCCTTCGCCGTCGCGGACGACGCGGTCGAAATCCGCCGCGTCGGGGGGACGAAAGGAAAGAAGGGCAAGGTCGAGAGGGCCGCGGCGCTGCCGGGCCATCAGGGCGCGGAGAGTCTCGATCCGCAGCAGAGCGGCACGTCGGCGGAGAGCACGAGAACGGGGCCGGCCAGGCGCGGCAGGCGAGCCAGCCCCCGGCGTGTCGCGTCGATCGTCCCGGCCGGCGGGTCCTGGACCACCGACGCCACCGCGCGGTCGGCGAGCACCTCCTCGATCTCCCGACGCGCCGGTCCGAGCACCACCACGGTCTTCGCCGGAGAGAGGCCCTCGACAGTCTCGAGCACCGCTTCCAGGAGGGTCCGCCCGCCGACACGGTGCAGGGCCGCCGCCCTCGAGGATCGCAGGCGGGTGGCGACTCCCGACGCGAGGAGGATGACCGATGGGCCCCGCCGACCGCGGCCGCTGGCGCGCCTTCCGCCCTTGAGAGTACCGGCTCTCTTCACCGGCGCAGTATAGAGCGCCGCGCCGCTTCTCAGCTGGCGAGCAGGTCCTGGAATTCCGGGCTGTCGCGCACCGGATCGAAGTCGCTGTCGTGGCGAGCCAGGATGCGGTGGCGCTGGTCCTCCTCGATCGCCTTCCGGAGGTGATCCAGCGCCGTCACCGAGTCTCCCCGCTGCGCGTAGCAGCAGGCGAGCAGGAAATCGACCCGCCCGCCCCCGTTCTTCCTGGCCGCGCGCTTCAGGTGCTCGATGGCCTCGGAGACGTTGCCGCGGTTCTTCTCGAGCACGGCCGCGTAGTAGAAGTCCTCCGGCTCCATGAGCGCGGGGTTGGCCGCCTGCCTCTGGCGCTCGCAGACCGCCCGGTACACCCGGGCCCGGTCGACGAGCTCCTTCTCGTCCGGGGTATTTCTGGATGAGGTCCAGGAAATTGCGCTCCGCCTCGTCGAACTTCTTCTTCTGGAGGGCGGCGACGCCTCGATCGAAGTCTTTCCTGGCATTCTCGGTGTGGCGGGAGAGCTCCTTCATCGTCAGCGCCTTCTTCGCGGCGGGCGTCTCGGCCGCGCCGGTCAGACCGAGCTTCTCCATCCTCTTCTCGAGCTCGTCGATCCGCACGGAGAGCGCGTCGGCAAGACTCTGCACGCTCATCTTTCCCGCGTTGTCCCTGATGAAACGAAGCTCCGATTCCGTCCAGCGTCTTGGCATGTCGTGGCCTCCGGAGACTCGATTGAAAAACGGCGTATTCTAGGGATGCCGCCCCCTCCTGTCAAACGAGAGGGTCCCTTTCCGGTCGCCGACGCCCGAAATGCCCGGAGGAAGTTCCTTGTTTTGGGCGGAAAAGGAGTCCTCGAACCATGCGAAAGACCATCCGAGTCTCCGCCCTCCTCCTGACACTGGCGCTCTCGCTTGCCCCGCTGGCGGGCGCCGGCAACGACAAGACGTCCACGGCGACCGGCGCGTGTCGAAGGTGAATGCCGCCGAGCGGACCGTGACGGTGGCCCTCGCGGACGGGTCCGAGTCCCGCTTTCTCTGGACCGCCGACACCAAGATCAACGGCACCCTGGCGCCCGGCGCGAAGGTGACGATCCGCTACACGACGCTCACCGACGGTCAGAATCTGGCGCACCAGATCAGCGTTTCGCGGTGACAGGTTGAAGGTGTCAGGGAACCCTTTACCCTGAAACCTATCCACCTGCTAGAATCCCCGCTTTCTGGAGGATAGAGCCCGATGGGGATGTACATCATCGCTGAGCCGTGCATCGGCACGAAGGACACCGCGTGCGTCGATGTGTGCCCCGTCGACTGCATTCACCCGCGCAAGGACGAGGCGGACTTCGCGGCCGCCGAGATGCTCTACATCGACCCGGACGTCTGCATCCAGTGCGGCAACTGCGAGCCCGCCTGTCCCGTGACGGCCATCTTCACGGAAGAGACGATTCCGGACAAGTGGAAGCACTACCTCCAGGTCAACGCGGACTGGTACAAGGCCCGCAAGACGTAAGCCGGTAGACGTAGGGCCGGGACTCGGAACTCGGGACTCGAGGGCTTCTTCGTCCGTGTCCCGTTCCCGCGTCCGCGTCCCGGCTCAGGCTTCGGCTTGAGGACCCTGGCGAGGAACGCGTCGGCGCGGGCGTCGGCGTCCCCCGCGTCGTCGGCGCGGAATGTCTTCGGGTCGGGCGACGAGGCGAACCCGTGGCCGGCTTCCGGATAGATCTTGAAGTCCACGCTCCTGGACGCCGCCTTCGCCTTGCGCTCGAACTCGCGGACGCTCTCGGGCGGGATGCCCTGGTCTTTGCCGCCGAAATTCCCGAGGAGCGGCACCTTCAGTCCCGCGATCTTCGCGTCGTCGGTGACGAGCCTCCCGTAGTTGATCACCGAGCCCGCCAGAGTCGGCTCCGCCAGCGCGAGGGCCAGCGAGTAACCGCCTCCCATGCACCAGCCGATCGAGCCGATCCGCTTGCCGTCCACGTCGGGACGGGAGCGCAGGTAGGCGACGGCGGCCTGGAGGTCGCGGACCGCCCGGTCTTCCGGCATTCCGCGCATCAGCTGGTGCGCGACGTCCGGGTCGGCCGTCACCTTGCCGCGGTAGAGGTCCACGGCGAGCGCGACGTAACCCTGCTGCGAGAACCCGTCCGCCTTCTTCTTGATGAAGTCATTCAACCCCCACCATTCCTGGATGACGACGAGGGCGGGCTTCTTCGCGCTCCCGGCAGGCGCCGCGAGATATCCCGAAACAGTCTCCGAACCGCTCGGATAGGAGACCATCTTCCCCTTCTCCTGCGCGCCCGCCGCCGCCCAGACCAGAAGAAAAGCGACCCAGAGACCCGTGACTTTGCGTGCCATCTTTCCACCTCTCATCCGCTAATCTTATCGGGGTGAACGCCTCGTGTCTGTCGCCGGCCCTCTTTGCGTTCGAAGAGCCGGACGACCGCGCGCGGCTGCAGCGGCTCTACGATCGCCTGGCCGCGCGGTTCGGGCTCGATCCGGCGCGAGTCCGGGTCTCCCGCCGCAAGCTCACGGGCGGCGAGATCGTCTATGGCCCGCCCCACCGGATCACGATCTCCGCGCACCTTCCCGCCGCCGAGCAGGAGGAGACCCTGAGGCACGAGGCGGCGCACGCCTGGGCCTTTCGCAGGAAGGGCGCGCGCGCCGGACATGGCCCCCTCTTCCGGAGGCTCGCCCGCCAGATCGGCGCGAACAGGGGGCCGGCGCCGATGACGCCCGCCCTCGCGGACTTCCGGAAGCGGCGCTCGATCGAATACCGCTGCGAAGGGTGCGGCGAGGTCTTCCGCAGGATGCGGCCCTTCCGGGGCGCGCGCGACTGCCTGGCCTGCTGGCGGGCGGGAAAGCCGTCCCGGCTGAGGAAAGTCCGGAGCACCCGGCCACCCGAAATACGATAGCGCGCATGACGCGCTTCCCCGACGGTTACCGCATCGGCCACTGGACCGACGCCGTCCGCCGCACCGGGTGCACCGTCCTGCTTCCTCCCGGCGGCACGATCGCGGCGGTGGACGTTCGCGGAGGCGCTCCCGGGACCCGGGAGACGGGAGTCTTCACGCCCGGCAATCTCGTGTCGGAGATCAACGCGCTCGTCTTCGCGGGCGGGAGCGCCTTCGGCCTGGCGGCATCGAGCGGCGTGGCTTCCTGGCTTCGCCGGCGCGGCGTCGGCTATTCCATCGGTCCCGCGCGGGTGCCGATCGTCGCCGCGGCGATTCTCTTCGACCTCGCCGTGGGAGACCCGGAAGCGTACCCGGACGAAGCCGCCGGGGAAGCGGCGTGCGACGCGGCGCGAGACGGGGAGATCGAGACCGGGGCCGTCGGAGCGGGAACCGGGGCGACCGTCGGAAAGCTCCTCGGCGTCGCGCGCGCAAGCCGCGGAGGAATCGGCGCCGCGTCCGTGACCCTCCCGGGCGGGGAGCGGGTCGCGGCGCTCGTGGCGGTCAACGCGTTCGGGGACGTCGTGGATCCCGACAGCGGCCGGCGGCTGGCCGGGCCGCGAGCCGAGGGCCCGTTCGATTCGGCGCGGGCGCTCCGGCAGGAAAAGCTCTCGGAGAGCCCGCTCGCCGGCGCGAACACGACGCTCGTGTGCGTCGCGACCGATGTCGCCTTTGACCAGGGGGCACTGAAGCGCGTCGCGATCGAGGCGCACGACGGCCTGGCGCGCGCCGTCCGGCCGGCGCACACGGTGGTGGATGGGGACGTCGTCTTCGCGTTGGCCCCGGGAGGCGCGACGCCACCGCTCTTGACGCGTCTGCGGGTCGGCGCCGCGGCGGCGGAAGCGGTGGCGAGGGCGATCGTGGACGCGGTAACCGCAAAGTGACGGAAACGGCGCCCTCACCCCGGCCCTCTCCCGGAGGGAGAGGGGGAAGGAACGAGGGCGTCCTGCTCGTGCTGGGGGCGGCGCTTCTCTGGTCCACCGGCGGCCTCGGCATCAAGGAGCTCTCCGAGCCGCCGCTCAAGGTCGCGTTCTACCGCTCCCTGTTCGCCGCCGTCACCCTCTTCCTATCCTGCGCCCGCGCGTCCGGCGGTGGAGTCCCGCGTTCCTCGCCGCGCTCGCGACCTACTCGGCCTGCCTGGTCTCCTTTGTCGTGGCGACGAAGTGGACGACGGCGGCCAACGCGATCTTCCTCCAGTACGCCGGCGTCGTCTGGGTGCTGCTCCTGTCCCCGCTCGTCGTGCGCGAGCCGCTGCGATGGCGGGACGCGGCCGCGGTCGCGGTCGCGCTTTCCGGGATGGCGCTCTTCTTCGTCGGCCGCTTCGGACCGGGCGGGCGCGGCGACTGGATGGCGCTCGCCTCGAGCTTCTTCTTCGCCGGGCTCGTCCTCTCGTTGAAGCGCGAGGGAGAATCCGGAGCTCAGGCAGTGGTGGCCTGGGGAAACGTCGTCACCGTCGCCGCGCTCTTCCCCTTCGTCGCCGGGGACCTCTCCCTCTCGCCGCGGTCCGCGGCGATTCTCGGAGGTCTCGGCGTCTTCCAGCTCGCCTGTGCTTACATCCTCTTCGTGCGGGGCTTGAAGCACGTCACGGCGACGCAGGCCGCGCTCATCGGAATGGCCGAGCCCGTCGCCAACCCCGTCTGGGTCTTCCTCTTCCTCGGAGAGCGCCCGAGCAGCTATGCGCTTCTGGGCGGCGTGATCGTGCTCGGCGCGATCGCGTGGAGAACCCTCGCAGCGGCGCCCGTCGTTG
>CAWALG010000004.1:0-25346 GCA_963782815.1 uncultured Acidobacteriota bacterium | reverse complement strand
GCAACCGCGTCACGATCGAAGGCACGCTCGGCGCGATCCGCATGGACGGAAACATCCTGGAACTGACGACGCCGGCACGGCGAAGCCGACCGTCCCGAGATTTCCCCGGATCCCTCTCGGAAGGCTCCCACCATCCCGACTGGTTCGCCGGCGTAGCCGAGGAGTTCCTCGTCGGAGATCGACGGCAGCCGACGCCGCGCGGCCGCTCGCTCGAGGAGGCGGCCATGTGCCTCGAGCTGATCGCGCTGGCTCGCGAATCGAGCCTCCGCGGCGGCGAGACTCTTCGCCGTCGCGCGCACGACGCGCGCGGGCTGAGCGCGGTCTCATGAACGAAGGAGAGATCGAACGCTCCTCTGGATCGCGCGTCCTCCGGCGGACCTTCCGGGCCCGGCACGGTCCTTCTGGGTCTTCCCCTCGCTCGCGCGCGCGGTGCTCGCGGCGGAGCGCGCCGGCTTCGCGCCGCATCCTCGTCGAGGAGACTGCCGGGCGGGCATCGCGGCCTCCGCTCGCGCAGACGCGGGCGCGAGATCCTCGATGCGGCGGATCCGCGCGCCGGCGATCCGTCGGCCCGGCCCGCCTCGTGGTCCTGTCCGGCATCCGTCCTTCCCCAGGTCCGCTGGCTGCGGGATCTGCGGCAGATGCCGGCGCAGCCGCGGCGGCTGGCGCTCGACCCGGGCTGCGCCGCGGTCCTGGAGACCGAGCGACCCGTGCGCGACGCCGTCTCGCTCCTTCGCGGGCGCGGCGCGCAGGACCCGCTTCGAGGCGCTCGCGGCGCACTTCCCGGCCGGCGGCTTTCTTCCCCGAGCAGCGACCGCTTCGAGATCACGAGGCGCGAGGACCTTCGCCGCGCGGAGGACTGGCTCCTCGCGAGGCTGATCAAGGACACCGAGGGCTTCATGTCCCGGCACGTCGAGAGGCGGATCTCGCTCGCCTTGAGCCGGCGCCTCGCCTCGACGCGGGTCACGCCCAACGCGATGACGCTCGTCAGCGTCGCCGTGGGTCTCGTGGGAGCCGCGCTCTTCCTCTCGTCGCGCCCCGGGGCGCCGCTCGCCGGAGCGCTCCTCGTCCTCGCCCACTCGATCCTGGACGGCTGCGACGGAGAGCTGGCGCGGCTGAAATTCCAGGAGTCGCGCTTCGGAGGCGTCCTCGATTTCTGGGGGGACAACGTCGTCCACTGCGCCCTCTTCTCCGCGATCGCGATCGCGTGGGCGCGCGCGGCGGGAGAGGCTGGCCGCTGCTCCTCGGCGCCTCCGCCGTCCTCGGGACGATCCTCTCCGCCGGCCTTCGTCTACCGCAGCACGATGACGCACGCGGCGGAAGGGCCTCTCTTCACGTCGGTCTCCCGCTCCGAGACCGCCTTCGCCCGGCTCGCCGACGCCCTCGCGCGGCGGGACTTCCTCTACCTGCTCGTCCTGCTGGCGGCCCTCCGCCAGCGAGCGGTGGTTTCTCGTGATGGCCGCGGCGGGATCGCCAATCTATTTCCTGCTCCTCGTCGCCCTCGCGCGCGGCGAGCGGCGGCAGGAAATCCCGGCGGCGGCGAAAGCGGCGGTCCAGGCCGTCCAGGTTGATAATTCCGGGAAGGAGCCTCCCATGAGCGACAGAACCTCGTACTACCCCGAGCTGGCCAAGAACATCGCCCCGGCCGAAGGGGAAGCTCGGCGTCTTCCTCCCCGGCCTCGGGGCGGTCTCGACGACCCTCATCGCCGGCGTCTCGCTGATCAACAAGGGGCTCGCCCGGCCGTTCGGCTCGCTCACGCAGATGCAGAAGATCCGCCTCGGCAAGCGCACGAACCCGCGGTTCGTTCCGATCAAGGAGCTCGTGCCGCTGGCCGAGCCGAGCGACCTCGTCTTCGGAGCCTGGGACATCTTTCCGGACAACGCCTACGAGGCGGCGCGGGCCGCCGGAGTGCTTCCGCCCGAGATGCTGGCGCAGGTCCGCGCGGAGCTGGAGGCGGTCGCGCCCTGGCCGGGCGTCTTCGACCGCGCCTACGTCCGCAACCTCGACGGCAAGCACGTCAAGAGCGGCGAGACCAAGATGCACCTGGCGCGGGCGCTCATGCAGGACATGGAGGACTTCCGCTCCTCGCAGCACCTCGACCGCGCGGTCGCGGTCTGGTGCGGCTCGACGGAGGTCTTCCTCCAGGCCGGTCCGACGCACCAGACGCTCGCCGCGTTCGAGAAGGGGCTGGAGAGGAACGCGCCGGAGATCTCCCCCTCGATGATCTACGCTTACGCGGCGCTCTCTTCGCGGCATTCCCTTCGCCAACGGCGCGCCGAACCTCTGCGTGGACATCCCGGCCCTGGTCGAGCTCGCGAAGGAGAAGGACGTGCCGATCGCGGGCAAGGACTTCAAGACGGGCCAGACGATGATGAAGACGATCATCGCTCCCGGCCTGAAGGCCCGGATGCTCGGCCTCGAGGGGTGGTTCTCCACGAACATCCTGGGCAATCGCGACGGCGAGGTCCTGGACGACCCCGGCTCCTTCCGCACGAAGGAGCTCTCCAAGGTCTCCGTCCTGGACGCGATCCTCCAGCCCGAGCTCTACCGGGAGCTCTACGGCGAGTACTTCCACAAGATCCGGATCGAGTACTACCCGCCGCGCGGAGACGCCAAGGAAGGGTGGGACAACATCGACATCTTCGGCTGGCTCGGCCAGCCGATGCAGATCAAGGTCAACTTCCTCTGCCGCGACTCGATCCTCGCGGCGCCGGTGGCGCTCGACCTGACGCTCTTCCTCGACCTGGCGCGGCGGGCCGGGCTCTCCGGCATCCAGGAATGGCTCTCCTTCTACTTCAAGTCGCCGATGTCGCGGGCCGATCTCAAGCCCGAGCACGATCTCTTCATCCAGCACATGAAGCTGTCCAACACGCTGCGCATCCTCGTGGGCGAGGAAGTCATCGACCATTCCGGGCTCGACTACTACGAAGGCGCGGACGTCCGAGGAGGAGATCCGGGCCCTCCGACGTTCCGGGCAACGAATGAGGGCGAGCCCGAGGGCGAGCATGAAGGAGGAACTCCGAGTTCCGGATTCCCTGGCGCTGGGCGGCCGGCGTGGCGGTGCTACTGGCCGTGATCCTGGCGTTCGTCGCGTTTCGCGGTCCGAGCGGCGTGCCGGTCTCGACCGCGCGCGTCGCGCGCAAGGACCTGGTCGTTCCGATCCTCTCCGACGGCAGCCTCGAGCCGCCGGCGGGAGGAGAGCTGCGGGCGCCGGAAGCGGCGACGGTCGCCTCGATTCCGGCGCGCGAAGGAGAGCGCGTCGCGAAGGGAGCGCCGCTGGTCGTCCTCCAGAGCCCGGAGCTGACCCAGGCCGCCCTCCAGGCGCGCTCGACGGCGGCCCAACTCTCCGAGGAGAGGATCCGCGCGTCCGGCGACCTCGAGCAGCAGAAGCGGGAGACCGCCCGGGCGAAGGAGACCTTCGAGGCGGACGGCCGCCTCGCTCAAGGAGTCCGCGATTCCCGCGCGCGACCTACGAGGCCGACGAGCTCGCCTACCGCCAGGCCGTCGAACGGCTGCGCGTGGCGCAGGCGCGTTTCGATTCGCTGGCCGGATCGGGCGCCGGCCGCTCCCGCCTCGAGCTCGCCGAAGAATCCGCGCGGGAGCTGGAGCGCCGCGTGGCCGCGCTCACCGTGACCGCCCCGTTCGAGGGCATCGCCTACGGCCTGCCGCGCAAGGCCGGCGAGACCGTGCCGGCCGGACAGGTGGTCGCGGGCGTGGCCGATCCCGAGCACCTGCGCGTGCGGGCCCGCGTGGATCAGCCGGACCTCCCGCGCATCGCCGTCGGCCAGCGCCTCGATCGTCACCTTCGACGGCCTGCCCGACCGGCGATGGGAGGGGAAGAGTCCTCGCGGTCTCGCCCGGCGTGCGGGAATCGGCCGGCCGCGAGGTCGGCGAAGTGATCGGAGAGATCGCCGACAAGACCCTGTCGCTTCCTCCCAACGCGTCCGTCAACGTGCAGATCGTCACGGGAGAGAAGCACGGCGTCCTCGCCATTCCCCGGGCCGCGCTCTTTCGCGACGGCGACCGCCGGTACGTCTACCGCCTCGAAGAGGGGCGCGCCCGCCGGCGCGACGTCTCCGTCGGCCTCGTCGGCTTGAACGACGTCGAGGTCACGGGCGGCCTCGCGGAAAACGACGCCGTGATCCTGCCGGGATCGGTTCCCCTCGCCGACGGCCTCCGGGTGACGGCCGCGAGGTGAGCCCGCTTGAGATCAGCGCGATGTTCACGCCGGAGACCTTCGAGACGGCGATCCACCGGTTCCGGACGCACCCGGTCCAGGTGGCGCTGACGCTGGCGGGTCTCGTCGTCGGCACCGCGGCGATCATCATCATCGTCGCGCTGGGGCTGACGGGCCGCACCTTCGTGATGGCGCAGATCGAAGGGGTGGGGTCCCACCTCGTCTGGGCGAGCTACGAGGGGACCGTCACTTCGGGCGTGTCGCGCACGATGGAAGACGGGATCACCGACGCGGACGTGAAGGCGATCGAGGCGCGGAGCGATCTCTTCTCCGGCGTCACGCCTCTCGTCGAGCTCCACGGCACGGTCTCGGTCCTCTCGCGCGCCTCCGACGTCTCGGTCCTGGGAACGACGCCCAACTACGCGGACCGTCCGCAAGAACCTCCGGATCCTGCGGGGGCGGTTCCTCGACGACGACGACGTCGCTCAGAGGACCCGGGTCTGCGTCGTCAGCCACCCGCTCTACCGGGATCTCTTCGGCAACGACGACTCCCCGGAGAAGACGCTGCGCACGCTCGGCATGACGTTCCAGGTCGTCGGCGAATTCGACAAGCCCGTGGACACGATGGGCCAGGGAGAGGTCACGCCCTACTCGATCTTCATCCCGGTGACGGTCGCCTGGTTCTTCACGCCGGCGCACCGGGTGGACACGGTCTTCGCCGAGGCGCGGGACTTCTCCGAGATCCCGCGCGCCGCCGCGGCCGTCGAGGAGCTGCTCCGGGACCGCCACCACCAGGGCTCGGTCTTCAAGGTCAAGACGATGACGACCGTCATCCAGGTCGCCCGCACGATCTCCTTCGGCCTGATCGCCGCGTTCATCGCGGCGGCGGCGACTCGGTGGTCGTCGGCGGCGTGGGGATCATGAACATCCTGCTCGCCTCCGTCGAGCAGCGCACGCGCGAGATCGGCGTGCGGATGAGCGTCGGGGCCCGGCGCCGCGACATCCTCCAGCAGTTCCTCCTGGAAGCCCTGATGCTCGGGGCGGTCGGCTCCTTCCTCGGCGTCGTCGTCGGGCTCTCTCTTCCCCTGCTGTTGAAGCTCTTCATCCAGAGCGTCCTGATCCGCGTCTCGGGCCTCTCGGCCCTTCTCGCGTTTCTCTTTTCCTGCGGCGTCGCGCTGGTGTTCGGCGTCCTGCCGGCCTACCGCGCCGCCAACATGAACCCGACGGAGGCTTTGCGCTATGAGTGACCACAGGATCGGCGTTCTCTTCCTGGCGGGTCTGACTGTTGCCGGCGCCCGGCCGGCGCTTTGCCAGACTCCTCCCTCCGAGCCCCTGACCCTTCGGCGCGCGGCGCAGCTGGCCATCGCCCGCGCCCCGGAGGTCGTGGTCTCGCGGGCGGACGTGGACGAGGCGGAGGCCGCGGAGCGGCTTTCCAGGGCCGGCTGGAAACCCGAGGCCTTCGCGACGACGACGCCGGGGTATGCATCCGGTCTCCCCGTGCAGGTGGCCGGGCAGGTCCCGGCCATCTTCGGCTTCGAAGTGCGCCAGACTCTCTACGATCAATCCCGGCGGGCCCGGACGTTCGACGCCGGCGCGGCGGCCGCGGCGGCGCGCGGATCCTTCGGGCGGACGACGTCCGCGACGGCGCGGGCCGTCGCGCTCGCGTACGGCAGGGTCTGGGCGGGGCAGGAGCGGGCCGCGGACGCCCGCCGGCGCCTCGAGGCGCGCGAGGCCATCTTCCGCCGCGTCTCGACGCTCAAGCGCGAAGGCCGGGCGACCGATCTCGACGTCGAGAACGCGGGCCTCCAGGTCGCGCGGGCCAAGCAGAAGCTTCTCGACCTGCAGGCCGAGCTCGACATCGACCGCTTCGAGCTCGCCCGGATGGTGGACTGGCCCGCGGGGACGCCGGTCGTCCCGGCCGAGGACCCTCTCGCCGGCCTGCCGGAGCCGCCGGCCGGGGACGACCTCGCCGCGGCCCGCGGCGCCGATCCGGAACTGCGCGCGTTCGCCGGGCGCATCGACGCGCTCGAGCACTCCGTCTCGCTCACCGAGCGCGCGTGGCATCCGGTCGTCGAGGCCGAGGCGCAGTACCTGCGCCTGGCGAAATACAACAACTTCGATCAGTACTTCGTGAAGTTCACGGAGAACAACTTCACCGTGGGGGTCTCCGTCATCGTGCCGGTCTGGACCGGCGGCCGCCTGGCGGAGGCGAAGGCCTCGGCGCGGGCGAGGCTCTCCCGCGCCGAGGGGGAGCGCCGTGTCCGGGAGCGGGACCTGGAGCTCGCGGTCCGCCGGGCGCAAGCCGAGGCCGTCCGCGCGGCGGCCGAGGCCGCCCTGTCGCGCCGCGCCGCCGGCGTCGCCCGCGAGGAGCTGCGCGTCGCGAAAGTCCTCGCCGACGAGGGGCGCGGGGAGCCGGACGCGGTCGAGACCCGCGAGATCGCCCTGGCCGACGCCGAGGACGACCAGGCCAGCGCGGGACAGGGTCTCCTCGCCGCGCGAATCAACCTGCTCGACCTGCGGGGCGAGCTCTCCGCCGCGCTGCTCGGAGCGCAAGCCGGAGAGCGGAATCCGAACGCCGTGAAGGCGGAATCGAGCGCGGATACTCGGAGGTAGACAAACGTCTAATTGACGCTCTCGCCCCCGGGTGGTAGATGACCCGCCAGTTGGCGCTGCATGCGGGCCTGCAAGGGCCCAAAGGAGGGTGACATGGCGGCTCTGAAGAGGAACCGGGGAACCTGGCTGTTGATCGCGTTGCTGGCGGCGGGATTTCTTCCTGTTGCGGGAGAAACGGAGTCTTGCGCTTCCGCCACCTCCACCCACGGTCATCAGCTCGACGGTCTCTCTCTGCGGCCCCTTTGCCGTTCCCGGCGACCTGCTCATCACTTCGACGGGACACATCACGGGCGACGATCCGTCCGTCCCCGCGGGCTCGAACGCCTGCTCGATGCAGATCACGGTCGGCGGAGACATGGAGATCCAGGCGGGCGGCAGCATCACCGCCGACAACAACCACGACGGCGGAAGCGGGGGCGACATCGCCATCACGGTCGCCGGGAATCTCACGCTCGACGCCGGAACTCCGGGGGACTCATCGCCAGCCGCAAGACCTCGGGCGCGGGCGATACGGGTCACGGCGGGAACATCACGATCGTCGTCGGAGGAGTCGTCGTGACCGGCGACGTCGCCCAGTGCGTCTCGCCGACGGGCGACATCCTCGTGGGGAAGGGCGCGACGATCACGACGAACGCGATCGGACCGGCGGGGACGATCAAGATCTACGCGGGGCACAACATCGCGATCGACGGAAGCGTCCTCGCGGAGGGGACGTCCGGCGCAGGCCACGGCGGGCCGATCACGATCAAGGCGTGCTGCGATCTTCTGATCGACGACGACGGCGTCGTCAGCAGCAAGGGGGCCGATCCGGGCGCCGACCTCGTGCACCTGGAAGCCTGCACGGTGGAGATCCTGGGTCTCGTCCAGTCCACGGGCCCGGGGCACTTCACCCCCAACGTCAACCTCTGCAACGTCAACCGTCCCGGCAAGCCCGCCAACTCGTCGGGATGCGTCGAGATCTGGTCCGGGACCACCATCCTGATCGACAGCACGGGCAACAATCACGGACAGGTCAACGCCGATGTCGGCATGTCGGGCGGCACGGCGGGCACGGGCTGGATCGACGTCCTGGCCAACCTCGACATCGCGATCCAGGGGAACCCGACGACGCCTTACACGAGCGGCGGCGGCAACAACCTCGTGACGCCGGCCTGGTCGCTCCACGCGAACATGGCCCTCCAGAACGGGCACGGCGGCACGATCGCCGTCCAGTCGAAATCGGGCAAGATCACGGCGTCCGGCCGCGCGATCCAGGCCAACGCCTCGACCGGCAACAACGGCGGCCTCGGCGGAAACGTGAAGGTGGAGGCCGGCGGGCCCGGCAGCCCGGCAGGCGACCTGAACTTCGGGAACGCCTCGATCCAGGCGATGGGTGACACGACCGGCGGCGGCAGCCAGGCCGGGCGGCCACATCACGGGCCACTCCTTCAACGGACAGGTCCTGGGCAACGCGCCGGGAGAGTTGAACGCCACCGGTCCCGGCGGCACCGTCAAACTGTTCGGCTGCCTCGGAGTGGTCTACAGCGGCGCGTCGACGCCGGCCTTCGCGATCGATGCCGGCGCCTGCGGCGATCCGGTCGTCCTCCCTTCGCCCGCCGACACGAACCTGCCCCTCGCGACCTGCGCCCAGTCCTGCGTCCCGCAGACTGCAACGCCGACGAACACGCCGACGCCGACGAACACGCCGACGCCGACCACGACCCCGGGGCAGCTCCCCGTGACGCCAAAGGACGCGACGATCATTCACGGCGACCAGAACACGAACAACGGCGCGAACTACACGCTGCGCGTGCGCTACCAGACGAGCACCCTCGTCGGATTCGACGCCACCGGCATCGTTCCCGGCAACGTCACGAGCGCCTATCTCGTCCTGCACGTCCAGAACGCCGGCCTCGACGATCCGCCGGACGGCTGGCCGGGCGGGGCGGGAGACCTGATCAAGGCCTACCGCTTGAACGACGGCTTCGAAAGCTGGGCGGAGGGGAACGGTTTCAATTTCCCGACGATCGTGTACCGGGGCGACGGACCGGGAGTGACCTGGAACTGCGTGACCGACACCAACATCGCCAACCAGGCCCGCGACTGCTCCGGCGCGTTCTTCTGGGACAACGGCGGCCAGAATGTCCAGGGCCCGGCGCGTTCGATCGCGGCCGCATCGCCCAATCTCGTGATCGCCAACAACATGGCCGACGGCTCCGAGATCTGGTTCGACGTGACGGCCGACGTCCAGGCCGGCCTCGGACCGAGCGACACGAAGTTCATGAGCTGGTTCGTCCGCAAGCCGAGCGGCGCCGGTTTCGTCAGCTTCTACTCGCGCGAAGGCGCGGCCTTTGTCGCCAACCCGGCCTACGCGCCGAGGCTCGCCATCACGCCTTAGCAGCGAGAAACGTCGAGCTCCAAGAGAGGCACCGGGGGCGCCTCCGGTGCCCCGGTGCCGTGCGGAGGCTCCCTGCGCGCTTGACGCGCGCGGCACGTCGGTGGTACCGCGTAGGCGTGCGGATCCTTCTCGCCATTCACAACGCGTATACCGACTCGGAGAGCGGCGCCGCGCACAGCATGCGGATCCTGATGAAGTGGCTGTCCGAGGGGGGCCACGAGTGCCGGGTGCTGGCCACCGCCCGCTTCGACGCCCGGCCGCCGGACATCGACGAACACCTGGCCGGCCTCGGCGTCGCGCTGACGCGCAAGCCGCCGGCACCCGCGTTCACGCGATCCGTGCAGAAGCCCGAAAAACAGGGTGGTCGGCCGGCCGACGGTCCAATTCCTCCTGGCCGGCGTGCCGGTCACGATGCTGCTGACGCGGCGCGACGACGGCCGGCATGCCGATCCCTTCGAATCCGAGCAGTTCCTCTTCCTCTTCGATCAGGCGCTCAGGGAATTCCGGCCCGACGTGCTCCTGACCTACGGGTCGCGCCCGGTGCTGCTCGAATCCCTGCGCCGCGCCCGCGCCCGCGGTGTCACCACGGTCTTCACGCTCCGGAATCACGGGTACGAGGACCGGAGCTACTACGAGAACGTGGATCACGTCTTCACGACGAGCCCTTATCTCTCCGACGTGTATCGGCAGAGGATCGGGCTCATCTCGCACCGGCATCGTTTCGCCGATCGACTGGTCCGAGGTGCTCGCGCCGGCCGACTCGCGGACGTTCGTCACGTACGTGAACCCGTCGGCGCACAAGGGCGCGGGCGTGTTCGCCCGGCTCGCCGACATGCTCGGGGCGGCCAGGCCCGACATTCCGATTCTCGTGGTCCAGTCGGCGTCCAGCGCGGGCGTGTTGAACGCCATCCCCGGCATCGACTTCGCGAAGCATCCGCAGATCATGGCCGCGCCCCCGCTGCCGCGGCCGGCCGACTTCTTCGCGCTGACGAAGCTCCTGCTGGTTCCCTCACTGTTTCCCGATCCTTTCGGCCGAGTCGCCGCGGAGGCGATGATCAACGGGATCCCGCCGCTCGTGAGCAACCGGGGGGGCCTGCCGCAAACGGTCGCCGGCGCGGGGCGAGTGCTGCCTGTCCCCGACCGGCTCTCGGGGAAGACTCTCGAGGTCCCCGGACGCGGAAGAGATCCGCGTGTGGTTCGATGCCGTCTGCGAGCTTCTGGGACGATCCGGAGAAGTACGCCGCCGCCTCGCGGGTGGCGCGGGAAGCCGCCGAGCGGCTGTACGGCGAGGCGGCGCAGCGGCGGCGCTACCTGGAATACTTCGAATCGCTCAAGCCGGGCGGCGGGCTCTTCGAGTAATCCCCCTGTCAACGGGACTACGACCTTCGTGGGGGATTGACACTCTCGTCGGACCGGAGGAAGAATCGGGAAGCGAGCGGAGAATCGTAAACGCCTGCCTCTGAAGGAGGATCCGATGATGGAAAAAAGTACGCAGCTCAAGACCGTCCTTTGCGGTGTTGCTCTCGTCGCCCTCGCTTCCGTCCCCGTGGCTTCGGCGCAGACGAACCCCTGCACCGGCAGCGGGGAGTTCAGCGGCGGAGTGTGCAACCGGTTCGACTCGACCCACCAGACGAACAAGTACCAGTTCGGGGACCACTTCATCAAGTTCACGGTCAACGTCGTCAATCCCTTCGACCTGAACGTGGAGTTCATCCCCATCACGAACACGGAGCTCGACGCCCGGGTGATACCACCGCTGGCTCCCGTGGATTGCATCCCGTACGTGGGAGCCACCTCCGACACCAGCCTCGGGACCTGCGGCTTCTACCACGTCACGAACCCGCCGTCCCCGACCGATTACTCCGGCGACGTGACCGTGCGAGTCTTCTGGGACTTCCCCACTCTCGCGATACTCAACAACGTGCGGCTCTACCGCGCGCCGCTCGACGGAGTACCGCCCGACGGCTCCTGCACCCAGGGTTTCAACTGCTACACGCAGGACATCACCGACCAGGTCTTCGCCGTCGGAGACCACAACGCGACGCCGGCGTGAGAGGGACCGGCGACGGCTTCTCCGATTTCGAAGCCGTGGACCAGACCAGTCCGACCTCGACAGCGGCCCGGCTCTGGCTCGGGTTGAAGAACAGCGACGACGTCGGCACCCGGTTCGACCTGAAGGCGGATCGTCAAGCAGAACGGGACCCCAGTCAGTTCCGGAACACTCCTGGGCGCGCTCGGCGGCAGCAGCGGCTTCAACAACGCGAAGCTACGCACCATCCCGCTCTCGCTCCCGTCGAGCGCCTTCACGTCCGGCGACACGATGAGCATCGAAGTCTCTGACGCGCGTCTCCTGCGTCGGGAACAGCCACAACTCCGGCACGGCGAGACTCTGGTTCAACGACGCGGCCGCCGACAGCCGGGTCGACGAGCCGGGATCGCCGACCCTCTCATCTGGTGATGCCCGGCGCGACGCTGAATTTGAGCGCGTCCGCCGGCACCGGGCCGAAGAAGACGAAGGATGTCTTCGTCGGCGCGCGGGACCTCTCGTGCAACGGCCCGTTCACCTCGTTCGGGACCTGGACCGGCTCGGTTCCCTAGAATCGGTGATCGAGCCAGCAAGGCGCAGGAAGCCGGGCCGCGAGGCCCGGCTTTCCCTGATCGCCTGGAAGGAGCGGAGGATCAACGCGCCTCGGCGAGGATCGGGGCGAGATCGGCGCGCTTCACGACGTCGTCGGTCTTCGCTTCCTTCCGGATCTCCTCGAGGATCCGGCGCGCCTCGGCCGAGGTGCCGGGAGGCGTCGGCGGCGTTGCCCGTGGATCGCAGGGCGGACGCGAGCAGGTAATGGCTCCGCGCGAGCAGGGCGCGCAGGCCGAGCTTCTCGCTCCTCGCGAGCGCGCGCTCGAGCTCCTGCCGGGCCTCGCGGTATCGCTTCGCGGCGACGTAGCGCCTGCCCGAGGGAGACGGCGCTGTCGACCGACAGGTATTTCAAGCCGAGCGCGTCGGACTCGTCGGCCAGCTTCTTCAACGTCTCGATCGCGGGCTGGGGACGCCCCTCTGCAATCGCGGCCTTCGCGAGGTTCACCCGGGACAGCAGCTCGAGCCGCCGGTCCCCCGTTTTCGAGGCGGTCTGGAGCGCCTGCTCGTAGAGGGGCCGCGCGGCCGCGGCGTCGCCGCGATAGAAGAGCCGGTCCCCCTGGAAATTCAGGATCTGCGCCGTCAGGGCCCTGTTCTTGAGCTCTCTCGGCGATCTTCATCGCTTCCGCGAGCTCCTTCTGGGCCTCGTCGGATCGCCCGAGCATGCGCGAGGCGTGCCCGGTCCCGGAGAGGATCTCGCCCATCCAGAACCCGCTCTCCTTCAGCTCCTGGAACGGCCTTCAACGCCTCCTGCTTCGCGTTGACCGCCGCTCCGTACTGCCCCTGGTACTCGAACACGCGTCCCCATGTTGTGCGACTCGATGGCGGCCCCGCGCTTGTTGCCCGCGTCGCGGCGGATCGAAGCGCGCGCAGGTAGTGCTTCAGCGCCTGGTCGTACTGACCCTTGTTCGTCGCGGTCTCCGCCAGGTTGTGCAGCGTGTCGGCGATGTCGCCGGGGTTCTTGATCTTCTCGCGGATCTGGAGCGCCCGCTCGAAGTACGTCTGCGCGTCGTCGTACTGCGCCTTGAAGAGGTAGATGTTGCCGATGTTGTTCAGGCAGAGCGCCTCGCCGTTCTGATTGCCGACCTCGCGCTGGATCTGCAGCGACTCCTTGTAGTTCTGCAGCGCCTGGTCGTAGTCCCCGCGGTCCTCGTAGAAATCGCCGAGCGGTGATGAGCGTCGTGGCGATCCCCTTCTTGTCGCCGATCTCGCGCTGGATCTGCAGCGCCTCCTTCAAGCTCGCGAGCGCGGCATCCGGATTGCCCAGCCGCTTCTGGACCTGGGCCATCTCCCCGAGGGTCACGGCGATCCCGCGCTTGCCGCCGATGCGGCGCTTGATCTCGAGCGACTCCTGGTAGTAGCGCAGCGCGTCCTTCGGCTTGTCCAGCCGCTTGTAGGCGACCCCGATGGCGTGGAGCACGTCGGCCTTCTGCTCGTCGTTCTCGAGCTGGATGGCCAGGGAGAGGGCCCGGTTCAGAGAGTCGAGCGACGCCTGCGGGTTTCCCCCCTTGATCTCCACGCGGCCCGACGCCAGGAGGGCGGCCACGGACTTCGGATCGCGCTCGAGGACCTTCTTGTAGTGGGCGCGGGCCTGATCGAAGGCGCCGGAGGACTCGTAGAGCGCGGCCAGCTCGAAGTTCACCTCGGGGTCCTCCGGCGATACCTTCGCGAGGTTCTCGTACGCCTCGATCGCCTTGCCGGTGTCGTTGGCGATCTTCGCGTGGCCGGCGGCGATGACGTACTTCTCCTGCGCCGGCAGCCGCTCGGCGAGCTCCACCGCCCGGCGCGAGTTCTGCTCGGCTTCCGCGTCGTACCCGAGGCTCGCGTAGCTCTGGCCGAGCTTCGCGTACGCGAGCGCGAACTCGGGGTCCGCCCGGATCGAGGCCTGGAACTTCTTGAGCGCCTCGGAGTTCTTGTCCTGGCGCGCGAGCTGCAGCCCCTCGTTGTAGGCGCGCAGCGCCTCGAGCGACTGCGTGGACGGCTTGAACGCCGTGGCCTTGAGCTCCTCGAGGACGCTCCCGGAAAACGAGAGGCTCTCCCGGATGGACTGCGCGAGCTGGTCGACGGCGGCGAGAAGGCCGCTCTGGCTCGGGGCCTGCGCCTTGAGCGGCACGGACCGCTGGCGCCGGACGTCCACGAGCGTCGCGTCGATGCGGATCTCCTCGCCGAACTTCAAGTACTGACCCCACAGGATCGTGTCCGCGTTGCTGAAATCCGCCAGCTTCCGCAGCGTGGCCGGATCGAACGTCGAGTCCGCGGAGATCCGCAGGTCGCGGAGGATCTGGTTCAACCGATCCGAGGCGACGGTCTGGAGCTTCGCGGATCGCCCCACGTCCGTCCGCAACATCTCGGAGAGGCTCGGCCCGAGCCAGTCGAGGGAGGAATCTCCCGAGGCGTTGCGGAACGGAAGGATCGCGAGCGAGACCGCCTGCCCCGCTCCGACTGTCGGCGCCGCCGCGCGGCCGGCGGACCGGCCGCGGAGGAGGAAGAGCGCCGCTCCCGCGACGAGGAGCAACGCGGCTCCCGCCGCGGCGAGCTTCCAGCGCCCCGCCGGAGAGCCCGCGGCCTTGCGCTGGAACGCCTGCGTCCGCCGCGCCTGCTTGACCTCCGCGGGGGTGAGCGGCCGGATCCGATGGCCGTCCGGATCGAGCGCGTCCAGGTCGGCGATCAGCTCGCCCATCGTCTGGTACCGGTTCGCGCGATCCGTCTCGAGGCAGCGCGAGACGATCTGCTCCAGCGGCTCGGGAATCCCGGGGTCCAGGGTGCGGATCGGCGGCGGGGCCTGCTGCATCCGCGCCACGAGGTCCGCGAGCGCGCTGGAGGAACCCGCCGTTTGCCGGCGTCCCACGAGCATGTCGTAGAGGATCAGCCCGAACGCGTAGATGTCGGCGCGCTGATCGGCCTCCTCTCCCCTGGCCTGCTCCGGCGCCATGTACGCGAGCGTGCCCACGACCACGCCGGCGACCGTGCTCGAGCCCGCGTCCACGGACCGCGCGATGCCGAAGTCCATGATCACGGCGTTGTCGTCCGGATCGATCATGATGTTGGGGGGCTTCAAGTCCCGGTGCACGACGCCCGCCTCGTGCGCCGCGGCGAGGCCCGCCGCCACCTGCCGCGCGATCCGAAGCGCGCGTGGCACGGGGATCCTCCCCTCGCGCCGCAGGACCGTCGCGAGATCGGCCCCCGCGATGTAGGGCATCGTGATGTACTTGATTCCGTCGAGCTCGCCGAGATCGTGGATGCGGACGACGTTCCTGTGCGTGACCTGCCGGGCGAGGAGGAGCTCGCGCTTGAAGCGTCGGTGCAGGGCGGCGGCCATGTCCGGGTCCGCGATCGACTCCGGACGGATCACCTTGAGCGCGACCGCCACGCCCAGCTCCTCGTCCCACGCCTGATAGACCTCGCCCATCCCCCCCGAGCCGAGCAGCTTGATGACGTGGTAGCGCGTGCCGAACCACTGCCCCACGCCGAGCGGCCCGCCCCCCGCGGCCGGGCGGGCGCCCTCCTCCTGCCGCATCGTGACGTCCTCGTCGGCGGACGCGCGTGTCCCGAGGACCCGTCCCAACTCGCCGATCGGCCGCTGCGGTGTCTGAGTCCCCGAATCGCCGGGCGGCTTCGCGCCCCCCGACTCCCGCGCGCTTTCCGGGGTCGGCGTCAGGACAGTCGTGGCGACGTCCGCCGGAGATCACCGCGCTGCAGGATGCGCAGCGCCCCCCCGCCGCCGGCGCGTCACTTCCGCACTTGGGACAGGTCATGCGGACTCCTGATTATGGCGCGACTGTGACCCAAGCGCGCCCCCGTAACGCCAGAGGGCAGATTTCCATCCCAGAGCCGGTGTCGCTCGCGGCGCGAGGAGTCTCCCGAGTAACCGCAGGGAGGAGCCTCGCGCCGCGGGAGCGGAGCGCTGGCGCGGGGTCAGGCGAGCGGTCGAGCGCGCATCCGCGCGAGCCGCTCGCCGGTGCGCCCGCAGGGCGCAGATCCCGCGCTAGGGCGAAGCGACGTTCTGGACCTGGATCGGCTCGCCGGCGAAGAGGGTCGGGGCACCCTGGTCCGAGGCGGTCTTGTTGAAGGCGGAGACGTCGGTTTTCGCGATGTCGTTGAACTCGCGCCAGGTATCCGTCGAGCGTCTTGCGCCTCTCGGCCATCTGTTCCTTGAAGAGGTCGCCCGGCGCCTGGTTGTAGCCGGACAGCGCCTGGGTCGAGCCTCTGATAGTTGCCCCTGGAAGTCGGAATGGTAGTGGATCGAGTCCTGGCCGACGTCGCGCTGGAGTCTCGGCGTTGTAGACCTTGTCGCGGAGGTCCTTGAGCTTCTTGCCAGGTCCTTCGCGGCCTTGAGCACAGCTTCGTGCTGCGCCCGCCGCGCCCCGGCTCTCCTTCGTCTCCGCCCCGCAGGTCCTTCTCGAGAGCCGAGATCTGGCTCTGCAGGCTGTCGATCCGATTGATCATCTCGTTGAGCGCGGTCACGCCGTTCCGGACTTCCAGGCCGGCGCGCGTCTGGGCGCGGGAAGCCTCCATGTCGGCCGGCAATCGCGGATCGGGCAGGACGGTGACCGTCTGGGTCTGCGTCTCCCCCTTGACCGTCACCGCGACCTTGTACGTTCCCGGGACGACGTCGGGGCCGCGATTGGGCTCGAAGAACTCGTTGGGCGGCGCCTCCTTGGCGGAGGCCACCCTCCTGGGCCCCTCGTAGCGCAGGTTCCAGACGTGGCGGTTGATCCCTTCCTTCGCCGGCCCCCACTGCGTCGCGACCGCGCCCCCCTTCTCGTCGGTGATGACGATCCTGACGGCGTCCCGCTTCGCCTTCTTCTGCTCCTCGGTCTGCTTGATCTCGGTCTTGACGTAGTAATCGACCGTGATCCCGTTGGGAGGGTTCGGGGCGAAGAACCCGCCCGAGGCGAAGCCTCCGCGGTTCCAGGTCTGCAGCATTGCCGCGGGCGGCGAGGAGAAGAGGTGGAAGTCCTTCCCCTCGATCGCGTCGGTCCACTCCTCGATCGGCGTGATGTTGTCGAACACGAAGAGCCCGCGGCCGTGCGTCGCGACGACGAGGTCGTGGGACGCCTTGACGAACTTCACGTCCCACACCGGCGTGCTCGGGAAATTCGCCTTCAACGGCTTCCAGCTCGCGCCGGCGTCCGTCGAGGTGAAGAGCCCGGTGCCCGTGCCCGCCACGAGGAACCCCTTCCTGTTCGGGTTCTCCCGCACGACGTAGCACGTCGAGTCGCCGGGCAGCCCCTTCGCGATCGAGGTCCACGTCTCGCCGTAATTGACGGTCCTGTAGGCGTAGGGATGGCGGTCGTCGAGCATGTGGCGGTCCGAGACGATCGTGGCGGTCCCGGCGTCGAAGGGAGAGACGTCGATCTGGTAGATGCGCCCCCATTCCGGCAGGCTCGGGATCTTCTTCGTGACGTTCGTCCAGTTCTTGCCGCCGTCGCGTGTCACGCTCACCTGCCCGTCGTCGGAGCCCGCCCAGATCACGCCGGGATCCGTCGGCGCGATCTGGAGCGACAGCAGCGTGTCGTAGGTCTCGGCGCCCGAGAGGTCGTGGTGGATCGGACCCCCGGACACCACCTGCTTGGACTTGTCGTTGCGCGTCAGGTCCGGGCTGATGACCGTCCAGTGCGCGCCGCCGTCGGTGGACTTGAAGACCACGTTGCCGCCGATGTACACCTCGTTGGCGTCTTTGGCCGACACGGCGATCGGGCTCGTCCAGTTGAACCGGTATTTCAGGTCCGCCGGGCTCATCTCCGAGACGGAGGCGAGGTACGGGCGGATGTTCTTCGACAGGTGCGTCTTCTTGTCCAGCCGGTTGATGTTGCCGTTCTGCGAGTCGGAGTAGACGATTGTCGGATCCGACGGCGCCGGCTGGACGTATTCGCCGTCTCCCCCCGCCGTGACGAACCAGTCCGACGGCCCGATGCCGCCGCGCGACAGGGAGTTCGAGGCCCCGCACCAGGCGTTGTTGTCCTGGAGCCCTCCGCAGACGTTGTAGGGGACGCTCGAGTCGGTCGAGACCATGTAGAACTGCTCGATCGGGATGTTGTCGAATCCCCGCCAGGACTTCCCGCCGTCGGTCGAGACGAGGGCGTAGCCGTCGTTGCCCTGCAGGATGCGGTCCGGGTCCTTCGGATCGATCCAGAGCGCGTGGTGGTCGGGATGGATGCGCTGGTCGATCACGCGGAAGGTCTTGCCGCCGTCGTCGGACTCGACGAGATTGAAGGAGCCGAAGTACACCTTGTTCTCGTCGGCCGGCGACACGGCGACGAGAGAGAAGTAGAACGGCCGCACGTTGAAGAGCATGCTGTCGGAGAGCTTCTCCCAGTGCTCGCCCCCGTCCTTCGAATCCCAGAGGAGGCCCTTCTTCGTTTCGATCAGGGCGTAGACGTGGTTCGAGTTGGTCGGGGCGACCGCGAGGGCGATGCGGCCGAGCGGGCCCTCCGGAATGTCCTTCGTCAGCTTCGTCCAGGTCGCGCCTCCGTCGGTCGAGCGGTAGATCCCGGAGCCGGGGCCGCCGTCCACGAGCTCCCACGGAAACCGCCGGACCTGCCACATCCCGGCGAAGAGGACCTTGGGGTTGCCGGGCGCCATGACGAGCTCGCAGGCGCCGGTCTGGTCGTCCACGAAGAGGACCTTCTTCCAGCTCTGCCCGCCGTCGGTCGTGCGGTAGACGCCCCGGTCGGCGTTGGGCGCCCAGATGTGGCCGAGCGCCGCGACGAGGACCGTGTTCGGGTCGTAGGGGTCGATGAGCGACGCGGGAGATCTGCCCGACGTCGGCGAGGCCCATGAAACGCCAGGAGTTCCCGGCGTCCGCCGAGAAGTAGACGCCGTGGCCGTCCATCACGTCGTTGCGCGGGTTCGCCTCCCCCGTGCCGACCCAGACGAGGCTCGGGTTCGAGGACGCGACCGCGATCGCTCCGATGGAAGACGGGTACTTCTCGAAGATCGCCTTCCAGCTGTTTCCGCCGTCCACGGTCTTCCACACGCCTCCCGCCGCCGCGCCGACGTAGATGACGTTGGGATCGCCGGGAATTCCCGCCACCGCGGTCACGCGCCCCCCGCCGACGGCCGGACCCAGGTTTCGGAACTTCATGTTCTGCAGCGGACCTTCGCTCTCCTTCTTTCCGCGGCCGCGGCCGTGGGCGCGGAGGGCTTCGCGGCCTCGGCCCCGCGAGCGTAAGAGCCGGACAGCGCCAGCAGGGCAGCACCGATGACCCGGAGCTCTCGCCTGATCTTCATCTCGTTCGCTCCTTGCTTCCGGTTGACGAGCGGATTATTTCGCGCCGGCGCCTCCCGGACAAGAATTTCCAGCTCTCCGGACGCCTTCGTGCGAGACTGGGGGGAGCATCGTGACTCGCCGCAACAAGAGCCCGGCCGCCGTGAAGAAGCGCGCGACGACGCCGCTCACCGGCATCCTGCGAACCCTCGAAGCCTTCTACGGGAAGCCCGCGCCGCCGGAGGTCACCGATCGGGAAGACAAGGCTAGAGAGGATCTTCCGGAGCGTCTCCAGGCTCACGTTCCGCCCCGAGATCACGACCACCAGAGGCCCCTCGAACGGCCCGGCCTTTCCGGTCAGGCACGCGGCGACGGCGGCCGCCGCGGAAGGCTCGATCAGGTGCTGGTGCTTTTCGAGCATCCAGCGCACGCCTTCGAAGATCTCCCGCTCCGAGACGAGCGCGACGCGGTCGATGCGCGACCGCAGGACCTCGAAGGTCTTTCGCCCGATGCCTCCTTCGATCCCGCCGGCGGCGGTCTCCACGGCGGGCAGGCGCGTGACGGCGTGGCCGCGTTCGAGCGAGAGCGCCAGCGCCGGCGAGGCCTCGTGCTGGCAGCCGACGATCGTCGCGCCGGAGAGCTTCTCCTTGACGGCGAAGGCGAGGCCGCCGGACATCCCTCCGCCCCCGACCGGCAGGACGAACCCGCGCGCGTCCGGCGCGTCTTCGAGGATCTCGAGCGCCAGGCTTCCGCCGTTGCCCGCCATGATCGCCTCGTCGTCGAAGGCGGAGATCCAGGCTTTTCCGGACCGTTCCGCCTCCCGGATCGCCCACTCCTCGGTGTCGTCGTAGCCCGGGAACCTCGAGCGGATGACCTCGGCCCCGAGCTCCACGCATCGCGCGGTACTTCGACTCGTCCACGCTCGAGGGCACGTAGATCGTCGGCACGCAGTCCGAGCGACCGCGCGGCGTACGCCACCGCCTTCCCGTGGTTGCCGGCCGAGCACGTCGCGATCCCCGCCCGCTTCTCCTTCTCCGAGAGCCGCGAAAGCCGGAAGAGGGCGCCGCGGATCTTGAAGGAGCCGGTGACCTGGAGCGATTCGAGCTTCAACCGGACGGGAACGCCGAGAATCGCGGCGAGGGCCGGCGACTCCTCGAGCGGTGTGCGCAGGACACGGCCGGCCAGAAACGCCCGCGCCTCTTCGATCAGGGAGAGCGTCAGCTTCGGCGGCGTGGCCTCCACCCGCTCAGTGCCCGGGGCCGCCGTAGCGCGTCTCTCCGAAGCCCGTGCGGCGGATGTCGTAGTAGGGCGGATAGTTCGGGCCGAGCGACTGGAGATCGCGGTACCAGCAGACCCAGGCCTTCGCGTCCACGTCGCAGAGCGTCGCCATCCGCGCCGCGCCGATTTCCGTCGGAAAGAGGCCGTTGCCCATCTGGACATCCGGCGGAGTGCCGTTGTTCGTCGCGACCTCGCCGAACCACTGGATCATCGCGCTCTGCGTGTAGGAGCCGCTCCACTCCGAGTCGGAGAAGTAGCCGATCCACTGGTTGTCGAACCACGCCCACCAGTTCCCGCCGAAGTGGACGTAGCCGTTGTACACGTCGTAACCGACGAGCGGCGACAGGTTCATGCCGGGGAAATAGGTCGCGCTGTACTGATGCCACCCGCACGTGTCGTAGCACGTGCCCGCCCAGTTGATCCAGTGATAGACGAAGAGGTGCGGGTCGGAGTCGCCATACTGCGACGGGGACACGTTCCAGCCGAGCTCGACGATGTTGCCGTTTCCCTCTCCGCCCTGCACGGAGATCTCGTCGAGGCTGTGCCCGTCGCCATGGAAGGCCGGGCGCTTGACGGTCACCGTCAGGCCGCCGCCGTCGGCCGTGCTGCTGTAGCTCGCGGGCCCGTAGTAGTAGCAGGCGCCGTAGTAGAAGATGCCGTTGCAGTCGGGCGGATCCGCGGGAGGCTCGTGCTTCCTCTCGTCCGGTCCCGGCGGGATGTAATAGACCTTCTCGAACGGGCGAAGGCTCTTTCGGACGACTTCCCCCGTCCCCCCTTCCCGGAAGAAGTCGGAAACCGGCCGGTCGATCGCGCCGATGAGCGGATTGCCCTTGGCCACCGTCGGCTTTGCGGAGTCTTCGAAACCGGGACCTTCCCCTCCGCGCACAGCTTGAGCCGCAAATGCGGTTTCCCCTCGCGCTGGACGATCGTCTTCTCCTGGCCTCGCACGGTGCCGAGGCCGAGGACGGAGCGCGGAGGAGGCGACGCGATCGCCCCCCGGTCCACGCACTCGAAGGCGCCCAGCGACTCCGGCTTGACGTCGAGGGACGCGCAGCCGGCGGCCCCCAGGATCGGCAACAGCCAGACAAGTTTCAGGGTTCGGGCGTTCATGGCGACCTCCTTCCGGGCGGCGCTTCCGGCGCCGCGCCCTTCTCTGGCCGACTCGCCCGCCCCCGGAGACGGAGCGATGGGCGGACGGTCTTCGGGAGGCGGTCGAGGGGATCGGAAGGTTTTCTTCTACGCCGCCCCCCTGGCGCTGTCAAGGCCGCCGTGAATCCTCCTTGGGATCAGCGGCATAAAGCATGCAGCGGAGGTCTACGGCCCACCGCGGTTGCAACGGTCGAGGACGATTCGGTTAGGAAAGCGGGGAACCGATATGGCGAACTGGTTTTTCGAGCCCGGTCACACGGCCGCCGAGTTCCGGGCCCGCCACATGATGGTCAGCTGGGTGCGCGGCCACTTCAAGGACGTCCACGGAACGATGGAGTTCGATCCGGAGAACCCGCGGGCCACTTCGGTGGACGTCACGATCGACGCCCGGAAGATCTGGACCGGCGAGCCGGACCGCGACGCACACTTGAAGAGCGCCGACTTCCTTGACGTCGAGCACTATCCGACGATCACGTTCCGGGGAAACGACGTCGAGCTGTGCGGCGCGAACGTGGCGAAACTCACCGGCGATCTGACGATCCGCGGCGTCACCCGCCCGGTCACGCTCGACGTCGCAATCCCTCGGGCAGTGGCAGACCCCGTGGTGGGAGGGGAACGTGGACAAGGGGCCGAAGACCCGAGCGGGGTTCGTCGCCACGACCCGGATCAACCGGCACGACTTCGGCGTCAGCTGGAACGGCGTCCTCGACCGCGGCGGATTCGTCGTCGGCGACGACGTGGACATCACGGTGGACGCCGAGGCGATCCTGGGAGAGCTGACCGGCGCCGGTCATTTTCTCTTGAAGAACTGGACGGCGCGCTCGTGCTTCTGCGCGGCCGCCAGGCTCTTGAACGTCCCGAGGTTCCTCCGCTTGCCCGTCTTCGGGTCCTTCTTGCGCGAGTACAGCCGGTACTCCCCCGAGGCGAGCCTTCGGATCATCCTCCCACCTCCTCGAAGAGAAACGCTGCGACTTTCGTGCCCGCATCGCCCGGCGGTAATCCAAAATCGAAGATCACCGATCTGGGTTCCACATGGGGTGCTCGAAGGAGAGGTAGAGGAAGAGGCTTCGCTGGCCGCTGCTCGGACCCACGCCGATCGGCGCGGCGATTCCCGGAACGATCTGGAGTCCCGTCGGGAAGTTGTAGGCCCAGCGGATTCCCGGGCTCACGAAGAGGGCATGCCCGGCCGCGGTGCGGCTCTTCCCCACCACGCCCTGCGTCTCGTACCAGACGGTCTCGACCAGCACGTTGAAGTTGGAGCGCGCCAGCCAGACGAAGCTCTGTCCCAGGTTCCAACCGAGCGTCGCCGCGACATCGCCCGCCGCGTCCTTCGCCCGCGGGTTCCATGTCCCCCCGATGTTGGTGTGCATGACGAACTTCTCCGAGAGGACCGTGCTCATCGCGATGTTGGTCTGGAAGCCGATGCCCCCGGCGCCGAGCTCCTCCCTCCGGTCGCCGGTGGGAAAGAGAAGCGACACCCGGGGCGCGACCGCGAACTTCGCCTCGCTGCTGCCGACGAGCTGGTAGCGGTAGTTCAGGGCGATGTCCCCAGCCCGGTGCGCGACCCGGACGCCCCCTCGACCCGCGCGTACGGGATCGTGTAGCTCAACTGGTTGGCCTGCCGGGGAACCGGCCACTCCTGCGTGAACGTCGCGACCCATGCCCCGCCGCGGAAGACCTGGAAGGTGTTGATGTGCTGGACGACGCCCGCTTCCTGGTTGTACGCCTCCTCGAGGAGGAAGCTGTTGTCCTGGATTTGCGGAATCTCGCTCTTCGCCTCCTCCGGAGGGAGAGACTGCGCGCCGCCGGCGCGCGCGCACGCCATTGCCAGGAGGACTGACGGCGAGCCGCGGCAAGGTCTCTATAGAATAGCCTCAACATGACCCGCGCCCTCCGAACGCACCTCGCGGCGAGAGGTGTGGGCTCCTCCGCGGGGTTCCGCTGGCGCGGAAGCGAGGTTTCGCGGCTGGAGGGCTTCACCGACGCCGTCTTCGCCTTCGCCGTGACGCTGCTCGTCGTCTCGCTCGAGGTGCCGAGGACCTTCACCGAACTGGCGGCCGCGATGCGAGGGTTCTTCGCCTTCGCGGTCTGCTTCGGGCTGCTCTTCGCGATCTGGTACGAGCAGTACGTCTTCTTCCGGCGCTACGGCATCCAGAACACGTTCGTCGTCTTCCTGAACGCCCTGCTCATCTTCGTCGTGCTCTTCTACGTCTACCCGCTGAAGTTCCTCTTCTCGTTCCTCGTCAACCGCCTGCTCGGGTTCCCCACGGACGTCCGCCTGGCCGGGGGACGAATCGAACAGCCGATCGAGGCGGCGCAGATGCCGGCGCTCATGATGATCTTCGGCGCGGGATACGTCGCGGTCTCCCCTCATCTTTCTCTTCCTTTACACATACGCATACCGGCGCCGCGCCGAGCTCGACCTGGACGCCCGCGAGACCCTCGACACGCAGGAGAGCATCGCGGCGGCGGCAATCAACGGGAGCGTGGGAGCGGTCTCGTTTCTCATCGCGGCGATCGGAGGAGCCCGCTACTCGGCCTGGGCCGGGTTCGCCTACTTCCTGAATGCTCCCCTGCACACCGCGCGCGGCTTCTGGTGGGGAAGACAGAAGAGAAAGCTGGAGTAGAAATGCGGGAAGCGTGCGTCCGGATCTGGTCCCGGGGGCCGGGGACCGGATAATTCCCGGATGCTTCGCTGGAAGGTCGTTGCGGCGCCGCTCTCGCTCCTGATCTGGGCGAGCTACGTCCTCATCGTCATTGCCTGGACGCCCCTCGTCTTCTTCTATCGCCTGGCGACGCGCCGGTCCGACCCGGACCGGTACCGGCTCGGGCGCTTCTTCCGAAACTCCGCGGTCCTGGCCGGAGCCCTGAACCCTTTCTGGAAGTTCCGGGTCGTGGACCGCGTCCATCCCGATCCGCGGCGGCCGTACGTCTTCGTCGCCAACCACTGCTCCTCGACCGACGCGTTCCTGATCGTGCGGCTTCCGTGGGAGATGAAGCTGATTTCCAAGAAGTCCATCATGCGGATTCCGCTGCTTGGCTGGCAGATGCGCATGGCGGGCGACGTCCCCGTCGTTCGCGGGAACAAGGAGAGCGGGCGGCTCGCGATGGAAGGGCTGCGCCGCTGGCTCGACCGGCGGATCTCGGTCTTCTTCTTCCCGGAAGGAACGCGCGGCGACGGCGGCGCCCTGGGGCGGTTTCGGAAGGGGCCTTCCGGCTCGCGATCGAGGCGGGCGTGGACATCGTGCCGCTCGCCCTCTCGGGCACGGAAGCGGGATTGCCGAAACACTCGATCGTGTTCGCCCCGACGACGGCCACGCTCACCGTGCTCCCGCCCGTCTCCACGGCCGGATGGACGGTCGCCGACGCGCCTCGTCTGGCGGAGACCGTCCGCGACGCTATCGCCCGCGCTCTCGAAGAAGAGAGAGCGCGCTCGCATTGATCTAGCCTGGCGCCTCCGCGGAAGCCCCGGACCTTCAGCCCCGGCGGAGGGGCGCTCGGACGGATCTCCGTATGTCCGGCGGAGATCCTGTCAGCACCCTGCCCGCCGGGGCTGCCCTCATGGACAGTAGCCGCGGCCTGTGCACGCTCGCTACAATCGCGCCAACAGAAGGCCTGCCGATGTTCTCGATAACGGTCCCCGGCATGGTCCTCACCGGCAGGGTCTGTATCCGTTAACCGTGTTGCCCATCACGGTTTCGCCGGGGCCGGCGTGGGGGGGTCCTCCTCCGCCGGCGCCCGGCGGAAGGAGACCGTCAACGCGAGCGTAGAAGCGCCGCGCCGGACCGAGAAACGGGCGGCATCTCCCCATTTCTTCGCCGCGACGAGCCGCGCGAGGGTCTCGCGGCTCTCGACTGGCGTTCCATCCATCGAGAGGAGAAGGTCCCCGGCGGCGAGCCCTCCTCTCGC
>CAWALG010000003.1:0-45137 GCA_963782815.1 uncultured Acidobacteriota bacterium | reverse complement strand
CGGGCGCCATCGCGGCGGGGCTGTCGCTCGCCCGCGCGTAGCCTGCCGGCACTTCGAAGAGGGAAGGGGCGACCGGTTTCTTCTCGAACCGCACGAGCTCCATCGTCGAGACCGCAGGCTTCCCTTTCCGCGCAGGACGTAGCGGATCGGGAAGGCGTCGAGGCCGCTCGCTGCGCAGGGCCTTGACCAGGTTGTCCGAGCGGTCGCGCCGGCTCTGCAGAGCCAGGAACGCGGAGGAGGGAAAGAGCTCGGAGCGAGACGCAGAGCTCCGATCGCGTGCCGGCCGAGGAGATCACGACCGCCTTCTCGCACGAGAAGCCGGCGATGGTCCCGGGCCCCCTCTTGAGCACCCGGTAAGTGTCGCGCCGCTCCTGCGGCGCTGACTCGCGGAACTCCTTCAGGTCGGTCACGGAATACAACTTCCTCGCGTCGTCGATGTTGACGATGTGGTCCGGGTCCGACAGCTTCTGGATGATGACGATCTTCTAGACCGGCTTCGCCGCGCCTCCGGCCCCGGGCGGAGCGGCGTCCTCCGCGTGGATTTCCCATTCCATCCTGTAGGCGTCCTTCGAGAGGTAGACCTTGCCGCTGCCAGGAACCTCTTTCCCGGCGCCCGCCCAGCGGAGCCCTTGAACTCGGCGACACCCTCGGTCCGGGCCAGGGCAGGCGCGCGCAGCGCGAGCAGCGAAAGGGCAGCCAGGATCGTGAGCCTCATGGACCTTTCGCCTTCCATGCGAGGAGGTTGGCGAAGAGGCGATAGGCGCCGGGCACACCGGCGGGCAACTGCCGGAAAAACGCGAGCCCCGTGTAGACGTAGTGCCCCTTCCCGACCGTGGCGACGAGGAGCGAGCCCTGCTGCTCCTGGCTCGCCCGGGTCCGCCATCGCGAGAAGCGGTTTGTACGCGGGCGTCCCAGGTGTTGGCGAAGTAGAGGCCGCGCTCCTGGACCCAGCCGTCCCAATCCCTCTCGCCGATCCGGTTGGGGGTCGTGAAGATCGGGATGGAAGGGATCGATCATCCGGACCGGCGCCGTCTCGTCGGTCACGCGCTCGAACGGGCGCGTGATCTCGAGCTTCTCGGGAGCGAAATTGCCGGTCGTGAAGCGCGCCCTGCTGGTACTGGACGATCAGGAGGCCGCCGCCGCGGACATAGTCGAGGAGGCGTCCGTTGGCGGCCACGAGAGACGCGTCGGTCTCGTAAGCGCGCGGCCCGACGACGATCGCGTCGTAGCGCGAGAGGTCGCCGTGCTCGAGCTGCGGGCCGAGAGCATCTCGACGGGAATCCCGATCGCGAGGAGCGACTCCGGGCACGCGTCCGAGGCGCCGCGGACGTAACCGACGCGGCGCAGAGGCGGAAGCCGCAGGTCCACGACGGTCAGTTCGACCGCGCTCGACAGCGGCAGGGGAGTCGGCCGGATGTGCTCGTAGTCCACGAGCCGGATGGAGAGGTCCGAGCGCCCTCCGCCTTCCAGCGCCGCCGCGATCGGGATCGCGCCGCGGAAGGGGGACAGCGCGGCGGGAGCTTGAGCGCGACTCGATCGTCTGCGAGGCGTTCCTCTTTTCGAGCGCGAAGGCGGGCGGCGCGACGGCGGGCCATCCGGGCGGGACGCCGACCTCGATCTTTCCCTTCACGGGATCCGGAGAGTTGGAGACGACGCGACCTCCAGCGCGGCGACTTCTTTCCTGCCCGTCGGCCAGACGATCAGGCCGGGCTCGACGAAGACCTCGACCGGCGGCACGGCGCGCACGGCATGGCGGATCTCCCCGAACGCCTCGTCGCGAAACCGGTACGTCACCTCGCGCTCGATCCGGATCTTCGTCGCGCCGATGGAGACCGTGGCGGCGGCGGTCAGGGGCGGAGGCTGGAAGGGCTCTCCCCGCGCGGAGGGCGCCGCGTCGGTCCAGTCGTAGAGCGCTCCCTTCAGAGGGCCGGCGCAGGAAGTAGGGGATCGTCGGCGGCGCGCCGGCGGGCGGTCCGGCCGAGAACTTCCACTCCTCGAGTTTGCCGGGCTGGCAGATCGCGCGCGGCGGTCTCCGGCGGCCGGCACGCGCCATCCGTCGGGCTCACGAGCTCGACGCTCGCCACGCGACGGGCCGCGCTCC
Organism: uncultured Acidobacteriota bacterium; assembly: GCA_963782815.1. Lineage (GTDB taxonomy): Bacteria > Acidobacteriota > Thermoanaerobaculia > UBA5066 > Gp7-AA6 > JAWOLE01. The sequence goes on along the minus strand of CAWALG010000003.1, from coordinate 43,036 downwards.
CGCGTTCCAGACGCTGGCGGAGATCTGCAGGGGCTCTCCCGGGACGGCGGTCTCGCGGTCGGCGAGCGCGTCCATCGCGACGCCGGCGGCGGCCGCGAGCGCCGACTGCGCCGCCGCGATCTTCTCGTCGAGCAGCATGAGCGTGGCGGACGGCTTTCCTTCGGCTCCACGGAGGCAGCGACGGCCCGCGCTGCGCGCAGCTCCTCCAGCGCGGCCGAGAGCGGAGGGACCGCCGCCGCGAGGTTGCCCGGGGTCAACTGCCGGCGCGTCTCCTCCGCCAGCTTCTGGACGGTCGGAGGCGCTCCTCCACGCGGCGACGCGCCGCCGCGTCGGCGATGGCCGCCGCGATCGCGGGAAGGCTCGTGTCCACCGCGGCGAAGAGATCCTTCTCCTGCGGCCCGCCGCCCCCGCCACCCAGGCCCGCGCGCGTGTCGCTCCCGCCGAGCGGCTGGATCGCGCCGGTGCTCTGGGAACGTTGAAGGCTGCGGCTGGCGATCGCGATCTGCTGGTAGGACCGCCCCGTGAACGGCTCGATCCCCACCGTCGGAAGGATCACTGTCGTCGCTTCCCTGTCGAGGAACCGGGTCGCCACGGTAGAGCGCCGCCGGCTTCCACGGGGTCAGTCCTTCACCGGCAAGCTCCGGAAACGCCGCCGGGTCGCCGGCCGCCGTGAATGCGTCCCGCGCGACGAGAGCGGATTCCTGGTGCTGGCCGTGGCCGTCCCGCGGCGTGCCCGAAAACGGTCCAGACGACCTGCGGCCGGAAGCGGCGGATGACGCGGACGGCGTCCCGGACGATCTCCTCGCGCGGCCAGAACCGGAATGCCTCCTCGACGCTCTTGGAGTAAGCCGAAGTCGTAGGCGCGGGTGAAGTACTGCCGCGCGCCGTCGAGCTTCCGCGCCGCGTTCAGCTCCTGCGTGCGGATCACGCCGAGGCCCGTCCCCAGCTCCTCGCCGATCAGGTTCTGTCCGCCGTCGCCGCGCGAGAGCGACAGGTAGGCCGACTCGCCTCCCATCCCCCGCGCCACGAGCGTCAGGAGCGCCGTGTCCTCGTCGTCCGGGTGCGCCGCGACGACGAGCACCCGCCGGTGCGTCGCGAGCTTGGCCAGCATCGGTCGAGGACTGCGAGCCCTCCCGTCGAGGGCGGGCGGCAGCGCGTCCCGGGCGCATTGACGGCGAGCGAGCCGCCGCCGCCAGGCACGCCGCAGCCGCGAGGAGAAAGAACAGGAGTCTCTTCATGTCGCGCCCGCGGGAGTTTATGACGATCGCGGACCCGATCGCGGAGGTCGTCACCAGCACGACCTCGATCGTGTGGGTCTTGCCGTCGGAGACGAGGGGGATCGCGGCGACGGAGCAGGCCTCGCCGTCGAGCGTCACGCGGGAGATGCCGCGGGTGACGCCGTGGGGGTTCCGGACCGAGAGCTGGTACTGCGCGGAGTGGTAGCGGAAGGAGATCTTGTATCCGCGCCATGCCCTGGGGATGCAGGGGTCCAGGTGCAGCGTCGTGCCGCGCAGCCGGAAGCCCAGGATCCACTCGAGGCCCGCGCGGTACATCCAGCCGGCCGAGCCGGTGTACCAGGTCCATCCCCCGCGTCCCACGTGCGGGCTCTCGGCGTAGATGTCGGCGGCGGCGACGTAGGGCTCGACCTTGTAGCGGTGGAGTCCCGCGCGCGTGGACGCGTGGTTGATCGGGTTCAGGAGCGCGAAGAGCTCGCCCGCCTTGTCGCCTTCGTCCAGCTCGGCGAAGGCGATGACCGACCAGATCGCGCCGTGCGTGTACTGTCCGCCGTTCTCGCGCACTCCGGGCAGATACCCCTTGATGTAACCGGGATCGAGGGGCGTCCGGTCGAAGGGGGGCGTGAAGAGGAGCACCAGCCCGTCGCCGCGGCGCACGAGGTATTCCTCGACGGCCGCCATGGCGCGGCGGCGCCGATCGTGGTCCCCGGCGCCGGAGAGGACGGCCCAGGACTGCGCGATCGAGTCGATCCGGCACTCCTCGTTCTGCGCGGAGCCGAGCGGCGTTCCGTCGTCGAAATAGGCGCGCCGGTACCAGTCCCCGTCCCAGGCTTCCCGCTCGACCGCCATCTTCAGCGCGTCCACGTGCGCGCGCCACCGCTGTGCCCGCTCGGCGTCTCCGCGCTCCCGGGCGAGCCGGGCGAACTCCCAGAGGTTGGTGTGGAGGAACCAGGCGAGCCAGACGCTCTCGCCCTTCCCCTCGCGGCCGACGCGGTTCATTCCGTCGTTCCAGTCTCCGGTCCCCATCAGCGGCAGGCCGTGCGACCCGACGGCGAGGCTGCGGTCGAGCGCGCGGGCGCAGTGCTCGAAGAGCGTCCCGATCTCGGCGGAGATCTCGGGCACGAAGAACCGCTCCAGTTCCTCGGGCTTCAGAGGCTCGCCGCGCAGGAACGGCACGCGGTCGTCGAGCACGCTCGTGTCCCCCGTGACCTCGAGGTAGTGCGTGACGGCGTAGGGGAGCCAGAGCAGGTCGTCGGACATCCGGGTGCGCACGCCCGCCGCCGGACGGCGGGTGCCACCAGTGCTGCACGTCCCCTTCCTCGAACTGGCGCGAGGCGGCGCGCAGCAGATGCTCGCGGGCGATTTCGCGCCGGGCGGCGGTCAGGGCCATCACGTCCTGGAGCTGGTCGCGGAAACCGTAGGCGCCGGAGGCCTGGTAGAAGGCGGTGCGCCCCCAGATCCGGCAGGAGAGGGTCTGGTAGAGGAGCCAGCGGTTCAGCAGGATGTCCATGGACCGGTCGGGCGTCTCGATCCGGACGGCGCGCGAGCGTGTCGTCCCACATCCGCCGCACGGAGGCGAGGCAGGCGCCGAGGTCCTCGCTCCGGTAGCGGCGATGAGGCGCCGCGCGTCGGCCTCGTTCTCGCCCTGGCCGAGCAGGAAGACCACGCTCACCTTCTCGCCGGGAGCCAGCGCAACGCGGTCTGCAGCGCGGCGCACGGGTCGAGGCCCGCGCCCGCCTTGCCGCGAGAGCTTCCCCTCGCGCGCGAGCGCGGCCGGAGCGTCGAGCGTCCCGTTGCGCCCGAGGAACTCGGAGCGGTCGGCCGTCCACGCGGTCGGGCTCGGGCCCAGATCCGCGAAGGCGACGCGCCCGGCGAATTGCTCGTTCCAGGGGTTCAAGCGCGAAGAGCGCCCCGGTCTCCGCGTCCCGCTGCGTGATGATGAAGGGAGCCGAGGCGCCGCGCTGGCCGCCGAGCACCCATTCGACGTACGCAGTGACCGAGAGGACCCGGTGCGCGCGGGAACGGTTCTCGACGGCGAGAAACGAGATCTTGACCGGGTCCTCGAGCGGCACGAACTGCGTCAGGTCGAGCCGGATGCCGCGGCTCTCGTGCTCGAATCGGCTGTACCCCTGGCCGTGCCGCGCCACGTAGGGCCACGCGTCGCGCACGGGAAGGGCCGTCGGCCCCCAGATCTCGCCGGTCTCCTCGTCGCGGACGAGGATCGCCTCGCCCGGAGGGTCGCTGACGGGGTCGTTGGACCAGGGCGTCAACTGGTTCTGCTGGCTGTTGCCCGCCCAGGTCGAGCCCGAGCCGGATTCGGACACGAAGAAACCGAAGGAGGGATTGGCGATCACGTTGATCCAGGGCGCCGGGGTCCACTGCCCGCTCCCCCAGGATCGTGACGTACTCGCGCCCGTCGTCTCCGAATCCGCCGAGGCCGTTGAAGAACTCGAGCTCCAGGTGCGGCGGAGAGATGTCCGCCGGCGGGCGCGCTCGGACGCTCCGGCCGGGGCGGCTCGGCGGCGGGCCGCCGCGCAGCAGCCGCACGATCTGCTCGGAGAGCGTGCCGTGCCGCGAGAGAAGGACCACGCGCGCCGCGGACCGGAGAAGGTCATGGTCCTCGGCCGAGATCAGGTCCCGGCGCAGGAGAAAGATGCCCCCGGCCTGGCTCGTCTCGTCCAGGGCCTCGGCCTGGCGGCGCGACCTCACGAGGGCCTCGAGCGCCTGCCGCAGGTCCTGGCCGTAGGAGCTCGCCTGCTCGTTGACGATCACCAGGTCCACGGCGAGACCCTTCATCCGCCAGTACTCGTGCGCCCGCAGGAGCTGCCGGACGATGTCCTGGTCGTCCGGATCGTCGATCCGCAGCAGAACGATCGGCAGGTCGCCCGAGATCCCGTGCGGCCAGAGGGCGGAGGCGCCCTTGCGGTTGCGCAGCAGGACGTGCGCGGGAGCGCGCAGGCTCGGGTCGGAGTAGAGGATCCGCGTCGCGACCCTCTGGAAGAGGTGCGCCTCGTCCGCGGTGATGCCCAGGTGCCTCAACTGCACCTGCGCCTGCGTCCAGGCGACGTTGGCCGTGCGCTCGAACGCGGCCGGCTCGCGGTACTTGTCGGCCAGCTCCAGCGCCTTCTCGCGCGAGTCCGCGGCGAGCGTCGCGAAGTGGACACGCGCGGTCGCGCCGGCCGGCAGGCGCACGCGGCGCCGCAGGCTCGCGATCGGATCGAGCACCGAGCCCGCCGTGTTCGACAGCGGGCGCCCGTCCTCGATCGAGCCGGCGTTGCGGATGCCGCGGCCGCGCCCCAGAAAACGCGCGCGGTCGGTCTCGTACTGCGTCGCGCCGACGGTCTCTCCCTCGACCGCCGCCACGTGCGCGACCCAGATCGGCTCCTCGTCCTGCGCGCGCGGCCGCCGCGTGGCGAGGATCGCTTCGAGGTGGGGCACGAACTGCGTCTGGACGAAGAGATTGGAGAAGGCGGGATGGGCCCGGTCGGCGGCCGGCGGCGCGAGCGCGAGCTCGGCGTAGGACGTGACTTCGATCTCGCGCGGCCGGGTCCCGAGATTCGTGACCGAGACCAGCCGGATCTCCGCGTCGTCCTCCGCGGAGACAACGACCTGCAGGGTCGTCGTCAGGGAGCGCGTCCCGTCGCCGGATCTCGACGCGGTCCTCGGAGTAGAAGACCTCGTAGGCGCCCGCCTCCACGCCGGCGGGCTGATAGCCGGCCGACCAGACGCGGCCGCTCGCGACGTCCCGCAGGAAGATGTACGTTCCCCAGCAGTCCCGCGTGACGTCCTCGCGCCAGCGCGTCACGTCGCGCCCCCGCCAGCGGGAGAAACCGGAGCCCGCCGCCGTGATCATGACGGAGTAGCGGCCGTTGGAGAGCAGATGCGCGCGGGGCGTCGGATCGTGCGGAGAGCGGAAGCGCCGCAGCACCGGCGCGACGAAGTCGCGCACGTGCAGCTGGCGAGGAGACCTCGTCGGCCCGCGGACGCGCGACGGCGACGGTCGAGGGGGTCCGCTCCTGCAGCAGCAGCTCCGTCGCCTGGACGGCCGGCTCCGCGTGGAAGCGCTCCCGCATGACGCCGCGCGTAGAACGTTGTCGAGGGCCACGACCGTCATCCCCTGGTGATGCGCCATGACGGCTCGCACGATCGCGCTCTTCTCTCCTTCGCGCAGCCTCGAGGCCGTGTAGTCGACGCCTTCGTAGAACCCGTAGGGCCCCAGCGCGCCTCCCGCGGCCAGGCGCCGCAGGTTGCGGACGGCGGCGGCGGGATCCACCATGGCCGCGAGCGCGGTCGCGTACGGGGCCACGACGAGATCCTCGGACAGGCCGCGCTTCAAGCCCGAGGCCGCTCACGCCGAAGTTGGAGTACTGGTACGTGAAGTGCAGGTCCTGGGCGTTGAAGGCCGACTCCGAGACCCCCCAGGGAACGCCGCGCTCCTCGCCGTAGCGGATCTGCCTCTCCACCACGAGGCGATTGGTCTGCTCGAGAAGGCTTCCCGCCGGCTCCTTCATGACGAGAGCCGGCATCAGGTACTCGAACATCGAGCCGGACCAGGAGATCAGCGCCGAGCCCTTTCCGACGGGGGTCAGCGAGCGGCCCAGGCGGAACCAGTGAGACGCGGGGACGTCTCCGCGCGCGATCGCGATGAAGCTCGCCAGGCGCGCCTCCGAGGCGAGCAGGTCGTAGTAGCCCGGATCCAGCCGCCCGTCGGACAGGTTGTAGCCGATCGAGAAGAGCTTGCGCTCCGGGTCGAAGAGGAACGTGAAGTCCGTCTCTTCGACGAGCCGCGAGGCCAGGCGCGACAACCCGGCCAGGCGCCGGGCCAGGCCGCGCGGCGCTGGCGGCGCACCGCCGCAGATCGGCGGCGAGGGTGGCGGTGACGGCCGCGCCGCCGCCGGCGCCGAGTCCCTCGATCTCTCCGGCCGCCGCCTCGTACGCATCGGGGAGAGCTTCCAGCGGCGGGTCCTCGCGGTCCAGCCTCTCGAGCGTCGCAACCGCGGCCGCGGGCAGCTCGCGCGACGGCGCCGGCCCGCCCGGCAGGAAACGCATCCAGCACCGCGTCTCGTCGAAATCGCGGGCGTGACTCTCGACCGACGAGGCCACCGCGCCGGCCCAGGCGAGCGCCTCCGCCAGGCGCTCGTCCGGGCTGTCCTGCGCGAGCGCCCGGACCGTGTCCAGGACCGTTTCCGCGCTCTGCGAGAGCCGCGCGAGCCGCGTCGCCCATTGGCCGGCATCGGCGGGCTCCGGCGCGAGGCCTTCCTCGAGCGCGTCGAGCGACGTTTCGAGCTGCTTTCGCGTCACGGCTCCTTCTCCGCCCGGCGGCGAGATTCGCGCAGGCCTCGCGCAGGAGCGCCAGCGCGTCGCCGATCCCTTCCAGGGCGCCGGCGAAGGAGAGGGGGCTCGAGATTCTCTCGAGGCACGCCTGCTTGACGACGATGAGGTCTCCGCACAGGTTGCCGCTGTCCACGGTCGAGACGTACCGGGGCTCGAGCGGCCTCAAGCTCCGGGTGTCGTACCAATTGTAGAGGTGGCCCCGGTAGCGCTCGAGGCGCCCGACCGTGCCGAGGGTCGCTTCGAGGCGCTCGACCATCTCTCCGCTCCCGATCCAGCCGAAGTCCCTGGCGCTGATCGTCGAGAGAAGCAGAAGCCCGATGTTCGTCGGCGAGGTGCGGTGCGCCACGACCGGCTGGGGGACCTCCTGGATAGTTGTCGGGCGGAAGCGCGTTGTCCTCCTTGCCGGCGAAGACCTCGAAGAACCTCCAGGTCTGCCGCGCGATCGAGCGCAGGAATTTCGCGTCGGCTTCCGGGAGGGGCTCCTCCTCCTCGTCGCGGGGCGGCAGGCTCGCCCAGCGGGCCACGGCCGGGGAAGCGGCCCAGGCCGCGAGGAAGACGCCGGCCTCGACGAAGGCGCCCGGCCGGAAGACGCCACGAGGAGCGCTCCGGCGGCCGCCAGGAGGAGGGCGGGGCTCATGCGCCGGTAGAAGCCGGAGAGCGTCAGGTCCAGGTGGCGCCGCGCCTGCCGGGCCGGCACCCATTCGAGCAGCCGCCGCCGCGTGAGCCAGAGCCGCGCGAGCGTCCTCGCGACGGCGTCGGCCATGAGCCAGGCCTGGTGGGCGAGCAACACGATCCGCATCGCCCCCTGGGCGAGCGAGAGCGCCAGGTCCGCGCCGAGCCGCCGCAGGTAGCTCCTCTTGGCGATCCCGCGGCGCCTCGGGATCAGCAGTCCCGTGAAGAACGCGAAGAGCCCGGGGATCAGGATCGTCGCCACGATGAACGCCGTCCAGATGCCGGGCCTCCCGCCGTCGAGCGTCCAGCTCGCCAGAAGCGTCGCCAGGGCGGCCGGCGGGGAGAGGCTGCGCCGGAGGTTGTCGAGCATCTTCCAGCGCCCGATGGCGGGAATGCGCGTTCCGGACCTTTCGCCCGGAGGCGTCCGGCACCTTGCCGAAGATCCAGGGAAGCAGCTGCCAGTCTCCGCGCACCCATCGGTGCGTCCGCATGGCGGCGGCCTCGTAGTGGGCCGGATAGCCCTCGAAGAGCTCGATGTCGGTGACGAGTCCCGCGCGGGCGAAGAGCCCCTCGAACAGGTCGTGGCGAGAGGAGCGCGTTCTCCGGGATGCGGCCGGCGAGCGCGCGCTCGAACGCGTCCACGTCGTAGATGCCCTTGCCCGTGTAGATGCCTTCGTCGAAGAGGTCCTGGTAAACGTCGGAGGCGGCGAAGGCGTAGGGATCGGTCCCGCGCGGCCCGGAGAAGACCTGCTGGAAGATCGTGCCCGAGCCGGTGGCCGGCAGCATCGGCGTCGACCCGCGGCTGGAGCACCGCGTGCCCCGCCGTCACGCGGCCGGTCTCCAGGTCGAAGACGCGGCTGGTTCAAGGGGTGGGCCATCGCGCCGACGAGGCGGCGCGCGGCTTCGCGCGGCAGGCGGGTGTCTTCGTCGAGGGTGATGACATAGCGCACGTCCGCGGGGACGGCCGGGCCTCCCGGACCGAGCGGAAGGAACGTCGTGTCCTGCGCGCCGCGCAGCAGGCGGTTCAACTCGTGGAGCTTCCCGCGCTTTCTCTCCCAGCCGATCCATTCCCCTTCCTTCTCGTTCCAGGCGCGCCGGCGGTGGAGAAGCAGGAACCGGTCGCCGCCGCCCGGAGCGGGCCCGTGCCGCTCGTTCAGCTGCGCGATGCCGGCGACCGCCGCCGCGACGAGCTCCTCGTCCCCGGCCGCGCTCTCCGCCGGAGCGTCGGTCCAGTCCGAGAGGAGAGCGAACCGGAGATCCCCGTCGCTGTTGGCGAGGAAATGGACCTCGAGACGCTCGACCAGTCGGGCGATTTCGGTCTCGCTCGCGAGAAACGTCGGGACGACGACGAGCGTTCGGAGCTCGCTCGGGACGCCCTTCTTCAATTCCAGCTTCGGCAGGCGCCGCGGCTTGACGATGTGCGCCACGTCCCGGTTGACGATCGCGATGGCCAGATCCGAGGCGGGAATGAGGGCGAGCAGAGCGATCAGCCAGACCGAGAGGGAGGGCGCGCCGGCGACCGCCGAGATCACGACCGGACAGGAGAGGATCACCGCGGTCAGGAGGAGCGATCGTCCCGATGTATCCGGCCGTGGCGTGGCGCATCCAGGCGCGCTTCAACCAGAGCCGGATCGGAGCGCGGTAGCCGAGCTCCTTCTCGAAGCTCGCGCGCCCCTGCGAGACCAGGAAGTATCCCGGGTCCGCCAGGCGGGACTCGGCGGACTTGCCGGGAAGACCCGCCGCCGCCTTCCACGCCCGGCGCGCCGCGCGGCGCGCGACTTCGACTTCGGAGAAACGGCTCCCCCTGGCCAGCTCCTCGACGGCGCGCCGGTACTCGTCGCGGGTCGGGAAGTCCATCTCGGCGACGCGCGTCCCTTCGCGCAGCGCCTCCTCGACGAGGCTGACGCTCTCGAAGAAGTCCGCCCAGTCCACGGAGGAGAGCAGGCGCATGCTCGTGATCACGTTGCGCACGGTGACGTGCGTCGCCACCTGCTCCTGCTGCTCCTGCCGCACGATCTCGTCGGCCGAGATCCCCTGGGCGGCGAGACGCTCGGCCAGCCACGGGACGGCGGGCGTGACCTGCGGGGTCCTGCTCGCGCAGCCGCTCGATGAGCCTCACCGCGAAGGGGCCCGCCAGCGGCCGCCCTTCCAGTTCGCGCAGGAGCGGCCGCGCGTCCGGGAGCGGCTTTCCCTCGACGCCCAGCAGCGTGTCGCTGATCGCGTCGGCCTCCTCCCGGCGCGCTGCGCCGCTCGACGATGCGCGCCGCCAGGCGCCGCAGGTTCTCGACGAGCACGACTCTCAGGGAGATGGCGATCGCCCAGAGCTCTCCGATCGTCAGGAGCCGCGTGCGCTGGTAGGCGCGGACGAATCGCCGCAGCGTCTCCGGGTCGAAGCGGCTGTCGGTGTGCTCGACGAAGGCCCAGGCCAGGCCGTAGACGCGCGGATATCCCTCGAGCGGGCCGCGGGAGAGCTTGGGCAGCTCGCGGTAGTAGCCGGGCGGCAGGTCCTCGCGGATCTCGCGGAGCTGATCCTCGACGATGTGGAAGTTGTCCACGAGCCACTCGGCCGCGGGAGAGATCGTTCGCTCCTCGCGGATGGCGCTCGCGATCGAGCGGTACGAGGCGAGCAGGACGCGCCCGTTCTCCTGCAGGCGCGGGAGGAGGAGCCGCCCGCGCCGCTTGCCGGGATAGACCGCGTGCTCCGCCGCCAGCGCCTCCGCGAACTGCTCGAGGCGCTCGGTGGAGAGGAGCTCGCCGCGGATCGGTTCAGCGGCCGACCGCATTCCGGATCCCGTCGCCGGCGGCGGGCTCGGGATCGAGCCGTTCCATCCGAGAGAGCGTAGCCTTCGCCGGCTCGGAGAAGAAACACCTTGGCGAGGACTCATCCGCAGCGGAGACGAGGGAGCAGAAACCGTGCCAGTCAATCCACAGAGCGCCGCCGAGGCGTGCGGCGCTTAGCGCTACTTCTTCATTCGGGTCCGGACGATCGGCGCCGAAGCCGCGGCGAGAGCGGCGACCAGCGCGGCGATGAACTGCGCCCGGCGCTTCGCGTCCATGCCTCTCCCATTCCTTCGCCAGGCGCGCGATCGTCTTCTTCGACGCCGCGCCCGCGCCCCGGAAGGCCTTCCTGGCCGCGTTCGTGCCCTGCCCGGAGAGGGTCTTCAGGCCCTTTCCGGCGGCCGCCGCCCTGGCGGACCATCCGTCGAGCAGCGCCGAAAGGTTCCTCGCCGTCGCGCGGGCGCGGCTCGCGCGTCTTCTTGCGCCGCGCCGGCGCCTTGCGGGAGGCAGCCTTGCGCCGCGCGGGCGCCCGGCGGCGTTTCGCCGCCGCTGCCGGCGTCGGATGCTCAGCGGGAGTCTCGGTCTCTACCACGATTCACCTCCAGTTGTTCGATGCAACAGCAAGATGCAAGCCCATGCGGCCATCGGAGTCGTCTCGTCGCGTTGGAGCGAACGCCACGCACAGGAGGGAATCTAGCACCCTGGCCTCGTATTAGCATGATGCCGATGATGATGTTTGGATCGCCAGGCTGCCGTGGATTGGTTCGACCGCAACCGGCGGCGCTCGCGGGAGCTCTTCGACAGCGTGGTTCCCGACGCCTACGAGGCGCGCCCGATCCCGTTGCGCAACCCGATCTGCTTCTACGAGGGGCACCTGCCCGCCTTCAACGTCAATACGCTCGTCAAGAGAGGTCTCCGGGAGCAGGGGATCGATCCCGATTACGAGGTCCTCTTCGAGCGCGGGATCGACCCGGAAGACGAATCGGCGGTCGGCCGGCCTCCCTTCCGCTGGCCGGCGCGGGAGGAGATCCAGGCGTACGGAGACCGCGCGGACCAGGCGATCCGGCAGGCGCTGCTCGAGAAGGACGTGGTCCGCGACGACCGCCCGGTCCTGCGGCGGAGGCCTCGCGGTGTACACCGTGCTCGAGCACGAGCCGATGCACCAGGAGACGCTGCGCTACATGTGGCATCGCCTCCCCTACGACAAGAAGATCCGCCCGGCCGGCGAGGCGCCGATCGAGACCGGCGGCGGAGCGCCGCGGCCGCGGGCCGTCCGGATCCCGCCCGGCGAGGCGACGCTCGGCGCGACGCTCGAGCGCGTCCCCTTCGGTTGGGACAACGAGTTTCCCGAGCACCGCGTCCACGTCCCCGGCTTCGAGATCGACGTCTTCAACGTCACCAACGGCGACTTCATGGAGTTCGTCGAGGCGGGCGGCTACGGCAAGCGCGAGCTCTGGGACGAGGAGGGGTGGGAGTGGCGCTCGCGAGGCGGCGTCGAGCACCCGCTCTTCTGGGAGCGCGCGAACGGAGAGCTGGTCCTGGCGCGGGATGTTCGCGCCGGTCCCGCTGCCCGCGGCCTGGCCCGTTTACGTCTCGCACGCGGAGGCGCAGGCCTTCGCCCGCTGGAAGGGGAAACGGCTGCCGACCGAGGCGGAGTTTCACCGCGCCGCCTACGGGACGCCCGGGCGGCGCGGAGCGCTCCTACCCGTGGGGAGAAGAACGAGCCCGACGAGACCCGCGGCAACTTCGACTTCCGCCGCTCCGACCCGGTGCCCGTCGGCTCCTTTCCCGCGGGCGCCAGCGCCTGGGGAGTCGAGGACCTCGTCGGCAACGGTTGGGAATGGACTTCGACGGTCTTCGGCGGTTTTCCGGGATTCGAGCCGATGGCTTCCTATCCCGTCTACTCCACCGACTTCTTCGACGGGAAGCACTGGGTCATGAAGGGAGCGTCGCCCGCCACCGCGAAGGAGCTCCTGCGCCGCAGCTTCCGCAACTGGTTCCGCGGCAACTACCCCTATGTCTATGCCGACGTTCCGGTGCGTGAGATGAAAGATTGTGAGCTGTGATTGGTGATTTGTGATCGCGGGTCCCGATCGCTCTCTTCGCTATTCAATCACCGATCACCAATGCACCCGATCAGCCAATCGCTGATTTCGCGGAGGACGTGCGGCGGGATCTGGCGCTGACTCCGAAGCAGATCCAGTCGAAGTACCTGTACGACGCGCTCGGCTCCTGCCTCTTCGAGGCGATCAGCCGGCTCCCCTGGTACCGGATCACGCGGGCGGAGGGGAGGCTGCTTTCCCGGTGGGCCGACCAGGTCGTCGCGCCGCTGGCGGACCCGCTGACGCTCGTCGAGCTGGGCTGCGGCAGCGGCGAGAAGATCGCGATGCTCGCCGAGGCGCTGCGGAGCCGGCGCCGGCCGGTCTCGGTCCATCTGATCGACATCTCGCCCACGGCCCTGGAGCAGTCCGAGAGGACGCTCGGCCGCTTCGAGCACATCTCGGTCGTGGGACACCGCGCGACCTACGAGGAGGGGCTGCGGCGCGCCGCCGCCGGGCGCGGCCGGGGAACGATGTTCGTCCTCTTCCTCGGGTCGAACATCGGGAACTTCGATCCCCCGGCCTCCCACGAGTTCCTCTCGGAGATCCGGCGCGCTCTGCGTCCGGGAGACGCTCTCCTGCTCGGAGCGGATCTCGTCAAGCCGGAGAGCGAGCTGCAGCTCGCCTACGACGATCCGCTCGGCGTCACGGCCGCTTTCAACAAGAACCTGCTCGTGCGCATCAACCGGGAGCTCGACGGGAACTTCGACCTCGACGGCTTCGACCACCGCGCGGTCTGGAACCGGGCCGAGAGCCGCGTCGAGATGCACCTCGTGTCGCGCCGCGCGCAGCAGGTCGCGATCCCTCGCGCGGGCTGCGACGTCCGCTTCGAGGCCGGCGAGTTCATCTGGACCGAGAGCTCCTACAAGTACTCCCCCGAGCAGGTGCTCGCGATGGGCGCGGCGGCGGGTTTCCGGGCCCTCGAGCAGTGGATCGAGCCCGACGCGCGCTTCGCCCTGACCCTCTTCCTCGCGGAGTGACCCGCCGGGGCTGCCGCGGCGCTCGGACAGCCGTGTAATCTTTCTCCTTCCGGAGCCGTCGCTACAGGGAGTTGTACCGTTGCCGCATCGACCATCTTTGTCGCCAGGCCTCGCCGCGTGGTAGCGTGCGCGGCGTCACAACAGGAGGTTTTCTTGAGAAAAGCCGCTTCCCTCGCGCTCCTCGCGTCCATGACGCTCGCCCCGGCGGCTGCCCGCCCAGGAGCGGGTGGACCTGGACATGGTCACGCAGATCCGGCAGGAGGGGTTCCGCAATTCGAAGGTCATGGAGATCGCGAGCAACCTGATGGACAAGATCGGCGCGCGCCTGACGGGGTCGCCGAACATGAAGCGGGCCAACGACTGGACGCGCCAGCAGCTCGCGGACTGGGGGCTCGCCAACGCGCACCTGGAGTCGTGGGAGCCCTTCGGGCGCGGCTGGAGCTACGAGGTCGCGACGGTGCGGATGCTGTCGCCGGACTTCGCCGAGCTCCTCGCGCTGCCGCTGGCCTGGAGCCCCGGGACGGACGGGCCCCTGCGCGCGCCGGCGGTCAAGGTCAAGCTGACGGAGAAGGAAGACCTGGAGAAGCAGAAGGGGAAGCTCGCCGGCAAGATCCTGATTCTCGGCGAGACCCGCGAGGTCAAGCCGCAGGAGAAGGCGCTCTCCGAGCGCTACGACGAGAAGTCCCTCGCCGATCTCTCCCGCTACGAGGTCCCCGGGCGCCCCTACATGCGCGCCGGCCAGCCCTTCAACCGCGAGGAGTTCGCCCGGCGCCGCGCGTTCCAGCGGGAGCTCGGCAAGTTCCTCGTGGAGGAGAAGGTGGCCGCGGTCATCGAGGCGGGCGCGCTCGACGGCGGCACGTTCCGCGTGCAGGGCGTCCAGGGCGGGCAGCGCAAGGACGCGCCGGCGGCGGTGCCCACGCTCGTGATGGCGATCGAGCACTGGGAGCGGATCGCGCGGCTGCTCGACCGCAAGGAGCCCGTCGAGCTGGAAGTCAATCTGAAGACGAAGCTCACGGATGAGCCGAAGGCCTGGAACACGATCGCGGAGATCCCCGGGACGGACAAGAAGGGCGAGGTCGTCATGCTCGGCGGGCACATGGACTCCTGGCACGGCGGAACGGGCGCGACGGACAACGGCGCCGGCGTCGCCGCGACGATGGAAGCGGTGCGGATCCTGAAGGCGCTCGGCGTCAAGCCGAAGCGCACGATCCGCATCGCGCTCTGGAGCGGCGAGGAGCAGGGGCTCCTGGGCTCGCGCGGCTACGTCTCGGAGCACTTCGCCTCGCGCCCGCCGCCGAAGGAGCCGCTGTCTCCGGATCAGGAAGACCTTGCCCTCCTTCCTGCGCCCGCCGACCGGGCCCCTGACGGTCAAGCCGGAGCACGCGAAGCTCTCCGCCTACTTCAACCTCGACAACGGCACCGGCAGGATCCGCGGCGTCTACGCGCAGGAGAACGCGGCCGCCGTGCCGATCTTCGAGGCCTGGATCCAGCCGTTGAAGGACCTGGGCGTCACGACCGTGACGATGCGCAACACGAGCGGCACCGACCACCTCTCCTTCGACGCCGTGGGGCTCCCGGGCTTCCAGTTCATCCAGGACGAGGTCGAGTACGAGACCCGCACCCACCACACCAACATGGACGTCTACGAGCGGCTCCAGAAGGAGGACCTGATGCAGGCCTCCGTCGTCATCGCCTGCTTCGTCTACAACGCGGCCATGCGCGACGGCATGATGCCGAGGAAGCCGATGCCCAAGGACCAGCCGGCCCGCAGGACGCCCCGCGCCGGCCCCGGCAAGCCGGCCGGCGAAGCGCCGCGCCGCATCGAAGAGCTGATGCCGGGCGCCGTGGACTTCAGCGCATGAGAGCGAGCACGAGCGCCTTCCTCCTCGGAGCGTTGGCCCTGGTCGGGGCTTCCGGGCGGCCGGTCGTAGCGCCGGAGCAGGCGAAGGCGGCCGCGGCGGATCACGCCGGAGCCTGCTGCGCGCGCACGTCCGCTACCTCGCGTCGGACCTGCTCGAGGGGCGGGGGACCGCCACGCGCGGAGACCAGCTCGCCGAGTCCTACATCCAGGCCCAGATGGAGGCCATGGGCTTGAAGCCCGGGGCGCCCGGGGGCGGCTGGCTCCAGAAGGTGCCGCTCGTCGGCATGACGGCGAGCTTCCCGGGGCCGGCGGTCTTCCGCTCGGAGCGCGGCGCGGCTTCCGGCAAGCCCGGGGACAACTTCGTCGCGTTCTCCGGCGTGCAGAAAACCGAGGCGAAGATCGAGGATGCCGAGATCGTCTTCGTGGGCTACGGCATCGTCGCGCCCGAGTTCCAGTGGGACGATTACAAGGACGCCGACCTCAAGGGCAAGGTCCTCCTCATGATGAACAACGATCCGGAGGACGACCCGAGCCTCTTCGCGGGCAAGACGCGTCTCTGGTACGGCCGCTGGGACTACAAGTACATGATGGCCGCGAAAGAGGGGCGCGGCGGGAGCGATCCTCATCCACACGACGCACTCGGCCGGTTATCCCTGGCAGGTCGTCCAGACGTCCTGGGCCGGCGAGAACTTCCAGCTGCCCGACGACGGCTCCCCGCGCGTCCAGATCAGGATGTGGGCGACGGAGGAGCTCTCGCAAGGCGATCGCGGCTCTGGCGGGAAAGGACCTGGATCGCGCTGCGGGCCTCGGCCGAGACGCGCTCGTTCCGGCCGGTGCCGCTCGGCGTCACGATGTCCTTCGCGCTCACGAACACGATCGGGCAGAAGGAGTCCGAGAACGTCGTGGGCATGATTCCCGGCTCGGACCCGAAGCTCGCGCGGCGAGGCCGTCTTCTACACGGCGCACCACGACCACTTCGGCATCAAGGTCGGAGCGAAGGCCGCGGACCCGTCGGCCGTCCCGGCGAAAGCGGACAACATCTACAACGGCGCCGTCGACAACGCATCCGGCGTGGCCTCGATCCTCGGCGTCGCCTCCGCGTTCGCCGGACCTGCCGAAGCCGCCGCGGCGCTCGGTCTACTTCGCTTTCGTGGCGGCGGAAGAGCAGGGTCTCCTGGGCTCCGAATACCTGGCAAGGAATCCTCCGGTGCCGGTCGGGCGGATCGCGGCCGACATCAACATCGATTCGGCCAACTGGTTCGGCAGGACGAGGGATGTCTCTCTGATCGGCCTCGGCAAGTCCTCGGTGGACGACGACGTCATCGCGCTCGCGAAATGGCAGGGCCGCCGGGTCGAGCCGGACCAGTTCCCGGACCAGGGCCTGTTTTACCGTTCCGACCAGTTCAGCCTGGCGAAGGTCGGCGTGCCCGCGGCGTACGTGAAGTTCGGCACCGACGTCATCGGAAAGCCGGAGGGCTGGGGCCAGCAACAAGTCGAGTTCTACAGGAAGAACATCTACCACCAGCCGTCGGATGAGCTCAACGACTCCTGGGAATTCGCGGGCGCCGTCGAGGACGCGCGGCTTGCCTTCCTCCTCGGCTGCCGTGTCGCCGACGCCGACGCCATGCCCGTCTGGAAGAAAGGGGACGAATTCGAAGCCGCGCGGTCAGAAGGCGCTGGCCGGAGATCAAGTAGGTCTAAGGTCTAAGGTCTAAGGTCTAAGGTCCAAGTCATGAAGACACGGCGAGAGGTTTTCGGAATCGCGGCGCTCGCGGGCGCGGGCGCGCTGGCGGGACGCAAGCCGAGTCCCGACTCCGGCGCCGGCTGCCGCGGCGCGGCCGATGGTCAAGCCGAGAGACACTCAAGCCCGGCGACACGGTCGGCCTGATCACTCCGTCTTCCTACGTCTTCGACACGTGGCGCATCGACCTCGCCGCGGCGCGCCTCGAGGCGACGCTCGGCGTGAAATGCAAGCCTCGGAAAATACGTGAAGGCGCGTCACGGCTACATGGCGGGGACGGAGAAGGAGCGGCTCGAGGACCTCCACGCGATGTTCGCGGACCCGGCGGTCGCGGGCGTCTTCTGCCTCGAAGGAGGCTACGGCACGGAACGGCTCCTCGCCGGCATCGACTACGAGCTCCTCCGGAAGAACCCGAAGATTCTCCTCGGTTACTCCGACATCACCGGCCTCCACCTCGCGATCACGAGGAAGGCGGGGCTCGTGACGTTCCACGGTCCCGTCGCCATGGGGTCCATGCCCGCGTGGTCGCTCGCGAGCCTGAAGAAGGCGCTCTTCTCGGCCGAGCCGATCGGCGAGCTCGCCAATCCGCCGGAGGACGACCAGAACTGGCCCTCCTTCCCGCTCCACACCGTCTCGCCCGGCAAGGCGCGCGGCGCGATCGCCGGCGGGAACCTGACGCTCGTCTCGACGACGATGGGGACGCCCTACGAGATCGACGCGAAGGGGAAGATCCTCTTCCTCGAGGACACGGGGGAGGCGCCCTACCGCGTGGACCGGATGCTCACGCAGTTGAAGCTCGCCGGGAAGCTCCAGGAGGCCGCCGGCATCGTCTGGGGCACCTGCACCGAGTGCACGCCCGCGAGGTCGAGCTACGAGGTCAACCTCTCGATGTCGGATCTCCTGGACGAGATCCTCGGCGACCTCGGCAAGCCTGTCCTCGCCGGCCTCGTCTTCGGCCACACGAAGGAGAAGGCGACGATCCCGATGGGCGTCGAAGCGGAGCTCGACGCCGGCGCGAAGAGGGTCGCGATCGTCGAGTCCGCCACGAGTCGCCGGATGAGAGAAAGGGCCGGCTGTTCTGCCAGCCGGCCCTGAGATTCCGGGGGTCGAAGACTCAGAAGGTCTTGCTCCAGGTTCCGAAGGGCTTGAACGGGTTGCCGTTCTCGGCCCGGTCCACGAAGACATCGATCGTCTTCCTCGGTCCCGCCCCCGGACTGGTTCCGAGAACGAAGCCGTCCAGCAGGTAGAGATTACTCGTGGTTCCCAGGACGGTCACGCCGAAGCGGCTGTTGGCCGCGGCGTCGTTGTACCAGAGCCTCGCCGTGCCGCTCCGGTGCCCGGTCGGCGGCGATACGGACGGAGAGCGTGATGGAGAGCGTGTCGCCGGGGCACACGGTCGTTCCCGGGGAGGCCGAGGGCGAGGTTGATCGTCCGGAGGACGGCGTTGTTGAAGCCGCTCGAGCCGCCGGGGACGTCGTCGAGTCTCGCCCGAGCCGATGAGACTGCCGTTCTCGAAGACCTCCGCCTTCAGGTCGAACCTGGTGCCGACGTCGTCGCTGTTCTTCAGGCCGATCCAGATCTCGGCCGGACTCACCTCGAGCTCTTCGGCGCAGCTGTTGTAGCCGATGCCGTTCCAGGTCGCCTTGAGCGAGGCGCCGGTGTTGGCCCGCGGCTGGAAGAAGCCGCCGACGCGGCCGTCGTTGAGCATGCCCCACAGGCCGTTGGGGGTCGCACTCGGCCGGGTTCCCCTCGTCAAACGGCAGCACCGGGCTGTCATACGTGTTGCCGTTGTAGACCACCCGATACTGAATCGTGGCCGGGTCGGTCGAGACCAGATCGCGCGCGTCGTAGGTCATCTCCAGGTGGATCGTCGTGCCCTTGACGTACGTGATGCCGTGGTTGGCGGTGAAGCTGTAGAAGGGGAGCGCTCCGCCGAAGCAGGCGATCTCTCCGTCGGTGGTCGCTGACGTTGAAACGGCCGTCCACGAACTTCCCGTACCAGGGGGAGATCCGAAGGCCCCCCTCCCCATCGCCTGCCCCCTCCATCTTGAAGTCGGCGCCGAAGTGGAACTGCGAGTTGTTGTGGTACGGGGCGGCCGTGATTCCGCCGTCCTCGGAGAAGCTCCAGCTGTGCAGGTTGGCAAAGCCGACGCACAGGGGATCCATCACGTCGGTGATCTCGATCGAGCCCGGGTAGTTGTTGACGGTCGTCAGGGTCGAGATAGGACAGTCGTTGAAGGTCCGGGTCTGGATCGTTGCGCCGTTGGCCACCGGTGTGCCCACGGCGGGCAGCTCCTGGAAGGTGATGCCGGTCCAGGTCGCCGCCAGCGAGGCGCCGGTGTTGGCCCGCGGCTGGAAGAAGCCGCCGACGCGGCCGTCGTTGAGCATGCCGAACAGGCCGTTGGGATCGCATTCGGCCGGGTTCCCCTCGTCAAACGGCAGCACCGGGCTGTCATACGTGTTGCCGTTGTAGACCACCCGATACAGGATCGTGGCGGGTCGGTCGAGAACAGGTCCCGGGCGCGGTACGTGGCCTCCAGGTGGATCGTCGTGCCCTTGACGTACGTGATGCCGTGGTTGGCGGTGAAGCTGTAGAAGGGGAGCGCTCCGCCGAAGCAGGCGATCTCTCCGTGGTGGTCCTGACGTTGAAGCGGCCGTCCACGAACTTCCCGAACCAGGGGGAGATCCGAAGGCCCCCGTCCCCCTCGCCTGCCCCCTCCATCTTGAAGTCGGCGCCGAAGTGGAAATTCGAGTTCTGGTTGAACACGGCGGCCGTGAGGCCTCCGTCGGAGGAGAAGCTCCAACTGTGCAGGTTGGCAAAGCCGACGCACAGGGGATCCATCACGTCGGTGATCTGGATCGAGGCGGGGTAGTTGTTGCTCGTCGTCAGCGATCGAGATCGGACAGTCGTTGAATGTCCGGGTCTGGATGGACGCTCCGTTGATCGAAGGCGTGGATGCGAACGAAGAAATCGCGGATGCGAGCAGCAGGATCGCAGACAACGCCAGGCGGGGGAAGCGGTTTCGCTTCATGGCGGCCTCCTTTCGCGTGTTGAGAACGCTATGGCCGGCCGTTCAAGAGCGTCAAGATCCATGTGACACCGGTCTCGGACACCCGAGCAATCGCCGCATCCCCGACAAAGGTCTAATACGAAGCTCGGCCGGCGGCGCGACGCGCCCCGCGGAAGGAAAGAAAAAGGCCGGCTGGTTTCGCCAGCCGGCCTTCCCGAAGTCCGGGAAGAACGCGTTTCAAGTCGGCAGAAGGTGCGGGTCCAGGAAAAGAGGGCCAGCCTCCGGGGCAGCGCCCTGGAGGCTGGCCGAGTGAAACTTAGGGATTCTCCACGAATCTCGATGGCCGATTGGTCGAGTCGAAGTACAGACGCAACCCGACGGCGTTGCTGTGGCCGCCGCAGAGGGTGTCGTTCGGGTTGGTCCCGATGCGAGTGAGGACCTTGAGCTTGAGAACATCCGAGCCCGAGAAGGCCGTTCCCGGCATGGCGTCGAAGGCGACGGCCACCGCCTTGGCGAGGTCCGGGTTTCTGGTCACGTCCTGGATGCAGCGAGTCAACCCCCTCGTCAGGAGCTCGCCGTTCTTGTAGAGCTCGACCTTAAGGTCGAAGCGCGTCCCGATGTCGTCGCTGTTCTTCAACCCGATCCAGGTGTTGAGCGCTCCCACCGAAGCCAGACCTCCCAGGGGCGGGGTGGCCGTCCACGTCCCGATCTCCATGTAAGGGTTGCCTTTGTTGAAATTGATGCCCGCCGAATCCCGGTACTTCGGGTTCGTAGCCGTTGGGACGGAGCCCAGGAAAAGAGTCGGCGGGTTGGCGTCGGGGCCGGTGCCACGCAGGTAGGCGGTCGTTGTCGGCAAATCGGGGATGCAGACATACACAGTCACGTCATCCACGTACCAGCCGAAGACTCCTCCGCAGCCGTCCGTGGACATGTCAAAGCGAAGCCGGATCGTCTGACCAGCGCCGGCCAGGCCCGCCAGGTTGACGATCGTGCGGCCCCAGCTGCCGTCCACTGATCCGCCGTCCGTTCCGGACCAGGCGCGCTGCCCGGCGCGCGGGTTCGAGTTGCCCGCTGCCGCCGTGTTCAGCACCAGGTTGTGCGAGTTGTAGATGAAGTTGGCCTGGGGAACGAGCGTGTACGGACCGCCGTTGACGCTGAGCATAAGTTGTCCGCCGTCCCAGCCCGTCTCGGTCGCGACCCAGTGCTCGAAGGTGAGAATCGGGCCGCTTGAGAGAGTCGCCGGCAGCGGGATCGCGGGGCTCGTCAGGTGGAGCACGCCGGACTCGTCGCCGCCCGGAGCGCACGTGCCGATGTTCGGATCCGGCCCGTAGAAGGCCTTGCCCGCGCGGCCGTCCGGCAGCGTGCTGCTGACGGACCAATCGCGGTCGGTGAAGCCGCCTGTCCCGATGGCCTCGTGGCTGACGCTCCAGCCGGAGGTATCGCCCTCGAAGTTATCGGAGAACAGCGTGTACCTGACGGTGCCGGCACCGCAGGCCGGGTCGGGGGGTGGATTCTGGCCCAGGAGCGGCTGGAAGTTGCACTGCGTCGGCGGGTTCCGCATCTGGACAGCCAGCATCGCCTGCTGGACCTCGACGACGTCCGCCGCGGTGATGATCTGTCCGGACGGCGCGCCCGTATTGAGATCCGCGAGGTTGACGCCGATCAGTTCCGTGGCGGACTGCTCGATCGCGTCGGCATGGCCGGGAAGTCCGTGGCCGGGTTCTGGTGGAACGTCATCGCGCGGAAGTAGATGTGGGCGGCCTTGGTCAGGCCGAGCCCGGTGATCGTCTGGCCGTTGTACGTTCCGCCGTCCACGATCAGGGCGTACGCGTGGTTGGGAACGCCGGAGTTGTTGTGCACGCCGCCGCCGTCGGCGGTCCCGCAGCCGTACTGGCCGTGTCAGAGACCTTGCCCGGGTTGCCGTAGCAGGGGGGGTGTCCACATGTCGCGGAGCGCGCCCGTGAGGCCCGCCGCCGTGTCGTCCTCGCCTATGAGCCAGCGCGTCGAGGCGTCGGTCCCCGTCTGGCCGCGCGACAGCGTCGCGTTGACAGGGCCGAGAGGCAGCTGGGCCTTGATCGCGTTGCCGTCGGACTGAAGGATGGAGAGAGCCGGAATCGTGGCCGTCGGGTCGACTCCGGCCATGTTGACGATCCCGTGAGGTGTTGTTCGCGACGATCACGCCGATCGCGCCGTTGACCTGGGCGTTCTTCGCCTTGATCACGAACCCGCAGGTGCCGCGATCGACCAGCGCGATCTTTCCGGCGACCGCGCCGCGTTGGGCCAGCTGTTGGCGGCACAACAAAGCTCGGTCCGGCGCAGCAGCCGTCGGTCAGAGTCGGCCGCCGGTGGTGACGCCGTCGTTGGCCAGGACGACGTCGTTCGGTCGAGCGAAAAGCTCGTCGGCCCCCAGGCGGCGGTGCCCGCCGCCTTGACGCCGGCGATCGCAGCCGGCGAGTTGATGTTGACTACCGTGGGCGTCGTATAAGATGGTACAGGCGCCGCGTTCGCAGCGGTCCGTCGCGGAATTGCCGATCGTGTCGCGCCCGTTGATGCGGTCGATCGTCTCGCCATAGATGTCCGAGTAGGACTCGTTCAGCGCGCCCGGCTGCCACTGGTAGATGAGGCCGTGGGTGTACTGCGTGTAGGCGTGCGTCCACTCGTGGCCGGTCACGTCATCCGTCGTCAAGCCGTTGCAGAAAGAGATGAACGTGCCGTTCCACGAGGCGTTGGGGCAGGAGTAGCCGCGATTGAAGATCGAGTCCATGATCCCGCCGGCGGCGTCGAATGAGTCGCGGCCGAAGGCGTTGTTGTAGAAGTCGTAGGTCTCCTTGGAAGACGTGATCATGTTGTTGGCTTCGGCGACTCCGGTCGGGAAGGCGTCTCCCTTCCACCCAGAACGGCGAGCCGGGGTAGCCCGGCGGTACGGTGGGGAGGAACATCCCGTCGTACGCCCGCCGGTACATCGCGTCGATGATGCCGGGCAACCGGTCCACGACCTTGCCCGTGTGCGCGTCGACGTAGACGAACTCGCGGACGTCGGAGCCGTTCCCGACCTCGACCTGCCAGGCCAGGTGGTTCTCCCCTTCGCGCCCTTGGCCAGGCCGGTGCGGTAGACGAGAAGTTGGGCGGACTGAACGGCCAACGTCTTGCCGCTCTCCCCACCGACGCTGGCGAGGGCCGCCTTAGCCGCCTCGGATGGGCTCCGCGACGGGTTCGGATCGACGCCGATCTCGGGAATGACGTTGCCGTCGACGCTGGTCAGCTCGCCGGCGTCGTTGAAATGCGCCTTGATCACGCCGGCGAACACTGGAACGTCGCGATAGACCTGGGCGTAGGTCAGGTGCGTTCCGCCGCTGCGATCGATTTGTTCCTGGGCCAGCTTCAACTCGGCGCCGGGATTTCTCAGCCCGAACACTCCGGCGAACTCACTCAGAAAGGCGTACGACTTCTGCCGGGCCGGCTGGGTATTCCGGTTCATGAGGTCGCCCCCGGCTCCGGGCTCCTTTCCCACGAAGCGGACAGCGCCGGTGGCGTCCGAGATACTGACCCGGGCATTTTTACCGATGCTGTCTTTCAGGCGCTGGATCCCGGCGGAATCCAGAACCGGGTGTTTGCCGCTGCCCTTCCCTCCCGACGAGGCCGCGGAGGAGGCCTGGGGCGCGGCGAGCGCGAGGACCAGAGCGATGCCTGCGAGGACGAAGAGTGGTTTTCGCATGACGACTTCTCCCTTCTATAGAAAGCGATGATGAGAATCGACTAGTGCGGAGTCTCCATTTTCTTGACGAGGAACGTGGCCAGGTATTTCGTCGGGTCGATGGCCCGGTTCGAAATGGGAACGGGATCGAGCGTGACCAGCCTCACGCCGTACCCGTCGTAGTCAACTTCCCGTGGCTCGTTCATAGTGTTGAGGCGAACCGACTGAACCTGAGTGCCTTTCGCTTCCAGCTCGATGAGGATCTCGGCATTTCCAGCGGAGATGCACTGCTCTCCCTTGGGACAGCGTGAGTCCGCGATGACCGACTCGAACCGGATCTTGAGCGTTTCATTCCGGATAGACACGGTCTGGCCCGGCGCGATCCGGACCTCTTCTTTCAGGGAAGGCTCGGCGTGAGACTGCCCGCAGGGGGCCATCAGGAGCAGGGCCTGGAGCGCGATCGCCCGGATCATCGGTTCCAGATTCCTGTCCCCGCCGTCATCGTCCAGTCCCACCCCTTCGAATCGTCTCGAAAGGCTCCGGCACGGCGACGCACGCTCGCCCGGTCCTGCCGGAGCGCTCCACCGAGATCCTCTTATGATGGGAGACTATTCCCCGCATTTCTGGCGAGTCAATGATTCAGTTGTGTCAAGTGGGGAAGGTCGAAGACGCGGAGTAGACCAAAGTCCAAGACGCTGAGTTTCGCGAAGCCGGAGGACCTGGAAGGAAGAGGGCCGGCTGGATCCGCCAGCCGGCCTTCCTTTCCGATACCGGAACCGACCCGAGATTCTCTAGAAGCTCTTGCTCCAGGTGCCGAAGGACTTCCACGGGTTGCCTCCGACGGCCAGCACGTCGAAGTTGGTGCCGACGTCGTCGCCGCGATTCCGGAACACCGGATTCCGGCGAGACAAGAGAAAAAAAGGGCCGGCTGGTTGCTCAGCCGGCCCGAATGCTTCCTGGTGTCGAGGTCTTAGAAGGTCTTGATCCAGGTGCCGAAGGGCTTCCAGGGGTTGCCGTCCTTCGCGCGGTCCGAGAAGACGTCGATCGTCAGCTTCGGTCCCGCTCCGGGGCTCGTTCCGAGGACGAAACCGTTCAGGAGGTAGAGATCGTGGTTGACGCCGCCGATGGTGACGTCGAAGCGGCTGTTGGCCGCGGCGTCGTTGTACCAGAGCCTCGCCGTGCCGCTGCGGTGCCCGCCGACGGCGGTGACGCGGACGGAGAGCTTGATGGAGAGCGTGTCGCCGGAGCAGGCGGGATCGGTTCCCGGCGAGGTGAGGGCGAGGGTGATCGCCCGGTCCTTGGCGTTGTTGAAGCCGCTCGAGCCGCCCGGAACGTTGTCCACCTCGCCGGAGCCGACGAGGGCGCCGTTGCGGAACACCTCGGCCAGCAGGTCGAAGTTGGTCCCGACGTCGTCGCTGTTCTTCAGGCCGAGCCACTCGTGGGCCGGGGAGAGAGCTTCGATGTGCCCGGCGCCGGCGTCGCTGTTGTCGAGGAAGCCGGTGACGGTGCCGCTGTAGCCGCCGGGGCAGAACGACGCCGACCGTCGTCTGCTGGATGGCGAGGACGAGGTTGTGCCCGCCCGGGACATCGACCGCGAACGAGCTGGTGTTCGCGCTCCCGCCCGCGTCTCCGAGGTAGTTCAGGCAGAGGCTCGCGCCGTTGAAGCTGTCGAGGTATCCCGCGGCCAGCAAGGTTGTTGCCACAGGTCGACTGATCCAGGTTCACGGTCAGGCAGACCGGAACCGCCGCGGTGTTGGAGAACGTGAACGTGTCGAAGAAGCGCGGGTTCGCGTCGAACGCGCCGGGGCACCCCTTGGCGGTGCCGCAGACGCTCGCGACGGCGTTACGCCCGAGGCGTCCGGCCGTGGCGACCGAATCCGTGTTGACCAGGGTCCCGCTGAAGGGCTGCGCGGGTCCTCCGCTGCAGGTCGGGAAGCTGAAGTTGAAAATGCGGACGCCGCCGATGGCCGACGTCTCGGTCAGCGTGAAAGCTGATCGGCGTGCCGCACACGAAGGCCGGCGTGGTGTGGACCCGGTAGGGCGTCGTGTTCCCGCCGCTCGCGTTGATCCCGAGGTTGGGATACGTGGAGAAGGCCTGGTCGACGACGACTCCCGCGGTCGACGTGGAGAGGGTCGCCGTGATCCCGCTCTCCGCCGCGCAGCCGTCGTTCTCCAGAATCGCGTTGACCTTGAAGCACTCGTCTCGGTTGATGACGCCGTTGTTGTTGCCGGTGCTGTCGTCGAACGCAGGCGGAGATGAAGTTGATGAGCGGAGTTCCGTTCAGGCAGAAGTTCGCCGTGGTCGTTCCACCGTTGCTGATGGTGATGTTCTGGGAAGCGGAGGTCGCGCAGTTGGCGAACGGATCGGTCGCCGTGACCGTGTAGTTGCCGGGAGGCAGGTTGATCGAGTACGACCCGTCGGCGATCGTGGCGCTGCCGTGGCCGTCGGAGACCGTGATCACGGCGCCCTTGATCGGCTGGCCGTTCTGGCAGTACGTCACGGTGCCGACGAGCTTGCCCATTGCCGGCGAGACGCAGCTCGGGAACTTGAAGGCGCCGATCCGCGTCCGCCAGTTGAACGAGGTGTTCCCGGCCGCGTAGTACTCCTGCGTGTACCAGAACGTGCAGTAGTCCACCGGGTCGACCTGCATCGCGCTGTAGTCGCCCCAGCGGTTGGAGGTTCCCGTCTGGGTGCCCAGACCCGCGAACATCGTCGCTTCCCCTGGAAGAGGCCGCCCGGCGGGATCGCTCGCGAGCCTGCCGGCCCACATGATCGAGGGGAAATCTCCGGCGGTCGTGCTCGTACGGCTGTATCCGAGGGCGAGGTTGCCCGAGGCGTCCTCCGCGGCGCTGCCCATCCAGCGGCCCCGGTTCGCGGTGACTCGGATCCGGCGCGAACGTCGCCTGCTCGGTGTGGTGATCGTGCCGCCCGGGCTCGTGCGGCTGAGCTCGAAGTACCGCGGAGCGGCCCGGTAGTTCGTCGCGTTGACCGGGTGCCCGTGCCGACGTTCACCGTGATGTTCGACACCCAGGTCTCGATCCCTCCGCGGTTCTGATACTGCAGCCGGTGCATGAAGCGGGAGGCGAGCGACTCCAGGTTCTCGCCGGGAGACGGCTCCCGGACATCGCCTCGCCCGCACGGGTTGCGTCCGTCGAAGGCCGCGAGGAGGGCCGGGCTGTCCGCTCTCTCCATAAATGTGGAATTCGACCGTTCCAAAGGACTGCCGACGTTGAATTCGAAGAGCCGCGCCCCGTCCACCACGTCTCCGAATGTGACGGAGAGGGGATAGGCGAAAATGTTTTTCGCTCCGGCCGGCGGAGGCGTCAGGCCGTCGAAGTCCGAGGGAAGCATCCCGCAGATTGCCTCCGGATGGTTGGGCGTGCAATGGCCGGCGACGCAGCAAAGGTTGAAGTAGATCTCCGTGGCGGTCGGGTCCCCGACCAGCATCTTCGCGCGGTCGAACGCGAACGCGCCCGCGCCGTCGGAACCGCCACCCTGGAAGAACTGGTTGGTGGTCATGTAGTAGGCGTCCGGCCACGTGGCGAGCTTCGGGTAATCGGGGAACTCCTGGCCGGGCTGCTGGAAGTCGTACGCGTAGTACGCGCCGGTCGGATCGGCAGTCTTGGAGATGGCGACGCACTGGTGGTAGGGCGGAACGTTCGTCGCCATGAAGCCGAACTGGGAGAGGATCCACCGGTCCGCCAGCTTGTCGTACTGCACGACGGGATCCCCGTTGTTGGTCGTCGCGCAGATGCCGCCGAGCTTCGCGAACAGCGGGCTCAACGCGAAGCGGCCGGGAGGCAGCAGCGCGCCCGTGGCCTTGTCGTAGATGCCGGTCAGGAGGTTCGTCATCTGGACGTAGTGGTGAGGGCCGACGGCGCCGTTCGTGTCCGGGGGCGCGACCGTGCCGCCGAAGACCGCCGTGTTGTTGGCGGCGCTGTTGCCCTCGAAGGTGATGCTCGGCGAGGGCATGGCGCTCACGGCCTGCGGCCCGGCCGTCCCTTTGAGGGTCGCGTCGCGATGCACCATGCCGGCGTCCGGGATCCCGCGGATTTCTTCCGTGTTGAGCTCGTTGATCTCGATGCCGGGCTGGCTCTTCGTCGCATCGGCCTCCGCCATGGATCCCGGCAGATCGCGGACGGGATCCGTCTCGGCGAACGCCACGGCACGGATCACGATGGGGCCGGGGCCCGTCGCGCTCATGGCCTGCGTCCGCGCCGGCTCGGAGGCCGGGAGGCACTGTCAACTTCGCCAGGAGTGCCCGCCGCAACTCCGGCGGCGACGTTGGCGGTGCCTCCGCGCATCGCCGCCTGCGCGTCGCTTTGCGCTACGGGACGCTGGTGGGAGGTGCACGAGACGGCGAGGAAGACGAGGAATGAGAGGCGTACAGGGCAAGAAAGCGTGGACCGGTCTTCATAGATGTCCTCCAAAAAAAGATGACTCGGCTTCAACAGAAAAGCACACTGTTTCAATGGGGTTTGACGGAAACCCTTCGCAAATTCAAATGAACTGGAAGCCAGAGGACAGAAAGCTATTCCGCGCTGTTCACGCGTGTCAAGGAGGGAGTGACGAAAGGCGTTTTCTTAACCCGACACTTAAGTTCGATGGCGCATGGAGCGGTCGCGAAAATACTCGACTAAAGTCCAAGAGCCGCTCCGAGCTCGGAAAGAAAGAAAAGGCCGGCTGGTTTTGCCAGCCGGCCCCGCTTCCCGATGACCGGGAAGACCCGATTTCAAATCGTCAAAACGTGTGCGTCCAGGTGCCGAAGAGCTTGTAGGGATTGCCGTCCTTCGGCCCGGTCGGCGAAGACATCGATCGTCTTCTTCGGACCCGCTCCCGGAGGTTCTGCAGGCCGCCGCCGGCGCGGATGTACCAGTCGTCGGTGACTCCGCCGATCGTCGTGTCGAACTCCGTGTCCGCCTGGGCGTCGTTGAACCAGAGACGGGCCGTGCCGCTCCTGTGTCCTCCGACCGCCGTGATCCTGGTGTAGAGCTTGATCGAGAGCGTGTCGCCCGGCGCGAAGGAGACGCGGTTGGCCGAGCGGACGAGATTGATGAGCCTCTCCTTGGCGTTGTTGAAGCCGGACGCTTCCGCCCGGGACGTTCAAGGTCTCGCCCGACCCGATCAGAGAGCCGTTCGGAAGATCTCGGCCTTCAGATCGAAGTTCGTCCCGACGTCGTCGCTGTTCTTCAGTCCGAGCCAGACGTGGGCCGGCGAAAGAGCCGTCAGGAACGGCGGGCAGGCCCCGCCGCCGTCGGTGTTGGCGAGGAGACCGGAGATCGTGCCGGAATAGCTCGCGCACCCGGTCGTCGCGACCTCGTGGATGACGAGCACCCACGTCTTGTGCGCCGGGATGGTGAACGCAAACGTCGCGGTTCCCGCGAAGCTCGCGCCGGCGTCCGCCCTGTAGTTCTGCTGGATGTTGGCCGGGTTGAAGCTGCCCGCGTAGACCGCGTAGAAGATGTTCGTCCCGCAACCCGAGGTGACGTTGACCGTCACGCAGGCCGCGACGTCGCCGTCGTTGGTGAAGTTGATCGCGTCGTAACGGCGCAGGACGGAATCCACGATCGTCGGAGTCGCCTTGACGGAGCCGCAGACGCTCGCGACGCCGTCGCGGAAGAGGCGTCCCGCTTGCGTCGGATCGCCCGCCCCGATGACCCCGAGAAGTTGATCGTCGGCGCCGTGCACGACGGGAGGGTGAAGGGGAAGACGTGGGTCCCGGTCGCGTCGTTGACCGTGAGCGTGAAATTGACCGGCGTCCCGCAAAGGAAGGCGGGGGACGTGCTGACCTTCATCGCGATCGCGTTGGTGGCGCGTGCCCCCCTCGGGGATGTTCGGATAGGTGAAGGGGTCGGTGTCCACCGTGACTCCCGGCGTGCTCGTCGTGAGCGAAGCGGTGATCCCGGTGTCCACGGCGCAACCGATGTTGCCGAGCGTCACGAAGAGGTCGTTGCACTCATTCTTGTCGATGATGCCGTTGCCGTTGCCGCCCGGTGATCGGCGGTGGTCCTCAAGGTGACGCTTGGGCGAGCCGGAGAGGCAGGTGTCGAAGAACGTCGTCCCGGCATCGACGACCGTGGCATTGACCGGCGTCGTCGGCGTGCAGTTCGGGTCCGGTCACGTGGACCTGGTACGTTCCCGGCGAGAGCGAGACCTGGTACGTCCCGTCCGCCAGCGTGGGAGCGCTGTGCCCGTCGGAGACCTCCACGAGAGCGCCCGCGACGGGCAAGCCGGTGTCGCAGTAGGTGATGGTGCCCCTGAGCAGTCCATGGGGCGCCGGTACGCAGGCGGGGTCCACCTTGAAGGATCCGATCCGTGTCAGCCACCCTGCCGTGTTCGCCGCCTGGCTGGCCGCCGTGTAGTACTCCTGCGTGTACCAGAACGTGCAGTCATCGCGCGGGTCGATCGACAGGGCGCTGTAGTCGCCCCAGCGGTTGCCCGTGCTGCGTCTGCACGCCGCTGCCGTTGACGAGCAGTGTTCTCCCCCTGGAAGAGCCCGTCCGGCGGGATCGCTCGCGAGCCGGCCCGCGTAGCGGACTCCGGGGAAGACCGCCGCCGGGTCGGCGCGGCGAGGCCGTTGGAGACGCTGAAGCCGACGGCGATGTTCCCGTGGCCGTCCATCCCGGCGCTCGGCCATCCAGCGGTTCACGCCGTCCGCCGGCGCGTAGGTCGCCTGCTCGTTGATCGGTGAAGTTCCCGCCCGGGAGCGGCCGGCGAAGCTCGTAGTAGCGGATGCCGGGGCGGAAGACACCAGGAACGTGGTCGAGGCCGGCGCTCCGACCGTGTGCGTCAGCACCAGGGACTCGTGGTCTCCGAAGTTGCGATAGACCAGCCGGTGCATGAACCGGTCCGCGATGGCGTCGACCGACGTGTTGAGCTGGTTGACGCCCGCCGTGAGGGGCTGCGGAATGGCCCTTCGTCCCTGGTTGCCCGTCGGAGTGATGAGGCTGAACGGCGCCACCGCGAGCGGCGCCGGATACGTGCTCTCCGGCCTCTCCGTGAACGTGGCGCCCGTCCCGAAGGGAGCACCGACGCTGAAATCGAAGAGCCGTATGCCGTTGGCCGGGTCGCCGAAGTCGGTGCTCGTGAAGTAAGCGAACGATGTTGGGTCTTCCGGGAGGCGGAGGAGTCAGGCCGTCCACGTCGGACGGAAGTGACCCGCCGACGCCCTCCGGGTGCGAAGCCAGGTTGAAATTGAAGTAGATGAGGCTCGCGGTGGGATCGCCGACGAGCATCTTCTTGCGGTCGAAGGCATAGAAGCCCGTGCCGTTGAACGGTCCGCCGAGGGTGAACTGGTGGACCATCATGTAGTAGCCGTCCGGCCAGACTCCGAGATGCGGATAGTCGGGGAACTCGTTGCCCAGCGGTCACGAAGTCGTAGACGAAGTAGGCGCCGGTCGGATCGTTCGTCTTCGAGATCGCGATGCACTGGTGATACGGCGGGGCGTTGAGCGCCGTGAACGCGAACTGGGAGAGCATCCAGCGGTCGGAGAGCTGGTCATAGAGCACGATCGGATCGCCCCGGTCCGTTGTGCCGAGCAGATGCCCGCCGATGGGGGCGAACAGGCTGCTCAGCCGGAAGGGGGGCGCCGCCGGGACGCCCGCCTTGTTGAAGACCTGGACCACGATGTTGACCTGCTGCACGAAGTGGTCGGGGCCGACGGCGCCGTCCGTCATCGGGCGGGGAGAGCCCCACCGACCCTCCGTTGGCCGAGAAGGGGATGCCGTCGAAGCTGGTGAGCGGAGCCGGAATCGCGTGGGGCGGACGCCTTGCTCTGAAGCGCGCCGTCCCTGGTTTCCTTCGTATACGCCCCGGGCACGATGTGACGGATCTGCGGATTCTCCGGACCTTCCTTCTCGTTGTCGCCGGCGACGATGTCCGTCGCGACGGCGTCCGGAGGAAGATCCCGCACCGCGGGAGACTCGCCGAACGCGACGGCTTTCACGATGGCGGGACCGCCTTGAGCGGCTTGCGCCTGCGCGCGCATGGCGACTTCCAGGTATTGCGCGGGCTGCTCGACGCCCCCGGCGCCGGCGATGCCCGAGGCGGCGGACGCCCCGTGCGCGGACGCCGCGGTGTCACTCGTGACGGGTTGGGGTGACCGGTGAGAGGTGCAGGAAAGGCAGAGAACGACGAGAAGCGAAACGGAGAGAGCCGTAAATCGGAAACGGTACCTCATACGCGAATCCTCCTTTGAGATTGAATGTCTCAAACAGGACGACGGCCGGGGGAGAGCCTGAAAGCACCCACTCGATCTTTGTCTTGACAGAGGTGTGGAAACTAGTCTCAAGCGCCCTCCGGGAGTCAATCGATTCGTGACGCTTCAGCGCGGGGTGAGCGTCGAGATTCAATTCCGTGGATTCGGACAAGTGGGAATCGTCAAGAGATTAGACCAAAATCTAACCTCCCGGCGCCGGCCTCAGCGCGGGAAAGCGCCGTCAAGGTCTCCGCGGCGCCGACATCGCGGATCGCCCCGGAGAGTCCGGAGCGTGCCCCGATCAGCCAGCGCAACAGCTGACGCGCGCGGAGGCGGCGCGCGACGGTCGGGGAACCCGCGCCGCCTCGAACCGGACCGGCGGGCCGGTCGCAGATCCGCTGAGCCGCGGCGGACGGCTGCTGTCAACGGCGCTCAGAGGCACTTGTGGATGCGCCCCGTCTTGCCGCGGACGAGCTGGTGGTTTCCGATGGGCTTGTCGCTCCCTTCGGGCTTGACCGTCAGCGTCATGGTGTCGCCCGTGACCTGGCCCACGTAGCGGACCGGCACGCCCTTGTTTCCCTCTCCCTCGCGGATGGGCCCGCCGTGCTCGCGGAAGTGAAGCCCCTTGACGTCGAAGCGGCCGTCCGCGTCGAGGACGAGCGGCTGGTCGATGGTCCCGTGCGCGCAGTCGTACTCGATCCGCGCGCCGGACTCGGTCACCTCCATGGCGATGCCCATGGCCCCCCACTGCTCCGGCCGAGACGCGTTTCTTGTTCTCCGCCCGACGGGCCGAGGCCGAGAGTCGCGCACGCGGCCGCGAGCGCGCACAAGGTGGAAAGCGCCGCGAAGGGTCTGTTCATCGTCTTCTCCTCGCCGGAGAAGCGCCGGCCTCTCCATGATAGTGCTCCCGCGAGACCTCCGAATTCCCGCGCAAAAAAAACCGGGCGGGGTCGCCCCCGCCCGGTTTCCGGAATCCGTTTCCTGTCTAGAAGTCGATGCGGCCGGCGAACTGCAGCGTGCGCGGCAGCGTCGTGACGCCGTTGGGGATGCCGAACGTGGAAGAGGGGGTCTGGCCCTGCCCGATAGGTGAAGTTCGTGACGAACCTGTTCCCCGTGTTGGTGCAGTTGAAGCACTCGGCGAGCACCGTGAAGCCGACCTGGCCCAGCGTGGAGCCGAACGGGCCGAAGAAGAAGGTCTTCGCCAGCCGGAAGTCGAGCTGGTAGAAGTCGGGCTGCCGGAACTGGTTGCGCGAGTAGTGCCAGCCGTTGATCGTCGGGCGGTCGTTGAAGAAGCCGTCCCGGTTCTCGTCGGCGCCGGTCGTCGCGGTGTAGGGAGATCCGGTGGTGAAGCGGTACGTGCCCGACAGGCCGATGCCCCACCAGGGGGTGTTCCAGTTGGCGTTGGCGCCGATCTTCCAGCGCTGATCGCGGTTGGACCAGCCGTAGCTGCCGTTCAGGTTGTGGAGGTCTTCGGCCTGCGCGCCGGCGTAATTGCGCTCGTTGGAGTCGCTGTCCTTGTCCTCCGACCACGTCGCCGAGGCGAAGAACTGGAGGTCCTTGGTGAAACGGTGCTGGACGTTGAAGGTGACCGCTTCGTACTTCGAAGTGGCGTCCGTCGTGTAGGTCGAGATGCGGCCATAGAAGGGATCCGGCCGAACGGTCGAATAGACCGGCTGGCCGTTGATCTTCGAAGTCCCGTTCGCGAGGATGTTGGCGTTTCCGGTGCAGCCGACCTGCGTGTTGGAGGTGCAGACCGTGAGGTTGGGGTCGTTCAGGCGCTCGAGGTTGTACGCCTTCGCGTAGGTCCCCTCGACGCCGACGCTGGTGTTCGAGGCGATCTGCCGGTCGACCCCGAGGGTGATCCGGTCCGTCACGGGGTCCTCGTAGTTGGTGCTGCTCGTGAAGACCCCCAGGCCGGTCGGGGTGGGGACTTTCGAGAAGTCGATCTTGGCAAGGCCGACCGGGTCGAAGGTCGGGCCCCAGCCCGGCGACAGCGGATCGGTCGGACCGGTCGCCGCCGCGTTGATCGTGTATTGCGTGCCCTGCAGGCCGTTGGACGTGAGCAGCTGCGCGAACAGGATGGCGGGCGTGCGCGCCCAGAAACGGCCGCCGGAGAGGCGAATGGCCGTCAGGGGATTGGGGGCGTAGGAGATGCCGGCGCGCGGAGACCACTTGTTGCTCTGGTCGGGAATCTGGCCGTCCAGAGCGTACGCGCCGCTGGGAAGGACGTGGTCGGGGTTCAGGATCGGATTATTGGGGTTGTCCAGCTTCTCCCAGCGGACGCCCGCGGTCACCGTCAGCTTGGGATTGATGAACCACTGGTCCTGGGCGAAGAAGGCGAGCTCGTTCTGCGAGAAGGCCGCGGTCCCCGCCTGGTCGGCCGTGAGACCGTTCAGGCCTCCGAACTGGAAGTACTGGGTCCACTTGCCGGCCAGCAGGTTCGGCTGGTTGTTCCCGGCGAAGACGTAGACGCCTCTCCAGTTGCCCTTGAAGATCTGGTTGATGGAGGTCTTGTTGTATTCCGCGCCCCCCTTGATGACATGGTCCTTCGTGAGGAACGTCACGATGTCTCCGAAGCCGATCCGGTCCGCCTGCGAGGTGATCGGCAGGAAGCTGATGCTGCCGAAGCTGAAACTGCCGTAACGGATCTCGGGCAGGTCCGGCGGGATCGCTGCCCGCGGCGTCTGCTCGAGGACGTACTGGCCGTTGAAGTCATTCAGGAAACTCGCGCCGTACTGGCTGTTCCAGGCTCCGACGTAGGCGTGGGACTGCAGCCCCTCGATGCCGTTGTGGCCGCTCGACTGGCTCTGGGAGGAAGAGGTGCCGTGGTCCCCGTCGTACTGCCCGTAGTTGACGCGCGCCATGATTCGCTGGGAGCCGGAGATCTGGTAGTCGAGGCGGCCGAACATGACCCGGCCGTCCTGCGTCTGCGTGTAGGTCGGATCCGAGGCCCAGGCCGGGTATTGCCGCGGCAATCGCGGGATCGAGGACGACCGAGTTGACCGGGATGCCGACGTCCTGCTTCTGCTGGTCGTAGGAGACGAAGTAGAAGA
This sequence comes from uncultured Acidobacteriota bacterium, assembly GCA_963782815.1. Lineage (GTDB taxonomy): Bacteria > Acidobacteriota > Thermoanaerobaculia > UBA5066 > Gp7-AA6 > JAWOLE01. The sequence continues at coordinate 8,379 of CAWALG010000003.1, read as the reverse complement.
GGTGATCCTTGAAGATCGCCCCTCCGTCCGACCCTCCGTACTGCTTCTTTTTCGTGTCCGGCGCCTCTTTCGCGGTCGTCCCGGCGGGACTGCCCGTCGGAATGGCGAGCTTGGCGACCGTCTCGTGCGGCTGGGTGTAGTAGAAGCCCGATCCGTGCTGTTCGTTGGTGCCGTTCTTCGTGATGAGGTTGATCACGCCGCCGCCCGACGGTCCGAACTCGACGGACGCGCCGTTGCGGATGACGGAGAACTCCTTGATCGACTCCTGGGAGAGCGCCAGCGGCGCGCGCCCCTCCGCGGATCCGAACGTGCCGCCGAAGAACCCGTTGTCGAAGTCCATGCCGTCCAGCGTCGTGTTCGTGTTGATTCCGCGCTGGCCGGAGACCAGGACGGTGCCGCGGCTCTCCGGGTCCTTGCGGGTCTCGGGCGTCAGGAGGACCAGGTCCTGGTAGTTGCGCCCGTTCATGGGGAGCGTCTTCAGCTGCTCGGTCTGGATCGTCGTGGCGGCCTCGGTTCGGGAGGACTCCACGACCGCGGGGGCGGCCGTCACCGTCACGCTCTCGGAAACGGAGAGCAATTGCAGCCGGAAGTCGACCGTCGGCCTCGACCCGATGTCGAGGCGCACGTTGTCCTGGACTCCCGACCTGAAACCCGAGAGCGTCGCCGTCATCCGGTACATGCCGGTCGGCAGGTTGATGATCTGGTAGAAGCCGTCGTTCCTGGTCACCGCCGTCGAGACCAGGCCGGTCCCCAGGTTCCTGGCTTCGACGGTCGCGCCGGGCAGCGGCGAATTGTCGGCGTCGCGAACCGTGCCGGAGATGCGGCTCGTCGTGACGTCGGTCTGGGCGAGAGCGGGAAGCGCGAGCGCGAGAGTCAGGATCGCGATCCAGATCGGAAGCGCGCGCCATCGGGCGAACAGGGTTCTACACATCGAACTCCTCCTTAAATTTGAAGCAGCAGGCAAAACTGCACTTTCTGCACGTGGATGATCGGGATTTCTCGGGGAATCTACACGAAGTCGTTCTTCGGCGCGAGAGGTGTCTTGCATTTTTTTTCGCTCTTAAGGATGCATTTTTTTGGACCGGAAAACGGACTCCGGACCGGCGATCGCGCTCGTCCGCTTTCGTGCGCCACGCCGTCACGCCGAGCCACCCCGGCTCGCAGGAACGCTCGCGGTGGGTCTGGAGGGTGGTATCTCGATTCTGCAATTTGTGCATGATTTTCGATTCATTTTTGTTCTTCTGGCCGGGATCTTGAAATTTGACGCGGATTTCTTGCATACAGATGCAATTTCTGTTGGACATGGCGAAAGCCGTCTGCTACCCTGTCGCGCCATGAAACCAGCCGACATCGCGTGGATGCTCGTGGCCACGGCCCTGGTCCTCCTGATGACGCCCGCGCTCGGGTTTTTTTACGGCGGGCTCGTGCGATCCAAAAACGCCCTGAACACGATGATGATGAGCGTTTCGGCGCTCGGCTTCGTCGGCATCGGCTGGGCGCTCGCCGGCTACTCGATCGCGTTCGCGCCGGGCAACGCGCTGGCGGGCGACATGTCGCGAGTGTTGCTTCATGGCGTCGGTCTCGAGGCTCAGGGCACGATCCCGCACCTGCTCTTCTTCTCCTACCAGGGGACCTTCGCGATCATCACGGCGGCCCTGATCTCCGGGGCGATCGTCGAGCGGATGCGCTTCGGACCGTACCTGGCGTTCCTCTTCCTCTGGGGAATCGGCGTGTACGCGCCGGTCGCGCACTGGGTCTGGGGCGGAGGGTGGCTCTCCCGGCTGGGAGCGCTCGATTTTGCCGGCGGGACGGTCGTGCACGTCAACGCGGCGGCGGCGGCCCTCGTCGCGGCGCTCGTGCTCGCCCCGCGCAAGGACTTCGCGCGCCAGGCCATCCTGCCGCACAACGTCCCCTTCACGCTGCTCGGCGCGGGGCTTCTCTGGTTCGGATGGTTCGGGTTCAACGCGGGGAGCGCGCTCGGCGCCAACGAGTCCGCGGCGCTCGCGTTCACCAACACGATGCTCGCGCCGGTGGCCACGCTCGTCGCCTGGACGCTCCTGGATCTCGTGCGCTCCTCCAGGGCGACGGCGGTCGGGGCGGCGACGGCCATCGTGGTCGGGCTCGTCGCGATCACTCCGGCCGCCGGGTTCATCAGCCCGATGTCCGCCGTCGTGCTCGGAGCGGTCGCGGCCTTCCCGAGCTATTACGCGCTGCTCTGGCGCGCCCGCACGCGGCTGGACGACTCGCTCGACGTCGTCGCGGCGCACGGAGTCGGCGGGACCGTCGGGGCGCTGCTGACCGGCGTCTTCGCGCAGAAGTCGTGGAACGGCGTCGCGGACGGGCTCCTCTTCGGCAACGCGCGGCAGCTCGCCATCCAGGCGGCGGCGGTCCTGGCCGTGGCCGCCTACAGCGCGGGCGCGACCTGGGGACTCCTGAAGATCGTGGCGCTCCTGGCGCGCCTGCGCGCGACGGCGCGCGAGGAAGGCCTGGGCCTGGACGTCACGCAGCACGGCGAGGAGGCGTACACGAGCGGCGAGGGCGCGATCCTGGTGTTGCCCGAGGTCCCGGGGCCCGCGGCGCCGCTCTCCGAGCCCGTGTTCGCGCCGGGCGGAGGCGCCTCCTGAAGCTCGTCGTCGCGATCGTCCGGCCCGAGAAGTTGAACGACGTCCTCGAGTCTCTCTTCCGCGCGCAGGTGCGCGGCCTGACGCTCCACCGCGTGCAGGGACACGGCGGGGAGACCGAGCGCGTGGAGACCTACCGCGGCACGACGGTGAAGATGGAGCTCTCCGAGAAGGTGCGCCTCGAGATCGGGGTCTCCGACCACTTCGTCGAGCCGACGGTCAACGCGATCCTCTCCGCCGCGCAGACCGGCGCCGTCGGCGACGGCAAGATCTTCGTCCTCCCGGTCGAAAAGGTCTACCGCATCCGAACCGCCGAAGAGGACCAGGCCGCGGTGACGCCGGTGGGGTGAAGCGAATTAGGTCTATTGTCTAAGGTCTAAGTCCCGAAGTGCCGGTTCCAATCTCAGTCACAACTCACAACTCACCATTCACAATTCTCTTCGGATCTCTTCGATCTGGGCGGCGTGGCGGTCGGTGTGGGCGGCGAGGAGGAGAAGCCACTGGTAGCCGTCGATGACGCCGGCGAAGGGGTGAGGCGCGAAGCGTTCGCGCAGCGGCTCGGAGGTCTCGCGCACGTAAGCGATGTTGGCCGCGCGCCGCTCCTCGAAGGTCCGGATCGTCTCCTCTCGCGTCGCGAAGCGCCCCTTCGGGCGAATGCGCTCGGGAGACTCGCCCGGCTGAGACCGATCGCGCAGGAACAGCCGCACGAAGTCGTCCTTCCCACGGATCTCGCGGCGCTCCTCCTCGGAGGGACGGAGGGAGGGCGGGGCTCGAGAAGAACTTCGCGAGCGGCATCTCGGCCGCCGCGATGTGCTCGGCGCACTCGGCGATGGACCAGCGGTCCGGCGAGGGGCGGCGATTCCACTGTTCCTCGGTCAGGCCGTCGAGCGACGCGAGGAGCCGGCGCCGCGACGCTTCCAGCTCGGCGACGGCCGCGGACCGTTCTTCCGGCGTGAGTTCCGCCATCGGACGATCCTATCGCGCCTGTCATCCGAGGAGCCCCTCCGGTTCCAATGAAGCACGGGATGAGGACGCCGTTAGACTCTCTCCTTCTGTGAAAATCGCCGCGGTCCTCCTCTTCGCCGCCGCCCTGGCCGGCTGCGCGACCCTTTCGGTCCGGCCGGCGGCCATGACGCTCGAGGAGAAGATCGGCCAGCTCTTCGTCTACGTGACGCCGGGGTCCTTCATGAACGAGGGCTCGCCCCGCTACCGCGAGCTCCTCCGCCAGGTGCGCGAGAACCGCGTCGGCGGCGTCCACTGGGCGACCTGGTCGAGCGTCTTCGAGACCGCGTTCCTCAACCGGCGGCTTCAGGGCTCGCGAAGGTCCCGCTGCTCGTGAGCGCGGACCTCGAGGCGGGAATCGGGATGCGATTCGCGGACACGACCTACTGGCCGTGGCCGATGGCCGTCGCGGCGACCGGGGACCCGGACCTGGCCCGGCGGGAAGGCGAGATCGTCGCGGAGGAGGCGCGCGCGATCGGCGTGAACCAGATCTACGCGCCGGTCGCCGACGTCAACGTCAACCCGGACAATCCGGTCATCAACGTGCGCAGCTTCGGCGAGGACCCGGAGGAGGTCGCCCGGTTCGTCGCCGCCTTCGTCCGCGGCGTCGAGTCGCGAGGCGTCATCGCGACCGCCAAGCACTTCCCGGGCCACGGCGACACGCGGACCGATTCGCACCGGTCGCTGCCGGTCCTCTCCGCTTCGAGGGAGCGGCTGGAGATAGTCGAGCTCGTGCCCTTCCGCGCGGCGATCTCCGCGGGGGCCGGCTCGGTCATGACCGCGCACCTCTCTCTTCCGGCCCTGGACGACGAGCCCGTCCCCGTCCGCCCCGCGGGCGCCGCCGAGAACCCCTACACGCATGACGCGGCCGAAGTGGCGCACAACGCCACGCTGCCCGCCTCGCTCTCCCCGAAGATCACCGACGGGCTTCTGCGCGGGGAACTGGGATTCCCCGGCCTCGTCGTGACCGACGCCCTGGACATGGGCGGGATCGTGGACCACTTCGATCCCGGCGAGGCGGCCGTGCGCGCGATCCTGGCCGGCGCGGACGAGGTCCTCAAATCCACCGACACCGACGCGGCGATCGCGGGAGTCCGGCGCGCCGTGCAGTCGGGCCGCATCACGCGCGACCGGCTGGACCTCTCCGTCGGCCGCATCCTGGCCGCGAAGGCGCGCGCGGGCGAGCCCGAGCCGGACTGGAACCGCATCTTCCGCATGGTGGACAGTCCCGAGCACCGGGCCGTCGTCGAAGAGATCGCCCGGCGCTCGGTGACGCTGGTGCGCGAGAGCCCGGGCGCCCTGCCTCTCGACCGCAGGTCGCGGGTGCTCCAGCTCGTCGTCGCGGACGCGGACGCGGACTCGGGGCCGACCTGAACAGGGAGCTGAAGAGCCGCCTGGAGAGCCCGGCGGAGATGGCTGTGCTCGACGCGCGATCGAGCGAGGCCGAAGTCGCGGAGGTCCTCGAGAGCGCCTCCCGCGCGGACGTCATCCTGCTCGCCCTTTTCGTCCGGTTCCAGAGCGGCAGGGGATCGATCGCGCTGCCCGCCGCCGCGAAGGAGGCGATCGAGAGGCTCCCCGCTCGGGGCCGCGCGTCGTCGCGATCTCGTTTGGATCGCCGTACGTTCTCCGGGAGCTGCCGGGGCTCGCGACGTATCTCTGCGCCTGGGGCGCGCAGACCGACATGCAGGTCGCCGCCGCCCGCGCCCTCTTCGGCGAGGCGCCGATCACAGGCCGCCTCCCGGTGACGATCCCAGACCTGGCCCCCCGCGGCACCGGCATCCAGAAGACGTCGGCAGCGGGGCCTCAGTCGCCCCTCGTCCCCGGGAGAGGGAGGGGGGAGGCGCTCGGACAATGATCCCTGATCCGTCCTCGCTCGCTCGCCCTCGCCGCGAAAGCGCCCCACGGCGGCCTCGCGGCCGAGCGGCTTGCCCGGATCGACGGCGTCGTGCCGGAGTCCATCGCCCAGCACGAGCTTCCCGGCGCCGTCGTCCTGGCGGGGCACCGCGGCAAGGTCGTCTTCCGGAAAGCCTACGGGAACCGCGCCGTCGAGCCCTTCGCGGAGCCGATGACGGTGGACACCGTGTTCGACGTCGCGTCCCTGACCAAGACGGTCGCGACCGCGACGTCGGTGATGATCCTGGTCGAGGAAGGCAAGCTCCTTCTCTCCGATCCCGTCGTCAAGCACATTCCGGAGTTCGCGCCCGAGGGGGGAGACCGCGCGAAGGTCACGATCGAGCACCTGCTCACGCACCGCGCGGGCCTGCCCCCCGACGATCCGCTCGCGCTCTACACCGGCACGCCCGAGGAGATCTTCGCGCGCAAGTACCGGCAGCCCCTGAAGTCCGCTCCCGGCTCGCAGTTCGTCTACTCCGATGCCGGCTACGAAGTCCTGGGGGAGGTCGTGCGCCGCGTCTCCGGCGAGCGGCTCGACCTTTCGCCGAGGAGCACATCTTCCGCCCGCTCGGGATGAAGGACACCTTCTTCAACCCTCTCCCTCCGGGAGAGGGCGGGGTGAGGGCGCAACCGGCGCCACCGCCACGCATTCCAATCTCCCGCATCGCCCCGACGGAGAAGCGCGGCGATCACTGGATGCGCGGCGAGGTCCACGACCCGCGCGCCTACGCCCTGGGCGGCGTCGCCGGCCACGCCGGCCTCTTCTCGACCGCCGCGGACCTCGCGAAGTTCTGCCGCATGATCCTCGAGGGGGAAGCTCGGCCACGCCCGCATCCTCTCGCCCGCCGGCGTCGAGGCGATGACGCGGCCGCGCTTCTACGGCGACGGAGACATCCGGGGCCTGGGATGGGACATCGCGACCGCTTATTCGAAGAATCGGGGCGACCTGTTCCCCGCCGGCTCCTTCGGCCACACCGGCTTCACCGGAACGTCGCTCTGGATCGATCCCTCCACCGAGAGCTTCGTCGTCTTCCTCTCCAACCGCGTGCATCCCGACGGCAAGGGGGACGTCATGCGCCTGCGGGCGCTCGTCTCGACGATCGCCGCCGCCGCCGTGATGGACGACTCGCGCCCGCGGGCCCGGGCGCTCGCGGCCAGCGTTCCCAGGCCCTCGCGCGAAGTCGCGGCGGGAATCGACGTTCTCGCGGCCGACGCCTTCCGGCCGCTCGCCGGCAAGCGCATCGGTCTCGTCACGAACGCGACCGGCCGCGCGCGAGACGGGCGCTCGACGCTCGGCGTGCTGACTTCCCCGGAGGCGAAGAAGGCGGGAGTCACGCGTCGTGCGGCTCTTCTCGCCCGAGCACGGCCTGCGACCGACGCCGACGCCCCCGTGCCCGACCAGAACGACCCCGCGACCGGTCTTCCGGTCGTCTCGCTCTACGGCGAGCGCCGCCGCCCGTCGCCCGCGGAGCTCGCGGACCTGGACGCCCTCGTGCTCGACATCCAGGACGTCGGCACGCGCTTCTACACCTACATCACGACCGGCGGCTACCTGGTCGAAGAGACCGCGAAGGCGAAGATCCCTCTCTTCGTGCTCGACCGCCCCGACCCGATCGGCGGAGACGTCGTCGAAGGGCCTCTCGCCGATTCCGACAAGCTCTCCTTCACCGCGTACCACGCGATTCCCGTGCGCTACGGCATGACGCCGGGCGAGATGGCCCTTCTCGTCAACGCGGAGAAGAAGCTCGGCGCCGACGTGCGCGTCATCAGGATGCGCGGATGGTCGCGCGACCTCTGGTACGACGAGACGGGGCTCGAATGGGTCAACCCCTCTCCCAACATGCGCTCGCTCGGCGCCGCGGCGCTCTATCCCGGCATCGGGCTGCTCGAGACGACGAACCTCTCGGTCGGGCGCGGCACCGACACGCCCTTCGAGGTGATCGGCGCGCCGTGGCTGGACGGCCGGCGGCTGGCGGAGTTGCTCAACGCCCGCGCGATTGCCGGCGTGCGCTTCTCGCCGGTGCACTTCACGCCGGCCGCCTCGGTCTTCGCCGGGCAGCGCTGCGGCGGCGTGCGCATGGACGTCGTGGACCGCGAGGCGCTGCGTCCGGTCTCGCTCGGGATCGAGATCGCGGTCGCCCTGCGCGACCTCTATCCCGCCGACTGGGACCGGAAAGGCTTCGTCAACCTCCTGGCCAACGGCGAGGCGTTCCGGCGCCTGGAGCGCGGCGACACCGCCGGCCCCATCATCGCCTCCTGGCAGAAAGACCTGGACGACTTCCTGAAGCGCCGCGCGAAGTACCTGCTGTACTGAAAGGCCGACAGTCAGGCCGGTTGGGCCATTCGCTCCGTGGGGCGGGGGTCTCACGTCGGTCGCGCGCGACCGGCCGCGGGACCGAAGGGCGGGCGCCCGCAAGGGGCGCCCCTACGCCGACGAGGTCACGGCCGCGGGCCCATTCTTGCGGCTCGACGATCCTTCCGCCTCGATCTCGACAGCATCTCGGCGAAATGAGCCGGCCGACCTCGACCATCGTCGTCGCCGGGCGGATCTCCCCGAAGAATTCTCCGTGCGCCTTGCCGACCTTCTCCCAGTTGTCGATGTTCGTCAGTCCATCCGCGTGAGGACCACGTCGGCGAGGCCCGCCCCCGCCCGCTGCAGGGCCGCCTCGATGTTCCGGAGCGCCTGCACCGCCTGCGCGTAGGCGTCCCCCGCGCCGCCGATCTTCCGTCGGGTCCCGTCGCCGTCATCCCCGACACGTCGACGACATTGCCAGCGCGGACCGCGCGCGAATAGCCGACGATCGGCTACCACGGAGTCCGCGAGAGATGTTCTGGCGCGTCACGGCGTCTCCTCCTTTCGGGC
>CAWALG010000002.1:0-35727 GCA_963782815.1 uncultured Acidobacteriota bacterium | reverse complement strand
CATGTTGGCCTGCGTCGGTGTCTGTTTCCTGATCCTGATCCTTCCCCACAGGCGCCCGACCTGGCTCTGGCCGCATCCCAGGGGCATGACCGCGTACCTCCAGCTGGCCGCCTTTTACATCGCCGTCATCCTCGTTTCCGCCGCGGCGATCTATGCCTCCGGACGGGAGGTGGGAGGGAAGAGGGTGCCCGACTCTTTCCTTCTGCTCCTCGCCTTCGCCCTTCCGGCGATGGTATGGACGGTGACCTACTCGCGCCTGAGAGCGGCGCGGCAAGCCGCTCCGATCGCCGGCGACGAGGACGCCGATCCGATGCGGGATGCCGGGAAACGACCATGGGCGGAGCCCAATGAGCTGCTTTCCCTGTCTTACATGGGCGCGGCGGCTCTCCTTCTCGTGATCACGGCGGCCCTGCCCACCGCGGCCTTCTTCAAGCTGGCGCACTCGATTCAGGTCGTGCCGTTTATCAAGAACAACCAGGTCAAGCTCGCGGCGGAGCTCGAGAAACGCCGGCAGCGCGCGGAGAGGGAGGCGGCCTCCCTGTCGGAGAGGGTGAACAGCGTCATCCTCCCGCGCAAGACCGCGATCCTCGACGAGACCCAACTCGAAGTCAACGAGGGGTCGGGGCCCAACAGAAAGATCCCGGCGGTGGACGTCTACTACGCGCCCTTCAACACCGAGATCCGAAAGCTCCTCCCCGACGACGCTGCCAGGAGCAGGAGGAAATTCGACTCAGCGCATCTGGCCGATCCTCTGACGGGATTCCTGGAGCCATACCTGCCCTACTACTCGGATCTGTCGGTCGAGAGGCGCGAGCTGCTGTACGACAGGTCGGACGACCAGAGCCGTTTCTGGGAACGCGCGCCGGAGAATCGAATCGTCCTGACGAGCGCGTATGAGGACGGCGCCCTGAAAATCAGCTCCGTAGTCCCGACGTTCGGGCGTCTTCCGGCTTTCTTCAAGGAAAGACCCCTGGGACTCATCCTCGTCTTCGGCGCCATTTTCTGCCTGGCAGTCGCGATCACGATCTTCGCGGCCCGGCGCATCTTTCTCCTGGACGTGCCGTTCTGGTCTGCGGGTTCGGGCGGTTTCGCGGCGCCCGGCCAGAGCGTGTTCGTGGTGTGTCGGGAGGAGGAATTGAAGACGGCGTATGTTGCCGGCCGCAGATTCGAGAGGCTGGATCTTGCGGCGCTCGCTTCCCCGTCGGCGAAACCGGAAGACTGGGACAAGGCTCTGTCGAACCTCGAGAAGACGCTTTCGGGCGAACCGATTCTCCTCGATCACTTCGAGGAGGGTTCCGGCGACACTCAATTGAGCGCCAGAAAACTCTGGCTCGTGGAACAACTCGTCCGGCCGCGCGGGCGCAGGCTGGTCATTCTCTCCTCGCTCGGCCCGTTCCCATTGCAGCACTGGAACCTTCCCGCCGAGACGGGCTCGAAAGCGGAGGAAGGCCCCAGTGCCGAGCAGAAGTGGGCGTCTCTGGTGACGTCCTCCTTCGTGATCATGGATCTGGACCCGCGGTTCGAGACGGACGCGGTTGCCGGGTCGAGCGCTCCGGGGAGGATGACCAGGCTCGCGCAGACTGTGGGAACGGGTTGGCGGGACTCGTTGAGGAATCTCTCGGCGCGGGTGAGGGTCCGCCAGTATCGCGAGGTTCGGCGGGTTCTCGAGAGGGAATGTGCCGGGAATCCGTTTCTCTCCTCCATCCACGACGACCTCGATCGGATGATCCGGCGGCGAGGAGAGGAGGGACTCGACCGAGAGGAAGTCCTGGCGGAAATCGAGGAGCGGGCCTCGAACTACTATGAGGGTCTCTGGGCCTGCTGCTCGCCGGTCGAGAAACTCGCGCTCGAGCATCTCGCCGAGGACGGGTTCGCCAATTACAGGGACGGCAAGATCGTCCGGCGATTGATCGCCCGCGGCCTGGTGAGGAGGGACCCGCATCTGCGGCTCATGAACGAGACGTTTCGGCGCTTCGTCGTGTCGACAGTGCGGCGCAAGGAGATCGCCGAGCTGGAGCAGGAGACCGAGGCGAGCGCGTGGGACCGCTTGAAGCGCCCCTTCGCCTTGATCCTGGCGCTGGTCGTCGTGATCTTCGTCGCCACCCAGAAAGAGCGCTTCGACGCCACGATGGCAGTCATCCTGGGGGCGACAGGCGTTCTTCCCTCGCTGTTGAAACTCGCAGGGCTCCTGATCGGCGATAAGTCGCCGCTCCCGGTGAAATCAGGTTAGAGGAGGGCGTTGGCGATGTTGTTGAAGATGGGAGACTCGGGAGACGCCGTTCGGGAGCTGCAGCGCGGACTCAACAGGCTCGGATCGATCCTGCTCGTGGACGGCGGATTCGGGCCGGGCACGCGCGACGCGGTGATCGACGGCCGGGCCGCTCTCAAGCAGCCGGGGCCGCCCGAGGCCGACGATGCGTTCCAGCAGGCGGTCGCGGCAGTCCCGGATCCCTTTCCGCCGCTCACCGCGGCCGGCGTGACGTTCATCGCCCGCGCCGAGGTTTCGAGTCCCGCGCAGTACCGGTCCAATACAAGAACCCGGCATGGCCGAGCGCCGAGAGCGGCATCACGATCGGGTTCGGTTACGACCTCGCCTTCGTGAACCGCGACGGGTTGAACGCGGACTGGGGCGATCAACTGCCGGCCGACACGATCTCCCGGCTCGCGGACGTCCTCGGCGTGCGAGGCTCGAGCGACCTGCTGGGACGGGTCCGCGACGTCGAGGTGCCGCTCCTCGCCGCCGTCTCGGTGTTCCTCAAGCGCTCGCTGCCCGACTCTCTTCAGAAGACGCGCTCGATCTACCCGCAGGTGGATGCCCTGGAGCCGGCGCGGCGGACCGCGCTCGTGAGCCTCGTCTACAACCGCGGTAACCGGCTCAACGACAAGGACCTCGCCCGCCAGGATCGTCTCGAGATGCGCGCGATCCGCGACCTGCTGGCGGCGCAGCGTTCCGACGAGGTGGCGGATCAGCTGGACGCGATGTCCCGCCTGTGGGACCCCGCCAGGACCGCCGGACTCATCCAGCGCCGCCACGACGAAGCGAAGCTCTGGCGTTCCGGTTTCGCGGCCGTGCAGCTGGCCTGATCCACGCCTTGCCGGCGGGTCACCACGGCATCTCGCCGCCGCGCTGGTCGAGGAAGCGGCCGGTGTCGGAAGGCTTCAGGCGGTCGATGACTTCCAGCATGGCGGCGACGCTCTCGTCGGGGGAGAGGGAGGCGCCGGAGCCGCCCATGTCGGTCCTGACCCAGCCGGGAGAGATCGCGATGCAGACGAAGCCCTCTCCCTTGAGCTCCGCGGCGATGGTGCGAGTGAGCTGGTTGAGCGCCGCCTTGGAAGCGCGGTAGGCGGTCCAGCCTCCGCTCTCGTTCTCGGAGATGGAGCCCAGGCCGCTCGAGAGATTGACGACGACGCGGCGCTTTCCGGCGCGCAGGTTGGGCAGAAGCGCCTGTGTGACCGCGGCGGGTCCGATGGAGTTGACGCGGAAGGTCTCCTCGAGATTCCTTCATCGAAAGGCGCTCGAACGTCGCGCCCCCTTTGCCGATGCCGGCGTTGTTGATCAGGACGTCAATCGGTTCCCCCTCCACGCGGGCAGCCAGAGCGGCAATGCTCTTCTCGTCCGCGACGTCGAGCCGCTCCAGGCGCGCGGGGAGTTTCGCGAGGTCGCGGGCCTTCCCGGGATCCCTGCACGTCACGATGACCCGGTCTCCGCGCTTGCAGAGCTGCCGCGCGAAAGCGAGGCCGATTCCCCGGTTGGCCCCCGTGACGAGGTACTTGCGCCTCATCCTGTTTCGGCATAGCGCTTCCAGCGTGCAAGCTCTTGCGCTTCGAGATCGAAACCAGTGGCCGATTCCTCGGATCTGCGAGCGCGGAGCGACGGCTAGAAATAGACATTGGCGGACCAGGCGCTCCCCGGCAGGTCCGACAGGAACCTCATGCCGGTCGTCGGCAGGATCGTTCCGTCCTCGGTGATCAGCGCGCCTTCCACCTCCGGCGTCTCCTCGAGAAGCGCGAGGCCTTCCTCGGCGCCGAGGAGGAACGCGGCGGTCGCGAACTGCCCGGCTCGAAAGGCGGAGCCCGCGACGACCGTGGCCGAGGCCACGCCGCGCGCGGGCCATCCGGTCCTCGCGTCCAGGATGTGGTGATAGCGCACGCCGTCCTTCACGAAGCCGCGCTCGTAGTCTCCGGAGGTCGCGACGCCCGCGTCCGCGAGCGTGCGGACCGCGAAGCGGCAGCGGCCGCGGTCCCTCGGGTCCATGACGCCGACCTTCCAGGGGCGGCCGTCGCCGCGGCTGCCGATCGTCCGGACGTCCCCGGCGAAGTTGACGATCGCCGCCCGGATCCCCTCCGCGCGGAGCAGCTCCGCGGCGCGGTCCACCGCGTACTCCTTGCCGACGCCGCCGAGATCGATCTCCATCCCGGCGCGACGCAGGAAGACGGTCCGGTCCCGCCGGGAGACCGCTTCGGAGTCGACCAGGGGGAGGAGCGCCGAGACCTCGTCCGCGCGACGGGACGCGGCCGCTCTTGAAGTCCCAGGCGCGCCGCAGCGCTCCGACCGTCGGATCGAACCGGCCGCCCGTCATGGACGCGAGGTCGAGAGCCGAGGCGACGAGCATGTCCGTCTCCTCGTCCACGGCCACGGGGGTCCGGCCGGCGTTCCGGTTGATCTCCGAGACCACGCTCGAGTCGCGGTAGCGCGAGAACTTCGCCTCGATCCGCCGGGCCTCGTCCTCGACGGCGCTCCCGATCTTCCGGGCGCGCTCCTCGCCCCGGTCGTCCACGAATTCGATCGAGGCTCCGCCTCCCATCAGCGGGAAGCGCTTCTTGTAGAGGACGGCGCCTTCCACGCCCGCGTCCATTTCTCGGCGGCCTGCTAGAAAAGGTGGATGAAGCCCGCGGTGATCGTCAGGACGTTCATGTCGGCCGCCGAGGCGGAGGCGGCCAGCGGCGCCGTCGGCGAGGTCGGGATCGGCGTGACCCGGTCGCGTCCGTACTGGTATTGATACGTCGCGCCCAGGCTGACGCTGAGGAGGTCGTTGATCCTGCGCGTGATCGTCAGGCCGCCCTGGATGCTGTCGAGGGGAGACAGCCGGTAGTCGGCCGACATGAATGTCTGCGGCGCCGGGAACCGGCTGCCGTAGAACGACGCCGCCGTCTGCGTGTAGAAGCGGACCTGCGGAGAGACGATCCAATCCGTGAGCAGGTGCTGGTCGTAGGTGACTTCGATCGTATGGCCCTTGATCCCCCAATCGTCGTTGTAGTACCGGTAGTTGATCTTGATGGCGCCGTCCCACAGGTAGTGGTGGCCGTACTTCACGACGAGAGCGCGCCGCGAGCGGGAGTCCGGGCGGTGCTCGGGCACGGTCGTCTCTCCGTCCCGATCGGGACGACCTTGTAGGGGTCGTCGAGATAGCCGGAGAGCCGCATCAGGGACGCGGAGACGTCGATCAGGTCCCTGTCGGTCAGGATCCACGTCCAGCCCAGGGAGAACCCGTTCTCCGACTTGGGGTACGAGAGGTTCTTTCCGTCCGGATTCGTCTCGGGATTCTTCACCGGCTCGACGAGGTCGCGCGAGAACGCCGCGCCCAGGTGGAGCGTGCCGCGCCCCTGGGCCATCGTCCAGGAGTCGGAGATGCCGGCGCCGCGCGCGACGTAGTCGTTCTCCCTGGCGTACGAGATGTCCACCGTCGGCAGGTGGGCCCCGAACTTGCGCTCGTAGGAGAGCGACCCCGACTTGCGCGAGTCCGTGTAATTCGCCTGGGGGATGCTGCCGGCGTTGATCAGGTGCCCCGACGCCGATGTCGTCACGTCGGAGGTCGGGTAGGCGCCCGTCGGCGACGCCCCGGAGATCGCGTCGTAGCCGAGCAGGAGCCCGAGCTCTCCGTGGTCCTGGCCGAGGTCCGGGCGATACAGGAGGACCGGGTTCAAGACCTGGGTCCGGCCGCCCGACTCCTTGTAGAACAGGAAGCGCGTGTCTACGGAAGACTGGCCGAGGGCATCGCGCGCGGCGAGGCTCCCGAGGCCCGCGGCAAGCCAGGGAAGCTCCCGGAGGAGGCGGCGCCGCGGACGGCGCGGCCGCCGGTCCGGGCGATCAGTTGCAGCCACAGCCGCCTCCGGAAGGCCCTCCGTCGCCGGCGGAGCCTTCCTTGCTCGCATGGATGTGCTCGCGGAACATGCGCGTGAGCGCATCCCCGTCGAGGCTCATGATCGGATCCGCCAGGTAGCCGCGCTGCCACGCCTTGAGGCTGCTCGTCGCCTCGAGGCTCCGGGAGACGCGGACGTCCGCTCCCGGCGCGAGCGTGCCTCCCGAGAGGAGCGTCGAGACCGCCGCTTCGAGTCTGGCATGCGACTTCTTGTCTCCCCCTTCGAAGCGGGCGGCGACCCGCCCCTCGCGGTCCAGGAGGAACGTCGTCGGCATCGCGACGACGTTGAAGGCATCCCCGGCGTGCCCCGTCGGGTCGCGGACGATGGGGAAGCGCACGGGGACCGAGTCGAGGAAAGCGTTGATCGCGTCCTCGTTGTCCTCGAGCGTCAGCCCGACCACGCGCAGGCCCTGCGGCGCGTATTTTTCCTGGAGGGAGTCGAGGAACGGGAAACTCGTCCGGCACGGGACGCACCAGGACGCCCAGAAGTCGAGCACGACGACCTGGCCCTTCAGCGACTCGAGCGAGAAGGGACTTCCGTTTCGGTTCTGGAGCTTGATCCCGGAGATCGGCTCGACCGCGAGGCCGGCCGCCGGCAGCGCCGAGAGGAGAAGCGCGGCGGCGAGCCGGCGAAGCGCTGGATGCGGCGGAGTCACCCGTCCGATGTCGAACCCGATCTTGATGACGAAACGCTCCCTCGTCCGCGCGTAGGAGCAATCCGGCTGCCAGGTCCTCCCCGGACTCTGCGCTGCGATGCAATCTCTCGCGCTGGAGCGTGTTTGCCATGGGTCCTGGCAGATCGCCGGCGCGGCGCGTGACCTCGCCGAGAGTCACGTCGTCCACAGAATGGGACGACTGGCCGTCAGCGGGCGCCGGCGGCGGGACGAACGGCGATCGTCGCCTGGAGAGGGATCTTCGCCGGCGCGAAGCACTGCTTGTCGTCGCAGGCCTGATAGGAGAGTTTCCGGCGATGGAGACCGGCCCGGCGGCGCCGGCGGGCAGGTCGAGATCCGCTTCAAAGCGGACGGTGCCCTCGTAGACACGGAGGGGCTTGTCGGAGAAGGAGAATCGCTTCTCGACGTCCTTCGGGTAACGGACGGAGGAGAGCGCGCCGGGAGATGCCGTCAGGGTGACCTCGGTCGGGATGAGGTAGCTCTCCGAGGGCGTATGGCTGTTGACGTGCCACTTGCCTCCGATCGTCATCTCGACCGCGATCGCCTGCTTCGATCCTGCCGCGACCGCTTCCGGGACGACGAGCCTCGCCCGGATGTCGGGTTTCTCGGCTGCCAGTGAAATCGGAATGAGCGCCGATGCCGCGGCGAGGATCGCGAATAGGAGAGGGCTCATCGGTCCATTCGGACCAGCCGCCTACCAAACTTCGCACCGGAGATTCGCGGGCGGACCATGGGAGCGTCGGGCTTGCAGGAGAAGGCCTTCTGGAACTCGGGGAGGTTCGACAGGGGCCCGATGACGCGGTACTTCGCGATCGGGTGCGGGTCCCCCTGGATCATCGTGCGGGCGGCCTCGGGGCGGATGGCGTCGCCGCGGAACTGGCCCCAGGCGATGAAGAACTGCTGGTCGGGCGTGAAGCCGTCCGTGGTCGGGAGCGGCGGCTTGCCGCGCTGCGAGATCTGGAACGCGCGGTAGGCGATCTTCGCGCCCGCGAGGTCCCCGATCGACTCGCCCAGGACGAGCTTGCCGTTGTGGTGCAG
Organism: uncultured Acidobacteriota bacterium; assembly: GCA_963782815.1. Taxonomy (GTDB): domain Bacteria; phylum Acidobacteriota; class Thermoanaerobaculia; order UBA5066; family Gp7-AA6; genus JAWOLE01. The sequence goes on along the minus strand of CAWALG010000002.1, from coordinate 27,875 downwards.
GCCCGGCTCGACGAAGTAGCCGTCGAACTGGTTGACGACGCAGGCGGTCTTCTCCTGGAACTTCTTCAGGTCGTCGGCGGTCCACCAGTTGTCCAGGCGGCCCTGGGCGTCGTACTGGGCGCCCTCGTCGTCGAAGCCGTGGCTGATCTCGTGGCCGATGACGACGCCGATCGCCCCGTAGTTGACGGCGTCGCTGGCGTCGAGGCTGAAGGCGGGCGGCTGCAGGATCCCGGCGGGGAAGACGATCTCGTTCAGGAGCGGGTTGTAGTAGGCGTCGGAGGTCGGAGGAGTCAGGCCCCAGCGCCCGCGGTCCACGGGCTTGCCGATCGTCGCCAGGTTGTCGGCGACGTTGAACTTCCGCCCCGCGACGACGTCGTCCCAGTACGACTCGCGGCCGATCGCGACCTTGCTGTAGTCCTTCCACTTGTCCGGATAACCGATCTTCGGGTTGAACGTCGAGAGCTTCTCGAGGGCGCGCTTCTTCGTCTCCGGGCTCATCCAGTCCAGTCCCTCGATCGTCTCGCCCATGGCCGTGCGCAGGTTCTTCACGAGCTCCTGCATCCGGGCCTTCGCCTCGGGCGGGAAATACTTCTCGACGTACTTCTTCCCGAGCGCCTCGCCGAGCAGGCGGTCGGCCGATTCCGCGCACCGCTTCCAGCGCGGCTTCATCTCCTTCGCGCCGTTCAAGTACGCGCCGTTGAAGGAGAAGTCCTCCTGGACGAACGCGTCCGACAGGGAGGGAGCGGCGGAATTCAAGAGGTGCCACCGGAGGTAGGTCTTCCAGTCGGCGATCGGGATCGGCCGTCAGCTGGCGGTTGAACTCCGCGAGGAACTTCGGCTCGGCGACGTTGACGTCGCCGATCTTCGGCGGCTCCTCGTTTCCGCGGGCGTCCCGGGTCAGCCGCGCGTGGTGGTAGTAGGCCGTCCAGTTGAAGTCGGGCGTCATCTTCTGGAGGTCGGCGAACGAGATCTTGTGGTCGGTCGCCTTCGGGTCCCGCAGGGCCACGTTGTCGAGCGAGCTCTCGGCGAGCTTCGTCTCCATCCGCAGGACCGTGTCCGCGGCGGTCTTCGCCGGGCCTCGCTCTCGCCGGCCAGCCGGAAGATCGCGGCGACGTGGGCGAGGTACTTCTCGCGGGCTTCCTTGAAGCGCTGCCTCCGGCTTCACGTAGTAGTCGCGGTCGGGCATGCCGAGGCCGCTCGGCGTAGATCTGGGCGATGACGTCGTTGGGCTTGTGGTTGTCCGAGCCGCCGACGAGGGCGAACGGCACGCGCACGGCGATCTCGTGCAGCCGCCCGATCATGGCCCGCACGTCGGCGGCGTTCTTCATGCGGTCGATCTCGGACAGCAGCGGCGCCAGCGGCTTGACTCCGAGCCGGTTCGTCTGGCTCTTCGTCCATGCAGGCCCCGTAGAAGTCCCCGATGAGCTGCTCGACGCTCCCCTTGGGCTGCCCCTTCGCCGCCGACGCTTCCTCGAGGATCTGCTTGAGCTGGTCCTTGGAGGACTCGCCGGCCTCCCAGCGCCGGCTCCAGCGGGGCATCGAGGCGGGGATCGGGTTCTGGGCGCGCCAGCTCCCGTTGGCGAACTCGTAGAAATCGGTGCACGGATCGCGCTTTCCTGTCGATGTCGGCCGAGCTCGATCCCCTTCCGCGGAGCCTCCGGCGCCAGGGCCGCCGCCAGGAGGGCGGCCAGGCAGATCAGCGTTCTCGCGATGCGCATGTTCTTCCTCTCCTCCGCGTCGCGACGAGGATTTTACGGCTCGGGTCCGATAAGGTTATCCTGAGCCTCGCGATCAACGTCAACGACGCCTCGTGGACTCGACTGCCGAGAGCTGCCGCGATAACGGCGGCGGAAAGGAGCGGGAGATGAAGCTCGGGTTGGCACTCGGGTTCCTGTTCGCGGTCGTTGTTTCCGTCGAATCGCCGCCCGGGGAAGCGCCGGCCGGATTCGACGACAAGAGCAACGGCGAGGTGGACCAGCCGACGCACGACGCCGACCGGGAGACGTTCGACGAGGTCGAGGGTATCGAGGACGGCCTCGGCCCTCTGTACAACGCTCAATCGTGCCGCGAGTGTCACCAGGACCCGACTTCCGGAGGCGCGAGCCAGATCACCGAGCTGCGGGTCGGCCATCTCGGCCCGGACGGCCGGTTCCGCAACCCCGAGATCCCGATCGCCCGGGGAACCGAGATCATCACCGGCCGGACGCTGGTCAACGACCGCGCCATCTGCCCGAACGGGGCCTTCCCGGACACGGAGATCCACGAGCGCGTGCCCGACACGGAGAAGATCCGCACGACGCGGATCTCCCTGAACCTCCTGGGCGACGGGTTCGTCGAGGCCGTGGCGGATCAGACGCTCCTCGACCTCGCGCGGGAGCAGTGCCGGGCGAGCCGCGGGAAGATCTGCGGCCAGGCGATCCGCGTCCCGATCGTGGAAGCGCCGGGCGAGACGGGCGTCGGCCGTTTCGGCTGGAAGGACCAGCACGCCAGCCTGCAGTCGTTCTCCGGGGACGCGTACTTGAACGAGATGGGGATCACCAGCCGGCTCTTCCCCGACGAGGTGACGAAGCTCTGCAACACGGCCTCCGAGCCCAACGACACGCCGGGGCCCGACGGGTTGGACGACGTGGACCGTCTTCGCGCGCTTCATCCGCGCCACCAAGGCGCCGGCTCCGCGACACGGATCCTGGCGGAGACGCCGAAAGCGAAGCGCGGCTCGGAGCTCTTCGACAAGATCGGCTGCGCGTCCTGCCACGTGCGAACGCTGACGACCGCGCCGGCCGGCACGAAGATCAACGGCGGCATGTATCCGATTCCGGAGGCGCTGGGCGCGCGAGTCGTTTCACCCGTTCGGCGATTTCCTGCTGCACGACGTCGGGACCGGCGACGGGTTCGTGATCCCGATGCCGGAGCACTACGGCCGTGCCATGCACAGGTTCCAGTGGAGGAGATTTTTCGCCCGAGAAGTTCCACGACGCGCGCAACAAGGTGCGCACGGCGCCGCTGTGGGGCGTGCGCCTGCGGACCCGCCTGATGCACGACGGGGCCTCCGTGACGCTCTTCGACGCCGTCGACCGCCACAAGGGTGAGGCAAAGAGCGCGCGGAGCAGCTTCAAGTGCCTCTCGGCGGCCGACCGCGAAGCCCTGCTGGAGTTCCTGAGATCGCTGTGACCCGATCCGCGGCGAGCGTTCCCGTCCGACGCGGATCGAGATCGCGAAACGCCTGACCCGACACGGGAGCGGCGTCCGGCGCATCTATACTTCCCGGCGAAAAGCGGCGGCTCTGGACGGAATCCAAGGAGGTCTTCGTGAGAGGTCTGCGGAATCTCTTTGCTCTCGGCGCGTTCGCGGCGCTGTGGTTTCCGGCGCGGCGGTCTTCGGAGAGGCGGCGAAAGAGAAGAAGCCTCCGCAGGGCACGGAGGAGACGAAGAAGCCGAAGACGCTCTCGGATCTCTTCGAGGGGATGGAGTTCCGGTGCATCGGGCCGTATCGGGGCGGGCGCTCGATCGCCGTCACGGGCGTGAGGCACGACCCGCTGACGTTCTATTTCGGAGGGACGGGCGGGGGCGTCTGGAAGACGGCGGACGGCGGGTCCAACTGGGAGCAACGTCTCGGACAAGGACTTCAAGACGGGATCGGTCGGGGCGATCGCGGTCTCGGAGTCGGATCCGAACGTCGTCTTCGCCGGGATGGGGGAGGCGGCGATCCGGGGCAACGTGTCGCACGGCGACGGCGTCTGGAAGTCCACGGACGGCGGGCTGACCTGGAAGAACATGGGGCTGAAGGAGCACGCGGCAGATCGCGCGGGTCCGGATCCATCCGACCGATCCCGACATCGTCTACGTCGCGGCGCTGGGCCACGTGTGGGGGCCGCAACGCGGAGCGGGGCATCTTCCGGTCGCAGGACGGCGGGAAGACCTGGACGAAGGTGCTCTTCGTGGACGAGAAGACCGGGGCGTCGGACCTCTCGATGGACCCGAGCAACCCGCGCGTCCTGTACGCGGCGTTCTGGCAGGTCGTGCGCCGGCCGTGGGAGCTCGTCTCCGGCGGGCCGGGCAGCTCGCTCTACAAGTCCACCGACGGCGGCGACACCTGGAAGAAGCTGACTCGCGAGGACAACGAGGGGCTGCCGGAGGGGATCTGGGGAAGGTCGGCGTCGCGGCCTCGGCGGGCAAGGCCGGCCGCGTCTACGCGTTCATCGAGGCGAAGAAGGGAGGCCTCTTCGTCAGCGACGACGGCGGCAAGAAATGGAAGTACGTCAACGACGAGCACAAGATCCGCGAGCGCGCCTGGTACTACTCGTGGGTCTATCGCGGATCCGAAGAACGCCGACACCCTCTACCTGCCGAGCGTCTACATGCACAAGTCCACCGACGGCGGAAAGACGCTTCGCCAACCTCTCGGTCCCGCACGGCGACAACCACGACCTCTGGATCGACCCGGACGATCCGAGGCGGATGATCCTCGGCAACGACGGCGGCGCGACGATCACCTACAACGGCGGCAAGACCTGGTCCACGCAGAACAACCAGCCGACGGCGCAGTTCTACCGCGTCGCGACGGACAACCGGTTTCCCGTACTGGGTCTACGGCTCGCAGCAGGACAACTCGAGCGTCGGGATCCCGTCGGGCGTGACCGGGCGCGGTCATCGATTTCTCCGACTGGCACGCGGTCGGCGGAGGCGAGAGCGGCTGGATCGCGCCGTCTCCGAGGGACCCGGAGATCGTCTTCGGCGGCGAGTACGGCGGGCAGATCACGCGCTACGACAACCGCACGAAGGAGACGCGGGAGATCATGGCGTGGCCGCAGCTGGCCGACGGGCACGCGACGAAGGACCTGAAGTACCGCTTCCAGTGGAACGCGCCGATCGCTGATCTCGCCGCACGACCCGGCGGTCCTGTACCACGCCTCGCAGATCCTCCTGCGCACGCGCGACGAGGGGGAGACGTGGGAGGAGATGTCGCCGGACCTGACGCGCAACGACAAGGCGAAGCAGGGCAAGTCCGGCGGGCCGATCACGACCGACATCACCGGCGTCGAGGTGTACGACACGATCTTCGCGCTCGCCCCTTCGCCGCACGAGAAGGGCGTCCTCTGGGCCGGGATCGGACGACGGGCTGTCCACGTCACGCGCGACGACGGCAAGACCTGGCAGGACGTCACGCCGCAGGGGGATCCCCGAGTGGATCCAGATCAACTCGATCGAGGTCTCGCCGCACGACAAGGCGTCGGCCTACGTCGCCGCGACGATGTACAAGTTCGACGACTTCCGCCCCTACCTCTACAAGACGAAGGACTACGGCAAGACCTGGACGAAGATCGTCGGACGGCATTCCCGACGGCGCGTTCACGCGCGCCGTGCGCGAGGACCCGGTCCGGCGCGGCCTCCTCTACGCCGGCACGGAGACGGGTCTCTACGTCTCCTTCGACGACGGAGCGAGCTGGCAGCCCTTCCAGCGGAACCTCCCGGCCGTGCCCGTGACCGACCTGGCGGTCAAGAACGGCGACCTCGTCGTCGCGACGCAGGGGCGCTCCTTCTGGATCCTGGACGACCTGACGCCTCTGCGCCTCTGGAACGACCAGCGTCGCGCAGTCGGACGCGTACCTCTTTCCGGCCCGGCCGGCGCACCGCGTGCAGGCGCGGCAAGCCCGACGAGGAGGAGGAGCCGCCCAGGGGCGTCGGCACGAACATGCCCAACGGCGTCCTCGTCCACTACTGGCTGAAGGAGAAGCCCGGCAAGGACGAGGTCGTGAAGATCGAGATCCTCTCGGGCGACAAGGTCATCCGCTCCTTCTCGAGCGAGAAGAAGGAGCCGGAGGGGGACCTGAAGGAGCAGGCGGAGAAGAAGGAGCTGGAGAAGGACAAGGACAAGCCGCTCGAGCCGAAGGCGGGCGTTGAACCGCTTCCTCTGGGACATGCGGGTCTTCAAGCCGACGCTCGCGCCGAAGGCCGTCTTCAACGAGGGGACGAAGGCGCCGCCGAAGGTCGGGCCGGGGACGTACCGGGTCCGGCTGTCGGCCGGGGGCCAGGTCTTTCACGGAGACGGTGGAGGTCCGGCCGCACCCGCAGGGACCGGCGACGGCCGAGGACCTCAAGGCGCAGTTCGACCTGCTCTCCGTCGATCCGCGACCGGCTCTCGGAGACCCACGAGACGGTCCTGAAGATCCGCGACGCGCGCGAGCAGTCGAAGGAGCTGGGCGAGCGGGCGCAGAGGCTCGGCAAGGGGGACGCCCTGAAGAAGCAGCGCCGCGCGCTCGGCGAGAAGCTGACGGCCGTCGAGCTGGAGCTGACGAACCCGGAGATCAAGGCGGACGAGGACGACCTGAACTACGAGCCGAAGCTCGATCACGACTTCGTGAACCTCGCGGGCATCGTCGCGAGCGCGGACCGCAAGCCCACGGCCGGGTCGGTGAAGATGTACGCGGAGCTGAAGGCGAGGCTGGACGCGATCGTGAAGGAGTACCAGGCGCTGCTGGAGAAGGACGTGGCGGACTTCAACCGCGCGGCGGAGGAGGCGAAGCTGCCCCGCGTCGCTCCCGCGCCGAAGATCGAGAAGTAGAGAGGCCGATGAGGAGCAGCTGCTCGCGGCGGGCTTCGCTGGCGGAGTCCTGATCGTCGGCGCGCGTGCGGCTGTCGGCGACGGCGGACATCGGCGCCCCCACCGCCGGGCCGCTCTCCCGAGGGAGACCGGAGCCCGAGGAGGCGACGCGGGCGTACCTCGCGCGGATGCCGCCGGAGAAGAAGGCGCGGTCGGACGCGTACTTCGAGGGCGGGTACTGGCTGCAGCTCTGGGAATTCCTCTACGGCGTCGGGCGTGGCGTGGCTGCTTCTGGCGCTCGGGTGGTCGGCGAGGATGCGAGACGCGGGCGGAGCGGTGGACGCGGCGAAAGCCGCTCCAGACCTTCCTCTACTGGGCGCAGTACGTCGTCGTGACGGCGGTCCTCCTCTTTCCGCTGACCCTCTATCGCGGGCTTCTTTCGCGAGCACCGGTACGGCCTCGCGACACAGACGTTTCTGCCGTGGATGGGCGACCGGTTGAAGGAGCTCGCGCTCGCGGTCTTCTTCGATCGGGGTCGGCGGATCGTGTTGCTCTACGGCGTGCTGCGCCGCGCGCCGAGGACCTGGTGGATCTGGGGCGTCGCTGACCGCGACGCTGCTCCTCGCGTTCTCCTTCCTGATCGCGCCCGTCTTCGTCGCGCCCCTCTTCAACAAGTACACGCGGCTGACCGACGAGACCGATCCGCGAGCCGATCCTCTCGCTCGCCCGCGCCAACGGCATCCCGGCGGAGGACGTGTTCGTCTCGGACGCCTCGCGGCAGACGACGCGCATCTCGGCCAACGTCAGCGGCCTCCTCGGCACGCAGCGCATCACGTTGAACGACAACCTCCTCAAGCGCTGCTCGCTCGCCGGAGATCGAGGCCGTGATGGGGCACGAGATGGGGCACTACGTCCTGAACCACGTGTACAAGGGGATCGTCTTCTTCGGTATCCTGATCGTGCTCGGCTTCGCGTTCCTTCGCTGCTCCTTCGATCGCGTTCGTGCGGCGGTACGGAGGGCGGTGGGGCGTGCGCGGGCGCGGGCGACGTCGCGGGCATGCCGGTCTTCGCGATCCTGGTCGCCTGCTGCCTCTTCGTCCTGACGCCGGTGACCAACTCGATCATCCGCGTGCAGGAGACCGAGGCCGACATGTTCGGCTTGAACGCGAGCCGGCAGCCCGACGGCTTCGCCGAGGTCGTCGCTCAAGCTCGCCGAGTACCGCAAGCTCGACCCCGGCAAGCTCGAAGATTTCTCTTCTTCGACCACCCGAGCGGCCGGAACCGCATCTACGCCGCCATGCGCTGGAAGGCGGAGCACCCGACCGCGCGGGTAGAAGCAGCCGAGGGCTCTGCGAATCGTGCTGTAGGGGAGGGGCTTGCCCCTCCCGCCCCTCGTCGTGTCACGGAAGAGGCGGGCGGCGCAAGCGCCGCCCCTACGAGCACGCCGTGGCACAACTCTTTGATTCTCAAGGTGATAAAAGTTCTTGACATGTCAATAGCAATATGCAATCGTTCAATTGCAATCTGCTATGAAGCTTGGCGAGAAACTCCGCTACCTCCGGCTGATGGAAGGGACTCTGCGCGGCCTCGACCGCGAGATGAGCCAGGCGGAAGTCGCGCGCGCGATCCGGAAGGAGCGCGGCGAATCCATCAGCCAGGCCTACCTCTCCCAGATCGAGAGCGGCGCGCGGCCCCACATGACCAACAACACGCGCATGCTTCTCGCCCGCTTCTTCAAAGTCCACCCCGGGTATCTCGTGAGCGATCCGGACGGGTTCCATACCGAGCTGACTCGGAGGTCGCCGCGCTCGAGGACAAGCTCGACCTGTGGCTCGTCCAGGGAGCGGAGCGCTTCCGCAGAGACCCGCAAGTCAACCAGGCGCTGCTCGCGCTCGCCAAGCACTCGGACTCGCGCCGCTGCCTCGTCCTGATGCGGGGGATCCTGGAGACGCCGAATCTCGCCGAACGCCTTCTCCAGGTCTTGAACCCCGAGGCATCCGAACCGCCGCCGCGACGCCGCAGGAGAGAGGGGAGGCCGTCATGAGCTGGGAAGGCTTCTATCTGGTCTGTTTCGTGGTCGGTTTCTCTCTGAGCGTGCTCGCTCTCCTGGGAGGCACCTTCCACTGGTCGCTCGGGCACGTCGGCCACTGGCTGCACCTCGGCTCCCACGGCGCCGTCCCCGGGCATGGCGTCGCCGACGCGGCCGGGCATGGCGCGTCGGTCTCTCCCTTCAATTTCGCGAGCCTCATGGCGTTCCTCGCGTGGTTCGGAGGGATGGGCTACCTGCTGACGGGCCGCGCGCATCTCGGCGAGCTCCTCGTCCTGGCGGCTGGCGCTCGTCGTCGGGCGTGGCCGGATCCGCGGTCGTGTTCGGATTCCTGACGAAGGTCCTCCTGAGGCACGAGCGGTTCCTGGACTCGGCGGACTTCGAGATGACCGGCGTGCTCGGCAGCGTGACCGTGCCGATCCGCGCCGGAGGGACGGGCGAGATCGTCTACTCGCAGCAGGGCACGCGGCGCAGCGCGGGCGCGCGCAGCGAGGACGCCGCCGCGATCCCCCGCGGCAGCGAGGTCGTCGTGACGCGGTACGAGAAGGGGATCGCCTACGTGCGGCTCTGGGAGGAGCTGGCCGGCGAAGCGAAGTCGGAAACGGAGTCGTCGGAGGAAACAAGATGAAGGAGGAAACGATGAAGAAGATCCTTTGGATCCTGGCGGCAGTGGGGGCCTGCCTGGTGGCGGCTGCCGCTTTCTCAGTCGAACCGGCGGGGGAGAAGACCGGGGAAGAAGCGGCGAGAAAGGCCGCCGGGGAAGCGGCGAAGATCTGGCTCGGCGTCGTGGACTCCGGCCGGTACGCCGAGAGCTGGAGCCAGGCGTCGTCCCTCTTTCGCAAGCAGGTCTCGGCCGAGCAGTGGGAGAGCGCCGTCCGTTCGGCGCGGGGGCCGCTCGGAAAGCTCATCGCGCGGAATCTCAAGAGCGCGCAGTACTCGCTGACTTTGCCGGGCGCGCCCGACGGGGAGTACGTGGTCATCCAGTACGACAGTTCGTTCGAGAACAAGAAAGAGGCGCTCGAGACCGTGGTGACCATGAAGGAGAAAGACGGAGCCTGGAGAGTCGCGGGCTACTTCATTAAGTGAGCCACAAGGAGGGCTTTATGTTCGGATTGGCAATCGGGACCTGGATCATCCTGGGGTTGATGGTCCTCACCGTCCTGCTCATCCTGGTCCTGCTGGCCAGGATGTTCCGGAAGGCGGGGCCCAACGAGGCGCTCATCGTGTATGGGTTCCGCGGGACGCGCGTCATCAAGGGACACGGCACGATCATCTTCCCGATGGTCGAGAGCTGCCGCGAGCTGTCGCTCGAGCTGATGTCCTTCGACGTCGCGCCCCAGCAGGACCTCTACACGAAGCAGGGCGTCGCCGTCACGGTCGAGGCGGTCGCGCAGATCAAGGTGAAGTCGGACCGGGAGTCGATCGAGACCGCGGCCGAGCAGTTCCTGACGAAGACGCCGCCGCAGCGCGAGGGGCTGATCCGCCTCGTGATGGAAGGGCACCTGCGCGGCATCATCGGGCAGCTGACGGTCGAGGAGATCGTCAAGCAGCCGGAGATGGTCGCCGACCGGATGCGCTCGACCTGCGCGGACGACATGAACAAGATGGGGCTCGAGGTCGTCTCCTTCACGATCAAGGAGGTCCGCGACAAGAACGACTACATCACCAACATGGGGCGGCCGGACGTCGCCCGCATCAAGCGGGACGCGGACGTCGCGACGGCCGAGGCGGAGCGCGACACGGCGATCAAGCGGGCGGTCGCCCAGCGCGAGGCCGCGGTCGCAAAGGCGGGCGCGGACCAGGAGCGGGTGCTCGCCGAGACGCTCTCGCTCGCCAAGCAGGCCGAGTCGCAGCGGGACATGGAGGTCAAGAAGGCGGCGTACCTCGAGGCGGTCAAGAAGCAGCAGGCGCAGGCGGACAAGGCCTACGAGATCCAGACCAACATCATGCAGCAGCAGGTCGTCGCCGAGTCCGTCCGCATCCTGCAGGTCGAGAAGGAGCAGCAGGTCAAGGTGCAGGAGGCGGAGATCCAGCGCCGCGAGAAGGAGCTCATCGCGACGGTCCTGAAGCAGGCGGAGGCGGAGCGGCAGCGGATCGAGACGCTCGCCGGCGCGGAACGCCAGCGCCTGACGCTCGAGGCCGAGGGGCGCGGCGCCGCGGTGCGCGCCCAGGGGGAGGCCGAGGCCGAGATCATCTTCAAGAAGGGGGAGGCGGAGGCGAAGGCCATGAACGTCAAGGCCGAGGCGTACCAGGAATGGAACCAGGCGGCCGTCGTGGACCGGTTGATCGGCGGGCTGCCGGACGTGGTCCGGGCGCTGGCGGAGCCGTTGTCCAAGGTGGACAAGATCACGGTCGTTTCAACCGGCAACGGCGACGCGGCCGGCGCCTACAAGATCACGGGCGACATCACGAAGATGGCGGCGCAGGTCCCGGCGCTCTTCGAGGCGCTCTCCGGCATGCAGATCTCGGAGCTGCTCGGCAAGATGAAGAAGATCGGCGACAACAAGACGATCGACGCAAAGTGAGTGAGGGCCCCGGGACCTTAGACCTTGGGACATTAGACCTTAGACCTCTCACGCAAAGGAGTCCGTCATGGCACTGCTGGAACGAGTGGCGACACTGGTCCGGGCGAACCTGAACGATCTGATCGACAAGGCCGAGGAGCCCGAGAAGATGATCAAGCAGGTGATCCTCGACATGCAGAACCAGCTTCTGCAGGTCAAGACGCAGGTGGCGATCGCGATCGCCGACCAGCACCTGCTCGCCAAGAAGGCGGCCGAGAACGAGGAGAAGCAGGCGGAATGGATGCGCAAGGCGGAGCTGGCCGTCGAGAAGAAGGACGACACGCTGGCGCGCGCCGCGGTCGAGCGCGCGATGGGCTACAAGGAGCTCGCCGACAACTTTCACCAGCAGGTGAGCGACCAGAAGACGGAAGTCGAGAACCTGAAGGCGGCGCTCCACAAGCTCGAAGGAAAGCTCGCGGAGGCGCAGTCGAAGAGCGACCTGCTCATCGCGCGTCACCGGCGGGCGAGGGTCTCGAAGAAGGCGAGCGAAGCCAAGCTGGCGGTCGCAGCCGGAGCCGGATCGAGCACGTTCGACCGGATGAAGGAGCGGGTCACTCACGAGGAGGCCGTCAGCCAGGCCTGGGCCGAGATCACCTCCGACGACGTCGAGGACCGGTTTGCCGCCCTGGAAAAAGAAAAGGAAGTGGACCGGCTCCTCGCGGAGCTCAAGGCCCGCAAGCTGATCGGCGCCTAGCGCCGTGTTCGGCGGAAGGCGAAAGGAGAGATCGTGATTCCCGACAACTTCATCACGTCGGCCAACGAGCTGCCGGGCTACCGGATCACCCGCAATGTCGGGATCGTGCGCGGCATCGTCGTGCGTTCGCGCTCGATCGTCGGCACGATCGGCGCCGGCCTCCAGAGCCTCTTCGGCGGCAACATCACGCTCTGGTCGGAGCTGTGCGAGATGACGAGGCGCGACGCCTACCAGCTCATGGCGCAGCACGCCGCGGCCGCGGGAGGCAACGCCGTCGTCGCCATGCGCTACGACGCGACCGAGATCGCGCAGGGCGTCGCCGAAGTGCTGGCCTACGGGACCGCCGTCGTCGTCGAGGTGAACAGGTAGCGTCTTGAATCGACGTCCTCGGGAGGAGTGCCTCCTGTCATCCTGAGCGAAGCGAAGGATCTGCTCGGTCGCGATCGGCTGGTCACACCGGGGCAGATTCTTCGTCGCTTCGCTCCTCAGAATGACAGGCTATTTGCTCTCCTCCTGGAACCACTTCCGGGCGCCGAGGAGCTTGACGTGGCTCGCGGGGCCTTCGATGGCCACGCCGACGGCGAACGCGCCGGTCTCGACGAGAAACGCGCCTCGGCGGTCTTCTTTCTTCTGCCGGTAGCGGCCGGCGATGTGGAACTTGCCGCCCGAGGCGTCGAGGTCCTCGACGTCGATCAGGCCGCTCGCTAACCGAACGCCCGCCGAACCCTTCATGTCTTCGAGCTTCAGGATTCCCTCCGCCCAGCCGGGCAGCTTCGCCGCCACGAGCGTGTAGAGCGGCCGCGCGTCGCGGCACGCCACGGACGTGCGCGCCGAGAGGCCGTCGTGGAGGCGCCCCGAGACGATGTCGAAGCGGCCCCACCAATCGCGTTCGTCGTGCTTCGTCCTCGTTGTCGTGATGTCCGCCAGCTCGACGCGGCTGCCCGAGATCTCCATGTCGTCCTTTTCGACGTCCCAGCGGGGGATGACGAGCCGGCCGGACGCGCGGCCCGCGAGAGTTCCGCCCTTGTAGCGGGCGGTGACGCGCCCGACCTGGAAGTCGCCCTCGCCCCGGCCGATGCCGTGGTCGAATCGAACGGCAAAGCTTGCCCTTCCGCCGCCTCCGGAGAAGCGCGGCTCCGGCGCCTGGCCAAGGTAGTGGTTCAGGCAGCGGAGATCCGTGATGCGCCCCTGGGCCCGAATTGACCCGGTGATCCTGCGCCAGATCTCCTTGCCTCGGGCCTCCTCCGGCGCGTGGGGTTCGATCACGCAGTCGCCGCGTCCCGAGGCGGCGGAGAGCATCGGCTCCGAAGGGGCGAGAAGGAAGTCGCCCGAGAGGAACTCGACGGCGGCGGGCCCGATCGCAACGCGCACGTGCGGGCGCAGCGCGAAACCGCCCGTCACCCGCGCGCGGCCGCGGAAACGATAGATCTCGATCCAGATGTCGGGCGCGGGATCGGCGAGGAAGTTCTCGATGCGTACGGTCCAGAACCGCCGCTTCTCCGCTTCGGAAAGGGGCGGCGTCTCCTTCGCGGGGCCCGTCAAGGGCGGATCGGAAAAGCCCGGGATGGGCGGAAGGCGCGCGGCGTGCGCGGCGGAAGTCTCGCTCTTCTTCTGCTTCTCGCGCAGGCGGAACACGAGCCCCTCGGCGCGCACGCGGGTCGCGTGGAACTGCTTGTGCAGCAAGTCGAAGAGGGAAATCGAGATCGCCGCCTTCTCCATGTGAAAGAACCATTGGACGTTCGGGTCGCTTCCGCGCATTCGGAGCCCGCGGACGCGGATCTCTCCGGGAATCCAGGAAGACGCCGCGTCGTAGTCGAGGAGAAGCGCTTCCGGATCGGTGTTGACCCATTTGCGGAGGAGCCGCGTCGAGACGATGAAGTGAATGCCGGCGCAGGAAACGACCGCGATCGCGATCGCGGCGAAGGCGAGCGAACACCCAGAACCGCCGCGACTTCAATAAAGGGCGGGCGCCGGGACTCTTCGATGAACGACGCGTCGGCCATGAGTCATGGCCATTCTCGCAAGGGGCGCGCCAAAGAGCAGGTGTCAGGTATCAGGGATCAGGTGTCAGGCGGGGTGATAATGGGCATTCCAAGCTGTAGTTGAGACAAGGAGGAGGAGTGATGAGGCGTCCATTCGTTTCGCTGGGGGTTGTCGCAGTCCTGATCGGAGCAGTCGCGTTTGTCGTCGCGCGGCGCCGAGCCGGCGGCCGCGCCTTCCGGGACCCGCGGGGAGTTCATCGCCGAGGTGGACAGCGTCGGCAAGAAGCTGGCGGATCTCGCCAACGCGATGCCGCAGGAGAAATACTCCTGGCGGCCGGCGCCGGGCATCCGATCGGTCAGCGAGGTGTACGTGCACGTGGCCGGCGGCAACTTCATGCTCCCGTCCTTCATGGGCGTGAAGGTCCCGGAGGGGATCAGCCGCGACATGGAGAAGACCGTGACCGACAAGGCGAAGGTCATCGACACGATGAAGAAGAGCTTCGATCACGTCAAGAGCGCCGCGGCCAGCATGGCCGACGCCGATCTCGACAAGAAGGTCAAGATCTTCGGCGGCCGGGAGATCACCGAGCGCGCGCTGCTCGTCGTGATTCTCAACCATATGCACGAGCACCTCGGGCAATCGATCGCCTACGCCAGGGTGAATGGGGTGGCGCCTCCGTGGTCAGAGGGAGCCGAGCCGCCGGCGAAGAAGTCGTAGTAGGGGAAGGTCTCAGGGAACAGGTGTCAGGGAAAATGCAGGTATCAGGTATCAGGTGTCAGGTTTCAGGGACGGGGGCCGGGGCTCCGCGCCCAACCTGACACCTGACACCTGGCACCTGACACCTGCATTTCACCTGACACCTTCACCCTGACGCCTTTCCCCTCTCCTGAACATTCCACCCTGCTTTTCCGTTTGTACCAGTGATGTCTGCCATCGAAGCCCGCGGCCTCCGCAAGGTCTACCGGTCCGGCCTCGGCGGCCGGCGGGTGGAAGCCTTGACTGGAATCGACTTGCGGGTCGAACCGGGCGAGATCTTCGGCCTTCTGGGCCCCAACGGGGCCGGCAAGACGACGGCGGTCAAGATCCTGCTGGGCTTGACCCGCGCCACGGGCGGCGAGGCCTCTCTCTTCGGAATTGCCGCGGGGAACCCCTCGAGCCGCCGGCGCGTGGGTTATCTGCCGGAAGGGCATCGTTTCCCCGGATACCTGACGGCCCGGCAGACCCTCTCGATCTTCGGCCGGATGTCGGGTGTCCGTCCCGAGGATCTCCGCCGCAGGATCCCGAGCCTGCTCGGGCGCGTGCGCCTCTCCGAGTGGGCGGACGTGCGCGTCAAGAAGTTCTCCAAGGGGATGACGCAGCGCCTCGGGCTCGCCGCGGCGCTCGTGCACGAGCCGGACGCCCTCCTGCTCGATGAGCCGACCGACGGAGTCGATCCGGTCGGCCGCCGCGAGATCCGCGACCTGCTCCAGGAGGAGGCGGGCCGGGGCCGGGCGATCCTCCTGAACTCGCACCTGCTCTCGGAAGTCGAGCTCCTCTGCGGGCGGGTGGCCGTCCTGCGCCAGGGATCGGTCGCGGCGCAAGGGAGGATCGAGGACCTCACGGCGGTCACGTCGCGCTACAAGCTGGTCGCCTCCGGCGTGGACGACGCGCTCCTGGCCGACCTGCGCGGGACCGGCGCCCTGGTCGACCGGGTCAATGGTCACTTCGACCTGACCGCGCGCGACGTCGCTCACTTGAATGCCGTCGTGGACCGCCTGCGCGCCGGCGGCGGGCAGCTCGAGGAATTGACGCCCGTGCGCTCGAGCCTCGAAGACGTCTTCGTTGGCCTC
Source organism: uncultured Acidobacteriota bacterium (assembly GCA_963782815.1). Lineage (GTDB taxonomy): Bacteria > Acidobacteriota > Thermoanaerobaculia > UBA5066 > Gp7-AA6 > JAWOLE01. Next base: position 12,218 of record CAWALG010000002.1, on the reverse strand, counting down.
GTCCGGGCCCAGCCGGACGCCGGTAAGGAGAATTGATGAGAGCCTGGGCCGCGAGCGTGGAAGAAGTCTTTCGCGAGGCGGCGGCGCGCTGGACGCTCATCGCCTACTTCGCCCTCTCCTCGCTCTTCATCCTGATCTTCGCGATGGCGGTGAACCTGGACGTCGTCAACGGCGCGCTCGCGGGGGTCAAGCTCTTCGGCCAGACGGTCGAGATGGGACACGGCTCCATCGACATCGACCGGCTCGTCCTGGGTTTCGAATCGGGGTTCTCCGGGTTCCTCTACCTCGTCGGCACGTTCCTGGCGCTCTTCGCGACCGCGCACCTGGTGCCGCGGCTGCAGGAGAAAGGGACGGTGGACCTGTACCTGTCGCGCCCCGTCGGGAGGGTCGCGCTCCTCCTGTCGCGTTATTCCGGCGGGCTCCTTCTCGCCGCGGCGAACCTCCTGTATCTCATCGGCTCCATCTGGTTGATCATCATCTGGAAGACGCACGTCGTGCATGCGCGGTTCCTGCTCGGCGGGGTGACGATCCTCTTCACGATCGCCGCGCTCCTCGCCTTCGCGTTCCTGATCGGAGTCGTCACGTCCTCGACGGGCGTGTCCCTGATGGCGACTTACGCCGTCTTCTTCCTCGCCGCCATCCTCGCCGCCCACAACCGGATCGCCGCGGCCATGTCGGCCGAGTGGGCGGCCAGGGTCGTCAACGGCCTCTACTGGATCTTTCCCAAGACCGCGGAGCTCGGCCGGGCGACGGTCGAGCAGGTCTCGGGAGGCCGGGCGTTCGGACACGCCCACGTCGTCCTACCCGATCTCTTCGCCGTCTACGGCTCGACCGCGCTCTTCGGCGTGGCCGCGCTCGCCGCCTCCTGCTGGCTCTTTTCCAGAAAGGACTTCTGACATGAGGACTCCCAGGCTCGTCTTTCGAATCGTCCCGGCCCTCGGCGCGCTCGCCCTCTGCGCGGCCGCTCCGCTCGCCGCGGCCTCGCGCTCCGGCAACGACCTGCTCTCGCTCGTTCCCGCCGATGCCGCCTCGGTGGCGGTCATCCGCCTGAGCGACCTGCGCGAGAGCCCTCTCGCGGGCAAGATTTTCTCCGGCGCCGACCACATGACGGCGGATGGAGACGGGGCGCGTTTCCTGGAAGAGGCGCAGCTCGACCCGAAGAAAGACGTGGACACCGTCGTGATCGCGGTCAGGCCGTCCTCGGGACAGCACGGCTCGCCGACGCTCGCCCTCTTCGAAGGGCGCTTCGATCCCGAGCGCCTGGCCGCCGCGGCCGAGAACCGCGGAGCCGTGCGCACGTCCACGCCCGCGGGAGACTACTTCCTCCTCCCCGAGAAACACGGCAACGACGAGGGACACCGGGGCGCGGCGGCCTTCGTGAGCTCGAGCCTGGTCATCGCCGGGACCGAGCCGGCCGTGATCCAGGCCCTGGCGGACCGGCGTTCGGGCGGCACGGGCTTCGCGTCCGGACCGGGTCTCGGCCGTCAATTGAAGCGCGTGGACCGGGACGCCTCCGTGTGGGCCCTGGTCGACGTGACGCGCTATCCGTCGGTCGCGCGCCGCGCCGCCCATGTCCACTCCTCCGGGGAGGCCGACGGCGAGCCGGCCATGGCCCTCATGGGCGCGATGAAGTCCGTGTCTCTCGTCGCGGTCCAGGCGAAGGCGCGCGGCGACGCCCTGGAGCTCTCCGCGACCGGCCTTTCGAGCGACGCGGAGACGCGGCAGCTGCTGGAGGACTCGCTGCGCGGGTTGATGGCCATGTGGCGGCTCGCGGTGCAGGACAAGTCGCCGGAGCTGGTCTCGATGCTGCGCAAGTTCACGGTCTCGAGTGACGGCGAATCCGTCTCGATTCACGGAACGCTTTCCGGCAGCTTCCTCCGCTCCGTCGCCGAAAAAGCCCGGCACAAGAAGAGCCAGGATTAGGCGGCGCCCGCCCTGCCGCCCGGGCCCGCGTGCGACGGAGGCTGCACGGGGCCCTTCAAGCCGGTAAGATCCCCCTCCCATGTCTTCTCCGGCGGCACCCTTGCCGGCCTCCGTGGCCGAGCTCATCGAGCAGAAAAACTTCGATGCGGTCGAGGACGTCTGGACGGGCCGCATGGAGGAGGAGCCGGAGGACCTCTCCTTCTTCTTCGCGGTCGCCGCGGCGGTCAAGAAGAAGGGGGGCGTCACGCCCGCGCTCTCCTGGCTGCGCTTCCTGGCCGATTACGAGGCGGAGCGCGGAGACGGCGACCGCCAGCTCGCCGTGCTCCTGGAGATCGCGCGGATGTCGCCGACGGACGCGGAGATCCGCAAGGAGCTCGAGACCGCTCTGCGAACCCGCTTCGCCTCGCACCCCTCGCTCGCGGCCGTGTTCGCGCACTTCCCGCTGCAGGGCCACGCGGACCCGATGGAGGCCGCGGGGAAGATCGCGCGGTGGCTCCATTTCTCTCCCGGCGAGATCTACTTCATGGCGGGGCGGGGCGCCGGGCGGATCGTGGAGTTGAACCCCACGCTCGACGTGATTCGCGTCGAATTCTCCGACGCGAAGCTCCCCCTCTCGCTCGTCAACGCCGAGAAGAACCTGACGCTCCTGCCGCGGGAACACCTGCTGCGGCAGAAGGTCGAGGAGCCCGAGGCGGCCCGGACGCTTGCCGAACGCGATCCGGCCGAGACGGTCCGCCGGCTGCTCGAGAGCTTCGGCCGGACGATGACCCTGATCGAAGTGAAGGAGAACCTGGCGGGCCTCGTCGACGAATCCCGCTGGGGGAGCTTCTGGGCGGCGGCGCGCAGGCACCCGCAGCTCGTCGCCTCCGGCACGGGGAAATCGGCGATGGTCGCCTGGTCGGCGAGCGCCGGCGAGGCGCAGGAATCCGTCCACCGCGAATTCGAGGAGGCGGCTCCGCTTCAGAAGATCGAGATCGCGCGCAAGCACGCGAAGCGTTCGAAGGATCTCGCGCGCTATTTCGGCCAGACGCTCGCCGCGGAGGCGCGGAAGGCCGCGGGGGAAGACCGCCCGGCCCTGGCCTGGGAGCTTTCGCAGGCCGCCGTCAAGCTCCTTCCCGGCGAGCCGGAGGCGTTTACCGCGGCGGAGCTTCTCGCGAGCCCCGATCTGCCTTCGGTCATCGCGCGGATCCACGATCACGTCGCCCGCGAGAAGGCGCTCGAGGCGGCGCGCGCGAGCCGCGCCGACTGGGCCGACCTCTTCCACGATCGGATCTTCAAGGAAGACGACGCGCGGGTCCTGACGGCGCTCTTCGCGGGCCTCGCGGAGTTCCCCGAGCGGTCGGAGGAGCTTTCGCGCCGCATCCTGCGCTCCCCGCGCCAGGCGCCGCGCGCGTTCCTCTGGCTCTGCGACCGGCTGCGGCAGGAGCGCAAGCCCGTGCCCGGCCACCTCTTCTTCTCGATGCTCGACGCCCTGCGCCAGGAGGAGTTCTCGAGCTACCGCGCCCGCTTGAAGGAGTTGTTCGATCCGGGCGACCTCGCCGTCGCGATCGTCCAGTCTTCGGGCTCGGAGGAGGAGGCGCGCGACTATCTCTCGGCGCTGGACCGGGCGGGGGGGCTGGAGGAGCACCGCCGGGCCCTCGTCAAGGAAGCGCTCCTGATGAAATTCCCGGCGCTGCGCGGTCCCGCGCGCGAATACCTCTATTCGACGCCCGAGGCGATCGAGGCGCGCCGCGCGGAGCTGGTCCACTTGAAGCAGGTGGATCTGCCCGCCAACGCCGAGGCGATGCGCGTGGCCAAGGAGCACGGAGACCTGTCGGAGAACTTCGAGTATCACGCGGCGAGGCAGAGGCACGAATACCTGTCGGCGCGGATCGCGACGCTCTCCGACGAGCTGTCGCGCTCGAGGGCGCTCGACCCCTCGCGGATCGACACCTCGGAAGTGCGGGTCGGCACCCGCGTGACGCTGCGCGATCCGGAGACGGGAGCCGCGCGTCCCGCGACGGTCCTGGGCCCCTGGGACTCGCGCCCGGAGGAGGCGGTCTATTCCTACCAGTCGGAATTCGCGCAGTCGCTCCTGGGCAAGCAGCTCGGCGACCGCGTCCAGGTCGGGGAGTCCGAGATGGAGATCGTCTCGATCGAGCCGTGGAAATGAGATTGTCCTCGGTCTGATCTCGTCGCCGCGCTGCTCCTCGGCGCGGCGGCTTCGGTGTCGTCGCCGAGGACCCGCTGCATCTCCCGATCGGGGACCCGGCGCGCAAGGAGCGGGAGGTCCCCGTCGTCCTGGACGGGATCACGGAGACGGCCGGCGGGACGGTCTTGACGCCGGCGGAGCTGCCGGCGCGGCTGGCGGGCGTCCGCCTCCTGCTCGTCGGCGAAGAGCACACGGCGATGGAGTCGCACCGCGTCGAGAGGCGCGTCCTCGAGGAGCTGGCCAGCGCCGGGCGCCACGTGTCGATCGGCCTCGAGATGTACCCGTACGGGGAGCAGCCGGCGCTCGAGCTGTGGGTCGGCGGCAAGCTCTCCGAGAAGGAGTTCGTCGACCAATCCCGCTGGTACAAGAACTGGGGGTACAACTGGGGCTATTACCGCGACATCTTCCTGCTGGCCGGGGAGAGGCAGATGCCGATGTTCGCGATCAACACGCCGCGCGAGGTCGTCGCCGCCGTCCGCAAGAAGGGGTTCACCGGGTTGACGGAGGAAGAGGCCGCGCACATCCCGGCGCGCGTGGACACGGACAGTCCCGACCATCTGCGGCTCTTCAAGGCGCTGCTCGGAGACGAGGGGATCCACGCCGGCATGGGCGATGCGGAGTGGAAGGGGATGTTCGAGGCGCAGTGCACCTGGGACGCGACGATGGCGCAGAACGCCGTGGCGGCCTTGAAGAAGTCGGGGGACGACGAGAAGGCGATCCTCGTCGTCCTGGTCGGCGGCGGCCACGTCGCCTACGGACTCGGCATCCAGAGGCAGGCCGCGCGGCTTTTCCCGGGGCGGATCGCGACGCTCCTCCCGGTGGAGGTCCGCGACGAGAAGGGAAAGCCGGTCCGCGCCGTCCGCGCCTCGTACGCCGACTTCGTCTGGGGCGTCGCCCGGGAGACGGACCCTCTCTATCCCGAGCTCGGCGCCTCGACGCGCCCGGCCGACGGCGGCGGGGGTCTCAAGATCCTCGCGGTCGAAAAGAAATCCGTCGCCGCGAGAGGAGGGCTCGCCGCCGGGGACCTTCTCCTCTCGATGGATGGAACGCCGGTCGAGAGCCGCGAGACCCTCGCGCGGCTCGTCGCGGCGAAGAAATGGGGAGATGCCGCCCGTTTCTCGGTCCGGCGCGGCGCTTCTACGCTCGCGTTGACGGTCTCCTTCCGCCGGGCGCCGGCGGAGGAGGACTCCCCCTCGCCGGCCCCGGCGAAACCGTGATGGGCAACACGGTTAACGGATACAGACCCTGCCGGTGAGGACCATGCCGGGGACCGTAATCGAGAACATCGGCGGGCCTTCTGTTGGCGCGATTGTAGCGAGCGCGCACAGGCCGCGGCTACTGTCCATGAGGGCAGCCCCGGCGGGCAGGGTGCTGACAGGATCTCCGCCGGACATACGGAGATCCTGTCCGAGCGCCGCTCCGCCGGGGCTGAAGTCGGGCTTCCGCGGAGGCGTCAGTCTCCTTTGATGTCCACCCGGGTCGCCAGGACGGAACCGTCCGCCTGGAGCGGCCCCTTGACTTCCACTTCCTCGCCCGTGGTGATGTCCGAGAAACTCGGCGGTGCCGCCGTCCCTGCGGAAGCGCGTGGAGGCGTCGGTCTGGATCGTGACGGGGCCCGATCGCGTCATGATGACGAAGCTCGAGGCGCCGACGGTGCCGACCGGTTCCCTCGAGGTCCTCGTCTTCGCGGCGGCCGAGTCCGCGTCGGGCGTCGCGCGTCCCGTGGAGTCGCCTGGTCGACGGTCGGCGTCCTTGTCTTGTCATCACGTCGTCGGGCCGGGGAGTCCTCGTCGGCGTCGCCGTCGGCGGAGTTCCCGTCACGGTCGGCGTCTTCGTGGCGTCCTCCTTTTCCGCGTTCTCGACGTTGACCCTCGCGGCGAGGAGGGAGCCGTCCGGCTGGGGCGAGCCTTCGGCCTCGACCCGCTGACCGATCTTGAGATCCCCGAACCCGATCGACGCGCCCTCCCTCCGGAACCTCGTCGAGGCGTCCGTCCGGATCATGACCATCCCGCGCGAGTTCTTCAGGACGAAGTTCGGGCGCGGAAATGCTGTCCACGATCCCCTCGATGCCGTCGGAGCGCGGGGTCAGGGAGACCGTCGAACGGCCGCGGCTCACGGTGACGGTGACCTTCGTGACCGCCGCGGCGGAGGCGTTGACCGTCGCGGAGGCCTGGACACCGGCGCCTCGGATTTCGAGCGCCACGGCTCCCGGCGGACTCCGGCGAGCGTGAAGTTGCCGGCCGCGTCGGTCTGCGCCGTCTGCCCCGTGGAGACGACGCGCACGGCGGCGTTGGCGAGCGGTTGGCCGGCGGCGCGCCGCGGGCGCGTCGCCGGAAGGCGAGCAGCGTGCCGGAGATCGTCGCCTTGCCCGCGGAGGGAGACGACGACATCGGCGACGTGGGCGACTCGCGATCGGAGCACGAGACGGCCACGAGACAGGCGGCGATGATCAGGTTGACGACAGAACGGCGAGAAGCGGAGACACCAACAGCCATACACCCTCCTTTTGCAATCGCTTCGCCGCGATTCCTCACGCGGCGCTCGAAAACCTCCGACGCCTGCCGCGATTGTTGCGAGTTTGCCGTCCGGACGCCGGCGATTAATTCGGTTTTGAGCGTCGCTTAATCGCTCGCTTAGTCAGATCAATGCGAGCGCGCCTCTCTTCTTCGAGAGCGCGGGCGATCGCGCCGCGCACGGTCTCCGCCAGACGAGGCGCGTCGGCGACCGTCCATCCGGCCGTGGAGACGGGCGGGAGCACGGTGAGCGTGGCCGTCGTCGGGGCGAACACGATCGAGTGTTTCGGCAATCCCGCTTCCGTGCCCGAGAGGGCGAGCGGCACGATGTCCACGCCCGCCTCGATCGCGAGCCGGAAGGCCCCCTTCCGAAACCGCCCCAGGGCTCCGCCTTCGCCGCGCGTTCCTTCCGGGAAGAAGAAGACCGAGACGCGCCGGTCGAGCCAGCGGCGCAGCCCTTCCATCGCGTGCCGCGCGCTCTCCTTGTTTCCGCGAACGACCGGGACGTCGCCCGCCATGCGCATCTGCCAGCCGAGCAGCGGGATCCGCATGATGGACTTCTTGGAAATCAGCTTCATCTCCCACGGAAGCCGCACGATCAGGAACGCGTCCGTCGAGGAGCAGTGGTTGGCGACGAAGACATAACGGCCGCCGCGGATCGGGATGGACGCGGTCCACGACCCGGAACTTCCAGAAAGGGTTCAGGGCTCCGGCCAGGACCGCGGATTTCCGGAAGAAGCGCCCGAGCCGGTACCGGTCCGGGTCGGACCGCCGCGTCGCCAGGCGGTAGAAGAAGACGAGGGGCGTCCAGGCAATGACGATGAGAACGTAGCTCGCCCAGATGAGGAGCGAGAGCGGCGCCGCGACGACCTTCCAGCGGAGCATCCGGGAATTATCCGGTCCCCGGCCCCCGGGACCAGATCCGGACGCACGCTTCCCGCATCTCTACTCCAGCTTCCTCTTCTGTCTTCCCCACCAGAAGCCGCGGGCGGTGTGCAGGGGAGCATTCAGGAAGTAGGCGAACCCGGCCCAGGCCGCGTAGCGGGCTCCTCCGATCGCCGCGATGAGAAACGAGACCGCTCCCACGCTCCCGTTGATTGCCGCCGCCGCGATGCTCTCCTTCGTGTCGAGGGTCTCGCGGGCGTCCAGGTCGAGCTCGGCGCGGCGCCGGTATGCGTATGTGTAAAGGAAGAGAAAGATGAGGGAGACCGCGACGTATCCCGCGCCGAAGATCATCATGAGCGCCGGCATCTGCGCCGCCTCGATCGGCTGTTCGATTCGTCCCCCGGCCAGGCGGACGTCCGTCGGGAACCCGAGCAGCCGGTTGACGAGGAACGAGAAGAGGAATTTCAGCGGGTAGACGTAGAAGAGCACGACGAAGATGAGCAGGGCGTTCATGAAGACGACGAACGTGCTCTGGATGCCGTAGCGCCGGAAGAAGACGTACTGCTCGTACCAGATCGCGAAGAGCAGCGCGAAGCAGATCGCGAAGGCGAAGAACCCTCGCATCGCGGCCGCCAGTTCGGTGAAGGTCCTCGGCACCTCGAGCGAAACGACGAGCAGCGTCACGGCGAACGCGAAGACGGCGTCGGTGAAGCCCTTCCAGCCGCGAGACCTCGCCTCCGCGCCAGCGGAATCCCGCGGAGGAGCCCACACCTCTCGCCGCGAGATGCCTTCGGAGGGCGCGGGTCATGTTGAAGCTATTCTATAGAGACCTTGCCGCGGCTCGCCGTTGTCCTCCTGGCACTGGCGTGCGCGCGCGCCGCCGGCGCGCAGTCTCTCCCTCCGGAGGAGGCGAAGAGCGAGATTCCGCAGATCCAGGACAACAGTTTCCTGCTCGAGGAGGCCTACAACCAGGAAGCGGGCGTCGTCCAGCACATCAACACCTTCCAGGTCTTCCGCGGCGGGACATGGGTCGCGACCTTCACGCAGGAGTGGCCTGTTCCGCGGCAGGCCAACCAGTTGAGCTACACGATCCCGTACGCGCGGGTCGAGGGGGCGTCCGGGTCGCGCACCGGGCTGGGAGACATCGCCCTGAACTACCGCTACCAGCTCGTCGGCAGCAGCGAGGCGAAATTCGCGGTCGCGCCCCGGGTGTCGCTTCTCTTTCCCACCGGCGACCGGAGGGAGGATCTCGGCGCCGGGGGCATCGGCTTCCAGACCAACGTCGCGATGAGCACGGTTCTCTCGGAGAAGTTCGTCATGCACACCAACATCGGGGGGACCTGGAACCCGCGGGCGAAGGACGCGGCGGGCGATGTCGCGGCGACGCTCGGTTGGAACCTGGGACAGAGCTTCGTCTGGCTGGCGCGCTCCAACTTCAACGTGCTGGTCGAGACCGTCTGGTTCGAGACGCAGGGCGTGGTGGGGAGGAACCGCACCGCGGCCGAGCACGTCCTCTTCGTGAGCCCGGGAATCCGCTGGGCCCACAACTTCCCGACGGGACTCCAGATCGTTCCGGGAATCGCCGCGCCGATCGGCGTGGGTCCGAGCCGCGGCCAGCGAAGCCTCTTCCTCTACCTCTCCTTCGAGCACCCGATGTGGAATCCGGCTCGGTGAACGCCGATCAGACTTCCATCTGGTCCACCGGCATGAATGTCGCAGGATTCCGCGATGAAAGGGGAGGCCCATGATCCGAAGGCTCGCCATCCGGGGGAGTACCGGCTGTACTCGCGCAAGAAGGATCCGAAAACGGGAAGCCGGAGGAATCTCGGGACGTTCAAGACCCTGGCGGCCGCGCGGAAGCACGAGCGCGCCGTTCAGTTCTTCAAGAGGAAATAACCGCGCGTTCAGTCACCTTCACATCTCCCGGACCGCCTCGGCGTCCACCGTGATGTGCACTTCGTCGCCGACGACGAATCCTCCGCGGTCGAGGACGCCGTTCCAGCTGACGCCGAAGTCGTGACGGTTGATCCGGGTCGTGGCGACGAATCCCGCCCGCGTCCTCGGCCCCTTGTCCTCGTTCCCCTCCCACCACGGCGTCTGCCACTGTCCGAGGTATTCGACGTCGAGCGTGACCGGGCGGGTGACGCCCCGGATCGTCAGATCGCCGGTGAGTTTCGCCACGTTCGCGCCGCACAGCTCGACGTCGTTTCCCCGGAACGTGATCGTCGGATAGTGCTCGACGTCCAGGAAATCGGCGCTCTTCAAGTGCGCGTCGCGGTCCGGCTCGCCGGTCCAGATCTTCCGGGCGTCGATCGTGACGTCCACCGAAGTGGCCCGCGGGTTCTCCGGATCGAACTCCATCGTTCCGTGGACGTCCTTGAAGTGGCCGCGCACCCAGCTGACCATCATGTGGCGGGCCCGGAACTCCGCGGCCGTGTGACCGGGCTCGAAAAACCACTTCGCCATATCGGTTCCCCGCTTTCCTGACCGAATCGTTCTCAACCGTTGCAACCGCGGTGGGCCGTAGACCTCCGCTGCATGCTGTATGCCGCTGATCCCAAGGAGGATTCACGGCGGCCTTGACAGCGCCAGGGGGGCGGCGTAGAAGAAAACCTTCCGATCCCCTCGACCGCCTCCCGAAGACCGTCCGCCCATCGCTCCGTCTCCGGGGGCGGGCGAGTCGGCCAGAGAAGGGCGCGGCGCCGGAAGCGCCGCCCGGAAGGAGGTCGCCATGAACGCCCGAACCCTGAAACTTGTCTGGCTGTTGCCGATCCTGGGGGCCGCCGGCTGCGCGTCCCTCGACGTCAAGCCGGAGTCGCTGGGCGCCTTCGAGTGCGTGGACCGGGGGGCGATCGCGTCGCCTCCTCCGCGCTCCGTCCTCGGCCTCGGCACCGTGCGCGGCCAGGAGAAGACGATCGTCCAGCGCGAGGGGAAACCGCATTTGCGGCTCAAGCTGTGCGCGGAGGGGAAGATCCCGGTCTCGAAGACGCCGGCCAAGCCGACGGTGGCCAAGGGCAATCCGCTCATCGGCGCGATCGACCGGCCGGTTTCCGACTTCTTCCGGGAAGGGGGGACGGGGGAAGTCGTCCGAAAGAGCCTTCGCCCGTTCGAGAAGGTCTATTACATCCCGCCGGGACCGGACGAGAGGAAGCACGAGCCTCCCGCGGATCCGCCCGACTGCAACGGCGTCTTCTACTACGGCGCCTGCTACTACTACGGGCCCGCGAGCTACAGCAGCACAGCCGACGGCGGCGGCTTGACGGTGACCGTCAAGCGCCCGGCCTTCCATGGCGACGGGCACAGCCTCGACGAGATCTCCGTGCAGGGCGGGGAGGGAAACGGCAACATCGTCGAGCTCGGCTGGAACGTGTCCCCGTCGCAGTATGGCGACTCCGACCCGCACCTCTTCGTCTATCACTGGATCAACTGGACGGGCACGTGCTACGACACGTGCGGGTGGCATCAGTACAGCGCGACCTATTTCCCCGGCATGAACCTGTCGCCGCTCGTCGGTTACGACGTGTACAACGGCTACGTCCACTTCGGCGGGAACTGGTGGGCGTGGTTCGACAACCAGTGGATCGGCTACTTCTCCGACTCGGAGTGGAGCGGCTCCTACACGCAGAGCGCGATGATCCAGTGGTTCGGCGAGGTCGCGACGAACAACGGGACACCGCCGGATGTCCAGATGGGCAACGGCCTCTTTCCGACGGAAATCGGCGCGGCGCGGATGGCGACGCTCTGCGACGTGGACGCGAAGGCCTGGGTCTGCTGGTACCGCGATCTCCAGTCGCTCGGCCCCAACTATCCGCCCTACTACGACATCCGCCGCACGGGCTTCGGAGAGACGCGCTACGGCGGCCCCGGGCACTGAGCGGGTGGAGGCCACGCCGCCGAAGCTGACGCTCTCCCTGATCGAAGAGGCGCGGGCGTTTCTGGCCGGCCGTGTCCTGCGCACACCGCTCGAGGAGTCCCCGGCGCTCGCCAGGATCCTCGGCGTCCCCGCCTGGTTGAAGCTCGAATCGCTCCAGGTCACCGGCTCCTTCAAGATCCGCGGCGCCCTCTTTCGGCTCTCGCGGCTGACGGAGGAGGAGAAGCGGGCGGGGATCGCGACGTGCTCGGCCGGCAATCACGGTAAAGCCGTGGCATATGCCGCGCGGTCGCTCGGACTGGTGCCGACGATCTACGTGCCCGCGAGCGTGGACGAGTCGAAGTACCGCGCGATCGTGGAGCTCGGGGCCGAAGTCATCCGCTCGGGGTTCCCGGGCTACGACGACACCGAGGAGTGGGCTCTCCGGGAGGCGGAACGGTCCGGAAAAGTCTGGATCTCCGCCTTCGACGACGAGGCGATCATGGCGGGCAACGGCGGAAGCCTGGCGCTCGAGATCCTCGAAGACGCGCCCGACGCGCGCGGGTTCGTCCTGCCGGTCGGGGGCGGAGGGATGTCCGGCGGCCTCGCCTTCGCCGTCAAAGAGAAGCTCTCCGGAGCGACGATCGTCGGCTGCCAGCACGAATCCTCGCCGGCGCTGGCGCTCTCGCTCGAACGCGGCCACGCCGTCACGCGCCTGCCCGCCGTGGAGACCGCCGCCGGCGGGATCGAAGGAGGCATCGGGCGAAAGACTTTCGAGATCCTGCGGTCCCGCATCGACCGCGTCGCGCTCGTCTCGGAGCGGGAGATCTTCGAAGGGCGTGCGCTGGATGCTCGA
>CAWALG010000001.1:0-12726 GCA_963782815.1 uncultured Acidobacteriota bacterium | reverse complement strand
CCGTGACGAGGGCGCGCAGCAGCAGCCCGAGGCCTTTCATCGGGACGCGATCCTGCCGTCGCGGATCTCGACCACGCGGTCCGCGCGGCGCGCCGCCGCCGGCCAGTGCGTGGCGAGCACGAGCGTGACGCCTCGCTCGCGGCGGATCTCGTCCAGGAGCGCCAGCACCTGCTCTCCGTTGGCGCTGTCGAGGTTGCCCGTCGGCTCGTCGGCGAGCAGCAGCCTCGCGCCGGAAGAGAGGGCGCGGGCGATCGCGACGCGCTGCATCTCGCCGCCGGAGAGCTCGTAGGGATGCGCGCCGGCGCGGTGGAAGCAGCCCCACGCGGTCGAGGAGCTCCTCGGCGCGGCGGGCCGCGTCGGAGCGGCCGTCCAGGGCCCGCGGCAGCTCCACGTTTTCCCGCACCGTGATGTGCGGCAGGAGATTGAAGAACTGGAACACCAGGCCGGATTCGCGCCGGCGATAGAGGGTCAGCTCCTCGTCCGAAAGCGCGGCGAGGTCCCGGCCGCCGACCGAGACGGCCCCGGACGTCGGCCGGTCGATCCCGCCGAGCAAATGGAGCAGCGTGGACTTGCCTCCGCCCGAAGGCCCGACGACGGCGAGGAACTCTCCCGGCGCGACCTCGAGGTCCACGTCGTCGCAGCGCGACGACCGGTTGGGCCCCGGAGTAGACCTTGCGAACGGCCCTGCAGGAGACGGCCGGCGGCCCGGAGATTTCGCGTGGCGGCACCCCGGCAGAATATCGTGACTCGCTCGCCTGTCATCCTGAGGAGCGAAGCGACTAAGGATCTGCCAAGATCCGAGAGGTCGAGGCAGTCCCCGCCCGCTCGGGATGCAGGAGGCGACGGAACCCAAAGGCGGATCGACTCGTTCGGCTATCGATTAGCTGATAGCTTCTTCCCATGCTTCCTCTCGTGAGAGCGTGGCGCAACCGCGCGCTGGTCACGGCGCTGACGCGCCGCGAGCTCGCCGCGCGGTACCGCGGCGGACTCCTCGGATACTTCTGGTCGCTCGTCAATCCGCTGCTTCTCCTTGCCGTCTACGCGACGGTCTTCCGCCTGGTCTTCACCCCGCGCGCCGACGTGCGCCCGTACGCGCTCTTCCTCTTCATCGGCGTCCTCGCCTGGGGCTTCGTCTCCTCGGCGCTGGTCGACTCCGCCGAGACCTTCCGCGCGAACGGCCCGCTGCTGCGCAAGACGACCGTGGCTCCGGAGGTCTTTCCGGCGTCCGCCGTCGGGGCGCGCCTCTCCCACCTGGTCCTCGCTCTTCCGGTGCTTGCCGCGGCGATTCTCTACGCGGCTTCGCGCGGGAGCGTCGCGCCGGGTCCCGCCGTGCTGGCGTTTCCCGCCGTGCTCCTGCTCCTGGCGCTGACGGTGTTCGGCCTCGCCCTGGCGATCTCGTCGCTCGCCGTGCATTTCGCCGACATCCGCGACGTCATCTCCAACCTGCTGACCCTCGCGTTCTTCCTGACCCCCGTCCTCTACCCGCTGGCCTCGGTCCCGGAGCGGTACCGGGGGCTGCTTCGCGTCAATCCCTTCTCGTCGTATTTCGCGGCGCTCCACGACAGCCTCTTCTTCTTCCGCCCGATCGCCGCGGCCGAGTGGGCCTGGATGGCCGGGCACGGCCGCGCTCTCGCTCGCGGCGGGGGCGCTCGTCTTCGAGCGCCTGCGCGACTCGATCGCGGAGGAGGCTTGAGTTGAGACGGGGAGACGGGGGGACCGAGGGACCGGGGGAGGAGCCGGCGGTCCGCGTCGCGGGGGTGACGAAGCTGTACCGGCGGTACGGGCGCAAGAACAGCGTCGGGACGCTGAAATCGGCGCTCCTTTCGGGGATGGGGGGCGGGCGCTGTCGCCGGACTCTTCGGTTCCGGCGCTGCTGGACCTCTCCTTCGAGATCGCCGCCGGGGAGATGGTCGGCATCGTCGGGCCGAACGGCTCGGGCAAGTCCACGCTGCTGAAGCTCCTGGCCGGGATCGTGCGTCCCACCCGGGGATCCGTCGAGGTCCGCGGCCGCCTGGCGGCCCTGCTGGAATTCGGCGCCGGTTTCCACCCGGAGATCTCGGGGCGCGAGAACATCGAGATCAACGGCCTGCTGCTCGGCCTTTCCCGCCGCCAGATCGCGGAGCGCTTCGACGCGATCGTGCGCTTCGCCGAGCTCGAGGATTTTCTCGACGCGCCGCTGAAGACCTACTCTTCCGGCATGGCCGTGCGCCTGGGATTCTCGATCGCCGCGCACAGCGATCCCGACGTCCTGCTCGTGGACGAAGTGCTGGCGGTCGGAGACGAGGCCTTCTCCCACCGCTGCCTGGAGAAGTTCGCCGAGTTCGAGCGGGCCGGCAAGACGATCCTCGTCGTCTCCCACGACCTCGCGCTCGTGTCGCAGCGGTGCCGGCGGGCGATCTGGCTCGACCACGGACGCCTCGAGGCCGACGGGCCGGCGGTGGAGACGGTGGCGCTCTACCGCGAGCGGGTCGCCGAGGAAGAGGGAGGCGAAGCGGAGGAGCGCTCTCAGGCTCCGAGCAGCTCCGGTCTCCCGCGGGGAGAGGGACGGAGCGCATCGGTTCCGGCGCGGCGGTCGTCGAGGAGGTGAAGTTGCTGGATGGCGCGGGACACCCCGCCGGCCGGATTTTCTCGGGCGAGCCGGCGGCCCTCCGGATGCGGGTCCGCGCCGCGGCGCCGCTCTCCGATTTCGTCTTCGGCTTCGCGATCTCGACGGTCTCGGGCCAGAGCGTCTTCGGCTCGAACACGGACATCGACGGTTTCCGGCCGGGAGAATTCTCCGGCGAGGGGCAGGTCACGCTGGAGATCCCGGCGTTCGCGCTCGGTCCGGGCGTCTACTCCCTCGACGCGGCCGCGCACGCCCGCGACGGCGCGCCCTACGACTACCGGCGCGACGTGCTCCGCTTCGAGGTCACCGCGGATCGCCCGGTCGCGGGCGTCTGGAACCCGGAACGCCGCTGGAGCTTCGCCGGAACGATCCGCTGGGAACCGTGACGGCCCCGCGGCCCCCGACTCGGCCAGTCCTTCGAAGTGGCGCGCCTTCCTGCGAGC
The DNA here is from genome assembly GCA_963782815.1 of uncultured Acidobacteriota bacterium. Classification (GTDB taxonomy): domain Bacteria; phylum Acidobacteriota; class Thermoanaerobaculia; order UBA5066; family Gp7-AA6; genus JAWOLE01. The sequence continues at coordinate 9,678 of CAWALG010000001.1, read as the reverse complement.
CCGCTTCACGCGGGAAGGGGCGGTCGGCCTCTATCTGACGGTCGGCTTCTTCGCCTGCGCCGCCGTCATCGTCGTCTTCGCCGTGCTCGCCGACGCCGTCTTCGACGTCCACGGAAAGACCGCTTTCGACAGGGAAGTCACGCTCGCGATCGAAGGCCTCCACAGTCCCTCCCGCGACCGCGCGGCGCTCGCGGTGTCTTTTCTCGGAGACCACCGGTTTCTCCTGCCGGCCACGCTCGCCGTCACGGCGGCGCTCGTGTTCGGCGGGCGCCGGGTCAGCGCGCTCCTCTTCTTCGGCGTCGTCATCGGAGGCTGGCTTCTGGAGACCCTGCTCAAGATCGTCTACCACCGGGCGCGCCCCGACCTCTGGCCGGCGCTCGCGACCGAGAAGACCTACAGCTTCCCGAGCGGCCACGCGACGATGTCCACGCTCTTCTACGGCGCGGCCGCCGCCCTGGTCCTCCATCTCTCGCGCAACCGCGTGCTGCGGGGCGCGGCGCTGGCGCTGGCGACCACTCGTCGTCCTCTCGGTCTCCTACACGCGGATCTACCTGGGCGCGCACTGGGCCAGCGACGTCGCCGCCGGAATCCTCGTCGGCCTCTTCTGGGTCAGCGTCTGCGCCACCGGCACGGAATACCTCGCGCGCCGCAAGGTACGGAGTCAAAGTCAGAGTCCAGAGTCAAGAGTTGAGATACGTCCCTTGGTCGACCTGATCTCGACTGACTAGACTTGCGGCCAATGCGGAATACCTTTCTCCCGTTTGCCCGGCCGGGGCTCGGCGAGGAGGAAATCGCGGAGGTCGTGGACACGCTGCGCTCGGGGTGGATCACGACGGGGCCCAAGGTCGAGAAGTTCACCGCGGCGTTCGCGGACTATGTCGGCGGCCGCTTCGCGGTGCCGGTCTCGTCCGCCACGGCGGGGCTGCACGTCGCGCTCCTGTCGCTCGGCGTCGGGCCGGGCGACGAGGTCATCACGACGCCTCTGACCTTCGTCGCCACGCTCAACACGATCGTGCACTGCGGGGCGGCGCCCGGTCCTCGCCGACATCGACGCGGCGACCCTGAACATCCGCGTCGAGGAGATCGAGAAGCGGCTGACCCCGAGGACGAAAGTCATCGTCCCCGTCCACTACGTCGGCCAGCCCGTGGATCTCGACCCGATCCTGGAGCTCGCGGCCGGACGCGGGATCGCGGTCCTCGAAGACGCCGCCCACGCGGTCGGCGCCGAGTACAAGGGGAGGAAGATCGGCTCCTTCCCGACGACCTCGGTCTTTTCCTTCCATCCCAACAAGAACATGACGACGGGTGAGGGGGGGATGGTCGTCACCGACGACGAAGAAGTCTTCGAGAAGGCCTCTCTCCTGAAATTCCACGGCATGGACAGGGAGGCCTGGAAGCGCTTCGCCAAGTCGGGGAGTCCCCGCTACGACGTCGCGCTGCCGGGGTTCAAGTACAACATGATGGACATCCAGGCGGCTCTCGGCCTGCACCAGCTCGCCCGCCTGGAGGGATTCCTCGCCGAGCGGGCGCGCCTGGCCGCCCGTTACGACGAGCTGCTCGTCGAACCTGCCGGGCCTGATCCTGCCGCAGCGGGTCGCCTACCCGGTCCGGCACGCCTGGCACCTCTACACTCCGCTCGTGGACATCGACCGCCTGACGATCTCCCGCGACCGCTTCATGGAGGAGCTGAAGAAGACGGAACATCGGCTCGGGCCTCCACTACACGGCGGCGCACGAGTTCTCCTACTACGCGGACCGTTTCGGCTGGCGGCCGGAAGACTTCCCGGAGGCGCACTTCGTCTCGGAGAGGATCGTCTCGCTCCCGCTCTTTCCGGGACTGACCGACGGAGGACCAGGACGACGTCGTCGGCGCCATCGCCGAGGTGCTCCGGGAGTTCGCACGATGAGAGGCCGCTATCCGCGCTCGCCGCGAAAGGAACGGAACTCTTGAGCGAGGAGTCGCGGCCGGGACGCGTTCTTCTCTCGGTCTGCGCCGCAGGCTTCCTCGCCGCGCTTGCGCTCCGGCTCGGCCTCCTCTTCGCCTTTCCAGGCAACACCGATTCCAAGTCTTATCGCATCGTCGCGGAGATTGCAGCGCGCGGCGGCGACATTTATTCGGAGACGCGGCGGTACAACTATTCGCCGGCGTGGGGGCAGGTTCTCCGAGGCCTCGACCGGGTACGCGAGGATTCGAAGCTCGACTTGACCCGGGCGGTCGGACTGGCGCTCACCGCCGCCGATCTCGCGACCGCGGCCCTGTCTATCTGCTCGCGAGCGAGCGTTTCGGGCCGCGGCGTGCCGCTCTGGTCGCGCTCCTCTTCTTCGCCAACCCGGTGTCGATCCTGATCTCGAGCGTTCACGGTCAGTTCGACAACATCTCCATTCTGTTCCTGCTCGCCGCGATCCTGGTCTCCCGGAGAGGAGGGAGCCGCAGCCCGCTCACGATCGCATCGCTCTCACTGTCGCTCCTGCTTGAAGCACGTGATGTGGTTTCATCCGCTGCTCTTCGCGTTGGCGTGGGCGGCGGCGTTTTTCACTCGCCGTTGGCAGCGTTGCCGTACGCCGTCTTCCTGGGGTCGTTTCTCCCGTACGGGGTCTCCTGGACCGGCATTGCCAATAACGTCTTTCGGTACCGCAGCTTGACGAGCCGATTACGGGCTGTCTGAGCTCTCAGTTCCTCTTTCCCGACATGCCCCCCTCGGGTCCTGACCGTCCGTGTTGGTCCTGGCGATGCTCGCCGCCGTCGCCTGGCTCGCCCCGGTCGAGATCGCGCGGGCGTCGCTGTTGCTGTTTCTGGTCCAGCTGATCTTCCTGCCGGGTTTTGGGCGTCAGTATTTCGTCTGGCCGGTGGCGCTGGGAGCGCTCTTCCCGAGCGTCGGATACTTCCTCTATACCCTGGTCTCGACCGGGTTTCTGGTCGTGGCCATGTCGAGAGAAGGAACGGGTGCGCCTTGGCTGCCGGGATCGTATGGACCGTGGTGGGCGGCGATCGCCTGGCTGCTCTGGGAAGCCCGCGCCTTGAGCAGGCAGACGGACCCTCGCGGCCGGGAGCCTGCCGGTGAAGGTCTCCGTCGTCGTGCCGGTCTTCAACGAGGCCGCGAACCTGGAGGATTTCCTGCGCCGGCTGCTCGCGGTCCTGGACCGGCGGGGAGAGCCCTACGAGGTCATCCTCGTGGACGACGGGAGCCGCGACCGGTCGCTCGAGATACTGAAATCCTGGGCAGAGCGCCGGGCCGACCGCGTGCGCGCGCTGGAGCTGTCGCGCAATTTCGGGCAGCACCAGGCGATCCTCGCGGGGTTCCGCGACGTGACGGGGGACGCCGTCGTCACGCTGGACGCCGATCTTCAGAACCCTCCCGAGGAGATCCCGAAGCTCCTGGAGAAGTTCGAGGAGGGGTTCGACGTCGTGGGAGGCGTAAGGCGGCAGCGGCAGGACTCCTGGCCGCGGCGGCTCGCCTCCGCTCTCGTCAACCGCATGACGGTCGCGATCACGCGGATGCGCCTGACGGACTTCGGCTGCATGCTGCGGGCCTATTCGCGCGACGTCGTGGACGAGATCAACCGCTGCGACGAGGCCTCGACCTTCATTCCGGCCCTGGCGCAGAGCTTCGCGCGCCGGCCGACCGAGATCGAGGTCGCGCACGCCCCGCGCGGCGGAGGGGAGTCGGCCTACTCCTTCTACCGCCTGATCCGCCTGAATTTCGACCTGATGACCGGGTTCTCCTCCGTGCCTATCCAGCTCTTCGGCCTGCTCGGCAGCGTCGTCGCCCTGGGAGGCATCGCCTTCGGCGTCTTCCTCTTCGTGCGGCGCCTGATCGTGGGCGCCGAGGTCGAAGGGGTCTTCACGCTCTTCGCGATTCTCTTTACACTGCTGGGCATCGCGATGGCGGGACTGGGCATCGTCGGCGAGTACGTCGGGCGCATCTACGAGCAGGTGCGCGGCCGCCCGCGCTTCTCGGTGCGCCGGGCCTACGGGCTGGGCGCGGAAGTCGAGAGTCGAGAGTCGAGATCGACAACTCGAATATCGTCCATGACGCGGATCGCCGTCTTCGGCTACTCGGACACGGGGCACGCCTGCCTGAAGTCCCTCCTCGAGCGCGGGGAGGACGTGGTGCTCGTCGCGACGCACGCCGACGACCCGGAGGAGCCGCGCTGGTTCGACAGCGTCGCGGACCTCGCGCGCTCGCACGGGATCGAGCCGCTCGATCGTGGAGGACGCCCGCGACCCGGCCGCGCTGGCGAGGGTCCAGGCCGCGCAACCCGAGCTTCTCTTCTCCTTCTACTATCGCGGCATCCTGCCGCGGGAGATCCTGGATCTGCCGCGCCTGGGGGCCTACAACATCCACGGCTCGCTCCTTCCCGCGTACCGGGGGCGCGCTCCGGTCAACTGGGCCGTGCTGCGCGGGGAGAAGACGACCGGAGCGACGCTGCACGTGATGACCGAGAAGCCCGACGCGGGGGACATCGTGGACCAGGAGGCGGTCCCGATCGGCCCCGACGACACGGCGATCGAGGTGCAGAAGCGCGTCACCGCGGCGGCCGTGAAGATCCTGGAGCGGCGTCTGGAGGATTTGAAGAACGGCAAGGCGCCGCGCCGCCCGCAGAAGGAATCGGACGCCACGACGTTCGGCCGGCGCGGCCCCGAGGACGGGCGATCGAGTGGAACCGGACCGCGGAGGATGTCCACAACCTGGTCCGCGCCGTGACGCACCCCTATCCCGGCGCCTTCACGGACATCTTCGGAGGCAAGACGTTCCTCTGGAAGACGAGGCTCCCGCACCTGGGCGCCCACGACAACTTCCCCGGGCAGATCCGCACGGAGCGGGGCCGGCTCTACGTGGCCTGCGAGGACGACCGTTACGTGGAGATCCTGCGCATCCAGAGAGAAGGCGAGGAGGAGATGGACGCCGCCGCCTTCATCTCCCGGATGCGCGCGAAATGAAGGTCCTGATCCTCGGCGTCAATGGATTCATCGGAAACGCGCTGACCGAGCGCATCCTCGAGACGACCGACTGGGCGGTCTCGGGCCTGGACATCGCGAGCGACAAGATCGCGCCGTTCCTCGGGCACCCGAGGTTCACGTACCTCGAGGGGGACATCGCGATCAACAAGGAGTGGATCGAGTACCAGGTCAAGAAATGCGACGTCGTGCTGCCGCTCGTCGCGATCGCGACTCCGGCGGCGTACGTCAAGAACCCGCTGGCGGTCTTCCACCTCGACTTCGAGGAGAACCTGCGCATCGTCAAGCAGGCGGTCCACTACGGCAAGCGCGTGGTCTTCGCCTCGACCTCCGAGGTCTACGGGATGTGCCCGGACCCGGAGTTCGACGAGGAGACCTCGCCGCTCGTCTACGGCCCGATCAAAAAACAGCGCTGGATCTACTCCTGCTCGAAGCAGCTCCTGGACCGCGTCATCTGGGCCTACGGCCAGGCGGAGGGGTTGAGGTTCACGCTCTTCCGCCCTTTCAACTGGATCGGCCCGCACCTGGACGACATCGACTCCCCCAAGGAGGGCTCGAGCCGCGTTCTGACCCAGTTCCTGCACAACATCCTGTACGGCCAGCCGATCCGGCTCGTGGACGGCGGGACGCAGCGCCGCTCCTTCACCTACATCTCCGACGGCGTCGACTGCCTGATGAAGATCCTCGAGAACCGCGACGGCGCGGCCGACGGCGGCATCTTCAACATCGGAAACCCCGCCAACGACCTCTCGGTGGCGGAACTGGCGCAGAGGCTCATCGAAACGGTCGCGGCGCACCCCGGGTTCGGAGAGAAGGCGCGCGAGACGCCGATCCTCAACGTCTCCTCGATGGACTACTACGGGGAGGGATACCAGGACATCCTGACGCGAGTCCCCTCGATCCGCCGAGCCCGCGAGATCCTGGGCTGGGAGCCGAAGGTGGACCTGGACGAAGCGCTCCGGCTCACCGTGGACTTCTACCTGTCCAAGCGCCCGACGCGGCCTTAGTCCTCCGATGGAAGAGGATCGTCCTGCGAAGCGGTGGGGAGCGCAGATCCTTCTCGCGGCGCTCTCCCTTACAAGTTCCCTGCTGGTTCTCTTTCCGTTCAGAAACTCGATGGATGCCGTTTACCGGCACTGGGACAGTCCGATGGACCTGACGGTGGCGAAGACGCTCTATCGGATTTCGCCTGACAATCCCTTGCTCACCCAAGAGTCGCACCCGGCCTTCTTTGCCTCTCGTCTGCCGCTCTATCCGCTTCTGGTCCGGACCTTCGCGTGGATCGGCTACGAGCGGGCGCTGCTCTTCGTTTCCTGGGCCGCGGGCTGTGGCCGCCGTTCTTCTCTTCTACAAGCTCGCACTCGACGTGTGGAAACTCTCATCCCCATTCTTTCTGTCCCTCGTTTTTCTTCTTCCTGCGTCCGCGCTGGCGCTTCTGTACCGCAGCGTTGGAGCCACGGAGTCTCTCTACATAGCCCTGACGCTGGCGTCCGTCTTCCTTTTCGAACGGGGCCGGATCGGCAGGTCGTCGGTCGCCGCCGCTCTCGCGGCGGTCACGCGGATCACCGGCCTCATGATCGCGCCGGCGTATCTGATCGTCCTCTGGCGGCGCGGGCGGGTCCGGTCGTTCCCCTGGATTCTCGTGATCGTCTCTCTCGGCTTCCTCCTCTTCTGCGTCTTCTGCGCCTGGCGCTTCGGCGATTTCTCCGCGTACTTTGAGCCACACCTGGGCAAAATCGCATTGCCTTACCCCTTCTCGATTCTTCGGGGGCTCTTCGAGACCCGGCAAATTCACCACGCCGAATTCCAGATCCTGCTGAGCCTCGCCTACGCGGTGGGAATCACGAGGCTGCGCCCGTATCCGGTCCTGCTCTCCTATTGCGTCTTCCAATACTTGCTGCTGATCTTCATCGCGACGGAAGACTCGAGCCGTTACTTCCTGTCCATGGCGCCGTTCGCCCTGATCGTCGGATACCGCGAGGTGCTCGATTCTCGCGCGGTCCGGTGGATCTTGCCGGGTTTCGTGGTCTTGTCGTTCATCTATGCGCGTCACGTCATCCCGTTGAATGGTTGCCCGAAGGAGTCCTACCGCCAGCTGCTCGATTTTCTTGGTGTCGCCTCCGGCTCGAGTCTGTAGAAGGGACGCGTGCCGATTGTGAAGCGTGTCGCGCTGAAGGTGGACTGCTGACACGTACGTCGGGACGCGGGAAGGGGTGCCGCGTCTGCTGGAACTCTTCGCCACTCTCGCGGCATTCGGGCGACATTCTTCTTCAGCTATGGTCCGGACCGCTCGGGAGTGGCGGTGCGGAGGGTCTTCACGAAGCGCGGGTTTCTGAAGAAGATCGCAGCCGCGCCGCTTCGCTCTACGGCTTCCCGACGGTCCTCTACGGGACGTTCCTGGCCTCGCCGATGATCGGGGAGCGTGTGCCGAGAAACAGATGCAGGCGGCCGGCGGGCGGGACACGAGACCGGCGTCCACGGCTGGGACCACGTCGGCTGGCACGATCACCTCGACGACTGGGCGGAGAAGAAAATCCGGGAAGAATACGGGCGCGCGCACGAGGAGCACGCACGGATCTTCGGATCGCCCGCCCGCGCCGCGCCGCGCCCGGCTGGACGGCCAACGCGAGGTCGCTCGCAATCGAGGAGGAGCGGTCGCTCCTCTACACTTCGAACACGCGGGCGGCCCCCCGTTTTTTCCTTCGGCGGACGGCCGCGTTTTCAAAACGCTCGAGGTTCCTTCGACGCTTCCGACGCTTGACGAGACGCTCGCCTGGCCGGAGCTAGCGACCGACGAAGAACAGCGCCACTTCTTTGGCGAGGCCGTCCGTGGCACGGAAGTCCACACGATTCACGCGGAAGTCGAGGGTCGCTCGAAGTTCCCTCTCTTCGCCGCTGATCCTCGACGACTGGATCTCCGCCGGGATCACCTTCCCGACCTCTCGAACAGCTGGCGACTCAATGCCTCGCCGAAAAAAGCTGATCCCCGCGCGTCCGTTGACGCGCACCACCCTTCCCGGGCGCGGCGGCACCGTCGCCACCGGCTGGCCGCGGCCAGCGCAGTCCAGCCACACATGATCCGGGTATCCGGCTCTCTTCCGCGAGAACGGCAGCGATGAAGTACTGCCGATCAACGCAGTTCGAGGGAGCGCAGCCGGTCCGCCGGTAGGCGTCCCGCCTGGCGAAGATCATGGCCACGGGGTCGACGGCGATCAGAGCCCACTCCCGCGGCGGAAAGAGAGCGGCGTGAGACGGAACGATCCGGGCCTGTCGGGTCCGCGTGTCCACGACTCGAACCGGCGCGCGGTGATACTCGAAGACGGCGAGCTTGAGATCGTACCTGGCGATGAGGCCGCGCCATGCACGGTTGCTCCCTCCGCTTCGGCTGACTCACGGTTGTAGGCGACGTATAGCTCGTTGCGCCCGGTCGGTGACCACCGGCCGCTCGGGATAGAAGTTCCAGATCAGGGACCCGCCGAGGCCGTACCGCTATAGATGTTTCCTTTAAGTCCCGAAGAGCGGAGCCGGGCGACCGCGGCGACGGGGAACTTCCGTTTGTCGATGCCGGCCGACCACCAGGCGCCCGCCAGCGCTCCGAAAAAGGCCAGCACCGCGTCGACGGCGATGATGCGTTTCATCCGCGCCGGGGCCGGCGGAACAAAGGGGCGACGAGAAGGGGAAAGGAGGAAAAGAACAGCCCCTGGTTTCTACAGAACCGGATGGCCAGAGTGGCCAGAAGAAGAAAGACAAACCCTTCCGGCAGGCGCCCCATGCGGTCTCCACGGGCGAGCCAGAGCAGGAGGACGGCGGCCAATGCGACGTAGAAGAGCGGAAACTCCACGGGATCGGTGGCCGCCCATTCCTGGTTGCGGAACTCCCCGACGATTGCGGCCAGGCGCAGAGGAGCGATGATCCCGCGAATGCCGTAGGGAGAGACGAGCAAGGCTCCGGCAACGGCCAGGGGCAGGATCGCTCTCCGCGCCAGCGGTCGGAAGCTCCGCCCTCCGGCGCGCAGCGCCTCTCCGAACTCGAACAGAGCCACGATCAAGGGAGCGACGATTGCCGAGGGATGGATGTTCATCCAGAGAATCGTCGTAACACGAGGGGGCCAGTCGCCGGCGGCCTCGAAGCCTTCGAAGATTGAGAATCGTGGCCGTCGCGCAGACGGCGCCGAGGGTCGCCGGCCGTTCCCAGCCAGGCGTAAGCCGCGTACCAGCTCAGAACGACGATCGGCAACGCGATTTCGAGGTCCGTCTCGGCCGCGGTGAGAGCGAGCAGAGCGGTGAAGAGGACAGCCGTCCCGAAGGCGAAGGCCACGGAGACGGCGAAGGGTCCGCCGGCGGAGTAGATCCCGTAGAGGAGAAGCTGGAACAGCCATTCCCCGTCGACCCACTCGGTCCGGGAACTGGCCAGGCCGAATGGGTCGGTGGCCGGGAGGGCGCGGTGCTCGACCATCCATCGCCCCGCCGCGAGTTGCCAGAAGTAATCGTTGCTGCGAATCGGGAGCCAGCGAGCCGCAAAAGAGAAGAAGGCAGGCCAGCGAGAGAACCCGACAGCATCCGGCGGTCGCGTTCGTCAGGCATCGCCGGAGAGGCTAGCGGCGAGCCGTGGCCCGACCGCCGGCGATCGCAGAGAGGCTCGGCTACTGCCGAGATTCGGCTTCGTTTCTCTCGAAGACGTGGATGAAGAAGAGGGGCGAGCCGACGATGGCTTCGGGA